>JBGAOY010000036.1:0-34284 GCA_044221555.1 Acidimicrobiales bacterium
CCTGTGGACCCCCACCGCGACCGAGGGCACGCTGCACAGCGACCGACCCGGCGTGGTGCTGTCGGAGAAGGCGGCGGACGACCTCGGTGTCGGGGTGGGCGACCCGGTCGTGCTGCGGCACCCGCTTCGTGAGGGCGTCGGCTACCGCTGGGTCGAGACGACCCTGCCGGTCATCGCCCTGCACCCGAACCCCTACCGATTCGTGGCCTACCTGGACGTCGAGTGGGCGACGTTGTTCAACCTCGAGGGCATCGTCAACACCGTCCGGGTGGCCCCCGCCGAGGGCACCAGCGTCGAGGACGTGCAACGGGCCCTGTTCGGTCAGCCGGGCGTCGCCTCGGTTCAGCCCGTCTCCGAACTGGCCGACAGCGTCCGTGAGCAGATCGACGAGGTGCTGGGCATCTTCAACGTGATCGAGGCCGCCGTGCTCCTCATGGCCTTGCTGATCGCCTTCAACGCCACCTCGATCAACATGGACGAGCGGGCGCGCGAGAACGCCACGCTCTTCGCCTTCGGCCTGCCGGTGCACCGAGTCGTGCTCGTGGCGGTGACCGAGAGCGTGGTCATCGGGGTGCTCGGAACCCTCACGGGTGTGGTGGCCGGGCGCGTCCTGTTGGCGTGGCTCATCCAGGTGATCGTCCCGGAGTCGTTGCCCGACATCGGCGTCGTCACCTATCTGTCGGGGCGGACGGTGGCCACCGCTGTCGTCCTCGGCGTGCTGGCCGTCGCCGTGGCCCCACTGCTCACCATCCGCCGCCTGCGGCGCATGGACATCCCGTCCACGTTGCGGGTGGTCGAGTGATCCGGCGCCCCCCTTGCCCCCGGCGAACGAATAGTCTACGATTTCCGAAGTGCCTTCGGAAATCGTAGATGCATCGGCGGCGACGGTCGACCGGCGGACCCGCAAGCGCGACGCCCGGCGCCGCGACCTGCTCGACCTGGCCCTCGACCTGAGCGAGGAGCTCGGCGTCGAGGGGGTCACCATGGCGGCGCTGGCCGAAGCGGCCGACTACGCCCCCGCGTCGCTCTACACCTACTTCCCGTCACGCAGCGCGCTGGTGGCGTCCATGCAGACCAGGGCCCTCAACCTGCTCGGGGCCGAGGCCGAGTCGACGCTCCAGGCCTGGGACCTCGCGGTCGCGGCCCGGCCCGACCCGCTGGATCCCGAGCCCGCCGCGCTGGCCAGGCTCTGGGTCTTCGGTGACCTGTTCCTCGCCGCGCCCGATGCCCACCCGCGGGAGTTCCGGCTCCAGCAGCAACTCCTCGCCAGCCCCAACGCGGAGACCGCGCAGGACGCCGCCACGGTGGTGCCGGCGGCCATGAGCGTGCTTGACCGTCCCCGGCGCCTGCTGGCCGACGCCGTCACTGCGGGCGCGCTGGAGCCGCCCCCGCCGGCCACCGACCCGCTCGACCATCCCCTCGACGGCGACGTGCTGCGGACGCTCGCGTGGGTCACCGCCCTCAACGGCGCCTTGCTGATCGACCGCCTCGACACCGGGGTGCCCACCAGCGGTGCCGTCCTCGGCGCCGAGCTCACGCGCGCGCTGCTGCGGGGCTGGGGCGCCGACCCGACCCATCTCGACGCGGCCCGCACCCTGTGCGCGGGTTGGGTCGCCGACCAGCTCTGACCCCACCAGATCCGCTCACACCCGCTCCGTCACACCCGCTCCGTCACACCAACGTCGTCACAAAGGACCGATCGTGCCCCTCGCCCTCTCCCTCCCGCTCGCCGTCGCCGTCGGATGGCTGCTCTGGACCCTCGGTGAGTACCTGCTCCACCGCTTCGCCATGCACGAGCTGCACGGCAAGGGGATCATGAGCCGCGAGCACCTCCTGCACCACGTCACCGCCGACTGGCACCTGGCCTACACCAACGTGCTCAGCTGGATCGGCATCGGTCTCGTGGGCGGGCTCGTGTGGACGCCGCTGTTCTGGTACCTCACCGGTTCGGTGGCCGTAGGCCTCGGCGTGGCGGCGGGCTGGGCGGTCGGCTACGGCTACTACGAGTACCAGCACGCCCAGGCCCACCTGCGGGCGCCGTCGGGCACCTACTCCCACTGGCTCCGCCTCCACCACTTCCACCACCACTTCGGCCACCCGATGGCCAACCACGGGGTGAGCGTCCCGTGGTGGGACCGCGTGTTCGGCACCCTCGAGCGGCCCGACCGGGTGCGGGTGCCCCGGCGCCTGGCCATGGCGTGGCTGCTCGACGACGACGGTGAGCTGAGGGCCGAGTTCGCCGACGACTACGTGCTGGTGGGCACCACCGCCCGCGACGAGCGCACCGATGCCCTCGACCGGGCCCGGGCCTTCGCCTCCACCGCCCCCGTCGACTGACCCCTCATCCCTGCATCTCGTAGGCGCCCGAGAGGGGCAGGACCTGGCCCTGCCACACCCGGTCGTAGCGCTCGGCGTCGACCGCCGGCTTGCGGATGAGGGCGACGCACAGGTCCTGCTGGGCCTGGGTGGTGCTGGGCTTGCCGTGCAGTTGCACGGCGAAGCGGGAGAGGTCGCGTACCAACACGTCGAAGATCTGGTCGACCAGGTCGTCGTCGATGTCGTAGATGGCGGCGTTCTCCAGGATGAGCTGCGCGTAGACCACCAGCGTGAAGATCTCGCCCAGCGCCAGCAGCACGTCGATGTCGCGTGACTGGGCCTCGTCGAGCGGCGCGTCCCCGAGCAGGCGGACGAACACCTCGGCCTGCTCGAGGAACACCGCCACGTTGGGCACGTCGACGCCGGCGAACGGCGCTCGCCAGTCATCGAACCGCACGGTGCCGAGCCCGCCGGTGGGCCCCTGGTCGAACAGGAAGTCGTCGTTGGCGGCGTCGGCCCGCTGCGGCACGTCGGGCACCTCGACCGGGTCGAAGAAGTAGTTCTGCATGAACTTCACGATCAGCGAGATGTTCACGTGCACCGTGCCCTCGAGCTTGGGCAGGGCCCGGATGTCGCGGGCCGCGGCCTCGAAGTACATGTCCCTCTCGAAGCCGCGTGCCGCGATCACGTCCCACAGGTGGTTGACCACGTCCTCGCCCTGGGTGGTGACCTTCATCTTCACCACCGGGTTGAACAGCAGGTAGCGGCGGTCCGAGAGCGAGGCCGAACGGAAGTAGTCGGCGGCCCGCAGGGCCACGAGCTTCATGGCCACCAGCCGGGCGTAGGCGTCGGTGAACAGCTGCTTCACGTGGGCGAAGTCGGTCACCGGGTGCCCGTACAGGACGCGGTTGTGGGCGTGCGTGACCGCTTCGTACATGGCGTGGGTGCAGATGCCGATCGATGCCCAGCCCAGGTTGTACTTGCCGATGTTGACGGTGTTGAGCCCGGCGTTCCAGGCGTCGGCCCCGACGGCGATGATGTCGTCCTCGGTCACCGGGTAGTCGTGCAGGCGGAACTCCGACACGTAGTTCTGGCTCCACACCACGTTCTTCACGAGCTCGTAGCAGTCGTGCTGCGAGCTGACCGCGAACGCCACCGGGTTGCCGTCGGGGAGCTTGCCGAACACCGAGACGAGGGCGGCCTGGTTGCCGTTGCCGATGTAGTACTTGCCGCCGTTGGCCCGGTAGGTGCCGTCGTCCTGCGGCTCGAGCACCATGTCGGTGGAGTACAGGTCGGCGCCGTGCTCCTTCTCGGACAGGCCGAAGGCGAAGATGCCGCCGTCGGCCAGCAGCGCCGCGGCCCGCTCGCGCAGCGGCTGGTTCTTCGACATCCACAGCGGGCCCAGGCCGAGCACGCTGACCTGCCACGTGTACCAGTACTGCAGGCCGTAGAAGCCCAGGATCTCGGCGAACTCGCAGATCCGCCAGGTGTCCCACCGGCTGTCCTCGGCACCGAGGCCGGCGGGGGTGCACATCGTGGCGAAGATGCCCTCGGCGGCCACGAAGTCGAGGAAGTCCTGGTACCAGACCGCGGCGTGGTCGTCGTCTTTCAGCCGGGCCTTGCCCCGCTGCTCGAACCACTCGACGGTCTTGGCCATCACGTCGCGGCTGCGGTCGTCGGGATAGGGGCGGTCGAGCATGCCGGGGTGCAGGAGGATGCTCATGCTCGCGGCACCTCCTGCGTCGATGCTCGTTCGGGTTCACGGTCGGTGGGTGCCGCCGCTCCGGTCCGCTGCCCAGCCGTGTTCGTCATGTTGGTCTCCTCGCCGAGTGCTCCCGCCGACCAGGGCCAGTTGGTACGGTCGGCGGTCGGGGACCACAGTAGGCAGCACGCCGCGGGCATGAGCACGGACAGGGGACATCGATGACCATGACGACCAGGGTCGAGCAGCGCTCGCCGTACCTCGAGGGCCTCTACGCCCCCATCGACGACGAGCGCACGGCGGACCTGGCCGTCGTCGCCGGCGCGGTGCCCGCCGACCTGCGGGGCGTGTTCGTGCGCAACGGCAGCAACCCCCGCTTCGAGCCCGAGGGCCGGTACCACTGGTTCGACGGTGACGGCATGATCCACGCCGTCCACTTCGACGAAGACGGCGCGCACTACCGCAATCGCTACGTCCGCACCCGAGCGCTGGCGATGGAGGAGGAGGCGGGCCACTCGCTGTGGACCGGCATCCTCGAGCCCCCCGACTTCTCCAAGTTCCCCGACGTCTTCAAGGACACGGGCAACACCGACCTCGTCTGGTTCAACGGCGACCTCCTGGCCCTGTGGTGGCTCGGGGGCGAGGCCTACCGCATCGCGCTCCCCGACCTCGAGACGATCGGCCGCCAGGACTTCGGCGGCACGCTCCAGACCCACATCGCCGCCCACCCCAAGGTCGATCCCGCCACCGGCGAGTTGCTGTACATCGACTTCGACCCGGTACCGCCCTACCTCACGCTCGGCGTGGTGTCGCCCGAGGGCGAGGTGGTGCGCAGCCAGACGGTGGAGGTCGGTGGCCCCCGCCTGCAGCACGACCTGGCCTTCACCGACGACCACGTCATCGTCTTCGACTTCCCGTTCATGTGGGAGACCGACGACGGACGCTCTCGGCTGGCGTTCCACCGCGACCGGCCCGCCCGCTTCGGTCTCGTGCCCCGCCACGCGGGCACCGAGACCGACATCGCCCCCGTGCGGTGGTTCGAGACCGACCCGTGCTTCATGTACCACGTCGCCAACGCGTGGCAGGAGGGCGGCCCGGACGACGGCGTGGTCAAGCTGCTGGGGTGCGAGATCCCCGATCCGCTGTCGTTCGACCCGGGCAACGCCCCCGACCTGCCGGACGTGCCGCAGATCGCCATGTTGCGACTGCAGCCGTACCTCACCGAGTGGACGTTCCACCTCGATTCGGGTGCCATCACCAAGCAACGCCTCGACGACACCATCGCCGAGTTCCCGACGATCGACGTGCGCCGGTTCGGTCGGCCGTTCCGCTACACGTACCTGATGCGATTCGCCGAACGACCGACCCTCGCATTCGACGGGATCGTGCGCCACGACCGGCACACGGGCGCCACCGACACCCACACCTGGCCGCAGGGCTGGTTCGGCAACGAAGCGTCGTTCTGCCCGCGCGTGGGTGCCACCGATGAGGGCGACGGCTACCTGGTGACCTTCGTGGTCGAGGAGGCCACGGGCCGCTCCGAGGTGCACGTCCTCGACGCCGAGCGCCTGGGCGACGAGCCGGTGTGCCGCCTGGCCGTACCGGGCCGGGTACCGGCCGGCTACCACACCTGGTGGGTGCCGGCCGAGGACCTGGCCCGCTCGGCTCGCTGACACCGCCACCGTGACCCCGTCCCCACCCTTCGTGCTCGGCGGGTTCCAGAGCGACTTCGCCACCAACGCCACCCGCGAAGGGCTGGGGCTCACCGATCTGCTGCGCGAGGCGGCGTGCGGCGCGCTCGACTCGGCCGCGCTCGGTCCCACCGACGTCGGGGTGGCGCACGTGGGGAACTTCGCGGCCGAGATCTACTCGGGCCAGGGCCACCTGGGCGGCCTGCTCGTCGACGCGGTCCCGGAACTGGAAGGCATCGGCGTCAGCCGCCACGAGGCCGCCTGCGCCTCGGGCAGCATGGCGCTGCTGGCCGCCGCGGCCGACCTCGCCGCCGGACGGGCCGAGGTGGCGCTGGTGGTGGGCGTGGAGCTCATGCGGGCCGATGGGGCCTTTGCCGCCCAGTCGGCGCTGGGCGCGGCCGGCCGGGCCCACGACGAGGTGGCCGGGCTCGAGTACCCGTGGCCGCAGCTGTTCAGCGACGTGGCCGACGAGTACGACCGTCGCTACGGCCTCGACCATGCCCACCTGGCCGCCATCGCCCGCAAGGCGTTCACCAACGGCAGCCGCAATCCCCTCGCCCAGGCCCGCACCTGGTCGGTCGGCGACGCGTCCTTCGAGGCCGATGACGAGCTCAACCCCGTGGTGGCGGGTCGCCTCCGGCGCTACGACTGCTCGCAGGTCACCGACGGCGCCGCCGCCGTGGTGCTGGCCACCGCCGACTACGCCCAGCGGTGGGCCGCCGGCCGCGGGCGCTCGGTCGACCACCTCGCCCGCATCGACGGGTGGGGGCACCGCACCGCCCGGATGACCATGGCCGGCAAGCTCAGCACCAGCATCGAGCAGTCCCACGTGTTCCCCCAGATGCGTGCGGCCGCCCTCGACGCCTTCGCTCGGGCCGGCCTGTCGTCCGTGGACGAGCTCGACGCGGTGGAGACCCACGACTGCTTCACGATCAGCGAGTACGCGGCCATCGACCACCTGGGCATCACGGCACCCGGCGAGAGCTGGAAGGCGATCGAGGAGGGCCGCACCGAGATGGGCGGCGACCTGCCGGTCAACCCCTCCGGCGGGCTCCTGGCCTGCGGGCACCCCGTCGGCGCCACCGGGGTGCGCATGCTGTGGGACGCGGCCCGCCAGGTCACGGGCACCGCCGGCGAGTGCCAGGTGGAGGGTGCCCGGCGAGTCGCCACCCTCAACCTCGGGGGCAGCGTCACCACGGTCGCCAGCTTCGTCGTCAGCTCCTCCGCCCCGCTCTGACTGACCGGTCGCGCCGCCATGTTGCAGACTGCACCCAGGGCGACCGTGCCCCAGATCCGGAGGCGACCGCGTTGACCTACCAGTGGAACGTGGGCGAGGGCGTGGCCGACGGCTTCCGGCGCATCGCCGGCGAGGAGCTCGACAGCGCCGTCGCCGGGCTCACCGATCCGCACGAGCGAGGGATCGAGCCGACGGTCCACGACGTCCGCAAGCGCTGCAAGAAGGTCCGCGGCCTCGCCCGGCTGGTGCGACCGGGGCTCGGCGCGACCTACCGGGTGATCAACCGGGCCGCGGGCGACGCCGCCGCGCAGCTCTCGCCGATCCGTGACGCACACGCCACCCTGGCGTCGTTCGACCACCTGCTGGCCAACGTGGAGGGTGAGCTCCAGACCGGTGGGCTCTTCGCGGTGCGGGCGGAGCTCTCACGGCGGGCGCACGAGGCCACCCAGTCGGTGGCCGCGCACGAGGCCGAGGTGCGCGATGCGCTCGAGGGTCTGGTGGCGTTGCGCGCCACGGTGGCCGACTGCGAGCTCGACGACGACATCGACGTCGTGATCGACGGCATCACCGCCACCTACCGCCGGGGTCGCGACGCCATGGACCGGGCGCGCCACGACGGCGACGACGAGGCGCTGCACGAGTGGCGCAAGCGCGAGAAGGACCTCTGGTACGCCACTCGCCTGCTCACGCCGTGGGCGCCGGCCGTGCTCGGCCCCGACGCCCGGCTGCTGCACGTGCTGTCCGAGGACCTCGGCGACGACCACGACCTCGCCGTCCTCACCGACCTGGTCGACGTCGACCCCGCCGCCTTCGGTGGCGACGACGCGGTGGCCGCGGCCACCGCCCTCGCCGCCCGGTCACGCACGTCGCTGCAGGACCACGCCTTCGGGCTCGGCGTGCAGGTCTATGCCGAGCGGCCCAAGGCCTTCCGGCGGCGCCTCCACGCCTACTGGAGGACCTGGTCGCGGTTCGGCCGAGCACTGCCCGAGGCCGGCTCCTGACCCAGCCGACGGGCGGCCACCCGCCGCGACCGAGGCGGCGGGATCAGACGGGGTTCAGGGCTCGTAGCCCGTCGTGGTTGAGGTGGATCGGCTCGAGGCGGACCTTCACGTCGAGGGCCACGGCACCGGTCGGCGACACGACGACCGGGTTGGCGTCGAGCTCGGCCACCTCGGGCAGGCTGTCGGCGATCAGGCCGACCCGCAGGAGCAGGTCCTCGAGCGCTCCGGTGTCGCACGGCGCTGCCCCCCGGTACCCGAAGAGCAGCGGTGAGGTGCGCAGCGACCGCACCAGGTCGTGCGCATCCGCATCGGTCACGGGCACGAGTTGCATGGCGGTGTCCCGCACCAGCTCGGCGGTGGTTCCCCCCATGCCGAACAGCACCGCCGGCCCGAACGAGCGGTCCTGGAGGATCCCGACGATCGTCTCGATCCCCGGTGCCACCATCGGCTGCAGGATGGCGCCACCCATCTCCTCGCCCAGCCGGGTCGCCAGGTCGTCGAAGGCCGACCGCACCTCGTCCACCGAGGCCAGGTCGAGCCGGACCGCTCCCACGTCGCTCTTGTGCACGATGGCCCCGTTGCCCGCCTTGAGGGCCAGCGGGAACCCGAGGGCCACGGCCTGCGAGGCCGCCTCGTCGCTCGTCGTGGCGCGCCTGGTGGGTGCGCAGGACACCCCGAAGGCGGCCACCAGCCGGGTGGCCTCGTCGGGGTCGAGCCACCCGCCCTCGGGGTGGCGGGCGAGGAAGGCGTCGACCAGGGCCCGGGCCGCCACCTGGTCGATGCCCGCGAGCTCGGGCACGGTGCCCTGATCACGCCGCAGCCACGCCGCGTGGGCGACCACCCGTCCGAGCGCCCGAACCGCGGACTCGGGGAAGGCGAACGAGGGCACGGCGCGGCCCTCGTCGCTGCGCAGGGCCTCCGGAACGCCTTCGTGCCCCAGGAAGCACGCCACCATGGTCACCTCCGTGTCCCCGACCACCCCGACGATGGCGCGGGCCACGTCGTCGGCCTGGGTGACCAGGGGGGGCACGAAGATGGTGAGGACCGCGTCCACCTCTCCCGAGGCCAGCACGATGTCGAGCGCCTCGCGGAAGTCCGTGGCGGTCGCCGATGCCACCAGATCGACCGGGTTCGCGACCGTGGCGGCCGGTGAGGTGACCGCGGCCAACCGTGCCTGCGTGGCCGAAGACAGCTCGGGAACCACCAGGCCGTGGGCGTCGCAGGCGTCGGCGGCCAGGATGGCAGGGCCGCCGCCGTTGCTCACGATCGCCAGTCGCCGGCCCGCCGGAAGGGGCTGGTGGGCGAGCACCTGGGCGGTGTCGAACAGCTCCTCCAACGTGTCGACGCGGATGACGCCCGCCTGCCGGAACAGCGCCCCCACCGTGTCGTCGGGGCTGCTCAAGGCCGCGGTGTGGGACGACGCCGCCCGCATGCCGGTGCGGCTCCTCCCGCTCTTGACCGCGACGATGGGCTTGGTGCGGGCGATGTCGCGGGCCAGCCGGCCGAATTTCCGGGGGTTCCCGAACGACTCGAGGTACAGCAGGATCACGTCGGTGTCGGGGTCGTCCTGCCAGTAGGGCAGGAGGTCGTTGCTGCTCACGTCGCCCTTGTTGCCGAGCGACACGAAGCTGGACACGCCGAGGCCCAGGTCGCCCGCACGGCTCAACAGCTCGATGCCCAGGGCGCCGGACTGCGAGGCGAACGCCACCCGGCCGGGCACGGGGACGAACGGCGCGAACGTGGCGTTCATGCGCACCGTCGCGTTGGTGTTGACGATGCCCATGCAGTTCGGGCCGATCAGGCGCATGCCACTGCGCCGGCTCAGGGCCACGATCTCTCGCTGACGCCCGCCACCGTCGTCGGACTCCGCGAACCCGGCGGTGATCACCACCAGCCCGTGCACCTTCCGCCGGGCGCAGTCGCGCACGACCTCGAGCACCTCGTCGGCGGGCACGGCGATCACCGCCAGGTCCACGTCGCCGGGTATGTCGACCACCGAGGGATAGGCGCACACGCCGGCGACCGAGGGTGCGCCGGGGTTCACCGGGTACACCGGCCCCGTGAAGCCACCGCTCAGCAGGTTGCGGAAGACCTCGTGGCCGATGGTGCCGGGGTGGCGCCCGGCGCCGACGACCGCGATCGACGAAGGCGCGAGCAGCCGGGCCATCGACCGGGCCTCGGCCACCCGGTCACGCAACGCCGACGCCGACGCGGCGGCGTCGGTGGTGGCGATGGGGAACTCGACCTGGATCACGCCGCCGTCGAAGCGCTGCCGCACGTCGAACGCGGTGTCGCGGAACACGTCCAACATCCGCCGGTTCCCCGGAAGGACAGCGGCGCGGAACGTGTCGATGCCCCGTTCGCGGGCCACCGCGGCCAGGTGCTCGACGAGGATCGTCCCGATGCCCCGGCCCTGCTGGTCGTCCTGCACCGTGAACGCCACCTCGGCCTCGGTGCCCGTGGGCAGCCGGTCGTAGCGCCCGACCGCCACCAGGTCGTCGCCCAACTCGGCGACCAGGGCCATGCGGTCGTCGTAGTCGACGTGGGTCAGCCGTTCGAGCCAGGCCTCGCTGAGCTGGCGGAGCGGCGCGAAGAACCGATACTGGATCGTGTCGTCGGACAGGCGGCCGAACAGGGCGTTCAGCACATCGGCGTCGTCGGCCCGGATGGGTCGGAGGTGCACCGTGGCGCCGTCGGCGAGCACCACGTCGGCCTCCCACTCGGCCGGGTAGTCGCCAGTGGTCACCCCAGCCACGCTAACGGTCGCCCGGCGCGACCACGGCCGTTCCGACACCCACCCACCGCAACCGTCGGGCTACAGTCGCCCGATGCGCATGCGCCTGATCCAGCGAATACTGACCGGGACCGCAGCGATCCTCGCCGTGACGGCGTGGCTGGGCACTGCGGGAGCACAGGTCCAGCCGACGGTGTCGGTCGTCGCCGACCCGAGCGTGGCCACGATCGAGGGGAATTGCACGGGATCGCCAGTGGCCACTCCGGGTGCGTTCGTGTTCACCCGGGACGAGACCACCGGGGCATTGACCGTTCCCTTCGCGGTCGGCGGCGACGCCGTCGCCGGCGTCGACTACGAAGCCATCCCCGATTCGGTCGAGTTCGCCGACGGCGAGGGCAACGCCATCGTCGAGGTGGTGCCCCTCGGACTCGGCACGGCCGGGCCGCTGACATCGGTCACCGTCACCATCGACCCCGATCCCGCGTACCAGGTCGGCAGCGACGCAACCGCCGCGTTGCGCTTCCTCGAATCCACGCCGTCGTGCATAGATCCATCGCCACCGGCACCGGCACCGGCACCTGCACCAGTGCCGCTGGCACCGCGCTTCACGGGCTGAGCAGGTCGAGGCCGCCGGAAGCTGGCGACCAGCCGTCGGGCGCGAGCTCGAAGCCCTCGAAGCGGAACGCCGGCGACACGGTGCAGCCCACCAGGGCGAACGCGCCGAGGGGTCGGGCGGACTGCCAGGCGCCCGCCGGCACCACCGCCTGGGGAACCTGGCCGGCCGTCACGTCGACACCGAGCAGCACCGGGTGCTCGCCGGCCACCGAGAGCTCGAGGGGGCCGCCGGCGTAGTGGTGCCAGATCTCGGTGGCATCCACGCGATGCCAGTGCGAGTGCTCGCCCGCACGGAGGAGGTAGTAGATGGCCGTGCCACTCCCCCGCCGACCGTCGCGGTCGGGATCGCGCCAGGTCTCACGGAACCAGCCGCCCTCGGGGTGCGGCTCGAGCCCGAGGTGCTCGATGAGCACCTCGGCGTCGCCCGGGGTCCCGAGGTCCCTGCTCACGGGGACGCAGGCTACCGGTGATGCCCTGCTCGGCGGCCAGGCCGGCACCCGCGGCGAGTTGGGCGATACTGACGACGCATGCGCACACGACGGGACCGAGCGGCGGCGGCGTGGAGGCTGCTCGGGACCGTGGCCGTCGCCGTGGCGCTCCTGCCGCTCGTGCCGCCCGCCGCCCACGCCCAGACCCCGCCCGTGCTGCAGGGCACCGTGGTCGACGCGGTCACCGGCGCCGGCGTGGCCGGCGCACACGTCGCCGCGCTGCGGACCGGTGACTTCTCGCTCGCGGGCGGCACCGTCGCCGCCGGCGACGGTGCCTACACCCTCGACGGCCTGGCCCCCGGCCCGTACTTCCTCTACGCGATCGATCCGGGCGGCGGCCACGTCGCCGGCTTCCACGGTGCGCCCACCGTGGTGACCGTCGGCGCGACGGGCACCGTGCGGGCCGACCCCGCGCTGGCACCACGCTCGGGTCGTGTCGCCGGGGTGGTCACCGAGGACGGGACCGGCGCGCCGGTGCCGGGTGCGTGGGTGGCGATCCTGTCGGGCACCACCGCGGCAGTGGAGGCGGGCACCGTCGCCGACGCGTCCGGCGCCTACTCGATCGACGGCCTCGCGACGGGAGCTCACTTCGTCGTCACCCTCGACCCCACCGGTGCCCACCGACCCGAGTTCCACGACGACTCGCCCGGCCCAGGCGGGGCGTCGACCGTGACGGTCGCCGCGGGCGCCACCACCGAGGTCGCCACCGCGCTCGCGGTGTGGCCTCCCCCACCGTCGCCGACCGCGAGCATCCACGGCACGGTGGCCGAGGTGGGCACCGGCGCCCCGATCGGCGAGGCGTGGGTGGTCGCCCTCGACGCCGCCACGATGCAGGTCGCCGGCGGTAGTCGCACCGGGGCCGACGGCGCCTACTCGGTGGGGCTCGCGCCGGGCCGCTACGTGCTGGAGTTCGTCGACCCCACCGGGGCCCACGCCATGGAGTGGTACGACGATCAGGACCGCACCGGCCTCGGTCGGGCCACGCCCGTCGACGTCGACGGCCCGACCGTCGTGGACGAGACCCTCGCCGCCGCCATGGGCACGCTGACGGGCACCGTGCGAGAGGACGACAGCACCGACCCGGTCGGCGGGGCCTGGGTGCTCGGGATCGGCCCCTCCGAGGTCCGGGCCACGACCACGGCGTCCGACGGCACGTGGCGGCTCACCGGCCTTGCCCCCGGCACGTACCGCGTCGCCTTCGTCGACGCCCAAGGGGGTCGCGGGGTCGAGTACTGGGACGGGAGCGCCGACTACGCCGGAGCGGCACCGGTGTCCGTGGCCGCCGCGAGCGACACCGAGGTGCAGGGATCGCTCACGCCGCTGCAGTGCGGGAACCCCGACGCGCCCGTCCCCTGCCTGCCCGCCTTCCCCACACCGGCGCCCGGGCCGGGCTGGTCGCGTTACACCATCGCCACGGGCGCCCACTCGGCGACCGTGGCCCGCGGGGCGCAGGCGACGGCCCCCGTCGCCGGCTTCACCTCGATCGCCGGGCGCCGCTTCCACTTCCTGTTCGACGCGACCGCGAAGTACGTGCTGACCAACCCCACCCAGCCCGAGGACCAGTTCGACTGGAACAAGCTGCCCGGGCTCTCCGATTGCCCGGTCAACGGGATCCCGAACCTGGACCTCTCGCAGAACGGCTGGATGTTCGGCTGGCGCTGGCGAACCGACCTGGTGCCCCGCCGGCTCGAGGTGACCGCGTACGCCAACAACAACGGGGTCCACCTCACCCCACCGACGCCGATCGTCACCCTCAGCGAGGCCCAGGTCGACGCCGGCGTGCCGCTCTGGTTCGAGTTGGCCGTCTCGGCCGACCACCAGCGTTACGAGTTCCGGGTGGCGGGCCCCGGCAGTCGCAGCGCGACCGCCACCCTCCCCCGCCAATGCCCCGCGGCGTCGACGACGGCCCTGAAGTGGGCGTCGGGCTTCTACTTCGGCGGCACCAGCACCGCACCCAACGTGATCACCGGCTCCATCAACGAGCCGTGAAACGCGTCCGCAGCCGCTAGGGTCCCGCTCCGATGTTCGACGATCTGCTGGCCGCCAACGACCGCTATCAGCAGGAGTTCCACGACTCGGGTGTCGCGGGTGTCGCCGCGCGTGGCCTGGCCGTGATCACCTGCATCGACTCGCGCATCGACCCGCTGCGCATGCTCGGCCTCCAGGCCGGCGACGCCAAGATCATCCGCAACGCCGGGGCGAGGGTGACCGACGACGCCCTGCGTTCGCTGGTGCTGGCCGCCAACCTGCTGGGCGTGCACCGGGTGTGCGTCGTGCAGCACACCGAGTGCGCCATGGTGGGCACCACCGACGAGGAGCTGCGCGCCACCATCGGCGCCGCACGCGGGGTCGATGCCGCCGGCTGGGAATTCCTGTCCAGCACCGACCAGCGGGCCACACTGAGCGAGGATCTCCGGCGCATCACCGACTGTGCCCTGCTCCCCGCCGAGCTCCAGGTGGGCGGTTTCATCTTCGACGTCCGCAGCGGGTCCCTCACGCCCGCCTGACCCATCGGCACCACGCAGTCGCCGTCAGGCCGTGAACGACTCCTGCAACCGGTCGATCATCGGGCGCAGCAGGAGGCTGTAGGTGTCGGCCACGGCCGTGCTGCGAAAGGCCGCCTCGGCGGCCACCCGGTCCGGATCGGCGGCGACCGCGAAGAACGCGGCGCGGCTCGGGAAGGCGTTGAAGCGCACCTCGTCCCACGAGCGACCGTCGCCGAGGATGGTGCCCTCGGCCGCGAGCCAGCCGGCGATGCGCACCCCGTGGGGTACCGCCACCGAGCCGGCGGCGTCCTCGTAGCGCGCCATCGTCGACCCCGCCGGGCCCTCGTGGAAGCGCAGCACGTGCAGCACGACGATGGGCGGGTCGTCCCCGGTCGGGGGGTGCGGCACCTCCGTCCACTCGGGTTGCCCGGGGGCCTCGGGCCACGGTCGGGGACGCGCCCCGATCACGATCGTCCGTTCCATGCCCGCGTCCTTGTGGACGTGCTTGGACTCGAAGGCCGGGAGCTGTGTCATGTCCACGAAGGCCCGGCCCGTCGGGTACTTCACCACCGCCACCCGGTCCCACTGCGGGTGATCACCCAGCAACTGCATCTCGACCTCGGCGAGGAACACCAACTCGGCGCCGACCTCGGCGAAGGCTTCGAACGGCGCGTAGGTGTCGTCGGCCTCCTCGCCCGACAAGGTGCTCGCCCGCCCGTCGGCGTACTCGGCCACGGGCCGGTACTTCATCAGGTTGACCATCCAGACCGGCCCGTCGTCCTCGGGGGCCGTGCCCGCCAGGACCCGCTCGTACTCCAGGTCGACGTCGGCGTAGCGGATCGTCAGGTTGGGGTTGACCGCCATGGCCGGCCCTTCCCGGCCGGAGGCGCCGGCCGCGTCGGAGAAACTGACAGTTGTCGTGCCAGATACTAGCCGGCTGCCGATGGTGGTCGACGGGCGGTCAGGCCGGAGGGATGCAACACCAGCCGCGGTTCACCAGCTCGGTGGCCAGGATGTCGGCGTCGATGCCGACCACGACCTCCTCCTGGCGGGACCGCCGGCGAGCATCACGATCAGGCGACGGCGCGGCCGGCGGTGCTCCCCGGGATGCCGCGGCCGGCTCGGCACCGTCGTCGGTGTCGGCCTCGAGGCGCGCGATCAGCTCGTCCACCTCGTCGTTGGTGAACTTGCCCCCGGCCTGGCGCTGCGTGAGCCCGAACGGGTGACGGGCCTCGCGGAACGTCGCGTAGCCCCGCTCGTCGAGCAGAGCCGCCAACTCGGCCACCCGCCGCGCCGCCGCGGGCGGTCCTGCTGCTTGTCCGAAGGCCATGCGTCCCACCGTACGTGGGCCCTCCGACAGGATCGGCGATGGGGCGGGCGGGCACGCTGTCGTGGCCGCCCCGGTCGAGCGGTCAGCTGGTGTGCACGATGTAGACCGAGCAGTGCGCGCTGTGCACCACCTTGGCGGGCACGTTGCCCAGCACGAACCGCTTCAGGGACCCGACGCCCTTGTTGCCGACGACGATGAGGCCGGCGCCCACCTCCTCGGCCACGGTCAACAGGACGTCCGCCGCATCGCCGGCCACCGATCGGGCCTCCACCCGAGCGCCGGCCGCCTCCGCCTGACTCACCGCGTCCCCGAGGGTGTGCTCGATGCCGGTCATCGGCGTCACCACGTCGGCGAGCTCGGGCGGGAGGCCCTTGGGCAGGTCGGTGGTGGGGTGGTAGGCCTCGACGATGACGAGGGGCTGTTCGAACGCGACCGCGATCTCGATGGCGGCCTCGACCGCCTGGCCCGCTCTCGCCGATCCGTCTGTGCCCACGACGACTGGTCCGTCCATGCGCCCTCCCCCCGGTCGCTGCCTGCGGCGACGCTACTCGCCACCGGCCGGCGACCCCGCCATGGCGCCCCGAACGACCCGGCCGTGGGCCGAATCGTCAATTCATCCCGGCTTCACCGAAACGGCCGATGATCCGACTGGGGCTATCGCTAGTCTCGAAGAGAACAACACAACGTCAACGGAGACGACAGATGACCTTCAACCCGGACTGGAACGACCAGTCCTTCCTCGCATGGCTCGAGGCCCAACCCACCGAGGACGAACTGCGCGAGGCGTACCTCGACCTCGAGGCGCACCGAGCCCACCTCTGGACACCGGGCCACATCGCGAGCTACCGCCGTGACCGCTACGACATCGACGCCCGCGACGTGCGGCGCCTCGTCCAGGTGAAGCAGGCCCTGGCGCGCGAGTGGGTCCGTACCGGCCAGGTGGCCGGCTCGGCCCTGCAGAGCCAGCCCGCCTGACCGGGTAGGCCGGGCGGCCCTCCAGCCGGCCGACCGCTCACGACGGGAGCGCGACCCGGCTCACCGTGCCGTCATCGAGGTTCGCGACCCACACCGAGTCGTCGCCGACCGCGACGTCCACCGGGCTCCCGCCCACCGTCACGGTGTCGACCACCTCGTTGGCGGTCGGGTCGATGCGGCTGAGGGTGCTCTCGGCCACCGACGTCACCCACACCGCGCCGGCACCGACCGCGATGGCGTCGGCCCCGTCGCTCACGTCGATCACGTCGATCACCTCCCCGCTGCTCGGGTCGAGCCGGGTGACGGTGCCCCGGGCCGAGCTCGTCAGCCGCACCGATCCCTCACCGATGGCGATGTCGCTGGCATCGAGGACGTCGAACTGCGACAGGGGGGACGGCTCGACCGCGAACCGGTCGAACACGGCGAGCGACTGCTCGGTGAGGAGCCACACCGAGCCCTCGCCGACCGCCACGGCCAACGCCGGGCCGACCGGTTCGCTGGTGCCGGTGACCTCGGCGGACACACCGTCGATGCGCGTCATGGTGGCGGCGACACCGTTGGCCGTCCACACCGCCCCCTCGGCCACCGTCAGGCCGTCGGGTGCCCCACCCGCGATCTCACCCATGTCCACCCTGGCCGTCACCTCACCGAGCGAGGGATCCACCCGCACGACGTCACCGCTGTCGAAGTCGGTGGCCCACATGCCACCGTCCCCGATCGACACGTCGGTGGGTGACAGGCCGGCCAGGCGGTCGACCACCTCGTTCGTCGCCGGGTCGATCCGGGCCAGCGAGTCTCCTGCCGCCCACACCGAGCCGTCCTCGGCGATCGCCACCGACCCCACCGAGCCACCCACGTCGATGATGGCATCGTCGACCGGCGGGCCGGAGGGGACCGTGGTGCTGGCCGGGGCACCCCCACCGCCGCCGTCGCCCGCGCGGGTCACGGCGAACAGCACGGCGGCCCCGACCACCAGCAGCACGATCGCCGCCCCGGCCACGACCACGGGCACCCGGCGTGGTCGCCTCGGTGCCGGTGGCGCTTGCGGTGGTGGTGGTGGTGGCGGCGGCTCCAGGGGCGCGACCGTCGGCGGCGGTTCCGGGTCCGGCGCCGACCCGCGGTGCACGGTGTGGGCGTCGAGCGGGCGTGCCGCTCGTGGCGGCGCGGTCCCCGTGGAGGCATCGAGGGCCGCCCCGAAGGCGGTCATCGTCTTGAAGCGCTCGGCGGGATCCTTGGCCATCGCCTGCTCGATCGCGCCGGCCAACGCATCCGGCACACCCCGCTCGCGCAGGTCGGGGACCGGCTCGCGCAGCACCCTCACCAACAGCGCCGCCACCGAGTCGGACGGCTGGCGGCCGAACGCGGCCCGACCATCGGCCAGCGCGAAGAGCGTGGAGCCGAGCGAGTAGACATCGGCGGTCACCTGGGCGGGGTGACCCTCCAGCACCTCCGGGGCCGCATGCAGCAGGGTGGCGCTGAGCGTCCCGTCCTGGGTCGGCGCGGTGCCGAGGTTGCCGACGATGCCGAAGTCGGCCAAGCGGACCTGGCCCATCGCGTCGATCAGCAGGTTGTCGGGCTTCACGTCGCGGTGCAACAGGCCCTGGTCGTGCGCGGCCTGCAGGGCCGACGCCGCCTGCACCCCGATGTCGGCCACCACCGTGGGCGGCAGGGGGCCCTCACGGTCCACACGATCTCGCAACGAGCCTCCGGGGAGGTGCTCCATCGCGATGTAGGGCTGGCCCTGGTCGGTGCGGCCCGCGTCGTGGACGACCACGATGTTCGGGTGCCAGGACAGCGCCCCCAGCGCCTGGCACTCGCGCTCGAAGCGGCGCTGGCCGTCGGCGTCGAGGTCGACGGCGGTGAGGATCTTGAGCGCGACCTCACGCCCGACCGCGACCTGCCGCGCCCGGTAGACGACCGAGAAGCCGCCCCTCCCGAGCGGCTCCCCCACCTCGTAGCCGGGCACGGTGAGCGCCCCGGGCCCGTCCTCACCCATCGGGGCGAGACCCTAGCGGCCGCCCAGCATCGGGTGAGAGGCCACTCGTGCCGGCGGGCTCAACCCTGGAGCCACTCCCACACCAGGCCCCGCAGGCGGTCGATGCCGGTGCCGTTGGCGGCGCTGACCCACACCACGTCACCCGGCTCCAGCCGGCAGGCGGCCGCCAGGTCCTTCTTGCGCTTCTGGCGCTTCGAGGCCTTCACCTTGTCGTGCTTGGTGGCGATCACCACATGCGGCAACACGTTGGCGCGCAGCCACTCGAGCATCTGCAGGTCGAGCTTCGTCGGCCCGATCTCGCCGTCGACCAGCACCAGGATCATCACCAGTTGCCCGCGGGTGAGCAGGTAGTCCTCCATCATCTGCTGCCAGCGCGCCCGGGTTGCGGCCGGCGCCGACGCGTAGCCGTAGCCGGGGCAGTCGATCACCGCCCGCCCGTCGCCCAGGGTGAAGCAGTTGAGCAACTGGGTTCGCCCCGGGGTCTTCGAGACCAGGGCGAGGCGCTTGCGGTTGGCCAGCGCGTTCAGCAGCGAGGACTTGCCCACGTTGGAGCGACCGACGACGGCCACCTCGGCGTCGTTGTCCGGCAGGTCCTCGGCCCGGGGGGCCGACGTCACGAACTCGAGGGACAGTGGGCGGGCGCCGGTCACCCCATGATCATGGCGTGCCGGCCGCCGGCGCCCTGGCCGGCAGGTCCCGGGTGGCCACCACGTCGGTGCCCGTGCCCAGCACATCGGCGACGATCACGTCGCCGATGTGCACCGGCGCGACCACGCGCACCCCGTCGAGGGCCAGGCACACGTCACGGACACGGTCCTTCGGCACCGCCTCGACGGTGCGCACGGGCAGGCGGGGCCAGTGGGCACCGTCCACGGCCACGGTCGTGGTGACCAGCCGCCGCGGGTCGGTGTGCTCCTGCACCGCGTACTCCTTGCCCTTCCGGCAGGCGAAGCCCCGCACCTCGAGGATGTCGCCCTCGGGCGACTCGTCGACCTCGAGGCGACAGCCCAGCGGGCACCCGATGCAGAGGTAGCTGCGGGTCGCCGGATCGGGGACGGGCGTCGATCCGGTCATCGTGGCAGCGCCTCCACCTGCAACACGTCGCCGTGGAAGCCCTCCAACAGGGCGGGACGCAGGCGAAGGTTCACCATCTCGGCAGGGACGACATACCGCAGCCTCCGCTCGTGCACCACCTGCCCGTCCGGTGTGCTGAGGCGCAGGAGCGCCTTCTCGATCGGGCGCCGCACCCTCAGGTAGACGGTCTGCTCCCGATGGGTCGACACCGTCTGGGGCACCGCGTAGGACACGTTGGTGCCCGCCGACAGGCGCACGTTGTCGGCCACGGGACGGTGCCCGGTGGCGTAGCGACCGGCCTCGCCGCCGGCCAGGGCGGCCTCGGCGCTGGCGAAGTCCACCAGGTCGTGGATGTGCACCACGTTCCCGCAGGCGAAGACCCCGTCGCGAGAGGTCTCCATGGAACTGGTGACCACGGGCCCCTGGGTGACCGGGTCGAGCCGCAGGCGCATCTGCCGGGACAGCTCGTTCTCGGGCACGAGGCCCACCGAGACGAGCAGCGTGTCGCACGGAACCTCCCAGCTCCGGCCCGGGATCGGTCGCAGGTGGTCGTCGACCGGCGCCACCGTCACCCGCTCGACCCGGTCGCGTCCGTGGATCCCCACCACGGTGGTGGACAGGTGCAGCGGGATGTCGAAGTCGTGCAGGCAGGTGACGATGTTGCGGGTGAGCCCGTTGGCATGAGCTTGCAGCTCGAACACGCCGACCACCTCGACGCCCTCCAACGCCAGCCGCCGGGCCATGATCAGGCCGATGTCGCCCGAGCCGAGGATGGCGACGCGGCGCCCCGGGAGCAGCCCGCGGAGGTTGACGAGCCGCTGGGCGAGGCCGGCGGTGAAGACACCGGCGGGCCGGTCGCCGGGGATCCGGACCGCGCTGCGGGTGCGCTCGCGTGCGCCCATGGCCAGCACCGTGGCCGCGGCGTCGATCGAGACCACCCCGTGCTCGGTCGACAGCAGCCGTGCCCTCCCGTGGCCGGCGTCGAGCACGTAGGCGTCGCTGAGCACGTCGACACCGCCGTCGAGCGCCTCGGCGAGCACCCGGTGCGCGTACTCGGGCCCTGTGAGCTCCTCGCCGAATCGGTGCAGGCCGAAGCCGGGGTGGATGCACTGCAGCAGGATCCCGCCGGCGTCGGGCTCACGGTCCACCACCAGCACCCGCTCGGCGCCGGCCTCACGGGCGGCCACCGCCGCGCCCAGTCCCGCGGGCCCTCCCCCGGCGACGACGACGTCGTACCGGTCGTGCAGCAGATGGGCCCGGGCGTCGATCACGGTGCACCCCGCGGCCCGGCCGGCGTGCGGTGCAACTCCGCCCGGTCGAGCACCAGCCACGAGCCACCGCCTCGCTTGGTGATCTCGGTGAGGTCCAGGTGGTGTTCCTCGGCCAGCAGGCCCATGCAACGGTCGGTGCAGAACCCACCCTGGCACCGGCCCATCCCCGCCCGGGTGCGGAACTTGATCCCGTCGAGGGTCCGTGCACCCCGGCGAGCGGCGTCACGGACCTCGGCCTCGGTCACGAACTCACAGCGGCACACGATCCTGCGGTGGCCCGGCTCGGTCGCGGCCAGGGCCACCTGCTCGTCGGGGCCCAGCGTCGAGAACCGCACGGGTGCGGCGATGCGTGGCGGCTCGCCGTGGGCGACGAGGTCGAGCCCGGCGTCGCCGAGCAACCCGACGACGTGGAGGGCGATGGCCGGGGCCGCCGTGAGCCCCGGCGACTGGATGCCCGCCACGTTCACGAACCCGGGCGCCTCGGTGGGCCCGATGAGGAAGTCCTCGCTGTCGAGGACCGCCCGAAGCCCCGCGAACTGGGCGATGATGTCGCGCTCGCTGATGCCGGGGACGAGGCGGCGGGCGGCGGCCAGGATCCGGTCGGCACCGTCGGCCGAGGTGGCCAGGTCGTCGAGGTCGTCCACCGAGTCGGCGGTGGGCCCGATCATGATCGTCCCGTCATAGGTCGGGATGACGAGCGTGCCCTTGCTGGTGGGCGTGGGGCAGGGGTAGATCACCTTGGACACGAGCCCGGCCAGGCGCTTGTCGAGCAGGTACTCCTCACCCTTGCGCGGCCGGATCGCGAAGTCGCCGACCCCGGCCATGGCGGCGATGGCATCGGACGCGACGCCGGCGGCGTTCAGCAGGAAGCGGCTGCGGATCGGCCCGTCGGGGGTGGTGACGGTCCAGATCTCGCCGTCGGTGGACAAAGCCAGCACCGGGCAGTCGGTGCGGAGGCGCACGCCGTTGGCCACGGCGCTCTCGGCCAGGCCGAAGCAGGCCTCGTACGGGTTGATCACCCCGGTGGTCGGGGCGTGCACCGCGCCCACGAGGGCTGGGTTGAGCGCCGGCTCCGCGGCCAGCACCTGATCGCGTGTCCACTGCTCGACCCCGGGCACCTCCTTGGCCTCGGCGTGGGTGAGGAGGCGGTCCAGGGCGGGCTGGTCCTCGTCGGTGAGCGCCACGGTGAGCTCGCCGACACGAGCGAAGCCGAACCCGAGCTCGTCGCAGAGCCCGTCCCACAGTTGGTTCCCGGCCCACTCGAGGCGGCCCTTCAAGGTGCCGGGAGCGGCGTGGTGGCCACCGTGGATGATCCCGCTGTTGGCCTTGCTGGTGCCGAAGCCCACCTCGGTGGCCCGCTCGAGGAGCGTGACGGCCAGGTCGTACCGGCTCAACTCGTGGGCGAGCGCGCACCCCACGATGCCGGCGCCGATGATCGTGACGTCCTGGAGGGGCTCGTGACCCGTGGTGCTCACCCGGGCGAGCGTAGGTGGTCCGGGCCGCCGGGCACGTCGCCCGCCCGATCGAGCACGATCGGGCGGCTGCGCTGGTCATTGACATCGATCACCGGTGCGTCTTTGATGAGGTCACCAAGGGGGAAGCAATGATCCAGCTGGGAGCGTTCGGGCGCCGGCGGTCGTGGCCCCTGCTCGTCGTCGCCCTGGGCGCCGCGCTGCTGGCCTCGTGCTCGGGGGAGGAGAGCGGCGTCCCCACCCTCGTGTGGTACACGAACCCCGACAACGGCGGCCAGCAGACCCTGGCCGAGGAGTGCACGGACGACGCGGACGGCGCCTACACGATCGAGACGCAGGTGCTCCCCAACGACGCCGACGCGCAGCGTGAGCAACTCGTGCGCCGCCTGGCCGCGGGCGACTCGTCGGTCGACCTCATGAGCCTCGACCCTCCGTTCGTCGCCGAGTTCGCCAACGCCGGGTACCTCCTGGCGATCACCGACCAGGGCGACGTCACGGCGCTCACCGATGGCGTGCTCGACGCCCCGCTCGAGACGGCCTTCTGGCACGACGAGTTGGTGGCCACGCCGTTCTGGGCCAACACCCAGTTGCTGTGGTTCCGCAAGTCGGTGGCCGAGCAGGCCGGCGTCGATCCCACCGACGCCGGCTTCACCTGGGACCAGATGATCGACGCCGCCGAGTCGGTGGACAAGCGGATCGGCGTGCAGGCGCGGCGCTACGAGGGGTACATGGTGTGGATCAACGCGCTGATCTCGTCCGCCGGTGGCACGATCATCGAGCACGCCGACCGCGGCGCCGACGCCACGCCCTCGATGGCGTCGCCCGCGGGCGACGAGGCCGCCGACGTTATCCACCGCCTGGCCCACTCGTCGGCCGCACCGGCCGACATCACCACCGCCGGCGAGGAGGAGGCCCGGTCGCTGTTCCAGGGCGACGACGGCTCGTTCATGGTCAACTGGCCCTACGTGTACGCCGCGGCCAAGGGCGAGGTGGACAGCGGGGCGCTCGACCAGGAGGTGGTCGACGACATCGGCTGGGCCCGCTACCCCCGCACCGACGCGGAGCACCCCAGTGCCCCGCCGCTCGGCGGCATCAACCTGGCGATCGGCAACTTCACCAACCACCCCGACGAGGCCATCGACGCGGTCCGGTGCATCACCTCCGTCGAGCACAACATCCAGTACATGGTCGAGTCGGGCAACCCCGCGGCGCGCGACGCGGCCTACGACGACCCGGCGGTCCGCGAGGCCTTCCCGATGGCCGACCTCATCCGTGACTCGATCAACGACGCCGCGCCCCGCCCGATCACGCCGTACTACGGCGACGTGTCGACCTCGGTGCAGCGCACCTGGCACCCCGCCGACTCGGTCGAGGCACCCGGCACCCCCGAGGAGACCGACCAGTACATGGGCGAGGTGCTCAGCGGGGACCGGCTGCTGTGACCGACGTGGCCGCACCCGTCGGCGAGCCGGCCGCGGCGCCCAAGACCTCGGACCGGCTGCGCCACGAGCGTCGCCTGGGGCTGCGCCTGTCGGCTCCCGCGTTCCTCGTCATGATCCTGGTCACGGCCTACCCGCTGGCCTACGCCCTCGTCCTCTCGCTCTACCGCTACCGGCTCACCGACCCCGATGGCCGCGAGTTCGTCGGCCTGAAGAACTACTTCGTGGTGCTCACCGATCCCGTCTGGTGGAGCTCGGTGTCGACGACGGCCATCATCACGGTCATCAGCGTGGCCGTCGAGCTGGTCCTCGGCTTCGGGTTCGCCTGGGTGATGTACCGGATCCTGCTCGGGCGCTCGATCATCCGGACCGCGATCCTCGTGCCCTACGGCATCGTCACGGTCGTGTCGGCGTTCGTGTGGCGCTACGCCTTCCAGCTCGACTCGGGCTTCGTCAACCAGTGGTTCGGCCTCGACGACTTCAACTGGTTCGGGCAGCGCTGGTCGTCGCTGTTCGTGATCACGCTGTCGGAGATCTGGAAGACCACCCCGTTCATCTCGCTGCTGCTGCTGGCCGGCCTGGTGCAGGTGCCCGAGGAGCTGCAGGAGGCGGCGAAGGTCGACGGCGCCACCGCGTGGCAACGGCTCCGCAAGGTGGTCCTGCCCAACATGAAGGCGGCGATCATGGTGGCGGTGCTGTTCCGCACCCTCGACGCGTGGCGCATCTTCGACAACCCGTTCGTGATGACGGGTGGGGCCAACAACACCGAGACGCTGTCGTTCCTCGCCTATCGCCAGAACGTCACCCTGGTGAACCTGGGGGCGGGCTCGGCCGTGTCGGTCCTCCTGTTCGGGACCGTCGTGCTGATCGCCTTCATCTTCATCAAGGTGTTCCGCACCGACCTCAGCCAGGTCCGGGGTGACGCCTGATGGCGGGCCAGAAGACCAGCAACTGGTGGACCGCCTGGGGCGTGGTGATCCTGGCCTGGGCCGCCTTCCCCCTGCTCTGGATGACCTCGCTGGCGTTCAAGAGCCCCGAGACCTTCCGCACCGGCACCCCCACGTTCTGGCCCAAGGACTGGACCTGGGAGAACTTCAAGACCGTCTTCGACGACGAGTTGTTCACCTCGGCGCTGCGCAACTCGTTCGGCATCGCCATCATCGCCACCCTGCTGTCGGTGGTGGTGGCCATGTTCGCGGCCTACGCCATCGCCCGTCTCGACTTCCCCGGCAAGAAGCTGCTCCTGTCGATGGCACTGGCCATCGCCATGTTCCCCCAAGCGGCGCTGGTCGGGCCCCTGTTCAACATGTGGCGGGGCCTCGGCATCTACGACACGTGGATCGGCCTCATCATCCCCTACCTCACCTTCGCCCTGCCCCTGTCCATCTGGACGATGTCGGCGTTCTTCCGCCAGATCCCCTGGGAGATGGAGCAGGCCGCCCAGGTCGACGGGGCCACACCGTGGCAGGCCTTCCGGAAGGTGATCGTCCCGCTGGCGGCGCCGGGCGTGTTCACCACGGCCATCCTCACGTTCTTCTTCTGCTGGAACGAGTTCCTGTTCGCCATCTCGCTGACCTCCACCGACAAGGCCCGCACGGTGCCCGCCGCCCTGTCGTTCTTCACCGGCCAGTCCCAGTTCCAGTCGCCGGTCACCGCGATCATGGCCGCCTCGGTGGTCGTCACCATCCCCATCGTGATCCTCGTGCTCGTCTTCCAGCGCCGCATCGTCGCCGGGTTGACCGCCGGGGCCGTCAAGGGCTGAGACAAGGGAGCACCGCTTCATGGCCGAGATCACCCTGCGCAACATCGTGAAGAAGTACGGCGACGGCTTCCCCGCGGTCAACGACGTGAGCCTCGACATCGCCGACGGCGAATTCATGATCCTGGTCGGGCCCTCGGGCTGCGGGAAGTCGACCCTGCTGCGCATGATCGTCGGCCTCGAGGACATCACCGAGGGCGAGTTGCGCATCGGCGGTGAGCGCATGAACGAGAAGGCGCCCCGCGACCGCAACCTGGCCATGGTGTTCCAGAACTACGCGCTCTACCCGCACCTCACCGTGTTCGAGAACATCGCCTTCCCGTTGCGGCTGCGCCATGTGGCCGACGACGAGGTGAAGCGCAAGGTCGAGGAGGCCGCCGCCACCCTCGAGCTCACCGACCACCTCGACCGCCGACCCAGCAACCTCTCGGGGGGCCAGCGCCAGCGGGTGGCCATGGGCCGCGCCATCGTCCGCGAGGCCGACGCCTTCCTCTTCGACGAGCCGCTGTCGAACCTCGACGCGAAGCTGCGGGGCCAGATGCGCACCGAGATCCTCCGCATGCAGCGGCGGATGGGCACCACCACCGTGTACGTCACCCACGACCAGGTCGAGGCGATGACCCTCGGCGACCGGGTGGCGCTGCTGCGCAAGGGCGAGTTGCAGCAGGTGGCCAAGCCCCGCGTGCTCTACGAGCACCCCAACAACATGTTCGTGGCCGGCTTCATCGGGTCGCCACCGATGAACTTCGTGCCCGCGTCGATCGAGGGGGACGAGATCCACCTGCCGTTCGTCTCCTTCGCCCTCCCGCCGGACATGCGCGACAAGGTGGGCGACCGCGAGCACGTCATCGTGGGGCTTCGGCCCGAGCGCTTCGAGGACCACAGCGAGGACGAGGGGGGCCACGCCGCAGACGGTGTCACCTTCGAGGCGGAGGTCGACGTGGTCGAGTGGCTGGGCAACGAGCAGTACGCCTACATCCCCTTCGAGGCGCCCGACGAGCTGCTCGGCACCCTCGACGAGCTCGAGCGCGACCTCGACAGCGAGCGCATGCGCAGCCAACTCGTGGTGGCACTCGATCCCTCCAGCACGGTCGATGCCGGCGGCCGGGCCCGGCTGTGGTTCGACCCCCGCCGCATGCACGTGTTCGACGTCGCCAGCGGCGAGAACCTCACCGATCCCGCCACCGAGGGCTGACCGCGGCCGCGTCGGGGCGGGCGGCGCGGGTCACTCCAGGATCTGCTGCTCGCCCGGGCGATCGGGCAGGACCGTGGCCACGTAGTCGGCCAGCGCCTCCTCGTTGCCGATCTCGCGACCGGCCGCCTCGGCCATCGCGTGACGGTGCTCGAGGAGCTGGTGGAAGATCTCGGCGGCCTCGAGGCGGTTGCCCAACTCGCGGGGCACCGCGCCGATGATCGGCTCGTACACCTCGCCCAGCCAGCGAGCGGCACCGACCGCGGCGGGCACGGGGCGCCCCTCGTCCTGCTCGAGGCGGGCCCGGAAGTTCTCGATGTCCGCCAGCAGCCGCCGCGCCTGGTTCTCCTGCACCTCGAGGCCGGTCCGCTGGCGCAGGGCGCGGAAGTGGTGGCCCTCCTCCACGATCGTCGGCGTGATGTCGAGCACGTGGCCGCCCTCGACGGATCGGATGGCGAGCTCCTCCACGTCGAAGCCCAGTTCGTTGATGCGGCGGACCCGGTCGTCGATCCGCCACCGCTCGGCGCGGTCGAAGCGATCGCTCCGGGTCAGCTCCTCCCACAGCGACCGGTAGCGGTGGACGAGGTCGTCGGCCAGGGCCACGGGATCGACGTCGTCGTCGACACGGCCGGCGGCCTGGAGGTCGAGCACGCCGCCGACCAGGTTCTCGTGGGCGATCTCGAGGTCGTGGGCCCGGAGCTGGTCGCTGATCGAGGGTCGCACCTCCGTGGTCTCGGCATCCACCAGGTAGGCCATCATCGCCCCGGCGTCACGACGGAACAGGATGTTCGACGGCGAGCAGTCTCCCCAGAAGGCACCGACGAGGTGCAGCCGCACCAACAGCACGACCGCCGCATCGAGCAGCAGGTCGGTGGAGGTCGGGGCCTCGCGGCCGATCACGTACCAGTACGGCAGGGAGAAGTCGAGGTACCGGGTGATGAGGGCGGCCACGCCCTGCGCGTCGCGCGTCTGCACGAGCCCGACCGGCTCGACCACGGGGAGCCCCTCGTCGCGCAGCCGGCGCAGCGCACCGTGCTCGGCGGTGGCGGCCGACGCCTCGGTCTCCTTGATCGCGTACACGCGGTGGTCGTAGCGGACGAAGCGCACGACGTGGCGGCTGATGCCGTGGGCCATGGGCACGAGCCGCTCGTGCTCCCAGCGAGCCAGTGGTGTCCCCCACGGCAGGTCGAGGAAGTCGGGGTGGCCACCCCGCACCACGATCTCGACCTCGGGGAGACCGTCGACCATGGCGCGATCGTGACACGACCGTCGCCGCCGCGCCGGACCAGTGGATGCCGCGGAACCAGTGGGATCAGCGGAACGGCTGGTTGCCGTAGCGGTCGAGATGGACCACCTCGCCGATGGGGCGGCGGGTGGTGGGCCCGTACTTCCCCCGCGCCCAGCCGATGGGGATGATGCACACGGGGTTCACGTTGCGCGGCAGGCCGAGGATCTTGCGGGCGGCGCGGACGTTCCAGATCGGCAGCGTCTGCAGCGACGCCCCGAGGCCCACCGCCCGGCAGCCGAGCAGCAGGTTCTGCACCGCCGGGTACACCGACCCGTAGAACGACGCCACCGAGATCTGGGGCCGGCCCACCGGGCGGTGCTTGAGCCCCCGCCGGTAGCACGGGATCACGAACACCGGTAGGTCCTCGAAGTGCTCCGCCTGCCACTGCCCGGGCCGCATCCCCCGCAGCTCCTTCTCGTCGCCCCGCGCCATGCGCTCCACGATCGGGTTGAACAGCCGGTACAGGCGGCGGTACAGCGCGGCCAGGCGGGCCTTCTGGTCGCGGTCCTCGACCACCAGGTACGACCAGTCCTGGGTGTTCGAGCTGGTGGGCGCCTTGAGCGACAGCTCCAGCAGGGGCAGGAGCACGTCGTGGGACACGGGCTCGAGGTGCAGGCGGCGCACCGCACGCTGGGTGCGCATGGCCTCCTCCATGGGCATGCCCAGGCGGGCCAGCGCCTCGGCCGGCTCGGGCGGCGCGAACGGGTCCGGCGACTCCGTGGTGCTCATCGCGCCGAGCGTAGGTCGGCGCCGGCTAGGCGTCGATGCGGTAGCGGAGCGCCAACTCGTCGGCCTTGGCCAGGAACGAGGCGGCCTCCTCGGGGAACTGGGTCGACTCGGCCTTGGCCCGGAGGCGCCCGATCCGACGACGGCGATCCGCCGTGCGGGCGTCCTCCTCCACCGACCGCGGCGCCCAGTCGTCCACCATCAGGCCGACGCGTTGGACGACGTCGACCGCCAGTTCCTCGGTCACCGCGATGGCGTGCTGGACCGCGTGCTCGAGCGTCGCCCCGTCCCGCAACCGCGCCCGCGCGACCGCGATCGCCTCCCGGCCCAGCTCCACCTCGATCAGGCGGGTGGCGGCCTCGTAGCCGTGCCACTCGGCCTGGCGCGAGCGCGCCACGGTGGCGGCCCAGGCCTTGAGCCGACGGGCCGCCTCGTCGCGGTCGGCCCGCTCGGCCGACCGCCGTCGACGATCGCGCTCCTCGCGGGCGATCCGCTCCTGGACGAGTCGCAGTCCTTCGCCGTCGTCGGCCCAGGGCGGCGGGGTCGGGGGCGGACGTCGTCGCCGCAGAGCCACGGTTGTCCATCGGCCCGGGCGGCAACTACTTGAAGCGGCGGACGGCCACGAAAGGGATCATGAGAGGCACGCGGAGGGCCCGCCCGGCGCCGCACCCGAGGGCGCGGTTCGGGGCGTCAGCGACCGATGCGCACCGGCACCGCGTCGGTGCCCGTGCCGCCGTCGACCTGGTCGGCGGCCAGCCAGATCGCCTGGCTCGCGGGCGCCGCGCTGGCGACGGCGAGGTGCTGCAGATCGTCGGGATGGGGCTCGAACGGCGCCGGGCCGCCACCGGTGTGGGCGGTGCGGTACTCCCGGCCGATCCCACGGCCGACCGCGGCCAGGACCAGGGCGAAGTCGGGGTGCAACTGGCGGAGGTGGCGGCGCAGCCGCCGGGTCCGCCGCCGCGGCTCGTAGAACCGCCGGAAGGCTCGCAGCACCCCGGCATCGAGTTGGTCGACGCTCATGCCGGCCGGCTCGAAGGTGGTGCGCAGGAGCGTGTAGTGCGACCAGTCGAAGTCGAAGATGCGGCCCTCGTCCCAGAGGCGCGAGAAGGTCCCGGTGCCCGGCAGCGGCGTGAGCACGCTGAAGAAGGCGAGGTCGACGCCGATCTCGTCGGCGAACTCGACGGTGTCGTCGAACACGTCGGGACCATCGGCGTCGAAGCCGAACACGAACGCGCCCTCCACGCCGATGCGGGCGTCGTGGATCCGGGCGACCAGGTCGGCGTACTCCGAGGGTCGGTTCTTCTTGTTGGCCTCAAGCAGCGACTCGCGCGTGATCGACTCGAGGCCGAGGAAGAAGCTGGAGCATCCCGACCGGCGCGCCAGGTCGAGCAGTTCCTCGTTGCGGGCGATGCCGATGCTCGTCTGGGCGATCCACTTCACCGGCAGGTCGGCCCCGGCCATGGCGGTGAGCAGCTCGGTGGTGTAGTCGAGATCGGAGCCGAAGTCGTCGTCGGTGAAGAACAGCCCGGCGGTGAGGCGGTTCCGCTTCGTGCGGCGGCGCAGCTCGTCGATCACCACGCCCGGGTCCCGGTGGCGTTGGCCCCGGCCGTTGATGCGGATGACCGAGCAGTAGTCGCAGTTGAACCGGCACCCGCGGGTGCTCTGCACGCTGTACTGGGGCCAGTAGCGCCAGGTCGGGAACCGGTCGTAGAACGGGCCGAGCTCGTCGAAGGTGGGGGTGTCGCTCATGTCGTCCCACGAGCCCCGGTACAGCCCCGACAGCGTGCCGTCGAGGGCATCGGCCAGCACCGCCGGGAGGATCGACTCCGCCTCACCCACCACGACGGCGTCGGCGTGGCGCAGCGCCTCGCCGGGCAGCAGCGACACGTGCACCCCACCCATGACCACCGGCACGCCGAGCGCCCGGTAGTGGTCGGCGATCTCGTAGGCCCGCGGGGCGAACAGCGTCCATGCGGTGATGCCGACGAGGTCGGGCCGCTCGTCGGGGAGCGGCTCGTAGTTCTCGTCGACGACGACGGCCTCCCAGCCCTCCCGGCGGGCGAGGGCCCCGATGGTCATCAGCCCGAGAGGCACGAAGCGATGACCCCACACGTGGTGCAGCCCGTTCGCCGCCGACCGCGGCAGGATCAGGTGCAGGACGGGCACGCCGGTCACAGTAATTCCGTTCGCCCCGGCGTGCCGGTGCCCCGAGCGCGCCTCGTGCGGCCGACCGCGACCGCCACCGTCGCCTGCCCACGTTCTGGCCATGAGCCGGCCGACCCGGCGTCGGCGATCAACGGCGGCAACGTCGACCGGCTCGAGGTGACCTGGCGCTGCGCCGCCCGAACGGGTGACGGCCCCGGTACCGGCTGCTGCCGCTAGCCCATGGGATGGCGCAGGCGGTACTGGATGCGGCGCAGGATGCTCGACCGCGGCGGCGCCACCGCCGGCTCGGGCTCCGGCTCGGCGACCGGCTCGGGCTCGGGCTCGGGTTGCTCCTGCTCGACGACGATGCAGGTGCCGGGGCAATTGGCCGCCGCCTCGTCCACCGCGGTCTCGAGGCTCTCGGGAACCCGCGCCCACGCGGTGAACCCCGTCGACGCGTCGTCGTGATCCTCGAAGCGCCGTGTCTCGCCGAAGTGCGCCGCGTCCTCCTGCACCATCGCGAGGCCGTCCTCGGCCATCCAGAAGACCTCGGGCACCGCCCTCGCGCAGTCTCCCGCTCCCGTGCACACTTCTCGCTCGATCCGTACCCGCGTCATGCCAACCGACCTTCTTCTCCAGCCATCAGGACCTACGCAACGTAGGCCACCGGGGCGCCCGAGGGTTCATCCCGCGGCCCCGGCGTGCCGGGTGCCCCATCCGACCGCGGCGGCGACCAGCAGAGGGACCGCCTGCGCGCCGGTCGTCGGCCGCTGACGGGACGGCCCGCCGGCCCGGATGTCCCGGCGGTGGAGCGGTCGTAGGATCGAGCCATGACGTCCGACCGCGTCCCCGCCCGCTTCCCCAGGTTCGACGACGTCGCCGCCGAGCGCGCCCATCGCAAGCAGCGCCTCGCCGCGGCGTTCCGGCTGTTCGGTCAGTTCGGGTTCGACGAGGGGGTGGCCGGCCACATCACGGCGCGGGACCCGGAGCTCCTCGATCACTTCTGGGTCAACCCGCTGGCGATGAGCTTCAAGCAGATCCGCGTGAAGGACCTGATCCTGGTGAACGACCGCGGCGAGGTGGTGGAGGGCAGTTGGCCGGTCAACGCCGCCGCGTTCGCGATCCACTCCCAGGTGCACGCCGCCCGTCCCGACGTGGTGGCGGCCGCGCACGCCCACTCGGTGCACGGCAAGGCCTGGTCGACGCTGCGCCGGCCGCTCGACCCCATCACCCAGGACGCGTGCGTCTTCTACGGCGACCACGCGGTGTTCGACGACTACACGGGCGTCGTGCTCGACGTCGAGGAGGGCAAGCGCATCGCCCACGCGCTCGGCGGGAACAAGGCCGTCATCCTCTCGAACCACGGGCTGCTCACGGTCGGCCAGACCTCGGTCGACGAGGCGGCCTGGTGGTTCATCACCATGGAGCGCACCTGCCAGGCCCAGTTGCTGGCCGAGGCCGCGGGCACCCCGGTGTTGATCGACCCGGACCAGGCGGAGAAGACCGCCGGGCAGGTGGGCCCACCGATGTCGGGGTGGTTCTCGTTCCAAGCGCTCTACGACTGGATCGTGTCGATCCAACCCGACCTGCTGGAGGAGTGACACCCGGAACGCCCGCGGCCGACCGTCATCGCGTACGTTGCCGGCATGCGTTTCGGTCTCGATGTCGCGCAGCAGCGGGTGCCCTGGGACGAGCTGGTCAGCCGCGTGCGCCTGGCCGAGGATCTCGGCTTCGACGGCGCCTGGGGCTTCGACCACTTCCAGCCCATGTACGGCGAGGGGCCGGGTGAGACCTTCGACGGGATGACCACGCTGGCCGCGCTCGCCGGCGCGACGTCGCGCATCCGGCTCGGGCTGCTCGTCACGGGGGTGACCTACCGGCACCCGTCGGTGTTCGCGGCCCAGGCCATGACCATCGACCACGCCTCGCACGGCCGGCTCGAGCTGTCACTGGGCGCGGCGTGGTTCGACAAGGAGCACACCGAGCTCGGCATCCCCTTCCCGCCGACCCCCGAGCGGTTCGACCTGCTCGAGGACACGCTCGAGATCGTGACTCGCCTGTTCACGGGCGAGGTGGTGTCCTACGAGGGGGCCGTCGTGTCGCTGCACGACGCGCGGCTCCGGCCGCCACCCGTGCAACAGCCGCGCCCCCCGATCTGGATCGGCGGCAGCGGGCCGCGACGCACCCTGCCGCTCGTCGCCCGCTACGCCGACGTCTGGCACGCCTGGGGCTCACCGAACTCGCTGCAGGACACGAACGCCCGCATCGACGAGCTGGCCGCCGAGGCCGGACGCGAGCCCTCGTCGATCATGCGGGCCAGCTCCCTGTCGCTCGACGACCTCGACACCGCCCGACGCCACGCCGCGAAGTGGCGGGACGCGGGCTACGGCTACCTCGTGTGCGGTTGGCCGGAGGCCGGCCGTGACCAGATCGAGCGGTTCGCCCGCGAGGTGCTGCCCGAGTTCACCGACTAGGCACGGACCGGGCCGTCACCCGATCCTCTGACGGACCGGCTGCCGAGGCGCCCGCTCACCGGGCCCGGCTCACCGGCCCGGCTCACGGACCCAAGCTGACGGGCCCGGCTCACGGGCCCGGCTCACGGCTCGGGGATGAACACGGCCGAGCGGTGCTGGAACCGCCACACGCCGTCCTCGCAGCGCAGCCGGTCGTGGTACCGGCCCACGACCTGCACCCGCCACCCCCGCTCGCCCGAGCGCAGGAAGACCACGTCGCTGACGGCGGTGGCCTCGTGCTCGTCCCACTCGGACACCAGCGTGTTCAGCACGAGGTGGCGCTGAGGCCGCTGGGGCGCCCAGGTCGCGTACGCGGCCCGGAGCGCCGGGTGGCCTTCGTGGGTGCCCATCCCCGGGATCTCCACCTTGCCGTCGGCGCAGAACGTGGCCACGACGTCGTCGGTGCGGCCGTCGTCGAGGGCCTGGGTGTACGCGGCGATGGCCCGGCGCACGCCGGCGTCCACCTCGGCGTAGCTCGGCACGGTCGGTTCGCACGGCTCGGTCATCGCCCGCCTCCCGGACGCTCGCTCCGCTCGAACTGGAGGAAACAGCAGTCATATGTGACTGGTATTTCCTCCAACTCGGGTCGGCGGGTGGGCGGCACGGTCGGGGCGGTCACAGGTCCAGGTCCACGATCGGGCGCTCCAGGGGGTTGAGGTTGACCTCCCGCAGCGCCGGCGCCAGCCGGTCGTGGGGCAGGCCGGCCAGGTAGCCGTCGACCACGCGCTCGAAGTTGGCCACGCCGCCCTCGATGCCGGCGGACAGCCGCAGGTACTCGAAGCCCCGGTTGCGCAGGCCCCGCTGCTGGCGGGGCAGGTTCGAGAAGTCCTGGAC
>JBGAOY010000037.1:0-33081 GCA_044221555.1 Acidimicrobiales bacterium
AATGGCCCCCGGGTCCCGGGGGCCATTGCCTCGAGTCCGGCGGTTCGCGCCGTGACACCCACGCTCACAGGCCCAGGTCCACGATGGGGCGCTCGAGCGGGTTGAGATTGACCTCCCGCAGCGCCGGTGCCAGCCGGTCGTGGGGCAGGCCGGCGAGGTAGCCGTCGACCACACGCTCGAAGTTGGCCACACCTCCCTCGATGCCGGCGGACAGCCGCAGGTACTCGAAGCCCCGGTTGTGGAGGCCCCGCTGCTGGCGGGGCAGGTTGGAGAAGTCCTGGACGGGGATGGGTGGCACCCGGGGGTCGTCGTGGGCGAGGGGCTCGGGCGGTGTGGGCCGGGGGCGCTCGGCGTCGGCCGGGTAGCGGGTGAGCGACCAGATCTCCATCAGGGTCTCTTCGGGGCCGAGTGGCCGGAACCGGTACGACGAGGCGCTGCTGTACATCGGCAGCACGAAGAAGTGGGGGAAGCAGTAGGCCATGGGCTCTTCGAGGCCCTGCGCCTCCAGCTCGTTGAGGTCGACGATGGCGTGGCCGGCGTCGCGGTGCCACTCGACCACGGCGTCCTTGTAGGCCCGCTCCCAGGCCGCGGTGGCGGCGGCGTGGTCGCCGGCGAGCACGTCGGCGGGGAGGTCGGCGGCCAGGCGCTCGGCCACGGCCACGTCGTTGGCGTGGACCATCCCGGCCATGCCCTCGTTCATGGTGCGCAGGTAGCGGAGCTGGCCGGCCAGGTAGCGCTGCGGGTCGAACGCGGCGGGGTCGCGGGGCGGGAAGCGGTCGACGTCGACGAGCTGCGGGTGGGTCTCGATCACGTGGTACTGCTCGAGGAAGGCGGCCTCGGCCAGCTTCCAGTTCACGGGCAGCCGGAAGGCGTTCCACCACTCGACCCGCACGTCGTCGACGCCCCAGGCCTCGAGGATGGTGGCGAAGGGCTCGATGCACCCGCGCAGCGGCGGTGCATCGGGGTCGAGGTTCACGAAGGCCCAGCCCGACCACGTCTCGCAGCGCACGGGAGTGAGCGCGAGGTCGTCCGGCTCGAGGTTGTGCTCGGCGAAGGTGCCCCGCTTCGACACGTAGGTGTTGGTGCCGTCGGCGCCGTAGCACCAGCCGTGGAAGGGGCAGGTGAATCCCGACTCGCAGCGGCCCTGGCCCTCGGCCACCTTCACGCCGCGGTGGCGGCACGCGTTCTGGAAGGCGGCGACCGAGCCGTCGTCCTGGCGCACCACGAGCACCGACTGGTCGAGGTTCTCGTACTCGACGAAGTCGCGGGCCTCGGGGATCTCCTCGAGGCGGCAGGCCATCTGCCACACGCGCGGCCAGAGGTGCTCGGCCTCCAGGCGGAAGAAGCCCTCGTCGGAATAGCGCTGCTTGGGGATGCGGTCGGCGACCTCGATCGCGTACGGGAAGGGTCGGGTGGCGCGGGCATCGTCCACGGTCGCCATGGATCCCCCTCTCTGCGGCGTCGTGGCCGGCCTTGACTCGGCCGGTCGTTCTGAGAAGTACACTACCCCACCAAGGGAATGTCGTTCTCGCCGGATGCGGGGGACAGGGAGAGACGCCGGTGGACGAGCATGCGGTCGACGTGGACGTCCTCGTCGTGGGTGCCGGGATCACCGGCATCTACCAGCTCCACCGCGCCCTCGAGGCCGGCTTCACCGCCAGGCTGGTCGAGGCCGGCGACGGCGTGGGCGGCACCTGGTTCTGGAACCGCTACCCGGGCTGCCGCTTCGACTCCGAGAGCTACACCTACGCCTACCTGTTCTCGAAGGAGCTCTTCGACGAGTGGGTCTGGCAGGAGCACTTCGCCGGTCAGCCCGAGATCGAGCGCTACCTGAACCACGTCGTCGACCGCTTCGACCTGCGCCGGCACCTCACTTTCGGCACGCGGGTGACGTCGGCGACCTGGGACGAGGCGGGCGCCTGCTGGAGGGTGGCGCTCGACGGCGTCGCGTCACCCGATGCCGGCTGTCCGACCGGGAGCGTTCCGCGGGACGCCGACGGCGCGGGCGCGGCGCCCCGAGACGTTCAGCGGAACGCCGGGTCCGAAGCGTCGGTCGGTGCGAGCGTTCCGCGGCACGCCGGCGAGGTGGTGCGGGCCCGGTTCCTGGTGGCCGCCACCGGCGTGCTGTCGGTCCCCTTCTACCCGGACGTGCCCGGCCGGGAGCGCTTCGCGGGCGTGTCGGTCCACACCGGGCGCTGGCCACAGGAGCCGGTCGACCTCGCAGGCAAGCGGGTGGCGGTGATCGGCACGGGCTCGAGCGGCGTGCAGATCATCCCCAACATCGTCGACGAGGTGGCCTCGCTCACCGTGTACCAGCGCACCGCCAACTGGTGCACCCCGCTCAACAACCGGCCCATCTCCGACGAGGAGCAGGCCGAGCTGCGGGCGGGCTTCGAGCAGATGCGCCAGATCCTCGACACGTCGGTGGCCGGCTTCCTGCACGAGCCCCACGACCGCGCGACCTTCGACGACACCGCCGAGGAGCGTCAGGCCTTCTACGAGCAGATGTGGAACAGCCCGGGCTTCACCAAGCTGAGCAGCAACTACACCGACCTCCTGATGGACCCCGAGGCCAACCGGGAGTGGTGCGACTTCATCGCCGCCAAGGTGCGCTCGATCGTGGACGACCCCGCCGTGGCCGACCAGCTCATCCCCACCGAGCACAGCTTCGGCGAGAAGCGCCCGCCCTTCGTGGAGCGCTACTACGAGACCTACAACGACCCGAAGGTCACGCTCGTCGACCTGAAGGCCACGCCCATCCTGCGGGTCACCCCGGAGGGCATCGAGACCGCCGAGGGCACGGCCCGAGCGGCCTCGCAGAGCGGGGAACTGGTCGAGCTCGACGTCATCATCTGGGCCACCGGCTTCGACTTCGGCACTGGGGCGCTCCTGCGCATGGGCATCGTCGGCCGTGACGACGTCGCCCTCGCCGACCACTGGGCCGACGGCCCGTCGACGTTCCTCGGCGTCGCCACCCACGGCTTCCCCAACCTGTTCTTCCCCGGCGGCCCCCACGCCGCCGCCGGCAACAACCCCCGGTACAACGGCGACCAGGTCGACTTCGTGCAGGACCTGCTCGAGGAGGCCCGCCGCCGCGGCGCCACCGTGGTCGAGGTGACGCCCGAGGCCGAGGAGCGCTGGACCGCCATGATCGACCGCGCCGCCGACCAGCCGCCCAGCTTCGGCAAGAGCAGCTACTTCTTCGGCGCCAACGTCCCCGGCAAGCCCCGCCGCTACCTCCTCAACGCCGGCGGCCGCCCCAAGCTCTTCAAGGAGATGGCCCGGGTGAAGTCCGACGACTGGGCGGCGTTCGACCTCTCCGACTGAGCGACCGCGCCGCTGTCGGCGCCGGCCCGCCCGGGCCCGCCGTCGAGCAGACTGCATTCGTGCGGCTGTTGAACTGGAACCTCGAGTTCACGCCTCCGGCGAGTCCACGTGGGCGGGCCATCGCCGAGGTGATCCAGGAGCGGGACGCCGAGGTCGTGTGTCTCACGGAGACGCATGAGCACTGGTCGATGCACGGCGGCCACTGGATCTGGGCGGAGCCCGACTACGGGTACGAGCAGCGTGGAGACCGGCGCAAGGTCGGGCTGTGGAGCCGGGAACCCTGGACCGAGGTCGATCCCGTCGGCCATCCGGACCTCCCCGGAGGTCGGTTCGTCGCGGGGACGACGGACACGTCGATCGGGCCCGTCCGGCTCGTGGGCGTCTGCATCCCGTGGCGGGCGGCGCACGTCAGCACCGGCCGTCGGGATCGGTCGCCGTGGGAGGACCACGTCACCTATCTACGCGCGTTGGCGGAGCGGATCCCGACGTGGCTCGAAGGCCCGCCGCTGGTGGTCACCGGCGACTACAACCAGCGCGTCCCTCGGCGTCACACACCTGTCGCGGTGCACGAGGAGCTCGATCGAGCGTTCACGCCGCTGGCCTTGGTCACGGCCGGTCCCGTGTCAGGACTGGACGCGCCGGTGATCGATCACGTGGCCGTCGGGCCGGCACTGGTCGCCCGGTCCGTCGAGGGCATCAGCCGGATGGTCGACGGCCGTCGGGTGAGCGACCACGACGGGGTGGTCGTCGACCTCCGGAGCGCGTGAGCGCCGGTCAGTCGGCGGGCGTGTGGCAGACGGCTTCGATGTTGTGGCCGTCGGGGTCGCGGACGAAGGCGCCGTAGTAGTTCGGGTGGTACTCGGGCCAGACCCGGGGCTCGTGGAGAACCTCGGCGCCGGCGGCGACCGCAGCGGCGAAGAAGGCGTCCACCGTCGCCCGGTCGGCGGCGGCGAAGGCGATGTGGGCCTCGAACAGGCCCTCGTCCTCGCCCAGCGGCGAGAGCCAGAAGTCGGGCTTGCCCGCGCCGAATCCGATGAACTCGCCGAAGTCCATCATCCGGGCCGCGCCCAGCGGGGCGAGCACGGCGTCGTAGAAGGCGGCGCTGGTGGGGACGTCGCGGCAGTGGATTCCCAGGTGGTCGAGCATGGCCCGACGCTACGCCGAATGCCGGCGCCGAGCCGCGGTGCCCGCCGCCCAGGTCGCTTCAGACCGTCGCCACCGGCGTCACCGGGGAACCGACCGCGCCGGGGAGGCGCAGCGGCGGAGCGGTGAGCAGGAAGCGGCTGCGGTCGTGCTCGCGGAGCCACCCGGCCAGGTCGTGGAGGTACCAGAGCTCGCCCAGGGGGACGCCCAGCTTGAACAGGCACAAGTGGTGGAGAGGCAGGAACGAGTGGCGGCTCGGGTCCTTGTCCTTGCCGAGCAGGCCCTCGACCGCGTAGTTGTCGGCCACGAGGGCGGCGATCTGGGAGTCGGCGATCCACTCGAGCAGCGCCGGGTCGTGGGCGTCGAGGTAGGAGCAGAGGGTGAAGATCCTGCGGGGGTCGGGGTTGCGGTCCATGGCCAGGATCTCGGTGGCGAAGCCCGTGTGCAGCAGCAGCATGTCGCCGGGCTCGACCGCCACGCCGTCGGCGTCCATGATCGATTGGAGGGTGTCGAGGTCGACGGCCCGCCAGTCGTGGCCGAGGTGGTGGGCCAGGTCGAGCAGCACGCCGCGGCCCTGCACGCCGTGGGCGGCCATGTGCTCGAGGCCCAGGTGGCGGGCGAAGGCCCGGTGGCCGCTGCCGTCGCCGCGGGCGTCGTCGCTGGGGCCGACGAGGTCGGTGCCCGCCCGCCAGCCGTTGTAGTAGACGGCCTCTTCGACACCATCGCCGTCGGCGTCGAACTCGGCGCCGACGTGGGCCAGCGAGTCCCACTGGGTCGAGTACTGGAGCGAGAGGGTCACGACGTCGTCGGCCCAGACGTCGACGTACTTGGGGTCGCCGAAGTCGGGCATGGCGCTCATGTGGACGTTGTAGAAAGTGTCGGCCACGCCCTCCATGTCCTCGGTGGGGGCGAGGCGGGGCGGGTGCCGGCGCTGGTTGAGGGCGGTGCCGCCCGGGAAGTCGAGGGGGAGGCTGAGGCTGAAGCTGATGCCCGCCTGCACCTCGGCGACGCCCTGGCGCACCTTCTCGGCGGTGAGCAGGTTGATGCGGCCGAGCTCGTCGTCGTCGCCCCAGTCGCCCCAGGTCGACCCCTCGGGCCGTCGCGTCCAGCGCTGCGTCATCGGTCGTCCCCCTTCGGCCTACCCGGCGCCGGCCCGTTGCGGCGGTCCGAGGCCTGACGTACTCTCGCGAACGGGATTCTCGCACAACGCGAGCATGAGTTCCGGCGGCGAGGGGTTCGCCGGGCCGTCTCGCTCTCAGGCATGCCGCACAGGAGGTCACCGCCCATGACACCAAAGGACTTCGTGGTCTCCGCCGACGGCCACCTGCTCGAGCCCGTCGACCTGTTCCGCACCCGGCTGCCGACGCACCTGCGGGAGCGGGCGGTCTGGGAGGACGACTTCGAGATCGAGCCGCTGGTCGAGGGCGGCGCCCGGGTGTTCCGGCGCCTCCACACGCCGGGCTTCGAGGGCTGGACCATCTCCCGCTACCGCCAGACCAGCGGCCGCACGCCCGAGGGCGATCCCGAGATCATCCTCGAGGACATGGCGGTCGACGGTGTCGACGCCCAGGTGCTCCACCCCAACCTCTCGCTGTTCGGCCTCTACTCCGACGACCACGAGCTCTCCATCGCCCACGCCCGGGTCTACAACGACTACGTCGTCGAGCGGTTCTCGCCCTACTTCGACCGCCTCGCCCCGACCGCGCCCATCCCCCTCACCGACGTCGACGATGCCGTGGCCGAGATCGAGCGGGTGGCCGCCGCCGGCTTCCGGGCGGTCTTGCTGCCCGCCACCTCGCCCGTGCCCTACTACCGGCGCGACTACGACCCGGTGTGGGCGGCGATCCAGGACGCCGGGATGCTGGTGTGCATCCACACCCAGACCGGCGGGGTGAAGGTGAACGACCCCGAGGCGCTGACCCTCAAGATCGTCATGGAGAACGCCCAGCAGGTGAACCAGCCCATGACCGAGAAGGCCGCGGCCAAGCGCATGATCACCCAGGCCGTGTACCAGCCGCTCGTCCCGCAGCAGGTCATCTGCCAGCTCATCGGCGGCGGCGTTCCCGAGCGCTACCCCGGGCTGCACTTCGCCCTCATCGAGTTCAACGCCCACTGGCTGTCGTCCCTGGTGGGCTCGATGGACAAGTGCTGGATCACCGGCATCGGCCAGGACGCCGACTGGTGGCTGGGGGTCTGGGACGACACCCGCCCCGCCGACGACCAGCCCGGCATGGCGCAGCTGTTCCACCTCAACGAGAAGTGGCCCTATCCGCTCATGCCCAGCGAGTACGTGCAGCGCCAGTTCCACATCTCGTTCCAGGACGACCCCGTGGCCGTGGCCTGCCGCCACATCACCGGGCTATCGACCATCGTCTGGGGCAACGACTACCCGCACGCCGAGGGCACCTTCCGGGCCAGCCGCGAGCTGCTGGCGAACCTGATGGCCGGCGTCCCCGACGACGAGCGGGCGGCCATGGTGGGCGGGACCCTCGGCGGCCTGCTCGGCCTCAGCGCCCCCGTCCCGGCGTGACGTCGGTGGGCGTCGGCGTGACCTCCGCGGCGCCGGAAACGGCCTCCTGCCCGCGGATCCGACGAACTCGAGGCAATGGCTGTCGGAATCCGACTGCTACTGCCTCGAGAATGCGGGTATCGGGCGGACCCGCCGCCGGGCGGACCGCGTCGTGAGCGGATTGCGGTTCGACGGGCGGGTGGCGGTCGTCACCGGCGCCGGCCGGGGCATCGGGCGGGCCTACGCCCTCCTGCTGGCCGAGCGGGGCGCCGCCGTGGTGGTGAACGACCTGGGCGCCTCCATCGACGGCGCCGGCGCCGACGAGGGCCCTGCCGACGAAGTGGTCGACACCATCACCGCCGCGGGCGGGACCGCGACGGCCGACGGCCACGACGTGTCCGAGCCCACCGGCGCCCAGGCGCTCATCGACCGCACCACGGCCACGTACGGCCGCCTCGACGCGCTCATCAACAACGCCGGCGTCATCCGGTGGGCAGGCTTCCCCGAGGCCGACGCCGGCAACCTCGCCGCCCACCTCGACGTCCACCTGAGGGGCTCGTTCCACACCACGCGTGCCGCGTGGCCGACCATGGTCGACCAGGGCTTCGGGCGGGTGGTGATGACCACCTCGTCGGGCGTGTTCGGCCTGCCCCAGAACCTGGGCTACGCCGCGGCCAAGGGCGGGGTCATCGGCCTGGCCCGCAGCCTCGCGACCGCCGGCGCCCCGCGCGGCATCAAGGTCAACTGCATCGCCCCGGCGGCGTCCACCCGCATGGCCGGCGGGGGCGGCGGGCCCGACCCGGCCCTGATGGACCCGGCCCTGGTGGCGCCGCTCGCCGCCTACCTCGCCCACGAGGAGTGCCCCGTCACCGGCGAGATCTACACCGCCGGCGCCGGCCGCTTCGCCCGCCTGTTCCTCGCCTCCACCCCGGGGTGGGTCGCCGGCCAGCGCGCCGGTGGCCCCGGGGCCGGCCGCGGGGCTGGCCACGACGCGCCCGACGCCGACACCGCCGCCCCGACCATCGAGGACGTCGTCGCCCATTGGGACGCCATCAACGCCCAGGAGGGCTACACCGTGCCCGCCGACCTCGTGGCCTGGTCCCGCTCGTTCCTCGCCCACCTGCCCCCGCCCGGATGACCCGCCGCCGCGCTCGCTCGTTCTCGGGGGGTCAGCCCGAGCGGGTCACGTCGTCGCCGAGGACGACCTGCCCTCGCCACAGCACGAGTAGGAGGCTCACATGAGCGACCCACCGTCCCTGCCGGCCGACGTCAACTGGTACGCGGTCCTCGCCCACCACGCCACCCGCACGCCGGACACGGCCATCACGATCTTCGAGGGCGAGGTGACCACCTACGCCGAGATGGCCGACCGTGCCGCGGCGCTGGCCGCCGGTCTCGCCGAGCGCGGCGTGGGGCAGGGCGACGTGGTCGCCCTGCTCTCCTACAACTGCCCCGAGTTCCTCGAGACGGTCTTCGCCGCCAACCACCTGGGCGCGATCGCGATGCCGATCAACTGGCGGCTCGCCGCCGCCGAGGTCCGCTTCATCCTCGAGCACTCGGGCGCACGCGCCCTGATCTGCGACGACGCCCTCGTCCCGTTGGCGGGCGACGCCACGCTCGGTTGGGAGCACAGCCTGGTGCGAGCGGGCATCGCCGTGGCGGCGCCGGACGGGTGGACCACGCTGGCCGGCCTGCGGGGCACCCCGACCGGCACGGGCCACAACCCCGCCCGCCAGGACGACATCCACCGGCTGATGTACACCTCGGGCACCACCGGCCGCCCCAAGGGGGTGATGATCACCCACGCCAACCTGGCCTGGAAGAACCTGGCCCACATCATCGAGTTCGGGTTCACCGGCGACGACCTGGGGCTGGCGTGCGGGCCGCTCTACCACGTCGGCGCGCTCGACCTCACGACCACGTCGCTGATCGCGGCGGGAGCCACCACGATCCTCCACCGTGCGTTCGACGCCACCGCCGTCGTCGACGAGATCGAGCGCTCACGGGTGACGACGGTGTGGCTGGCCCCGGCCATGGTCAACGCGATCATGGCCCTGCCCGGCGTCGAGGATCGCGACCTGTCGTCCGTGCGGGTGATCATCAACGGCGGCGAGAAGATGCCGGTGCCGCTCATCGAGCGCATCCAGCGCACGTTCCCCTCGGCGTGGTTCGCCGACGCCTACGGCCTGACCGAGACGGTGTCGGGCGACACGTTCCTCGATCGCGACAGCATCGTGCGCAAGCTCGGCAGCGTGGGCCGGCCGTGCCTGTTCCTCGAGCTCGACCTCTGGGACGAGGACGGCCGGTCGGTGCCCGCCGGCGAGCGGGGCGAGATCGTCCTGCGCGGTCCGAAGGTGTTCCGAGGCTATTGGCGTGACGACGCGGCGACCGCAGCGGCGTTCGCCGGGGGATGGTTCCACACCGGCGACATCGGGGTGCGTGACGAGGACGGCTACCTGTTCATCGTCGACCGGCTGAAGGACATGATCGTGTCGGGCGGCGAGAACATCGCCTCCTCCGAGGTCGAACGGGTGCTCTACGAGCACGAGGCCGTGGTGGAGGTCGCCGTCGTCGCCCGACCCGACGACCGGTGGGGCGAGGTGCCGGTGGCCTTCGTGGTGATGCGCGACGGCGCGGAGGCGACCGCCGACGAGCTCGTCGACCACTGCCGCTCCCACCTGGCCCGCTACAAGGTCCCCAAGGACGTGACCTTCCTCGACGCCCTGCCCCGCAACCCCTCCGGCAAGGTGCTCAAGCGCGAGCTCCGCGGCGCCACCTGAGGAGCGCCGCGGCGGACCACCGCGTCGTCGAGATCCCGTCGCCGGGCAGAAGGCCCGTTTGGTACGTGGGCCCGGCGCGAAGGGGCTGTCCCTCGTAATATCGGCTCGGGCCATCAGGGGGGGCGGAGACGCCGTGGACAAGCCACACATCGAGGGCTACAGCGATCTCGAGGTCATCGGTCGGGGCGGGTTCTCGGTGGTGTACCGGGCCCGACAGGAGCGGCTGCACCGACCCGTCGCCCTGAAGGTGCTGCTCACCGACACGGTCGACGAACGGGCCCACCGACGCTTCGAACGTGAATGCCGGGCGGTGGGAGAGCTCTCGTGGCATCCCCATGTCGTGGCCGTGCACGATTCGGGGGTCACCGACGACGGGCGACTCTGGCTCGCCATGGAGCTGCTCGAGGCCGGTTCGCTCGCCGACCGTGTGATCCGGGACGGGCCGCTCGAGTGGCCAGAGGCCGTCGACTCGATGATCCAGGTGGCCGGTGCGCTGGGCGCCGCGCACGCGATCGGCACGCTGCACCGCGACCTCAAGCCCGCGAACATGCTCGTGGGCCCCTTCGGCGAGGCGAAGCTCGGCGACTTCGGGATCGCGGCTCTCGGCGACTCCGCCACCACGACCGGTGGCGCCGCGTTCACCATCGCCCACGTCGCCCCCGAGGTGCTCCGCGGGGCGCAACCCGACGTCAGATCCGACATCTACGGCCTGGCGTCGACGCTGCACACCCTGATCGCCGGGGCGTCCCCGTTCACCGTCGAACCGGGCCAGCCCCTCGCCACGGCGGTCATGCAGGTGCTCGAAACCGACGCCCCTCGACTCGAGGGCGTTCCCGATCAGCTCGCCGTGACCGTCCTCCAGGCCCTGGCCAAGCGGCCCGACGATCGGCCGCAGACCGCGCGGGCCATCGCCGAGGCGCTGCAATCCGTGCAGCGCTCGCAGGGCCTGGCCGTCACCACCCTCCGCTTGACGCCCACCAAGACCGACGCACCTGTTCCGGCGGGCCCCGAGCCGGGTCCCCCGACGCAGGACGACGCCGAGGCCACCGTTCGACCGGTACCCCCGCTCAGCGCCCCGGCGTCGCAGGCTCCGCCGCACGGGCCAGCACCACCGGCGGGCCCGCCGTCTCCTGCGCCCGCCGCCTCCGGACCGAGCGGGGCTCCCTCACCCGCACCGGCGGGTGGGCGGCGCCGCGCTCTCGTCGTCGGCGGCGCGGTGCTCGTGGTTGCGATCGTCGGGACCGTGGTCGCCCTGCTGATCACCCGCGACACGGGCACTGGCAGGTCCGTCGACGTGACCGACACCACGAACGCACCGGCCGCGACCACGGAGGCACCAACCACCACCGCCACCACCACGCCCGCAACCGGGGCCGCATCGGCCGACGTCGCGGCCTTCTGCGACGACGTCGACGGCTACGAGACCGGCATCGACGAGTTCGTGTCGGGTGGGGACCCAACCGAGGCGAACGACCTTGCCGCGGAGGGTACCGGCCTCACACAGGCGTACGCGGACATCGATGTCCAGTCGTTGTCCACGCAGGACTTCACAACGGTCAGCGAGTGCGCACGTCGTTTGTCCGATGCGATCACGCAGTTGACCGACACGGTCAACGGCGGGTAGCGCCGAGCCGGACTGCGTCAGGCTCCGGCGCCGGGGGTCACCGACCGCCGCACTGCCGCGGGCGCCCTCACGGGTGTGCCGACCCGACGTCCTCGAAGCGGCCGAGCCCGTAGTCGCCCGCGATGGTCGTGCGATGCATGCAACGACCGCTCGAGGGCGCCGACCCAGACACCGAGTGGAGGACCCGCCAGTTGTCCCAGATCACCATGTCGGTCGGCTCCCAGCGATGGAAGTAGCTGAGGTCCTCGGCCGCCCGGACGATCTCGTCGCACACCTCGGTGAGCAGCGCCGCCGCGGTGTCGTCGTCCCGGCCCTCGACGCCCTTCGCCATCCAGGGCGAGACGTGCAGCACCTTCTCACCGGACCGGCGGGTCCAGACCGCGGGATGGAGGGCCCGCGGGCGGTCGGCGTACTCGGCCATCACTGCGCCCGCTTGGGGAGATGCCGCGACCTCGACCAGGCCGTCGGGCCGCCCGAACCGGAGGTTGTCGAGGATCACGTCCATCGCGTAGATCACCGTCTCGCCCTCGATCCGCTCCCGCACCGCGGGTGACACCGCGCGGTACAGGGCGATCCCGTCGACGAACCCGGTCATGCCACCGTCCGGCGGGATCTCGACCGCCCGGAGCACCCCGGCCCTGTTGAGCTGGTCGTTGTAGCAGTGGTCGAAGTGCCACGGGAGCCACTGGGACAGCAGGCGGCCGTCGAGTCGGACCACACCGCCCTCGTTCGGCTCGTGGCGGATCTCGATGACGCCGACGAGACCGTCGCCCGCCCGGGGGGTGGCCTTGCTCGGGTGGTCCTTGAGTGGCCCGAACACCGTGCTGATGGCCACCTGCATCTCGGGCGTCGGCTCGACGTCCTCGAACACCAGCAGGCCGTGCGCTTCGAAGGCCTCGCTGAGCCGGCGCCGCACCTCGGGGTCGCCGACGTCGGCCGGCGAGAGCCCCGAGACCCGAGCGCCGAAGGGGAGGTCGTCGCGGATGGGGGCCACGGTCACGCTGGTCATGGTCTGCTCCTCACGAGCGTGGCGGTCATCGGTGGCCGATCGTCCGGTCGGCCCAGTCGACGAGTTGGGGCACCAGCAGCGGCCAGCGCACGAAGAGCGAGCCCGTCTGCGCCACCGCCGCTCGACGCTCGTTCCACTCGTCGTCGCCCCACGGCGGGTCGACCAGGTGAGCCCCCGGCAACCCGGCGGCCAGCGCCTCGGAGGTGGCGCGGGTGTGGGACATGTCGGAGGCTCCGCTGCGGAACACCAGGATCGGGACGGCGAGGCGGGCGACGTCCTCGTCGTCGAGGCCGGGCACGAGCGAGTCGTCGCACGGGCAGTAGGCCAGCATCCAGCGGTCCATCACCTCGAGGAACTCCTGGCGATCCATCGCCAGGAACCGCGCGCGGTTCGCGGGGTTGCCCGCCAGCACCTCCTGCCACTGGTCGAGCTCGACGACCGCGTCCATCCCGCCGTGCCACGCCGCGTCGGCCGAGGGCATGGCGTAGTAGTTGGCCAGCTGGAGCAACCCCGGGACACCGCCGCTGATCCACCACATCGCCAGTCCGGCCGTGACGTCGGGATTGCGGGCCGCCGCGAGCAGCGACACCCGCGCGCCGCCGGAGCCGCCGGCGACGACCGTCGGGCCGAGATCGAGATGGCGGAGCAGGGCGCCCAGGGCGTCGGCCTGGACCTCGGACTCCGACCGCCCGCCGAACACCACGGAGGAGGCGCCGCAGTTGGGGCGGTCCCAGGTCAGCACCCGCCGGCCTCGATCGGCCAGGGCCCGTGCCATCTCGGGCAGGCCACCGACCTCCTTGGTGAACCGGCCTCCGGGCGTCAGCACCCAGGGTTCACCGTCACCCACCAGCTCGTAGGCGATCTCGATCCCGTCCAGCACTGCCACCGGCATGGTCGGCTCCCCCCCTGTCGGCTCGTTGTACCACCGCCCGGCAACGGGGTCCATCGACCGACGAACCGGTGGGCCGACGACCGGTGCGCCCCGGGCGCTCAGTGCGGGGTGACCCGGAGGATCCTGTCCACCCCCACCCCGTTCGAGGTGGTGACGTAGAGCGAGCCGTCGGGGCCCTGCACGGGCGTGCGCAGACGGCCGAAGCGGCGGTTCAGCTCGGGCGGGGTGTCGTGGTAGAGCACCTCGCCATCGGCGGTGATGCCCATCATCCGCAGCGAGCTCCCCTTCAGCGTGGCCACCGCGAGCCATCCGTCATAGGCCTGCCACGCGTCTCCCGACACGAACGTGCCGCCACTCGTGGCGATGGTCGGGAAGCCCGACGACCACCGGGCCGGGATCGCCCCGGGGATGGCGGGGTCGGTCATGGGCGCGCTGTCGTTGTAGCCCGGCACCGGGTTCCAGCCGTAGTTGCCCCCGTTCTGCAACAGGTTGATCTCGTCGTCACGGGTGGTGCCGTGCTCCACCGACCACATCTGCCGGCCACGGGGGGCGAGGCCCTGCGGGTTGCGGTGCCCGTAATCGTGGATCCGGGCATCGGTGGCGGGGTCGTCGTCACCGGCGAACACGTTGCCCGGGGCCCCCGCACCCGTGAAGCGATCGACGCGCAACACCTTCCCTGCCAGCGAACGGAGGTCCTGGGGCGCGGTGCCGGTGCCGGCGTCGCCCGTCGAGATCCACAGGTACCCGTCGGCCCCCACCTCCACCTGGCAGCCGCCGTGGCCCCCGAGGGGGATGCCGCCGACCAGGGGGTCGTTGACCCGACTCGCGGTGGAGTAGGTCTCGTCCATCTGCCAGGCCATCACCTCGATGTCGATCGGGTCGTCCGGCACGTCGAGGTCGTCATGGGCCTGGCAGGTGTAGAAGCGGCGGTTCTGGCTGAACCCGGGATCGACGGCCAGGCCGAGCAGGCCAAGGTCCCAGATGGCCAGGAAGTCGTGGTTGCCGAGCAAGGTCACCGGGTGGGGGCCGGCGGCGCCCGCGGGCAACACGCTGAGCGAGCCGCCGCGCTCGGTGAACAGCATCGACCCGTCGGGGGTGAAGGCCACGTCCCAGGGGAACGACAGGCCGTCGACCGCGGTCTCCACCGACAGCTCCGGAACGGCCTCGTCGGTGAAGGTGCAGACCGCGTGCTCCCCGACGGCCAGGTGGACGGTGGCTCGGCGGGCCGAGAGGTCGACCGTCTCGCCGCTGTCGCAGCGGAGATCGGTGAGGCGCCAGCCGGCGACCAGGTCCTGGGTGACGGTGTAGGTGCCGGGGGCGAGCGCGACCCCGGTGACGGATCGTGCCGCCGGGTCGCCGCCGTCGTCACGGAGCGCGAACGCGCCACAGGCCGCGCCCTGGCAGCCGCTGAACCCGAACGCCTGGGGGTCGTCGGGGGCCGTGTTCTCGACGATCGTGAGCGACTGCGTGCGGTTGGTGAACGTGCAGACCGCATGCTCGGTCGGCCCGAGCGTGACGGTGACGCGCCGCGCCGCGAGGTCGACCGTCTCGCCGGTGGTGCAGGTGAGGTCGGTGAGCGACCAGTTCGCCGCCGCCGCTTGGGTGACCGTGTACGTGCCCACCGACAGCGCCGACCCACTCGCCACGTTGGCCAGCGCGGGGTCGGCGTCGTCATCGAGGGCGAACGATCCACAGCCCACGCCGGCGCAGCCCGAGAAGACGAAGTCCTGGGCCGCGTCCGGGTCGGCGTCCTCCACGATCGTGATCGACGGCGACCGGTCGGTGAACGTGCACGTGACCGCTTCACCGGCGAGGAGCGTGATGGTGACGCGGCCGCTGGCGAGGTCGATGGCCTCGCCGGTGTCACAGACGATGTCGGTGAGCACCCAGCCGGGTGCGGCCGACTGGGTCACCGTGTAGGTGCCCGGTGAGAGACCGGGGCCGGTGACACTCGACGAGACGGTGCCGTCACCGCCGGCCGCGCCGCGGTCGTCGTCGAGCGTGAAGGTGCCGCACCCCGAGCCGAGACATCCCGTGTAGGTGAAGTCCTGGGTCGAATCGGCGACCGAGTCGTGGACGATCGTGATCGACGGCGCCGCCACCGGCGCAGATGCCAGTGCCGGCGCGGGCGCGAGCGCTGGTGCAGGCAGAGGGGACGCCGACGTCGGGCCGGACGAGGTGGGTCGGGCGCCGGCGACGGCGGGCGGCACGAGAGTCACCGTCAGCACGAGCGCCAGCGCAGCGGTGGCACCCGCCCGGCCCCGCGGTCGCGCCCGAGTGGTCGCCGGCCTCACCCCCACGCCTGCCCCCGCACGACAGGGAGCGTACGTGCGGTCGCCGGTGCGCGCCGGTGGCCCCCCACCGGCGCTGCCCGATCGGCGCTCGGTGACGGTGTCGGAGCGCCGATCGACCGCGCTACGGCCGGAGCTCGTCCTCCTCCGACTGCGGGGTGACGACCTCGGGCTGCGGAGCGTCATAGGGCGGGAACGGTGCGTCCGAGTAGATGGCCACACCCTTGGCCCGGAAGGAGACGGCGAGCTCGACCGGCCTGATGCTGTGGACGTACACGGCGGCCCTGACGGCCCACAGGCGGTGGGCGAAGGTGTCCGTGTAGCGCCGCCGCTGCGTCATGTTGTCGGCGAGCGAGAGGTTGGGATTGCGTTGGCCCCACCACATCATCACCGCCGGCGCCCGGTTCCGGCGCACGAACGAGACGACCTCGTCGTCGTCGAAGCGGTTGTAGTACTGGCTGCGGTACAGGGCCACCATGTAGCTGTGGACCGGGTAGAGGTCCTGGATGGCGGCGAGTTGGAGCAGGTCGAACACGTGGGGGATCACCCGCTCCATCACCGCGGGGTCGCGACCGGCGTCGTCGAGGAAGCGCCTGAAGATCGCCACGTCGGACCTCTTGGTGTCGAGCACGATGTAGATGTCGGGGTGTTGGCGCATCAGGCGCACCACGTCGTCGCTGAACAGCGGCGTGTACAGGTGACCGTTGGTGTGGAAGCGCCGGGAGGCCAGGTCGGCTCTGGTCACCTGGCTGAAGGGCCGGTCTAGGCCGAACCGCGGCTCCATCCCGTCATGGGCGGCGAACGCCGAGCCGTCGGCGAGCCGGATGAAGTCCACTTCGAACACGCGGAATCCACGGCTGTAGTTGTACGTGAACGCTTCGAGGCTGTTCGTGTACCCGTCGCCGCGGCGCGTGGCGCCCAGCGAGTGGGCCAGCACCCCGTAGCGGTCGTAGTCCGCCCGCACCCGGGCGAGGTCGACCGGCGGTGCCAGCGCCGGATGGATGTCGATGATCGAGGATTTCGACGCGAACACCCCGCCTCCCCCGCCGTACCAGACGGGGTCGGGCTGCGCCCCGGGGGCGTACCACGCGATGTCGGTGCGGCGGTCGCCGTCGAAGTCGGCGACGACCGGCGTGTACTCGCCGGCGACGATCACCGGACGTCCCGTGAACCCCGTGAGGCCGCCGAACCACACGGCGTCGCCGGCGGACCCGGGCTGGTACCAGAACAGGTCGGAGGCGCCGTTGCCGTCGAAGTCCCCGACGAGCGGAGGGCTCCCGGCGACGGCCCGCACCGTGGCGCCGAAGAACCCACCATTGCCGCCGCCGTACCACACGACGTCGGCCGCCGATCCGGGCCCGAACCAGAGGATGTCCGACCGGCGATCCCCGTTGAAGTCGCCGACACGTGGCGTGTACTCCAGCCCGATCGCCAACGGCCGACCGGTGAAGCCTCCGCCGGCCACGCCCCGCCACAGCGCGTCGGCGCCGGCGCCTCGGCGGTACCACACGATGTCGGCGGTGCCGCTCCCGTCGAAGTCGCCCACGACGGGTGCCGGCGAGCCCCCGACGGTCACCGACCGCCCCTCGAAGGTTCCGTTGCGGGTGCCGTACCACACCACCTCGCCATCCGGCCCGGGGCGGTACCAGAAGATGTCGTCGCGGCGATCACCGTCGAAGTCGGCCACGAACGGCTGGTAGGCGCCGTCGACCCTCGCCTCCCGTCCCAGGAACCCATGGCCGGCCCCACCGAGCCACACGTAGTCACGAGGCGGTCCGGAGCCGTACCAGAAGACGTCCTCATGGCCGTCACCGTCGAAGTCACCGGTCAGCGGGAGATAGTCGCCTCCCACGGTGATCGCCTCGCCCGCGAAGCGCCGCCCGGCGGCACCGAACCACGCGTGGTCCTGCGACGCGCCCGCGCCGTACCAGAGCAGGTCGGCGCGCCGGTCTGCGTCGAAGTCCCCCACGACCGCCGCCGGGGGCGGCGCCGCCTCCTCCAGCGATTGGCTCACCGGAGTGCCCGCCACCACCTGCGACCTGTCGGCGCGACGCGGCGCGCGGGCTGCGGCCAACCCCGACGCGACAGCCCCGATCACGATCACGGCCACGACCACGACCCGGGTGGGTCGCCGTGCTGCGCGATGTCGTGTGTCGCCGCCGCGTTCCATGTTTGCGACCCTTCGCACTCTTGCGACCATCCAGAGGGGAAGCCCGGCTCTGAGCGTCGCGCCCGGACCGGCGCCCGCACAGGGCCGAACGACCTCAGCGCACCGGGATCAGGTCACCAACAGGACGATTCGGAGCACCAGCGCCACCGGGATGCACACCAGGAGCACCACCGTCAGGGCGAGGGCCACGCCACTGGTGACGAGGGCGAGCGGCCGTAGCGGCAGCGTCACCCCCAACGCATCGGAGACGTGACCGCGCAGTGGCGACACCGTCTCGCGGTAGAACGTCCAGGCCCGACGCACCCGCCCGCGCGACGCCTCGTCCGGCCCGGCGGCTCGTGACGATCGGGGCGCCCGGACCCGTGCATAGGTCTGCAGGGCGGTCGCGGTGGCCGCCGGCGCCAGCTCGGTGGCCCGGACGAAGGCCCGATCGAGCCACCAGCGGTGGAAAACCAACCAGAGCCCGGGCGCGCAGAGCACGACGAGTGCGACCGCGCTCGACCACCACGGCGGCCGATCGGGCCAGACCGGGGCGGGCAGCAGCAGCCACACCACCACCCCCGCGGCGAGGCCGATCCTGCCCGCGATCCCGAGCGGTCGGGCGAGGCGGCGGGCGAGGACGCTGGCCCGCCCCACCAGCTCCTCCACCCGGCTCGGCGTCGGGCTCGCCGACGGGTCCTCGCCCGCGCCCGGGTCCGGGTCCGGGTCCGGGCCCGGCGGGGTCGTCCCGCTCAACGCCGCCTCGCCTGCTCGCGTCGGGAGCCCGTCGACACCGCTCACACCTCGACGGCGGCGGCGACGGCCACGTGCACGGCGGCGGCCACGTGGTCGACGTCGGCGGCGGTCAGCGCGTTGCCCGACGGCAGCACCAGGCCGTTGGGCGCGAACGTCTCACACCCGTCGAGCGGCGCCCTGAACCTCGAGCGGTCGCCGGCACCCGGATGGAGGTGGAGGGGGCGGTAGAAGCCGCGGGTCTCCACGCCCGACGCCCGCAGCGCCCGCCCGAGGCCGGGTGCGCCCCCGGCCACCAGCTCGGGCTCGACCAGGATGGCGTAGGCCCAGTTCGCGTGGCGGTCGCCGGCTCGCACCGGTGCCGGCGGGCGTAGGCCCGGCACGTTGCCCAGCGCCTCGGTGTAGCGGTCGGCGTTGGCGGCCTTCCGATCGAGGAACTCGTCGAGACGCTCGAGCTGCGCCAGGCCCACGGCTGCGGCGAACGCGGACATCCGGTCGTTGAACCCGACGGCCGAGTGGACGTAGGCGTGCTCCGGGTCGGCGACCTGGGCGTGTCGCTGCAGCCACCGCAGGCGATCGGCCAGGGCGGCATCGTCGGTGGTCACCATGCCGCCCTCGCCCGTCGTGATCACCTTGTTCGCGTAGAACGAGTAGCAGGACGCGGCACCGACGGCCCCGACGGGTCGGCCTGCGTGGAGCGCACCGAGGCCCTGGGCGCAGTCCTCGACGAGCAGGAGGTCGCGTTCGCGGCACAGCTGGTCCAAGGCGCCGAGGTCGCACGGGTGGCCGTAGATGTGGACCGCGAGCACGGCGCGGGTGCGGGACGTCACGGCGTCCAGGACCGACGCCGCGGTGACGTTGAACGACGCCGGGTCGACATCGACGAGCACGGGCGTGGCGCCGACGACGTTCACCATGTCGGCGCACGGGGCGAAGGTGAACGACGGCACGATCACCTCGTCGCCCGGCCCGAGGCCCAGCCCCGCGTAGGCCAGGTGCAACGCCGCGGTGCCGCTGGCGGTGGCCACCGCGTGCGCCGCCCCGACTCGCTCGGCGAAGGCCGTCTCGAACGCGCCCACGGTGGCGCTGTGGCCCCCCGCGTCGCCGGCGGCCACGCACCGCGCCAGGGCCGCGGCCTCCGCCGGCCCGAGCACGGGCTCGTGGACCCGGATCACCGCCGGATCGGCTCGCGGGGGCCTGTAGTAGAAATGCCGGCGTGTCGACCGCACCCACCGACGTGCACGAGGAGCTGACCTACTGGCGCACCCTTGCCGAGCAGCGGGGACGGGTGATCCAGTCGCTGCACGAGTTCAACTACTGGCACGCGGCGACCGTAGCGCGGGGCGAGGTGATCACCGGCCTGGAGCGCTCGGTCGAGCTGTGGCGCGAGCGTTGCCTGGCCGCCGAGGCGAACCCCGAGGTGTTCTCGTCGGTCGAGGTCCCCAGCGGGCCGGTACCGTCGCTCACACCCGAGCGCTTCGCGCTCAAGGTCGCCCTGCGGGTGCTGCACCCGTTGCACGAGCGAGTCGTGCGCCGGCTCGACGCCAGCTGAGCCGGTCCGAGCTCCGCCGATGCGACGCGTGCCCCTCTTGGTCGTCGGGGCCACCGACCCGGTTGCCGCTGCCTTCCGGACCCTCGTCGGGTCCCTTGGCGGCGACCTCGCCGGCCGTGAGGGGCTGCACCTCGACCTCGCCGAGGGGCTCGGGCCGGAGCCCTCGATCGTGGTCGACGCCACCACGAGCCCGGATCCCGACACCGTCGTCGCCCGGCGCGGCACGGGCATGGCCGCCATCCGCGACGGACACGCGCTCGTCACCGCCGATCTCGCGACCTTCACCGACGACCCGGTCGACCTGGCGGTGGCGATGGCTGACCGCCGCGTGGGCCTGAGCGGGGCCCTCCTGCCCGGATCGGCGTTGGTCACCACGCTGTCGCGGCTGCGCGACGCGGGGGACCAGGTGGAGGAGGTCGTGCTCACCGGAGCCGGTCCGGAACGCCTCGCTGGCGAGGCGACGGTGGTCTCGGGCCTGATCGGGATCGAGATCGCCGTCGCGCAGGTGCGGGTCGGCCGACCGGGCACCACCGGCGACGACGGGGTGTGGTCGGCGACGGTCACGGGCAACGCCTTCCCGAGGGTCGACCCCCTCCCCACGCCGGTCCGCGCCGCGGCGTCCTCCGCTCCGACATCTGATCCGGGCACCCGGTCGGCGAGCATCCGAACGGCGCGTCTGGAGTCCCCGCTCACGCTTCAGGGCCCGTCCGCAACCGTCGACGTGGTGGCGGCCGAGCTCTTCGCCGATGTCGTCGAGCTCGCCCGCCAGGTCGACCCGCCGTGGCGGGGGCACCGGCGGAAGGTCGCGTCGTTCCGATGAGGTCACTGATCTACAACCAGTGGGTCGCCACGCTCGGCGGGGGTGAGCAGACCCTCGGAGCGTTCGCGCTCACGCTGGCGGCGTACGGCCCCGTCGACGTGATCACGCACGAACAGCCGGACTGGGACCGGTTCCGAGAGATCCTCGGATTCGACCTCGCCGAGGTCGGGTGCCGGGTGGTGCCCGAGGACCCGATGCACTACCGGGGGGTCTCCGAGGCGACCCGCGACTACGACCTGTTCGTCAACTGCTCCTACCTCGACCACGTGCGTGCCTACGCCCGGTGCAACGTCATGCAGGTGTTCTTCCCGCCGGCGCCGCCGGCCGACGCGGGCGCCGTCCGCCCGCTCCCCCGCCGCCTCGACGCCCCCGGGCCCACCATCGAGGCCGTCGGTGGCCTCTATCGGCTCGAGTCGGACTACCACGGCCCGTTCGCCTGGACCGACGGGTGCGGACGGTTCGCCCTGTCGGGCGCCGACGCAGGGCCCGTCGAGCTGACTGTGAGCGTCGCCAGCATCCGCCCAGCCGGCGAGGAGCCGGCCGACGTGGTGATCATGGCGGACGGGGTGCCCCTCGGGCCGCCGGTGACGCTCCCCGAACGCGGGTACGTCACGCTCAGCCCGACCCTGCCCGCCGGGCAGCTCCAACCGGGCCGACCGGTGTTCGTCGACGTGACCAGCTCCACGTTCGCGCCGAGCCGCCACCGCACCGACCCTCGCGCCCTCCTGGGCGTGCGGGTGGCGTCGATCGCGGCCACCCAGGGCGCCGGGCGCCCGGCGCAGGTCGCCGGGCCCGCCGGCCTCGAGCGCTGGACCGACCACTGCCGATTCTACGACGCCGTCGACAGCTACGACCTGCTCCTCGCCAACTCCCACTTCACCCAGCGGTGGATCGCGCAGCGCCTCGGGCGGGCGAGCGAGTTGCTCTACCCACCGGTGCAGGTCGGCCAGTTCCGATCGGGCGCGAAGCGACACCAGATCATCAGCGTCGGCCGGTTCTTCGTGGAGGGGCACAGCAAGAAGCAGCTGCACATGATCGAGCTGTTCAAGCGCCTGTGCGACGAGGGCCTCGACGGCTGGGAGTACCACCTCGTGGGTGGCACCCGCCACGACCCGGGAGCGGCGAGGTACCTCGAGCGCTGCCGCGCCGCGGCGGTGGGCTACCCGATCGTGTTCCATCCCGACGCGCCGCTCTCCACCCTCGCCCGGCTGTACGGCGAGAGCGTCCTGTACTGGAACGCCACCGGCTACGGGGAGGACCCCGATGTGGAGCCCGACCGCTTCGAGCACTTCGGGATGACCACCGTCGAGGCCATGGCCGGCGGCTGCGTCCCCCTCTCCTACGCGAGGGCCGGCCAGCCCGAGGTGATCGAACAGTGGCACTCGGGCGTCCTGTTCGAGACCCTCGACGAGCTCGGCGACGCCACGATGCGCCTCATCGACGACCCGCACCGCCTCGCCCTGATGTCGGAGGCCGCGATCCTGCGCAGCGGGACGTTCTCGTACGACAACTTCCGCACCTCGCTCCTGCGCATCCTCGCCGACGTCGACGGCCTCGCCGCCGCCAACGTGCTCACCGACGGCGACGTCCCCTCCGACCGCGACGTCCTCGCCGACAACGGGGTGGTCCCTGCCGCCGGGCCGGCATCGTGACCACGCCCCGCCGAGCACTGGTCACGGGCGCCTCGGGCTTCATCGGTCGCCACCTCGTGCCCGCGCTCACGGCACGGTACGAGGTGGTCGACACGGTCGACCTGGTCTCGTCACCCGATCCCGTGCCCGGCAGCGAGCACATCGCCGACGCCTGCGACCTGCTGCCACAGCTCGATCGCTACGACGCCGTGTTCCACCTCGCGGCCACGGTGGGCGGCCGCCAGAGCCTCGAGGACGACCCGATGAGCGTGGTCGGCAACCTCGCCCTCGACGGTGCCTTCTTCCGGTTCGTGGCCCGCACCCGGCCCGAGGCCGCCGCCTACATGTCGTCGTCGGCCGTGTACCCGCTCGCCGGCGAGCCCGTCCCCGGCGGCCTCGAGGAATCGGGCGTCGACGTCTGCGCCTCCCACGTCGGGGTGCCCGACGGGATGTACGGCTGGGTCAAGCTGACCGGCGAGCGGGTCGCCGTCGCCGTCACTGCGCAGACCGGGATCCCGATCGCGCTCTACCGTCCCTTCACCGTCTACGGCCCGGGCCAGTCGTCGGACTACCCCGTCCCCGCGATCGTGGCCCGCGCCAGGCAGCGGCTCGATCCGCTCGTCGTGTGGGGCAGTGGCCGGCAGGTGCGCGACCTCGTGCACGTCGACGACGCCGTCGCGGTCATCGTCGAGTCCCACGGGCACGTCGACGGTGCGATGCCGATCAACGTCTGCACCGGCGTCGGCACCACGTTCGCCGAGATCGCGGCCCTTGCCGCTGATGCGGTGGGCTACCACCCGACGATCTGCGGCGACCGCTCGAGGCCCGGCGGCGTGGCGCACCGAGTCGGTGCGCCTCGATCGATGTCGCGCTGGCACGTCCCCACCCGAGGGGTGGCCGAGGGTATCGCCGCGCTGGTCGAGGGGCCGTCCGCGGCACCGCCGTTGGGCTGACGGCCGGCGGCCAACCGCCCGGCCGGCGGCCGACCGCGGCTCAGGTCCACAGGGGGACGAGTTGGCGACCGTCCACCCACGCTTCCCAGCCGTTGCTGCAGCGGACGCGGGCCCAGTCGCCCGACCACTCCAACACCTCCACGTCGAGGTCGGGGTCGAGGCCGGCCACCGGGTCGGGGCCCGGGTCCGACGACGACCACGCCGGCATCCCGGTCCACGGGACTCGGTGGGTGGCGGCGTAGGGCGACGGGGCGCCGGCTCCGGTGGTGGTGTCGGGTGCGACCGGGGGCTCGGCGGCCACGGGGGGCTCGGGCTCGGGGGTGGCGGGCTCGGCCTGTGGCCACCGGCGACCGTCCGTGAGGTCGAGGAGGTGGTGGCGGCACAGGTCGTGCAGCTCGCGCCCCAGCGCGGCCGCCGACACCGGTCGGTCGGCGGGGTTCCTCGACATCGCCCGCTGCACGAGGGCGACGACGTCGGCCGGGGTGTCGGCCTCGAGCGGCAGGGGCGGGTCGTCGGCGATGCGACGCACCACGCTGTCGATCGAGTCGGCGCTTCCCACCGCGTACGGCGGCGTGCCGTCGATCAACTCGTGGAGCAGGGCCCCCACCGAGTAGACGTCGGCCGCCACCGACGGCTCGGCACCGTCGAGCACCTCAGGGGCGGTGCCCACCACTGACCGGGGGGTACGGGCGTGGCGCACGCCCTGGTCGCCCACCACCTGGGTGACCCGGAATTCGGCCAGGAGCGGGGTGCCGTCGCTCGCGAGGAGCACCGTGCCCGGCCGCAGGTCGCCGTGGACCACGCCGGTGCGGTGTGCCGCAGCCAACGCGTGCGACACGTGCAACCCGATGCGCACCGCCTCCTGCCAGCCGAGCGCCCCCTGGCGTTCGAGCCGATCGGCGAGCGAGCCGTCGGGCAGGTACTCCATCACCAGGTAGGGCCGGCCGTCGTCGGTGATCCCGGCATCGTGCAGGGTCACGAGCGCCGGGTGCTCGGACAGCGCCCCGGCGGCCCGGCACTCGGCCTCGAAACGGGCCCGGGCCTCGTCGTCCAGCGGCGCGGTGATCACCTTCACCGCCACCGGGCGCCCGAAGGCGGGTTGGGTGGCCCGGTAGACGGTGGCGAAGGGATCGTCACCGATCACGGTGGCTCCGTGGATACCGGGGATGTCGAGCGACTCGGCGCCCGGTGAAGCAGTGGAGTCGTCCACGTGCGCTCCCCTCAGCCCGGCACTTCGAACGTCGAGGTGGCCGAGTCGGCGCCCGGTACGAGGGTTCCGCTGTCGCCCCCGACGACCTCGCCGTTGACCGAGATCGAGAGGCTGAACGAGGCACCGTCGTCGTCGCAGGCACCGAAGTCCCGGACGAACACCTGATAACTCCCCGCCGGCGCCTGGCCCGGGCCCCAATAGGCGTTCTCCGCGTGGCCACCGGTGTCCTCGCAGGCGGGGATCTCGTCGCCCCCGACCAGCGTGCCGCCACTCGATGTGGTGGTGCTGGAGAAGGAGAGCTCCTCGCCGTTGGGGTCGATGACGTGCAGGTCCAGGTCGTCGTTGCCCGACCAGCTCAAGGTGACGTCCACGTCGTTGGCGCCACCGAGGTCGTCCGGCGAGGTGGCGGGCGGGAGGGTGCCCGGCGCAACCGTGTCGGGAGGCAGGGTCGACGTGGTGGTGCCGCTGCCGTCGCCGGGCTGGTCGTCATCGCCGTCGCTCCCGGGTGGCCGGGTGAAAGGATCGCCTGTGTCGATGTCGATGATCACGAAGATGTCGATGGTGACGTTCACCTGGATGACGGTGAGCCCGGTCGGGGTGAACCCGGGCCACCGGGGCCCACGGAAGCGGGGCGCACTCGAAACGGCCCGTGGCGGCGTGAGCGGGTTGCCGCACGCGCAACGGGCCCGAGGGATGCCCTGGCGATCGACGAGGACCGCGGTGCCCGCCTGCAGCACCGTCTGGATCTCGGTGGCCCGGCCGTTGCGGAACCCGTGGTTGGTCACCCGTGTGTCGCTGCGCAGCTGCATCGACGTGAGGTCGAGGATGTAGTCCTCGAGCTGGTTGAAGGCGATGCCCTGCACCCCCGCCCAGGCCCGGCCCTTGTCGGGGTTGGCCTGGAGGAAGTCGATCATCTGGCGACGGTCGCACTGCGCCTGGTTCTGGGTGCCACCGTAGAGCCCTGGTTGCGAGCCGGCGGCGCTGCGCACCTCGAGGGCGCCGCCCGACGACGTGCCCGTGGTGCCCTGCGACGGCACCGCGCGGTTCCGGGAGTTGGCGACCGAGTCGGTGAAGGGGTCCTGGCCCACCTCGGTGCTCGGGGCCAGGAAGATCTCTCCGGCCTCTGCCTCGTCGCTGGTGAGCATCACCACGCCGACCGTGGCCGCCACCAGCAGCACCACCACGCCGACGGCGATGCCGATGATGAGCCCCGTCTTGGAGCCGGAGGGCTTCGGCGCCGGCGGCGGCCCCTGGGCGGCCGGCGTGTAGCCGTAGCCGTACCCGGGCGGCGGGGGCCCCGACGGGCCGCGAGGTGGTCCTGGCGGCGGGCCACCGGGACCGCGGGGCGGCCCGGTCGGCGGGCCTGGCGGCATCCTGGGTGGGCCTGGCGGCACCTGTTCGGTCATGCCCGCAGTGAACCAAGGGGACCGCCGCCGCCACAGAGTCCTTCGTCACTTGTCGAGCGCGTCGCAACCGGTGTGCCCTGAGCCCGAGCCCAGCGCCGTGCCGCCCACCCGCCAGTAGCGCTTCCTGTGGTGAGCCTCGTGCTCAGGCGGGCGTGCTCGCCGGGGGGATGGCGAGGCCGTTGACGTCGTTGCCGCCCTGGTAGGCGACCACACCGGCCGGGAAGAACGCGATCTCGTCGGCGCCACCGACGCCCAGGGGCGGGGAGGTGCCCCGGTCGATGGAATTGTCGGACACCCGGGCCCGGATCACCTCGGCCGCGGTGGGTCCCTCGATGAGGAAGGCCCGTTCGTTGGTGGCGGGTCGGACGACGTTGTTGTCCACCCGCAACCGCTTGGCCCGGCGGGCGCGGACGGCGGGGAACACGGAGGCCGAGCCGCCGCTGTAGGGCGGCGGCGGCGGGAACATGGTGCCGAGACCCGAGCCGGGCCCGCCCGATCCCTGTTGCTGGTGCGAACCGGGGGCCGGCTGCTCGGTGGTGATCGGGCCGTAGAAGAGGTTCCCGGCCACCTTCACGTCGCTGCTCCGCTCGACGATGACATAGCCGTTGCGGCACGCGTCGATCAGGTTGCCCTCGACCAGCACGGCATCGATGGTGAGGCTCTCGACCGGGTCGTGGATGGTGCCCACCATGATGCCGAAGGGCATGCCGGACCCCCACAGGACGTCGGTGTCCTCTCCGTAGAGCCCCACCTCGTCGATGTGGTTGCCCCGGATCACCACGTTGCGCCCGTTGCCGTTCTTCGAGTCCTGGAAGACGGTGATGCCCGCCAGGTGGGTTCCCCGGATGCTGTTGTCGCAGACGACGACGCCGTCGGCACCGAACACCGCGATGCCACGGGACCCGCACCGGGTGACCACGTTCGAGGACACCACCACCTGGTGGCTGATGGCCGTCTCGGGCTCGGCCAGGGTGCCGCCGCCGACCGCGATCCCGTCGTCACCGGTGTGGTCGACGCGGCAGCTGCGGATGGCGCCGCCGACCACACCCCGCAGGTGGATCCCGTCGAGGTGGAGGTCGCGGACGTGGCAGTGGTCGACGACGAGGTCGGTGCACTCGGTGACCGAGATCCCGTAGGCGGGGCTGTTCACCACCTCGACGTCGGCGATCGTGATGCGATCGGCCAGGTAGCACTGGAAGGGGCTCTCCCCCGCCTCCCGTGGGCTGTTCACGTCGAGCACCACGTCGGTGCGGATGGTCAGGTCCCGGACCGCCACGTCATGAACGCGGCCCCCGGGCCTCGGATCGTGGATCCACAGCTTCGGGGCGAAGTCGATCGGGCCGTTGTAGCCGGCCTGCTTGAACAGGAGGGTCGTCGCGCCGGATCCCGCTCCGACGATCTGGAGGCGGCTGAGCCAGATGATCATGATCCCGGTGAGGAAGTAGACCCCCGGCGGGAAGTACAGGACACCCCCGACCGCCGGATCGAAGCGGGGCACCCACTCGAGGGGGTTGGGCCCCGACTTGTTGGCGATGAGGGCGTCGATGACCGCCGGCATGTCGTTCGTGACCCCGTCGCCCACGGCGCCGTAGTCGCGCACGTTGATGACGCTCGGCCCGCCCAGGGTCCCCTCGAGCCGGGCGTCGACCTGCTCGAGCGCGTCCTGGACGTTGGTCGCCGTGGTCACCTGCAGGCCGCTGGGGTCGAACGTCGTCTGGGAGGCCGCCTCGGCGTACGCGGTGCCGGAGTTCAGCGCCCAGACTCCCGCGCCTCCGCCCAGGCCAGCGGCGAGCGCCCGCCGACGCGTGAGCCCGCGCTTGCCTGCCCCCTCGGTCGGTCCCTGGACCATGTCGACCGGATCGTACCCGACAGGCCCTGTCACGAGCCCTCCCGGGATGCAGCGAGACCTACCGGGTGAGGTCGGTGAGCACCGCTCGACCGAGGTAGGCGCCGGCCTCGAGCTCCGCGAAGATGTCGGGGACCTCCGAGAGGGTGCCGGTGCGCGACACGTGGGTCGAGACCTTGCCCGCAGCGGCCAGGTCGACCAACTCGCGCATCTCCTGGACGGTGCCCACGGCGGAGAAGATCAGGGTGGGGTCCCGCCAGAAGAACTCGAACGGGCTGATCTCGAAGTTGCCATCGCCCGTCGGCGGGAGCCCGACGCCCACGAAGAGCCCCTGCTGACGCAACATCGACAGGCCCAGTTGGAAGCCCGCGACACGCGCCGCGAACACGAGCACGGCGTCGATGCCCCCCTGCGCCATCGCCGCGGCCGCCGCCTCGTCGACGCCCACCGCCTGCTCCGCGCCGAGCGACCGGACGAAGTCGAGGCGCTCCTCGCCGATGTCGACGCCGAGTACGCGGTACCCGAAGGCGTGCAGGATCTGCACCGCGTAGTGCCCGAGCCCGCCTGCGGCACCGATCACGCCGATGGTGCGCCCGGGCGGGACACCGTGGGCCATGAGCTTGCGCACCGCGCTGTAGGCGGTCAGCCCCCCACAGGCCAACGGAGCCTCTTCATCACCGATGCTGTCGGGCACAGGTACCAGTGCCTTGGCCCAGATGGCGTAGTGCTCGGCGAAGGTGCCCATCACCGTGCCCGCCTGCGCGCAGTGACGGGGCCGGCCGTTGAGGCAGTACTCACAGGCACCGCACCAGTAGGCACCCCCTGCGCCGCCGAGACCGAGGATCACCCGCTGGCCGACCTCGACGCCGCCCTCGGTGTCGGGGCCGAGCGACTCGACGACCCCGATGGCCTCGTGACCGAGCTGCGGGGTCGTGACCCCCATCCAGTCACCCTTGGCCAGGTGGAGGTCGGAGTGGCAGACGCCGGCGGCGCTGATGCGCACCAGGGCCTGGCCCGCGGTCGGCTCGGGCACGTCGATGTCGCCGACGCGGACCGTGCCGTCTTCGACCAGGATCGCCTTCATCGTCTCGCTCATGGCCCGCAACCTACGCCCGATCGTCACCCCCCGCGTGCGCGGCAGACGGCCGCTGCGCGCGCCGGCAGCCACCGCCTCCACAACTCGGGCTGGCCCGAGGGTGCCGGCCGGACCCGCCGGGCCGGGTCTCAGATCGTCCGGCCGGCGTCCTCCCAGTAGGGCCGCCGCACCTCGCGCTTGAGCAGCTTGCCCGCCGCCGAGCGGGGCAGCGCGTCGGTCCAGTCGATGCTCCGGGGCCGCTTGTAGCCCGCGAGCTTCTCCCGGCACAGTGCGATGAGCTCGTCGGCCAGCACGTCCGATCCCACGACCCCGTCGACGGGTTGGACCACGGCCTTGACCTGCTCGCCGTACTCGTCGTCGGGCACGCCGATCACGGCCACGTCGGCCACGGACGGGTGCTGGGCCAGGACGGTCTCGATCTCGGCCGGGTAGATGTTCACCCCGCCGGAGATGATCATGTCGATCTTGCGGTCGGAGAGCCACAGGTAGCCCTCGTCGTCGAGGTAGCCCACGTCACCGGTGGTGAACACGCCCGGTGCCAGGTGCGCCGCCGCGGTCTTGTCGGGGTCGTTGTGGTACTCGAAGTCGCTGCCCAGCGCGCTGCGGAAGTAGAGCGTGCCCGACTCGCCCTGGGGCACCGGCTCGTCGTCGGCGCCGATGACCAGGACCTCCATGATCGGCAGCGGCGGGCCGACGCTGCCGCCCTTGCGCACCCAGTCCTCGGCGCGGATGGTCGAGATGAACGCCCCTTCCGTGGAGCCGTAGTACTCGTGGACCTTGGGGCCGAGCCAGTCGATCATGGCCTGCTTCCACGGCGCCGGGCAGGGAGCGGCGCCATGCCAGACGGCCTCGAGGCTCGACCCGTCGAGGGCCGCCCGAACCGTGTCGGGCAGGTCGAGGAGGCGCTTGAACTGCACCGGCACCAGGTGGACGTTGGTGATGGCCCACTCGTCGACCAGGCGCACGGTCTCGGCCGGATCGAACTTGTGGCGCATCACCACCGCCGACCCCGCGACCATGGGCAGGAAGCTGAACGCCCACTGGGCCGAGTGGTACACCGGGCCCTCGAGCAGGGTGCGGCCGGGGGTCGGCACGAAGTCGGACACCGCGCCGGCCACCAGCGGGAGCAGGTCGCTCGGGACGGTGGCGCCGCCGGCGAGCATGCCCCGCACCCCTTTCGGGCGGCCGGTCGTGCCCGAGGTGTAGAACATCGGGCCCCCGAAGCAGTCGACGCCCAGGTCGGCGGTCGACGCCGCGGCCAGCGCCGCCTCGTAGCTCGAGAGGCGGCCACGGTCCTCGGTGCCGGTCACCAGGGCGGTCCCGACGGTGGTGGCCCGGTCGTCCGACAGCGCGGCCTCGGCCACGTCGGCGAACAACTCGTCCACCACGAGCGCCTTGCAGCCGGCGTCGCCGAGGACGTAGGCCAGCTCGTCCGCGGTCCAGTGCCAGTTGACCGGCACATAGGTCGTGCCGAGGTGGGCGGCCGCCCAGAACACCTCGAACGCCTCCCTGCGGTTACCGAGCATCACCGCGAAGGTGTCCCCTGGCGCGAGGCCGGCGCCGGTGAGCACCTGCATGAGGCGCACCACCCGCTCGGACAGCTCCGCCCAGGTCCACTCGCCCCGCTCGTCGGCGAGGGCGAGGTCGTCTCCCCGCTCGTCGACGAACCCGTCCAACAGCTTCGGCATGGTCCCCCTCGTCAACCGCGCGGTCGTGTCACCGCACCCGTGGCGGCCGGGTCGGCCCGGCCGGCTCGCCCACGGTAGGCGGTGGACGCCCGCTCCCACGCGGAGCGCCTGCCGGCGCCGCCCTGGCCTCGTCAGCCCTCAGGGTTGATGAGGGCCAGGATCCCCGGCGGAAGGAAGGTCTCGACCGGGGTCTCGTCGGCCTCGGCCAGGTCGGCCATGGCCTGCACCACCTCGTCCGGGTCGAGCTGGCCGGTGAGCACGATGGCCCGCACGAACTCCTCGGCCGCCGCGGCGGGAGCGTCGCCCTCCTCGATGTACGCGGCGATGCCGTTCACCATCGCATCGTTGAACCCGGTGTCGTAGGGGCCCGGGTTGAGCTTCGTCACGTCGATGCCGTAGGGCGCCAACTCGTCACGGAGCGCCTTGGTGAACGCCTCGACGGCGTGCTTGGTCATGGCGTAGGGCGCCGTCATGGGGCCCGAGAGCACCCCCGCGATCGACGACATGTTGATGATCCGGCCCGCGCCCTTCGCCTTCATGCCCGGGATCACCGCCTGGCTCATGGCCACCATCCCGAAGACGTTGACCTCGAAGCCGGCCTTCAACCGCTCGAGGGGCACGCTGGTCAGCGGTGCCATCACCCCCAGGCCGGCGTTGTTGATGAGCACGTCGGGATCGATCTCGGTCACCCGGGCGACGTCCGCGGGGTCGGTCACGTCGAGCTTCATGGTGGTGAGCTCCGGATGTTCGGCGCCGAGGGCCTCGGCCTGCGCGACGGTCTCGGTTGTGGCGATGACCCGGTGACCGCGAGCGGCCAACTCGATGGCCGCGCCCTTGCCGAACCCTGAGCCTGCACCGGTGATGACGATCGTCTTGGCCACGCGCGCACCGTAACGGATGGCAGTGCGATCGTCGCACGCCGCCACCGGGGCTGTGACGTTGGCCTCTTCGGGGACCTTCGACCCTGGTCCACGTCACGGCGCAGGCGCACCTTGGCGGGCGGCATGCGTTTGACGCTTGAAGGCACTGTGACCGGGTTCGAGATGGTGGGCACCCCCGAGCAGCCGAGTGGACCGCCTCCCGACCGCCGGGGCCCGTCTCCCGATCAGCGTCAGGAGGAGCGGTGATGCGCTTGACCCGTCCCAGATGGCCCGGATGGGGAGCTCGATGCCTCGTGGTCGCGGTCATCGCCGTCTCAGGGACACGCCCTCCGGCGCCGGTCTCGGCGCAGGCCGGCCCTGCCACGTCGTCAGTGGCGTTCTTCGGGGACTCGATCGGCCACGACGCCGAGCAGGCGCTGCGAGACCAGATCTCACCCCTCTACCCGTTCGAGTCCCACACCGAAGACGCCGCCGACGTCCCCCACTGGGCCGGGGACATCGCCACGCTGGCGCGCAGCCCGCGCCGACCGCACACACTGCTCATCGAGCTCGGCACCGCGGACGCCGGCTGGGACCACTCGACTGCCACCTTCGAAGCCGACGTGCGCGCCCTCCTCGACGTGGCCAGCCCCCGGGTCCCGTGCATCCGCTGGTTCGACCTACGCGCCGAGCCCAGCCTGTACCGGTACGTGAACGCCCACGCCGTCGCGTTCAACCGGGTGCTGTGGCGGGTGGCCGCCGACTACCCCAACGTCGAGATCGTGCACTACTCGTACTGGGCGGCGCTCGCCCACGACGGCCCCTACTGGCACCCTGACCACCTCCACCACAGCCCCGCAGGGCGCCACGAGTTCGCCCGGCTGGCCCGGCAGGCCGCCATCGGGTGCGACCCCGCCCGCACCACCGGCCCGTTCTGGGACGTGCCTGACGACAACCCCGCCGGCCGTGCCGTCGCCTGGATGGCCGCCAACGAGATCGCCTACGGCTACCCCGCCAACCACACCTACCGCGCCGTCGTCGGCACCCAGTTGCCGCCCGTCACCCGCAAGCAGGCCGCCACCCAGCTGTGGCGACTCGCCGGAAGACCCGCCGGCTACCCGCCCAACCCGTGGCCCGACGCGCCCGCCCGCAGCAGCGCCGCCTTCGACTGGGCCGCCGCCACCGGCGTGCTGACCCCCACCCTGGACGGCACCATCCAACCCACCCGACCGATCAGCCGCGCCGAGTTCGTCACCGCCTTGTGGCGCCTCGCGGGATCACCGGTGGGTCTCGCGCCACACCCCTGGTCCGACGCGCCCCCGGAGCTCGGCGACGCCCTCGACTGGGCCTATCAGACCGGGATCATCACCGGGTACGCCGACGGCACCTTCCGCCCCACGCGCAACATCACCCGAGCCCAGGCCGCCAGAGCCGTCTACGCCTACCACCAGGCCACCACTCCACCACCGGCCACCCCGTCGGCCACGAGCCAGACCACACCGACCACCCTGCCCCCCACCACCCTGCCCCCCACCACCCTGC
>JBGAOY010000038.1:0-26973 GCA_044221555.1 Acidimicrobiales bacterium
GGAGACGCCGTCCCAGTAGCGCGCGAGGGTGGGGTCCTGGTCGTCGGGATACCACCCGGCGTGTGACCCGCTCACCTGTCCGGCCCCTCCGATCTCGTCCCCACCACCGGCGCCGAGAGGAACCCCGAGGCCCGAAAACAGTGCCGGCCAAGCTCCCCGTCCGCCGGCGAACCGGAGGCTAGCGGGTCACCTGATTCCGGGCAATGGCCGAGCAGGGTTCTGCCCGTGAGGGTGAACGATCCCCGATGTCATCCGGTGGGTCTAGGGCCTATGACCAGCGGCGTATTGGTGTCCTGCGCGCGTCCGCGGTCGCCACGCGAGCCGACGGCGGCCCGTCCGGGAGCGGCCGGCCCTATGGCCTCGGACGGGCTTTGAGCACGTACATCGGCATCGTCCCGAAGTCCTTGGCGGTGGCCAGTTGACCGACGTACTCGGCGGTGAAGGCGTGGCCCGCCTCGAGCGACAGGAGGGCGGCGAAGGCCTCGGTCACGTAGACCTCGCCGGTGGGGGTGCGGGGCTCGATGCGGGCGGCCGTGACGACGGCCTGGCCCCACCAGGTGTCTTGTCCCTGCACGGGATCGAACAGCCGGAACATCGGGCCCAGGTGGCCGCCGAGGCGCAGCCTCAGGCTGCTCGATGTCGCCGGCAGCTCGTCGATCGCGGCCTGGAGCGCCAGCGCCACCTCGGCGGCAGCCGGCGCGCTCTCGCACACGACGTAGATGCCGTCTCCCCAGCTGTTGCGGTAGAGCACTCGTTCGCCGGCGGCATCGATCACGTCGGCGACCGTCCGGAGGCTCTGGTCGACGAACCCGGGTGTGTCGGCGTCGGTGAGCCGGCTGAAGCCGGCGAAGTCGCCGAAGATCGCGGCTCGCACCTGGCGGGGGTGGAACGAGTCGCGGGTCGGTCGCTCCGGCGGCAGTGTGCCGGTGCCGTGCACCACGTCGAGCGGTAGACCGGCCGCTCGCCACTTCTCGACGTCGGCGGCGGTGCCGGCGGGTCCCTCAGCCGCCATCCCGTCCCAAACGACGAGGAACCGCGGCGTGACGGTCATCGCGAGGGCACGGATCAGCGCCCGTCCGAGGAACAGGCTGGAGGCATACCCATACAGAGAGGGGTCGCCGAGTGAGCGACCGGGTGACGACACCGTCACCGTGGTCGCGGCCTCGAGGACGTCGCGGTGACGGCCCACCCACCCGTCCCCGCCGGGGCGCACGGAGGTGGCGACGAACTCGCCGGCGTCGAACGGCAACACGATGTGGAGCTCGGCGCCTGCGGCAAGCAACGCCTCGGCCCACAAGACGTCGGCGCCGCACGCGAGCGAGCCGTGCGCGACGCCGACATGGTGCTCGGCCACCACCGCGGTCACCCGGGTCGCGAGGTCGACGGTGTCGTCAGCCCCTTCGGCGAGGCGGTGGCCGCCGAAGGCGACGACACCGGGCATGTGCAGGTGGTCGAGCAGCGAGGGGTCGCTGAACCCGGCGTCCGCCAGGAGCAGCAGCTGTCGGCGGGTCGTGGCCTTGGCCCCGAGGTCCCCAGCGGCCAGCGCGTCGGCCTCGAGAAGAGCGGTGGTGGCCCGGGCGTTCTCGCCGAGCACGCAGCAGGCCTCGGCCACCGTTGCCGCTCGCCAGTACCGCTGCGTGGTGTCCGCCGCATCGGTCGAAGCGCCTTCCTCGGGCGCCACCGCGGCCGCGAGAGCCAGGCGCGCGTGGTGGCGGGCCCGGTCGAGGTCACCGGCCACCGCGGCCATCGTGGCGGCGTTCACGTCGCCGTAGCCGTGCGCGGCGCCGGAGGAGGCGTAGCGCTCACACGCGGTCATCGCCCATCGCCGCCGCTCCTCGCCGCTGGCGTCGAGGGCACGATCCTTGGCCAACCGGCCGCCCAGGGCGAGCAGGTCCGACCGCAGCCATTCGTCCTCGGTGCCGGCGGCGGCCACGACGAGGCCCAGGTGCTCGTACTGCTCCTCGGCCCGCCGAGTGGCACCTGCCCGTGCGAGGGCGAGCACCACGGTGTGGGCGAGGCGGGCGTCTCCCGGGGCGTGGTCGAGCGCTGCCGCCGCGAGGTCGTAGGCCAGCAGGTTGTCGCCACGGGCCAACGCCGCCAGGGCGCTGCCGGCGCCGCTACTCGGTGTCGACGTCACCGTCGGGGTGCAAGATCTCGTCGGTGCTGCTCGCGACCGTGTCGTCCATTCGCCTCATGGATGTCCCCGTCCCCCCGATGTCGCCGTGCTGGCGGCACCGTACCGCCCGGCGGCGCCGGGCGGCGCCGTCGGGGCTCCGCGGCCCGCCAGGGGCGATTCGCCCTTGCGCCGGGCCAGGAAGCGGGCCATGATGAAGATCACACCGTTGTAATTACAACTGTGGTATGAGCGCCGGAAGGCGTGGCACGGCCACTCCACAGGTATCGAGGGGGTTCCCCATGAGAAGTGCAGCTGCGAACGAACTCGAAGACCAGGGATGGCAGGACTTCGCCAACTGCCTTGGCGTCGACCCCGACCTCTTCTTCCCCGAGCGGGGTGCCTCCACCCGGGAGGCCAAGGAGGTGTGCCGCGGTTGCGTCGTGCGCGAGGACTGCCTCGAGTTCGCGCTGGCCAACGGCGAGAAGTTCGGCATCTGGGGTGGCATGAGCGAGCGCGAGCGTCGCCGCCTCCGCCGCCAGCGGGCCCTCGCCCGCGCCGAGGTCCGACCCGCCTGACGGCCGCGGCCGGCGAGCCCGGCCGTGGATCAGCTGTCGGCGAACGGCACCCGGCCGCGGCAACGGGTGAGGACGGCCCTACCGCCCGGCGGCGTGCAGTCGGGCTTCGATGGTCCGGTCGGCGGCGAGGTCGAGCTGCCCCCACCGGTCCTCGGGTGCGCCCCGCAACACCGACTCGGGGACCAGCCCCACCAGTTCCGCCCTGGCGATCGTCGCGTGGCCGGCCACCGCGTCCCACGCGTCGGCCGGCCCGAGCGCCACCGGGTCGACCAGGTTGCACGACACCATCACGTGGTCGCCCACCGCCAGCCCCAGGGTGCGCAACCGGGACGACCGCACCGCGGTGGCGACGGCTCTGGCCCGTTCGAGGTCGGGCTCGGCGAGCCACAGGTTGTAGGCCACCAGCAGGGGCCGGGCCCCCACCGCCACCGCGCCGGCCGAGCGGTGGGCCACCGGGGGGCCGAGATCGGGGGCCAGCGTTCGAAACGCGCCGCGGCGCACCTCCGGCAACGACCGCTCGGGCCCGTACAGGAAGCAGGGCAGGTCGAGCGTGGCTGCGGCCCAGCGGGCGAAGTCGTCGCGCGCTCGCACCGCGTCGGCGAGCAGCGCGCCGCGGAGCGGCACGAAGGGCACCACGTCGACCGCGCCGAAGCGCGGGTGCACGCCGTCGTGGCGGCGCAGGTCGATCAGGTCCACCGCGAGGGAGGCCACCGCGCGCGGTGCCTGCTCGCCCACCATCGTGAACACGCTCCGGTGGTGGTGCGGGTCGGTGTGCACGTCGAGCAGGTCGCGCCCGGCCGCGTCGCGGAGACGGGACAGCACCGCGAGGTCCTGACCCTCGCTCACGTTCATGACACACTCCAGCAACGGCGCGGTAGGCTACCGGCATGGACCTCGGACCCTGGGAACTGCTGATCATCCTGGTGATCGTCCTGCTGCTCTTCGGTGGAGCGAAGCTCCCGAAGCTGGCACGGTCGCTGGGTGAGGCGCAGCGTGAGTTCCGCAAGGGCCACGACAGCACCGACGAGGCCGCCTCCAAGGACACCCCTCCCTCGGCCTGAGCCGTCGGCGACCTGATCCGCGGTCGAGCGGGTCGAAGCGGGAACCTCGCAGCGGTCGGTGTCGTTCTCGTCGATGAGTCGGAGCGATTCGCCGCAAACGGATCGCGTCCCCACCTGGGAGGAGGTCGCCCGTGATCACGGGCGTTTCCTCTACACGGTGGCCTACCGGCTCGCCGGCAACCACGAGGATGCGCAGGATCTGGTGCAGGACGTTCTGATACGGGTGAACCGAGGCCTGGCCACCTACCGTCCCGGCTCGTTGGAGGGGTGGTTGAGCCGGATCACCACCAATGCGTTCCTCGACCGCGTGCGGGCCCGGAAGCGCCGGCCGCTCGAGGCCCTGCCCGACGACCCCGACCGGGTGCTGCCCGCGGCCGCGGCGGCCGACGACGCCCTGGCCGACGCCAACCTGCCCGATCACGTGCAGGCGGCGCTGCTGGCCCTGCCCGAGGACTACCGCGCCGCGGTCGTGCTGTGCGACGTGGTGGGCTTCAGCTACCAGGACATCGCCGATGCCCTGGATCTGCCGGTCGGCACGGTGCGCAGCAGGATCCACCGTGGACGCAGCCGCCTGCGGGGCGTGCTCACACCATCCGGGGACGCGCGTGGCTGACACCGTCCATCTCGGTGACACGCTCAGCGCGCTGGTCGACGGCGAGCTGCCCGCCGACGAGCAGGCGGCGGCGCGGCGGCACCTCGAGGGCTGCCCGGAGTGCCGCGACGAGCTGGCGGCCACCCAGGCCGTTGCCCTCACGATCCGCGGCCTCCCGCCGGTCGACGCCCCCTTCGGCTTCTACGAGGGCCTGCTCCGCGGCAGGGGGTTCGCCGTGGCCGATCGTCGGCCCTTGCGGGTGGGCCTGGCGGTGGCGACCGTCGCCGCCGCGGTCGCCCTCGCGGTGGGCCTGGCCGGCGACCTGGGCGGCACGGAGGTGTCGCCACAGGTGGACGACATGGTCGACGTGCACCAGGCCGGGTTCGTGCCCCGGGACGGGTTCGAGACGGTGCCGGCCGAGGACATGGACACGGTCGAGGTGCCCCGCGAGCTCGAGGGAGGCTTCGAGCGCGAGGCCGTCTACCAACGCTCCAGTGACGACATGGTGGCCGTCGCCTACCGGTCCGGGCCCGACACCGTGTCGGTGTTCGAGCAACCCGGGGAGCTCGACACCGACTCGCTCGACGCGGCCATGGACGAGATGGCCCACGATGCCTGGGCGATGGACATCGACGGCCTGCACGCCGTCGTCGCCGACCGTGGCCACGTGGTCTACACCGTGGTGGGAGACGCCTCGATGGCGGCCATCATGGCGCTGGTCAGCCACCTGCCCGACGGGCCCGCGCCGTCGCTCGTGGAACGGGCCCGAGATGCCGGCACCGAGGTGGTCTGGACCTTCGGCCTCGGCGGCTGACGGCCAGGGTCGGCGTCAGCCGCGCGCGCGGTGGCGCGTGTACCGCTCGATGTGTCACGCGCCGTGGCGCGGATACCGCTCGATCAGGTGCGCAGGGTGACCTGGGTGGCGGCGGCCTCTTGGCGGCGCCGCTTCAGGATCCGGCGACGCTCGCGCTCGGAGCAGCCACCCCACACGCCGTGGTCGATGCGCTCGGCCAGGGCGTACTCGAGGCAGGGCTCCTTCACCGGGCAGTCGGCGCAGATGCGCCGGGCCACCTCGACCCCCACGCCGTCGCTCGGGAAGAAGAGCGACGGGGGCTTGTCGTTGCAGTAGCCGATTGCCATCCAGGACGTGTCCATCGAACCTCCGTGTGTCCCCAGTATTACGACACCGGCCGGGCATTGGTTCCCAATCGGGCGCGGAATCTGCGGTGGTCGGCCCCGCCGGTAGTCTGAGGCCATGTCCATGGCCGAACCGTCCGCCGATCCGCAGCCGCCCCGGGGCCACGTGCGCATCGTCTACCTGGGCCCGGTGGCCCCGCACTGGGAGGTCGTCTCCGACTTCGGCGAGCGCAGCGTGATCGACGATTTCCGATCGCGGGTCATGGCTCGCCTCATGCTGCTCCCACCGCACGACCCCCAGTTCCGTCGCAATCGTGAGCGGGTGGCCCGTGACGCCGAGCGCGAGAACCTGAGCCTCGAGTGGGACCTCGGCTACCCCGAGGACGAGTAGCGACCGAGCCGCCCCTGCCGGACGGCGACCGGCAGGCCTACGACGAGCAGGGTTGGCTGGTCGTCGACGCGGGGGTGCCCGACGCCACGCTCGACCGCGCTCGGGCCGACGCCGCCCGAGCCATCGCCCGCAGGCCGCCCGACCCGGAGTCGCCCAACCGGGTGCAGGACGCGTGGCGGGCGAGCCGGGCGGTCCACGAGATCGCCATCGCCCCGCGGGTGCTCGACCTGCTCCGCGCCCTGTACGGGCGCGGCCCCAGGCCGTTCCAAACCCTGAACTTCGAGGTGGGCACGGAGCAACGGGCCCATGCCGACACGGTGCACTTCAACTCGCGGCCGGCCGGCTTCATGTGTGGGGTGTGGGTGGCGCTGGAGGACATCGACGAGTCGAGCGGCCCGGTGTTCTACCTGCCGGGCACGCACCGCTGGCCCGAACTGCAGCCCGCCGACTGGGGGGCACCGCCCGGCACCGAGCACTACGACCGCTACGAGGACTTCGTGGCCGAGCGAGTGGCGACCGACGGTGTCGAGCCGGTGCCGGCACTGCTGCGCAAGGGTCAGGCGCTCATCTGGGCCGGCAACCTGCTCCACGGCGGGTCGCCCCGGCTCGATCCGGCGCGCACCCGCCACAGCCAGGTGACGCACTACTTCTTCGACGGGTGCGAGTACTGGACGCCGCTGCTCTCGTCCGACGAGCACGTCGAGTGGCGCCACCCCCGCTTCATCCCGACGAAGTCGTCACGACGCCCACTGCGCCCTCTGGGCCGCTGAGGCACGGGCTCGCGGTCGATCATCGTTCTGGCACCGGATTTCGGGGTCCTGACCCCGAAATCCGGTGCCGGTACACCGATTCGAGCTCAGGGTCAGCGCCGGGCCAGGACGGTGTCCTGGTAGTCGTAGCTCTCGCCGCCGCCGGGGCGGATCCACTCGCCCCACCGGATGGGGTCGTCGATGGTCAGGCCGGCGTCGCGGTAGTACCCCTGCACCAGGTCCTCGTCGAAGGCGACCGCCTTCTCGGGGGCCTCGTGGTTCAGCAGCCAGCAGCCCGGTGTGGTGCTGGGGGTGAAGGCGATGTCCCAGTCCGTCGTCGGCACCGCCAGTGCCTGGTCGCCGATCACGAAGAAGGTCGACATCGAGCAGCCGCCCGGGCGCAGCACCCGGTGCATCTCGCGCACGTAGCGACGGACGTCGTCCTCGAGCATGTGGGTGAACACTGACGTGGCGAACACGATGTCGAAGGACTGATCGGGGAACGGGAACTCGAAGGCATCGGGCTGGATGCGGCCCCGCTTGTTGTACACGCCGTTCCAGACGTCGATGTGGGTGAAGTGGCTGCCGGGCCAGCGCGGCTCGATGTTGCGGCGGCACCAGCGGATCACCCGCTTGTCCACGTCGATGCCGTCGTAGGAGCCCTCGTCGGACAGGGCGTCGGACAGGGCCAGCGCGCTGCGGCCGGGGCCGCACCCCACCTCGAGCACCCGATGGTCCGGGGTGAGCCCGGCCCAGCGCTGGAGTCGGTCGACCCAGTGGTCGCCCACCGCCACCCAGTCGCCCGGCCCGGGCTGGGCGAAGAGCCGGCCCTTGGGGCGCAGGCCCCGCAGCTCGGGCGGCCGGCCGTGGCCGGGTTGGGGCACCGTCTGGGGCATCGGCCGACCCTATTCGGGCCACCGCGGGCCGACAATCCGCCGGTCGGGCACGACTCGCCCCGCCCGACGCGCCCGCCCACGGAGCCGGTCGTTACTCTGTGCCGGTGGCCCCCGACTCCTCCGACGACCTCCTGGACACCGTCGAGCCGGGCCCGCAGCGGTTCTTGAACCGTGAGCTGTCGTGGCTCGACTTCAACGCGCGGGTCCTGGCCCAGGCCGAGGACGAGCGGGTGCCCCTGCTCGAGCGGGCCAAGTTCCTGGCCATCTTCTCGCAGAACCTCGACGAGTTCTTCCAGGTGCGGGTCGCCGGCCTGAAGGACCAGGTGGCCGCCGGTCTCGTGGCCACCACGCCCGACGGCCGGACGCCGGCGCAACAACTCCTCGAGATCCGCGACGGTGTCGACGCGTTGACCACGCGCTGCCAGCACGTGTTCCTCGAGGTGGTGGCGCCCGCGCTCAGCGAGGAGGGCATCACCTTCTCGAGTTGGGACGAGCTCGACGAGGACGATCGCAAGTACCTCGTCGAGGTCTTCGAAGACCACATCTTCCCGGTGCTCACGCCGCTGGCGGTCGACCCCGGCCACCCCTTCCCCTACATCTCCGACCTGTCGCTCAACCTGGCGCTCATGGTGCGCAACCCCCTCACCGGCGAGAGCCGCTTCGCCCGGGTGAAGGTGCCGTCGCTGCTGCCGCGGTTCGTGGTGATGCCCGACGGCGAGCGCTTCGTGCCGCTCGAGCAGGTGATCGCCGAGCACCTCGAGCTGCTGTTCCCGGGCATGGTGGTCGACAGCCACGAGCCGTTCCGGGTGACCCGCAACGCCGACCTCACCGTCGAGGAGGAGGAGGCCGACGACCTGCTGGCCGCGGTCGAGATGGAGCTGCGCCGCCGCCGCTTCGGCGGCGCCGTGCGCCTCGAGATCGACGCGGCCATGTCGGCAGAGACCCGCGCCCTGCTGGTGAGCGAGCTCGACCTCGACGAGGAGGACGTCTACGAGCACGTGGGCCCGCTCGACCTCAGCGGGCTGTGGGCGGTGCACGCCCTCGACCGCCCCGACCTGAAGGACACGCCGTGGGTGCCGGTCACCGAACCCCGCCTCGCGGCCACCGACGAGGGCCCCGTCGACCTGTTCGAGGAGCTCCAGCGCGGCGACATCCTCGTGCACCACCCGTACTCGTCGTTCACCAGCTCGGTCGAGGAGTTCATCCGGCAAGCCTCGATCGACCCCCAGGTGCAGGCCATCAAGCTCACCCTGTACCGCACCTCGGGCGACAGCCCCATCATCGGCTCGCTGATCAGGGCGGCCGAGCGGGGCAAGCAGGTGGCGGCCCTGGTGGAGCTGAAGGCCCGGTTCGACGAGCAGGCCAACATCGTCTGGGCCAAGCGCCTCGAGGAGGCCGGCGTGCACGTGGTCTACGGCCTGGTGGGGCTGAAGATCCACACCAAGACCGCGCTGGTGGTGCGCGAGGAGTCCGACGGCATGCACCGCTACTGCCACGTGGGCACCGGCAACTACAACTCCAAGACGGCCCGCCTCTACGAGGACCTGGGCCTGCTCAGCGCCGACCCCCAGCTCGGGTCCGACCTCACCCAGTTGTTCAACTTCCTCACCGGCTACGGCCGCAACGTGCAGTACCACCGGCTGCTCGTGGCCCCCAACGCCCTCCGGGGCGGCATCGCCGACCTGATCCGCAACGAGATGGCGGTGCCCGGCGGCGGCCGCATCGTGTTGAAGCTGAACAGCCTCGCCGACGCCGACATGATCGACCTGCTCTACGAGGCGTCGCAGGCGGGGGTGCAGATCGACCTCATCGTCCGTGGCATCTGCTGCCTGGTGCCGGGCGTGCCCGGCCTGTCGGAGAACATCCGGGTGCGCTCCATCGTGGGCCGCTACCTCGAGCACTCGAGGATCTACCGCTTCGCCAACGGTGCCGGACCGTCGCGGCCCCGCCACTACATCGGCTCGGCCGACCTCATGCCGCGCAACCTCGATCGCCGGGTGGAGGCGCTGGTGCCGGTGCTCGACCCGTCGCTGCAGGCCCGCCTGGAGGAGGTGCTGCACCTCAACCTCACCGACGACCGTCTGGCCTGGACGCTCGGCCCCGACGGCCAGTGGCAGCGGCCGCCCGCCGACGGGGTGCGCAACGTGCAGACGCGGCTGCAGGAACTGGCGGTCGACCGCGTCGGTCGCCGCGAGCGGCCGGCGTGACGAAGCCGGACAAGGCGAAGGCCGCGCCGCCGCCCCAGGTCACGGCCGCGGGCGGGGTGGTGTGGCGTCCTGCCGAGCGTGCCGGCACGGGCGGCGGCGACGGTGCCGACGTCGAGGTCGAGGTCGAGGTCGAGGTGCTGCTCGTGCACCGGCCGAAGTACGACGACTGGTCGCTGCCCAAGGGCAAGCACGAGGCGGGCGAGTCCGACGAGGAGTGCGCCCGCCGTGAGATCGAGGAGGAGACCGGGCTGGTCGGCACGCTGGGGCCGGAGATCGGCGTCACCCGCTACGTCGACGGCAAGGGCCGCGACAAAGAGGTGCACTACTTCGAGGTGAGCGAGCCGGTCGGTGACTTCGTGGTGAACCACGAGGTGGACGAGATCCGGTGGATGGCGCCCGACGACGCGGTGACGCTCCTCACCTACTCCTACGACGCGCAGATCGTGACGGCGTTCACCACGGAGCGAGCACGCGCCGTCGTGGCGGAGCGTGCCACCAAGACCGAGATCGAGACCGCGACGGAGGCCGAGCCCGACACCGACGCCGCCACGAGTGGCGGGCCGGGCGCTCCGGGCGCCGACGGCGATGCGGTGCCCGACGGCACCGAGCCCGCCGAGGACGGCGGGGAGCCGCCCGAGGATGATGCCGTGTCGGCTCCACCCGCCGAGTCGGAGACCCTCGTCCCCACCCTGGCCGTGCCCACACCGGGTGCGGCGTTGACCACCTACCGGCCCACACCCAACGACCCCGCCGACTGGTTCTCGGCCGACGAGCTCCAGCGGGCCCGCGACTACCAGCGGCCGTTGGCCCGTCTGCGGCTCGTACGTGGTGCGCTGTCCGCGGCGGTGTTGTTCGTGTTCGTGTTCGGCGAGGTGGGGCCCAAGCTGCTCGACGCGCTGAACGTCACCAACTGGGTGGCCCAGCTCTTCGTGATGGTGGCGGCCCTCGAGGCCGTGTCGCTGCTCTACAACCCGGCCCTCGATGCCTGGGTCGACCTGGTGCACGACAAGAAGTGGGACCTGTCCACCCAGACCACGAAGGGCTTCGTCGCCGACCAGGTGAAGAGCCTGCTCCTCGGGCTGGTGATGAACACCGTGCTGCTGGTGCCCCTCTACTGGGTGATCCGCTCGACCGACCTGTGGTGGGTGTACGGATGGCTCCTCGTCCTGGTGTTCAGCGTGGGGCTGGGCTTCCTGTTCCCGATCGTCATCGCGCCGATCTTCAACAAGTTCACGCCGCTCGAGGAGGGTGAGCTGTCCCGTCGCATCCAGGCGGTGGCCCGCCTCGCCGGCGCCGACATCAGCGGCGCCTACGTGGCCGACGAGAGCCGGCGCTCGCGACGCGACAACGCCTACGTCGCCGGTCTGGGTGCCACCCGCCGGGTGGTGCTCTTCGACACCCTGCTCGAGCACCCACCGGCCGTGGTGGAGCAGGTGGTGGCCCACGAGATCGGCCATTGGCGGTTGGGTCACCTGCGCCGCCAGATCCCGCTGGCCGCGGTGCTCTCGTTCGTGGTCTTCGGGTTCCTCAAGCTGCTGTCCGAGTGGGACTGGCTCTTCCAGCAGGCGGGCATCCCCACCGGTGGCTCGGTGCCTGCCATCGGCAACCCCGCCGCGCTGCCGATCCTGCTCTTCGGGGTCCAGGCCGGCTTCATGGTGACCGGCCTGGTCTCGGCCTGGGTGTCGCGGGCGTTCGAGCGCCAGGCCGACCTCGAGGCCCTCGAGTTGCTGCAGCAGCCCCAGGTGATGCTCGACATGCAGCGCCGCCTGCACGTCAAGAACCTGGCCGACCTCGACCCCAACCGGTTGAAGCGGCTCCAGGCCACCCACCCGCCGGCGGCGGAGCGCATGGCCTTCACCCAGGCATGGGCGCAGGCGAACGACCTCCCGGTGGACCGCGAGCCCCAACCCGCCTGATCGGCGCCCGCGTCACCCGCTGAGCTGGCGGGCCAGCGTGACGATCGCGGCCGCGGCGGGCGACAGCACCCCATCGCGGTGCACCAGGCCCACGCGGCGGGTGACGGGCGGATCGAGCTCGACGACGGCCACGCCGTCCAGCGGGCCGGCCTCGGCCACCCGCCTCGGCACCACCGCGGCGCCGGCGCCGGCCAGCACGAGGGGCACGATGGTGTCGCGGTGGATGGTCTCGACCGCCGGCGACAGCGTCCGCCCGACGGCTGCGAGCGCGGCCTCGAGTTGGACGAACGACGCCGATCCGGCCGGGGCGGTGATGAGCGACAGGTCGCCCAGCGCCTCGATGGACACCACGCCGTCATGGGCGAGGGCGGCGGCGTGACCGCGGGACAGCACCGCCACCAGGTCCTGGCGCCCGAGGGTGACGGTCACCAGGCCCCGCTCCTCCATGGGCACGACGCCGAAGCCGACCTCCCAGTGGCCGTCGGCGACCCGCTGTCCCAGCGATTCGCCCTCGACCGGCTCGCCGATGCGCACGGTGACGCCCGGGTGCCGGCGGCGGAACCCGCCCACCACGGGGGTCACCAGGTCGGCGGCCACCGCCGGGATGCAACCGATGTCCACCGTGCCGGTCGACAGCCCGACGACGTCGTCGACCGCGGCACGGACGAGGTCGCGGTCGTGGAGGGCCTGGCGGGCCGGACCCAACAGGGCCAGGCCGGCGACGGTGGGCCGGGCCCCCGGCGCCGCGCGCTCGAAGAGCGTGACCCCCACATCGCGCTCGAGGGCCCGCACCGCCTGGGACACCGACGGCTGCGACAACCCGAGGGCGGTGGCGGCGGCGGTGAAGCTGCCGTGGTCGGCCACCGCGACCGCGGCGGCCAGCTGGTGGAACTCCATAGGCAGAGCCTATGACAAGCAGAGCCGATCAGGGGTAGCGACGATGTCGACGTCGTGGCTCACTGGGAACATGTTCGTGCACCAGACCCTCGAGATCGTTGCCGTCGGCGCCGTGGTCGGCGTCCTGTACGGGATGTTCGGCGTCGGGTCGGCCTTCGCCACCCCGGTGCTGGCGATGATCGGCGTCCCCGGGCTGGCCGCGGTGGTGGCCCCTCTCCCGGCCCTCCTGCCCGGCTCGGCGCTCGGCGCGTGGCAGTACTCGCGGCAGGAGCGGGTGGACTGGCGCCTCGCCCGCCGGGCGCTGCTGGGCGCCGCCCCCGCCGCGGTGCTCGGGGCCGTGGCCAGCCAGTGGGTGGGCGGCGGCCCGCTGATCGTGGCGTCGGGCGTGATGCTGGTGCTCGTGGGCCTGCGCATCCTGCGCACCCCGTCACCGGGCGCGGCGCTGCGGGCTGCGGCCCGTCGTGAGAACGCCGTGCTGGTCGTGGGCCTGGCCGCCGCGGTCGGGTTCACCGCCGGCCTGCTGGCCAACGGCGGTGGTTTCCTCCTGGTGCCGCTGTTCCTCGTCCTGCTGGGACTCGAGATGCCCGAAGCCACCGGCACCAGCCTGGTGGTGGCCGCGGCGCTCACCGTGCCCACCCTGGCGACCCACCTGGTGGTCGGCGACATCGTGTGGCCGATCACGTTGGGGTTCGCGGCGGGGTTCATCCCGGGGGCGGCCGTGGGGGCCCGCACGGTGCGGGGCCTGCCGCTCGAGCGCCTGCGCACGGGCTTCGGCGTGCTGCTCGTGGTCTTCGCGGTGTGGTTCCTGGCCCGCCAACTACTCGGCTGACCGACCGGTTCCCCGGCGCGGCGCCGCCGAACGGCCAGCGACCGTTCACCGCTCGTTCACCTGCGCCACGGCTCCGGGTCACCCCGGCTTCCTACCGTCGCCCCCAGCGGCCGTCTTCGGATCGTCGGCCGGCAAGCCCAAGGAGGGCACGTGAGAACGAAGAACCGCCACATGCTGTGGTTGCTGGGAGTGCTCGCCGTCGTCGGGCTGTTGGCTGCGGCCTGCAGCAGTGACAGCAGCTCGGACGACTCGAGCAGTGACACCACTGCGGCCGCCTCCGGCAACGGGGAGGCCGCCGATGTCTCCGGCGACATCACCATCTCGGGGTCGTCCACGGTCGAGCCCATCTCGACCGCGGTGGCCGAGTCGTTCGCCGAGGTGAGCCCCGACGTGAACGTGAACGTCGACGGCCCCGGGACCGGTGACGGGTTCGAGCTGTTCTGCAACGGCGAGACCGACATCAGCGACGCCTCCCGGCCCATCGAGGCCGAGGAGATCCAGGCCTGCACCGACAACGGCGTGGACTTCATCGAGCTCGAGGTGGGCAGCGACGGCATCACCGTGATGACCAACCCCGCCAACGACACGATCGACTGCCTGACCGATGCCGACCTGTACGCCCTCGTCGGCCCCGAGTCCCAGGGCTTCTCGAACTGGAGCGACGCCCAGGACCTCGCCACGGAGCTGGGCTCGAGCACGACGTTCCCCGACGCGCCGCTCGACATCACCGCCCCCGGCGAGGAGTCGGGTACCTACGACAGCTTCATCGAACTGGCCCTCAAGGACATCGCCGAGGGTCGGGTCGAGGCCGGAGCCATCAGCGAGGACGAGGCCGAGACGACCCGTCCGGACTACACCTCGCAGGCCGATGACAACGCGATCCTCACCGGGATCGAGGGCAGCGACAGCTCGTTCGGCTGGGTGGGCTTCGCCTTCGCCCAGGAGGCCGGTGACCAGGTGAAGGAGGTCGCCATCGACGCCGGTGACGGCTGCGTCGAGCCGAGCGTCGATGCCATCGCCGACGGCTCCTACCCGCTCTCGCGGTCGCTGTACATCTACGTCAACGCCGCGAGCGCGGAGGACAACCCTGCGGTCGCCGCCTACGTGGACTACTACCTCGGCGACGGCATCGGCGCCGTGACCGACACCGGCTACGTGGCCCTTCCCGACGATCGCCTGGCGACCAGCCAGTCGACCTGGGACGCCCGCCAGACGGGAAGCCTGGCCTCGACCGGCTGACCGTTCGGCTCTCCCCTGTTCCGGCCCCCCTCCCCGTCCTCGAGGACACGGGAGGGGGGCCGGTGCGCGTCCGGCCGGGGTACTCGGGCACCGGAGCGAACCGGATGGTTCGCCTGGCGTTCATCTCCTGTTCATCTCGCCATGGCCCACCCGACACCGGCCACTCGTAGCGTCGTCGACGTGCGAGGGTGCGGCGCGTGAGGCTCGAGAAGCGCCACTTGGTGTGGCCGGTGGTCGGGCTGATCTACCTCCCGCTGGTGGTGGGCCTGTTCCTCCCCGACCAGAGCGGCGCGGGCCCGGGCTCACGGACCGGGGGTGGGTCCACCACGAGCTCGGGGCGGGTCACCGTGTCCGGGTCGTCCACGGTCGAGCCCATCTCCATCGCTGTGGCCGAGCGATTCGCCGAGGTCTCGCCGGGGTCCGAGGTGGATGTCGACGGGCCCGGCACCGGTGACGGCTTCCAGCTGTTCTGCCAGGGCGACACTGACATCAACGACGCATCCCGCCCGATCGAGCCCGAAGAGATCGCCGCATGCGCCGACAACGGGATCGACTTCATCGAGGTGCCCATCGGGGTCGACGGCCTCTCGGTCCTCACCAACAGCACCAACGACGCGGTGGACTGCCTGAGCTTCGCCGACCTGTACGCGCTCGTCGGCCCCGAAGCGGAGGGGTTCGGGTCGTGGGCCGACGCCGAGGCCTTGGCGGCCGAGCTGGGCTCGAGCACCGCGCTGCCCGACGCCCCGCTGGACATCACCGGCCCGGGCGAGGAGTCGGGCACCTACGACAGCTTCGTGGAGTTGGCCCTGAAGCCGATGGCGGACACCCGGCTCGAGACGGGCGCGATCACCGAGGACGAGGCGGGGACGACCCGTCCCGATTACACCTCGCAGGCGGACGACAACGCCATCCTCTCCGGGATCGAGGGCAGCGACAGCTCGCTCGGTTGGGTGGGGTTCGCGTTCGCCGAGCAGGCAGGCACCCGCGTGAAGGAATTGGCCATCGACGGTGGTGATGGGTGCGTGGCCCCGTCGGACGACACCATCGGGGATGGCTCGTACCCGCTGTCTCGCACCTTGTACCTGTACGTGAGCGAGGACGCCGCCCGACGCCCCGAGGTCGCTCGCTTCGTCGACTACTACCTGCGGGGCGGACTCTCCGCAGTGGACGACGTGGGCTACGTGTCGCTGCCCGTCGCCGACCTGGCCGCGAGCAGCGCGGCCTGGTCCGAGCGACGCACGGGCACCTGGGCCGGGGAGGCACCATGACCTCGATCTCGCTGCAGGACCTCCGAGGGGATCCTCGCCGCCGGCGCACCGAGACGGTGGTGCACTTCATGCTGCGGCTCGCAGCGATCGTGTCCCTGGTCATCAGCGCGCTCATCGTCTTCTCCCTGGTCCGGGAGGCGTGGACGTTCGTCACCCAGGTGGAGTGGGCCACCGTGTGGAGCACCGGGTGGTTCCCGCGCCGGGGTCTCTATGACGTCAAGACCATCTTCGTGGGCACCCTCATCGTCACCGTCGTGGCCATGGTGGTGGCCATCCCGATCGGTCTGGCGTCGGCCATCTATCTCTCCGAGTACGCACCGCCGAAGGTTCGCAGCGTGCTCAAGCCGATGCTCGAGATCCTGGCCGGCATCCCGAGTGTGGTGCTCGGCTTCTTCGCGCTCACGTTCATCTCGCCCGAGATCATCCAGAAGTTCTTCGACGGCGCAACCCAGTCGAACCTCGCGGCCGCCGGGTTGGGCGTGGGCATCCTGACCATCCCGCTCATCGCCTCGGTCTCGGAGGATGCGCTGCGATCGGTGCCCGACGCCCTGCGGGAGGCCTCTGCCGGCATGGGCGCGCGCAAGGTCACCACCACCGTGCGGATCGTGCTCCCGGGGGCCGTGTCGGGCCTGGCCGCGGCGTTCATCCTCGGCATCTCGCGGGCCATGGGTGAGACCATGGTGGTGTTCATCGCCGCCGGCGCCGGAGGTGGCTCGCTGTTCACGACCGATCCGCTGGGGCCCGGCCAGACGATGACCGCGGCGATGGCCTCGGTGGCGTCGGGGACCGACTCCGTGCGCGGGGCCGGCCTCACCTTCCAGAGCCTGTTCTTCGTGGGCTTCGTGCTGTTCACGATCACGTTCGCCCTCAACCTGGCCGCCGACCGCTTCGTGCGCCGCGTCCGGCACCGGTACTAGGAGCCGCACCGCCATGGCCACCACCATCACCGCCGACGAGCGCAAGCGCCGTCTCCCGACGACCACCGAGGTGGTACGGGCCCGCATCACCGGCAACAAGACCGACGCCTCGGGCATGATCTTCAAGGCGCTGGTGCTCAGCGCGCTGCTGTTCGCCGTGTTCATCCTCGTGGTGCTGCTGGTGGAGGTGATCAGCGGCGGCTGGGACGTGCTCACCAGCCGGCTGGGCTCGTTCCTCGCGGCCGGCCTGCGGGCCCAGCCCGAGGAAGCCGGGGTCTTCCAGGGCCTTCGCGGCTCGTTCTGGATCGGCTACTACGTCGTCGTCATCGCCTTCCCCGTCGGGATCGGTGCCGCGGTCTACCTGGAGGAGTACGCGACCAAGAGCCGGTTCAGCCGGTTCGTCGAGCTCAACATCCGGAACCTCGCAGGGGTGCCGTCGGTCGTTTACGGCATCCTCGGCTTCGCCATCTTCGTGAAGTCCGCCGGGGCGCTCACCGGCGGCCGCTCGACCATGGCGGCGGGGGTCACGCTGGCCGTCCTCGTGCTGCCCATCGTGATCATCACGTCGGCGGAGGCCATCCGAGCGGTGCCCGACAGCATCCGGGAGGCGGGCTACGGGGTCGGCGCCACGCGGTGGGAGGTGATCCGGAGCCACGTGTTGCCCTACGCGGCGCCGGGGATCCTCACCGGCACGGTCCTGGCGCTGGCCCGTGCCCTCGGCGAGGCGGCGCCCCTGATCCTGGTGGGAGCGGTGACAGGTCGCCTGGCCAGCGATTCGGGCATGTTCGACATCTCCCAGCTCACGGAGAAGTTCACGGCGATGCCCATCGTGATCACCACGTGGGCGGGTCGTCCGGATGCAGGGTTCCGTGCGCTCACGTCAGCGGCCATCGCGGTGCTCCTGGTGGTCGTGCTCGTCGCGAACACTGGCGCGATCCTGCTCCGCAACCACTACGAGAAGAAGAGAAGGTGACCATGTCGGAAGCCGGCACGAGTACCGAGTCACAGGGGCGCGTCCTGGCGCCGGTCGCGGCGCCGCAGGTGAGCGCCGCGCCCAACGGCCGGTCGCATCCCCCGGTGTTCGACGTCCGTGGCCTCAACGTCCACTACGGCGACTACCTCGCCGTGCGCGACGTGACGCTGTCGGTGCGCGCCAACGAGGTCACGGCCTTCATCGGCCCGTCGGGCTGCGGCAAGACCACGGTGCTGCGGTGCTTCAACCGCATGAACGACCTGGTCGACATCGCCCGGGTGGAGGGCACGATCAGCTACCACGGGGTCGACCTCTACGATCCCGCCGTCAACCCGGTCGAGGTCCGGCGCCGCATCGGGATGGTGTTCCAGAAGCCCAACCCCTTCCCCAAGTCGATCTACGACAACGTGGCCTACGGGCCAAAGATCGCAGGCATCAAGGGCGACATGGACGAGATCGTGGAGCGCTCGCTGCACCGAGCCGGGCTGTGGGACGAGGTGCGGAACCGGTTGAAGGACTCGGCCATGGGCCTGTCGGGTGGGCAGCAGCAGCGCCTCTGCATCGCCCGGGCGCTCGCGGTCGACCCCGAGGTGATCCTGATGGACGAGCCGTGCTCGGCCCTCGATCCCATCGCCACGGCCCGCATCGAGGACCTGATGGACGAGATCAAGGCCGAGTACACGATCGTCATCGTGACCCACAACATGCAGCAGGCCGCCCGCGTCAGCGACCGGACCGCCTTCTTCACCGCGGACGTGAGCGAGGACGGCGACACGCGAACGGGCATCCTGGTGGAGTACGACGCCACCGAGAAGATCTTCTCCAACCCCGCCGACGAGCGCACCGAGAACTACGTGACCGGGCGCTTCGGCTAATGGCGAGCCCGGTACGGTTGACCTACACGGGCGAGCTCGAGCAGCTTCGACTGCAGGTGGAGGTGATGGGGGTCCGCGTGGACCAGAACCTCGAGCGCATGCGTGACGTGCTCACCACCGGCGACGAGCGCCTGGCCGAGCACGGCATCGCCGCCGACGACGAGATCGATGCCATGAACCTGTCGCTCACCGAGCGGTCCTACGACCTGCTGCGGCGCGAGCAGCCCGTGGCCTCCGACCTGCGACTGATCGTGTCGGTGATCCGGGTCCTCGGCGAGTTCGAGCGGGTGGGCGACCTGGCGCTCCGCGTGCTCAAGCTCGCGCCCGATCAACCACTGATCGCCTCGAACCCGCCCACGTACGACATCCTGAAGGGCATGGCTGACGAGGCGATCGACCGATTCCGCGCCGCGCTGCGAGCGTGGGCCAGCGACGACCTGACGACCGCGGTCGATCTCGCGGCCGGGTCACCCTCGATGACGGTGCACCGCGAGCGGCTCACCGCCGAGCTCGTCGCCGTCGACCGACCCGACGCGGTCCCCCTGGCGCTGGCCACCACCACGGCGGGCCAGGCCTTCGATCGCATCGCCGATCACGCCACCATCATCGGTGCACGGGTGCGCTACCTGCTCACCGGTGATCCCGACCATCTCGTCGCCGAGGTGCGCTGACCATGCCGGGGAGCATCCGCAAGACGTTCCACCAGGAGCTCGACGAGGTGCAGCAGGAGATCGTCCGTCTGGCGGCGATGGTCACCGAGATCATCCCGCGCGGCACGGAGGCGCTGCTCACCAACAACCTGCAGGAGGCGCAGCGCCTGGTCGACGGCGACGACGTGCTCGACGCCATCTCGCTCGAGATCGAGGAGCGCTGCTATCAGCTCCTGGCGCTGCAGCAGCCAATGGCCGGCGACCTCCGCGCCATCGTCACGGCCCTCCGGCTGACCTCCGAGATCGAGCGCTCGGGGGACCTCGTCGTGAACATCATGAAGGGGGCCCGGCGCATCTACGGCGCCGAGTACGACCCGAGCGTGCGGGGTCTCATCGAGCAGATGAGCGAGCAGGCGCAGCGCCTGTTCAAGCTGGCCGTGGATGCCTACGTCGACCACGACGCCGGGCTCGCCGCGGCGCTCGACGACATGGACGACCGACTCGACGTGCTGCACAAGGACTACATCCAGGCCATCTTCGAATCGCACTCGAGCACCACGGTCGACCTCCAGGCTGCGGTGCAGTTGGCCCTGATCGGCCGCTACTACGAGCGCATCGGCGACCACGCCGTCAACATGGGCGAGCGGGTGCGCTACATGGTGACGGGCTGGCTGCCCGAGCAGGCCGGCGCGGCGCGGGTCCGGGCCCGCAGCGAGGGCGCGGACGCGCCGACGGATGAGTCGTCCGGCGACGGTGAGAGGCCCGCTCGCGACGCGGCGGACACGGCCGATGGCGTTGACGCGCCGGGGGCTGACCCGACGTGAGCGGCGCTCCCATGGGCCGCACCTGATGCGGGTCCTCGTCACCAACGACGACGGTGTGGAGGCGCCGGGAATCCACCGTCTGGCCGTGGCGGTCGCGGGGGCGGGCCACGACGTGGTCGTGGCCGCACCGCTCCGGGACATGAGTGGCAGCGGCGCCGCGCTCGGCCGACTCCACGTCGACGAGCACATCGACGTCGAGGTGTTCGAGATCCCCGGAGCCTCCGGGGTCCCCGCCTACGGCGTGGACGGCCCTCCGGCCCTGGCCGTGCTCGCCTCGCGCCTCGGTGGGTTCGGCGAGCCGTGTGACGTGGTGGTCTCGGGGGTGAACCCGGGCGCGAACACCGGGCGGGCGACCCTGCACTCGGGTACCGTGGGAGCGGCGCTCACTGCGGCCAACTTCGGTGTGTCGGGTCTCGCCATCAGCCTCGTGCCCGGTGAGCCGATGCATTGGTCCACGGCCACCACCCTGGCCGTGTCGGCCCTGGAGTGGCTCGCGGGCGCGCCGGCGCGCACGGTGGTGAACCTCAACGTCCCGGACCGGGCGCTGGCCGACCTGGCCGGCACTCGTTGGGCCACCCTGGCCCCGTTCGGCACCGTGCGGGCCGCCATCGCCGCCGGCGACCTTCCCGATGGCGCCGTGGCGGGCACCACCGGTCGCCTCCAGATGGAGTTGCGCGAGACGGGCGAGGTGCTGCCGCCCGACTCCGACACGGCCCTGGTGCTCGCGGGGTACGCGGCGGTGACGGAACTGGTCGGCATCCGCGGGGTCGACTCGAGGGCCGACGCGGGTGCGGGAGCGGGGAGCCGACCGGACGTGGTGGCCCACCTCGAGCGCTCGCTGCTCCCGCGGCCGGCATGATGCTGGTTGCCGGCCTGGCCGCGCTGGCGGCGGCCGCGGGGGCGACCGTGGGCGTTCTGGGGAGCCGTGAGCGAGAGACCGCCCGCCGGGTGGCCCGGGCCGCAGCCCGCCTGGATGGGCGCTCGCCCGAGCCGGGGACGCTCAGCGCCGAGCTCGACCAACTCGACGAGTCGGTGGAGGCGGCGTCGGACCGCCTGGCCGACGCCATCTCCTCGGAGCACCTCGTGCGCGCGCTCGACGCCATCCCCCAGGGCGTCGTGATCTGTGACGCCCGGGGCACGGTGGTGCTCGAGAACGAGGTGGGGGCGGCCTACTCGAGGGCGCGCCACGGTGACGCGCTGGTGTCCGCGGCGGTGTCCGAGGTGCTGGCCACTGCGACCGAGGGGGTGCCGGCGTCCACGGCGGTGGAGCTCTACGGGCCACCGCGACGCTCGCTCCAGATCGACGCCTACCCGCTGCCCGATGCGGCCGACGGCAGCACCACCGGTGCGCTCGCGGTGATCGAGGATGTCTCCGAGCGTCACCGCCTCGACCTGGTCCGCCGTGACTTCGTGGCCAACATCAGCCACGAGCTGAAGACACCGGTCGGTGCCCTGGCGCTGCTGGCCGAGACCCTCCTGGCGGCGGACGACGCCGAGGATCGCGAGCGGCTCACGCTGAGGATGCTGGACGAGGCGCACCGCGTGGGCCGCACCATCGACGACCTCCTGTCGCTCAGCAGCATCGAGGGCGACCACGTGGCCGAGCGCGAACGGCTCTGCGTGGCCCACGTCGTCGAGGAGGCGGTGGGCCGCGCCGCCTCGGCGGCCGAGCAGCGACACATCACCGTCGAGTGTCGGGTCGATGCGGGCCTCCACGTCGTCGGCGATGCCCGCCAACTCGTGTCGGCCGTGTTCAACCTGGTCGACAACGCGGTGAAGTACTCCGACCCCGGCCTGCCGGTGGAGGTCGTGGCCCACCGCGACGGGGCCTGGGTGGCCTGTGTGGTCACCGATCGGGGCCCCGGGATCGCGTCACGTGACCACGAGCGCATCTTCGAGCGGTTCTATCGCGTTGACAAGGCCCGCAGCCGCGAGACGGGTGGTACCGGCCTCGGGCTGGCCATCGTGCGCCATGTGGCCACCAACCACGGTGGTGAGGTGTCGGTGTCGTCCCGCGAAGGCGAGGGGGCCTCGTTCACCCTGCGACTCCCGGTGGCCGGCCCGGACGCCACCGGCACCCCCGACGAGGAGGACCGATCCTGATGACTACGCCCACCGTTCTGGTCGTGGAGGACGAGGACTCGTTCGTCGACGCCCTCACCGTCGGCCTCAAGCGCGAGGGGTTCCGGGTGCACGTCGCCCGCGACGGCGCCGAGGCGCTCGACGTGTTCGACGTGGTGCGGCCCGACCTCGTGCTGCTCGACGTGATGCTGCCCAAGGTGTCGGGCATCGACGTGTGCCGCGAGCTCCGATCGAAGAGCAAGGTGCCCATCATCATGGTGACGGCCAAGGGCGCCGAGATCGACACGGTGGTGGGCCTCGAGGTCGGCGCCGACGACTACGTCACCAAGCCGTACCGCCTGCGTGAGTTGGTGGCCAGGATGCGGGCCGTCCTGCGGCGCGCTCCCGAGGAGACCACGCTGCTCACCCACGGCGACGAGGTGCTGGCGGTGGGCGACGTGGTCGTCGACCCCGAGCGCCACGAGGTGACGGTGCGCGGCCAGGACGTCACCCTGCCGCTCAAGGAGTTCGAGCTCCTCACGGTGCTGCTCGACAACGCCGGCCGGGTGTTGACCCGCGACGTGCTCATCGACCGGGTGTGGGGCCACGACTACGTGGGTGACACGAAGACCCTCGACGTGCACGTGAAGCGCCTACGCGCCAAGGTGGAGGAGGACCCGTCGAACCCCAGCCGGATCGTGACGATCCGCGGGCTCGGCTACAAGTACGACACCCCTCGCAACTGACCCGTTGACCCGCCCCCGCACCCCGTCCGCGACCCACGCCGCGTCTGGACGCGGCGACGAGCGGGTACGGGCAGGCAGCATGCGAGCGAACGGTCCCGGCCCCGGAGCCGCCCACCGGTGACCGCGGTCGTCCTGCTGGCCAAGGCCGAGATCAGACGTCGGTGGCCCGCGCTCGTGGCACTGGCCCTCCTGGCCGCGGCGGGCGGCGCGCTGGTCACCTCGTCGGTGGCCCTGGCCCGCCGCACGGTCACCAGCTTCGACCGGCTGGCGGCGGCCACCGACGCCGCCGACGCCCAGGTGTTCGTGAACGTCGGTGCCGACGACGCCGAGGCGGTGGCGGCCCTGCCCGGGGTGGTGGCGTCGTGGACCGCCGGCCTCGGCGTCGCCGCCCTCGACGGCCGGCGGGTCTACGTGGGGATGATCGCCGGGCAGGAGCCGGCGCCCCCCGGCCTGGTGCGCCCGCTCGTGGTCGAGGGCCGGGCCCCTGACCCCGGATCGACCGACGAGATCATGGTGAGCCAGGAACGGGGCGCGGCGATGGCCGCGGCGGGCGTCGGGCTGGGTGACCGCCTGGCGCTGCGCTTCCTGACCGCCGAGGACTACCGGTCGTTCGACACGGGCTTCGACCAGCCGGGTGGCCCGCGGGTCGTGGTCCGCCTGGTCGGGGTGTACCAGATGACCGGTGGTGCCGAAGGGGTGCCACCGGTCATCGCGTCGGCGGGGTTCTCGCGGGCCCACCCCGACGCCCTCGAGGCGGGCCACGTGGTGTTCCTGCGCCTGGCCGACGGGCAGGCGGGTGTCGCTCGCCTGCAGCGCGAGATCGACGACCTGGCCGACGAGGTGTCGGTGCCCCGCGGGGCCGAGGAATTCGACCCCTTCCGGGTCGAGGTGCCCGGCGAGTCACGTGACGACTTCGACACCACCGCCCGGGTGCTCGCCGGCGCGCTGGCCGTGCTCGCCGGGGTGGTGACGCTGGTCGCGCTGGTGCTGCTGGCCCAGGGGTTCAGCCGGTACCACGGCGCGACCAACGAGGCCGAGGTCGTCCACAGTGCACTGGGGGTGACGACCGGCCAATTGCTCGGCGCCCGTCTCCTGGCGGCGGCCCCGGTGGCGGCGGGAGCCGCGCTGGTGGTGGTGCTCGTCGCCGTGGCTTCCTCGACACTGGAGCCACTCGGGTCGCTGCGGGCCTTCGAGCCCCACCCCGGTCGGGCCGTGAACGTGGCGGTGATCGCCGCGGGCGCGGCGGTGACGACGGTCACCGTGCTGGCGGTGGCGGCGGTCACGATGGCGTTCTCGACCCGGGCGGCGCGCCGCCACCGCCGGCAGGGGATGCCCGCGGTCCGGGGGGCCGGACGGTGGTTCGCGGCCTCGCCCGCCGCGGTCGGCACCCGCTTCGCCCTGGGGGCCGATCGTGCCGCCGCGCCAATGCGGTCGGCCATGGTGGGTGTGGCCGTGGCCGTCACCGGCGTGGCCGCCGGAGCGGTCTTCGGCGCCAGCCTCGACCGGTTGGTCGACACGCCGGCTCGCTACGGGTGGGGCGGCGACTTCGCCATCGTGGACGCCGACGCGGCCGCCGCGGACCGGTTGATCGACGACCCGGACGTGGCCGGGGCCACCCGGTTCACCCAGAGCACCCTGCGGGTGGGGGATGCCCGGACCGATGTGACCGCCTACGAGAACCTTCGCGGCGATGCCGGCTGGTGGGTCAGCGCCGGCTCGCTGCCCACGGCGCCCGATCAGGTGATGCTCGAACCGAGGCTCGCCGATCGGCTCGGGGTCGCAGTGGGCGACGAGGTCACCGCGGGGCCCGCCGTCGTCCTCCGCGTCGTCGGGTTGGGCATCGGCCCCGCGCTGGGCGACGGCGGGTTCGGTGAGCAGGCGCTCGTGACCCCGGCCGGCGCGGCACGGCTGGCGGGCACGTCGCCGTTCACCGAGATCGTGGTCGAGGTGGCGCCGGGCCGGTCGGTGGACGGGGTGCTCGACCGCTACCGCGCCGACTACGAGTTGGCCGAGGCCGAGCCACCCGCCGAGGTCGCCAACCTGGCCGAACTGGGTCGCCTCCCAGAGGTCCTCGTGGCCGTCGTCGCGGTCATCGGCGTGGGCGCGCTGGCCAACGCCCTGTGGGTGTCGGCCCGGCGCCGTCGCCGAGACCTCGCGGTGCTGCGGGTGATGGGCCACACCCCCCGTCAGTCCGCGGCCACGGTCGTGGCCATGGGTGCGGTCGCCGCGATGGTCGGCGTGGCGGTCGGCCTGCCCCTGGGCCTGGCGCTGGGTCGCACCATCTGGAGGGTGGTCGCCGAGCACTCGGCCGTCGCCGGCGACTCACTCGTCACCGTGCCGATCCTCGGCGGCCTGCCCGTGGCGGCATTAGTGACCGCCGTCGTGGTGGCCGTCCCGGTGGCGTGGCGAGCCGCTCGTCGCGAGCCCGCACGGGCCCTGCGCAGTGAGTAGGGAGGTGTCCCCCGAACGGGCGAGAACCCCGGCTGGCAGGGCTGCGTCGGGGGTGCCCCCGTCTACGATTGGCACCGTGAGCGCGCCGGCTGATCCCGTGGGCAACGGGTGGCGCCCGATCCGGCGGCCCCCGCCCGAGAACCCGCAGGACGCGTTCGTCAGCTCACCCTTCGCCCGGCTCGCCCGCGTGCACGCCTTCTCCGTGGCCGGCGATGCGCTGATCGCAGTGGCCCTGGCCAACTCGCTGTTCTTCAGCATCGACCCCAGCCAGGCCCGGTGGAAGGTGGCGCTCTACCTGGTGCTCACCATGGCCCCGTTCGCGGTGGTGTCGCCGCTGATCGGGCCCGCCGTCGACCGGGCGAGGGCGGGGCGGAAGTGGATGGTGGTGGGCTCGGCCGCGCTGCGCGTCGTGATCTGCATCTTCATGGTCGGCGACCTCGACAGCCTCCTGCTGTTCCCCGAGGCGTTCACGATCCTGGTGCTGGGCAAGGGCTACCAGGTGGCCAAGAGCGCCATCGTCCCGACGACGGTGCGCACCGACGCCGAGTTGGTCGAGGCCAACTCCAAGCTCTCGCTCATCTCGGGCCTGGCCGGTGTGGTCGCCGTACCGCCGGGCCTGTTGCTGTTGAAGCTGGGGGGCTCGTCCTGGGTGGTCGGGCTGGCGGCGATGGCGTTCACGGTCGCGGCGATGGCCGCCCTGCGGCTGCCCAACGCGCCCATCGCCCCCGACCCGGTCGACGAGGCCGAGCGCGACGAGCTCCACAGCACCTCGATCCATCTGGCCTCGGGCGCCATGGGGGTGCTACGCGGCGTCGTCGGCTTCCTCGCCTTCCTCGTGGCGTTCGAGCTCCGGCGCAACGACGACCCCACCTGGCATTTCGGCGTGGTCGTTGCGGCCAGCGCCGCCGGGGGCCTGCTGGGTGCCGCGCTGTCGCCTCGCATCCGCAAGACGACCGGCGAGGAGGACATGTTGATCGGCGCGCTGGGGGCGACGGTGATGATGGCCGTCATCGCGGCGTGGATCGGGGGCCTGATCGGCCTGGCCTTCATGGCGCTGACGCTGGGCATCAGCGCGGGTGCGGCCAAGCTGGCCTTCGACTCGCTGGTCCAGCGTGATGCACCCGACGCCAACCGCGGCCGGATGTTCGCCCGCTTCGAGACCCGCTTCCAGATCTTCTGGGTGGTCGGCGCGTTCATCCCCGTGCTGTTGCCCATCCCCGCCCGCTTCGGCGTGCTGATGATCGCCTTGGCCGCCTCCTTCGCCGGCGTGAGCTACCTCATCGGCCGTCGCTCGCTGGCCGAGCAGGCCAGCCGGCCGGCGTCCCGCCGGCGTGGACGCGAGCCTCAGGCGCCGGCGTCGATCACCACCTCGTTGAAGGCGTTCGTCAGCCATCGGCGGGCGGCCAAGCGGGCCAAGCGGGCGTCGGCGGCGGCGGCCGTGCAGCGGGCGGCGCGGCCGACGTGGCGGGCGGCGGCGAGGGCTCGTCAGTTGCGTGGCTCGACACCTGCGACACGAGGTGATCGAAGCCGAGCAGGTTCTTCAGCTTCGGCTTCGGCCCCGACTTCTTCGCGCGTGCAGGTTTCGGCACGCGTTTCGGCGACT
>JBGAOY010000039.1:0-22837 GCA_044221555.1 Acidimicrobiales bacterium
GAGCTCGGCACGGACGTGGAGCACCTGTCACCGCTGCGGGCCGTGGTCGGCCCGGACCAGCGGCTGGTCGAGGTGTCTCCGGCGTTGGCGGAGGTCGCGGCGGTCGGGGCGGAGCAGTTGGCCGGTCAGTCGCTCGAGACGCTGGGCGAAGCGCTCATCGATGTGCTCGGTCCCCGAGGGGACATGGTGACCACCGCCTCGACCGACGACTACTTCTGCCAGGAGGTCGCCTACGGTCCGGTCCGGTTCCGGAACACGGTGATGGCGGTGCGCGACGCCACGGGTTGGCTGCGCGAGGTTCGCCTGTACGCCGAGCGGTTGGCCTGACGGGCCGACCCAGGCGGCACACTCGCGATCGGGTCGTCGCCGGCCGCCCCGGTTACGATCCCGCCGCCCTGATGCACCCACCACGCCCGCCCGAGAAAGGCCCGCCGTGACCACCTACGAACGCCCCTTCGGCCGTTACCTCGAGGACTTCGAGGTCGGCGACGTGTACCGCCACTGGCCCGGGAAGACGATCACCGAGGCCGACGACCACCTGTTCTGCATGATCACCATGAACCACCACCCGCTGCACACGAACACCTGGTTCGCCGAGAACGAGACGGTCCACAAGAAGAACGTGGTGGTCGGCAACCTGGTCTACTCGCTGGTGCTGGGCCTGAGCGTGCCCGACGTGAGCGGGTCGGCCATCGCCAACCTCGAGATCGAGTCGCTCACCCATCGCAAGCCCACCTTCCACGGCGACACCATCTACGCCGAGACGAAGGTGCTCGACAAGCGCGAGTCGTCGTCGAAGGACGACCGGGGCGTGGTGACGGTGGAGACCAAGGGGATCAACCAGCGTGGCGAGGAGGTGTGCTACTTCCGCCGCAAGGTGATGGTGTGGAAGCGCGACGCCGCCCCGCCCCGCCAGCGCCCCTACGACGAGTCCATCTGGGACGAGGGCTGACCCGGCGCCGATTGGTCGCCCTGGGAGCCGCGGTCCTCGCTCTCCCGGTCCTCACCGTGGTGGTGCTCGGGGTCGAGGTGCTGGCCGCCCGCGACGGCCCCGACCTGGGTGAGGGGCGTCCCCTCGAGTTGGACGCGCTCGTGCACGCGGGCAGGTCCGGGCCGACCGAGCGGGTGGTGTGGCTCGGCGACTCGACGGCCGCGGGTGTCGGCGCGTCGCGACCCGGGGCGGCGCTGCCGCGCCTGGTCGCCGCGGGGCGGGACCACCCCGTCGACCTCACGGTGCTGGCCGTGTCCGGCGCCCGCGTCGCCGACGTGCTCACCGAGCAGGTGCCCCGGCTCCCCACCGGTGGCATCGACACGGTGATGATCAGCGTCGGCAGCAACGACGCGGTGCACCTCACCAGGGTCGGGGACTTCGAGCGCCGGTACCGCGACGTGCTCGACGCGCTGCCCGCGGATGCGACGGTGGTGCTCCTGGGTGTTCCCGACCTGGGCTCGACACCGCGGTTCGCCCAGCCGCTGCGCTTCCTCGCCGGCGTGCGGGGTGGCACGATCGACGCCGTGATCGATCAGCTCGCCGACGCCCCCGGCCGGATCTACGTCGACATCGCCGGCGAGACCGGCCCGGAGTTCCGTCGTCACCCGTCGACGCTCTTCGCCGCCGACCACTACCACCCCAGCGACGCCGGCTACGCGCTGTGGGCCGCCGCCGTGGGCCGCGCCCTGGACGGCGCGGCGGGGGAGCGGCCATGACGGTGCACGACGCCGCGGCGCGGGGCTTCGAGCGGGGCGCGGCCGACTACGAGGCGGCCCGTCCGGGGTACCCACCCGGGTTGGTCGACCTGCTCGTGGCCGAACTGCCCCTGGGGCCCGGCCGACGGGTGCTCGACCTGGCCGCGGGCACCGGCAAGCTCACCCGCCTGCTCGCCCCGACCGGCACCGCGCTCGTGGCCGTCGAGCCGGTGGCGGCCATGCGGGACACGCTGTCCGGGATCGTCCCCGACGCCGAGGTGCTGGAGGGCACGGCCGAAGCCATCCCCCTGCCCGACGCCTCGGTCGACGGCGTGGTGGTCGCGCAGGCGTTCCACTGGTTCGAGCCGACGGCGGCGCTCGCCGAGGTCCACCGCGTGCTGCGCCCCGGCGGCGGCCTGGCGCTCGTGTGGAACGTGCGCGACGAGTCGGTCGACTGGGTGCGGCAGTTCGGCCAGGTGCTGGTCGACGGCGCCGCCGGTGACGAGTCCAGCGCGGCCTTCCTCGAGACCGGCAAGCCGTACGAGGAGGGCACCGACTGGCCCGGCGTCCTCGGTGACACCGGCTGGTTCACCGCGGTGGCGCGCCGGGTCATCCCGTGGTCGCAGCCCGTCGACGCCGACCTGCTCCTGCGCCGTGCCGCCTCCACCAGCTTCGTGTCCGCACTGCCCGACGCCGCGCGGGGCCGGGTGCTCGACGAGGTGCGCCGCCTGGCCGACACCCATCCCGACCTCCGCGGTCGCGCGCAGTTCGGCTTCCCTCACCTCACGACCGTCTTCTGGTGCCGGACGACTCCCTGACCGCCGAGCAGGAGGCGCTGCTGCGCTGGGCGGCGCGGGAGCACCGCGACCTGCCCTGGCGCCGGACCCGTGACCCATGGGCGGTGCTGGTGAGCGAGGCCATGCTGCAGCAGACGCAGGTGACGCGGGTGGTGCCCAGGTACCACGCCTTCCTGGGGCGCTTCCCGACCCCGGCGACGTGCGCGACCGCGCCCCAGTCCGAGGTGGTCACGCTCTGGGCCGGACTGGGCTACAACCGGCGCGCCGCGCAGCTGCACCGGGCCGCCGCCGCGATGGTCGAGCGTCACGGCGGCAGGGTGCCCGACCGGCTCGAGCACCTCCTGGCCCTCCCCGGGGTGGGCCCGTACACCGCGCGAGCGGTCCTGGCCTTCGCCTTCGAGCAGGACGCGGCGGTCGTGGACACGAACGTGGCCCGCATCCTCGCCCGGCGAGCGGGTGGGCAACTCACCGCGGCCGAGGCGCAGCGCGGTGCCGATGCCTGGCTGCCCCGCGGGAGGGCCTGGGCCTGGAACCAGGGGATGCTCGACCTCGGAGCCGGCGTCTGCACCGCCCGTACCCCCCGCTGTGGCGAGTGCCCGGTCGCGGCAGGCTGTGCCTGGGCCGCGGCGGGCCACCTCCCGCCCGACCCGGCGCTGGGGTCGGCCGGTGTCAGCGGCGGGCAGAGCCGCTTCGCCGGATCGGACCGCCAGGGCCGCGGGCGTCTGGTGCACGCGTTGCGCCGAGGCCCGGTCGCGGCGGCCGACCTGGCCGACGTCATGGGCTGGCCCGACGACCCGGGGCGGGCCCGGCGGGTGGCGGCGACCCTGCTGGCCGACGGGCTCGTCGTCGACGCCGGTACTGGGTTCGCGCTGGCCCCCTGAGGGCCGGCGCCGGTCGCGAGATTCTTCGGTGAAGGTCCATCCGGGTGGGGGGACGGCGCCGAACAGCACCTGATGGCGCCACCCGACGTTTCGACCCTGGGAGACGCGGCACTGGTGTTCGCCGTGGCCCGGTACGACCAGGATGCACTTGCCGAGGCCTACCGGCGCCACGGCGGCGCCGTGCACGGCCTGGCCCGGCGACTGCTGCGGGACGACGCCGCCGCCGAGGAGGTGGTGCAGGAGATCTTCCTGCGGCTCTGGAAGCAGCCCGATCGGTTCGATCCCGATCGGGGCTCGCTGCGCTCGTTCCTCCTGGCCCAGTCCCACGGCCGGGCGGTGGACATGATCCGGTCCGAGGAGTCGCGCCGGAACCGCGAGGAGCGCGACGCCCGCCGCACGACGGTGGGTGACTACGACCTCGAGCGCGAGGTCTGGGACCTCGAGGTGTCCGACAAGATCTCCGGTGCGCTGGGGGCCTTGCCCGAGGAGCAGCGATCGGCCATCGTGCTCGCGTACTTCGGCGGCTACACCTACCGCGAGGTCGCGACGATCCTCGGCGAGCCGGAGGGAACCGTGAAGAGCCGCATCCGTGCCGGCCTGACCCGCTTGCGGGGCTCGCTGGACGCACTCGGGATCGGAGCAGGGGCATGACAGAGCTGACCCACCGGGAACTGCAGGAACTGCTCGGGGTCTACGCCCTCGACGCGGTCGAGCCCGACGAGGCCCTCGCGGTCGAGGCCCACCTGGTCGACTGCCCCCAGTGCCGCGCCGAGGTCGAGTCGCACCGGTCGGTGGCGACGCTGCTCGGCAACGCCGGCGCCCCGGCGCCGGTCGATCTCTGGGGGCGCATCGCCGGCTCGCTGGACGACGACGGTGCCACGCCGCTTCCTGGCCCTGGCCCTGGTCCCGCTCCCGGTGCCGGGGGTGACGAGATCGAGGACGACGGCGTGGTGGCCTTCCCGGCCGGTGGCCGACGGGGCGCCGGCGCCGCCCGGTGGCCGCGGGCGGCGATCGTCCTGACCTCGATCGCCGCCGCCCTGGTGCTGCTGGCCGGCGCGGCCGGCGTGCTCACGATCCGGCGCCAGCAGGAGCGGGTGGACGACCTCGCCGCCCAGGTCCGGAGCAGCCGGGACGACCTCTCGGCGGCCGATGCGCTGGCCGACCCGTCGTCGACGGTGGTGCGCCTCTCCTCGCCGGACGCGGGGCTCGTGGTGCGGGCCGTGGTGACCGATGACGGCGTGGGGTACCTGCTCGGTGACCCCCTTCCCGGCGCCGCGCCCCGCACCACCTACCAGCTGTGGGGCCTGGCCGGCACCCGGGCCGTGTCGCTCGGGCTGCTGGGTCCCGAGCCGGGTGTGGTGGTGTTCCACGTGGAGGATCCCGTCACCGGGCTGGCCGTCACGAGCGAGCCGACAGGAGGGTCGGACCAGCCGACCACCGACCCGTTGGTGTCCGGTGAGATCGCCCCGAACGCCGATGACGCCACACTGCCCTCCTGAGAAGGGCAAGATGCGGGTGCACATCCCATCCACTACCCGGGGGTAACACACACATGCACCAGCAACGGAGGGTGACGCGACGGCTGTTCGCACTGGCGGTGGCCGGTGTGCTGCTGTTCGCGGTGGCCGCGTGCGGAAGCAGCGGTGACGACGAGAGCAGCTCGGGTGACAACTCGACCACGACCGCGGCGGCAGGTTCGTCCACCGACTACGGCAGCTCCGACACCACCGAGGCCAGCGCCTCGGACACCCCCGCCGAGCCGACCGCGCCGGTGATCCAGGACTTCACCTTCACGCCGGATCCCATCGAGATCACCGCCGGTGACACGGTGACGTGGACCAATCGGGACGGGTTCGCCCACACGGTGACCGCCGACGACGACTCGTTCGATTCGGGCAACATCGACCCCGACGGCACCTTCGAGCAGACCTTCGACGAGGCCGGCGACTTCACCTACCACTGCAACATCCACACCCAGATGACCGGCACCGTGACGGTCACTTCCTGACCCTCACGACCGTTCGCCACGCGCTCGACGCGTGATCGAGGGAACGGCTGCGCCGCCGGCGGGGAACCCCCGCCGGCGGCTGCCGTTGGCGCACGGTTAGCGCCGGGGGGCCTCGCCCCGACAAGATCCTTACAGGACCGATCACCGCACACCCACACAAGGAGCCCCACCGGTGGAGATCACCACGCGTGCGTTGCGCCAGCTGGCCGCTGACGTCGACGACCAGCACCACGAGGCCATGGCCACCATCCACGAGGACCTCGCCGAGGTGCACCTGGGTGACACGGGCCGCCGCCTGGCTGCCAGCCGCCGTCGGTTCCTGCGCAACGCCGGCCTCGGGGGCGCGGTGCTCACCCTGGGCTCCACGCTGGTGCCCGCGTCCCGCCTCATGCCGGCGGCGTGGGCGTCGGAGGTGCTCACCGACGCCGACCTCGCGGCCTTCGCCCAGAGCGTCGAGCTGGCCGCGGTCGCGGCCTACGGCGCGGTGATCGACACCGGTCTGCTCGATCGCGCCGTGGCCGAGGTGGCCGACACCTTCTCGGGCCACCACGCCGAGCACGCCGCCGAGTTCGCGAGCTTCGCGGGGGATGCGGCCACGAACGAGGCCAACCAGGCGGTGCTGGACGCCTTCTCGCCCCAGATCGCCGAGGCCACCGACCAGGACGCCCTGCTGCAGATCGCCCAGGACCTCGAGAACGGTGCCGCGGCCACGTACTTCTACAGCCTCGGGATCCTGCAGGACCGTGACGCCGCCCAGGCGGTCGCCACGATCCTGCCGATCGAGTCGCAGCACGCGGTGGTGCTGGGCCAGGCCCTGGGCCAGGACCTCACCGAGTACGTGCCGACGTTCCAGGGCCAGGACGGGGCGCTCAGCCCCACCGAGTACCCGGTCAACAGCTGACCGCCCTGAGACGACCTGAGACGACCTGAGACGAGAGGAACGACACAACCATGGAGCACTCCCGAGACGAGGTGCGGCGTCAGCTGGTGGCCTCCCGCACGGATCACACCGCGGCGATGCGGCCGTGGCGCGAGGCGCTGATGCGCGTGTTCGCCGGCCGCGAGGACGTGCCGGCCCCGGTCAAGGCCCAGCTGCTCGGGGTGCCCACCCGGCGCGGCTTCCTCAAGATCGGCGGGGTGAGCGTCCTCGGCGCCGCGGTGCTGGCTGCGTGCAGTAGCGACGCCGCCGAGGTCGCCGAGAGCGGCGCCGCGTCGAACCTCACCACCACCACGGCCGACCCGGCCGCGGCCGACCTCGATCTGCAGCTCCTGCGCACGGCCACGTCGCTCGAGATCCTGGCGGTGAACACGTACCAGACGGCCATCGACCAGGAGCTGTTCACCACCGACGACGTGCTCGCCGCGGCCACGTTGTTCCGTGACCAGCACGACGACCACCGTGCTGCCCTCCAGGCCGCCACGGTCGACGCGGGCGGCACCGAGTACACCGAGGCCAACACGGTGGTGCAGGACGAGGTCCTCGCCCCCCTCATCGACGCACTCACCGACGAGGACAGCGCGATCGAGCTGGCGCTCACCGTCGAGACGGCCGCGGCCGAGACCTACGCCTGGGCCACGGGTCAGTTCAGCACCAGCCTGCTGCGCCAGGCCATCATGGGCATCGGCGGGGTCGAGGGCCGGCACATGGCGGTGCTGCGCGGGTTCCTCGGCGACGATCAGGTGCCGGTGGCGTTCCTGCCCGACGGCGATCGGATCACCGAGGACGCGTTCGTGCCCAGTGCGGACCCGTCCACGACCGACACCACCGGGAGCAGCGGGGGCGGCGACACCACCACGACCACCGCGGGCGACACCACCACGACCACCGGGGCCCAGACCACCACCAGCGTGGCCGGCGCCACCACCACCACGGCCGGGTAGGGCCGTCGCGGGTGCGCCGTCGCCCCGGTGGCTACGTGCCCAGGAACTCGACGATGCGCCGATTGACGGCCTCGGGGTCCTCGAGGTGCAGGAAGTGGCCGAGGCCCGCCAGGACCTCGAAGCGGCTGCCCTCCCGGTCGAACGCCGGCGCCGCCGTGCGGGCGACCTCGACGCCGATGCACCCGTCGTCCTCGCCGTGCAGGTACAGCGTGGGCTGCGGTGGGGCCTGGCCACAGGCCGCCTGTTCCGCGGCCAGGGCGGGTGACCGGTGCCCGGTGCCCACCGTGGCCCGGTAGATGCCGAGCGCGGCGGTGAGGTTCTCGGCGCCCCTGAGCGACTCCTTCACGAGGGTGGTGTCGGCGGCGGCGTCGTACCCGGGCGACCAGTCGCGCCAGAGTCCGTCGACGAAGGCCATGTCATCGGCGGCCACGGCCATCTCGGCGAGGGGATGGACGACGAAGAACATGTACCACGATCGCTTGAGTTGGCCGAAGGTGAGCATCGACGTGCCGGTGGCATCGGTGGGGGGCACGGCCAGGGTCACGACGCGTCGCCACCGGTCCGGCGCGCGACCCGAGGCGCCGTAGGCGGCCACCGCACCCCAGTCGTGGCCGATGATCACCGCGTCGCGGTCGCCGCCGAGAGCCTCGTGCAGGGCGTTCGCGTCGGCGGCGAGCGCCCCGGACTGGTGGACGCCGTCGGCGGGCACCGCGCTGGGTGCGTAGCCCCGGTTGAACGGCGCCACCGCGTGGAAGCCGGCGTCGGCCAGCCGGGGCAGGAGGTGGCGCCAGGTCCACGCGGTGTCGGGGAACCCGTGCAGGCAGAGGGCGAGTGGTCCCTCGCCGGCCTCGAGGTACGCGATGTCGAGGCCGCGGGCGGTGACGGTTCGATGGTCCACCGCGGGAGTATGGCCCGGGCGTGGAGCCCGCGGGCCGCTCGACCTCGTTAGGCTTGCGTCAGAAAAGGGGGGAACCGCTGCTCAACGTCACGTTCTTCGGGGTCCGGGGATCCACGCCCTGCCCGTGCGCCGCCAACCAGCGCTACGGCGGCAACACCGCCTGCGTCGTGCTCGAGGCGCCCGGGGCCGACCCCATCGTGCTCGACCTGGGCACGGGCCTCCGGTTCTGGGGAGAGTCCCTCGACCCCGAGATCCCGTTCCGCGGCTCGGCGCTCATCACCCACCTCCACTGGGACCACGTGCAGGGCCTGCCGTTCTTCGCCCCGTTGCACCGGCCCGGCGCCCGCCTCGACATCTACGGGCCCTCCCAGCCGGGGCTCGACCTCGAGGGTGCCTTCGCCACCTTCATGTGCCCGCCGTACTTCCCGGTGGGCATCGCCGATCTCGGGGGCGACGTCACCTTCCACGACGTGGTCGACACCGACCTGGTGATCGGCGACGCCAAGGTGCGGGTGCGCGAGGTGCCCCACGTGGGCCTCACCAACGGCTATCGCGTGGACTGGGACGGTGTCAGCGTCGCCTACGTCAGCGACCACCAGCAGCCCCTCGACGGCGGGTTCGCGGTCGCCGACTCGGTGCTCGAGCTGTGCGACGGTGTCGACCTCCTCATCCACGACGCGCAGTACACGCGCGAGGAGTTCACCGAGAAGGCCCATTGGGGGCACTGCACGATCGACTACGCGGTCCACGTGGCCCGCGAGGCCGGGGCCCGCCGCCTGATGCTGTTCCACCACGACCCGACCCACGACGACGGGGCGCTCGACGCGCTGGTCGCCTACGCCCGGCGGCTGGCCGACGACGCCGGCGTGGCCGAGGTCGTGTGCGCCAGCGAGGGGCTCACCGTGTCGTTGGGCTCGTCGGTCCCTGTCGCTCACTAAGGTCTCGGCGACGCCGAGAGGAGCCCACGAGTGAGCAATCCCACCAGCCCGGACGCCGGCGGCATCGATGCCGCGCACTACCGCAACGTCCTCGGCCACTTCCCCACGGGGGTCACGGTGATCACGGGCATGAGCGACGCCACGCCCGTGGGCATGGCCATCGGGTCGTTCTCGTCCGTGTCGCTCGATCCTCCGCTCGTGCTGTTCTGCCCGCAGAAGTCGTCGTCGAGCTGGCCGTTGATCGAGGCGTCCGGCGGGTTCTGCGCCAACATCCTCACGTCCGAGCAGGAGGACGTCTGCCGGGTGATGGCCAGCCGGTCCGAGGACAAGTTCGCCGGCATCGGATGGCGGGCAGGGGCATCAGGGTCGCCGGTGCTGGCCGACGTCCTCGGTTTCATCGACTGCTCGATCGAGCGGGTGCATGACGAGGGGGACCACTTCGTGGTGATCGGTCGGGTGCTCGAGCTCGACGCCGCCAACCAGGGGCTGCCGCTGGTGTTCTACCGAGGCGGCTACGGGCGCTTCGAGGCCTGATCGACCGCGGTGCCCGTCTACGCGCTGGGCGCCGCCGTGCCCGACATCCACCCCGACGCCTACGTCCATCCCGATGCGGTCGTCATCGGCCTCGTGCGGATCGGTGCCGACGCGTCGGTGTGGCCCACCGCGGTGCTGCGGGGCGACGACGGCCACATCGTCGTGGGCGCCCGCACCTCGGTGCAGGACGGCACCGTCGTGCACGCCACGGGCGCTCACGACACGGTGATCGGGGCGGAGTGCGTCGTGGGCCACAACGCCCATCTCGAGGGATGCATCGTCGAGGACTGCTGCCTGGTCGGATCGGGCTCGGTCGTGCTGCACCGGGCGATCGTGCGCACGGGGGCGCTCGTCGGCGCCAACGCGGTCGTGGCCAACGACATGGAGGTGCCGAGCGCGGCGATGGCGCTCGGTGTGCCGGCCAAGCTGCGGCTCGACGCGGTGGCGCCCGGCTCGTTCGCCGACGCCGTCGACCTCTACGTGGAGCGTGCCCGCCGCTACCGCGACGAGCTGCGCCGGGTCGACCCGTAGCGCCGACCTCGTACATTGGGTGGGTGAACGCCCGCTCGACCGAAACACGCGGTTGATGGAGGGGTGGCGGCCGTCGGCCGGCGCCCGGCGCTGAGTGGCGACGGAGCGCTCACCCGGGGCGCGTCTGATCCTGTCGCTGCTGCGTCGCCAGTGGAAGGGCGTGGCCGCCGGCGTGGCGGTGGGCCTGGCGTGGACCGCGGCCAAGGTGAGCGTCCCGCTGCTGGTGAAGGTGGCGATCGACCGGGGCATCGACCCCTACGACGGGGCGGCGTTGCTCCGGTGGACGATGGCGATCCTCCTCGTCGGTCTGGTCGCGGCCACGTTCACCGGGATGCGGCGCTACCTCGCCTTCCGCGAGAGCCGGTGGGCCGAGACCGACCTGCGTGACCGGCTGTTCGCCCACCTCCAGCGGCTGCACTTCTCCTTCCACGACGAGTCCCAGACCGGCGAGCTGATGAGTCGCGCCAACACGGACCTGCAGCAGATCCAGCAGCTGGTCGTGTTGATCCCACTCACCATGTCCAACCTGCTCACGGTCGTGGCGGTGACGGTGATCCTGGTGGTGATAGACCCCGTGCTCGCGGTGCTGTCGTTGGCGGGGCTGCCGTTCGTGAACGTGTTGGCCAAGCGCTTCTCGACCCGGTTGCAGGGCCCCGTCATGGGCATCCAGCGCGAGTCGGCCGAGTTGGCCAGCGTGGTCGAGGAGACCGTCTCGGGCATCCGGGTGGTGAAGGGCTTCGGGGCCGAGCCCGTGCAGGCCGACCGGCTGCGGGTGGAGGCCGACGGGGTCTACGACCAGTCGATGGCCGCCGCCCGCATCCGGGCCACCTACCTGCCGGCGCTCGACCTGCTCCCCAACATCGGGTTGATCGCCGTGCTCGGCTACGGCGGCCACCAGGTGCTGACCGGCGGGCTCAGCCTCGGCTCGCTGGTGGCCTTCAACGTCTACGTCGTGCTGCTGATCTGGCCGTTGAGGATGCTGGGGATGATCGTGGCCCAGTGGCAGCGGTCGGTGGCCAGCGCCGAGCGCGTGCACGAGGTGCTCGACACCACCCCGGTGATCGTCGATCACCCGTCGGGGGCGGGGTTGCCGGAGCGGGCCACGCCCGACGCCCCCGTGGGCGAGGTGCGCTTCGAGGGCGTCCGGTTCGCCTACTCGCCGGGCGGTCCCCCCGTTCTGCACGGCTTCGACCTCGTGGTGCCGGCGGGCGAGTCGGTGGCCGTGGTGGGCGCCACCGGGTCGGGCAAGACCACCATCGCCCGCCTCCTGCCCCGCTTCTACGACGTGGACGCCGGCCGGGTCCTCATCGACGGTGTCGATGTCACCACCTTGGCGCTGCGCTCCCTCCGGCGGGCCGTCGGCATCGTGTTCGAGGACACGTTCCTGTTCAGCGACAGCGTGGCGGGCAACATCGCGTTCGCCGACCCGGGCGCGTCGGTGGACAGCATCGAGCGGGCCGCCCGGCTGGCCGGCGCCCACGAGTTCATCGAGCAGCTGCCCGACGGCTACGCCACCGAGATCGGCGAGCGGGGGTTCTCGCTGTCGGGGGGCCAACGCCAACGCATCGCCATCGCCCGGGCCATCCTGGCCGATCCCCGGGTGCTGATCCTCGACGACGCCACCTCGTCGGTCGACCCGACCAAGGAGCACGAGATCCGTGACGCCATGCGGGTGGTGATGGCCGGCCGCACCACCGTGGTGATCGCCCACCGACCGGCCACCATCGCCTTGGCCGACCGCGTGGTGGTGCTGGCCGAGGGCCGGGTGGTCGCGGACGGCACCCACGATCACCTGCTGGCCACCAGCGACCGCTACCGGGAGATCCTGGCGGCGAGCGGCACGGCCGCGGAGGCGCTCGGCGAGCAGGTGGCAGGCGAGGGGAGCGAGGGGGGCGAGGGGACGGACCTCACCGCGTCCGGGGTGAGCGGGCCGTGATCCACGAGGTGGGAGTGGACGAGGCCGACCGCCTCGACGCCGACGCAGCCAAGCGGGTGCTGCGGCGGGCGGCCCGGATGCTGCGGCCCTACCGCGGCCAGGTGGTCGGTGGCTCGTTGCTGCTGGTGGTGTGGACCCTCACCACGCTGGCCGGCCCGCTGCTCGTGCGCTACGGCATCGATCAGGGCATCACTGCGGACGACCCGGCCGCCCTGAACGCCGCGGTGGTCGCCTACGTCGTCGTGGCGGTGATCGCCTACGTCGTCTACCGGAGCCAGGTGCGGGTGATCAGCCGCGTGGGGGAGTCGTTCCTGCGCGACATCAGGCTGCGGGTGTTCGACAAGCTCCAGCGCCTCTCGATGCCGTTCTACGACCGTGAGAAGGCCGGCGTGGTGGTGTCCCGCATGACCTCCGACGTCGACTCGATGGCCGAGTTGGTGCAGATGGGGCTGCTGCAGTTCGTCAGCAACGTGTTGCTCCTGGTCCTGTCGGTGGTCGTGCTCGCCCTGGTGTCGTGGCAGCTCTCCCTGGTGTGCCTGATCGCGCTGCCGTTCGTGGTGCTGGCGAGCGTCAAGTTCCAGCGCGACTCGAACGAGGCCTACCTGGTCGTGCGCGATCAGATCGGCGGCACCCTGTCGAACCTCCAGGAGTCGATCGCCGGCGTCCGGGTGATCCAGGCGTTCGGGCGCGAGGGCACCGAGAGCCGCCGCTTCGCCGAGCGGAACCGGGTGCTCTACGACGCCCACATGGCGTCGGTGAAGGTGCAGGCGTGGTACCTGCCGGTGATCGAGTTGGCCGGCATCGGCACCACGGCGGCGGTGGTGGGCATCGGCGGCTGGCTGGTCAGCCAGGGCACGGTCACCATCGGCACGGTCACCTTCTTCGTCCTCACCCTCTCGAACCTCTTCGAGCCGGTGCAGCAGCTGAGCCAGCTGTTCAACACCGTCCAGTCGGCCGGGGCGGGCCTGCAGAAGGTGTTCCAGGTGCTCGACACGCCGGTGGACGTCGCCGAGCGACCGGGTGCGGTCGATCTCCACATGGACGGCGACCTGGTGGTGGAGGGGGTGTCGTTCGCCTACGGCGACGGTCCGCCGGTGCTGCGCGACGTCGACCTCACGATCGCGGCGGGCGAGCGACTGGCGCTCGTCGGCCCGACGGGCGCGGGCAAGTCGACGCTGGCCAAGCTGGCGTCACGCCTCTACGACCCGGTGGAGGGCCGCGTCACCTTCGGCGGGGTCGACCTGCGTGACGCCACGCTGTCCTCGCTGCGCGAACGGATCGTGGTGGTGCCCCAGGAGGGGTTCCTCTTCGCCGGCTCCATCCGTGACAACGTGCGCATCGGCCGGCGCCACGCCACCGACGCCGAGGTGGAGACCGCCCTCGGGGTCATCGGCGCCCTCGACCGGTTCTCGGCCCTGCCCGAGGGGCTCGACACCGAGGTGCGCGAGCGGGGCTCGCGCCTGTCCGCGGGCGAGAAGCAACTGGTGTCGCTGGCCCGGGCGGCGCTCGCCGATCCGAGTGTGCTCGTCCTCGACGAGGCCACCTCCAGCCTCGATCCCGGCACCGAGGCGCTGGTCGAGGCGGCGATGGACCGGCTCATGGAGGGTCGCACCGTCGTGGTGATCGCCCACCGCCTGTCCACCGCCGAGCGGGCCGATCGGGTGGGGGTCGTCGATGCCGGCGGTCTGGCCGAGTTGGGCACCCACGACGACCTGGTGGCCGACGAGGGCCGCTACGCCGCCCTGTTCGACACGTGGTCCGGGGGGTCGACCGCGGCGGTGTGAAGGCGCGACGCCCACGGCCCCGAGTGGCAGGACGATACGGTCGGCGCCCATGCGAACGCGCACTGCCGGTCGGGGAGTGGTCAGGATGGGGTGGGCGGGCCTGCTCGTGCTCGCCGCCGTCGGGTTGACCGCGTGCGGCAGCGGTGTTTCCGAGGGCACGGCCTCCGAAGACACGGCCTCCGATGGAACGACCTCCGATGGAACGACCTCGACGACCGACACGGTCGTCGCCCTCCCGCCGGTGGCGAACCAGGACCACTGGCACGCGGCCTACGGGTTCTTCAGCTGCGGTGACGGCTTCCTGGCCCCGCTGCAGGTCCAGGACGACCCGGTCGGCATCCACACCCACGGCGACGGCATCATCCACATCCACCCCTTCACCGCGGCGGTGAGCGGGCCCAACGCGGTGCTGGGTGTGTTCCTCGACTCAGCGGGTGCATCCGTGGACGACGAGGCGATCGACGTCCCCGGCCTGTCGGTGCGCGAGGGTGAGGACACGTGCGGCGCGAGGGACGAGCCGGGGATCGTGCAGGTCGCGTACTGGGCCGACGCCCGCACCGCGTCGACCACCGATCCCGAGATCGTCACCGACGACGTCTCGGAGGTCCCGTTCGAGCAGGACGGATCCGCGTACACCATCGCGTTCGCGCCGGACGGGGCCTCGATCCCGCCGCCGCCCACCATCCCGGTGCTCGACGCGCTCGGCGACGTCAGCGCGCCCTCGGCGGTGCCGACCACCGCACCCGACCTGTTGACCACCACGACGTCGCACTGACACCTTGCACCTGGCACTGGCCCCCCGCTGACGGCGAGCGAGGGACGAGCGGAGCCTTGACGATGTGATGAGGCGTCAGCCGAAGAACAGTTCAAACCGCGAAGACGTGGCCGAAGTAGGGACGGACCGCCGCCGCGTTCATCGGGCGGGCGAACAGGTAGCCCTGGCCGCCGTCGCAGCCGAGGGCCCGCAGCTCGGCCAGTTGCTCGACGCGCTCCACGCCCTCGGCGATCACCTCGAGGTTCAGGTTGTGGGCCAGGCCGATGATGGCGGCGGCGATGGCGGAGTCCTCGGGATCCGGTCCGAGCCCGTCCACGAACGACCGGTCCACCTTCAGGGTGTCCACCGGCAGGCGCTGGAGGTTGAGCAGCGACGCCGAGCCCTTCCCGAAGTTGTCGATGGCCAGGGCCACGCCGACCTGGCTGAGGGCCTCCAGCGAGGCGATCGCGGTGTCCACGTCACCCACGAGCACCGATTCGGGGACCTCGAGGCTGAGGTGGGACGGTTCGACGCCGAGCCCGGCGATCATCTCGGTGAGCAGCTCGGGCAGGTTGGACTGGGCCAGCTGGCGCAGCGACAGGTTGATGGCCACCCGGGGTGCGCGGGGCCCCAGCTCGGCCTGCCACCGGGCGGCGTCGCTGCAGGCCTGGTGCATCACCGACAGCCCCAACCCGACGATGAGGCCGGTGTCCTCGGCGAGCTGGATGAACTCGTCCGGGTCCAGTTGGCCGCGGGCCGGGTGGTCCCACCGGGCGAGGGCCTCGACGCTCACCACCTCGCCGGTGCGCAGGTTGACCTGCGGCTGGTAGTGGACCTCGATGTGGCCGTCGGCGATCGCCGCGCTGAGCTGTTCGGCCAGCATCCGGCGGTTGGTCGTGCGCCGGCGCATGGCCTCGTCGTAGAGCTCGAGGCAGGCGCGGCCCTTCTCCTTGGCCCGGTACATCGCCGCGTCGGCGTTGCGGATCAGGGTCTCGGGGTCGTCGCCGGGGGTGGACACGGCCAGGCCGGCGCTCGTGGTCATCACCAGCTCGAGGCTGGCCACGCCGAAGGGGTTGTCCTCGATCACGTCGCACACGCGGCGGGCCGCGGCGAGGGCGTGGTCCGCGTTCTCGACCTCGTCGAAGAGCACCACGAACTCGTCGCCGCCCAGACGGGCCACCGTGTCGGACGGGCGGAGGACACCGGTGATGCGCTGGCTCACCTGCCGGAGCAACTCGTCGCCGACGTCGTGGCCGCGGTTGTCGTTCACGGACTTGAACCGGTCGAGGTCGAGGAAGAGCAGCCCGACCAGGGTGTCGTCACGCTTGGCCCGGGCGATGGCCAGCTCGAGGTGGTTGAGGAGCAGGGAACGGTTGGGGAGCCCGGTCAGCGGGTCGTGCGTGGCCTGATGGGCCAGCTCGCTCTCGACCATGCGCCGGTCGGTGACGTCCCGGCCCATCGCGGCCACCCGCACGAGCACCCCGTCCGCGTCGAACTCCCCGGCGACGGTCTGCCAGACGTGGCGGGCCTCACCGCTCGTGGTCGCCATGATCAGCTCGCCGCTCCACGTGTCGCCCCGGAGGAGGACGGGACGGACGTCCTCGACGTACATGCCCTCGGACTCCTCGGTGAGCAGGTCACGCAGCACCAGATCGTGGAGGTCGGAGCCGGTGTGGCCGAGCAGCTCCCGGGCCGCACCGTTCAGGTAGAGGACGCCTCCGGAGTCCTCGTCGAACATCACCACCAGATCGCTCGTCGACTCCACGATGGTGGCCAGGCGGGCGGTCTGCTCGCGGGCGGTGATGAGGGGGCTGACGTCCTCGAAGGAGCCGATCGTGCCCGTCGGCGTGCCGAACTTGTCGCGCACCACCGACAGGCGGCACTGCACCCACCGCACGTCACCGTCGCGGGTGAGGATGCGGAACTGGCCGTCGTAGCGGGCGCCCTGGAGGATGGTCGCCTCCCACTCCGCCACGGTCGCGTCGCGATCGTCGGGGTGGACGAGCTCGAAGGCGTGCAACCGGAAGATCTCGTTGCCCTCGATGCCCGTCATCTCGGTCCACCGTGGGTTCACATAGGTGAGGCGGCCCTCCAGGTTGCACCGGAACACGCCGACGGGCACCGACTCCGACAGCGACCGCAGGTGTGCCTCGCTGTCGCGGAGGTCGTCCTCGGCCCGCTTGCGGGCGGTGATGTCGCCGAAGGACACCACGACGGTGCCCGGGTCGGCCCCGCCGCCGTCGAGCCGGCGGGCGCTGACATCGATCCACACCCGCGCCCGACCCGGTGGGGTGAACCCGACGACCATCGACGTGCCGAGTGGGTCGGCGGTGCGGGCCAGCGCCGCCGGGAGCTCGTGGGGAGAGAGCGGCACCCCGTCGGCGTCCACCGGGTCCCAGGTGGCCCAGGGCACCCGGCCCGCCATGAGGTCCCGGCGCCCGACTCCCAGCAGCTCCTCGGCCGCCGCGTTCGTCGCGCTGATCCGGCCGTCGGGTCCGTAGACCATCACCCCCTGCGGCAGGGCCTCGACCAGCTCGCCCTCCAGTGCCCGGTCGGGGAGCAGGGCGCCCCGCTCGTCGAGCACACCGGTGAGGTCGAGCACGGATCCGGCGAACCCCACCAGGTCGCGGCCGCTGTCGTGCACCGGTGTCGCCCGGGTGTCGGTCCAGCGCACCTCGCCGTCGCGCGTGACGATGCGGGCCCGGATCTCCAGCTCGCCCCGCTCGGCGCAGGCGAGCTGCCACGCAGCCTGCACGGCCTCGCGGTCCTCGGCGTGCACCAGTGCCCACGCCTCGTGCTCCTCGATCGGCAGCACCCCGGCGAAGCCGGTGATCTCGCGCCACTTCGCGTTCGCGGCGATCACCCGGCCGGTGCGGTCGGCGAGGATCAGGCCGACGGGGGCGTCGGCGAAGCCGGGCAGACCCGTGGGGTCGCCCTCGGGCACCGACGCCGCATCGGCGCGCCGGCCCGTCTCCACATCGGTCGTCGTCGGTGTGCTCATGCCCTCGCTGCGCGATCCGCGACCGCTCGCGGCAGTCGCCTCCAGCGACTATCGGCATCGGTCCCGCGACCTGTAGGAGGACTGGGCCCGGGCCTTTGTTACTATGCGCGTAGGACTAATTATCTGACCCACCCGGATGACGACGCAGGGAGCAGAACCCATGGCCACCAGCGAGCTCGACCTCGACCTCGGGCGCTACAAGTTGGGCTGGAGCGACGAAGAGGACTACGTCTTCAAGCCGAAGCGTGGCCTCACCAAGGACATCATCCAGGAGATGTCGTGGATGAAGGGTGAGCCCGACTGGATGCGCGAGATCCGGCTCAAGTCGTTCGACCACTTCGAGCGCCGGCCGATGCCCAACTGGGGCGGCGACATGTCCGAGATCTACTTCGACGACATCTACTACTACATCAAGCCCACCGACCATCAGGTCGACGCGTGGGACGAGTTGCCCGACTCGGTGAAGAACACCTACGAGAAGCTGGGCATCCCCGAGGCCGAGCGCAAGTACCTCGCCGGCGTCACCGCCCAGTACGAGTCCGAGGTCGTGTACCACAAGAACCGCGAAGACCTCGAGGCCCAAGGCGTCATCTTCACCGACATGGACACGGCGCTACGCGAGCACCCCGAGATCGTCCGCGCCTACTTCGGCACCGTGATCCCGAAGAACGACAACAAGTTCGCGGCCCTGAACACCTCGGTCTGGAGCGGCGGCAGCTTCATCTACGTCCCCCCGGGCGTGAACGTCGAGATGCCCCTGCAGGCGTACTTCCGCATCAACGCCGAGAACATGGGCCAGTTCGAGCGCACGCTGATCATCGCCGACGAGGGCTCGCAGGTGCACTACATCGAGGGCTGCTCGGCCCCGGTGTACACCACCGACTCCCTGCACTCGGCCGTGGTGGAGATCATCGTGAAGCCGTCGGCGCGGGTGACCTACACCACGATCCAGAACTGGTCGAACAACGTGTTCAACCTGGTCACCAAGCGGGCCCGGGTGGAGACCGAGGGCCACATGGAGTGGATCGACGGCAACATCGGCTCGCGCCTCACCATGAAGTACCCGGCGGTCTACATGGTGGGCCCGAAGGCCTCGGGCGAGGTGCTCTCGGTGGCCTATGCCGGCGCCGGCCAGCACCAGGACGCGGGCGCCAAGATGGTGCACGCCGCGCCCGAGACCACCTCCAAGATCGTGTCGAAGTCCATCTCGAAGGACGGCGGTCGCACCAGCTACCGGGGCCTGGTCCGAGTGGAGGACGACGCCCCCGGCTGCGTCAGCCACGTGCAGTGCGACGCCCTGATCCTCGACGAGGAGAGCACCTCGGACACCTTCCCGTACATGGAGGTGGGGGCGCGCGACGCGCGCATCGGCCACGAGGCCACGGTGTCGAAGGTGGCCGACGAGCAGCTCTTCTACCTGATGAGCCGCGGCCTCTCGGAGGAGCAGGCCATGGGCATGGTGGTCAACGGCTTCATCGAGCCGGTGACCCGCACGCTCCCGATGGAGTACGCGGTCGAGTGGTCCCGCCTCATCGAGCTGCAGATGGAGGGCTCGGTCGGCTGACGGTCCCCGTCGGCCGTCGGTTGCCGGCTCAGGCGTCGGTGGCCACGGTGTCGGCCGCGGCCGTCGTGGTCTTCGGGGCACGTCCCGGGTTGGTGACGGTGACGTGGAGGTCGTCACCGTCCACCCGCAGGTGATGCCAGTCGGTGCGAGCCTCGGGGGTGGCGTCGTCGAGGTCGATCACCGCCAGCGGCGTGAGCTTGCGGCCGTGCCACGGGCACACCTGGCAGCGGCCGGCCGCGGCGACGGGGTCGAGGTCGGCGCCCTCGTGGGGGCACATGCGGGCGTAGGCCAGCACCTTGCGCCCCTCGCGCGTCAGCTTTAGGCCGAGGTGATCGCTGCGCCCGACGTAGGTCCACTCGGAGGTGACGGTGCGCACCGGGACCGGTGCGAACACGGGTGGCTCGCCCGACGGCGGATCGGGGGGCAACACGTTGTTGGCCCCGATGGGCAGCGAGTTGCGGATGTCGCGGGGCCCGCCGTCGCCGCGGAACGTGTACCCCCACGAGCGCAGCCGGCCACGGCGCTCGCGAAGAGGCACGTCCTCGGACATGAGCTGGCGGTAGTTGCGGCGCAGCAGCACCCGGATGACCGGGAAGAACAGCAGCCAGAACGGTCGCGCCGCGACCGTGTAGGTGGTCACCGCTCGGGTCCTCGTGGGGCTGATGGCGATGAACTCGTGGTCGGTGACCATCGTCCAGGCCAGCAGGGTGACGAAGTGGGTCTGGTGGTTGGGGCCCGAGTCGTAGTGCACCAGGATCAGAGGGAAGGTGATGCCCAACACCTTCTGCAGGCTGATCGACGCCTGGACGTCGCGTTCGATGACGCAGGTGACGTCGTTGACGAGGCTGTGGACGTGGTTGAGGTGGGGGACGTCCTTGTTGTTCCAGTCGACGTCGGTGGGCAGGTAGTCGCCCTCCGTGTGCATCGACACGGTGCGGTACTTCAGGCCGTGCGCCTCGAGGCTCTGCAGGATTGCCTGTTGGTTCAGCTTGACCACGGCGAGGACACTACCGCCCCGGTGGAGGCACCGAGAACGCCCTCGGCCCGGTCGGTCCGGCGGGTGCGTCGGTGGGTGAGCGGCCGGGGACGGGCGTCGCGACGACGGCCCGCTCGACCCGCGGGGGCGCGGGTCCGCTCGATGCGACGACCGCTACACTCGCCGCCGACCGAGGGCGTGGACCCACGACGGCTGACGAAGGACACTGCTAGCGCATGACGGTGGGTCACGGGTTGAGTGCCCGCTCGCGAGGGAACCTCGCGGCGGAGCCGGCGAGCGCGGCCGCCGAGCACACCGGGGCGGGCCGTCGGGCCTTCGTGGCCGCCATCGTGGTCGGGGGCGTCCTCCGCCTGCTCTGGGTCATCTACGCCACCCGCACACCGCAGTTCCCGACCGATCCGTCCGAGTACCTCCGCATCGCGCTCGAGCTCACGAAGGGCGACACCCCCACCTTCGGCGGGGCGGGAGGACCGAGTGCCTACTGGTCGCCGGGCTACCCGATGGTCCTCGCCCCGTTCGTGTGGTTCGCCGACACCACCGGGTGGCTCAGCCCCGCCTTCGCGGCATCGTTGGTCAACGTCGTCGCCGGCACGGTGACCATCTGGTTCACAGGGTTGCTGGCCGAGCGGTGGATCGGGCGCTCCGCCCGCACCGCGGCGGCCTGGTTCGTGGCGGTGTGCCCGGCGCTCATCTACTACACGTCCACCGCGCACACGGAGACCGCGTTCACGCCGGTCCTGTTGGGCGTGCTGCTGCTCGCCGGCTCCCGTGACGACGACGTGCCCGCCCGCAATTGGGCGATCGCCGGGCTCCTGGTCGGCCTCGCGGTGCTGTTCCGCGCCCCCGGCGTCATCGGCCTCGCCATCCCGGCGCTGGCCCTCCGTGTCCGCCGGGGCTCCTGGCGGGACTCGTGGCGCGAGGCGGCGCGCGCCACCGGTCTCGTCCTGGCCGGCGCGGCGGTCCTGCTCGTGCCCTGGACGATCCGCAACGGGGTGCAGGTGGGCATCTGGAGCCCGGGCTCGACGAGCAACGCGTCGGCGCTCTGCTTCGGCCACAACGACGGCATCTCCGCCAACTGGGAGGCCAGCCTGGCCAACCAGCACCTCCAGATCGAGTGCTTCCGCGGCTCGCCGTACGACAACGCCGCGGTGTACCGCCTGCACGGCCAGGAGGTGCCGCCCGACATCGGCACCGCCGACCCCGACGAGGTCGGTTGGTACAAGGCCCGGGTGTCCGACGCGGTGCACTGGGCCGTCACCCACCCGGTCACGGAGGTCAACCTGACCGCCCACAAGGTCTGGGAGACCTGGAGCGACGAGGGCCGAGCGGTCGACAGCGCGCGGAACTACGAGCGCAGGGACTGGGCCGGACGGTGGCAGACGCCGCTCAGCGTGCTGGCCAACCTGTGGCTGTGGGCCGTCGGCGCGCTCGCACTCGCGGGCCTGGTCCTCGTGCCCGCCTGCCGCAGGGCGCTTCCGATCTGGGTGCCGATCGTGCTGTTCACCCTCGCCATCGTGGGAGCGGTGTCCCAACCGCACTACCGGTATCCCGTCATGCCCCTGGTCGCGGTCCTCGCGGCGGGGATGCTGGCCCGGCGCACCTTCGAGGAGGCGGTATGAGCCCGAGGGACGAGGGCGGGGCCCGAGCGGCCCGGCGACGGAGTCGCCAGGAGCGGGAAGCATGAGCCCGAGGGACGAGGGCGGGGCCCGAGCGGCCCGGCGACGGAGTCGCCAGGAGCGGGAAGCATGAGCCCGAGGGACGAGGGCGGGGCCCGAACGGCCCGGCGACGCAGGAGCCAGGAGTGGGAAACGTGAGCCAGATCGAGTCCGAGGCGCCCGGGCCGTGGTGGGGCGAAGAAGCGCCCGTGCCCGCACCGCGGCCCGGTCATCGGGCCATGGCCCTGCTCCTGCCCGTGGGTGTCGCCCTCCTCGTCTGCGCCCTGCTGGTGGCGCGTGGCCGGATGGTGGCCGCCGCGGTCCTGGTCGTGGTGATCACCGGGGTGACGGTGGGCCGCATGGTGTCGCCCGCGTTCGAGCACGGCTTCGTGCGGGTGCTCGACTGGTTCGGGCGCGGTGTCGGCCACGTGCTGCGGTGGGTCCTGCTCAGCTTCATGTTCGTCGTCGTGTTCGTGCCGGTGTCGTTGTTCGAGCTAGTGTTCCACCGCCGGTCGCTGGGGCGGCCGCGAGGGGTGGGTGACGGGTGGATCCCCAAGGTGGCGATGGGGCCCGCCGGGGCGCCGACACGCGGGTTCGGCACCGAGCCCGCCAAGGCACCGGGCGCGAAGCGCTCGAAGCTGGTCACCGCGGTGTTCGTGGTGGCGGTGCTCGTCGTCGTCGACCTGGCGATGGGCGCCGCCCTGACCGCCACGGGGACCCTTCCGCCCATCGACCGGGGCGACCTGGTCGCGCTCGTCGAGCAGTCGTTGCAGCGCGACATGGCCCAGCCGCCCATCAACGCGTCGCCGTGGGCGCCACAGCACGGCGAGGACATGGCCGCGTTCGAGCTGCAGACCAACGACTACGTGCCCTACATCGTGCGTGGTCACCACGAGTTCTCGAGCCCCACGGTCAACGTGACGGACCGTGAGCGGGTGTCGTACGAGCCGGCCCTGGCCGACGGGGTCGAGCCGCTGCGGGTGGCCTTCTTC
>JBGAOY010000003.1:0-407625 GCA_044221555.1 Acidimicrobiales bacterium
ACCTACGGCGGACCTAACCACGGCTCCCGGCGCGTCACCGGCCGGATCCGGCGAGGCGGGCAACTCCAGCACGCCGGCAGCGGGTCATCGACGTCTACTGCGGCGACGTCTACCGTCGTCGCGCCGCACCCATTGCGGTGCTCGATGCGGGCGACTCGCCATCGAGCGAAACCCGAAGGTCGGCCGCCGCCGGTGGGCGTTCTCAGGTGACAACCTCGCCGTTCGAACTGCGGAGCGCGTCACGAGGGCCTCTAGCATCGCAATTCAGGGTCAGCGAGAGGGGCCTGCGCTTCTACTGTTCCTTCTACTGTGCGGCGCGCTACAGGGGTGTACGGGTTGGCACGACCGGCGTAGACTGAGCGACGAATCCCCAGCTCAAGGGCACTATCGGGTACGTATTGGTACGGGCGGAGAGGCTGATCGGAAACCTCATAACCCGAAGGTCGCAAGTTCAAATCTTGCCCCCGCCACCAAGCACGAGGCCCGGAATCTCAAGGGATTCCGGGCCTTCGTCGTTGTCGGCCCACTTCGGCGTCTACCGGGCGTGTCTACCGCTCCATTCCGAGTCGACGCTGTGACCAGGGATTTCGCGTTGTCGAGTCGGTGGACGTCTACCGGCCGCCGGTGGCGATGAGCTGACCGAATCGGTTGGCGGCGTCAGCTCCCACCCCGGGCATGACGCGCTGGTATGTGGCCATGGTGAAGCCCGGGTTGGCGTGGCCAAGCCGTTCGGAGACGACCTTGATCGGAGCGCTGGCGGCGACGAGCAGCGAGGCGTGGGTGTGCCGGAGGTCGTGCAGTCTGATCCGAGGCAGGCCGAGCTTGCGGACCTGCCGGTCGAAGAGCTGGTAGAGGGACTCGGCGTGCACCGGTTCGCCGCTCGTGTTGGTGAACATCGGATCGCTGAGCCCGGTGGGGTGGCCGTCTCGACGTTGCCGACGGCGCCACCGAGTCAAGACGGTCTCGGTGTCGGCGTCGAGGTCGATGCAGCGGCGACTGGATCCGGTCTTGACCGGGACCTCGATGGAGGGTCCTCCGACGACCTGGCGGCTGCGGGCGATCGAGAGGCGGTGGGTTCCTCGGTGCCAGTCACCCCAGCGCAGCCCGGCGACCTCACCGCAGCGCATGCCGGTGGTCGCGGCGACGTGCAGGGCCGGGTAGAAGCGGAGATGGCGGCTCGCAATCAGGAACTGGGCGAGTTCGTCAACGGTTCAGCACTCCGGGCCGGACCGTTCTCGGGCCTTGGGGCGGGGTGGCTGCGCTGCATGGGCGACGTTGGCTGCCACGAGGTGCTGTCGTTGAGCGTCGGCGAGCGCGGCGCGGATGATGACGTGCACGTCATAGACGGTCTTGGGGGCAAGGCCGCGAGCGCGGGCTCGATGTAGTTGTCGATCATCCACTGGTACCGGTGCGCCGTGGTAGGCGCCAGCCGCTGCCGGCGGCGGGGCATCCACCGCTCCGTCAGGTACCGACCGAGCGTCAGCTGCTCGGCGACCACGACCTGCTCGGCGTGGTCAACCGCCTCCAGCCGAGCCTTGATCGCCTCGGCGTCTGTGCGGGCGTGGCCGGCGGGATTCCATCGGCGCCGTTCCCGCCCGGTCGTCAGGTCGATGCCGGGGTAGTCCACGACGTAGAAGCGGTCCTTGCGCTGCACGATGTAGGCCATCGCCGCCCATCGACCACTTCGGAGACAACCCGAAGAGCAGTGCGAGGCGGGCTGGCGAGGCGGGCTGGCGTGGCGGTGGGCCCCAGTCGCTGTTCGGCGTGGCTGACTCACCAGCTGAGGCCGCGGCGGCTCACCTGCTGGACGATCGTGTCGACGAGTCGTTCGGGCGAGCCGGCCAACGCCTCGAGTTCGATCCGCGACAGGAGCAGGATGAGGTGGCCGTCGCTGGTCTCGACCAGCACGACGGGCGGCGACGAACCGCCGGCGACGCGGGCCGCTTCGGGCTGTCGTCGCGGTGGAACACCTCGACGGGCACGGGTAGGCGGGCCCGCTGGTCCTGCCAGTCCCGGCGCTCACGCACCGGTCTCGCCCAGCCCGGCGCGCTCGAACGGACCATCCGTCACCGGCGGGACCCCAGGTGTAGGCGGTCTCCATCGGGAACGGCCCTTGTGCCGTGCGCATGACCAGACGCTCGCCGGACACGACGTCGATCAGCTCGTAGGTGTACTCGAGCGTGCCGTCGAGGAACCGGGCCACGAACGCGGCCCGGGCGCCGGCCGCGTGACCTTCGGCTCGGTCAGCCAGCGGACCTCGTCGATGTTGGCGTACCACTCCGGGGCGTTCGCCGGGTCCGCCGCGTAGGCCGCCACCGTGTCGACAGGCCGCTCGATGGTCGTCTCGACCGTGACATCGACGTTCATCCCGCCTCCTCGTGTGCTGCTCGACCCGGATGTTCAGCACCGTGGCCAACCGGTCTGGTCCTGGCGAGGAAGCGCCGCTTCACCGCCCGTAACCAACGAGAGGAGCAGCAATGAGCGGATCCGGAACGGCAACCGACCCCTGGGTGTTGAAGACCCCTCCCGGCACGTCCGAATACACGGTCCACCGCGGCGAGGACGCGGACCCGCCCGAGCTCGTCTGTCTGGTCGGCGCCACCAAGCTCCGCTACCTCGCCCGGGCCATCGACGACGCCGCGGCCATGCTCGCCGAGCACGGCGACTGGATGGACCTCGGCAGCGCGGATGAGAAGAAGCCGGCCAAGGACGGCACGCTCGAAGCGTGGGCTCGCTCCGAGGACAACCCGGTCCGCGGCTGGTACGGGCTGCGCTAGGGCTACCGGGGCCGATTCGCGATGTACCTGCCCCCGCTCCTGGAGGAGCTCGGGCTGGTCGAGCTCGAGCACAACCCCCGCAACAACCGGGTCAGGCGGGTGTGATGTTGGCGTTGAGGTGGAAGACGTTCTCGACTCGGCGGGGTCGGGCGTCATCGCCGAGATGTTCACGACGTAGCGGATGCCCGGTCGCCGCCGAACGCCGAATCCGCCTCGTCGGCCCTGGCGTAGGCCCCGCCAAGGACGAAGATCGGGACGAACGACAACGGCGACATCTTGCGGGGCTGGTGCGTCACGACCGCAGAGGGCAGCCTGCAGCTGGGTCGAGGCTTCCGCGATGATCGCTCTTGTACGATCATCGCATTGATGCGATAATGTGGTCTGTGTGGCGGAGTTGGAGTTCCACGACGAGGTCGTCGAGTGGATGGAATCGCTCGACGACCCCGAGTGGGATCGGACCGTCGTGGTGATCGACCGGCTCGCCGTACTCGGCTCGTCGGCGCGGATGCCGCTGTCGAGGAGCCTCGGCGACGGGCTGTTCGAACTGCGCTTCACCCTCGGCCCGACGGCACGGCGGATCAGCTACCGGTTCACCAAGGACGGCCGGATCATCCTGCTGACGACCTTCCGCAAGCAACGCAACAACGAGCGCAACGAGATCGACCGGGCCCGCAAGGCCGCTGTGGACTGCGCCAAGCAGTTCCCGTGAAGGAGACGACGATGGCCAACTACTCCCGCTGGGATGACATCAAGAACAAGCGCCGGGCACCCGAAGCCGAGACCCGAGCCGGCGTCGAGCAGGACCTCGCGCTCGGCCAGCTCATCTACGACCTCCGGACGGAGGCGGGCCTCAGCCAGCGCGAGCTGGCCGAGCGCATGGGCACCACCCAGTCGGTGATCTCCCGTCTCGAGGAAGGCGGGGGAGCGCGCAACCGCATTGACACCCTCGCCCGCGTGGCCACCGCCCTCGACCGGCACCTCATCGTGTCATTCCCCGAGAAGGTCCCCACCAAGCTCACCGACGCCGTCCAGGTGGCCTGAACCTCGAACCCGAAGGTCGCCCGGTGAACCGCACCGGGCGTCGCCGATGAGGTCCGAGACGTCGAAGGCGAGGCCACCGTGCCGACACTGGAGGACGGTGGCGCCACCCTGCAGGCAGCGCCGATCTTCTACTCATTTTCTACTCTGCGGGCCGATACCAAGTGGTATGGGCTGGCAAGGACCAAGCCGACATATGCGAGAAAGCCCAGGTCAGAGGTACATTCTCGTACAGAATTGGATGCAATGGGACCAAGACCGTCGGGCTCATAACCCGAAGGTCGCAAGTTCAAATCTTGCCCCCGCCACCAAGATGCAGGTAGCGCAAGGCCTCCGAGCATTCGGGGCCTTGCGGCGTTTTCGGCCGCTACCGAGCGTCCACCGACCCCTACAGGCTGATGGCCGCCACGCAGGCCTCGCGTCGTCCCGGTGAACCGGAGTCGGTCGACGACCACCGGGTGGCGGCGAGCAGTTGGCTGAACCGGTCGGCGGCTTCGGCGCCCATGTCGGGCACGACGTGCTGGCCGGTGGCCATGGTGGGCATGGCCGAGTTGCTCGGACAGGCCTTGATGAGACGTGCCGGCCGGTCAGGTGACTCCTGGTGCGTCATGCCCTGCTCGCTCGATGATCGATTTCAATCTGGAGAGGTCCTTGCGGTTCGCCCGACGCATCGCGGGTGTCATGAACGGGGCGAGCAGCGTGGAGAACCCGGTGGGCTCGCCCCGGTTGCGCAGGGTCATGTGGGTCCCACCGGTGGTGGTGGGTGTCCACTGGTAGGTGGTCTCCATGGGGAAGGGCCCCTCGGCGGTTCGCATGACCAGTCGTTCGCCGGGAACGAGCTCGACGAACTCGTAGTCGTAGGCCAGGTGCCCGCCGAGGAATCGGGCCACGAACCCGACGACCGAGCCGACGCGGAGGGGTGGGTCGGTGCGCCAGGCGACCGATTCGATGTTGGCGTACCAGTCGGGCGCGTGGTCGGGGTCGGCGGCGTACGCGGCGACTTCGGCGATGGGCCGGTCGATGTCGATCTCGGTGATGACGTCGACGCTCACTGCACCAGTGTGCCGTGGTCGGCGGCTACGGCGAGGACGGGGAGGAAGTGGCCCGATCCCGGGTGGTGCACCTCCGCGTGGGCGGCGGGCAGGCCGCGGTGGCGCAACGTGAGCGTGGATCGGGCCCGGGACCTGCGCGATGCGATCATCGACGCCGAGGTCGAGTCTCTGCGGTCCGCTTTCCTACGCGGGCGGGATGTTGGCGTTGAGGTGGAACACGTTGTCCGGGTCGTACGTCGACTTCAGGGCCGTGAGGCGGTCGTACTTGTCGCCGTAGGCGGCCCGGACCCGGTCGTCCTCGACCTCGGTCATGAAGTTGACGTAGCTCCCGACGCCGATCGCGTGGGGCACCAGCGCGGACCAGTAGTCCCGCACCCACGCCCGTTCGGTCTCGAACTGACTTGGGTCCGGGGTCATCGCGGAGATGTTGATGACGTAGCGGATGTTTCTGTCCCCGCCGAAGGCGGAGGCCGCGTCGTCGGCCCGGGCGTAGGCGCCGCCGAGGACGAAGATCGGGACGAAGGACAGCGGCGACATCTTTCGGGGCTGGTGCTCGGCGATGGCGTCGATGGCGCCGTCGGTGAGCTCTCGCAGGTACACGGCTTTCTCGTAGGCGTGGAAGCCCCACGGCGCCGACTCGTCGAACATCTGCTGGAGGGCGACATAGGGCATCGGCGTCACCAGCTCGACCATCGGGGTCAGCGCCGCCTGGATCGGAGCGATCAGCTCAGCGTGAGCCGCCTCGTCGCTCAGCCCGACCACGGCCAGCGCATAGGCCGGCGCGAAGTGCAGGTCCTCGGGGACGAACGGTGCCGGCGGGGCGCTCAGTCCGGCGAGGAACACGCCGCATTCGTCGGGTAGTCCCTCGACGTAGTCCCGCGCGAACCGGAACAGCTCGGGACCCCTCTCCGGCTCGTAGAGGAAGAGGCCGAGGTGGACCAGCGGCCCCACGTCGTGGAGTCGGAAGTCGAACCGGGTGACGACGCCGAAGTTGCCACCTCCACCCCGGATCGCCCACAGCAGCTCGGGTTCGTCGGTCGCTTCGACGATGCGTCCGTCGGCGGTCACGACCTGGCCGTCGACGAGGTTGTCCGAGGACAGCCCCGCCAGGCGCGACAGCCACCCCAGACCACCGCCGAGCGTCAGGCCGGCGACGCCGGTGTGGCTGATGAACCCACCCGGCACGGCGAGCCCATGCTCCTGTGTCGCAGCATCGAGCTCGCCCCAGGTGGTGCCGCCACCACAGCTCACCCGCCGCGCGTCGACGTCGACGGTGATCTCCTTCATCGGCGTCAGGTCGATCATCAGCCCGCCATCGGTGAGGGCGTGGCCGGCGTAGTTGTGGCCCCCGCCCCGCACCGAGACCTCGAGGCCGTCAGCCCGCGCGTGGGCGAGAGCGGCCACCACCTCCTCGGCGCTGCCGCACCGGGCGACCTCCGACGGTCGCCGATCGCACGCGTGGTTCCAGATGTCGACCGCCTCGTCATAGGCGGCCTCGCCGGGCCGGGCCAGGGTGAGCTCGCTCATGGCCGCTGTTCGCCGGTGACCAAGGCGACGGATCATCTGATCAGCGATGGCGACGAGGACCACCCGTTGTGGGTCGTCACGGTCAGAGCTCGACGTCTTCGATCACGTCGAGATCGAGGAAGGTTGGTGGGCTGTCGACGAGCTCGGCCATCTTGGCGGCGAACTCCTGGGTGATCGGGTCATCCGAGTTCTTCATCGCCTCTTCGTAGGAGTCGAAGAAGACGATGTTCAGGTAGCGGTCGGCGACGTTGCGGTCCCGGACGAGGACCCGTCGGCGGGCGGTGGTGCCCGATTCGGTGGCCGCGGCCTCCCATTCCTGGCCGAGGCGCTGCACCTCCTCGTACTTCGAGGTCCGGATGTCGATGATCTGGATGAAGGCCATGGGGCTCCTTGGGGTCTGTACGCGTCAGCGCTTGGCTTCGAGGATGAGGGTGAGGCCCGAGCTCGTCGCCCAGCCGGATGCCGAAACACAGGGCGCTGCCGGTCATGTGGCCGACCAGCTGGCCCATCAGCTCGTCCAACTTCGATTCGTCGATGGCGACGGACGTGTCGGTCTCCCCTCAGTGCTTCGCGTAGGTCGCGGCACCCTGGAACTCGACGACGACCACCGGTTCGTCGCCGATGACCCAGCCGTCATGACCGGGGGCGATGTGGTACACGCTGCCGGCCTGCGCCTGCCCAGTCGTGCCGTCGTCGGTCTGGACCCCCATGGTCCCGGAGACGAGGTAGCCGATGTGCTCGGTCTGGCAGGTGTCGGTGCCCACGACGGGCTTGATGTGCTCGGACCACCGCCAGCCCGGCTGGAAGGTGTACCGGCCGATCTCACCACCGGCGAGCTTGACCACCTCGACGGTGACGGTCGGGTCCGGCGTGCGGACCTCTTCAGGTGAGGAGAAGTCGTTGATCTCGAGTCCGGGCACGGTTGCCTCCTGGTCGTCGGTTCCACCACCAAGGCGCGACGTTGGGCGTCGCGACGCGACGCGGGCGCGGTCAGGTGTCCCAGTGCTGGGGGTCGGCCGGGTCGTAGCTGCAGAACACGCCGGTGTTCACCGATCGCCGGAGGTGGCGACCCGCCGGCGGGTTTTCGGTCTCGATCCGCTTCAAGGCCGCGTCGATCCTTCGCCGAACGGCCTTGCGGGCCCGTTCGACCCAGTCCGGCGCCGAACGTGCGGCCCCCCCGATCCCGAGGTCAGCGGCGAGCTGTTCGAGGATCGCCTCACGCTCAGCCCGTGCTCTCGTGGAGCGATCCGCGTCTCCAGCTGTGTCAGCGTCCCCCTCCTCGTCGTTCAGCTCCTGGAGGCGTGATCGGTAGGCGGTGATCGCGGCGTCGTCGAGCAGTGGTTCACGGGTGCCCGGCGTGTCGACTGCTCCGGATGCGCCGACGAGTTCGGCGACGTGGACCTCGACGCCGGGACGGGCCAGAAGGACGGCGAGGTCGGCCATGCCTTTCGTGGCGCGCACGCGGGCGTCGATGCCGCCGAACCGGACGAGCCACACGTCACCCTCGCTTCGGAAGGTGGCCGGGCCGGGAGGTTGGAGGGCGGCAGGGCTCGAGGCAGTCGTGGCACACGCGGACCTCGCGAGCCGGGACACCCGCTTCATGCCCAGCGCGTCCGCCTCGGTGGCGGCGGCACCGAGGAGCGCGGCGGCGTCCGCCCGCCCGCCGGCGGCGGCGAGCCGGCCCCGGAGGTAGGCGCACTCGACGAGGTGGCCCCGGTCCTGGAGGCGTCGGTAGTGCGACTCGGCACCGTCCAGGAGGCCGGCGGCCTCGCGGTGGCGGTCGAGCAGGATCGCCACCTCGGCCAGCCACATGCCGACCACGCCGAGGGTGATGGTGCCGGCCGCGGTGAAGACGCTGCGCGAGGCGTGGGGCCGTCCGAGGTCGAACAACATCGACGCCGACTCGACGTCCTCCAGGACGACGGCGGTGCGGCACAGCCATGCCAGACCTTGGAGCCAGTTCGGGTCGCGTTGGGTGGTCGCCCAGGAAGCTGCCAGCGGCGGCAGCGCCTCGACAGCCAGGGCATGGTCCCCGACCGCAGCCTCGAAGTAGGCGAGGACGACTCGCCCGCTGGGCACGCCTCGGAACCGATCTGATGCGAAGAGGCGGCGGGCATCGTCGAGGACCTCGCCGAGCCGATCCTGCTCGTTCCACACCACCATCAGCTGAGCGGCGCCGGGAACGAAGGCCTCCGCTTCGTCGCCGAGCCCGACCATCGTGTCGAGCAGCTCCGCCTCCGCCTCCGCGTAGCGCCCGTCGAGGCGGTGGAGCATCGCCTCGAACAGACCAACGTACGCGCCGTGCACCGGGAGGTGCAGCTCGTTCAGGAGCACATCGAGGTGGGCGACTTCGCGCTCGAGCTCGACACGGTCGCCCCCTTCCAGCGCCAGCAGACACCGGTTCACGGTGACGGTCACGAGACCTTCTCGCGAGGACCTCCGCCGGCTCACCGACTCGAGCTCGTCGAGGAGCAACGCGGCGTCCGGGTCGTCGGCGGGGTTCCAGATCGAGGTCACCGCGATGAGTGCCTCGACCAGCGTCTCGTCGCCCAGCTCTCGTGCCACGCCGAGGGCCTGGCCGGCGGCGTCCAGCGCACGCTGGTGGTCGGGCGTGTACCCGAGGCCGGTCGCGACCCGAGCCAGTAGGCGGGCGCGCAACGGCGAGGGCTCGGGTGACAGGGCGACCAGTGCCTCCTCGGCCAGGGCGACGGGCTTGGGCTCGGCGAAGCCGGAAGTGAGGATGCCCAGGAAGGGGCCGCCGAAGGCGATGGCGGCGCGGGCGAGGAGTTCTCCGTCACCTCGGCGCCGCGCCACCTCCGCGGCGGCGGCCGCCGCGGTTCGGCCTCGCTCGCGGCTGTCCGCCGTGCGTCCGGCGGATTCCGCCAGGTCGATGAGCAGCTCGGCCTCCTGAACCGTGCCGGCGGGCGCCAGGGTGACGGCTCGCTCGAACCAGCGCACCGCCTGCTCGTACGCGAGCTGGCGCCGGGCGGCCCGTCCGGCCTCCGCCGCCCACTGCACTGCCGCAGCCGGGTCGAGCGCCGCCGCGTGCACACGGTGGTGCGCGATGGCATCGACCTCCACCGGGCCCGAGCGCGCCTCGATGGCATCTGCAGCCCTCCCATGGAGCTCGATCTTGCTGCGGGCCGGGAGCGCCGCCAGGGCCGTCTCCCGGACGAGGGAGTGAGCGAACGTCGGCGGCTCGTTCGCCGTTCGGACCATCAGGCGGCGGTGGACGAGTTCGTCGACGGCGTCGAGCACCTCGAGCGGGTCCTCATCGAGCAGCACCGCGACGACACCGATGTCGACCTGCCCCAGGATCGCCGAGGCTTCGAGGAGGCGTCGGGCCCGGTGCGGCAGGGCGTCGATGCGGTGCAGGAGCACGTCGCGCACGGCGGGGGGTACCTCGTGCCCACCGACGCCTCGGCGCCCGACCTCACGTACGAAGAACGGGTTCCCGCCGGTCCGGCGGGCGACCGCGGCGGCGACGTCGCCGTCGACGGACCGCTGCGTCGGCGCCAGCAACTGCGCCACCTCGTCGACGGTCAGGCCAGTCAGGACGAGACGGGCGCCGGTCCTCGTCAGCTCCCCCAACAGGCTGTGCAGCGGGTGGTCCCGGTCGACATCGGTGTCGCGGTAGGTCCCGACGACGGCGAAGTGGCACGTGGCCGAACGGCGCGCCACGGTGCGAAGCAGCTCGAGGGAACTCGGATCCGCCCAATGCAGGTCGTCGAGCACGACCATCACCGGCCGCCGCCGTCCGACATCGTCGAGCAACTCGGCGATCAGGTTGAACGCCCGGAACCGCACCTCGTCCGCCACCGGCTCCGGGTGTGACGCCCCTTCCGGTGCGAGCCCCGGCAGCACGGCGACGACCTCCGGAGGCAGTGCCATCGTGCCGATCAAGGGACGCAAGGCCTCCGTCCACGGCCAGAACGGCGGCGCGCCATCGCCGTCCGAACAGGACCCCCACAGCACGAGCAGGTCGGTTCGGCCGGACCGCACGGCCTCGGAGGCGAGCCGGGTCTTGCCGATGCCCGCCTCTCCCGAGATCAGGACGAGGGACCCGGAGCCGCTCGACGCGCCCGTGACCGCCGCAGCGATCGCGTCGAGCCCGTCGGCGCGACCGACGAAGGGATCGGCGGGCAAGACCGCGGCCGCGGCCCCCAGGGACCCCTCGTCCCCCACTCGCGGAGCGTAGGTCACTCTGTCCTCTGGGGGTACTGGTAGATGTCCGATGGCGCCATGCCCTCCGACGCCGCGGGGACTCGAAGCAGGCCGCCCGCCACCAGTGGGAACACGAGGACCGAGACCAGGCCGGCGGCGACGAGCGCGGCGCCGTTGGCGGCGGTGATCAACCCGAGCTCGTGGCCGATCTGGGTGCCGGCCACGATGAACGGCAGCGACGTGGCTTGCAGTAGGCCGGCGGCCAGCGCACGTCGGGTGCCGACGAGCGACCGGTACAGCAGGGCGGGCACGCCCCGGACGACGAGGAGCGCAACCAGGAACAGCGGTACCCGCGCGAGCACCGAACCATCGGACGTGAGGGCGTCGAGGTCGAAGCGGATGCCGCTGGTGACGAAGTAGACGGGGATCAAGAACCCAAAGCCGATCGCCTCGAGCTTCACGCCGAGTTGGGGGTGGCTCATAGCGGTGTCCCGGTCGAGCACGCCCAGCAGCATCCCGGCCACGAAGGCGCCGAGGATCGCTTCCAGCCCCACGTGCTCGGCCACAGTGACGAACACGATCAGCAGGAGGACGGCGCCGCGTACCCGGATCTGGGCGGTGGTGTCCTGGAGTCGCTGGAGGGCCATCGAGATGGGCGACGAGCGCTCCGCGCCGAGCACGACCAGGGCCACCACGAGGATGAAGGCCACGAACGCGCCGAGCAGGACGACCTTGGCGCCCGCGGTCGAGTCCTCACCCGAGAACAGCAGGGAGAGGAGGACCACGGCGCCCAGGTCGGCGATCGACGAGCCGGCCAGCACCAGTTGGCCGGTGGGTGAGTTGGCCTCGCCGGCGTCCTTGAGCACTGCGACCACCACACCCAGCGAGGTGGCGGACAACAGCACGGCGATCAACAGCGGCGACCGGGTGAGGTCGACGGCGTTCGCACCGAGGCCGACGGCCAACCCCAGCGCCAACGTGAGCCCGAAGCCGAGGGCGGCGCGGGTCCCGATCGGCCCGCGGAGCCGATCGAGGTCGATCTCGAGACCCGAGAGGAGCAGGAGGAAACCCAGTCCGAGCAGAGCGAGGATCGAGACTGCAAGGTCGTCTTCCACCCAGCCGAGCACGCCGGGGCCCACGATGATCCCAGCGAGGATCTCCAACGCCGCGCTCGGCACCTTGATGCGCGGCGCCAGGCCGAGCCCGAGTGGGACGAGGAACGCGACGGCCAGGACGACGAGCAGGTTGTCGAACGACACCTCGGGCATGTGATGCGGTCCCCGTCGCGGCCGATCCGTTACTCCACCAGGGCAATACTCAGCAGCCGTGGAGGACGACGTGGAGCTGCGATCGACGCTGAGCCGTCGCTGACGGTCGTGCTGTCTGGCGCGGCTGTGGCCCCGCGAGGCAGCGCGCAGCGGGTTCACCCCCGGAGCGGTGGGCCACCTCGACGTACTCGGCCAGTTGCGAGAAGCCCCGACACGCCGGACCTCCGTGCGGTCGTGTCCGCCGCCGCCGCAGTCGGCGGCAGCGCGTCGCCCGGTCTCCTACAGCGGTGTGCCCTTGGCCCACCGCGGCGTGGACGTCGTGACCCGTGGCTCACCGTCGAGCAGCGGTCCGACCTCGCTCAGGTACGCCCAGAACCAGTCGGCCGTCGCATTGGCTTCCAGGATCGTCGAGTCGTTGTAGATCTCCACAAGCTGGAACTCGTCGTCGTCACCCTCGCTGGCGGACCAGACGACGAGTTGCTGCCCGTCCTCGGCGGCGGCCCGAGGAGCCAGGTGCTTCTCGAACAGGGCGTACACCTCGTCCCGCCTGCCTGGCTGCGTGCGTCCTTCGATGGTGATCATCACGTGTCCCATGGGTCTCGTTCCACTCCCTGTCGGATCGGCTGCCTCGATCGGCGTCAGGATCGTGACCCGTCAGGCATTGGGGTGTCTGCCACGCTTTCCCGCCCTGCGGTGTGACGCGTCACAATCGGTGGATGGCATCGGTGACGGCCGAGACGATCGCCCGAGCGGTGGATCAGCGCCGGGCAGAGCTGCACGACCGGCTGCAGTCCGCCGTCGAGGCCGTGGTGCCGGACTTCAAGTTCACCGATCCAGCGGCGGACGATCGGGCCCGAGTCCTGCGCGATGCGATCATCGACGCCGAGATCGAGTCCCTGCGGTCCGGGACGGTCCCATCGCTCGAGTTCATGGGTGACCTCGGCGCCTCGATGGCCCGCGCCGGCCTCCCTCTCGAGCACCATTACGCCGCTCACCGGGTCTCGTACCCGATCCTCCTGGACGTGGTCCTCGAGGAGGCCGACCGCAGCGGAGCGAGTCGTGCGCTCTTTCGCACGTTGGCTCGTCGGCACCACGAGTACACCTCGGCGACCACCGAGGCCTACGTGGCGGCCTACGTCGAGGCGAGGCAGCTGACCAGCCTCGAGGAGGAGGGCGCGGCCCGCCGGTTCCTCGATGCGATCAGCCGATCGGTCGGTGCCTGGTCGTCGCCGCTGCGCCGCGTGGCCGCGTCATTCGGCGTCGACCCGGAGACGGAGTGCTTCGCCGTGATCGTCTCCTGGGCCGAGCTGCCTCCTGACACCACACCGGAGCAGTTGCAGCGCCGCATCAGCGCGTGGCTCTCCCTCGCCGAGGTCCGGCCGATCCTCGCCGCCGGATCGATGGTCGAGGGTCTCGTCGTGGGGTCGGCGGCCCAAGAGGATCGCGTGCGCGAGACGTTGCGGCGGGCGGTCGCCGAGCTCGGCCGGGACGGTGTGACCGCGCCGAGGATCGGCCTCAGCGCGTGCCGAGCGGCGTGCGAGGCGGCCGAGCTCTACGAGCAGGCGACCATCGCGCACTCGGCCACGACCCAGGTGCAACCCTGTCGGCTGCTTCGTGACGTGGGTCCCGTCGACTACCTCGTTGCCGTCAGCTCGCCGAGCGCCACGCACCTCGCCTCCGACGGCGCCCGCCGGCTCCACGCCGAGACGGACACGACCTCGCCGACCTGCCGCAACGTGCTCGACCGCTGGATCGACCACGACGGGGACCTCCGTGCCACGGCCGCCGCGCTGCACTGCCACCCGAACACCGTGCTCAACCGCTTCCGGCGGATCCGAGCGATCTCGGGGCTCGACCCGCGAGCACCCGCCGGGCTGCTGCGACTGGTCGTCGACCTGGCCCTGCTCGACCGCCACAACGGGCGGCCCGACGACCCCGCCGCCGACATCGAGACAGGTTGGACGGCCCTCGGTCAGCAGGTGGCGAGGCCGTCGAAGCGCCTCCGGTAGGGCGCCAGTCGTGTCGCGACCCGGGTCGGGAAGCGGCCGGGGTCGATGCGGGGGCTCATCGCCTCCGCTCGGTCGTGGCGGATGGGGGCGCTCGCCTCGGAGCTCCTCGTCGGGTCCGAGCTCGCGGTCGGGTCGGGACACCACCCTGGGCGTGGGTGACCCGAGCGAATCACGCCCTGGCGCTGATCGGCGGCACGCTGCACGCTCCGACGCATGGCCACCGTCGATCACCTGACCGGGTCACCACCCGGTGCGGGCGATGGTCTGCACGACGACGGCCACCAGCACTTGCGTGCCGAGCCAGGGTCGCAGGGCTCGATGGCCCTGCCGGGCGGTCACGGCGGCCCCGGCCGCGAGGAGCCAGACGGTGAAGGGCAACCAGATGCGCTCGACCTCACCCCTCGAGAGGCCGATCAGGCACGCGAGCACGACGGCGAGGAGGGCGCCGCCGACCACCCGCCACAGGGTCCGCTCACGCAACCAGACCAGGCCGGCCACGGTGGCGGGCCCGCAGGCGATGGCGAGCGCAGCGAGGTTCGACACGATCGAGAAGGTGAAGGGCCGCGTCCGTTGGACGCTCTCGGCCACCTCACGACGGGTGGCGGCGAACGCGGCGAGGTAGTCGAGCCCCGCCAGCGCCGACAGCCCGAGGACAGCCGCCGCCGCGGCGACGGCGATGAGCACCGGCCGGACTCGACGGCGGTGGGCGACCACCGGGAGCGCCACCAGCCAGAGCAGGGCGAGGCCGTACGAGAAGAGCAGGCACGCACCGAGCGCCAGCCCGCCGAGGAGGGCCCACCCGTCGCCGCGCCGGCCGGGTCGACCGGTCGCCACCATCAGCGCGGCGAGCCCCACCGCGCCCGTCCCTGCGTAGAACGCGTCCGCGCTCGTGGCCACCCAGAGCGCCGCCGGCGACACGGCCACGAAGGGCGCCGCCCGGCGCGCCGCCCCCTCGCCCGCGACGTCGCGGGTGGCGATGAGCACGGCCGGCGCGGCGACGGCGCCACCGAGGATGCACAGCGCGGCGGCCCAACCGGCCCCACCGAGCCCCACCTCGTCCATCGACCAGAGCAGCAGCAAGAAGCCCGGCGGGTGGCTCCGGACGTGCACGTTGTAGTCGTCGATGTGATCGGGGAAGCCCCGGAGGAACGCGCCGGGCGAGCCCACGGCCCCGATCTCCGGGAGGTACTCGTCGTCCTCCCGGGTCAGCGGCGCAGTCAGCCCCTGGGCCCCGCGCGTCGTGTTCAGGGCGACCGGCCACACGACGGCCAGCGCGAGCACCACGAGCAGGAGCCACCGCCATCGGAGGCGCCCCACGACGGGAGCCACCGCCACCACGGCGAGCCCGGCACCCACGGCCACGAGGGTCCCGGGGCCCGGGTGGAAGTCGCCGCGGCCGACCAGCGGCGCGGCGCCGAGCCGCAGCGAGTCGACGCCGTTGCGGGCCACGAGGCGAAGCGCCCACGCCCGAGCCAAGAGCACGAGCACCAGCCACGCGACGAGCACACCGCCGGCGGCGAGGGCCTCCCGCCGCCAGGGGCGGGCCCCGGGTCGTGGCGGGTCGGCCGGCATCGACGAGGCCTCGAGGGTGGCGGTCACGGGCCGGACCACCGGGTCAGGGCGGCACGCACCACGGCCCACGTGCCGATCGCGGCCCAGACGAGCGCCAGCGCGGTGAGGGTGGAGGTCCAGTAGTCCAGGGGCTGGATGGTCGGGTTGCCGGCGTCGGCGGCGGTCCCGGCCAGGGGGAGGGCCGCGAGGAGCAGGATCGAAGCGCTGGCGACGACGCCGACGTGCACCGGGCCGCGCCAGCGCGCCGGCACGAGGCGGGCCAGGAGCCAGCCGACGGCGAGGACGAGGGGGGCGACGACCAGGTCGTGGAGGAGGTCGGCACCGACGATCCAGGTGGCGAGGCCGCGGCGCGCCGACGGGCTCGGCACCGCCACGAGGAACAGCCGGACCCCCCAGCCCATGATCGCCACCCCGACGGCGAGGCCGACCCAGAAGCGGGTGCCACCGGGCCCGTCAGCCTCGGCGTTCCTCGGGCTCACGATTCCCGCTCCTGGCTCCTGCGTCGCCGGGCCGCTCGGGCCCCGCCCGTCGCCCGTTCGGCCACGTAGGCGGCGTGCCTCGGGCTCATGGGACCTCCAAGCGGGCGACCCACTTCGTCTGCTGCACCCCCGGCCGGTTGGGCCCGATCAGCCGGGCCGGGAACCCGTGGTCGGGGTGCAGCACCTCGCCGCCCACCTCGAGGGCGATCAGCGTGTCTGGATCGGCGGCCTGCGCGCCCGACAGCGCAGAGGTCCGCTGCCTCGGGTTGTCGTGGAGCGCCACCACCGTGGCCCCGGCGCCCTCACGGGCGCCGGCACGGTCGAGGAGGTCGCGCACCCGCACCCCCCGCCAGCGCTGGTTGGTGCTCCACCCCTCGACGCAGGCGATGGGCAGGGTCGCCTCGTGCTGCGGGAGGGCCCGCAGGTCGTCGTAGGTCAGCGAGAGCGGCCGGGTCACGCCGGCACCGACCACCTCGAGGCGGTACGCGGCCAGGTCGACCCCGACCAGGCCCACCGAGCGGGCGGTCCGGTTCACGGGGAAGCCCTGGGGCCCGGCATCGGGGCGCCGGGGCGACAGCAATGCCAGTCCCCGCAGCGGGGCCACGGTCTGGCCGACGGTGAACAGGGTCAGGGCGCCGGCCGCGGCGGCGGTGCCGCCGAGGAAGGCCCGGCGGCTCAGCCCGTCCGCCGGGCCGGGTGCGGCCGCCGGTCGGCTGCGTCTCGGCCGGCGCACCACGGCGCGGGTGGTCGCCCACTTCGCGGCGACGTGCACGACCAGCGCGCCGACGACGATCCACGCGGCCGCGTAGTGGCCCGACCGGAACGGGAATGGGTACGGCCGCCAGATGTTGACGTTGCCCACCCCGGTCACCAACAGGACCAGGCTCCCGCCGATCAGGGGCAGGAGGGCCAGCCGCTCCAGGGCGTGCGCGACGGACCGCGCGGGGGGCCAGGCGAACAGCTTGGGGAAGACCACCCAGAGCTTGGCGAGGAGCAGCGGGATGGTGGCGATCCCGGTCGTGACGTGGAGGCCCTGGTTCAGCCGGTACAGGCCGGCGGGGCGCGCCGGCCAGGAGAACCAGCCACCGGGGTCCTGGATCAGGTGCGAAACGAGGCCGGTGAGGAAGCACACGCCGAAGCACACGCCGAGGGCCAGGCCGAGCCAGGCGGCGTTGGCCTCGTCGTGGTGGGGGCTGGAGAAGGCAGGGAGGCGGCGCAGGAGCGCCGGCCGCTGGTCCGTGCTCATGCCGAGCGCCGCTGGAGGACGGTGAACCAGCGACCGTCGCGGGGCCAGGTGTCGATCACCGCCAGCCCCGCGGCACCGGCGAGCGGGCCGAGGCGCTCGATGCCGACCCGGTCCCACGAGAACCACGGACCGGCGGTCCCGGCCACCTCGAGGCGCGCTGTCGTCGGCCCCGTCGGCGTGCCCGGCGGGTCGAGCTCGGCGACCACCAGGCCGCCGGGGGCGAGCAGCTCCGTCGCCCGGACGAGCAGGGCGGCGGGGTCCCCGCCGATGCCCAGGTTGCCGTCGAGGAGCAGGACGGTGCCCCACCGGCCGGTGCCCGGCAGGCGGTCGAACACGCTGCGGTGCAGCACGAGGGCGCCCCGGGGGCGGGCCCAGTCCAGCGCTGCCGGGGTGATGTCGACGCCGAGCGCCGGCACCCCGAGGCGGGCGAGGGCGGTCGTGTGCCGGCCCGGGCCGCACCCCACGTCGAGCACCGGGCCTCGGCACCGGGCCAGCGCCTCCTCGTCGGCCCGCTCCAACGGGGCCACCCAGCGACGGCCGTCGGTGACGTCGCCCTGGCCGGTGCGGAGCTGCGTCGGCGCGCCGGTGGCGGTCAGCGCACTCATCGCTCGGCCGACGTCAGCGACGCCTCGACCGCGGCCACCGCGGCGGCGAACCGGGAGCCGGGCGCCGCAGCCGCGACCTCGAGCGCGTCGGCCCAGTGGTCGACGTCGAGCCGAGGCTCGACGTGGTGGAGGTCGAGGCCACAGGCGCGCAGCCGCTCGGCTTGGCGCACGGCGGTGTCGGACCGGCTCATGGGCACGCCCCGGAAGACGGTGCCGTCGGCGTCGTGGAGCCCGAGCGCCCACCAGCCCCCGTCCGGGGCGGCGCCGAGGACCGCCCGACCGGGTCGCACCCGGGACGACACCGCGAGGAGATCGGTGGGCGTGACCTGGGGAGTGTCCATGCCGATGACGACGAGCGGGCCCCCGACCCGCTCCACGGCGGCGGCCAGCCGCTCGTCGAGACCGTCGCCCTCCTGCGCCACGACCTCGAAGCCGGGGGGCAGCCACGGCCCGACGGCGCCGTCGAGGGCCAGGACGCGCCGGGCGACCGGGGTGGCGAGGACGGTGGCGAGGGTGTCGCGCAGCGCCGCCTCTGCGACCGCCGCCGCCTGCTCGGGCCGGCACGGGGGGCAGAGCCTCGTCTTCGAACGCCCCGGCTCGGGCGCCTTGGCCATCACCACGACCGCTGTCATCGGAGCGCTCCCGCCACCTGTGCCATGTCCCGCACCGTGCGCACCGTCCCCCGGACCGTGCCGGTGACCTTCGACCGACCGACCCGGGAGGCGTAGGCCACCTCGATCTCCTCGATGCGCCACCCCGCCGCCGCAGCCCGCAGCACCATCTCGAGGGGCCAGCCGAAGCGGCGGTCCATGAGGCCCAGCGAGCGCAGCGGCTCCCGTCGTGCGGCCCGGAGGGGGCCGAGGTCGCGGACCGCGACCCCGGTGCGGCGACGGATCTCGCGGGCGAGGACCCGGTTGGCGACTCGGGCGTGCACCGGCCAGGCGCCCCGCGCCGGGCGCCGGGCGCCGAGCACCAGGTCGGCGCGGCCGGCGAGCACGGGCCCCGCGACCGCCGGCAGGTCGGCGCCGGAGAGTGAGCCGTCGGCGTCCATGAAGCAGACGACGTCATCGGTGGCGGCCTCCAGGCCCCGGAAGCAGGCGGCCCCGAACCCTCGGCGCGGCTCGCGGACCACCGTGGCTCCGAGGGCGGCGGCCACCTCGGCCGAGCCGTCGGTGGAGCCGTTGTCGACCACCAGGGGCCGGTAGCCGTCGGGCAGGCCGGCGAGCACCGCGGGCAGCGCGAGGGCCTCGTCGAGCACGGGGAGGATGACGTCGGGCATGGCGCGGAACGTACCGACGGCCCGGGCGGCGCCGACCCCGAATCCGCTTACGATTCGCGAAACTCGGCGCGACCCTTACGATTCGCGAAACAGCGGTCGGGGCGAGGGCACGGTGCCGGTCACCACCCGTACCCTCGACCCCGTGAGCGCCCGCCCGCCCGCGACCCCGACCGAGCACGATGCGCCCGACGGCGCGCCCGAGGACGCGGCCGCCGGGGCCCGGGTGCTGATGATCGAGGACGATCCCACCGTTGCCGACGTCGTGGTCCGCTACCTCGAGCGCGAGGGCTACCGGGCGACCTGGGAGGCCGACGGCACCGCGGGGCTGGCCCGCGCTCTGGAGGACGAGCCCGACCTGGTGGTGCTCGACCTCATGCTGCCCGGCATCGACGGGTTCGAGGTGTGCCGGCAGCTCCGGGAGCGCCTCCCGATCCCGGTCATCATGCTCACGGCCCGTGGCGAGGAGACCGACCGGCTGCTGGGCCTCGAGCTCGGGGCCGACGACTATGTTGCCAAGCCCTTCTCGCCGCGCGAGCTGGTGGCGCGCGTCCGGGCCGTCCTCCGCCGGGCGGGCGGGCAGGTCCTCCCGCCGGCCGGGGCCACGGTCGTGCGGGCCGGGGCCCTCGTCGTCGATCTGGCCGCCCGCCAGGTGACCCGCCACGGCGGGGCCGGTCCTGCGAGCGTGGCGCTCACCGCCCGTGAGTTCGACCTCCTCGCCCACCTCTGCACCCACCCCGGGCGCGCCTTCCGCCGCGAGGAGCTGCTCGAGACGGTGTGGGGCTACAGCTACGGCGACGCCTCCACCGTCACGGTGCACGTCCGCCGCCTGCGGGAGAAGCTGGAGGACGACCCGTCCGCGCCGACGCTCATCGCCACGGTCTGGGGCGTCGGCTATCGGTGGGACGGATGACCCGCGCGTCCACCCTGGACCGCGGGGCCGCCCTCCTCGCCCTCTGCGGCGGCGTGGCCCTGGTGCTGATCGGAGCCCGCTCGGGGATGGGCGCAGACGCCGCCGCCGAGCTGGTCCTGCTCGGCGCCGGCACCGCGCTGGTGGGTGGCGGGCTGGCGGCGCTGCTGCTGCGTCGATCCCGGCGGGCGCCCTTCGCCGTGCAGATCGCCCTCGTGGCCGTCGTGCCCCTCGCCGCCGCGCTCGCCGCCACCTTCCTCGGTGCCCGCGCCATGTTCTTCTCGCCCCACGACGAGGCCGCCCTCGTCATCCTGCTGGTCGCCGCAGGCACGGTCGCCCTGGTCACCGCCCTCGTGCTGGGAGGGCGCATCGCCCGCTCGGGTGAGGCGCTCGTCGTCGCCGCCCGCTCCCTCGGCGACGCCGACCGGCTCGACGTCGGCGACCGGGGCCACGGCTCGGCCGAGCTCGACGCGCTGGCCCGAGAGCTCGACGACAGCGCGCAGCGCCTCCGGGAGGCCCGCCGCCGCGAGCAGGCGATGGAGGCGTCGCGGCGCGAGCTCATCGCCTGGGTGTCGCACGACCTGCGCACCCCCCTGGCCGGCATCCGAGCCATCGCCGAGGCCCTCGAGGACGGCGTCGTGGAGGATCCCGAGACCGTGGCCCGCTACCACGCCACCCTCGGTACCGAGGTCGAGCGCCTCGGTGCCCTCATCGACGACCTCTTCGAGCTGAGCCGGGCCCAGAGCGGGCTGTTGCACCTCGAGTGGGAGCGCTTCTCGCTCGACGAGCTGGTGTTCGACGCCATCTCCGGCGTGGCGCCCGTGGCCGAGGCCAAGGGCGTGGTGGTCGAGGGGCGGGTGCCCGCGTGCGACCTGGCCGTGCACGGCTCGCCGCCTGAGCTGCTGCGGGCCCTGCGCAACATCCTCGTCAACGCCGTGCGCCACACCCCCGCCGACGGCTCCGTGGTGGTCGAAGCGAGGGTCGACGGACCCGACGCCGTCGTCTCGGTGGCCGACACCGGCGGCGGCATCGCCGAGGAGGACCTGGCCCGCGTGTTCGACGCCGGGTTCCGGGGGGACCCCGCCCGCACCCCCGGCACGGGCGGCGCCGGACTCGGCCTGGCCATCGCCCGCGCCCTCGTCACCGCTCACCAGGGCGACATCACGGTCAGCAACGACGGCGCCGGCGCCCGCTTCGTGGTCCGCCTGCCGGTGGGGCCGGGCTCCGACCCCGCCGTCGGCCGGTGAGGGCGCTCGTCACCGGCGGCGCCGGCTTCGTGGGGTCGCACCTCGTCGACGCCCTCGTCGATGACGGGCACGAGGTGGTGGTCCTCGACGCCTGCCTGCCCGGTGCCCACGACGGCCGGCCGGACTACCTCAACCCCTCGGCGGAGTACGTCTGGGGTGACTGCGTCGACGTCGACCTGGTGCGGGGGGTTGCCGCGGGCTGCGACCTGGTCAGCCACCAGGCGGCCATGGTCGGCCTCGGCGTCGACTTCGCCGACATCGCCGCCTACTGTCGCCACAACGACCTCGGCACCGCCGGCCTGCTCGCCGGACTGCACGCGATCGGCTTCCGGGGCCGGCTGGTCCTGGCCAGCTCGATGGTGGTCTACGGCGAGGGTCGCTACCACTGTCCCACCCACGGGCCGACGCCGGCGCCCGCGCGGCGGGCCGAGGATCTCGATGCCGGCCGGTGGGAGCCGTGCTGTCCCGAGTGCGGCGCCGCCTTGTGCCCCGACACCGTGCCCGAGGACGCCCCGCTCGGCCCGCGCAACGTGTATGCCGCCACCAAGCTGCACCAGGAGCACCTGGTCGCCTGCTACGAGCGCGAGCACCCCGGGGCAGTCGCGCTGTCGCTGCGATACCACAACGTCTACGGCCCACGGATGCCGCGGGACACGCCCTACGCCGGCGTGGCCAGCATCTTCCGCAGCGCCCTCGAGCACGGCCGGGCGCCGCGCGTCTTCGAGGACGGCGGCCAACGTCGCGACTTCGTCCACGTGCGCGACGTCGCCCGCGCCAACGTGGCGGCGCTGACCGCGCCGGTGCCGGCCTCGCGGGCGTTCAACGTGGCCAGCGGCCGGCCGCACACCGTGGGCGACATGGCGACGGCGCTGGCCGCCGCCTTCGGCGCCGACGCACCCGTGCCCGAGGTCGTCGGCGGCTACCGCCTCGGCGATGTCCGCCACGTCGTCGCCTCCCCCGAGCGTGCTGCCGCCGAGCTCGGTTACCGGGCTGAGGTCCGGTTCGGCACCGGCATGCAGGAGTTCGCCCGAGCACCATTGCGGTGACCGCGTCGCCAACCGGTGCCGTCGTTGCCGGCGCCGGGTCTCCCGGGTTCAGGTCGACCCCCTGCGCCTCGCCCGAGCCCCCCGACCGATCGCTGGCGTCCACGCTCCGGTGGCGATGGCCGCCCTCGAGTCTCACCACAGCGCGATCGGCTGTGGGCCCACGCCCTCAGGTCAGGTCGTGTCGTCGGCGAGCGGTGCACGGAACGTGAACCGGGCGCCGCCACCGCTTCGCGCCGCCGCCTCGAGCGAGCCGTTCTGCAGCCTCGCGTTCTCGAGGGCGATCGACAGGCCGAGCCCGGACCCTCCCTGGCTTCGAGAGGCGTCGCCCTTGTAGAACCGGTCGAACACGAGGAGGGGATCGACGGTGCCGAACCCCGGACCTCGGTCGAGGACGTCGATCTGCGCCCAGGGCGGGTCCCGGCGGCCCCGGACCTCTACCTGACCGGCGCCGTGGGCGATGGCATTCGAGACGAGGTTGCCGAGCACTCTGGCGAAGCGGCGGCGGTCCGCCAGGATCACGATCGAGGGATCGACGTCGACGTCGATACGGTTGGCCGCTGCGCTCGACGTCACGACCGCGTCGACCGCCGCGGCGAGGCTGAGCGCTTCGAGATCGAGCGTCTCTTGGCCGGCATCGTGGCGGGCCAGCTCCAAGAGGTCCACGACCAGGTCGCGGAGCCGGCCGACATCGTCGACCAGCAGCTCGATCGGTCGCCGCAACTCGTCGGGCAGATCCGCGACGTGCGGCTGGACGATGGACGTGACGGCCGCCATCCCGGTGAGCGGTGTGCGCAGTTCGTGGGCGACGTCGGCGGTGAAGCGCCGTTCACGTGCGGCGGCCCTCGAGAGCTCGTCGATCTTCGTCGCCAGGGCATCGGCCATGTGGTTGAACGACTCGGCGAGCCTCGAGAACTCGTCGTCGTTGGACGAGGCCAACCGGGTGTCCAACATCCCTTCGGCGAGCGCCTGCGAGGCTTCGGCCGCTCGGCGGACGGGCGCGAGCGTTCGGGCTGCGACTCGGCGGCCGAGCAGCGCAGCGACCGCGGCGGCGACGGTCCAGCCGATCAGGAGGAGGTTGCGGGTCTGGGTGATCGATTCACTCATCTCCGCACGGGAGAACGCGAATGCGTAGCGAGCCCGATCATGTCGTCCGACCACGACGTAGTAGGTCTGGCCGTCGACGCGTGCATCGGTGGTGACGAGGTCGCTGGCCGAGCTCGAGTCGATGAGCTCTGTCGGGATGTCATCCTCGCTCAGCAACGAGCTGAACACCTTGCCGTCGGCTCCGATCACGGCCAGGCCGTCGACCGCTCCCCGCTCCTGGAACTGGAGCAGGAGTGCCTCGTAGGACTCCTGGTCGAGGTCGTCGGGCGCCGACAGCAGAGCCAGGCGCGCTTCGTTCTGGGAACGGTCCTCGAACGTGGCCGTCCGGTAGATGCGGACGAGGACGAAGGTGGTGGCGACGAGCAGCGCGCCGGTGCCCACCGCCACGAGGATGAACGCGGCGGTGAGTCGGCTCTGCAGCCGCACGCTTGGGCCCCGTGGCCGTCGGGCGGCGGTTCGGTCCTCAGGCACCGTCGAACCGGTAGCCGACGCCCCGGACCGTGGTGATGAAGCGCGGCGACGTCGAGTCGTCCCCGATCTTGTCCCGGACCCGCATGATGGCCATGTCGACCAGTCTCGAATCGCCGAGGTAGTCGTACCCCCAGACGAGCTGGAGGAGGTGCGTCCGGGAGAGCGCCTCGCCGGGACGGGTGGCCAGTTCGGTGAGCAGGCGGTACTCGGTCGAGGAGAGGTCGATCTCGTCGTCGTCCACGTAGACGCGGCACGCGCCGCTGTCTATCCGCAGGTTCCGAAACGACAGCACTGATGGCGTGACCAGCGAGGTGCGCCGCCGGAGTGCGGCCCTGACTCGGGCCACCATCTCGGCGGGCTCGAAGGGCTTGGTGATGTAGTCGTCCGCCCCGAGCTCGAGGCCGGCGACGACGTCGGCGGTGTCGTCTCGTGCCGTGAGCATCACGATCGGCACCTGCGAGCGGACGCGCAGGCGGCGGCAGACCTCGAACCCGTCGAGCCCGGGCAGCATCACGTCGAGGAGGACCGCCCCGTAGTCGGTTGCCGAGGCCAGTTCGAGTGCTGCGGCGCCGTCGCCGACCGCGTCGACCTCGAGACCGGCTCGTCGGAGGAGCAGCTCCACGCCCTCTCGTACGGACCCGTCGTCTTCGACGAGGAGCACGCGATCAGCCACGAGGCGCCTTGACGGTGAGGAGCGGCCGGACCCTCGACGGGCCGATCCTGTGCCTGCACATGTGTCATGAGTATGCCAGTGGCCCTGTAACGAACACGTCACGCCTGTCGCACGGCAGCAACGGCCGGGCTGATCGATTCGAGGGGGGTCGCCGACACGGGGCCCGCATCGCCGGTGCTGGTCACCCTGTTGATCGTTACCCACGTGTGCTGATCGTTCCCCACGTGTGCTGATCGTTACCCAGGTGTGACGTGAGACGCGCCCGATCCGGGGAAAGATGGTCGGACGGGCGCGAAGCGGCCGCCGGCAACCGTCCACGAAAGGCGCCACGCCATGACCAGTGAGCAACGGGACGCCACGTCCTACACGACGCCGGTGGAGGTTCAACGAGAACAACTCGAGCGTGCCACCGGATCATGGCCCGCCCGACTCGGGATCGAAGAGGGCGCAGGGCTCCTCATCGGGGCGCTCATCGGCGCCATCGCCGGCGGGGCCTTGGCACTGATCCTCTCCCCAGGCGCCATCGTGGGGATGCTCTGCACCGTGGCCGGCCTGTGCCTCGGCGCAGGCCTTGGAGGATGGGGGTTCGGCCGGCGTGCCCGCCGAGCCCGGGCCGAGTTCGCCGACCTCCGCCGTCGCGCTCGGAAAGAGCCTCCGATCAGCCCGGAGGTTGACTAGCAGGCAGGCTTGACGAGCGGGCTGGTCAGCGTTGGCGTTCCGCCGCCCCGGGTCGTCCCGTTCGACTGGCCCGACGGCCACGTCGTGGACGTCGACCGCTTCGCCGGCCGGACCGGCGGGAGCGCGGGGCGCGGGTCAAGCGGGCCGGGCCGTCGCAGCCTCGACGGCGAAGCTGGACCAGAGCGCCGCGTACGTGCCGTCGAGGGCGAGGAGCTCGTCGTGGGTGCCCTGCTCGACGACCCGGCCGCCGTCGACGACGAGGATGCGGTCGGCGCTGCGAGCAGTCGGCAGGCGGTGGGCGACCAGCAGCGTCGTGCGGCCGGCGGCGACGGCACCCATCGCTCGCTGCACGCGGGCCTCGCTGGCGAGGTCGAGGTTCGACGTGGCCTCGTCGAGCAGGAGGATGGCGGGGTCGACGAGGCGGGCGCGGGCGAGGGCGATGAGCTGGCGCTGCCCCGCGGAGAGGCTGCGACCCCGCTCGGTCACCTCGGTGAGGAAGCCGTGGGGGAGCGAGGCGACGAGGTCGAGTGCGCCGACGGCGCGGGTGGCGGCCTCGATCGCCTCGTCGGTGGCGTCGGGGCGCCCGTAGGCGATGTTGGCCCGGACCGTGCCGGTGAAGAGGAACGCCTCCTGGGGGACGATGCCGAGGTGGCGCCGGAAGGTGCCGAGGTCGAGGTCGCGCAGGTCGTGGCCGTCGACCGTGACCCGACCCTCGCTCGGGTCGTAGAACCGGGCGACGAGCTTGACCAGGGTGGACTTGCCGGCGCCGGTCTCCCCGACGAGGGCCACGGTCTCGCCGGGGCGGATGTCGAGGTCCACGCCGGTGAGGGCCTCGGCGCCGGCCGTGCCCGCGTACCGGAAGCGCACGCCCTCGAACCGGATGGCGCCGCTGAGCGCCGCCAGTTGCATCGGATGCTCGGCCTCGGGCGTGGTGGTCGGCGTGGCCATGAGCTCGTCGATCTTCTCCATGGACGCGCCCGCCTGCTGCCAGGTGTCGAACACGGCCGACAGCTGCTGGATCGGCGCGAAGAACTGGTCGAGGTAGAGCAGGAACGCGATGAGCACGCCGGTGGTGATCGCGCCCGCCTGCACCAGGTGGGCGCCCACGCCGAGGACGACGGCGGCGGCGACGTCGGCGAGGAACAGCACGAAGGGGAAGTAGAGCGCGATCAGGCGCTGCGCGGTGGTCCGGTCCGACAAGTACCGGCCGTTGAGCGACCGGAAGCCGTCGATGTTCCTGCCCTCGCGGGAGTAGGCCTGGGCCACCCGCACGCCCGACAGACTCTCCTGCAGGTTGGCGTTGACGGTGGCGATCGAGTCGCGCGCCCGCTGGTAGGCCCGGCTCGACAGGCGGCGGTACCACCAGGTGGCCAGGGCCAGCGGGGGCAGCACCGTGGCGGCGGCGAGGGCCAGGGTGGGTGACAGGAAGACGAGGAAGACGAAGACGCCCACGCAGGTGAAGGCGCTGACGATGGCGTTGATGAGGCCCTGCTGGAGGAGCGTCGACAGCGACTCCACGTCGGTGGTCATCCTGGTCATCACCCGGCCGCCGAGCTCGCGGTCGTAGAAGTCGAGGGCGAGCCGCTGGAGGTGGCTGAAGATCCGGATCCGCAGCGCGTAGAGCAGCCGCTCGGCAGTGCGACCGGTGACCAGCGTGTAGAGGTACGTGAACAGCCAGTCGGCGAGGGCGACGACCAGGAACGCCGCCGACGCCACCCACAGCGCGTGCAGGTCGCCGGCGTCCACGCCGGCGTCGATGCCGCGTCGCACGAGCAACGGCCCCATCAGCGTGATCACGGTGTCGATCGCCACCAGCGCGAGGCCGATCCCGAGGGCGCGCCGGTAGGGGGCGATGAAGCGCCGGAGGCTGAACGAGCTCGCATCGGCGGCCGCCTCGGCCCCGACGTCGACGCGTGGGTCCGAATCGGCCGGCGGCAGCTCGTCGAGGGCGGCGAGCAGCTCGGGGGTGGGGGCCAGCGCTGCGCCCATCCCCCCGCCGGGCCCACCGCCGCCGCCGGGCGCGAAGCGGGGCGGCCCGGTGGCGGTGGCGGACGCTCGCGGCCCCTCGGCGTCGACCTCCCCGTAGGGCCAGAGGTGGGCTCGGTCGGCCGGCTCGGCCGCTCGCTCGAGCGCGCGCTGCTCGAGCACCTCCTCGAGGGTCGCGTCCTCCGGGCCGGCCAGCAGATCCCGGTAGCGCTCGGACCGGGCGAGGAGCTCCTCGTGCGAGCCCTGGTCGACGACGCGCCCGCCGTCGACGAGCACGATGCGGTCGGCGAGGCGGAGCGTGGAGCGGCGGTGGGCGACGAGCAGGGTGGTCCGGCCGGCCATCACGTGGCGGAGGGCGGCGTGGATCTCCTCCTCGGTGGTCGAGTCGATCGACGAGGTGGCGTCGTCGAGGATGAGGATCCGCGGATCGGTGATGATCGCCCGGGCCAGGGCGATGCGCTGGCGCTGGCCGCCCGACAGGGTCAGGCCGCGCTCGCCGACCACGGCGTCGTACCCGTCGGGCAGTGCCTCGATGAACCCGTCGGCCTCGGCGACGCGGGCGGCCCGCCGGACCTCCTCTTCGGTGGCGTCGGGGCGGCCGTAGGCGATGTTGGCCCGAACGGTGTCGGAGAAGAGGAACGACTCCTCGAAGACGACGCCGACCTGGCCGCGCAGCGAGTCGAACGTGACGTCGCGGACGTCGATGCCGTCGATCGTGACCGTGCCGGCGGCGACGTCGTAGAAGCGTGGCAGCAGCAGGGCGACGGTGGACTTCCCCGAGCCGCTGCCGCCGACGAGGGCGACCGTCTCGCCGGGCGCGACGTGGAGGGTGAACCCGTCGAGGACCGGCTCCGTCGTCGTGTAGCCGAACCGGACGTCGTCGAAGCGGACGTCACCGAGGGCCGGTGGCAGCTCGGTGGCGTCGTCGTGCTCGGCGACGATGGGGTTGGCGTCGAGGACGTCGAGGAGCCGCTCGGCGCCGGCGCGCGCCTGCTGGCTGACGGCCATGAGCATGGCGAACATCCGCACCGGGGCGACCATCTGGACCAGGTAGCTGGAGAAGGCGACGAAGGTTCCGAGCGTGATGTGGCCCTCGATGGCGAGCCACCCGCCGAAGGCCAGCACCGCCACCTGGGCGAGCACGGGGATCACGGAGAGCGCCGGTGTGTAGCGGGCCTGCAGGCCGACGAGCCGGGCGCGGGAGCGGTAGAGGTCGGCGCCGACGTCGGCGAGGTGGTGCAGCTCCCGGTCCTCCTGCCCGAAGCCCTTCACGACCCGGACCCCGGTGACGGCTTCGTCGACCACGCCGGCCACCTCGCCGGCGCGCTGCTGGGCGTCCCACGACGCCGGGAACACGGTCGTGCGCAGGCGCAGCGCGACGACGAGCATGCACGGCGCCGCGACGAGCGCGACGAGCGTGAGCGGCGGGGACAACCAGAGCATCACGCACAGCGACAGCACGAACAGCACGACGTTGCCGAGCATGATCGGCAGCAGCGCGAGGAGCGACTGCATCATCGCCACGTCGCTGGAGGCGCGGGACACGAGCTGGCCGGTCTGGAGCTTGTCGTGGGTGCCGAAGTCGAGGCGCTGGAGGCGCTCGTAGACCGCGTTGCGCAGGTCGAACTGCACGTCGAGGCTCACCCGGCCGCCGTAGAAGCGCCGGACGTACGCGGCGGCGAAGCTGAACACGCCGCAGAGCACGAGGAGGACGAGCCACGGTGCGATCGGCTGGTCCTGCGGGTCGGTCAGGTCGTCGATGACCGCCCTCGAGATGAGCGGGGTGACCACGCCCACCGCCTGCCCGGCGACCGCCATCCCGAAGGCCAGGCCCACGTCCCGCCGGTGGGCGAAGAGGAACGGGGCGAGGCGGCGGACCCAGCCCCCCGCCTCGGGTGGGCGCGGCTCGGGCGTGGGCCGCGCCTCGGGGGAACGACGGCGCATGACCCTCATGAGGCTAGAGGTGACGACCCGGGGTGGGGCTCACCGGGCCACGTGTCGACGGCGTGCGCGCTCGTCTCGCCCGACAGCGGGAGGCCGACCCGCAGTAGCGTTCGGGCGTGGAGGTGCGCCTGGTCGGGGCGGTCGAGCTGGTGACGGATCGTTCGACCTGCACCGTGTCGGCGCCGCAGCTGTGCGGTCTCGTCGCCGTGCTGGCGCTCCGGGCGGGATCCACCGTCTCGGCCGCCCGTCTGGCCGAGGCCGTGTGGGGCGATCGCGCCCCGTCGCCGAACGCGTTGCAGGTGGCGATCGCCAAGCTCCGGCGCCTGTTGGCCGACCTCGACGAGCCCGACGCGGTGCTGACCCGCCCGGGCGGGTACGAGCTCCGGGTCGAACCGGAGCGAGTCGACGTGCTCCGGTTCGAGGCGACCCTCGAGCGGGCGCGACAGCTGTCGACCGACTGGGCGGCGGTGATCCGCGTCCTCGGGGTGGCGCTCGCCGACTGGGCCGGTGAACCGCTCGCCGGGGTGCCGGACACCCCGTCACTCGCGGCTGAGCGCACCCGACTCGACGAGCTGCACCGGGTCGCCCTCGAGGACCTCGCTCACGCCCGGATCGAGCTCGGCGAGTACGCGCGGGTGGTGCCCGACCTGGAGGTGCTCGTGGCCGAGGAGCCGCTCCGGGAGCGCCGATGGGCCCTGTTGATGCGCGCCCTGTACGGGTCGGGGCGCCAGGCCGACGCCCTCGAGGTGTACCAACGCGCCCGCACCGCGCTGGTCGAGGCGGTCGGGTCCGAACCGGGTTCGGAGCTGCGGGCGCTGTACGAGGCCGCCCTCCACCAGGACGACTCGCTCGCTCCGGTGGTTCCCGCCGCCGCACCCATGGAGGGCGACGCCGTCGGCGCAGCTTTCCGTCGGCGGGGCAACCTCCGCCACCCGGTCGAGGAGCGCATCGGCCGATCGCACGAGCTCGCGGCGTTGCTCGAGCTGGTCGGCACGCGCCGGCTCGTCACGATCGTGGGTCCGGGCGGCGTCGGCAAGACCCGACTCGCCCTCGAGATCGCGCAGGAGCAGGCGGACGCCACCCGCGATGGCGTCTGGTGGGTCGACCTCGCGCCGACGAGCGATCCGCGGCACGTGGTTCGAGCCGTGCAGGACGTGTTCGACCTCGGTGAGGCGGGCTCCGAACCCGGTTCGTCCCTCGACGCCGTCGCCGACGCCTTGGGCGACCGCGAGGTGCTCCTGGTGCTCGACAATTGCGAGCACGTGCTGAGCGAGGCCGCCGCGCTCGCGTCGGCGCTCGTGGCTCGCTGCCCGAACCTGCGGGTGCTGGCGACGAGTCGGGAGGCCCTGCGCATCGCGGGGGAGGCCGTCTTCGCCCTCGGGCCCCTCGATCCCGAGGCCGCGGCGGAGCTGTTCCGGGCCCGGGTCTTCGTGCCCATCGGCGGTGACCCGCTCGACCCGTTCGTGGTGGACGAGATCTGTCGAGCGCTCGACCACCTGCCGCTCGCCCTCGAGCTGGCCGCCGCTCGCACCCAGCACCTCCGGCTCGACGAGCTCCTGGAGCGGCTCGCCGATCGGCTCGGCGTGCTCAGTGAGGGCGCCCGCGACGCACCTGCCCGCCAACGCGGTCTGTCGGCGGTGGCCGAGTGGAGCTACGACCTGCTCGACGAGCCCGAGCGGCTCGTGTTCGAGCGGCTCTCGGTCTTCGCCGACGGCGCCTCGCTCGTCGCCGCCGAAGCCGTGTGCGCCGGCGGCGGCGTGCGCGCGGACGTGGTCGAGGACCTCGTGCGGCGACTGGTCGACAAGTCCCTCGTCATCGCCGACCGCGCCGGGCCCGTCACCCGCTACCGCATGTTGCAGACCCTCGCCGAATTCGCCTCCCGTCGCAGTGACGAGCGCGGCGAACGGGATGCGACGCGGCGGGCGCACGCCGAGTGGGTGCGCGAGCTCGCCCGCACCGTCGGTTGGGGGGCCCGGGTCGCCGGCGACGTGGTCGCGACGATCCACCGCGAGGACACCGCGATCCGCGACGCGCTGGCGTGGTCGTCGGCGAACGACGCCGACCTCGCGCTCGAGATCTGCGACGACCTGGCGGCCTACTGGTTCGGGGCGATGCGCGTCTCGGTCGGTTGGGAGCACATCCGCACCGCGATCGACGCCCCGGGGCCGCAGGACCCGGCCCGCCGGGCGTCGCTGCTGGCATGGGCGCTCGTGTTCGCCACCCTGACCCAGCAGACCGAGCTGGCCGACCGCGCCGCCGACGAGGCGTACGGGTACGAACGCGACCGCGGCGACCACGCACGACTCGGGCGGCTGTGCCTGCTGCGGGCCTTGGCGGCGGGCTATCGCCCCGACGGGGACCTCGAGCGTTGGGTGACCCAGGCCCGTGAGCACCTCAGCGCGGCCGGTGCGACCGGGCCCGTCGGGTACCTGGAGTTCGCGGAGGGCGCGGGTCTCCTGGTCGCCGGCGCCATCGAGGTCGCCGCGGCGCGACTGCGCGGTGCCGTCGACACGATGCGGGCCGAGAAGGACCACCTGGGCCTGGTCCTGGCGGTCAGCCGCCTCGGCGAGCTCGCCTGGCGGATGGGCGACCTCGATCTCTTCGAGGACGCCCACGCCGAACTGCTCGAGCTCGGCCAGGCCAGCCGGACCCAGGGTGTCGTGACCGGGGCGACGGCCCGCCTCGCCGTGGCGCGTCTGCGCCAAGGCGACGTCGAGCGCGCGCAACAGCTCGCCCGCTCGGCGCTGGACGGGCTCAGCGACAGCTTCATGGCGGTCGTGAACGGCTACGCGTTCCATGCCGCCGGCCTCGTCGACCTCGAGTCCGGGCACGTCGCCGAGGGTCGATCCGAGCTGACGGCTGCGATCGAGGCGTTCGAACGTGGCGCCGGGACGGTCGGCGTCGGCCAGGCTGCGCTCTGCTGGGCGGAGATCGCTCGGTCGCACGCCGCCGCCGACGACCTCGCCGCGGCACGAGCGGCGGCGGGCTCCGCGAGCGCACTGGCTCTGGCGTCGGGCGATCCGTGGGTCCTCGAACGAGTTGCCGAAGTGGCCGGCGACCCGTCCGACGTCGTGACCTGACCGGTCACCGTCACCGTCACCCCGACGTCCCGAGGGATCGGACAGCAGCCGGTCAGCCGCTGGAAAGTCTGACTGTGGATCGTGGTCGACACCACGGCTCCCGTCCCGGGACCCGGATTCCAGAGAGGAAGCGACCATGAGCATCCACGACGTGCCCGGCGCCCGTCTGTACTACGAGACGATCGGCGACGGGCCCCCGCTGGTCCTGATCCCCGGCGGGAACGGGACCGCCCACATCTTCGGCCCAATCGTGCAGCACCTCGCCGAGCACTACCGGGTGACCACCTACGACCGCCGCGGCTTCGCCCGCAGCCGACTCGACGGCGCCCAGGACTACGGGCGCCGTCTTCAGACGGACGCCGAGGACGCACTCGCGATGGTCGAGCTCGTCGCCGCCGAGCCCGCGTCCGTGTTCGGCCCGAGCTCGGGGGCGCTCGTCGGCCTCCAGGCGGTCACGAAGCATCCCGACCGGATCGACCGGGTCGTCGCCTACGAGCCGCCGGCGCTGAAGCAGTTGCCCGACGCGCGGCGCTGGCTCGACCTCTGCGACGAGGTGTACGACCTCTACCAGCAGGCCGGCATCGCCCCTGCGCTCGACCGGTTCAACGAGCCGTTCTTCCCGCCGGAGGACGTCGCGTTCCTCGGCCTGCTCCGCGACGTCGGCATCCCCGAGGTGCGGGCCGCCGTCGAGCTCTGGTTCGAACAGGAGCTGCGCCAGTACACCTCCGTCGACCTCGACCTCGACGCGTTGCGGGCCCACGCCGACCGCGTCACCATCGCCGTGGGGCGCAGCTCCCGCGGCTTCCCGCTCCACGACATCGCCACGACCCTGGCCACGGCCCTCGGCCAGGAGCCGTCGGAGCTGCCGGGCGGTCACACCGGTTACGCCGGTCACGCCGCGGAATTCGCTCCGGCGCTGATGGGTCTGCTCGCGTCCTCGCCGGGCCCGGAGCCCGTCCAGCCGATCGGCGCGCCCCTCGGCCTCGTCGAGGCGGTCGCCGTGCAGGGCTCGAGGAGGACCCGATGAGCGCCTTCCTCTACCGCCTCGGTCGCAGCTGCGCCCGCCACCCGTTCCGGGTGCTCGGTGCCTGGCTGGCGATCGCCTTCGTCGTGGTGACGCTGCAGGGCAGCGTCGGCGGCGAGTACGACGACAACTTCACCCTTCCGGGGGCCGAGTCGCAGCACGCGATCGACATCCTGAACGACCAGTTCCCGAGCCGCTCGGGTGCCGCCAGCCGGTTCGTCTTCCACGCCGACGAGGGTCGCCTCGACGACGTCGATCACCAGGCGGCCGTCGGCTCGGCCCTCGCCGAGCTGGCCGGCGGCCACGACGTGGTCGACGTGACCGATCCGTTCGCCCAAGGGGCGGACGCGGTCAGTGCCGACGGGCGGACGGCCTACGCCGACGTCGCCTACGCGGTCGACGAGCTCGACGAGACCCACCTCGCCGACGCCGAGGCCGCCGTCGCGACCGCCGCGGGTGCGGGCGTCCAGACCGAGTTCAACGGTGCCCTCGCCTACGTCGAGGAGACCGACCCCAGCAGCGAGATGATCGGTCTCGCGGTCGCCGTGGTCGTCCTCCTCTTCGCCTTCGGCTCGGTGATCGCCATGGGGCTGCCCATCGGCACCGCCCTCGTCGGCATCGTCGTGGGCCTCGCCGGTGTGGGCGTCGTCGCCGGCTTCACCGACGTACCCACCGTGACCCAGGTCGTCGGCGTGATGATCGGGCTCGGCGTCGGCATCGACTACGCGCTCTTCATCGTCACCCGGCACCGCCAGCAGCTGCACGAGGGCATGGATGTGGTCGATGCCGCGGGCACGGCCATCGCCACCGCCGGCCAGGCGGTGCTCTTCGCCGGCACCACCGTCGTCATCGCGATCCTCGGCCTCGTCATCGCCGGCCTGCCGGCCATCACGGCCATGGGGATCGCCATCGCGGTCATCGTGGTCGCCGCGATGCTCGCCGCGGTCACGCTGCTTCCCGGCCTGCTCGGCCTCGTGGGCACCAGGATCGACACGCTGTCGGTCCGCCGCCGGAGCAAGACGGCGAAGGCCGCGCACGAGACCCTCTCGGGGCGCTGGGCGCACCGGGTGGGTCGACGGCCGGGCCGGTACGTCCTCGCCAGCCTGCTCGCACTCTGCGTCCTCGCGGTGCCGGCCGCCGGCATGCGGGTCGGCTTGGCCGACGACGGCAACGCCGCCGCCGATCGGACCGAGCGCAAGGCCTACGACCTGCTGAGCGACGGCTTCGGCCCCGGCTTCAACGGGCCGATGGCGGTCGTCGTCGAAGCACCGACCACCGCCGACCAGGGGGCGTTCGCCCTGGTGGCGGACGCGCTGGCCGCCGATCCAGGGATCGCGCAGGTCGACGCGCCGATCGTGAACGGGACCGGTGAGGTCGCCGTCGTCGTCGCCAACCCGACGACCGCCCCGCAGGCGGAGGCCACCGACGCCTTGGTGCACCACCTGCGCGACGACGTCCTGCCCACCGCGGTCGCCGGCACCGGTGCCCAGGCGCTGCTGACCGGACAGGCGATCAACACCGACGTGTCGGAGCGGATCGCCGACCGGCTGCCGCTCTTCATCGCCGCGGTGGTGGCGCTGTCGTTCCTGCTGCTGCTGGTCGTGTTCCGATCGATCCTCGTGCCGCTCAAGGCGGCCGTGATGAACCTGCTGTCGATCGGTGCCGCCTACGGCGTGGTCGTGGCCATGTTCCAGTGGGGCTGGTGCAAGAGCATCATCGGTCTCGAGCACACGGTGCCGATCAACCCGTTCGCCCCGCTGATCATGTTCGCCATCCTCTTCGGGCTCTCCATGGACTACGAGGTGTTCCTCCTGTCCCGGGTGCGGGAGTCCTACGTCGGGACCGGCGACAGCCACCGCTCGGTGGTCGAGGGCCTGTCGAGCACGGCCCGGGTGATCACTTCGGCGGCGCTGATCATGATCAGCGTGTTCGCGGCGTTCATCCTCGACCCGGACACGACGGTCAAGATGTTCGGCGTCGGCCTGTCCGTCGCCGTGTTCCTCGACGCGACGCTTGTCCGCATGGTGCTGGTCCCGGCGACCATGAGCCTGCTCGGCTCGGTCAACTGGTGGCTGCCGGGCTGGCTCGACCGGCGGTTGCCCCACATGGACCTCGAGGGTGCGCCCGTCACGGTCGAGGCGCCGGTGCTCCGGCCCGAGCCCGAACAGGAGCCCGAGCTGGTCGCCGCCTGAGTGACGACGTCGACCCGCCCGATGGAGCGGCCGCCGCCAAGGGGGCGGCCGCTCATCGGCCTTGCCGCGGAGCTCGGCCGAGCCCGTCGCGCGTCACGGTGACCCGTCGACCGGGCGCCGGTGCGATGAGGAGTGTGGTGCCCGACCGTCTGAGAGACCGTGCCGGCCCGACCGGGCCGGCGTTCGGGAGGACGTGACGATGAACGCGATGGCCCGGCGGATGTTCGAGCTCGTGGAGCCGATCGGGGTGATCCCGTACTCAGCAGACGAACCCAACGAGGCCATGTTCGCCCTGGGGTTCACCGACTACTGGGACACGTACTTCGCCGGCCGGGCGGCGCCGCTGGGCGTGGTGCCCGCGGAGGTCGTGGACGCGCTCTTCTACAACTTCGCCCCCGGTGAGGTCGCCCGCCACATCCCGTCGGTGTGGCGGACCACCACGCCGGAGGCGGCGATCGCGGCTCGCCAGGCCGGGTGCACGCGGGCCCTGCGCCGCATCCTCGGCGACCGGCTCGAGTCCGGCGACGTCACCCGGGCCACCGAGCTGCTGACCAGGGCGGCGACCAGCGCGCCCGTCGAGGGCCGGCCGATGTACGCCGCGCTGCGCTCGCTCCCGGTCCCCGACGAGGTCGTGGCTCGCCTCTTCCACGCCGCCTCGTTGCTCCGGGAGCACCGCGGCGACGGGCACGTCGCCGCGCTGACGGTCGAGGGCGTCGGGCGCCTCGAGTGCCACGTGCTGTTCGCCCTGGCCATGGACCTGCCCGCCGAGCGGTTCGGTCGGATCCACCACCTCCCCCGGGCCCAGCTCGCGGCGGTGATCGACGGGATGCGCGCTCGCGGCCTGATCGGCGAGGACGGCTGGCTCACCGAGGGCGGCCGCGCCCTGAACCAGCGGGTCGAGGCCCTCACCGACGACCTCGCCGCCGCGCCGTACGCGTGCCTTGCGCCGGCGGAGCTCGACGAGCTCGTCACGACGTTGGCGCCGCTCGCCGCGGCCCTCCTCGCGGCGCAGGCCTGGTAGAGCGCGTCGCAGACTCGGCGGTGCGCCGCCGCGGCCACGTGGGTCAGCGGTGGGAGGCGCCCGCGTCGAGGGGGAGCCGCGCGTGCACCGTGGCGCCGTCGTGGCCGGTGACGATCTCGAGGGATCCACCCACCTCGTCGGCCCGCTCGTGCATGGCGGCGAGGCCCACCCCCGCGACCCAGGGGGTGTCGGCCGCCCCGTCGTCTCGGACCAGGACGTCGAGATGGCCGTCGTAGGGCTCGAGGGCCTCGGGCGAGGGGTCGTCGATCCCCGCCAGCTCGAGGGCGGCGAGCGCCGCGAGGCCGAGCCGTAGCAGACGACGACGATCACGATCACGATCGTGTCGACGACGAGCGCGCGGACGTCGGTGACCCCGGGACGGCGCACCCCGATGACCATCACCGGGCCCACGCCTGACAGCAGGAATGCACCCCCGACGGCCCCGGGGACCAGGAACTGGCCGGCCAGGAGGCCGAAGACCGAGCCGATGGTCAGGGCGGCCAGCGCCAGCCACAGCTCGGCCTCGCGGTCGAGCTCGGTGCCCGCCTCGAGCACCAGCCAGGCGTGGCCGACGAGGGCGATGAAGGTGACCCCGGCGAGGGTGCCGACGGTCCAGGGGTCGTGGGCGAGCACCGTCGCCAGGACACCGGACGCGATGATGGCGACCCACGCGCAGAAGTCGACGGGGTGACGAAGACTGAGCCGCGGATAGGCGGCCAGGGCGGCGGCTCCGGGCAGGAGGAGCTGATCGGTCCTGCCGGCGAGGCCGGCGGCGGCACCCGGCGGGGTGTCCCTCCCGAGGCCTGGCGAGGATGCCGGCGCGGCTCGGCTGGTCGGGCACGACCCGCTTCATGCGGGCGATGGCCGCAACCGAGCCGTTCCACACGTCGGTCCAGGGCCCGCACTGGTACCTCCGCGCGGTGGGGGCGAGGACCGACCTCCAGGGGAAGGGCCTGGGGTCCGCCCTCGTCGACGTCGGGACGACTCGGGCCGACGCCTCCGGGCTGCCCTGCTACCTCGAGCGGGGACCCAGTCGAACGTCGACTTCTACGCGAAGCGAGGGTTCTCGATCGTGGGTCAGACGGAGCTCTGCGGGCATACGCTGACCGGCATGGTCCGCCCGCCGCAGGACGCGTGACGGAGCCGTGCGTCATGCCCCCGACACGAGGGTTGAGGTCGACATCACCGCAGAGGCCAGGTAGGGACCTGCGGGCACGCGGCTTCTCGAGGAACTGCTCGCACTGATCGACATCGATGTCGCCCCCGTCGATGATCCCCCAGGTGCATCCGACGCTCGTCGGCTGGAGCTGATTCGCCACGGGTCGGGGGTCCGGCCGGGCGGTCCGACCACCGCCGGAGGGTGCGTCGGTGGTCGCCTCCGGCGGCGTCGTACGATCGGGTGGTGGGCGCGGGACTCGAGGTCGGCATCCTCGGTCCGGCGGTGGTGCACGGCCCCGCCGGACCGGTGGCCCTGCCTGCGCGCACCGAGCGCGCCATGGTGGCGGCGCTGGCTGCCCGGGAAGGCCGGGTCGTGACGGCGGCCTCGCTCGCCGCCGACGTATGGGGAGACGACGGCGATACCGACCAGCGGCTCGTGGTGACCGTGTCCCGTCTGCGCCGCCGCCTCGAGCAGGGCCTGGGCTCCCGCGGCCGGGCGCTGGTGGAGACCGTCCCCAACGGCTACCGCCTCGACATCGCCGGCGCGGTCCTCGACGCGAGCCGCTTCGCCGAGCTCGCGGCCGACGGGCACAGCCGCTTGGACCGCGGCGAGCCCGCGGCCGCGCAGCGCGCGCTCGACGCCGCGCTGGCGTTGTGGCGGGGGGACCCCCTGCCCGAGCTCGAGCGATCCTCGACGGCGCTCGCCGCCGTCGCCCGCCTCACCGCCATGCGGGACGCGGCGGTCGACGCTCGCATCGAAACGTCCCTGGTCCTCGGCGAGAACGATGTGGTCATCGCCCGGGTCGAGGCGCTCCTCGTCGACGACCCGTTCCGAGAGGCGCGGTGGGCGCAGCTCATGCTCGCTCTCTACCGGGCCGGTCGCCAGGCGGAGGCGCTGCGGTGCTTCCAGCGTGCCCGTCGGGTGCTGGCTGACGAGCTCGGTGTCGAGCCGGGGCCCGACTTGCGTCGCCTCGAAGCCGCGGTGCTGGCGCACGACCCGATGCTGCGCGCGGCGAGCGCCCGGAGGCCTCTCGCCGAGCGCCCGGAGGGAGGCGGGGCCCTCGCCCGCGCGGTCGGAGGGGCGCAGTGGGTGGAGCAGCAGCGAGAGGTGCCCCGTGCCGGTCGCGACGACGAGCTCGCGCTGCTCCTGGAGGACTGGTCGGCCCTCGCCCAGGGCCGAGGTGGGGTCGTCGTGGTGGAGGGGGACCCGGGGGTGGGCAAGACCCGACTCGCGGCCGAGCTGGCCCATGAGGTGATGGCGGCGGGCGGCGAGGTGTTGCGGACGGCCTGCACGCCCGGTGCGGGCCTGGTCGCCCTCATGCCGTGGGCCGCCGCGCTCGGCTTCGACGTCCCTGACGCGCCGCCCGGCTCTCCCGCCCTCGCCTCGTTCGGCTTCGAGGTTGCCGACCACCTCGCCACCGTGGCCGACCGACGCCCTACCCTCCTGGTGCTCGATGACGCGCAGTGGGCCGACGAGGCGACCGTGGCGTTCCTCACCCAGTTGGGCGAGCGGCCACTGCCCATCCCCGGGGTGACGCCCCTCCTGGCCGTCATGCTGCTCCAGCGGGGCGGCGACCGCCCCGTGGGGTGGCCGCGGCTGACCGCAACCATGGAGCGGGTGGCGACGCACCGTCGCGTCACCCTCGGCCCCCTCGGCGCCGACGAGGCGCGTGCGGTCGCCGCCAGCGTGCTGGGACCGGCGTCCACCGACCTGCTCGTCGACCGTGTCGTGGCCGAGGCCGGGGGCAACGCCACGGCGCTGGTCGACGAGGCTCGGGCCGTGCGTCGGGCCCCTCCCAGCGAGGACGAGGCCCTCCCTGTCCCGCCCGCCCTGCTCGAGGCGTTCGCCGAGCGCGTCGATCGCGAGCGGGGCGAGGTCGGCACCGTCGTCCTCGCGGCCGCCGTGGTGGGTGAGGTCGCCGACCTCGAGGAGCTGGTCGCGGCCTCGGCCCTCGGCGAGGAGGTCGTGCTGCGCTCGCTCGAGCGGGCGGTCGCGGCCCGCCTGCTCGATCCGGTGCCGGGCGGCGGGGTGGTGCACCGGTTTCGGTTCCCGCTGGAGCGCCGCCTGGCCGTCGCGCTGGTCTCGCCGGCCCGGCGGGCCCGTATCGAAGGGCGCCTGGGCCGCTGACGGGCCCCACCGCGCGCGTCAGCCCGCTGTAAGCGTGCCGAAAGGGCAGGTGGCCACCCTGCCTGCCGAGCGGGACGTCGGGCCCGGCCCCGAGAGGAAGCAGGCACATGCGTCGACCACGACATGTCGGAATCGACCGACGGGCTCGACGCGGCCCGTCCCGCACCCGTGGCACCTGGGTCGTCGGGACCGTCGTCGCAGCGCTGCTGGTGGCGGCCCCGGCGGGGGCGGCCACCCACCGGGTCGGCCCTCGGGCACAAACGTCCCCGCATCCGATCACCGAGGTCGCCGATGCCATCCCGGGCCACTACCTGGTCACCTTGGCGGGCGTGGCCCGTCGCCAGGTGCGGGGCACCGCGGCAGGCCTCGCCGACGCCCACGACGGCCACGTGACCGTCACCTACAAGCACGCCCTGCGCGGTTTCGCCGTCGAGATGAGCGACGCGGACGCCCGTGCGCTGGCGCAGGACCCGCGGGTGGCCTCGGTGGAGCAGGACGCCCGCGTCCGTGTGGATGCCGCGCGCCCCGGCCGACCCTCCGTGTTCGGTGCGCCCGGGGCCGGTCGGCTCCCCGGCGTCGCATCGGACCAGCCCACGCCGCCGTGGGGGCTCGACCGCATCGACCAGCGCGCCCTCCCCCTCGACGGTCACTACCGGTACCTGGCGACCGGGGCCGGGGTGCACGCGTACGTGATCGACACGGGCATCCGCACCAGCCACCACGACTTCGGCGGCCGGGCGAGTGTTGGCTTCGACGCGGTGGGCGACGGCCAGAACGGTCAGGACTGCGCCGGTCACGGCACCCACGTCGCCGGGACCATCGGGGGCTCGACCTACGGGGTGGCCAAGGAGGTGTCGCTGGTGGCGGTGCGGGTGCTCAACTGCGGGGGCGGCGGCTCGACGTCGTCGGTGCTCGCCGGCATCGACTGGGTGACGGCGCACGCCCAGCACCCGGCCGTGGCGAACATGAGCCTGGGCATGCCGGGCACATCGGCGTCGCTGCAGACCGCGCTCGAGGCGTCGGTGGCCTCCGGCGTTACCTATGTGGTCGCGGCCGGCAACGAGAGCAGTGACGCCTGTGGCCACACCCCGGCCCGGATCCCGGCGGCGATCACCGTCGGGGCCACCGGCGAGGACGACGCCCGCCCGGTGTGGTCGAACTTCGGGGCCTGCGTGGATCTCTTCGCGCCGGGCCACGACGTGACCTCGGCCGGCATCACCGGCGACGACGCCACCGAGACCCACAGCGGGACCTCCATGGCGGCACCCCACGCAGCGGGCGTGGCCGCCCTCTACCTCCAGCAGCGGCCGGACGCCGATGCCGCGGAGGTCACCGGTGCCATGACGGCAGGCGCCACCGCGGGTGCGGTGGCCAATGCCGGCGTCGGCAGCCCCAACCGGCTGCTGAGCACCTCGACGGTGATCGCGCCCCCCGCGATCAGCATCGTCGAGCGCTCGAACCCGCCGACCGGGCAGGACTTCACGTTCACGGGGTGCGGGCCCCGTGGCTGTGGTGATGTCGTCCTCGACGACGACGGTGGTATCGACGCCGCGCGCGCACCCGTGCACACCACCGCCCGTCTCGAACCGGGGACCTACACGATCGCGGCGAGGGCCGTGCCCGGCTGGGATCTCGCCGCCCTGTCGTGCGACACCGGCGAGACGGTCGACCTCACCACTCGCCGGGCCACCATCAGCCTGTCGTCGGACGAGCACGTGACGTGCACCTTCACCCACACCTCGACCGGCATCACCGTCCGCCAGGACTCCGCTCCCGACGACGGGCAGGACTTCTCGTTCACCGGCTGCCTCGGCGCCGGCTGTGGGTCGTTCGTGCTCGATGACGACGGCGACGGCGCGCTCGGTCGAGAGGTCACCGCCACCGGGCTCGCCCCGGGCACCTACACCGTCACGCAGCGGGCGGTGCCGGGCTGGGCCCTCACCGGGCTGTCGTGCGACACCGGCGAGGTGGTCGACCTGACCGCCCGTCGGGTCACCATCACCCTCACCGCCGGGGAGCACGTCACGTGCACCTTCACCGACGAGGGCGCCTCGGTCACGATCGCCGAGGACCTGAGCCCGGACGGCGCGGCGGACGTCACCTTCGACGGCTGCTCCGGCGCGCAGTGTCACCCGTTCACGCTCGACAGCGACGACGATCCCAGCCGGAGCGATCACCTGTCGGTCGCCGGCCTGGTGCCGGGGACCTACACCGTGACCCAGCGCCCCGGCGCCCCCGAGTCGCTGCGCAAGGTCAACTGCGAGGGGCCTGCGGTGGTCGACCTCGCCGAGCGGCGGGCCACGATCACGATCGCCGCCCACGAGCAGGTGCGCTGCACCTTCGTCAACGGGCCCGAGCCGCCCCCCAACGACGACTTTGGGGCCGCCACCACCCTCGCCGGCACCGCAGGACAGGCCGAGTACGACAACACCTGGGCGACCACCGAGCGCGGCGAGCCCACCAGGGTGGCCGGTGAGCGCAACACCCACTCCGTCTGGTTCCGCTGGACGGCGCCGTCGACGGGCTCCCTCCGCGTCGACACCTGCCAGTCCCCGCCGACGGGGGTGCAGACCGACGTGCTGCTCGGGGTGTACACGGGGACGGCCGTCGACCGGCTGACCGCCCTGGCCGGGAACGACGAGGGCGAGGCCTGCCTCTCGTACGGCGGCGGGCCGGCCTCGGTGGACCTCGACGTGGTCGCCGGCACGACGTACCAGGTGCTGGTGGCCGGTTGGGAGGGCGCCATGGGGTCGTTCGTGCTGCGGTGGGCGTTGTCCCCGACCGTGGCCAACGACGACTTCGCCGCCGCCACCAGGATCACCGCCACCTCGGGCACCATCGCCGGCTCCACCGTGGGGGCGGACAAGGAAGCCGGGGAGCCGAACCATGCCGGCAACGGTGGCGGTCACTCGGTGTGGTACCGCGTCACGGCGGTCGCCGACGGGTCGGCCACCGTGAGCACGTGCACCGCCGCATCGTTCGACACGCTGCTGGGCGTCTACACCGGTACGCACGTGGCGCAGCTGACGGAGGTCGCCGCCAACGACGACTCGACGTGCGTCGGCGGGCGCAGCTCGGTGCGGTTCGACGTGGTCGCCGGGGTCACCTACTCCGTGGCGGTCGACGGATGGAGCGGTCGGTCGGGCACGTTCACGCTGCGCTGGTCGCTCCCGACCAACGGCTAGCGAGGGCTCGGCGGATCCAGGGGCACCCAGCCGGGTCCCACGCTCCGACGGCGCCGTCGACGGCAGCGTGGCCGAGGCCCGCGGTGGTTGGGCGACGGATGCCGAATGCGTGTGCCGCGCGGAATCGCCAGGTTACTCACTTGCACCATACAATGATTGTCGTATGCAATCATCCACGGACGACATCAGTGACGCGGTCCTCACCGCGTCGCGGGTGCTGGTCGGGATCGCGGCCGCCTCGCTGGCGCCGATCGAGGACCAGGTCACCCTCACCCAGTACCGCACACTGGTCGTGCTCAACAGCCGGGGCCCGCAGTCGTTGCAGGCGTTGGCCGCCGAGCTCCAGGTGGTGCCGTCGACCGCGACACGCATGTGCGACCGGCTGGTCGCCAAGGGTCTGATCGAGCGGCGCACACCCGAGGAGAACCGCCGGGAGGTCGAATTGAGCCTCGCCGCTGCGGGCGGCGCCATCGTCGCCCAGGTGGCCCATGAGCGGAAGCGCCAGCTTCGCCGGATCACCGATCGGATGAGCCCCCGCTCGCAGGTCGCGCTGGTCGAGGCCCTGCAGGAGTTCACCGATGCTGCCGGCGAGACACCGGAGCACCAGTGGTACCTGGGGTGGGAATGACGGCAAGGCTCGCGGCGCTGATCGCGCCACGCGGCGGGGCCTCGCGGCGGACGCTGGCCCTTGCCGGGATCACCGGGGTCGTCACCGGTGTCGGGGTGGCCGGCTTCGAGTGGCTCACCCGCGAGCAGATCTTCGAACGGCTGCTCACCGCACCGCTCGCAGTCCAGGCGGCGGCACCGGCCGTGGGGCTCACCATCGCCGCGGGTGTCCTCTGGTTCGTGGGTCGCGGGGCCAGCCCGGCGACCTCCGACGAGTACATCCGCAACTTCCACGAGCCGGGTCGCGCCCTCGACCTCCGTCTCGTGCCCGCCCGGATCATGGCGGGCGTCGCCACCCTGGGCGCCGGGGGCGCTCTGGGGTTCGAGGGTCCCTCGCTCTACCTGGGGGCATCGATCGGCACGGCGCTCCAGAAGTTCCGTGGCTCGGCGACCCGCCGGGAGGACTCGAAGGTGTTGATGGTGGCCGGGGCGGCCGCGGGCGTCGCCGCCATCTTCAAGGCGCCGGCGACCGGTGCGATCTTCGCCCTCGAATCGCCCTACCGAGATGACAACGCCCGGCGCATGCTCCTGCCCGCCCTGCTCGCGGCGGCCACGGGGTACCTCGCCGCAGTTGCGCTGCTCGGCACCCAGCCGCTCTTCGTGGTGGAAGGCTCGCCACCGTTCGACTTCCGCGAGCTCGGGGGCGCTGTCGTCCTCGGCCTGGTCTGCGGGCTCGGTGCCCGCGGGTTTGCCTGGGTGTTGGCGTGGGCGAAGGCCGTGGCCGGCCAGCAGCACCTCGTGCTCCGGCTCGCCGTGGCCGGCGGCACGCTCCTCGTGCTGGCGCTCGTCTCGGAGCGCCTCTTCGGGTCCGACCTCGCGCTCGGGTCGGGATACCGGACCCTGGCGTGGGTGACCCAGCCGAATCACGCCCTGCCGCTCATCGGCGCACTCTTCACACTCCGACTCCTGGCCACCACCGCCACGGTGGCGGGTGGCGGCGTGGGTGGGCTCTTCATCCCCCTCGTCATCGCCGGCGCGATCCTCGGAGACGGGCTCGCCACCATCGTGCACGACCAGACCACCCTGTTCCCCCTCATCGGGGTCGCGGCATTCCTCGGTGCCGGCTACCGCACGCCGCTGGCCGGCGTGATGTTCGTCGCCGAGGCGACCGGTCGACCCGGTTTCGTGGTCCCCGGGCTGATCGCCTCGGTCGCCTCCCAACTCGTGATGGGCGACGTCTCGGTCTCGAAGTACCAGACTGCGGGCCGGACCGGCCACCTCGAACAACGCTTCCGGCTCCCCCTCGCCGCCGCGCTCCGGACCGAGGTCCTCACGGCCCCGCCCGAGGTGGATCTCGCGACCTTCTTCGACCATCACCTCATGTTGAGCCGCGCCGTGGAGATCCCCGTCGTCGGCGACGACGGCTACATCGGGATGTTCGCCATCGAGGCCCTCGGCGACCTGCCCCGATCCGAGTGGCCGAGCCATCTCGTCAGCGAGGTCACCGACGTCGACTGGCCCGTCGCCCGGCTCTCCTGGTCGATCGAGCGTGCCGTTCGGACCATGGACGACAACGCCGTGGAGACCCTCCCCGTGCTCGACGCCGACGGCCGCTTCGTCGGCGTCATCGGGATCGCCGACATCGTCCGACTCGACGAGATCCTGAAGTCGACCGGGACGAACGACCAGAGCGCTCCGACCTGACCTCGGCGGACCGTCCGAGAGCGGTTCGAGCAGCTGGCGTCGCGACACGAGCCGTCGTGTGCGATCTCGGTGATCGGGACGGACCCCGAGGCGGTGGTCACCGGAGCGTCCGGCCGATCACCGACGTGTGCTGGTCGCCTCGGTGTCGTGCCGCCTCGCGACCGCTGTCGACGGGCTCGTGCCCACGACACCTAGGCCGTGACGAGCGTGTTCTGGAATCGAATGGTCTTCCACTCGTCGTGGACCGGCACCATGACGATGGTGCTCACCGCCTCGTTCACCCCCTTGAGGGGCCCGTCGGGGCAGTCCAGGGTGGCGTGGCCGTTGGCCACGACCACGTCGTCGCCGAGGGCCAGCGCCTCCTGGAGCTCGTAGCGGATCATGCTGCCCTTGTAGATGGTGTTGAAGATCCACTCGTGCGAGCCGGCGATCTCGGCCGGCCCGCCGTGGTGGACGGCACCGCGTATGTCTATGAACACCGTGTCCTCGCCGAACGCTGCCCCGAACCCGTTGCCGTCGGCATCGTTCCACGCCTTCTCGAGCGTGGCGTAGAACTGCGTGGCGATAGCGATCGCGTCGATGGTCATCACGTCTCTCCTCGTGGTGTGGGTTGGGCATCGCTCGGTTGGTCAGGGGGGCGCAGGAGGGCACGCTCGATGATGTCGAGCAGGCCATCGCGCAGTTGTCGGATGGTCCAGTGCCGTTCTCGGAGCAGGTCTGCGGTGAAGGCGGCGGTGGTGAGTGCGCTGACGATGTCGGTGGCCTCGTCGACGGTCCACCGCTCGTCGAGGTCGCCTTCGGCCCGTAACCGGGTCATGACGTGGCCCACGTTCTGACGGCGCCCGCTCGATCGCCGCTCGAATGCGTCCGACAGCGCCTGGTCGATGGCCCGTTGGGCCTCCATCACCTGGGCAGGGATCATGATCGCGGGGGTCGACGTGACGTGGTAGTCCAGCAGCGCCGCCAGGGCGGCCCGCCCGGTCGGGGCCTCGAAGATGGGGCTTCGCAGTTCGTCGAGGCCGAGCTGTGCCCGGCGGTGATCGACCGTCGCGATCAGCAGCGAGGCCCGATCCGGGTAGTGGGAGTAGATGGTCTGGCGTGACACGCCGGCGCGAGCGGCGAGGCGGTCGTAGGTGAAGGCGCCGTCACCGTCCTCGAGCAGCGCCAGCGCCGCTTCGAGGATCCTGCGATCGGTGTCCCTCGTCATGGAGGGAGTGTTAACCCTTTCTAGACAGTCTGTCTAGAACTTTGTTGCTCCTTGTCCGATCCCGAGGCTTCTCGCGGCGCGCCGTCGCCGGGCGCCTCGTGCCACCGGCTGCCGGGCGGTACCACGCGCCACCGTCGTGGGCGATCTGTGCCATCGTGCACCCGTGGGTGGGGAGCCGAGGGGTGGGGAGCCGATGCTCGACACGCTGTCGGTGCTCTTCACCGATCTCGTGGGCTCGACCGAGCTGCGCTCCCGGCTGGGCGAGGACGGCGCCGACGTGGTGCGGCGCGCCCACGACGAGCTGATCGCCGAGGTGGTCGCGGGCCACGGGGGTCGGGTGATCAAGGGACTCGGCGACGGGTTCCTCGCCACCTTCGGCTCCGCGGCCCGGGCCGCGAACGCCGCCGTTGCCATCCAGCAGGCCTTCGACCGCGCCGCGGTCGCGGGCGCCGGCGGGCGCCTGTCGATCCGCATCGGGCTCAGCGCTGGCGACGTCACCCTCGAGAACGACGACGTGTTCGGAACGCCGGTCATCGAGGCGGCCCGCCTCTGCGCCGCCGCCGAGGGCGACCAGATCCTCGCGTCCCAGGTCGTCGTTGCGCTCGGCGGCGGCCGGGGCGGGCACCCCGTGATCCCGCACGGCGACCTCGAGCTGAAGGGCCTCCCCGACCCGGTCTCCGCCGTGGAGATCGGCTGGGAGCGGGCCGAGGCGGGCGACGGGCGCGTGCCGCTGCCCGGGCCGCTCGAGGCCCGTGCGGGCACCTTCCCCTTCTGTGGCCGCGACGGCGTGGTCGAAGCGGTCACCACGACGTGGAAGCAGGCCCGCCACTCGGCCGTGCCCGCCTGCGTGCTGCTCGCCGGCGAGCCCGGGGTGGGCAAGACCCGCCTGGCGGCCGAGCTTGCCCGCGCCGCCCACGACGACGGCGCGCTCGTGCTGTTCGGGCGCTGCGACGAGGACCTCGGCATCGCCTTCCAGCCCTTCGTCGAGGCCCTCCGCCACCACGCCGCCCACCTGCCGGCCGACCAGGTGGCCGCCCTCGGCGCCGGCGCCGGCGACCTCGCCCGGCTCGACCCGCAACTGCCACAGCGGTTCGCCTCGGTCGACGCGACGCCGAGCACGGGCGACGCCGCGGTCGACCAGTTCCAGCTGTTCGAGGCGATCGCCCAGTGGCTGACCGCGGCCGCCGCCCCGGACGCCCTGATCCTCGTGCTCGACGACATCCACTGGGCCACCAAGCCCACCCTGCTGGCGCTGCGCCACCTGCTGACGACCGGGCGGTCGGCGCCACTGCTCGTGATCGCCACCTATCGCGACACCGACCTCGACCGCACCCACCCCCTCGCCGAGCTCCTCGCCGACCTGCGGCGGGTGGCCGGCGTCGAACGGGTGGCCCTGCGGGGCCTCGACCAGGCCGGCGTCGAGCAGCTCATGGCCGCCACCGCTGACCACGCCCTCGACGACGACGGACGTGCTCTGGCCGCCGCGGTGCACGCCGAGACCGAGGGCAACTCGTTCTTCGTGGTGGAGATCCTCCGCCACCTGGCCGAGAGCGGCGGCCTGGTCTTCGACGGGGAGCGCTGGGTCGCCTCCGGCCCCGTGACCCAGCTGGCCATCCCCGACGGGGTGCGCGAGGTCGTGGGCCGGCGTCTGTCCCGACTCTCCGACGACGTGAACGAGGTCCTGTCCTGGTCCGCAGTGATCGGCCGCGAGGTCCGCCTCGACGTGCTCGCCCGGGTGGCCGGCGGCGAGCTCCGCTGCCTCGACGCCCTCGACGAGGCCATCGACGCCCGCCTGGTCGACGAGGTGGGCCCCGGGCGCTGGCGCTTCGCCCACGCCCTGGTGGCCTCGACGCTGCTGGCCGAGCTGCGCAGCACCCGCCGGGCCCGCATGCACCTCGAGGTCGGCGAGGCCCTTGAGGCCGTCGCCCCCGACGACGTGGCCGCGCTGGCCCAGCATTTCAGCGAGGCCGCCCCGCTCGGCGCCGGCGACAAGGCGGTCACCTACCTGCTCGCCGCCGGGTTCCGCGCCCTCACGGCCCTCGACTTCGGGCAGGCCGCCGACCAGTTCGAGCGGGTCGTCGAGATCGTCGACGACCTCGGCCTCGACGCCCCGGGTGAGCGGGCCGACGCCCTGTTCGGCATCGCCATGGCCCGCCGCTGGACAGGCGCCGACTACGCCGACGCCGCCGAGGCGGCGATGGAGGCCGCAGCGGCGATGGGCGACGGCATGCGCATGGCCCGGGCCCTCCTCGAGACGGGTCGCCGATACTCCACCCGCACGTTCGAGGTCGACCAGACCGCGGTGGACCGCACGCAGCGCTGCCTCGAGCTCCTGCCCGGCGAGGCCGAACGCGAGCGCGTGATGGTCCTCTGCCAGCTGATCAACGAGTTGCTCTTCGCCGACGACCTGCCTCGCCTCCTGGCCCTCGAAGCGGAGGTCGCGGCGCTGGTGGAACGCCTCGGTGGGGAGGCCGGCGATCCCGAGGCCACGGCTGTCTGGCTGGGCACGTCGTCGAACGTCCAACTCTTCCCGGACCACCCCGCCGATCAGGCGCAGCTGTCCGCCGCGATCGAGAACGTCGCCCCGAAGACCGACGGGAGGATCCACCCCCTCATCGCGCTCACCCTCGTAGGCATGTCCATGCACATGGGCGATCGGGCCAAGACCCGCAGGAACCTCGACCAGATGGCGACCGGGCTCAGATTGCTCGGCCCCTGGCAGCGAGGGCAACTGGCGGGAGGGCGCTCCGGGTTCGAGGCCCGCTACGGCTCCCTCGACGACGCCGCCCGTCACGCCGACGACGTGCTCATGACCATGGACGACTCCGGCGAGGTCGACGCCCAGCTGTTCTGGGTGAACCTCATGACCTGCATCCGCCGCCAGCAGGGCCGCCACGACGAGGCCCTTGCGATCATGGCGCCCCTCATCAGCGAGGAGTACGCCGGCTTCCTGCCCCCCACCGCCCGGGTCGCGGCCGGCGGCCTCGTCCTGGTCAACCTCTGCGAGGCCGAGCGCCACGACGAGGCCCGCTCGATCGCCGACGAGTTCTTCGAGGCGGCGGCCCACTACCCGCGTGACTCGACCTGGCTCCCGGTGATCGGCTCGTTCGTGACCCCCGCGGTCGAGCTCGAGGCCGCCGCTCGCGCGTGGCTACGCGAGCAGCTATCGATCCCGCTCCAGACCTGGGCGTGTTGGGGGAGCCTCGGCTCGGTCGCCCCGGTGGCCACCCTGCGAGGCCGCCTCGACGCCTCCCTCGGCGACGTGGACTCGGCCGAGCGCCACTTCGTCGAGGCCGTCGACCACTGCCGGGACCAGGGAGCGACCTGGTTCCTCGCCGAGGCGCTCCTCCACCAGGGTCGGGCCCGCGCCGACGCGGGCGCACCCCTCGCCGAGGTCGAGGCACCGCTCCGCGAGGCGCTCGCCCTCGCCCAGGTCGGCGGCTACGCCACCCTGGAGCGACGCTCCCGAGCGTCGCTCGACGCCCTCGACGGGGACGGCTCCGGACGGACGGGGACGCGATGAGGTCGCCGGCGGCGATGGCGACGGTCCTCGTCTCGAACCTCGCGGGTTCGACCGAGCGACGGGTCGCGCTCGGCCAGGAGCGGGCCGAGGCGCTGCGGGAGAAGGCCCCGCTTCCCCCAGCAGAACCAGCCTCGGGAAGGAACTGGCGCCGGATCTGGCGATCGGGGGCACCGAACCAGACGCCAGCTCGGCGACGTTGCCCGGGGAGGTCCTAGCGTGCCCACGCTGGAGCCGCTCCCCCCGCGCGTGGCGTCGGTGCTGCAGATGCGCCTGCGTGAGCGCCACGTCCACGGTGCCGCCGTGGCGGCGTTCGACCGGGACGGCATCTGCTTCGCGGGCGGCGTCGGCCATGCCGACCTCGAGCGCGGCGAGCCCGCCACCCCCACCACCGTGTACCGGGTGGCATCGGTGTCCAAGCTGCTCACCACCACCCTGCTACTGACCCTCGCCGACGAGGCTCGGATCGACCTCGACGGCCAGGTGAACGAGTACCTGCCGCCCGGACTTCGACTCACCGACCGAGCGGGTGCGCCCGTGGGCGCCTCCATCGCACAGCTACTTTCGCACTCGTCGGGGCTGGCGTTCGGGGTCCGGGGCGCCGAGATGCCGAACCCGGTGGCCTCGATCGTCGCCAACGGCGGCCGCGTCCGCACCCTGGCCGACGCCATCTCGGGCCTGCCGTTCGCGCATCCACCCGGCAAGCGGGTCGTCTACTCGAACCCTGCGTTCAACGTCGCCGGCTTCGCCGCCGCCGTCGTGGCCGGCCGGCCCTTCGAGACGGCCGCCCACGACCGCGTGCTCGCGCCCCTCGGGATGGCCGACTCGGCGTTCGGCGCCCGGCCCCGCGGTCCGGGGGTCGCCACCCCCTATGGCTCGTTCTTCCCGCCGAGGGTCAGCTCGAGGCCGGCGGACGACCTGCGGCTGATCGCCACGCCGATGGGCGGGCTCACCACCACGGTGACGGATCTTGCCCGGTTCGGTCGGATGGTGCTGCAGGGCGGCGCCCTCGACGGCCACCCGCTGGTTCGGGCGGCGACGCTGACCCGCGCCACGTCGCTACAGGCCCGGAACCACCCTGATCTCGACCAGGGATACGGGCTGGGGTTCAAGGTGCGGACCTGGCGGGGGCGCACACTCGTCGGCCACGACGGCAACATGCCTGGGGTGGCGGCGCAGCTCGTGCTCTCACCCCAGGACGGGGTGGGCGTGGTCGTCCTCACCAACGGGTTCGCCCTCTCCGTCCCGCACGAGGCCGCCGCCGCCGCCCTCGAGCACCTGCTCGGACTCGAGCCCCTGCCGACCCCCGCAGGGGCGGGCCCGGTCACGGGACCCGAGGCCGCCGAGTGGGAGGCGCTCGGCCGGCGCATCGAGGGAAGGCTGCGCCTGCTCGACGCCTCCCCGCCGGGCACGCTCGGACGGCTCGCCGCCCTCGGCGCCGGCGGGCGCGCCACCCACGAGGTGGGCGGACGGCTGCGCATCGATGGCCCCACCGGGTGGGACGGCCCCCTCTGGCTGCTCCCCGACGGCGAGCTCGGCCACTACCGGATCGCCGCCTCGATCGACCACGGCACGAGCGCCGTCGTCGTCGAGCGAACCGGCGGCGCCGACCTGTGGCTCGGGTACACCACCCACCTCACCACCCGCTGAGCGCCGGCGGACCGCACCGGGCCGGACCGTCCTGGCCGAATGCGGCACCATTGGGTGTGCGCATCGGGGTGTTGGGGGTGGGAAGGATCGGACAGGCCCACGTGGCCAACCTGGCCGTGACCGCGGGCATCGACGAGATCATCGTCCACGACCCCGATCCTGACGCGGTGGCGCGATTGGCCGGCGGGGCGGGGCCGGTCGAGCCGGTCGGCTCGGTCGACGAGTTGCTCGACCGCAGCGACGGCGTGGTGGTGGCGACCCCCACCGCTCGCCACCCCGCCGACGTGCGGGCGGTGGCCGACGCCGGACTGCCGTGCCTGTGCGAGAAGCCGCTCTCGCTCGACCTGGCCGCCAGCGAGGCCACCGTGGCGTACGCCGAGGCCGCCGGCATCGAGTTGCAGGTGGGCTTCCAGCGCCGCTTCGACCCCGGCTTCGTCGAGATGAAGCGCCTCATCGGCACCGGCGCGCTGGGCCGCCTCTACCTGCTCCGAGCCGCCAGCCACGACCACGAGCCACCGCACGAGAGCTACCTGCCCGACGCCGGGTCAATCTTCCGCGACATGCACATCCACGATTTCGACGCCCTCGCCTGGCTCAGCGGCGACCGCCCCGTCGAGGTCTTCGCCCGTGGCTCGGTGCTGGTCGACGAGATGTTCGCCCGCCACGACGACGTCGACACCAGCGCCGCGGTGATCACCCTGGCCGGCGGCGCACTGGCGGTGGTGACCGGCACCCGCCAGAACGGCGTGGGCTACGACCACCGCACCGAGGCCATCGGCTCGCTCGACAGCGTCAGCGCCGGCCTCGGACCGCACATGCCGCTCCGCTCGGCCGACCCCGGCGGCCCCCAACCCGTCGACCCGTACCCGTCGTTCCCGATCCGGTTCCAGGCCGCCTACCAGGCCGAGGTCGCGGCCTTCGCGTCGCTGGTCGCCGGGCGGGGCCCCAACCGCAGCCCGGGGCACGCCGCGGTCGAGGCATTGCGCCTGGCCCTCGCCGCCGACCGGTCGCTGGCGTCAAGCCTCCCGGTGGCGGTGGCCGACGTGACCGCCTGACGAGGCCGCCCGCGTTCGTGCGCCTGCACGAAGAGCAGCGCCGGAGCGGGACGGGTCACGGTCGGTCCCCAGCCCGCGTCAACCGGTGCGCAGGGACTCGGCCCGGCCGGCCCGTCGGGCCAGGGCGCCGGGGACCAGCGCAGCCGCCGCCGTGGCCGCCGGCATCCCGACGGCCACACCCACGATCGCTGCGGCTCATCGCGGACGCAAACCCGGGCAGCGCGGGCGGCGGGGAAGCCGTCGGATACCGAGGCGGGGCCGTCGTTGACCACGAGGGCGCCGTAGCCGCCCACCACCAGGCAGACTCGTGGGCACGGTGCGGACGAGGGCGGGGGGAGGTGGAGGACGCCATGAGCTCGCAGACGGCGACGATCCTCGTGACCGATCTGGTCGGCTCGACCGAGCGACGGGTCGCGCTCGGGGAGGAGCGGGCGGAGGCATTGCGGCGGGTCCACGACCAGTTGCTGGCCGAGGCTGTCGCCGCCCACGGAGGCGAGGTCGTCAAGGGGCTCGGTGACGGCGTGCTGGCGCTGTTCACCGGTGCGGCGGGCGCCGTCGGCGCCGCCGTCGCGATCCAGCAGTCGGTGTCCGCCCACGGCGATCGCCACCCAGGGCACCGCCTGTCCGTCCGGGTCGGTATCAGCGCCGGCGACGTGACCCTCGAGGACGGCGACTGCTTCGGCACGCCGGTGGTGGAGGCCTCACGGCTCTGCGCGGAGGCGGCCGGCGACGAGATCCTCGTCGCCGACCTCGTGCGGCTCCTGGCGCGGGGCCGCGGTGACCACGAGTTCACCCCGGCCGGGGAGCGGACGTTGAAGGGTCTCCCCGATCCGGTCCCCGTGGCCACGGTGCGGTGGAGCCGGGCAGTTGCCGCGGGCGCGCCGATGCCCGCCGCGCTCCGGACCGCCCAGTGGTACGACTTCGCCGGACGGGACGCCGAGCGAGCTGCGCTGGCCGAGCGGTGGAAGGCCGCCGTCGCGGGACGCCCGGGCCTCGTGGTGGTCTCGGGCGAGCCCGGCATCGGCAAGACCCGCCTCGTGGCCGAGCTGGCCGCCGGGGTCCACGACGCCGGCGGCACCGTGCTCTACGGCCGCTCCGAGGAGGAGTTCGACGTCGCCTTCCGCCCGTGGGCCGACGCCCTCGCCCACCTCGTCGCTCACGCCCCCGACGACCTCGTCCGCGCCCACCTCGACGAGTGGGGCGGCGACCTGGGCCGGCTGCTCCCCGGCCTCGACGCCCCCGAGCCGACGCGGACCGACGCGGACACCGAACGACTCCGCCTGTTCGGCGCGGTGACCGACCTGCTCGCCCGGGCCGGCGACGAGGCGCCCGTGCTGGTGGTGCTCGACGACCTGCACTGGGCCGACGAGTCGAGCCTGCTGCTGTTGCGCCACCTGGTCCGCAACGCAGGGGACGCCCGGGTGCTGGTGGTGGGCACGTACCGCGACACCGACCTCGACCGCACCCACCCCCTCGCCGCCGCACTGGCCGACCTGCGCCGCGAGGCGTCGGTGGAGCGGGTCGCCCTGTCCGGCCTCGACCCCGACGAGGTCAGGCTGTTCCTCACCCAGGCCGGCGGCGGGGCCGTCGACCCGGCCCAGGTCGAGGTGCTCGCCGGGATGGTCGCCCTCGAGACGCAGGGCAACCCGTTCTTCATCGGCGAGGTCCTCGCCCACCTCGTCGAGACCGGTGCCCTCGTGGAGCGCGATGGCCGCTGGGAGGGCGACCGCAGCCTCATCGAGCAGATCGGCCTGCCCGAAGGGATCCGCGAGGTCATCGGCCGCCGCCTGTCCGACCTCGACCCGTCCACCGACGAGCTCCTGCGGGTCGCCGCGGTGATCGGGCCCGCCTTCGACGCCGCCGTGCTGGCCGACGCCGCCGACCAGCGCCTCGACGACGTGGTCAGCTCGCTCGACGTCGCCGCCGCGCGCCGCCTCGTCGTGGAGGACGAGGACGTCCTCGACCGCTTCCGCTTCGCCCACGCGCTGCTGCGCCAGACCCTGCTCGGCGAGCTGCGCACCAGCCGCCGGGTCCGCCTCCACAACCGGGTGGCCGGCGCACTCGAGGCCCGGGGCGCGCCGGCCGCCGACCTCGCCCACCAGTACGGCGAGGCCGCCCCCCTCGCCGACGCCGACAAGGCCGTCACCTACGCCGGGCAGGCAGCCGACCAGGCCACCGAGCGTCTCGCCTACGAGCAGGCCATCGGCTTCCGCCGCCTGGCCGTCGAGTGCGAGGAGCTGCTCGATCCACCGGACCCCGCCCGCCGCGCCGAGGTGCTCCTCGCCCTCGGCGAGGCCCACAACACCGCCGGCGACCCGTCCACGGGCCGGGCCCTGTTCACCCACGCCGCCGACAACGCCCGCACCGCCGGCCGCACCGACCTCTTAGCCCGGGCGGCGTACGGCTACGGCGCCGCGGCCGCGGTCTGGCTCGACTTCTCCGACACCACGGGGCCCGCCCTCGTCGACGAGGCGCTGGCCTCCCTCCCCGCCGACCACGTCCTGGACCGGGCACGGTGCCTCACCCAGCGCAGCATGTGGCACATCCTCGACCGGGACCCGGCCGAGCACCTCCGCCTGGCGCTCGAGGGCGCCCGCCTGGCCGAGGTGAGTGGCGACGTCGAGGCCCGGTTCCAGGCCCTCGACATGGTCCGACAGGCCGAGACCACCGTCGGGGACCTCGACGCCATGCTGCGCACCTCGGCGGCGCTGGCGGCGCTGGGCGAGGAGTTCGACCACGTGCCGAGCCGCTCGCTCGGCGCCTACGGCGAGATGGCGACCCGCTTCATCGGCAACGACGTCGTCGCCGCCCGACGCCTGCTCGACGAGCTGCTGGCCGAGGACCAGACCCCGCTTCCGTTGTCGCATCGGTGGAACCGGGTCTGCGCCAGCGCCAACCTGGCCATCCTCGACGGCCGGTGGGACGACGTCACCCTCCCGAGGCCCGAGGAGACCGCCGCGGTCGGGATCACCGGGATGACCATCGACCACAACAACCGGATGCGGGTGCTCCAGCATCGAGGCGACCACCTCGCCGCGACCCGGATCGCACGAGACGCCCTCAGCGAGCACGGCGACCAACTCGCGGCCTGGCCGTTCCTCGCCATCATCGAGTGGCTCGAAGGCGACCAGGACGCTGCCTCCGCCCACCTCCGGACGTGGCACCGGGACGTGTTCGAGTGGATCCCGGCGGCGTTCCTGCCGCACGCCGCCGCGAGCGCCACGCCCGTCGCCGTCGAGGGTCGCCTGGTCGGCGTGGCCGCCGACCTGACCGAGGCACTGCGCCCACGTCGAGGGCAGTGGGCCAGTTGGAGCGTGGAGGTCGTCGACTACCTGGTGGACCACTGCCTCGGCCAGCTCGAGATCGTGCTCGGGGAGACCGACTCGGGCGAGTCGATCCTGCGCACCGCGGTGGCCGACTACCGCCGGGCCGGCACCCGCGCCTGCCTGGCGAGGTCCCTCGCCGACCTCGCCGCACTCACCGGCGATGCCGACGCCCGCACCGAGGCCCTCGCCCTCGCCGACGAGCTGGGCATGGCCGGCGTCACCGCCCGCCTCACCGCGCCCCGATGACCGCCGGAGGTGACCTCCGACCCTGGTGACGGTCGCCGACTCGGGGGACGATGGTCGCACACAGCGGTCTCGGAGGGTGGTGATGGTCATGACCCGGGTGCACGGCTCGACGGCGGTTCGCGTCGGGGTGGTGCTGGTGGTGGGGTCCCTGCTGCTCGTCGGGCTGGGGCCCGCGGCCGCCGAGGATCCCCTGCCGTTCATCGCCGCGTGGGGGTCCCAGGGTGCGGGCGACGGTGAGTTCTTCCAGCCCAACGGCGTCGCCCTCGGCCCCGACAACGGATATGTCTACGTGACCGACCACTACAACAACCGGGTCCAGGTCTTCGAGCGCGACGGAACCTTCGTGGCCACCTGGGGCACCCCCGGCACGGGCCCGGGGCAGTTCAACCAGCCCATCGGCATCGCGGTCGATCCCGACACCGGTGACGTCTACGTGACCGAGAACAACCGGGTTCAGAAGTTCGATGCCGACGGGAACTTCCTGCTCCAGTGGGGTAGCTACGGGTCCGCCACCGGCCAGTTCAACGGGCCCATGGGCGTGGCGGTGAACGGCACCACCGGAAGGGTCTACACCGCCGAGGAAGGCAGCCGGCGCGTCCAGGTCTTCGAACCCGACGGCACCTTCGTCGCCACGTGGGGCGCCAGCGGTGCTGCGGACGGCCAGTTCAACCGTCCGTTCGGTCTGGGCATCGACCCCGTGACGGGTGATGTGTACGTGGCCGACACCAGCAACCACCGGGTCCAGCGCTTCACCGCCGACGGGACCTTTCTCAACGCCTGGGGTACCTACGGCGCCGCCACCGGGCAGTTCAACGAGCCCATGGGGGTGACGGTCGACCCCGCCACCCGCGACGTCTACGTCACCGATTGGAACCACCGAGTCCAGCGCTTCGACGCCGACGGCGCCTTCGTCACGACGTGGGGAAGCTTCGGCACCGGTGACGGCCAGTTCCACACCCCCTGGGGGCTGTCCGTCGACCCCAGCGACGGCAACCTCTACGTCGTCGACGCCAACAACCACCGGATCCAGCGGTTCGGTGGCGTGTCGATGCGGCCGGACGGGCGGATCAAGAAGGGCACCGGCGTCTTCATCGGCAACGACGTCTACAACACCACCGGCGAAGGCCAGACCCGTACCGCACGGGTCGCCCGTGGCGCCACCATCACCTACACCATCAAGGTCCAGAACGACGCCCTGGTCGCCGACACCCTCCGCCTCAAGGGCACCCGCGCCAGCACGCACTACCGGGTCACCTACACCGCCGGCGGCCTCGACATCACCGATGAGGTCACCGCCGGCACCTACACCACCCCCGTGCTGTCCCCCGGCGCCACCCACACCGTCCGTGCCGTGGTCAAGGTCAAGGCCACCGCACCCATCGGCTCCAGCCTCACCGCCGCCCTGACCGCCAAGTCCGCAACCACGCCCGCCGTCAAGGACACCGTGAAGTTCGTCACTCGCCGGGCCTGACTCCACTGAGCCCTGAAGGCGCCGGCAGGGCGAGGATGGCGTCCGCGTTCGAGGGTGCCTGCCGCCGTGACCGACAGCGGGACCGTCGGCGAAGTCGTCGGCGCCGGGTGCTTCCCGACCCGTCGGGCGCGATCGTCGGTTCCGGCGAACTTCCCGGACGGATCAGTCCGGCTCCGGCCGTCGCGTCACGCCGCGCCGAAGAAGGAGGTGATCGCCACGTCGTCGCTGCGATGCCAGGTGGCCACGATCGAGCCGTCCTCGACCCGGTGGTGGATCAGCTCGACGGCGCGCATCGAGCGGCCGCCGTGATCGGCGGACACCCACTGCGCCTGGGTGGCACCCGACGCACTGGCGGTGATGTCGATGAGATCGAGCCCGAGGGTGCCGCCCGACAGCTCGAACGCGCGGGCGAGGAAGCCCACGATCTCGTCGGGCCCGTTGAAGGTGCCGTTGACGACCGAGTGACCGGGGAAGTCCCAGACGGCGTCGGCGGCGAAGCACCCGCGGACGGTGTCGAGGTCACCGTGTTGGAACGCCTCGACCATCGACCGGACGAGGGCCTCGTTCTCAGTGGTGGGCATGGGGGTCTCCTAGGGGGTTGTTGTCCCGCGCTGTGCGTCGTTCGCACACCGGCAGTGTCCGATGGTGGGCGGGTGCGGCACACGGGCCGAACGGCGGGTTTAGTGCCGTTCGGCCCGACCGCGGAGCCCGCTCGACACCGCCATCGACGCCAGGGCCGCCCGGTTCGCGGCGCCGGTCTTCGTGAGCAACTGCTCCACGTAGCCCTTGACCGTGCGCGGCGACAGATGAAGCCGCTCGGCGATCGCCGCGTTCGTTCCTCCGTCGATGAGGAGCACGAGGACGTCCACCTCGCGGCTCGTGACCCCGCACGCCTGGAGAGCCGGGGGTACCGCAGTCGTGCCTCGCCGCCGTCTCGGAACGACGCCCGCGGCCCGAAGCTGGGCGCGGCAGTCGTCCGCCAGCCCGGGGTACCCCAACGTTTCCGCCCAGGCCGCGGTGTCGGTGAGCCAGCGGACGGGCTCACCCCACCCGTCGTCCTTGGCCGGCGACGCCGCCAGCCACAGGGCCAGCCGGCGTTGGCCCTCGACCCCCGGATGCCCCGCCCAGAGCGCTTCCGCCGTGGCCGCCCGTGCGCGCGCGTCAGCGATCTGGCCGCGTCGACCGAAGTCGACGGCCTCCGCCAGGAGGGCTGTCGGCCTGCAGGTCACCGCGACGTCGAGGGCGGGCTGATCGGCGGCGGCCCTCGCCTCGGCGCCACCGCGGTCGAGGACCGTGGACAACAGCGGGCCGAGGTACCAGGGAGGCAGCGGCGTGACCGCGGCCCCACCCGCGGAGAGCCGGTCCATTGCCGCTGCATACGGACCGTGGGCCCGATCGGCATCGCCGTCGAGCAGCGCGCTCAGGCCGTCACGCAGCTGGGGCACCAGGGCGCCGATCTCCACATCGTCCGGGCGCCGTCGGAGTGCCTCCGCGAACGCGGGCTCTGCCTGCCGGTGACGGCCCGACACCACATGTGCGTACCCCACGAGCAGCCAACCCCAGGCCTCTCCGTGCTCGTCGTCGAGCGCGCGGGCAAGGTCGATGCGGCGACGGGCGACCTCCAGGGCCGGGTCACCCTCGAAGCGTGTGGCCTGCACGGCGGCGAGATGGAAGTCGACCGCGCCCACCAGGCCGGGAGCGCCGGCGCGGACCGCGGCGTCCCGGGCCAGCACCAGGTCGGCGAGGTCCAACGACTGCAACTGAGCGATCGTTGCCCGTTCGTGCAGCGCGCGGGCGTGCCAGAGCGCCAAGCCGTGCAGCTCGGCCGTCGCCATGGCCTCGGTGAAGAAGCCACGTGCCGACTCGAGATCACCGGCCCGGGCGACGCGGCCGAGCACCTCGAGGGCCTGGCAGGTGGCCATCGGGTCGTCGACCGCCGCCCGCCGGCTGTGTTCGGCCAGGTCCTCGGCGGCGGCGAGATCGCCCCGGTCGACCGCGAGGAGGGCTGCGGTGGCGGCGACCGAGGGCCACATCTCGGTGCCCGTGGCGGCATCGAGGGCGGCTCGGATCCAGTGCTCGGCTTCCTCGCCGCGGGCGGCGGCACGAGCCCGCGCCAGATCGAGGCGGGCCTCGTCGGCGGGGTCGAGCGGGCCGCCCGCCGCGACGACGGCCGCTTGCGTCAACGCCTCCTCGCCGCGCCCGACGAGCGCCAACGCGTCGACCCGGGCCAGGCCGATCATCCGCCGCATCGCCGGGTCCTCGACGAGCGTCGCGGCACGGTCGAGATCATCGACGGCCGCGCCCACCGCCGCCCGCTCGAGATGATGGCCGGCCGCCTCCAGATAGCAGCCCGCCGCCCGGTCGGGGAGGCGAGCGACGCAGGCCAGGTGGCCCATGACCTCCGGGGAGGGGGCCGCGACGAGCCCGTCGTCGACGGCGGCGAGCGCCGCGGCGGCCGCTGCCGCCCGCTCGTCGGCGCCGACCGTCTCCGCGATGGCATCTGCGGTGAGCGCGTGACGGAAGGCGATGCCGGGCCCGTCCGGGTGGAGCAGCTGGACCGAGGCTCCGGCTCGTACCGCCTCCTCGAGACTCGCCTCGCCCGGCGATGAGCCGGCGCCGACGGCGACGAGATCGGTGGGTACGCCGGGGCCCAGAGCTGCGGCGAGGCGGAGGAGCCGGACAACCGGGGGGTCGAGGCCGCGGAGTCGAAGCTCGATGGAGGCCCGTAGCGTCGCCGGGAGCGGCAGCGAGTGGGTCGCCGCCAACTCCCAACCTGTGTCGCCGCGACGGAGCATGCCGACCTCTGCGGCGGTGCGGAGCAGCTCCTCGATCTCGAAGGGCCGGCCGTCCGCCGTTGCCAGGAGGTCGAGCAGGCCGGCGGGCGCTTCGCTCCCCAGACAGGCGGCGACCATGGAGGCGACACCGGCCTTGTCGAGCGGATCGAGGCGCAGGACGCGCGCCGAGCGACGCTGCTCGAGGCGGGCGAAGAGATCGGCGGCCGGTGAACCCGGGCGGGCGGCCAGGACGATGCCGATGCATCGACCCTCGGCCCGGTCGGCCAGGCGTTCGACGGCCGCCAACGTGTCGCGATCAGCCCAGTGCAGGTCGTCGATCACGAGGGCGACGGGGTCGTCGACCGTGGCGATCAGGGCGAGGAGCGCCTCGGCGACGAGCAGCGGGAACGATGTCGAATCGCCGATGTCGGGGGCGTGGCCGGGGAGCAGCGGTGAGAGTCCTGCGGCGAGCGGCGCCAACTCCGGTGCCTCGGCGTCCGCGCCTGCGACGAGGGCCGCGACCGCCACCTCGGCCAGTGCCCGCAGTGGTGGACCGTCCGGGGTGGCGCGGCCCTCGAGCACCCGCAGGGTGCCGCCGAGGAGCGCCTCCCTGGCGAGCGCGGTCTTGCCGACCCCGGCTGTGGCGAGGATGGCCGTCACGCCTCCCCGACCAGGCACGGCCACCGATCGACGGACGAGTGTCAGCGCCTCGTCGCGGCCCACCAACCGTGGGCACAGGAAGTCCCGGGTCGGGTCGAGATCCCGAGACGGGGAGCCGCTCACCCCTCGATCTTCCTACAGCGGCCCGGCGCCCGCGAGTCGTCCTCCACGGCCGCTGGCCCGGTCGTGCAGGCCCGCTGACCGCACCGCCCGCCGACGGTTCAGGGGACGGGGTGAGGGCAGCGCCACGGCTCACTGCACGGGCGCCGCCTCGCCGACCAGGGGTGGTTCGGGCTCGGGTTCGTCGGCGCCGGAGCGCGCGACCTGGACGAGGCCGACGCCCGTGAGCACGAGCAGGCCCCCCAGGAGCTGGACGCCGTTGAGCACCTCCTCGAGCCAGATCCAGGCGACGGTGGCGGCGACCACCGGCTCGATCATGGAGACGATGCCGGTCGTCGTGGCGGAGAGGTGCCGGAGGCCGAAGACCTCGAGGGCATAGGGCGCCAGCGTGCCCAGGACGATCACCCAGAGCACACCCAGCCAGACGGGGATCGTGTAGGCGGCGAGCCGCCCCAGCATCGAGGTCGGCTCGGTCAGCACGCCCGGATCGAAGTCCCACCACGGTTGGACGATGGCCCAGAAGACCGACGAGATGGCGAACATCCAGAAGCTCAGGACGAGGGGATCCCTGGTCTCGAGCATGTGCTTGCCGAGCAGGTGGAACGTGGCGAGCAGCGCCGCCGCGCCGAGCGCGGCCAGGACGCCGACGAGGTCGAGGCCCACGTCGGTCCACACCTGGGCGACCAGCGCGAGGCCCAGCAGGGCCAGCCCGAGGGCCCACCACACCTGGCGGGCGATGTGATGGCGCAGGACGACGACCGAGAACACCGCCACCATCAGCGGTGCGGTGAACTCCAGCAACAGGGCGATCGCCGCCGGGAGGCGATCGAGGGCGACGAAGTAGAGCCACTGGAGCAGCGCCGCGCCGCTGAGGCCGAGCACGATCAGCTTCGGGATCTCCGCCTTCGGGATGTGCAGCGAGGTCGGCCGGACGGTCTTCAGCACGAGCAGCAGGCCGAGGGCGGCGCCGGTGCACCGCAGCGCGGTCAGGCGGGCGGGCTCCATGCCGCTGGAGAGGACGACCTTCGACACGCTGGCGTTGACCCCGAAGAGCGTGGCGCCGGCGAGAACCAGCACGTAGCCGCGCCGATGGCCTGTCGCAGCGGGGGTCGCGGATCCGATGAGGTGACGCTATGGCGACACGAGCTCAGTCGGGACCTCACGACGTGGCTGCCGCCGGGGCGGCCAGCTCCCAGATGGGCGTCACCCGTGCTGCGTCGCACTCCTCGTCGACGATCCACCGGCACATGCGCCGGATCGGCTCGATGGCGTCCTGGGGCATGGCCACCGTCACGTTGCAGGCGTAACCGAGCGACGTGAGGCGCTGCGCCCCGAACAGCGGCAGGATGTCGCGCAGCTCGGCCTTGAGCGACTCGGGGTAGATCCCGATCGTCTGCGTGTAGGCGTTGACCGCGGCGGTGACCTTCTCGATGCCGTCGACGGGGACGACGTTGGCGACCCGGCACGACAGCAGGGCGCTGTAGTCCACCGGCTCGTCGAGCTGGGAGACGATGACCGCTCCTTCGTTCTGCTCGCCGCCGTACACCCGGTACCAGTCGTCCTCGAGCCGGGTGGCGTCGAGGTGGTCCTTCAGCTCGCGGTTCACGTAGGTCGGCGGCGTGCTGACGTGCGGCGGCAGGTCCACCATCTTCTGGTGGATGCGCTCGCCGAGCCGGTTGGCCCGCTCGAGCCCTTCGGGGTCGGTGCCGCTCAGCACGTAGATCACCCGGGCGTTGGCGCAGCCCTCCTGGTTGGCGACCCCCACGTCCACCGCGGCGCGCGCCGCCACCTCGTCGAGGGTGGCCTCGTCGGCGAAGGCCTCGGGCCCGATGATGGTCGCCGAGCGCTTGGGGTCGAGGGCGATCAGCTCGAGGCCGGGCTGGACGTACTTGTTCACGTGACGCACCGACGCCAGGCCGCCCCAGGCCACGATCTTCTCGATGTGCTCGGGCCGGTAGAGGGCCGACTCGACCACCTCGTCGCCGCCCTTCCAGTAAGCGACCACGAGGTGCCGGGTGACCGGGTGGTCGGGGGCGATGTCGGCCAGGGTGCGGGCGATGGCCAGCGCGGTCAGCGGGTCGTTCGAGGGCGCCTTGATGATGGCGTCGCTGCGGGTGATGACGCTGCGCAGGATGGTGAGTGCCGAGACGATGCCGCCGTTGCCCGCCGGGATGTGCAGCGTGCGGGCGCCGAAGGCCCGCACCCGCAGGTCGCGCCCGTCGTGCATGCGGCGGGGGACCCAGCCCTCGAGGTGGTCGATCCCGACGCTGGTCTCGGCCAGCTCGACCACGGCGTCGCGGGCGAAGATCGGCGCCAGCACCTGGTAGCTCACCCGCAGCATCGACTCGGGCAGCGGGTTGGCGGCCACCGACGCCTCGAAGGCCTGCTGCAGGTGCACGTTGGTGTCGAAGTCGAGCGCCTCGCCGAGGCGCTCCATGAGCTCGACGAGGTCGTCGAAGGTCAGGGTGTAGAGGTCGGCGAGGTCGCCGGGGCTGCGCAGCGGGATCCGGTGGAGGTAGCGGTGGGGGTCGGGCGCCGAGAAGCCGCCGCGGGTGCGCAGCCCGAACGGGACGAGGTCCTCCTCGATCACCTGGCCCCGCAGGAACAGCGGGACCGTGAACCCGCTCACAGCGCGAAGTCGGCCATGAAGTCGACCGCCTCCTCGGCGAAGCTCTGCGTGGCGTTGCAGGTGATGCGGTCGTCGTCGACGTCCTCCTTCTCGGTGTAGCGGACGATGTCGTCGGCGATGTGCAGGCTGTTGCGACCACACGCGCACGGGGTGTCCCAGTCGATGGTCAGCTCGTCGCCGGTGATGACGCCGCCCCAGTGGCTGTCGGAGAGCAGGTCGTAGAAGGCGCCCCGACCGGTCACGACGCCGGACCGGGGGAGCGGCTCGCTGGTGTCCGGGTCGAGCACGAAGGGGATCACCCAGGGCATCAGGTGGTACCGGTCGAGCTCGCAGCGCCAGTGGAACGTGCCGCCCTCCGAGAACCCGTAGCCCTTGCGGAGCCGTTCGACGCCCAGGTACCGATGGACGGCGTCGAGCCAGTCGTCGGGCAGCACGGCGCCCTTCATCCCGCCACCGGTGAGGATGATCGAGTCCGGGGCGAACACGGCCTCGGCCCCACGCTCGAGGCCGGCGCTGGCCATGTCGTGGAGCTGCTGGGCGCTGCCGATCATGAAGACCCGCTCGCCGGCCAGCTCGGTGGTGGTCTGCTCGAGGAAGCGGGCCATGTCCGCGGGCATCCGGGCCAGCTGGGCCTCGAAGGCCTCCTTCTTGGCCAGCAGGTCGGGTGAGATCTCGACCCGGTCGAGCTCGCCCTTCGACGCGGCGATGCGGAGCTGGCTGGCGAGCACCAGCAGGTCGGAGTCGACCCCGAAGTCGTAGAGCTCGTGGAACCGGGAGCGGTCGCCGCCGCAGAACGCGTCGATGAGCTCGGGGATGGTGCGCAGGACGCCGACCGTGCCCCTGGCGAAGGTGGGCCAGACGATGTCGACCGTGGCGGTGCGCTGCGCCTCGGTCGGCTCCGTGCCGAACTCCTGGAACATGAAGTCGTGCCAGATGGCCATCGCGTAGCGGGTCATCCGCTTCGACTTCGGGATCAGCGACATCGTGCCCGTCGTGCCCGACGAGGTGAGCACGTGCAGCTCGCTCTGGTCGTCGATGCGCTCGACGAACTCGGTGAGCCCCGAACAGCCGCTGAGATCGACCGTCGACAGGTCGTACACGGTCTGCTTGTCGAGCCACTTCGCGAGGAGGTCGAAGCGCCGGTTGGTGAGGAGCGAGGACGGGTACGACTTGAACGCGGTGTGGGCGAACAGGAGGGGCACGACGTCGTCGAACTCGACGAGCTCGGTGACGCCCTGGCGGTCGGCCAGCTTCCGCAGGATCTCGATGCCCGCGTAGTGCTCGGCGAACCGCAACCCCATGGCCCGGCGTTGCACCTCCTGGATGGTGGCGCGGTCGACGCGCTCGACCTGCGTCACCGACCAGTCGAACAGGGCCATCGGGTCGGTGAGCAGGAGCTCGGCCGCCCGGTCCAGGTCGTCGATCATCGTCGTCCACTCCGTCGGTCGGGGCCCTGGTGGGGGCCGGGGTCGAACAGCACGAGGAGCGTGGCCGCCGCGTCGGCGAGCTCTCGCTCGAGGTCGAAGGCCGGGTCTGAGCTCCAGTTGGCCACGGCCATGAGCAGCGACCCGAGGAGCAGGTCGGCGAGCACCTCCGACCGGGACCGGGTGGTGACCTCGCCCCGTCCGACCGCGTCGACGACGAGCGCGAGCACGGCCGTCGCGGCGGGGGTCGACCGGGACAGCGGGCTGGCCCCGTAGGGCCGCGTGTTCAACATCGCCCCGACGAGCTCGCGGTACGCGGGCTGAGCGGCCACGGTGCGGCCGATGGTGGAGAACAGGTCCGGCAGGCGGTCCGTGAGCGGTCGGGGGTCTGCGGTGACCCTGTCGATCGCCGCGGTGAGCCCCTCGATCCGACGGTCGGCGATCGCCTCGTAGAGGTGCTCGCGGGTGGGGAAGTGGTTGAAGAAGGTCCGCTCCGCGATGTCGGCCGCGCCGCAGATGTCCTGGATGCTCGTCTCCCGCAGGCCGCGTTCGGCGAACAGGGTGGTGGCGGCGTCGATGATGGCCGCCCGCGTCCGCTCGCGGCGACGGTCCGTGCGATTGGCGGTCGACGCCGAGCTCACTGCGGCCACTCGAGCAGAGTCCCATTTTCTGCAGTAAACTGCAAGAGTTCAGTGCACTGCAGACGAGACGTGATCGAACCGTCCTATGTAGACTCTGCGTATGACCGTCGGCTCTACCACCATACGCGTGAGCATCGACCAGCGGGAACGACTTCGGCAACTCGCGGAGGATCGCCGCGCGACCATGGCGGAGACGCTCGATGCCGCGCTGGAGTCGCTGCGCCGCGAGCGCTTCTTCGAGGAGATGGCGGCGGCGGAGCAGAGGCTCCGCGCGGACCCCGAGGCATGGACGACCTATGCACGTGAGCGCGACGCCTGGTTGAACGCCGACCTCGCACCGTGAACTTCGGGGACATCGTCACCGTCGACTTCGGCACGCCCGTCGGATCAGAGGCAGGCTTCACCCGTCCGGCGGTCATCACCACGGCGGATGGCTTCCTGCGGTTCCGACCGTCGACGGTGTTCGTGGTCCCACTCACCTCCACGTTGCGGACCTTCCCGAGCCACGTTGCCATCGATCCCGATGACGCGAACGGGCTCACTGAGAAGAGCTGCGCCCTCGTGGAACAGATGCGGGCCGTGGCGGTCGAGCGGTGCTCGCCGACCCAAGGCAACGTCGGGCCGACCGTGTCGCACCAGGTCCTCGACGTCCTCGCGATGATCACCGGCATGCCCTGATCTCGTCGCGACTGACGTTGCAGGTCAGTTGGTCGGGGAGGTAGGTGCCCCAGGCGGCGCCGGCGGTCACCCGGTGCTGTCCGCTTCGAGCGCCGGCGCGGCGTTGTCGGGGGCGGCGCGGTCGATGAGGATGTCGCCGGCGCTGGTGCGCAGGCGCAGCTCGGCGCGCTCGTCGTCTGGGCCCGGTTCGCCGCCCTGGTCCAGGGCGTTGCGGACGCGCCCGAAGCGGGTGACCGCGTCGATCCAGGCGGCGGTGCCGGGCAGGACCCCGACCTCGACCTCGCCGGCGGACGTCTCGGCCACCAGCGTGCCCCGCTCGACCTCGAGCACGCGGACGTCGCCGCAGGCGGTCTTGGCGACCGCGGAGCTGCGGGCGCGGCGGACGACGATGTCGCCGTTGGCGGCCTTGACCCGGAGGTCGCCGCCGACCTCGCCGACGGTGGTCGACCCGTTCGAGTTCTTGACGCGGGCGGCCCCGTCGACGTGCTCGACCCGGATGCGACCCGAGCCGGTGGAGAGCTCGGCGTCGCCCCGGACGCGCTCGACGCTGACCGAGCCGAAGCCGCTGCGCGCCGCGAGGCTGCCGGTGGCGTCGAGGCGGACGTCGCCCATCCCGGTCGTGACCTGGCAGGCGCCGAGCTCGCCGTCGGCCACGATGGCACCGAAGTCGGAGTCGACCGTCACCTGCGACCCGGTGGGCAGCTCAATGGTGACGTCCACCATCTCGTGGCCGCCGAAGGGGGTGAAGCGACGCCAGGAGCGAGGGGTCTTGACCACGAGGTGGCCGGCGGTCATCTCGACCGTGGTCGCCTCGGCGGCCTTGACGTCGGCGGCCTTGGTCGGGTCGCCCGGGCGGACGTCGACGTCGACGTCTCCGCGGTCGCCGGCGGTGAAGCGCACGTCGCCGAGGAGCTCGACGGTGACGGTGACGGGTCCGGTGGTGGGGAAGCGGGGCATGGGGTCCTCCGGGGTGGGGTGCGGTCGGGGTGGGGTGCGGTCGGGGATGGCGTCAGGCGCGTGACCAGCCGGTGAAGCGCTGGCCGCTCGACGGGGGGCGGGGGTGGGTGGACGGCGGCCGGTCACCGAGCGCGCCGGACAGGGTGCGGACGAGCCAGGCGTTGACCGAGAGGCCGTCGCGGCCGGCGGCGTCCTCCACCCGCACCTTGAGGGGCTCGGGGAGGCGCAGGGTGACTCGGGCGGTGCCGGCGTCGTCGCCCTCCACCGGCGCTTCGACCGGTGCCGGGAGGGGGGCGGGCGGGGCGGCGACCGACTCGGTGCCGTCGTCGGGCGGGGTGACCACGAACTCGGGGTCACGACCGCGCAGTCGCAGCTCCACCCCGCCGGGCGCGAGCTCGCTGGTGATGTCGGCCGCAGCGGCGGCGAGGGCGTCCAGCAGGACGAGGCGGGTCGACGAGCGGAGGGGGGCCACCAGGCGCTGGGCGAGCTCGACGGCGTCCTCGCCCCCCGCCTCGGCGGCGGTCAGCAGCTCCTGCTGCAACTCTGCGACGTATCGGTTCAGGTCCACGACGTCATAATGACGTCAAAGTGACGTCGTGTCAACCGCATGTGCCGTCAACGTGGCGCCACGCGGCGGAGCCGCCCCGAGCGCGTAGCCTGCCCTCGATGGCCAGGGACGCCAGCGGCGAGTCGAGGGCGGGGGTGCCGCTCACCAACCTCGACCAACCGCTGTTCGACGGCGCCGACGCCACCAAGCGCGACCTCCTCGAGTACCTCGACGGCGTGCGCGACCGGCTCCTGCCCGTCCTCGAGGACCGCCCCCTGTCGACCATCCGGGTGCACCGGGGCCAGGAGGCGTTCATGCAGAAGAACGTCCCGCGGGGCACGCCCGAGTGGGTGCAGACGGTGACCCTCTGGGCCGAGACCTCGAAGCGGGAGGTCGCCTACGCGCTCTGCAACGACCGCCGGACCCTCGTGTGGTTCGCCAACCAGCGGGCCATCGAGTACCACCCCTCGCTCGGCCGCCTGCCCGACCTCGACCGTCCGACGCACCTCGTCATCGACCTCGACCCACCCGAGGGCGACGGATTCGTGGCCGCGGTGCGGGTAGCCCACGCGGTCCGCACGGTGCTCGACGAGGCGGGCCTGGTCGGCGCGGTCAAGACGAGCGGGGCCAAGGGGATCCACGTGTTCGTGCCTGTGTCCGCCGAGGTGGACGGGGCGCAGGCCGCCGCCGCGACCCGCGCCCTCGCAGCCAGGGTCGAGCGCCTCGTCCCCGACATCGCCACCACCGCCTTCGTGAAGGACGATCGGGACGGGAAGGTGTTCGTGGACTCGACCCGGGGTGCCGGCGCCACGGTGGTGGCGGCCTACAGCCCCCGCCTGCGACCGGGCGTGCCCGTGTCGTTCCCGCTGGGTTGGGACGACCTTGACGACGTGGCGCCGACGGACTTCACGCTCCAGAACGCCCTCGACCGGTTGGGCGACCGCGATCCGTGGGCGGAGTCCATGCCCGCGGCGCAGGCGCTCCCTCCCGACCTCGTGGACGAGGGCGGCGCCATCCCCGTCGCCCGGGTGCAAGCCATGCACGAGGGCAAGCGCCGTGCGCGGTCCAAGGATGCCGCGGAGTGAGCGGCGCGCCGGTCAGCGGGGCCCGGTCGGCCCCTCGGGCGCCGGCCCCTCGCCGGCCGGCGTCGTCGGCGCCAGCACGTCGGATCGGCCGTAGTGGCCGACGACGTCGAAGTAGCGCTTTGCGTGCAGTGCGTCCCTGAGGTCGCAGTCGGCCGTGACGATGCCCTCCTCGTCGTAGAGGGGGCCGGCGATGACCTCACCGGACGGGGCGACGATGCAGGCGCCCCCGCGTCCGAGCACGGTGCCGTCGGGCGGGAGCGCCAGGGGGAAGTCCTCGGGGAACGCAGTGGTCGGGATGTACTGGGGGACACTCACCACGAAGGCGCCCGCCTCGATGGCGATGTGGCGCATCGACACCAGCCAGGACTCGCTGTCGTCGGCCGTCGGCGCCAACCAGATCTGGGGCCCGCCCTGGTACACCGCCCAGCGGGCGAGGGGCATGCGGTTCTCCCAGCAGATGAGCCCACCCACCCGGCCCACGCCGGGAAGGTCCACCACTGAGAGGTCGTCGCCGGCGCCGACGCCGTGGAACACCCGCTCGTGCATGGTGGGCATGAGCTTCCGGTGGCGATGAGCGACGCCCTGCGGCCCAATCACGAGGAGCGTGTTGTAGAGCGAACCCGGCCGGTGGTCCTCGCGCTCGTTCACGCCGATGGCGAGATGGACGCCGAGGTCGGCACAGGCGGCCACGAGGCGACCGACCTGGGGACCGCCCACATCGACACTCGACGCCCACATGCGCTCCCAGAGCTCGTCGCAGGCGGCCGACCAGGTCGCCGCCGCGGCCGCCCAGGCGCCGCTCGGGTAGAGCGACACGAAGCACTCGGGGAACACCACGAGGCTCGCCCCCTGCGCCGCGGCGCTCCCCATCCGTTCGACGACCCGGTCGATGGTGGCCTCGGCGTCGAGCACGGCCGGCGTGGCCTGGACCGCCGCGACCCGTACCGTCGCGAAGTCCATGGCGGCACGCTAACCAGGTTCGGCCGGCTCCGTCAGGTGGGTGCCGGGTCGGCCGTGCGGGCGTCGGCCTCCGGCTCGGCGAGGGAGAGGTAGCCCTCGTCCTCCTGGGCGAAGTGCAGGCGCAGGATGGCGTGCAGCCCGTAGAGCAGGCGCCGCATCTCGACCAGGTCCTCCTCGTCGGGTCCGTCGGCCGGGACCTCATCGAGCAGGCGACCGAGTCGGTGGACCTGGTGGCCGATCTCCACGTGGCCCCGAGACATGGCGGCGGTCGGGTCGACCCCGCCGAGGGTGCGGGCGACCGCCGGGTACAACGCCCGATCCTCGGCCTCCTCGTGGGGCAACAAGTCCTCGGCGAGGAAGCGGTACACCTTCCGCACCTCGGTCAGCGCCCGGATGGGATCGTCCGTGTCGAGGGTGTCGGCGGTGATCCGGAGCTGGTCCAGTTCGGGACGGAGCGACCGGTGCTCCTCGCTGAAGCGGCGAGCCAGTGCCGAGCCCTCCGCGTCGAGCCGTCGGGCGTGGTGGCGGCCGGGGGCGAGCGCCCGGAGCGCGTTCAGGATCACTGCCACGTCGATGAGCTCCTGGAGCACCGCCCCCCAGACCGGCGGGAGGTAGCCGCACGCCGCGGCGACCATGGCCGCGCCCGAGAGGCCCATGCCCACGACCACGCTCTGGAGCGCGATGCGCTGCGACCGCTTGGCGATGCCGATCCCTTCGGCGAGGTGGTCGAGGCGGTCGACCGTGAGCACGACGTCGGCCGCCTCCGACGAGGCAGTGGATCCCCGCACGCCGACCGCGACGCCCACGTCGGCCAGCGCCAGGGCGGGAGCATCGTTGATGCCGTCGCCCACCATGATCGTGGACCCGTGGCGGCCGGCCTCGGCCACCGCGTCCACCTTCTCCTCGGGGGTTCGCTCGGCCAGCACGACATCGACCCCGAGCACCGCGCCGACGGACTCGGCGACGTCGGTGCGGTCCCCGGTGACCATGATGACCTGCTCGATGCCGCTGCGACGGAGCGCCCGGATGGTCCGTGGCGCATCCGAGCGGAGGGGATCGTCGAGCACGACCGCCCCGGCCGCGGCACCGTCGACCCGGACGAACATCGTGAGCGCACCATCGAGGTCGGCCCGACGTCGGACCGTCCGCACCCAGGGTGCCGGCGGCGCGTCGGGCAGGATCCATGCCGCCTTGCCGACCGCGACCTCCTGCCCGTCCACGCGGCCGCGGACGCCGTGGGCGGGGACCTCCTCCACCCCGGACGGCAGCACCAGATCGATGCCGCGCCCCCTGGCAGCCTGCACGACGGCGGCGGCGAGCACGTGCGGTGACACCTGGTCGAGCGAGGCCGCGAGTCGCAGCACCTCCTCTCCCGGCATCGCCCCGGCGGAGATCACCTCCGCGACCGAGGGCCTCCCCTCGGTGAGGGTTCCGGTCTTGTCCAGGAGCAGGATCGTGCCCGCCGCGAGCTGCTCGAGGGCGGCGCCGCCCTTGACGATGACGCCGATCCGCGCCGCCCGCGAGAGTCCCGAGACGACGGCGACCGGCGCGGCGAGGATCAACGGGCAGGGCGTCGCCACGACGAGCACCGCGACCGCCCGGACGGGGTCGCCGGTCGCCGCCCAGGCCGCACCGGCAAGGACGACGCTCACGAGGAGGAACCAGCCCGCGAAGCGGTCGGCCGTGCGCACGAAGGGAGCGCTGTCCGCCTGGGCCTGCTCGACGAGGCGGACCACCCCGGCGTAGGTGCTCCCGGCCGCGGTGGTGCTCGATCGCAGGTCGAACGCGGGGCCCGCGTTGACGGTGCCGCTGCGGACGGCGTCGGCGAGGCGGTGCTCGACGGGAAGTGGCTCACCCGTCAAGGCCGATTCGTCGAGTACGGCGACCCCGGACTCGACCAGGCCGTCGACCGCGAGCACCTCGCCGGGCCGGACCAGGAGGAGGTCGCCGGGCTGCACATCGTCGATCGAGGTCTCCGCCAAGTCGCCGTCCCGGTACCGGTGCACGGATCGGGGCGCCCGGCCGACGAGCGCTCGGAGGTCTCGCTCGGCCCGTGATCCCGCTCGCGCCTCGAGCATGCGGCCACTGGCCAGCATCACGGTGATGATGGCGCCGGCCAGGTACTCGCCCACGGCCAGGGCGCCGACCTGGGCGAGCACGGCCACGACGTCGACGCCGAGCCGACCCTGCCGGGCGGCCTGCACGAGCCAGAAGACGCCGGGACCGATCCCCAGCAGCGTGGCGGCCGCCCACACCGCGTCGGCCCCGCCTTCGTGCCCGGCGACGGCCAGCCCGCCGCCGGCCACCAGCAGGGCGACTGCTGCGAGGAACAGGGCCGTCTCCGCGAGGGCGCCGCGGGCCTGCTCCATGAGCCGACTCTATGGGCCGAGGACGCGCCCTTCGCCCCGCGCTCGCTCGTCGATCATCCCGAGGAGGCCGCCGGCGTCAGCACCGACGGGGGCTGATGCGGGGCGGCGGGGCGGAGGGGTCGTCTCAGCGCAGACCCTGCTGGAGGCGGCGGAACCCGTCGGCGGCGGCGCGGCCGAGGTCGGGCCCCTCGGGATCGTCGACCCAGTGCCGGAACACGGCCAGGATCGTCCCCATGACCGCCGCCGCGGTCTGGCGGGCGACGGGCTCGCCGGGGTCGATGTGGAGCCGCCGGCTGAAGTCGAGGGTGAGGCGGTCGGCCGCGTCGTCGAAGAGTTGCACCACGCCCGAGCGCAACGGGGTGCTCTCCCGGAGGCGGCGGAGGTCGGTGGCGGCCTCCGGCTTCGGGTTGAGCCCGACCGCCGAGGCCATCTCCGCCACGGCGATGCACGCCGCGAGGGGTGGTTCTGCGGCGGGGCGGGCCTCGATCGAGGTGATGGCCAACTCGATCCCGTCGGTGATGGGCGCGAGCGCGACGGCCACCTTCGAGGGGTAGTAGCGGAAGAAGGTCGGCTCGCTCACGTCGGCGGCCGCGGCGATCTGAGCGACGGTGGTCTGCTCGAAGCCCTGTTGCCGGAACAACTCGAGCGCCCGCTCGCGCAGGAGGAGCCGGGTGACGGCCTTCTTTCGCTCGCGGAGCCCGGGCGGCGGCTCAGTCACGGCGCCACCGTAGCCGGTTCGCCAGCGAGAACTGTGGGTAACTTGTACTTGTAAGTGACTATCACTTTTGTTACCGTGACCTCGTGCTCCCGTCCACTGCATCGCCCGCCGCACCGGCGTTGAGCGCGCCCGCTGTCGAAGCCAGCCATCTCGGACGAACGTACGGCCAGGGCGCGACCGCGGTCGTCGCGGTGGACGACGTGTCGTTCTCCATCGCCTCGGGGGCGATGGTGTGCATCATGGGCAAGAGCGGATCGGGCAAGTCCACGCTCCTGCGCCAGTTGGGGCTCATCGACGTGCCCACCACCGGCACCCTGTGCCTGGAGGGGGCCGACGTCGCCACCCTCGACGAGCGTCGGCGCTCGGCGCTCCGCCTCGATCGGCTGGGCTACGTCTTCCAGGAGTACGCCCTCCTCCCCGAGCTCTCGGCGGCCGAGAACGTCGCGCTGCCGGCCTTGATGCACGGGGCGCGCAAGAAGGTGGCCCAGCGCCGTGCCGCCGAGCTGCTCGAGCTGGTCGACCTCGCCGATCGGGCCGACCACCGCCCCAACGAGCTGTCGGGCGGCCAGCAGCAGCGGGTGGCCATCGCTCGAGCACTGGTCAACCGACCGGGGATCCTCTTCGCCGACGAGCCCACTGGCAACCTCGACTCGCGGGCGACCGGGACCGTGATGGAGGCACTCGTGCGGATGAACGCCGACCTGGGCGTCACCATCGTGTTCGTCTCCCACGACCCGGACCACCGCCGCTACGCGAGCGATCTCCTCTACCTCCGCGACGGCAGTCTCGTCGCCCCCTACTTCTGATGGCCGCGCCCGCCGCGGTGTCCCGGTCCGCTGCGGCCCCGACCCCCGTCGCGCGCGATGGCCACCTGGCCCGATGGCGTTCGGGGCGGACGGCGTGGTTCCTCGGGCTCCGGTCGATCACCCGTGGCAACTGGGGGGTGCTCGCCCTCACGGTGACGATGATGGCCCTCGTCTACGCCCAGCTGCTGTTCATCCCGTCGCTCATCCAGGGGGCGATCGAGGGCATCGAGCACGAGCTGCGCTCGTCGGTCACCGGCGACCTCGTCCTCACGCCCGGGGCCGACGACCTCGTCATCGAGGACAGCGCCGCGGTCACCGACGCGGTGCGGTCGGTCGAGGGTGTCGATGCCGCGACGGCGACGATGCTCGCCGGCAACCAGGTCTCCCACGGGAACCGCACCAACTCGTGGCCCGTGCTGGCCATCGACCCGGAGGGCTACGGCGACGTCTTCGCCACACCGCAGCACCTGGTCGAAGGCCGCTTCCTCGAGCGGGGGGACCGTGACGCCGTCGTGCTCGGCATACGCATCGCCGGCGCCGACCGCGACGGGCTCCGCCAGTCGCTGCAGACCGTGCACGCGGGCGACACCGTCTCGATCACCCTCGTCGACGGCGCTCGTCACGACTACGAGGTCGTGGGCATCTACGAGGACCAGCTCGCCCAGGGCAACGCCCGCGCCTTCATCACCGCGGGAGACGCCACGGCCAAGGTCCCCGCCCTCGACGGCCGGGCGACCTCGATCGCAGTGCGCAGCGACGGCACCGACGTCGACGTGGTGGCGGACTCGGTCACGGCTGAGGTCGACTCGCTCACGGTCGACACCTGGGAGGACCTCTCCAGCAGCCTCGACGAGCAGGTGGCCTCGTTCCGGCTCATCGGGCGCATCCTGGGAGCGGTGTCGCTCTTCGTGGCCGCCATCACGGTGTTCATCGTCACCTACGTCGACCTCGCGGCCAAGCGGCGCACGATCGGCATCGAGCGCGCCATCGGGATCACACCGTCGGCCATCGTGGGGAGCTACCTGCTGCGGGCCACCGTCTTCGGCCTCGCCGGGGTCGGCCTGGGTGCGCTGCTCATGCTCGGTGCCGTCGTGCCCCTGTTCGACCACCACCCCCTCTCGTTCCCGACCGGACCGGTCACCCTCTCGGTGACGGGCCAGGTGCTGCGCCGCAACGGGGGGGTGATGCTCGTCGTCGCCGTGCTGGGCGCCCTCCTCCCGGCGCTACGCACGGTGCGCACCCGCCTGCTCGACGCCATCTGGGGCTGACCGACCGCGGTCCGGCCCGGCGGCAACGTGATCGGGTGCTGGTCAGCCCGGGTAGCAGGCGCAACCGCCGCCGCACGGGCCCGGGGGCGGGCCGGCGCTGGGCGCGGGGCCCGAGGCGGTGTCCGAGCCCACCGAGGCGAACACGCTCAGCAGGCGGGTGGTGTCGTCGTGCCCGGACGGGCACGACGCCGGGGCGTCGGAGTCGGCCATCGACCGGCGGAGCTCGAAGGTCTCCCCGCAGGCGCGGCACCGGTACTCGTAGGTCGGCATCGCCACCGATGCTACCGGTGCGGGTCCAACCGCGTCACCGCCCCGGTGTGCCCGTCGACCCGGACGAGGTCGCCGGTGCGCAGCGCGGTGGTGGCGTCGCCGGTGCCCACCACTGCGGGGATGCCGTACTCGCGAGCGACGACGGACGTGTGCGAGAAGGGCGAGCCGCTGTCGGTGACGACGGCCGCGGCCAGGGCGAACAACGGTGTCCACGCCGGCGCGGTGAGCGGGGCGACCAGGATCTCGCCGGGCACGAGATCGGTGAAGTCGTCGGGCCCGAGCACCACCCGCACCGGGCCCTCGGTGACACCGGCGCTGGTGGGCACACCCTGCAGCACGGGGTCCACACCGGGATCGAGGGGGTGGCAGAGCGTCTCCACGATCTTCGCCTCCTGCTTCCAGGGGCCGGCGACGGGCCCGAGCGACAGCGGGGCGGCCAGACGCCGCTGTGCGTCACGCCGCGCCCGACGCTCGGCGACCGCATCGGCTCGTGGCCCGGCGTCGCCGGCACACGCGGCGAGGATCTCGTCGCGCTCGAGGAAGTAGACGTCGGCGGCCTCGGCCAGCACGCCGTCCGCGGCGAGGCGTTCGCCGACGGCCGCCATGGCGGCCCGGAGGGCGGGCCAGGCGTAGGTCAGGCTGCTCGCGAGAGCCTCACGGTCCGCGATGGCGGCGCGGGCGAGGGCGAGTAGTTGGTCGAACCGCTCCCGCTTCGCGCCCGCGAGGTCGGAGCGGCAGCGCTCGGCCTCTGCGTCGGCGTCGGCGCGGAGGCGGTGGTGGCGCTCGGTGAGCGCGACCGGGTCGGCGTGCGGGCCGACCGCGAGCTCGCCGAAGGTGGGCTCGACCCAGTCGAGCGAGACCACATCGTGGGACTGCGGTTGCGCCGGGTCGACGACGCCGGTGAGCAGCAGGAGGTGCGAACACGGCCCACCTCCGGGGAGGTGGGTGCGGAGGAAGCGGGCGAGGGCGTACTCCGCCTTGCTCGCGTACCCGACGGTCGTGACGATCGTCAGCAGCGCCGCACCGGACGCCCGCCCGAGGCGCTCCACGGTGCCGACCGGGTCCTCGTCGACGCCCGCGGCCGAGTCGGCGAGGGCCGTCTGCAGCGCGGGCTGCACCACGGTCTCGTGGTACGTCCGACCGGGCCGGGCGAGGACGTCGCGCGCCCGCTCCGGCTTCGTCGGGAAGGTGGCGAGGGCCATCCCCTGCGCCAGCATCGCTCGGGGGTGACGGGCCAGCGTCCGCACGAGCCCGTCGACCGCCCCTTCGTTGGTGAAGTACCAGCCGTTCACCGTCACGTGCAGCCGGTCACCGAGCCGGAAGTGGAACAGCGTCTCGGAGGCGTCCCGGAAGCCGTCCTCGAGCAGCGGCAGGAGCCACGTCTCGAACGACGGGGACATCGGGGCGGGGAGCCACTCGGCGATCCGGAAGTCTCGGCGCCAGTGCCCGGAGACGGGCGCCTCCCACGGCTCGGGGGTGAAGGTCGAGGTCATGCGTCCTCCCAGGGTTCGGCGCCGCGCCGGGTGAGCTCGGCGAGCAGGGTGCGGAGCGTCCAGGCGTGGGCCCGGCCCGCCTCCTCGAGGGTCAGGTTCCAGCGCTGCGCGCTGATGGCCAGCGTGCGGATGCTGACGGTGGAGTGGACGGCGGCGGCGAGGGCCCGGAGCTGACGGTCGTCGAGCTCGCCTGCGTTGGTGGTCAGGTCGGCGAGGCGGTCGATGAAGGCGAGGTCCCGGGCGCGGCGCGCCGCGATGCTGAGCGGGTAGTCCTCGATGCCGATCTCCTGCTCGGCGACGCGCACGTGGCCCATCCGCTCGGACCATGCCTTGGTGATGTCCTCGATCACGGCGGCGTACCCGTCGAGGTCGCGGGGCTCCGCCCGGCCGAGGCCGATCGGCCGCTCGGCGGCGTAAGCCTCGTCGAGCGCCTGTCTCGTGGGGAAGAAGCGGTAGACGGTGCGCTCCGAGATGCCGGCGATCTCCGCCACTCGGGCGTACGTGAGTCGCTCGGGGTCGATGGCGCCGCCATGGAACAGCTCGATCTCGGCGCAGGCCTCCAGGATGGCGCGGCGGGTCTGGGCCCGCTTGCGCTCGCGGAGCGAGGGGGGAGCGTGCGCGTGCTCCCCCCCCGGCCCCTCATGGTCCGGGTCGCTCACGCGCCGACGGTAGCGACCCCGGCCGCGACCGCAGGGACGCTGCCGGGTCGACGGATCATGCCGATCGACACGGCCAGGATCCACACGACGAACGGCAGCAGCCCGACGGGGGCGAGCGCCGCCATCGACTCGTCGGCGAGGCCTGCGGCGGACAGCACCAGCACGATCACCCCGATGACCGCCGCCGACCGGGTGGCGACCGTGCCGAGGCCGGTGTTCGCGCCCGCGGCCGCGAAGCCGAACATCATCGCCGCCGCGGCGGCGTTGCCGGCGATGGTCACGGCGAAGACGCTGGCGTAGAGGAACTTCACGGTCTCGGGATCGACGCCCAGGTCCTGCTGCAGCACGGGGACGAGCAGGGCGTTGGCGACCGCGGTGCACCCCAGCGACACGCCCAACCCGGCCGTGGCGAGCACCGCCGCGGTGTTCCCCTTGTCGGTGCCGTCGCGGAGGCGGCCGATGATCGCGCCGGTGAACACGAGCAGCATCGGGAGGGTCAGGACGAACACCACCACCCCGGCGAGGAACACGCCCCGGTGGTCGTGCAGGTAGGTCGTGACCTCGTCGGCGGGGGCGTCCAGCGCGGGGGCCGAGCCGCCGGAGAAGGCGGCGGCGGTGGTGAGCGCCGCCCAGGCGAGGCCACACCAGCCGGCAAGGGTTCGGGTCCTGTCGTCCATGTCCGTCACTGCTCCTGTCTCGAGGCGTCACCGCCATTGTGTCAGGTGAGCCTGCCATATGACAGGCTCACCTGTCAATCTCTGCGAGTGGTGTGCTCGGTGGTTTCGGCTGGCCGCGGGTGCGGTGCCAGACTCGGCCGTTGCACACGAGACGGAGGACGTCGTGATGGGGGATCGCTACGAGGGCAAGGTCGCCCTCATCACCGGGGCGGGATCGGGGATCGGGCGGGCCGTCACCCTGCGCCTGCTCGACGAGGGTGCCTCCGTGCTGGCCGTGGACGTCGACGCCGCCGGCCTCGAGGACACCGCCGGCTTCGGCGCCCTCGCCGACGGCGGCGGCGAGTTGGCCACCGCCATCGCCGACCTGAGCGAGCCTGACGCCTGCGTCACCGCGGTGCACACCGCCGTCGGCCGCTTCGGGCGCCTCGACGTGCTCGGCAACGTGGCCGGGATCCTCGTGGCCTCGCACGCCACCGACCTGACCCGTGAGCAGTACCGCAAGCTCATGGCCATCAACCTCGACGCTCCCTTCTTCCTGTCGCAGGCGGCCATCCCGCACCTGCTCCAGGCCGAGGGCAACATCGTCAACATCGCCTCCAACGCCGGCCTCCAAGGGGTGCCCTACGTGGTGGCGTACTGCATGAGCAAGGGCGGCGTGGTGCAACTCACCCGGGCCCTCGCCACCGAGTACCTGAAGACGCCACTGCGGGTGAACGCCATCGCACCGGCGGGGACCCGCACGAACATCGCCGCCACCGCGGCCTTCCCTGCCGACCTCGACGCCGAGCTGGCCGGCCGCATGGTGGGCCACCGGGGCATGACCGAGCCCGAGGAGGTGGCCGCGCTGTTCGCCTACCTGGCCTCCGACGAGGCCCGCTCGGTGACCGGCGCGGTCTACGCCATCGACAACGGCCTGACCGCGAGCTGAGCGTCCGACCCCGGCGCCGGTGCGGGAGCAGCGATGAAGGTCGTCGTCGTCGGGACCGGGGCCATGGGCTCGGTGTACGCTGGGCTCCTCGGCCGTGCCGGCCACGAGGTGTGGGCCATCGACCGGTGGGCCGACCATGTGGACGCCATCGCCACCAGGGGACTGCGGGTGTCGGGCGCCAGCGGCGACATCGTGGTGGAGGGGATCTCAGCCGGTGCCCGCCCGGCCGACGCCGGCGCCGCCGACCTCTGGCTGATCGCCACGAAGGCCGCCGACGTCGAGGCGGTGGCCGCGGAGATCGCCCCGCGGCTGCGTCCCGACGACATGGTCATGGCCTTCCAGAACGGCCTCGGTGCCGGTGAGCGGGTGGCCCGCCACGTGCCGGAGGACCACATCCTCGTCGGTATCGCCGAGGGCTTCGGCTCGTCCATCCCCGAGCCCGGCCACGTGCACCACGAGGGCATGCGCCTGATCCGCCTCGGCGAACTGCGGGGCGGCCTCACCGATCGGTTGCTCGCGGTCGAGGCGGCCTGGCGCGACGCCGGCTTCAACGTGAAGGCGTTCGCCGACCTCTCCCTGATGATCTGGGAGAAGTTCCTGTGCAACGTGACCCTCAGCGCCCCGACCGCGGCCTTCGACGTGACCGTCGGCGAGCTGATGGCCGACGCCGAGGCCTGGGCGGTGGCGCTCGGATGCATGCTCGAGGCCCACCGGGCGGGGGTGGCCCTCGGCGTCGTGTTCCCCTTCGACGACCCGGTCCGCTACGTCACCGACTTCGCGGTGACGATCCCGGACGCCAGCCCGTCGATGCGCCTCGACCACCTGGCCCGCCGGCGCTCCGAGGTCGACGTCATCAACGGGGCGGTGGTCGACCTCAGCCGCGAGCTCGGCCTGCAGGCGCCCTACAACCAGACGCTGTGCGCCATCCTGCGCCGGCGGGAGGCGGCGTTCGCCTGAACGGCGCTCCGATCGCCTGACGAGCCGCGCCCGCCCGGTGGACGCGGGTCGCGATGAGTCAGGGCGGCGCGAGCCGTCCACCTCGAATGGTGACCCGTGCGACGACCCTCGACCGTTCCCTACCCTGGGCGGCCGTGGCCCTCTCCGACACTCCGACCACGCTGGACCTCGAGTCGTTCCGGCGTGAGCTGACCGGGTACTGCTACCGCATGCTGGGGGCAGGGTCGGAGGCCGAGGACGCCGTCCAGGAGACCATGGTCCGCGCCTGGCGCAGTGCCGACCGGTTCGAGGGCCGGTCGAGCGTGCGCACCTGGCTCTACCGGATCGCCACCAACGTCTGCATCGACATGGGCCGCCAGGTGCAGCGCCGGGCCCGTCCCATGGAGATGGGCCCCTCCTCGCCCCCCGACGAGTCCCGCCTCGGCCCGCCCCTGCCCGAGGTGGCCTGGGTGACGCCGATGGCCGACGACCGCATCGCTCCCGAGACCTCCGACCCGGCCGAGGTGGCCCACCACCGGGAGACCATCCGCCTCGCCTTCGTCACCGCGCTGCAGCACCTGCCGCCCCGCCAGCGGGCCTCGTTGATCCTCTGCGAGGTGCTGCGGTGGCCCGCGGCCGAGGCCGCCGAGTTGCTCGACACGTCGGTGGCGTCGGTGAACAGCGCGCTGCAGCGAGCCCGGGCCACCATGGCCGACCTGCCCGAGCGACCGGATCCCACCGATCTGGGGGAGGCCGACGCCGCCCTGCTCGAGCGCTACGTCGACGCCTTCGAGCGCTACGACATCGAGACGCTGGTCACCCTCCTCCACGACGACGCCGTGCAGTCGATGCCCCCGTTCGCCCTCTGGCTGCAGGGCGCCCGGGACATCGGTGCGTGGATGGTCGAGCCGGGGCCGAGTGGGTGCCGCGGGTCGCGCCTGCTGCCCACCACGGCCAACGGCTGCCCCGCCTTCGGCCAGTACCGGCCCGACCCCGCCGGCGGCTGGGCCCCGTGGGCCATCCAGGTGCTCGAGGTGTCAGACGGCCGCATCGCCGAGATGAGCTTCTTCCTCGACCTGCTCGATCCCGGTGAGGTCTTCCCCCGCTTCGGGCTGCCCGCCCACCTCGACGTCGACGGGTAGCCCGGCGAGCTCCAGCAACTCGCACAGGGCGGGCACGGCCTCGACCACGACGAGGCGCTCGCCGGAGCGGCGCGCCGCGAGCAGGAGCCGGGCGACGGCGTCGAGCGTGTCGAGATCCGGTTCCCCGAAGCCGTGGAGGGTCCGATCGCTCGCGATGGTCCCGTCCGGTCGCTCCACCCGCACGCGGCACAGGGGCCGTGGTGCTGCCATGCGAGGTCGGACGGAGGCCGACACCGCGGCTCATCGGTGCCGGGCGGGCCCATCATCGACTCGGTCGGGCCGAGCACGCGCGGCGCCGGACCTACGGTGGGTCCGTGGCCGAGCGCGACCTCCACCTGCACGAGGTGGTCGACATCGTGGGGCAGGGCCAGTACGACTACATGGCCCACGCCGCCCGCGAGCCCACCAACGCCATGCCCGACATGCTCACCCTCCAGGGCACCTTCTTCGTCTGCGCGATGGGGGGCGGGCGATGGCCGCAGGTGGTCAACGTGTGGGACGTCGGCGCCGCCGGATGGGACGGCTGGGCGGCCAACGTCGACCGCCTCAACCTGAAGCGCCGCAACGCCTTCTACGGCGACTGGTGGGACGAGGCCGCGCAGTGGCGCAGCGGCGGCTTCGACCGGCTGTGCGGCGGGGTGCCCGGCAGCCCCACCACTGCGGAGATCGCCGCCTCAGGGGTCCGCGGCACCCTGTTCGTCCAGCAACTGCTGACGGTGCGTCCGGGCAGCGCCCTCGACTACCTCGACGCCGTCGTGCGCGAGCAGGTGCCGGCGTGGCGGGGCCACGGTCACGAGCCCGTCGGCATCTACGAGGTGCTGGGCAACCAGCACGAGGTCGTGGTGCTGTGGGCCACGTCGATCCGCGCGCAGACCGGGCTGCGGCGGGCCCGGGACGCGGCCCGCGGCCTGTGCTCCGGGGAGGGCGACGAGCGCCTGGTGGCCTGGGAGCGCGCCGCCGCCGGGTTCGTCACCGGCGGCGACACCCACCTGATGACGCCGATGCCCGGCACGGTCTACGGGCCCGACGACTGGGACGAGGCGGCGCTCTCCGACTGGCTCCCCTGATGCGACCCTGACGCTGCCCGTTCCGGCACCGGACCCGCCCGAACTGGCACCGGATTTCGGTGCCAGGGCACCGAGATCCGGTGCCAGTTCGTGGAATCCGGTCGCTCGGATCAGGCGGGGGGGAGGAGGGCGCCGGCGGCGACCACGGGGAACTGGCGGTCGGGGTCGGTCTGGGCCACGGGCTCACCCGGACCGCCGTCGGCGTCGCCGAGGTGGCCGACGGCGTCGGCGTGGCAGTACTGGACGATGTAGGCCTTGCGCACGGCGTCGGTGGTGTTGACCCGGGTGGCGTGGGGGCTGAGGGACGAGAAGACCACGACGTCGCCCGCCTGCGTGGGCACGTCGACCGCGGTGTCGTGGTCGCCCCAGCACTCGAAGCCGATGGGGGTGGCGGCGTGGGCGAGCGTCCCGTCGCGATGGGCGCCGGCCATGATCGACACGCACCCGTTCTCGAGGGTGGCGTCGGTGAGCGAGACCCAGAAGGTCAGGTAGGCCTGCGGCTCGATGAAGGTGTAGCCGTTGTCCTGGTGCCACAGCACCGGCTCGGCGCCGTGGGGCACCTTGTAGACCGCCTGCTCCCAGTAGAGGCGGACGTCGTCGCCCATGAGGTCGCGGCACACGGCGGTGAGGCGCGGGTCGTGGCAGAAGCGTCGGGCCTCCGGGGATCGGAGCACGACATGCGGCGCCACCACCTGGGTGTCGAGCCCCGCCACCGAGAGGCGCCCGCCCTCCACCTGGCCGAGCAGCCCGGCGACGAGCTCGATCGCCTCGTCGCACGCCGCCTCGACCCCGGCCAATTCCTCGGGAGCGAAGGCACCCCGCAGCACGAAGAACCCGTCCCGGTCGAACTGCGCCCGCTGCTCCGCCGTGATGGCCGCCGGCGCCCGGTCCGGCAGCTCCCACTCGAAGCCCGTGTTCCAAGGATGCGGCGCTCGCTCACGGGGCACGACGACACGGTAGTGACGGCAGGGCAGCAGTCACGATCCTCACGGGGACCTTGCCTTCGGTGAGCGCCGCCATCGGCGACGGGCTGTCCGACGAAGCGTCCTGCCGATTGCACCCTGGTCGCCGGCGGCGTGCGGCGGTACGGTGCGAACCACCACGACCGGTCGCCGCATTCGCGGTCGGGACGCGGCTCGAAGCCCGGCGCTTCCGCGAGGCCCCCGACCGGGAGGCCCGCTCGTCCGATCCCGACGAGAAGGAGGCACACCCGTGCCCGACATCGATGACCTCTGCCTGCCTGGCGACCCCGACTTCCCGACCGAGGCGTTCTCGGTCGGCCGCGACGGCGACCTCGTCGAGGAACGCTGGGTCGGTGACAACCGAGTGTTCGTCCACCACAACGACCTCCCGCCGTCGGATGTCACCATCCACAAGGGCATCCCGGTGACCACCCCGATCCGGACGGTCATCGACATCGCCTGCGACGTGGAGCCCGATCACCTCGAGGCCATCATCGACGAGTGCCTGGGGCGCCGCCTCTTCACCCTCGAGGAGGCGTGGCACCGTCTCGACCAGCCCGACATGACCGACCGCCACGGTGCCGCGCTCGTACGGGAGGCCCTCCGCCGGCGCGGCGGGCGTTGACATCGTGTCGCGCGCCGATCTGATGTCAACGCGGCGCGCCGCCTTCCGCTCGTCGAGGCCGGGCTCGTCGGTACCTGGGCGATGGTCGAGCTCGAGCTGCGAGAAGGTGCGGTCGGCGCGATGAGAAGCTGTGGTCGGCGCGATGAGTTGGGGCGGCGCGCGCCGTCCTACGACCACCGCCAGATCCGACGAACAGGAGCACCGCCGTGACCATCCGTGAACACGCCCCCGTGGGGGCGCCCTGCTGGGCCGACCTCTGGACCTCCGACGTCGAGGGCAGCCGCCGCTTCTACAGCGAGCTCTTCGGGTGGGAGGCCGCCGAGCCGAGCGAGGAGTTCGGCGGCTACTTCATGTTCCTCCGTGACGGCATGCCCACGGCCGGCGGCATGGGCCCGATGGGCGACATGCCCGCGGGAAACGTCTGGACCATCTACCTGGCCACCGACGACATCGCCGCCGCCGCCAAGCGGGCCGAGGCGGCCGGCGCCAGCCTGTACATGCAGCCCGAGCCCGTCGCCGACCTGGGCGTCCAGGTGCAGATGGCCGACCCAAGCGGCGCCACCGTCGGCATGTGGCAGGAGGGCACGTTCCCCGGCTTCATCGTGCTCGACGAGCCGGGGGCGCCGAGCTGGTGCGAGCTGCACACGCGTGACCACGCCGGCGCGCTCGCCTTCTACAAGGAGGTGTTCGGCTGGGAGACCGAGATGGTGGGTGACACCGACGAGTTCCGCTACGCCGTCGTCCTGGCCGAGGCCGGCAGCGACGAGCAGGTGGCCGGCGTGATGGACGCGTCGGCGTGGCTGCCCGAGGACGGTGCCGCGGTCTGGTCGATCTACTTCCGGGTCGACGACGCACGAGCCATGGCCGACCGGGTGGTCGAGCTGGGAGGGTCGATCGTCGATCCGGCGGTGGACACGCCCTACGGCGTGCTGGCCACCGTCGCCGACCCGGCCGGCGCGGTGTTCAAGCTGCGCACCGTGCCCGACTCCTGACCGCCGCCCGCCGCGGGTCGTCGCACACCCGGTCCCGCTCCCACCGCTCGGAATGTCCTCCGAGTGGCGGGGGTTGGGGCCGGCATGGGGTACACGGACGCACCTGACGGCTGGTGGAAGCAGTTCATCCTCGAGTCCGACCCGCCGCCCACCGCCAAGCTGGCGGTGGTGCGCGCCGACGGCAGCCCCCACGTGGCCCCGGTGTGGGTCGACCTCGACGGCGACGACGTGCTCTTCATGACCAGCGCCGACACCCTCAAGGGCAAGGCCATCCTCCGCGATCCCCGGGTCGCCCTCTGCTTCGACGACGAGCGCCCGCCGTTCTCCTTCGTCACCCTCCGGGGCACGGCGACCACGAGCACGGACCCGGACGAGCTGCTGCACTGGGGCACCCGCATCGGCGGGCGCTACATGGGCGCCGACCAGGCCGAGGCCTACGGCCGCAGGAACGCCGTCCCGCCCGAGATGGTGGTGCGGGTCACCGTCGACCGGGTCGTGGCCAAGGTGGACGTCGCCGACTGAAGCCGGGGTCGGGGACCAGACCGGGTTCTGGGGCACCCTCGAGTCGCATGGGCGAACCGTGGGCCGGGCACGCCGGTCAGGCGAAGCCGGCGACGCCGTGGGGGACGTACGGCTCCTCGAGTCGGGCCACCTCGTCGGCGGTGAGGTCGAGGTCGAGGGCGGCGACGGCGTCGTCGAGATGGTGGAGCTTCGTTGCGCCGACGATGGGCGCGGTCACCACCGGCTTCGTGAGGTGCCAGGCGAGGGCCACCTGGGCCCGGGGGACGTCGCGGGCGGCGGCGACCTCGGCCACTCGTCGGGCGATCTCGCGGTCCGAGTCCGACGTGTCGTAGAGGGTGCGGCCGAACTCGTCGGTCTCCGAGCGGGCGGTGGCGCCGTCCCAGTCGCGGGTCAGACGGCCCCGGGCCAGCGGGCTCCAGGGCAGGACGCCGATGCCCTGGTCGGCGCAGAGCGGCAGCATCTCCCGCTCCTCCTCCCGGTACAGCAGGTTGTAGTGGTCCTGCATGCTCACGAAGCGGGTCCAGCCGTGGAGGTCGGCGAGGTACAGCGCCTGGGCGAACTGCCAGGCCCACATCGACGAGGCGCCGAGGTAGCGGGCCTTGCCCGACTTCACCACGTCGTGGAGCGCCTCGAGCGTCTCCTCGATGGGCGTCTTCGGGTCCCATCGGTGGATCTGGTAGAGGTCGACGTAGTCGGTGCCGAGGCGGCGCAGGCTGCGGTCGATCTCGCTCAGGATGTGCTTGCGGGACAGGCCGCCGCCGTTGGCGCCGGGCCGCATGCGGCCGTGCACCTTGGTGGCGATCACCAGCTCGTCGCGGGAGGTCATCTCGAGGAGGGCCCTGCCCACGATCTCCTCGCTCGAGCCGTCCGAGTACACGTTGGCGGTGTCGAAGAAGTTGATGCCGAGGTCGAGGGCGCGGGCGAGGAACGGACGGCTGGCGGCCTCGTCGAGCGTCCAGGCGTGGTTGCCGCGGCCCGGGTCCCCGTAGCTCATGCAGCCCAGGCAGATCCTCGACACGGTCAGGCCCGTGCGGCCCAGCTTCACGTACTCCACGGTGGCGTCCTCCCGATCGGGTGCCGGCAACCTACGCCACCTACCCCGGGCGTGGTGGAGCGGCCCCGAGCGCGTACGGTGCCGGGCAGGAGGGCACGATGGCGACCGTCGATGCAGCGGGCGGCCTGGTCCTGCGCAGCACGCGCGGGCGCTTCGCCCTGCTCGCGTCCGTGGCCGCCAGCGCCACGGCCATGCTCGACGCCACGGTGGCCAACGTGGCCCTGCCCACCATCGCCCGCGACCTCGACACCGACGTGGCCGGCCTCCAGTGGGTCATCACCGGCTACCTGCTGACCCTCGCGTCGTTCATCCTGCTGGGCGGGGCGCTCGGCGACCGCTACGGGCGGCGGCGCATCTTCGTCATCGGCTCGGTGTGGTTCGGGCTGGCCTCGCTGGCGTGCGGCCTCGCCCCCACCCTGCCGGCCCTGATCCTGGCCCGGGTCCTGCAGGGAGCCGGCGCGGCGCTGGTGGCGCCGTCGTCGTTGGCCCTGCTCCAGGCCAGCTTCGTGCGCGACGACCGGGCGGCGGCGGTCGGAGCCTGGTCGGGCCTCGGTGGCCTGGCCGGTGCCGTGGGCCCGTTCCTGGGGGGCTGGTTGGTCGATGGCCCCGGGTGGCGCTGGGCCTTCCTGCTCAACCTGCCGCTGCTCGCGGTGGCCGTGGTCGCCTCGCGGGTCATCCCCGAGAGCCGGGAAGTCGGGGTGGACGGCCGCTTCGACCTGCTCGGGGCCGGCCTGGCCGTCGCCACCCTGGCGCCGCTCACCTGGGCGCTGACCACCGCGGCCGACATCGGTTGGACCGCCCCGGCCATCCTCGGCGCGGCGCTCCTCAGCGCGATCGCGGGGGTGGCCTTCGTCGTACGCCAGCGGCGGGCGCCCGCCCCGCTGGTCCCTGGTGTGCTGTTCGCGTCGCGCGACTTCACCGTGCTGAACGGCGTGACCTTCCTGCTCTACGCCGCGCTGGGCGTGGAGTTCTTCCTCGTCGTGCTGCAGCTGCAGGTGTCCGCGGGGTGGAGCGCCCTTGCGTCGGGAACGGCGCTGCTCCCGGCCACCCTGCTCATGCTGGTCGGCTCGGCCCGGTCCGGCCGCCTGGCGGCCCGCATCGGCCCGCGCCCGCAGTTGGTGCTCGGGCCCCTCCTGCTCGCCGCCGCCCTGCTGGCCCTGTCCCGGCTCGAGGCCCAGGCCGACTGGCTCACCGACGTGGCGCCGGGGGCCATCCTCTTCGGCCTCGCCCTGGTGGCCTTCGTGGCGCCGCTGACCGCCTCGGTGATGGGCAGCGTGGACGACGCCCACGTCAGCACCGCCAGCGGGGTCAACAACGCCGTGGCCCGCACCGGGGGTCTGCTCGCGGTCGCCCTCATCCCGGCCATCGCCGGCCTGACCACCGCCTCGGGGGCCGCCGAGGTGACCGACGCGTTCCGCACCGCCATGTGGCTCACCGCCGGCCTGGCCGTGCTGGCCGCCGGCGTGAGCGCGGTCGGGCTGCGCCGACCGGAAGCCGAGCCCAGCGCCCGCGACTTCCACTGCGCGGTGGACGGGCCTCCCTTGCAGCCCGATCCCGAGCGCTGCCCGAAGGCGTTGGCGCCGGCGGCGGGTCGGACCTGAGCGTGAGCCGACGGCCGACCCTCGTCGTTCGGGGCCGTCCGCCCCGGTGGCGACGGTGTCACGTCGCGCTTTTCGCATCGGGCGCCGGATGCGGTCAGACTTCACGACCGCAGGTGAACAGCCGGTGAACCGCGAAGGACCTCCAGATGAAGTTCCGACTTCTCCCCACCGACGAGAAGTTCTTCGACCTCTTCCAGCAGAGCGCGGCGAACGCGGCCGCCTGCGCCCGACGACTGCTCGAGTTGCTCGCCGCGCCGGGCGACGAGTCGCTGCTGGAGAAGGTGCAGGCCTGCGAGAAGGAGGGCGACGCCATCACGGGCGCGGTGCTCGACCGATTGCACACGTCGTTCGTCACGCCGTTCGACCGTGAGGACATCCACCGCTTGGCCGAGGAGTACGACGACTGCGTCGACGACATGCTGGCCGTGGCCCAGCGCCTCGAGCTGACCAAGGTCTCCGCCATCCCCGAGGAGCTGCACCAACAGGGACAGCTGCTCGTCGAGTTGGCCGACGAGGCCGCCGAGCTGATGGCCCGGCTCGAGTCGATGCAGGGGATGGAGCCGCACCTCGCGGCCATCGACCGGCTCGAGAGCGAGGGCGATCGGGTGTTCAACCTGGGCATGGCCCGCCTCTTCAGCGGCGAGTTCGACACACTCGATGTGATCCGATGGAAGGATCTGATCGAGGCCATGGAAGCGGCCATGAACGCCATCGAGGACATCAGCGATGTCGTCGAGGGCATCGTCTTGAAGCACTCCTGAGCAGCCCCGGGCACCCCGACCGCGCTGATGGACATCGAACTGGTCGCCGTCGTGGTGACGATCGCCGTGGCCCTGGGCTTCGATTTCGTGAACGGCTTCCACGACGCGGCGAACTCCATCGCCACGGTGGTGTCCACCCGGGTGCTGTCGCCCCGCACCGCGGTGGCCTGGGCCGCGTTCTTCAACTTCGCGGCGTTCCTGGTGTTCGGCACGAAGGTCGCGGCCACCATCGCGAAGGGCGTCGTCGACCCGAGCGTGCTCACCATCGGCGTGGTCTTCGCGGGACTGGTCGGGGCCATCGGCTGGAACCTGATCACGTGGACGCTGGGCCTGCCCAGCAGCTCGTCGCACGCCCTGGTGGGCGGCATGGCCGGCGCCGCGGTGCTGGCGTCGGGATGGAGCTCGCTCGAGGCGTCCGGCCTCTGGAAGATCGCCCTGTTCATCGTCTTCTCGCCGCTGATCGGCCTGGCGCTGGGCATGATCCTGACGCTGATCATCATGTGGGTGACCCACCGGTACAAGAACGTCGACGGCCTGAACAAGGGCTTCCGGCGGGGCCAGCTGGTGTCCGCCGCCGCCTTCAGCCTCGGCCACGGCGGCAACGACGCCCAGAAGACGATGGGCATCATCCTGGCGGTGCTGATCGCGACGAACCACCTCCCCGATGACGCGGGGGTGCCGTTGTGGGTCGTGCTGTCGGCGCACACCGCCATCGCCCTCGGCACGATGTTCGGCGGCTGGCGGATCGTGAAGACGATGGGCTCGAAGATCACCAAGCTGCAGCCGGTGGGCGGCATGGCGGCCGAGTCGGCCGCCGCCGCCACCCTGTTCGCCACCTCCGCCGCGGGCATCCCCGTGTCCACCACCCACACCATCAGCGGCGCGATCGTCGGGGTCGGGTCGTCCCGCCGGCTCTCTGCCGTCCGTTGGGGCGTGGCCAGCCAGGTCGTCTGGGCCTGGGTGCTCACCATCCCCGGTGCGTTCGCCATCGCCGCGGTCAGCATGGTCATCGTGGGAGCGTTCAACTGATGGACCGCCGGGCCCTCGTCTTCACGGTGTTCGCGGTCGTCTGCTTCGCGCTGTACCCGCTGGCCGACAAGTACGACGGGGCCGACGGCTGGCAGTGGGGCGACGCCGGCTGGGCCTGGGTGCCGGTGATCCTCGGCGGCATCTACGTCGTGCTGGCCCTGCTCTCCGCACTCGACGCCTGGTCGAGGTCGAAGCTGCAGCCCCGCCCGCTGGGCTACGAGCGCACGCCGGCGGGCGAGCCCGACAGTGGCGCCGGCGCCGGCGGCGGCGAGGATCCGACCGCCGGCTGACCTTCCCCGACGGCAGGCGGCGCCGTCACGGCCCGAAGGCCACCGTGCTGGTCGACTCCAGCGCAGCATCGACACTCCACGGGGCACAGCCGTCGCAAGGGTCCGATCAGCTCGCCAGTGATCTGGTCCCCGTACACAATCGAGGCCGCGTGCTCGCCGCCACCATCGCGGCTGATCACGATCTCTCAGGATCGGGGCTCCGAACGGGCTTGAGTGTCACACCCCCCTGGGAGAATGGGGTCATGTTCGATCCGGTCGCCGAGCTCTTCGTTGACGTGAAGGAGCTGGCGGCCGAACGCCGGGACGGGTGGACCGGCGCCGCCCGATCCGATCGGGTGCTCGGCATGTTGGGCGTGGGTGAACCTGGTGGACGAGCGCGGCCCCGCGGACGTGTCCAAGCGAATGCTGCGGAGCCGCACCACCTTCGGCGGCATGGCTTCGAGCGAGATCTGGGGGCCGGCGGACGACGCCGCAGTGCTGCGCGCCGCGCTCGACCTGCACGACGCCCCCGACCCGTGGGACTGCCCTGAGGACCCCCGCACCAAGGCCCAACGCGACCACGACTCGCTGTTCGACATCTTGCGGCTCTACCTGGCCGACAAGCTCGACGGCGAGGCCGACCCAGCCGGGGGTGTCGACCTGAACCTCGACGCCGATACCGCGGCGGAGCTGCTGGCCGATCCAGACGACCGGCTCGACCTGGGCGCCCGCAGCCCGCTGGACGACCTGCTCGCCCCGTACCGCGGCGACCACGACCACGCCGGCGGCGGGACCGATCCGTGCTGCGAGCTCACCACCGGGCAGAAGGCCACGTTGGCGTTCGCCGCCGTCATGCTGTGCACCGGTTGGGTCCGGCGGGTGATACGTGATCCCCGAACCGGCGAGCTGCTCGACATGGGCCGGCGTCGGCGCCTGTTCACCCGCGTCCAGCGACGGGCCCTCATCTACCGCGACCGGGGCTGCGTGTTCCCTGGCTGTGACCGCCCCGCCAAGTTCTGCGACGCCCACCACATCAAGCCCTGGGAGGAGGGCGGCCTCACCGACCTCGTCAACGGGGTGCTGCTGTGCCGCCGTCACCACACCCTCGTGCATCAAGGGTGGGCCCTCGCCCGAGACGCCGCCACCGGCATGGTCATGGTCACCGCCCCCGACGGCCGGGTGTTCACCCGCCAACCCCCGAGGGGTCGAAGTCCCGGGCGGTGCACGTTCGAGCAGTACCCCTCCCCGCATCCACCCGAGCGAGAACCCGCCCGCTGTTGAGGCGGCAACGGGAGGCGCGCCGCCCTGCCACCATCGGGGCGTGAGCGAGACCACGGCGATCGTGGACAAGCTCTGGAACTACTGCAACATCCTGCGTGACGACGGGCTGTCCTGTGGCGACCACCTCGAGCAGCCGACGACGCATCTGCTATTCCTCAAGATGGCGCACGACCAGCACCAGATGGAAAAGGGTCGGATCGTGCCCGACGGCACGGCGGTCAGGGCCGGCGGGCGACGAAGACCGGGATCACCCGGTCGGTGGCCTCCTGGTACACCGCGTAGTCCGGGTAGGCGGTCACGCAACGGTCCCACCACACGGCCCGCTCGTCGCCCTCGACCTGGCGGACCACCACGTCGAACGGCTCGGGGCCGTCCTGGATCTTCACCGCGGTCGGGTCGGCCCGCAGGTTCGCGACCCAGAACGGGTCGGTGGGGGCGCCGCCCTGCGAGCCGACGAGCGCGTACTCGCCGTCGTGCTCAACGCGCATCAGCGGTGTCTTGCGCACCTTGCCGGACCGGTGGCCGAGGTTCCACATCACGATGATCGGCAGGCCGGTGTCGGCGAGCGTGTTGGCCCGCTCGCCTCCCGACGCCTCGTACTCCTCCACCTGCTCGCGGACCCAGTCCCAGGAGCTCGGCTCGTACTCACCCTCGAGTGTCATGGGCCGCACGGTACCGGGAGCAGGATCTCGAACACCGGGTTCGGTCCCTCGGTGCGCAGGTTCAGGCGCCCACCCTCGGCCTCGACGAGTCGGCGGGCCAGAGCAAGCCCGAGCCCGGGCTCGCCGGACGGGGCCGACCGACCAGCGAACGCGCTCGCGCGGTGGTCGACGCCCGCGCCGGCGTCCGCGACCGAAAGCACGATCGCGCCAGGGAGTTCGTGGACGCCGATGGTGACGGGGCCGGCACCGTGCTCCACGGCGTTGTCGACGAGCACCGCCAGGGCATGATCTATCGCGGCGGCCGAGACGCGGGGGCGGCCGTGGGTCGTCGTCGGCTCGACCCGTACCCGGCGGCGTCCGGTTCTCAAGGCACGACGGGCTCGAGCAGCAGCCCGCTCGAGCGCTGCGTCCACGTCGAGGGGGCGGCGATCGACGCCGTCCGAGCGGGCGATGGTGAGGAGTTCGTCGATGGTGGCGTCGAGGCGGTCCAATTCCTCGCCCAGCGAGACGAGGAACGCGCCATGGTCGGCGGACGGCGAGGCGGCCTCGGCGTCGACGGCGAGACGCAGGCTGGTGAGCGGGGTCCGGAGCTGGTGCGAGGCATCGCCGCTGAACGCCCGCTCGCGATCCAGCGCCTCGCCGAGGCGAGTGCCCGTGACGGCCAGCGCTCGGGCCACCTCGTCGACCTCGGCGACGCCCGATGGTGGTGGCCGGCTGCTGAAATCTCCGTCGCCGAGGCGAACGGCGGCGTCGCGGAGCTGGAGCACCGGGCCGGCGAGACGCTTCGCCAACGCGTTGGCCACCACCGCCGCGATCGCCACGGCGACCACCCCGAGTCCAGCCATCGCCAGCCAGGAGTTACGGACCAGGGTGGCGGTGTCGGCCGAAGGCTCGGCCGCTCGGACGACGCCGGTGACGGATCCGTCATCGACGATCGGCACTGCCACCACCAGGTCGCCGCCGCTGTCTGAACGGTGCTCGTCGCCGTCGAGGGCATCGCGCACTGCCCGGTCCGCGACGCGTGGGCCGTCGCCGCCGAGCCGCGCGCCGTCGGTTCCATAGGTGGCGAGATCGAGTGAGTCCTCGACCTGCGGGAGCACCACCCTGCCCTCGAACGGATCGGGGAGCGATGCGATGGCCACCGTGGCCGCTCGTTCCAGTTCGAGCAGCTCCTGGTCGTGGTAGCGGCTCCGTGCTGCGAGTGCCAGGGGCACACCGAACACGACGACGGCCAACGCCGTGACCGCCACGCTCGCCCCCAGGATGCGGCGCCTCATCGGTCTGGAACAGGCACCGGGCCGGTGGGCTCCATGCGATAGCCGACTCCGCGCAAGGTCGTGATGCCGCTGTCGTCGCCATCGACGGTCAGCTTTCGGCGCAGCGCGGCGACGTGAACATCGAGCGTCTTGGTCGAGCCGAACCAGTGCTCGTCCCATATCTCGGTCATCAGGTGCTCACGTGACAGTGCCGTGCCGGCGTGCTCGGCCAACATGGCCAACAGCTCGAACTCCTTGGGTCGAAGGGCCAGCTCCTGGTCGTCCAGCGACGCTCGGCGGGCATTCCGATCGACGGTGAGGCGACCGACGGCGATCACCTCGGTGGCGTCCGGTCGCCGGAGCTGGGCTCGCAGCCGGGCCAGCAGCTCTGCCAGCCGGAACGGCTTGGCCACGTAGTCCACCGCACCGGCATCGAGGCCGACGACGACATCGATCTCCGCCCGCCTCGCGGTGAGGATCACGATGGCGAGGCCAGACTGCCGGGCCATCATGGTCCGGCACAGATCCACGCCATCGACGTCGGGCAACCCGAGGTCGAGCAGGACCGCGTCGGGCGGTCGCGCGTCGATGGCCGTCAGCGCCTCAGCGCCGGTCTCGACGAGGACGGCGTGGTATCCCTCGGCCACGAGCGCCCGAGTGAGGTTCGCCCCGATCCCCGGATCGTCCTCCACCACCAGGATGCGTGCGGGCACCACGTGGCCAGTATGACGGCCCCGGACACGGGGACAACCCGACCGCGCTCGAACGTTTGCCGTCCGCTTACCTGACGTTGGTATCCAGACAACCCGCCCTTCCGTACGGTCCGGCGACACCGACCTGGATCGAGGCTCCCATGACCGCAGGCACCCGAGACCGCCGCAGGAGCACCCGCACGATGCTCAACAAGGTGCCGGAGGTCACCCTGGCCTTCTGGGTGGTGAAGATCATGGCCACCACGGTCGGGGAGACCGCGGCTGACTTCCTCGCCGTGGATCTGAAGCTCGGTCTGACCGCGACCACCTGGGTCATGGGCGGCTTGCTGGCCGTCGCCCTCCTCTGGCAATTCCGGGCCCGACGCTACGTCCCGGGCGTCTACTGGCTCGCAGTCGTGTTCATCAGCGTCGTCGGCACGCTGATCACCGACAACCTGACCGACCGGTTCGGCGTTCCCCTGTCAGTGACCACGACCCTCTTCACCGTCGCCATGCTGGCGACCTTCGCGGCCTGGTTCGCCAGCGAGAAGACGCTGTCGATCCACACGATCTACACGACTCGGCGTGAGGCCTTCTACTGGTCGGCGATCCTCTTCACCTTCGCCCTCGGCACCGCGGCGGGGGACTACCTCGCCGAGTCGCTCGACATCGGCTACTGGAAGTCGGGCCTGCTGTTCGCGTCGCTGATCGGCCTCGTGGCGCTGGCCTACTTCGTGCTCAAGATCAGCGAGGTACTGGCGTTCTGGCTGGCCTACGTGCTGACTCGACCGCTTGGCGCCTCGATCGGTGACTACACCTCGCAGTCCCGCCACGCGGGCGGGCTCGGTCTCGGGACGACCGTGACCAGTTTCGCCTTCCTCGCGGTCATCGTCGGCCTGGTGGTCACGTTCAGCATGGGGCAGCACTCCGCCGATGCCGGCCTGCTGGGGGCCGCCGAGCCGCAGCCCATCCCGACCCCGGCGCAGCGACGGCGGGTTCGGCCGTGATCCTCGTCGGCGCACAGTGGGGGAGCGCCCACTCGAACCTGGTGTTCCACGGGTGCAGATCGCGCGCCCGGCCCATCACGGCCGCGGTACCGGTCAGGCCTTGGCCAGCTTGACGGCCACGTCGAGACGCCGCTGGAGCTGGCCGACCGTGGCCTCGGAGATGCGCCCGACCCCGGACATGCGGTTGAGCTCGGCGTTCACCTGGGCGTGGGTCTGACCGCTGCGCTTGGCCAGCAGCGCCACCAGTTCGGCGTTCTTCTCCCGCAGGCGCTTCTTCTCCTCGGAGCGGGTCCGCTCGTCGCCGAGGGCGTTGCGGGCCTGGTCGACGAAGCGTCGGTCGCCGGCCTCGTTGGCCAGCGGGGGCGGCGGGGCCAGGTCGAGCACCAGGCTGGGGTCGTCGTCCAGGTCCTGGTCGTGGTCGTCGTCGACGTTGTCCGCGCTCTCGAACGGCGCGTGGGTCTCCTGCTCGGTGGCCACCGCCGAGAGCGCGGCGAAGAGCGACATCTGCTCCTCGGACCCGGTGTCGAGGGCCGCGGGGTCGCGCTCGAACCGCTCCTGCGACCGCTTGCGCAGGCTGTGGCGGCGCTGGTCGGCGATCTGGAAGGCCCGGGCCCGCAGGCGGGGGTCGTCGGGGATGAACAGGAAGGCCTTCTGGTCACGGACCCCGGGGGTCCAGCGCACGAAGCGCCCGACGGCCTGCCGGAAGAACAGCTCGGTCGTGGTGGTGGTGGCGTAGACGCCCACCCGCAGGCGGGGGATGTCGACGCCCTCCGACACCATCCGCACCGCCACCAGCCAGGCATCGGTGCCGGTCGCGAAGGCGGCGATGCGGTCGGACGAGTCGGGGTCGTCGGACGTCACCAGGGTCGCCTTCTGCTTGAACCGGTTGCGCAGGAGCTCGACGATGCCGCGGGCGTGCTCCTGATCGGTGGCGATGATCAACCCGCCGGCGTCGGGCTGCTTCTCGCGCAGCGCGTTGAGCTGGGTGATGGCCTGGCGGAGCACGTTCGGCAGCCACTCGCCGTCCACCGACAGGGCGGTGCGCAGGCGCTGGCTCGACCGCACCTGGTCGAGGTCGTCGTCGAAGGTGGCCTCGTGGATCGAGCCGTCGGGCGCGGACCACTCCATCTGGCCGTTGGTGCGGGGGAAGTAGACGGCGCGGACCACCCGCCGATCGGCCAGCGCGTCGGCGTAGCCGTACTCGAAGTCGGGGGTGGCCTCGTCGAGCTCGTAGCGGACGAAGGGGATGGCCCGGGTGTCGCTGCGGAAGGGCGTGCCCGAGATGGCGAGCCGTCGGGGCGCCGGATCGAAGGCGAGGCGCACGGACTCGCCCCAGGCCCGCTCGTCGCCGGCGTGGTGGATCTCGTCGAAGACGACGAAGGCGTCGGCGGCCAGAGGCCGCAGCACCGCCGCGCTCGTCGCCACCTGCTGATAGGTCGTGATGATCCCGTGCATGTCGCTCGGCAGCCGTCCGTCGGTCGCCGACCACGCCGGGTCGAGGTGCAGGCCGAACTGGGACGCCGCCTTGGCCCACTGCACCTTCAGGTGTGCCGTCGGGGCGACCACGACCAGACGGCGGCGAGGGTGCTCGGCCAGCACGTGGCGGGCGGCCGTGAGCGCGAACGTGGTCTTGCCCGCCCCCGGCGTGGCCACGGTGAGGAAGTCCGACGACTCGCTGGCCACGAACTTCTCCAGGGCGACCTTCTGCCACGGCCGCAGGCGGATGGTGCGGATCATGCAGACGGCGGGCGCGACACGGCGGGACGGGCGGTCAGGGTGGCGCGGGACAAGGTCGCTCAAGGTAGCGCCGACCCCATGCACGTCGGGACATGCCCTCACGTGTCCTCGGATGCCATGGCGTGCGTGGAAACGCCCGCCGGGCGCTCAGGTGCTCAGGGCCTCGGTGAGGCCGGAGGCGCGGGCGACGGGTCGGGACACCGCCGCCCGCACCGACGCCTCCGTGCCGATGACGGTGAGCCGGTGCTGGGCCCGTGTGACCGCGGTGTAGAGCAGCTCCCGGGTGAGCACCGGGGAGGTGGGCTCGGGCAGGCAGACGATCACGTGGCCGAACTGGGAGCCCTGGGACTTGTGGATGGTGATGGCGTAGAGCGACTCGACCGACGCCAGGCGGGTGGGTCGCACCGAGAGCAGCGCGCCGCGCCGCTCGAACACCGCCCGCAGGCGCTCGCCGCCGTCGTCGATGACCACCCCCGTGTCGCCGTTGAACACGCCGAGCCCGTAGTCGTTCTCGGTGACGATCAGTGGTCGACCCGCGTACCACTGGGCCGCGCCGTAGCCCGGGATCGACGATCGCAGCCATCGTTCGATCTCGGCCCGCCAGAGCGAGGCGCCGGCGGGCCCGCGGCGGTGCGCGCAGAGCACCTGCACCGATCCGAGCGCAGCCAGCGCCCCCGGGCCGTCGCCCGCGGTTGCGGCGGTGACCACCCGTCGCGCGGTCGCGACGATGGCGGATCGCACGCCCACCAGATCGGGCGAGCGGGTGGGATCGGCGGTGGGATCCAGCTCCAGCCACTGGACGTCGTCGGGGGAGGAGCGGAGCGCCGCGACGACCTGATCGCCATTGCCCGACTCGATGGCCGCCGCCACGTGGGCGATGCCACCGCCGTAACGGTGGACGCGGCGCAGGACGGTGATGCCGGGGAGCGCGGAGCCGACGATGTCGCCGAGTACGGCGCCCGCCTCGACGGATGCCAGTTGGCGGGGGTCGCCCACCAGGACCAACCTGGCGTTGAGACGGACGGCGTCGAGGAGCCGAGCCATCATCGACAGCCCGACCATCGAGCTCTCGTCGACGATCACCACGTTGTGCGGCAACTGGTTCGCGGCGTCGTGGCGGAACCGGCTGTTGCTGTCGGGCCGCCATCCCAGCAACCGGTGCAGGGTCGACGCCGGCATGGCCACGAGGGCGGCCCGCACCTCCGGGCTGGTGTCGAGCGTGGCGGCCTCGGCGTGCACGGCCTCGCTGAGGCGGGCGGCCGCCTTACCGGTGGGTGCGGCGAGGGCCACCCGGGGTGGCGCCTGGCCCAACGCCCCGGCCTGCTCGTGCAGCAGGGCCAAGATGCGGGCCACGGTGGTGGTCTTGCCCGTGCCGGGCCCGCCCGCCACCACGGAGAACCGCCGCTGCACCGCCACCGCGGCGGCGATCCGCTGCAGGTCGTCCGTTCTGGCTCCCGATTGGACCGCTATAGCGGGTAGATCGGGAGCCAGAACCGGGGTTGGGGGGAACAGGCGGTCGAGGCCGTCGGTCAGCGCCTCGGCGTCAACGGTCGGAAGCTCGCCGCCGGCGCGGGCCGACAGATCGTCGACGATGGCCCGCTCGTGGCGCCAGTAGCGGTCGAGGTACAGGCGTGACCCGAGGAGGCGGAGCGGGCGGTCGACGGGGCCGTCGACACCGACGGCGGTGAGCGGGCTCCGGGCGACCGCGTCGGGCCAGGTGGTGGGATCGGGCCAGGGCAGGGTGGCCACGTCGATGTCGACGGCCTCGTCGTCAGGAGCGACGGTCGTTGCCGCGGTGGCCAGGTCGACGTACACGTGCCCCAGGCGCACCGCTCGCACGGCCAGCGCCACGGCGACGTGCACCGCCTCGTCGGTCCGCGGGGCCAGGCGACCCAGCGCCAACGCCGTCCGCACGTCGGCGGCGGCCAGGACGGTGGCGACGGAGAGATCGCGCAGGAGACCGTCGCCGACGGTGGCCCGTCGCCCGTCGAAGCCGTCCGTCACCTCGGCGGCGGTCACGACACCCCCCGGTCGAGCAGGGCCGACAGGTCGGTGATGAACGCCGCCGGCGGCTGCCAGGCGAACACCCCGCACGGTCGGCCGTCGACGCGCGGCACGTCGGGTCCGGTCATGCCGCGCACGAACAGGTACGCGACGCCGCCGAGGTGCCGGGACGGGTCGTAGGCGGGCAGCCGCCACCGCAGGAACCGGTGCAGGGCCACCGCGTAGAGCGCGGCCTGGAGGGGGTAGTGGGCGTCCGCCATGGCCGTCGCCAGGGCCTCCGGCCGGTAGTGCCAGGTGGTCGGTGTCTCGCCGAGGGGGGCGAGGTGGTTGGTCTTGTAGTCGATGACCACGTGGCGGTCGCCCAGGCGGGCCACCAGGTCGATGCTCCCGCTGAGGAACCCGCGCACCCCGCTGGTCAACAAGGGGTCGCGCAGGCGCTCGTGATAGTCGGCCAGTGGGTCGCTCGCGGGCAGGGCGGCGAACACGTCGGCGATCCCGTCCATCGTCACCAGCTCGGCTCCAGGTCGGTCGCCGCCGGCGAGGGGCAGGTCGAAGGCCAGTTCGTCGAGTCGATCCCGGTGGTCGAGGTCGCGGAGGCGCCGATCGTCCCAGTCCGGCCCCAGCGGGGTCTCCAGGGCCGCCGCCAGGCCGGTGACGAGGGTGCCGACGTGCGCACCGACGACGCGCGCCGCGCCGACCTCGTCGGCGGCCTCGTTGAGTTCGGCCACCAGGTCGGTGGCGGTGAAGTCGGCCCGCTCGAGCAGTTCGTGAGCCAAGGTGCCGACCCGTGCGCCGCCCGGGACATCCGCGAGGGGGAGCGGCAGGACCAGCTCGCCTTCGGTCGGTGCCGCGGGGGCGGCCACCTCGGGCTCGTCCACCTTGCTGGTCTCGGCCACCTCGACGATGTCGAGGGCGACATGGGGCCCGGCGTCGTGGACGGCGCGCGTCAGCCCGCTGTACGACGTGCGGACCCAGTGGTCGTCGAAGCGCCGGTCGAACCGTCGCACGGCGAGCCCGTCGGCGCCCGCGGTCGGCGGGGTGTAGCGCTGATCGGTGTGGCCGGTGGCGTCCTGCCAGGCGATGCCCCGCTGGTCGAGGGCGGCGGCGATGGTGGCCTCGTCCGGCGTCGGCTTGAGCTGGCGTTCGACCTCGCCCGTGGTCGCGTCCTTGCCCAGCAACATGCGGGCGAAGGCCGACTGCCCGGCGTCGTTCGGCGTCGCCCACCACGCCACCACCTGGTGACGGGCGCGGGTGAGGGCCACGTAGAGCAGCCGCAGGTCTTCCTGGTCGCGTTCTTCGGCGCTCTTCGCGGCGTGCGACTCGTGCCACGGGCCCCGGCTCCCGACCCCGATGGCACGGTTGCCGTCCTCGTCGTGGAAGACGGGGATGTCGGACTTGTCCCTCGGCGGGCAATCCCAGAGCGAGGGGAGCAGCACGATGGGGAACTCGAGGCCCTTGGCTCCGTGGACCGTGTGGACGGCGACCGCGGCGGCATCGGATTCGAGTCGCCGCCGGGCGGTGTCCGTGCCCGTGTCGTCCACCCGGGCCATCTGCTCGGTCAGCCAGCCGGACAGCGCCGCGATCGAGCCCTGGTGGGCCGATTGCCAGCCGTGCAGCAGCTCGGCGATGTGGCGCAGGTCACTGACCTGGCGCTCCCCGCCGATGGTCGCCAGCAGCCGGGCGGTGAGGCCGGTGTCGGTCTCGATGCGGCGCAGCAGCCCCGCCACGGCGTGGGTGCGTAGGGCCGCCGCCCACTCGTGCAGGTACCCGTCGATCGTCTCCCACTCGGCATCGGTCGAGGTGGCGAGCTTCGAGGCCTCCCACCCGATGAACGGACCGATGGCCACCGTGTGCACACTGGTCTCGCGGGCCGGCTGTTCGAGCGCGTGCAGGAGATCGAGCCAGTCGCGGGCGGCATCGGTGGTGAGGACGCTGGCGCCGCCGTGGACGACGGCGGGGATGCCCACTGCGTGCAGGGCCTCGCGGGCGGCATCGGCCTGGCGGTTGGTGCGGGTCAGCACGGCCAGGTGCCCGGGTCCCACGGGCCGCCCGTCGATGGTGGAGCCCGCGGTCAGGATGCGGAGCGCCTCGGCCGCGAGGTCGTCGGCGATGAAGCGGCGCACCGAGGCCTTGTTGGCCCACCCGTACGGCGTGAGGGCGAACGCACCCGAGTCGCGCTGGGCGATGCGCACGATGACGGGCGGGCCGGCGGCCGGCCCCTGCAGCCGATGGGGCACCGCACCGGGCCGGGCCCGCACCTGGCGGTGGCGGATCGTCGGCGCCCCGAACTGGGCGCCGTCGAACAGGGCGTCGAGGGCGTCGAGCAGGGCTTGGTCGGCCCGCCAGCTGACGGTCAGGCCGCAGCGTTGATCGGCCCGCTCGGTGGCCTGGAGGTAGGCGAACACGTCGCCGCCCCGGAACGCGTAGATGGCCTGCTTGGGGTCGCCGACCAGCACCAGCCGGTTCGGGGCGCCGCCGAACGCCTTGCGCAGGATCCGCCACTGCACCGAGTCGGTGTCCTGGAACTCGTCCACCACGGCCATCGAGAAGCGGCGGCGCAGCCGCTCGGCCACGATCTCGCCTCGCTCGCCGTCGGCGATGCTGCTGTCGAGGCGGGCCAGCAGGTCGTCGTAGGTGATCAGCCGCCCGGCCCGCTTCTGGTCGACGATGCGCTTGCGGACCGCAATCGCAAAGGCGCGGCGCTGGCGGTCGACCGTGCTGTTCGGGTCCACGGGGGCGATCACGCAGTCGGGCTTCTCGACGACGGTGCGGGCGATGGCCATCGCCGTCGGTCGGTCGAACAGCACCTCGTCGCCCCGGTGGAAGCGACGGACGAACAGGTCGTCCACCGCGTCGATGACCAGGTCGCGGACATCCTCGACCAGCTCGAGGTCACGCTCGGCGTCGCCGGCCACGCCCAGGCTGGCCAGCACCTGCTGGCAGAACCCGTGGGTGGTGGCGATGGTCGCGGCGTCGAAGTCCGAAAGGGCGCGTTCGAGGTGGGTCCGGCGTTCGGCCGCCTCGGCCGGGGTGCCCTCGCGGAGGTGGACGAGGAGCTCGTCGACGACTCCTTGGTCGTCGACCGGGTCTCCCGCGTCGGGGGCGAGGCCGCGTGCCGTCCGGTTGAGCCGCAACCAGACGCGCTCGCGCAGGGTGCCGGTGGCCTTGCGGGTGAACGTGACCACCAGCAGCTCGTCGAGCGGCCGGCCGCGGGCCACCTCGGCCACCACCAGCGATGCCACGGCGTGGGTCTTCCCGGTGCCGGCGCTGGCCTCGAGGACGGTGATGCCTGGCGCCATCGGCACGGTCGGGTCGAACTCGGCGATGGGGTCGGTCATCATCTCGACCTGCACCACGTCGTCGGTCACGCGGACCACCGCCGGGCCTCGTCGAGGATCGGGTCCCACAGGCGGTGGGCCAGCTCGGCGAAGCGGGCGTCGGCCAGCACCTCGTCGATGCCGCGCTGGCCCCCGTTCACCAGGACGTGCTCGGCGTCGAGGTCCTCCTTCTTCCAGTCGTAGGTGCTGGTCCACGACCTGCCGGCCTGCTCGGCGGGGTCTCCGTCGTCGCTTCGACCGGCCGCGACGAAGCTGTGGGAGGTGGCGCAGTACAGGGGGAGGGGCCTGCACAGCGCTTCGTCGCGCAAGGCGACGAGGTCGGCCAGGTGGGCTCGCGCGGTGCCGACGTCGAGGGGCGGCAGGCCGAAGCGCGCCGCCGCTCCCCGGTTCGAGCCGATGGTGATCGAGGTGAGGGCCACGCCGGGGTGCGAGGCCGTCGCGGCGAGGTGGCGCACCCAGGCCCGCAGCTTGGGCTTGGGCCCGAGCTTCGAGAAGGTGGCCGGACGGATGGTGGCGCCGACCACGTCGGTGACGGTGCCGACCACCTGACGGCCGTCGTCCAGCGTGACGTCGACCTCGAGCGACCGCCGCCGACCCTCGGTGGTGGCGGACGCTGCGATCGCGATCGCCTCTGCGGTCGTGCGCACGGTTGCGAGGGCGCGCCGCCCGATGTCGCCGGGGGGCAGCTGGCCACGGGCCAGCTCGGCGGCGCACACCGCGTCGACATCCGCCCCGTCGAGCAACGCCTGGAGGATGCGCTCGCCCACCTCCCACCGCTCGAGGGCGTCGAGGTCGATGGCCAACGCGTCGGCGGGTCGGTCGTCGTAGCGTTGCAGCGACAGGCCCAGCCGCTGGCGCAGGAAGGCCCTCGTGGGGTGCAGGACGACGGCCACCAGGTCGTCGACGGCGATGACGGCGTCGTGCACCGGGGGTAGCCCGCCGGGAGGGAGGAAGGGCGGCACCGGCTCCCGGCGGCCCGCCGCACTCACCGCGCCGGCCAGCAGCCGCGGCTCGAATCCCCACGGTCCGCCCGTGCGAAGGGCACCGGGGACGAAGCAGCGTCGGTCGGACGGCTGCAGCGGGTGGTGCTGCGTGATCGCCGCCCGCGCCGGTCGTCCGTCGGCGGTGACGACGGTGGCGTCGATGACGTCGAGCAGCTCGTGCACCGGGACCGCCGGTGGGAGGGGCTCGTTGGTGCGTGGATCGTGGCCGTCGTACGTGACGACCAAGGCGTCGCGGGCGGCCAGCACCGCATCGAGGAGCAGCTGACGGTCCTCGGCGCGACGGTCGTGGTCGCCGGGACGGCGAGACGCCAGCAGCAGGTCGTCGCCGTCCGGGGCGCCGCCGCGTGGGAACGCACCATCGTCGAGGCCCACGAGGCAGATCACCCGGTGGGGTACCGAGCGCATGGGGACGAGCGTGCACATGGTGAGATCGCCGGTGCGGAAGGCGGCCCGGCTGGGCTGGCCTCGGAGGCGATCGGCCAGCAGGTCGCGGACTTCGGCCAGACGCAGCTCGGGGCCCGCGCCGGCGGCCTCGTCCTGCACCTCGGTCAGTATCCGGTCCAGTTGTGTGCGCTGCCAGCCGTCCTCGAACCGGGTGGCGACCAGCAGGTCGGCGGCGGCATCGATGGCCGTCATCCAGTCCGCCAGTGGCCGCGGCTCGATGAGCGATCGGACGGCCTGACCGAGGCGCCCGACCAGCTCGGCGAAGCGGCCGGCCAGGTCGACCTCGCCGGAGTCGACGTCGTCGAGGGGCAGGACGCCGTCGACCAGCCGCAGCTCGTCCTCCGACATGGCCACGCCGAGCAGCAGCCGTTGCAGGCCGGCGTCCCAGGTCCCGGTGTCCACCGCGGCCAGGTCGTAGGGCCGTCGATGGTCGGCGTCGAGGCCCCAGCGGGTGCCCGTGGACTCGATCCACGCCGCCAAGGTCTCGAGGTCTCGGTCGGCGAACCCGAAGCGGCGGCGGACCGGGGGGAGGGCGGCGAAGCCCAGCACCTGGGTGGCGGTGAGGCGGGAGTCGACCAGGGCGACGAGCTCGGCGATCGCGCCCAGCACCGGGTTGGTCTGGCGCAGCGATCGGTCGGCCAACCGGTAGGGGATGGTGCGGGGGTCGCCCTCGTCGTCGTCGAAGGCGGCCCGGAGCAGCGGCGCCAACTCGTCGATGTCGGGGCACATCACCACCACATCTCGGGGCTCGAGCGTGGGGTCGTCGGCCAACAGGTGGGTGATGGCGTCACGCACCACCTCGGCCTGACGGGCGCGGCCGTGGCAGGCGTGGACCTGCACCGAGCGGTCGGCGGGGTCGAGTGCCGCCCTGGCGGCTGGATCCGGCAGCGACGCGTCCGCGCGGATGGCGTCCTGGAGGCGGTGCAGCAGCGTCGGCTCGGACGCCGGGATGGCGGGCAGGGGATGGTGCTCGTCGCGTGCGCCGGGCGTCTCGGCGAGGCGGCGCCCGATCACCGTCCCCATCTCTTGGCTGTCGCGACCCCAGGCCCGCAGCAGGGGATGGTGGAGTGTTCCCTGACCCTCGAGCCCCCACGCCACCGGTGACGGGTGCAGGGCCATGAGGTGGACGTTGCGCTCGGTGGCGAGGGCGCGCAGGACGTCCAGGTAGCTCGCCGGCAGTCGTGTCAGCCCGAACAGGAAGAAGCGATCGGGCAGGTCGACGATCGTGCGGTCGCGTGCCAGCCGTTCGCAGCCGACCAGGGCCCGTTCGGCCGGGCTCGGCCGGTCCACCCTCGCCCGCAGTCGCCGCCAGAGCTCTGCCTGCCAGCGGACATCGTCGGCAAGTGGCGCACCGGCACCGTCGAGGTCGTCGCCGGCGGCCCAGGCCAGCACCATGTCGGGGCGGTGCACGGCGTAGCGGTCGAACAGGTCGGCCAGGTGGCGCACCGCGGCGAAGCGGCGGTCCCGTTCGGCGGGCGCGACCTCGTCCGTGCCCGTGGCGCCGCCGAGGTGTCCGGCCAGCACGTGCAGCCACGGCTCGCCCAGGTGGGCGTCGACCACTTCCAACAGCGGCCAGGCCGAGCGCTCGGGGCGCCACGGATCGGCTTCGGCATCGATGCCGGTGGCCGTTGCCAGCGCGTCCTGCACCAGACGTCCCGGGAAGGGGAACCTCAGGTTGGCGCACACGCCGTCCGTGCGCCCGGGACCGGCGCCGAGTCGCGCCGACAGTTGGTGCGCCAGCCAACGCTCGACGCCCCGGGAGTGGACGGCCACGACCTCGGGCACGAACGGGTCGTCCGGTGGAACCGCCAGCACCTCTGCGAGCGCGTCGCTCAGCACATCGGCGCGCTCGGCCCGGTGCAGCACGAACGTCACGCGGGCCTCACCATCAGGGGTTGAACCTACGCGACCGGTGTGACATCCCGACCCGGGTGCGCGAAGCGGCGCAGGAAAATCCTGGGAGGCTGTCGAGATCGGGCCGGCTCGTTCGTCTCAGAGGGGACCAACCAACCAGGAGGCAGTCGTGAAGTACATGTTGTTGATCCACCAGGGGACCACCCCCACACCCCTCGACCCGGAGGCCTGGGCCACCCTGTCCGAGGACGAGCAGCAGGCGGTCTACGCCGACTACGCCGCCGTCAACGCCACGCCCGGGGTCACCCCGGGCAACGGCCTCCAGCCCCCGGAGACCGCCACCACCGTCCGGGTCGCCGACGGCAGGACGCTGACCACCGACGGGCCCTTCGTCGAGACCAAGGAGGCCCTCAACGGCTATCTGACCTACGAGGCCGACGATCTGGACGCGGCCATCGCCCTGGCCGCGAAGATCCCGGCCGCGCGCCTCGGTGGCGCCGTCGAGGTCCGCCCGATCGTGGAGTGGTGACGACGCTCGACCCGGCGTTGCTGGAGCGGGTCTTCCGCGACGAGTGGGGCCGCGTGCTGGCCGCCCTCATCGGCTTCCTCGGCGACTTCGACCTCGCCGAGGAGGCCGCGCAGGAGGCCTTTGCCGTCGCCGCCGAACGCTGGCCGCGGGACGGCACGCCCGACAACCCAGGCGCCTGGCTGGTGACCACCGCCCGCAACCGGGCCATCGACCGAGTTCGGCGCACTCAGACGCTGGCGGTCAAGGTGCCGTTGCTGGCGGCCGAGCGGAAGTCGGAGCAAGAGAGGGAGGAATCGATGGACTCCCCGACCATGCGCGACGAGCGCCTCGAGTTGGTGTTCACGTGCTGCCACCCGGCCTTGTCCGTCGAGGCGCAGGTCGCCCTGACCCTGCGCACGTTGGGCGGACTGACCACCGACGAGATCGCCCGGGCCTTCCTGGTGCCGGAAGCCACCATGGCCCAACGCCTCGTGCGGGCCAAGCGCAAGATCAAGCTGGCCGGCATCCCGTTCCGGGTTCCGCCCGACGAGCTCTTGGCCGAGCGGCTGGCTGCGGTCCTCGCGGTCATCTACCTGATCTTCAACGAGGGGTATGGCGGACGCGGTGATCTGGCTGCCGAGGCGCTGTGGCTGGGGCGGGCGATGACCGAGCTGCTGCCCGCAAAGCCCGAGGCGCACGCCCTGCTGGCCATGATGCTGCTCCACGACTCGCGGCGGGACGCCCGCTTCCGCGACGGCGATCTGGTCCTGCTCGCCGAGCAGGACCGGTCGCGGTGGGACACCGCGCAGATCGAGCGCGGGCGCGCCGAGCTCGACCGCGCCCTCGCCCTGGGTGGTCGGGGCCCCTACGTGGTGCAGGCGGCGATCGCGGCGCTGCACACCGATGAGCCCACCGACTGGCCGCAGATCGCGGCGCTGTACGGCGAGCTGGCGAGGCTCACCAACTCACCCGTCGTCGAGCTGAACCGAGCGGTGGCGATCGCCGAGGCCCAGGGCCCCGAGGCCGGGCTCGCCCTCATCGACCAGCTCGACCTCGACGGCTACGTGTACCTGCACTCCGCTCGGGCCGAGTTGCTGCGCCGCCAGGCCCGTGACGACGAGGCGCGCGAGGCCTACCGCCGGGCGCTCGACCTGGTCCACGACGACGCCGAGCAACGCTGGCTGGAACGCCGGCTGGCCGACCTCCCCGTTCCCTGACCAACCACCGCCGGGAACCACGCGATCGGGCGCCAGCTCCGGGACGGAGCCGAAAACCCGTCGCGGCGCCAGGTGGCATCGAGGATCATGAGGCGATGGAGCCCGACCTCCCCCACGGCTGGTCGTGGCGGCGGCCGACGGGCGACGACGCGGCGGCGTTGTTCGACCTGGTGGCGGCGCACAACACGGCGGTCGTCGGGTTCGCCGACTACACGCGAGCCGACGCCCGGGATCAGCTGACCGGGCCGGGGTTCGATCCCCACGCCGACGGATGGCTGGTCCACGACCCGGGCGGCGCCCTGCGCGGGTTCGGCTGGGTGTTCGGCGAGCCTGACAGCGACCAGGTGGAGATCGAGGTCATCACGGGCGACGAGGGGGTCGCTGACTGGCTGCTCGCCCGAGTCGTCACCCGGGCCGGCGAACTGGCGGCCGCCGCCGGTCACGACGCCGCCCGGATGGGCCTGAACGTGTACCGGGACGATGTCGGGCAGCGGGCCTGGGCCGAGGCACGGGGCTTCGTGCCGGGCACCACGTTCCACCGCATGTGCATCGACCACGAGCGGCCGCGCGATCCGCCGGCGGTGCCGGACGGGGTCGTGGTGCGGGTCGGGCCCGGCGACGAGGCGTTGCGCCGGGACGCCCATCGGGTGCTGATGGCGTCGTTCGCCGACCACTTCGGGTGGGTGCAGATCGGCTTCGACGAGTGGCACGAGCGGGTGAGCTCGGCGGCCTCCGACGACTGGAGCCAGCTCAAGGTGGCGTACGTCGACGGCGCGCCGGTGGCGATGCTGCTCGGCCACGACGGGTTCGTGGAGGACGAGGGCTGCGGCTACGTGCGCAACGTCGGTGTGCTCGCGGCGCACCGCGGGCGCGGGCTGGCCCGGTTGCTGCTCCAGCAGGCCTTCGTCGACGACGCGGCGCGGGGCCGACGGGGCACGTTGCTGCACGTCGACACCAACAACACCACGCCGGCGCTCGGGCTCTACCTCGGCCTCGGCATGCGCCCCGTGCTGGTGGTCGACGTGTGGCTGCTCAGCGCGGGGACTCGGCCGCCCGCTTGAAGCCCTCGTTCTCGGTGGTGATGGCCTTCAGCAGCTGACCGCCCAGGAGACGACCGACGAGCCCTGCCGTGGCACCGGTGATCTCGAGCTCGAGGCGGTTCACGCACCCGCCGTCGGCCTCGGACAGGTGGTGCGAGCCCTCCATGTGGGTGCCGAGCGCCTTCGTCGACCAGGCGAACAGCCGGCCGGGCTCGAACCGGGTGACCGTCCAGGTGCGGGCGCGCTGGCCGGGCTGCTTGATCCGAGCCTGACTGCCCACCCCGAGGGGGCCGTCGTCGAGCCGCTCCACCGACGTCATGGTGGGCGTGGTGTCCGGCCACCCTTCGACGTCCTCGGTGAGGGCCCACACCACGTCGATCGGGGCATCGATGTGCTGCGTGTTCTCCAGCTTCATGCCCGAGCAGTGTACGAGGAGCGATGTCGTCGATTTCGATGACAGAGACGCTCACGATCGACCTGGCCCACTCACGGCGCCGGTGTTCGCTCGTTGCGCCCGGTGACCCACGTGCCTGGCGGTCGTCTCGGATCAGGATGAGGCCGCTGGGGGAGGGGGCTTGCCGCCGGGCCCGATCAGGCTCGCAGCACGACGCCTGGTCGTTGCGACGGGTGGTCCGGCAGTGGCGCCGGCGTGCCGTCGACCCGGGTGGGGACGCCGTTGACCAGCGTGTGACGCACGCCCACGGGGGCGTCGGCGGTGAGGCGCTCGCCGTCGGCCGGGAAGTCCCGCACCCGCCGCAGCGGGCCGGGCGCCACCGTGTCGGGGTCGAACACCACGAGATCGGCGGCGCGACCGGCCTCGATCACGCCCCGGTCGTCGAGGCCGTAGACGGCGGCGGGCTCGGCGGTGAGCTTGTGCACCGCCCGCTCCAGCGGCATCACCCCGCGGTCACGGACCCAGTTGCCCAGCAGGTCGGTGGCGAAGCAGGCGTCGCACAACTGGCTGACATGGGCGCCCGAGTCGGCCAAGCCCAGGAGCACGCCGTCGCGGGGGAGCAGCCAGGCGATCCCGTCGGGGTCGTCGTTGGCCAGCACCGAGTTGAAGCGGGTGGTGAGGTCGTCGTCGATGGAGACGTCCAACAGGACGTCGAGCGGGGTGCAGCCCCGCTCGTCGGCCAACTCGACCACGTTCCGGCCCATCAGCTCGGGGTGGTGGTCCGACTCGGCCACCGACAGCGACGGCCAGTTGAACGGCAGCGTCCCGCGCTCGCGACCGGACAGCTCGGCCCAGGCCGCCGCCCGCCACTCGGGGTCGCGGTAGCTGGCCATGCGCTCGTCGTGGGATCGACCCATGAGGGCGGCGAACGACGCCCGCATGTTCAGCGTGAAGGGCTCGGCCAGGTTCATCTGGAAGGTCAGCGGGCGGCACGACACCTGGGGCCAGACGTCCACACCGTCGACCCGAGCCGCGTCGTGCTCGGTGATCACGCCCTCGTGGTACGGGTAGCCCTTGATGGTGAGCAACGCGGTCCAGGTGATCGGCCGGCCGAGGTGGCGCTGCAGGTCGAACACCTGCTGGTTCGAGAACACGCCGCCGGGCAGGAGGGCGACGACGCCGCGCCCCGCGGCGCGCAGCGGCTCGGTGAGCGCGGTGAGCTCGGCCAGGTCGGCGACCCGGGACGGCACCGGACGGCCCTGGTCGCCGTTGTGGGTCGGCGACGCCGACGAGGCGAAGCCGATGGCCCCTGCGGCCATGGCGTCGGCGACGATCTGTTGCATCGCCGACACCTCCTCAGGGGTCGCCGCCCGCTCGTAGGCCTCCTCGCCCATCACGAACAGGCGCACCGCCGTGTGGCCCACGTAGCACCCGTAGTTCAGGCCCACCCCTCGACGCTCGACGGCGTCGAGGTACTGGCCGAAGCCCTCGAACTCGTCCCACGGGACGCCGGCCAGCAAGGTGTCGAGGCTCATGTCCTCGACGTGCTGCAGGGTGCGGCCCAGGATGCCCACGCCGTCCGCGCGGACCGGTGCGATCGAGAACCCGCAGTTGCCGGCGACGACGGTGGTCACCCCGTGGAACGACGACGGGGTCAGGCCAGGGTCCCAGAACACCTGGGCGTCGTAGTGGGTGTGGATGTCGATGAACCCCGGCGCGACGACGTGGCCGCCCGCGTCGAGCACCCGGCGCCCGTCCAGGGCCGGGCCGACGGCGGCGATCCGCCCGTCGTCCACCGCGACATCGGCACGGACGCCGGCCGCGCCGGTGCCATCGATCACCGTGCCCCCCGTGATCACCAGATCGTGGGCCATGGCGTTCCCCCTTCGGTCGTCCGCGCCCATGGTGGCACGGGCCGTCCCGACCGTGGTGGTGAGGTGCTCGCCACGACGAACTGGCGCCCGATTCGGTGGTTCCAGCGACAGGATCGGGCGCCAGTTCCGGGGTGGGTGGGGGTCAGCCCAGGTCGAGGCGCCGCCGGGCCGCGGCCAGGTCCACCGGCTCGGTGGACAGGTTGGCCAGCAGCCGCAACACGGCCCGGCAGGCCGCGAGGTCGGCGGTGCTCGGGGTGCGCAGGCGCAGCAGCCGCTGCGCCACCGGCGGCAGGCACACGATGGCGCCCGCCCAGATGGCCCGCCAGATCGGCTTGGCCGCCGTCGGGAAGAGGGGCGGGTCGTCCAGGAAGGCGATGCCCGCGGCGGCGTACTCGCCCACCGCCAGGGTGGGACGGTGGTGCTCGAGCGACTGGAGCAACTCGGCCCACGACCTGGGCGGCGCCGTCACTCCTGTGCCCTCCCCGACCACGGCCACCTCGGCGATGTAGCGGTCGAGGTCGCGCCGGCTCATGGGATGGGCCGCGAACCGCCGGTTGGCAGCCGCGATGGCCAGGTACTCGGCGATGTGCACCCAGTCGAGCAACTCGGGGTCGCGGGCGTCGTAGGGGCGGCCGTCGGGGGCCACGCCGACCACGGGCACGTGGGCCTTCTCCACGATGCGGCAGAGGCGCTCGGCCTGGGCCGACGATCCGTACACCACGCCCTGCACGAACTCGGCCGTGCGGCGGGTGCGGCCGAGGAAGTCGTCGGAGAACGCCGAGTGCTCGGCCACGCCGGCCATGGCCAACGGGTGCAGCGCCTGCAGGGTGAAGGCGGCCACGCCGGCGATCAACAGCGAGGGGTCGGCGTGGACCCGCCAGGCCACGCTGTCGGGGCCGAACCAGCCGGGATCGCCGGCCTCGCCGGCCGGTACGGCACGGGCCTCGGGGTGGGCCGGGCGCAGGCCGGACAGGGCGCCGAACACGGGGCCGGCGAGGACGGGTCGCGCCACCGCCCCGAACACGCCGCCGGCGAGCCCGGCGGAGAGCTCGGCGATCGACGGCGTGGGTGGCACCCACTCGGGCTCGGGGCGCCACATCCGGGCCGCGGCGGGGTGGATGTCGCGGGTGCGCCGTGCCCCGGGGCCGGCGCCGTTGCGCGAGCGGGCGGCGTCGGCCTCGGCGGTCGTGGCGGTCATCGAGCGCACGGTACCCGCCCGCGGCGCAGCTCGGCCCGCCCTACGGGGTGTGGTGGTGGGTGGTCACGACGGCAGGAACTCGCGCCGGAACACGGTGAAGAGCCAGGCCTCGTAGCGGTCGTGGGTCCAGCGGCCGCGAGCCACCAGCTCGATCCACGTGGACGGGCCGGCGAACACGCCCACGAGGTCGGCGGCCTCGGCCACGGTCAGGCCCACGGTGGACGGGCGGAGCGGCCCGCGGCGGACGGCGAACTCGGCATCGTCGCGTCGGGCGCGGTAGAGGCGTTCGGCGAGATCCGCCAGCGCGGGGTCGGTGCCCGACACCGTGTCCACCAGGTGCAGCACGTCGGCGCTGCGGACGTGAGCGGCGCGGATCCAACCGGACAGGCGTCGGAGCCACTCGACCGGGTCGCGCTCCTCGCTCACCCACTGCAGCTCGGGCCGATCGCGTACGAGGACGTCCTCGTCGTCGCCGCCCACGGCCAGGTCCACCACCGCGCCGAGGATGCCCGGCTTGGAGCCGAAGGCCGCGTACACGGTCTGCACCGACACGCCCGCGTCGCTCGCGATGCGCTCGATGGACGTGTCGCCGAACCCTTCGGCCAAGAACAGGTCGCGGGCGGCGTCGACGACCCGGCGGCGGCGGGCCCGTGCCTCCGCCTGCCGGCGGCTGCCGTCGTAGCGCCGCGCGGCCGTCCCGGAGGAGGGGGTTGACGAGTCGTCGGGCTGTTCCATATAGTCAACTCTATCCGATAGAGCTGACTCCATGAAAATGGGGACGAGAAAGGCACGACATGACCATCATCGAGATGACGGGCACCCGCCCGGCCGGGACCGAGTGCGTCACGCTCGTCCCACGGGACGACCTCCCGCTGAAGCTGGCGGCCTACGCCGGCATCCACGACGCCATGCTGCGCGACCTGGCCCGCCTGGAGGCGCTGGCGCGCCGGGGCGAGCGAGCCGGCGTGATCGACCGCACGGGCCTGCGGCGCTGGTGGGCGCAGTTCACCGCCGGCATCGAGCACCACCACGAGCGCGAGGACGACCTGCTCTTCCCGATGCTGCTCGAGCGGGGTGTCACCCTCGACCTGGCCGGGCTCACCGCCGACCACGAGGTGCTCGACGACCTGATGGCCGCCGTGCACGACGGCCTGGCCGGCACCGGCCCGATCGAGCGGCTCGCGGCCCCCGTGGCCACGCTGCTCGCCCACATGGACGACCACCTCGCCCGCGAGGAGCAGCAGGTGTTCGGCCCCGTCGACGCGCTCTTCAGCGCCGAGGAGTACGCCGATCTCGAGGCCGAGATGCGGGCGGGGATGTCCGTGCGCGACCTCGCGTTCACGCTGCCCTGGATCCTCGACGACCTGCATCCCCGGCTGCTCGGCCACCTCGTGGCCGAGGCGCCGGTGCCCCTCCGGCTCATGAACCGGCTGTTCTGGGCCCGCAGCTACGCCAAGATCGCCGCGCCGGTGCTGGCGGTGGCGCGGTGAGCGCCGTCACGGCCGTCGACGGCCGGATGGACCTCGATGCGTTGGCGCTGCTGGCCGGATCGTTCGTCACCACCGAGTACGCGTCGCTCACCCGTGCCGGTGCACCGGTGACCACGCCCGTCACGCCCTACGTGGGCGAGGGCACGCTCGACGTGTCGACGGGGCTCACCTACCCCTTGAAGGCCGAACGGGCCCGTCGCGACCCGCGCGTCACGCTGGCGTTCAGCGACCCGACCGGCAGCGGCGTCGACGACGCCCCCGTCGTGGTGGTCAAGGGCCTGGCCACGGTGCGCGACGCCGACCTGGTGGAGACCAGCCGTCGGTACCTGCGGGAATCACGCGCCCGGTTCCCCGAGGCCTTCGACGCCATCCCCACCGCGGTCCTGGCCCGCATGTCGTGGTACTGGGCCCGGATCTGGATCCAGGTGACGCCGGTCGAGGTGCTCCGGTGGCCGGGAGGCGACCTCGGGCAGGTGCCCGAGCGGTGGCGTGACGAGACGGCATCGGCCCCGCCGTCCGATCCGGCGCCGGTCGGGAGGTCGTCGGGAGGTGCGGCGCGCGCCCGGAAGGTGCAGCAGCGGGTCGATCGGGCGGTGAGCGACTTCCCGGCACCCGTCCTCACCGTCCGGGACGCCGACGGCTGGCCGTTGCCGCTGCGCTGCCGAACGGCACGGCGCACGGCGTCGGGATTCGTGGTCACGCCGCCCAGCGGTGTGGCCGTCCACGACGGGCCGGCCAACCTCACGTTCCACCGGCACCACGAGCGCATGGAGCACCAGGAGAACCTGCTCCTGGTCGGATCCGCGTCATCCTCCGGTGACGGCGAGGTGGCGTTCGACGTCGAGCGGGCGGTGGGAGACCTCTCGATCCCGAAGAGTCGGCTCCGGGCATCGCTCAACCTGCTCGCCACGGGCCGTGCCCTGCGGCCCCGGCTCGAGCAGGAGGCCGCCCGTCGTGGGGCCAGGGTGCCGACGTTCGCGGAGGTGGCGCCGGCACGACCCTGATCGACCGCCCACCGTCCCACCGTCGATGTCCCCACCGTGCATCGCCGGGCGCCCCGCCGTCGGGGCGCCCGGCACGCGGGTGGTCGCGCGGGGGACGCTTAGCATCCCGCCATGGACGCGGACGACGTGGGGCCGGCCGCCCGTCGGGTCCCACGCCTTCGGGACGCGGAGCTCACCGACGGGTTCTGGGGGCGGTGGTCGGAGATCCACCGGGGAGCGGCCCTCGACCATCAGTGGCGCATGCTGGGCGACACCGGCAGCCTCGAGGCCTTCGCGCTGGTGGCGGGGGCGGTCGAGGGGCACCGCACCGGCGAGTTCTTCACCGACTCGGACGTGTACAAGTGGCTGGACGCGGCGTCACGGGCGATGGCCCACGACCCCGACCCGACGCTGGTGGCCCGGGTCGACGAGGCGGTCGCCCTGGTCGAGGCGGCCCAGGGCCCTGACGGGTACGTGAACACCTGGATCCAGGGCCTCTTCCCCGCCGCTCGCCTCGCCAACCTCGACGTCCATCACGAGCTCTACACCTTCGGTCACCTGATCGAGGCGGCGGTGAGCCACCACGAGGCCACCGGGTCACCACGGTTGCTGGGCGTCGCCGAGCGGGCGGCGGCCCTCATCCACCGGGAACTGACCGATGCGCCGGCCCACCGGGTGGACGGCCATGAGGAGGTCGAGTTGGCCCTGGTGCGCCTCCATCGCGCCACCGGTGACCCCACGCACCTCCAGTTGGCCCGGCGGCTGATCGACCGGCGGGGCACCGCCGTCCACGTCCGGCGACGCCTCGCGGGCAGCTTCGCGGACTTCGCGATCCGGTCGGTCCGTCAACGCTTCGGGGTGTGGTGGTACGCCCGCCGTCACCCGGCGTGGCGGCGCCCGTCGATCGCGCCGTCACGCCGCGTCGTGCGGCCTCGCGGCATCCTGCGGCGCACCCTGGCCGACTTCGGCTCCGGGCGGAACTTCCAGCTCGACCGGCCGGCGCGCGAGCAGGTCGAGCCCTCGGGTCACTCGGTGCGGTGGCTCTACCTGCAGGTCGCGATGGCCATGCTCGCCGGCGACCAGCGTGACACCGTGCTGCGGGAGGTCACCGAGCGGGCCTGGGAGCACTTCGTCGACGGCCACCTCTTCGTGAACGGCGGCAGCGGCGCCTTCCCTCTGGTCGAGGGGTTCGGCGACCCCTACGACCTCGACCCGGCCCGGGCGTACGCCGAGACCTGTGCATCGGTCGCCGGGATCCTGTGGAACCGCGAGCTGGGCCTGCTCACCGACGAACCTCGCTACGACGACCTGGCCGAGTGGCAGCTGTTGAACGGCGCCGACGTGGGCATGGGAGTCGACGGCACCACCTACGCCTACGACAACCCCCTGGTGGTGCCGCCGGGGGTCGGCCGCCAGGACTGGTTCCGCTGCCCGTGCTGCCCGTCGAACCTGTCGCGGGTCTGGGCCTCGCTGGCCACACTGCAGTTCAGCTGGACCGACGACGAGGTGCGGGTGCACCAGCTCTTCTCCAGCCGCGCCCAGCTGGGGGCGACGACGGTCGACGTGGACAGCGCCGTGCCGTGGTCGGGTGACGTGGTGGTGCGGGTCCGCCCGGCCGGGTCGGGCCCCGCTACGCCCCACCATCTGGTCGTGCGGGTGCCGAGCTGGGCCGACGCGGTGGAGGTGACCGTGGACGGGGTTGGGCGGGCCGCGCTGCTCGACGAGCGGTCGCTGCCCCGTTCGAGCGCCTCGGGCCTCGACCCGGGCCGGTCGACCTGGTGCCGCGTCGAGCTGCCGGTGGCGGCGCCGTGTGAGGTGCGGTTGCGCTTCACCATGCCCGTGCGGCTGCTGGTGCAGGACCCGCGGGTGCCGGTGGTCGGCGGCAGGGTCGCCGTCGCCCGAGGGCCACTGCTCTACTGCCTGGAGGGCATCGACCATCCCCACCTGAGCGGTGATGCACTGAACCAGGTGGTGGTCGACCCGCCGTCGCTCGCGGCCCGGTTCGACGAGGGCCTGCTCGGTGGCGCCGTCGTGGTCGACGCCCGGACCCCAGGGGGCGACCACCTACGCTTCGTGCCCTACTTCCTCTGGGGCAACCGCGGCGCCACGGGGATGACCGCGTTCGTAGGGGGTGCCGGACGGTCATCGGGCGGGTGGTGAGTCGGGTGGCCCGTCGAGCTCGCTCTGCTCGTCCTCCCCGATCACCTGCTCCAAGAAGCGGTGCACCTCGACCTCGCCTTCGGCGAACACGAAGGGAAGGCACCCGTTGCGGTCGCGACGCACCGAGGTGGCGATCTCCGCCGGCTCGGCCGCATCGCCCGATGGCCTGGGAGTCTCCGACATCGCCTGTCGTCCCTTGTCGCTCTACGGCCAGCATCGGCCGACCGCGCGGGCTCGACCAGAGGATTCGGTCACGACCCTGGGGCCGGAGGCCTCTGGATCGAGTGCCCGTCACCGTGTAGGCAGGCGACATGCCGATGGCCATGAACGTGAAGCCGGTGCCGACACTCGACGAGCGCATCAACGACATCCGCGCGCGCACCGCCGAGATCGTGAACGAGGACATCCTGCCCAACGAGCGCATCCTGTGGCGCTCCGCCGAGGACAGCTCGTTCACCGAGCACAACGAGGCCCTCGAGCTCCGAGCCGCGATCAAGGAGCGGGTCCGCAAGGCCGGCCTCTGGGCACCCCACCTGCCCCAGGAGTACGGCGGGATGGGGCTCGACTTCCTGGCCCACGCCTACATGAACGAGGTGCTGGCCTACGCGCTCGGCGCGGCCTCCCTCTTCGGCGTGGTCGCCCCGAACAGCGGGAACCAGTCGATCCTGGTGAAGTACGGCACCGAGGAGCAGAAGCAGAAGTGGTTGTTGCCGTTGATCGACGGCGAGCTCGAGTCGGGCTTCTCGATGACCGAGCCCCACAACCCGGGATCTGACCCACGGTCCCTCACCACGTCCGCGGTCCAGGACGGCGACCACTGGGTGATCAACGGGCACAAGTGGTTCACGTCGAACGGGATCGACGCCGACTTCTTCATCGTCATGTGCCGTGTGGTCGACCCGTCCGCCGAGGACCCCGACCCGCGCAATGGCCCGATGGTGCAGATCATCGTCCCCACCGCCACCGCCGGTGTGGACATCGTGAGAGGCATCGGGGTGTGGGGCCGCAAGACCTCGGATCACTGCGAGGTGAAGTACGAGGACGTGCGGGTGCCGTTGGAGAACGCCCTCGGCCGGGTGGGGGAGGGCCATCAGGCGGCCCAGGACCGCCTGGGCGCGGGCCGCATCTACCACTGCATGAACTCGGTGGGGCAGATGTGGCGGGCGTTCGACATGATGGTCGAGCGGGCCCGCAGCCGGGAGGTGCACGGCGGCCTCATGGCCGACAAGCAGTTCATCCAGGGCTTCATCGCCGACTCGTACATGGACATCCAGGCGTCGCGCCTCATGACGATCCACGCGGCCGAGAAGGTCGACGCCGGCCTGCAGGCGGCGCGCACGGACATCTCGGCGATCAAGGTGTTCGTGCCGAACGCGTACTCGCGGGTCGTCGATCGGGCCATCCAGGTATGGGGCGCGGCCGGCGTGTCCAACGACCTGCCCCTGGCCGCGATGTACCAGGGTGCCCGGACGCTGCGCATCGCCGACGGTCCCGACGAGGTGCATCGCATCCTCATCGCGAAGAACGTGCTCGGCCAGTACGCCTCGGGCGAGGGCTGGGACTTCGGCAACTGACCGGGCGATACCCTCCGGCCCATCGGACCGTCCGACCATCCCCCCGACGCTGACGGCGCCCCGCTCGACGCGGGGCCGTTCGCGGCGTGGCTGGCGAGGACGCGACAGGCGCTGGACGGCGCGGCCGAGGCAGCCGTGCCGTGCGGTGGGTGCACCGCCTGTTGCCGTTCGTCCCAATTCGTCCACATCGGCCCCGACGAGGTCGACACGCTGGAACGCATCCCGTCGTCGCTGCTGTTCCCCGCGCCGCGCCTGCCTCTCGGCCATGTGCTGATGGGCTACGACGAGCGCGGGTGCTGCCCGATGCTGGTCGACGACCGGTGCACGATCTACGAGCACCGGCCGCTCACCTGTCGCACCTACGACTGCCGGGTGTTTCCCGCCACCGGCAACGAACCCGACGACCCCGACGGACCGATCGCGCGCCAGGCCCGGCGTTGGCGGTTCGCCCACCCCGCCGACGCAGACGTCGTCGAGCACGACGCGGTGCGGGCCGCGGCCGCCGTCGTGCGCGAGCGGGAGCGAGAAGGCGCCGACGGGGTCCCGGCCACCGCCACCGGCCGGGCGGTGGTGGCGCTGCGCCTGTCCGCAGCCTTCGTCGCCGTCGATCGTGACGGCCGACCCGCGCTGGTCGAGCCCGACCCCGCCGAGCTCGAGCACCGCGCGATGGGCTGACCCGAGCGCAGCCGACGGGTTACGCGTCTGGAAGACTCCGACCATGACGCCGACGCCGGGTGTGCCGGATCCGAGCTCCCCTGCCGCGCCCAGCCCCGCCGAGTTGCTGCGCACCCGGAGCTACCTGGTCCTCCTGGTGTTCAGCGCGATCATCGGTGTGCCTGTCGCGGTGGTCGCCTACTACTTCCTCAAGGTGGTCGCCGAGGCCCAGGACTGGGTCTTCTCCTCGCTGCCGGTCGACCTGGGGTTCGATCAGGCGCCGGCCTGGTGGCCGCTGCCGGTGCTGGTACTGGCCGGCCTCGTGGTGGCGCTGGCGATCGACCGCCTGCCGGGTACCGGCGGGCACTCGCCGGCGGCCGGCTTCGTCTCGACGGGGGCGCCCGCTGGTGCCGAGCTCCCGGGCATCGTCGTCGCCGCGTTCGTGTCCCTGGCGCTCGGTGCGGTGGTCGGGCCCGAGGCCCCGCTCATCGCCATCGGCGGGGGCCTCGCCGTGCTCGCGGTCCACACCCTGAAGAAGGACGCCCCCGCCCAGGCCGCGGTGGTCATCGGGTCGGCCGGCAGCTTCGCCGCGGTCAGCACGCTGCTCGGCTCGCCCCTCCTGGGGGCGTTCCTCCTCATGGAGGTGGCGGGCCTCGGCGGCCCGTTGCTCGGCGTCGTGCTCGTGCCGGGCCTGCTGGCGGCGGGTATCGGGTCGCTGGTGTTCCTCGGGCTCAACAACCTGACCGGATTCGGCACCTTCTCGCTGGCCGTGCCCGACCTCCCTCCGTTCACGTCGATCACCGGAACGCAGTTCCTCTGGGCGATCGCCATCGGGGTGCTGGCCGCCGCCGTCGGCACCGCCATCAAGCGGGGGGCCAAGGCGCTCGAGCCGGTGGTCGCCCGTCGGCGGTTGCTGCTGACGCCGCTGGTCGGGGCGGGGGTCGCCGTCGCCGCCATCGTCTTCGAGCAGCGCACCACCCACGGCGTCGACCAGGTGCTGTTCTCGGGTGAGAACACGTTGGCGCCGCTGATCGACCACGCCGACCAGTGGACCGTCGGCGCCCTGGTGCTGCTGGTCGTGTGCAAGAGCCTGGCCTACGGCCTGTCGCTCGGCAGCTTCCGCGGCGGGCCCACCTTCCCGGCCATGTTCATCGGCGCCGCGGGTGGGGTGGCGTTGTCCCACTTCGCGGGCCTGCCCATGGTGGCCGGGGCGGCGATGGGCATCGGCGCGATGGCCGTCACGATGCTCGGCCTACCCCTCACGTCGGTGCTGCTGACCGTCGTGTTCCTGCAGGAGGACGGCATCCGGCTCACGCCCCTGATCATCGTGGCCGTGGTGGTGGCCTACGTGGCCTCGGCCCGGATGGCGCCGGCGCCCGTGGCGGCACCCACCGGCGAACCCTGAGGTCGCGAGGCGAGCCACGTGGTGAGCATGCGGCGCGGCGGGGCCGTCCCCCGGCCCGGGCCCGCCCGGAAGGACCCGGAATGGCGCAGGTTCGGGGTGTCACGCACCCGCTGCCGTGTTCTACTGCTCCGATGAGGAGCACACGTATCGGCGTGCGGGGGTTCGCGGCCGCGGTGGTGGTGTCGGTGGTGGCGACCGTGTCCGGGCCGGGCGCATCGGTGTTCGGCCCGGTGTCGGCGGCGTCGGCGGCCTCGGGCGGCCCCTCGGAGCCGGTCTCCTGCAACGCGTGGGTGCGCGACGGCGGGGTCGACGCCGTCGGGCGAGGCACCGCGAGCGCGCCGTACGCCACGCTGACCTTCGCCCAGGGCCAGACCACGTCGGCGGCCAGGCACACGATCTGCATCCCCGGCGGCGCCACCCTGACCCTGGTCGGTGGCGGTGAGGCGATCACGCGGGCCGACACCATCCTGGCCGGTGACCCGGCCTCGGCGGTCAAGCCGCAGATCCGGGGACGGCTCACGGTCACCGGTCCCAACGTCACGATCCGGGGTGTCCGCGTCACCCACTCCACCCTCTACGCCGCCACGGTGCGGCTCTGGGGCGACCACGTCAGCCTGCTCGACAGCGACGTGACCGCCACCCACGGCACGTGCGTCGAGGTGGGCCACCTCAGCGCCGCGCAGTTGGCGGTCGACGTCGATGACGAGTCGCTCTCGCCCCACAAGGTGTCCGACGTGGTGATCCGCGGCAACAACATCGGCCCGTGCGCCCGGTCGGACGACTTCTTGAACAGCTGGACCTGCAACGCCTCCGGCCTGCCGGGGATCTACTCGCAATGGGTGGAGGGCCTCGACATCGTGGGCAACTACATCCACGACACCGCCCTGCGCGGCGTGCAGCTCTACCCGAAGAACGACCTGGTCACGGTGGCCGAGAACATGTTCCGCGACAACAGCATCGCCATGAACATCGGCACCTCCGGCGAGGAGGACGACGACGACACCGACGACGACCTGCTGGCCCGCTCGCAGCACCAGGCCACCCGCATCGTGGTGGAGCGCAACGTCTTCGCCGAGCAGTCGTCCTCCGCCCTCGCCGCGGTGTACCCACGGCTGCGCGGCCCCGAGGTCCCACCCGGTGGGGGGACGTGTGCCGGCAACAAGTACCTCGCGTACAACTCGCCCCCGGGCCTGACCATCGACGACGAGGCCACGCTGTACGCCCGCATGGCGCCGGTACAGGTGACGCCGTCGGTCACCATCCGCCAGAACTGCGGCACCGACGTGCGCCACCGAGACGACGAGCCCGTGGGCTTCACGTGGACGGACAACGTGCTGGACACGCCGGCGTTCGTCAGCGACGTCGACCCGCACCAGACCGCTGGCAGCCCGTGTCGGGGCTACGGCCCGGTCGTCCTGCGGCCCGGCGGCGCGGCACCGGTGGTCACCGGCGTCGGTGCCCCGAGCCGTACCGCCACGAGACGGATAACGGTGACGGTGGCGGCATCGGACGATCAGGGCGTGACCGAGATGCGCCTCGCCAACGAGGACGGCGTGTTCAGCGCCTGGCGACCGTTCGCGACCAGCGTCGCCTGGACCTTGTCGGCGAGCTCGTCGCAGGCCAGGTCGGTGCTGGTCCAGGTGCGCGACGCGGGGTTGCAGGAGTCGGCCACGGTGAGCCGGGCCGTGACGTTCCTCCCCGCCCACGACCTGTCGGGCGACGCGCTGGACGACCTGTTGGTGCGGCGCACCAGCGACCACGTGCTGCGCCTCTACCGCGGCACCACTGCCGGCTCGCTGTCGGCACCCACGACCTCGATGACCGGCAGTTGGGCCGCGTTCGACAAGGTCATCGTGACGCGCGACTTCGACGGCGACGGCAGGACCGACGTGATCGCCCGGGTGGCATCCGGCCAGACGGGCGCCGGGCAGCTGCGCCTCTACCCGGGCAACAACGCCGGGGGGTTCGGCACGCCCCGCACCGTGGGCACGGGTTGGGCCACGTTCACCACCATCGTGGCGCCGGGCGACTTCAACGGCGACGGCACGTCGGACCTCCTCGGGGTGAAGGCCAACGGGACGCTGTGGCTGTACCCGGGCAGCGGGAGCGGCGGCTTCCTGGCGCCGACGCAGATCGGCACGAGCACCGTGTTCAACACCTACACCTTCTACACGCCGGGCGACTTCAGCGGCGACGGCCGTGCGGACGTGATCCTGCGCCGTTCGGACGGGGTGCTGCTGCTCGGCCTTGGTGACGGCCGGGGCAGCTTCCAGGGCGCGTTCGCCCAGATCGGCACGGGGTGGTCGACCCTGACCGTCGTCGGCGCCGGCGACATGAACCACGACTCGTTCCCCGACCTGGTGGCCCGAAAGGCCAACGGGACCCTGTGGGTCTACCGGGGCACGGGCACCGGCGGGTTCAACGGCAGCTACCAGATCGGCGCGTCGACGACGTGGGGGGCGTTCGACACCCTGGCGTAGCGGGGGAGGGCGTGGTGCGGGGCGCGCCGGTCGGCCGATCCCCACCGACACGACGGCTCGGACGAGCGCCGAGCTCAGCCCACGTGGGCGCGGATCACGGCCAGGCAGTCGTCGGGCGCCTCGATCTGGACGAAGTGGCTGGCCCCCTCGATCCGATCGAGCGTGGCGCCCAACTCCGCGGCCCAGCGCTCGGCCCAGTCCCAGGTGAAGATCGGGTCCTGGTCACCGAAGGCCACGTGCTTCGGCACGTCCCAGGTGCGTAGGAACGCCCGGGCCGCGGCCTGCCGGTCGGCGGCGCCGAGCTCGGGCTCGCCGAAGGGGATGCAGAACGGGAAGCGCCGCGCCCCCGCCTTGGAGGCCCGGTCGGGGAAGGGCGCGTCGAAGGCCGCGGCCACCTCGGCGCGGTCGACGCCGGGGCGGCGGAGGGTGCCCGAGACGATGCCACCCACCGGCATGTCGCCCCCGAGCTGCTCGGGGTCGAGGGCGGCCTGACGCCACCAGCGCACGCCGTCGGAGTACTCGTGGTCGTCGTCGTGCAGCCAGGTGTTGAGGAGGAAGAGCCGGGCGTAGCGGTCGGGGTCGGCGACCGCGTTCATGAGCCCGATCGGCCCGCCCCAGTCCTGCACCACCAGGTGGATGTCGCGCAGGTCGAGGGCCGCGGTGAGGCGCTCCAGCGCGTCGCAGTGCCGGGCGATGGTGTACCAACCGTCGTCGGTGGGCTTGTCGGAGCGCCCGAAGCCCAGGTGGTCGGGGGCCACGACGCGGAAGCCGGCGGCGGCCAAGGGGCCGATCCAGTCCTTGTACAGGTAGGCCCACGTGGGTTCGCCGTGCAGCAACAGGAACGTGCCCCGCTGGGCCCCGTCGGGGTGCACGTCGACGTAGTGCTGGCGGAGGCCGTCGGGATGCTCGAACCAGCTGGGCGGCCAGTCCCAGCCGATGCCGTCGAACCGGTCGTCGTCGGTGCGGACCAGGTCCATGCTCGGCCTCCCCTACGAGGTCATGCCGCCGAGGCCGACCAGGCCTCGGGCCAGTTCGATCTCACCCATGTGGCGCAGCCCGTGCTGGTAGTGCCAGCACTCGAAGCCGTCGAGGACGGTGATGCCCTGCGGTCCGGCGCAGCGTGCGCTGTAGGTGCTGGCCACCTCGGGCGGGTAGGGGGGCGCGATCAGCACCCGGGTGAGGTCGGCGGGGTCCATCGTGGCCAGGTGGGCCTCGGTGCGGTCGAACACCGCGCGCTGGTACTCCTTGAACGCGTCGTAGTCGCCGATGCGCTGGTGCACCATCTCGTCCACGGTGCGGTGCTTGCCGTGGTCGTTGATCGCCGGGTGCACGCGTGCGAACCACTGGTCGTCCCAGATCGGGGGGACTCCGGTGATGGCCATGAAGGTGGCGTCCTGCATGTTCGTGTAGTGGAACAGGGAGAAGGCGATGGGCAGCACCCCCTCCCGCTCGAAGTGGTTCACGTGGCTGAGGTCCATCGTGTCGACGGCCTGGTAGTAGAGCGAGTGCATGGTGGCCATGCGGCGCTGCAGGCTGTCGAGCAACAGCGCGGTGCCCGCGTCGGTGGTGCCGGGATCGGGCATGTCAGTCGGCCTCCTGGATCGTCGGTTGCGGTGCGGACTCGAGCGCAGTGATGCCCGACCCGGGGTCGGCGTCGGCGGGCCCGATGCGGTCGAGCCGAGCGGTGAAGGTGAGGTACGTCCACACCAGTTGATCACCATCGCGCTGCCGGGTGACCTCGATCGGCAGCCCCACCGGCCGCAGCACGTGGACACCGTCCTCGTAGGTGGCGACCACGGTGATGGGCGTGGCGTAGTCGATCTCGGCCACGTCGTGGACGCCGTTGGCCTCGGTGCCGTCGACCCGCATGTCGTGGACCACTCCGCCGGCCGTGACGACCAGCCGGTCGCCGCACTGCTCGATGCGCTGCACCTTGCTCATCGCCGGGTGTCCGGTGGTGACCACGCCGTCGACCTCGACCTCACCGATCTGCCAGAGGCCGCCGAGGTCGGGTGCACCCGCCACCGGCGGCTCGGTGCAGCCGGCCAGCACCGGCGGCGGCATGGTGCCGTGCCAACCGCCGTCGGGTGTGTGGGCCACGGGGATGTCATCGACCGAACGCGCCGGTGAGGTGCCGCCCGCATCGTCCGTGCGCTCGTCAGTGGGCTCGGTCGTGGTCGTCGGGGGGTCGGTCGCGCCCCCGCTGTCGGTGTCCGTCACGCCGTCCCCCTGTCTGCCGCAGGCCGTCACGAACAGGCAGAGCGCGACGACGGCGGTCGCGACTCGGCCCACTTGCACAGGGTAGGTATTGTCAGTAGAACTGTCAATTGTATCGGACGGACGCAGGAGACCACGATGGCTGACCGCAACCGCACCGCCAACCCGGGCTACGGCACCCCGAACTTCGCCATGATCAGCCGCTGGTTCCAGCTCCCTCCCGATCAGGACACCCCGTTCTGGGCGGTGAACCTGATGAAGTACAAGGCGCGGGCGGACTACGGCGACGACGGTGACCACGGCCTGTCCGGCAGGGAGGCCGACGACGCCTACACCCCGCTCGGCCCCCTCGCCGCCATCGGCGCGATGGTCGCCTTCGCCGGTGAGGTGGTCGACCAACGGGGCAGTCATCCTCGCTGGGACCGGATCGGCATCGTGCGCTACCCCAGCCGTGCGGCCTTCTTCGCGATGCAACAGCGCGACGACTTCAAGGACCAGCACGTGCACAAGGAGGCGGGCATGGAGACGACCATCGTGCTGTCCTGCCTGCCCGTGGACGGTGCGCCGCGTGCCGCCACACCCGCCGGTGGCCGGGTGGTGCTGCGGGTGCGCCGTTTCGCCGACGCCGTGGGGACGGCCCCCGAGGAGACCGTCCCTGCCGGGGTCACCCCCCTCAGCCGCTTCGCGGTCGAGGGCGTGATCGTGGGCGACGAGCGCACGTGGGACGAGGTGCGCTTCGACCACGCCGCCGAGGGTGTCGACCTCGAGGCGCTGCTCGACCTGGGCGGCGCGCCCGAGGGCTTCGCCCTCGTGGTCGACCCGGCGCCGGCGTTCGACCACCTCGCCGAGTCCATCGACACCGCCGGCGCCGTGCCGCCCAGGGAGGTCTGACCGTGGACGTGCTGCGCACCCCCGACGAGCGCTTCGCCGATCTGCCCGACTGGTCCTTCGCTCCGCGCTACCGCACGGTGGCCGCGGCCGACGGCACCGAGCTGCGCTTCCATTTCGTGGACGAGGGACCCCGCGACGCCGCTCCTGTGCTGCTGCTGCACGGCAACCCGTCGTGGGCCTACCTCTATCGCCACATGATCCGTGGGCTGGCCGACCGGGGTCACCGGGTGCTGGCCCTCGACCTCATGGGCATGGGCCGTTCGGACAAGCCCGCGGCCCGCGCCGACTACACCCTGGCCCACCATGTCGACTGGGTGTGCCAGTGGCTGGAGGGCGAGGACCTGGCGGGCGCCACCCTGTTCTGTCAGGACTGGGGTGGGATCATCGGCCTCAACGCCCTGCGTCTGCACCCCGACCGGTTCGCCCGGGTGGTGGCATCGAACACCGGCCTTCCCGTGGGCGAGGGCGTGAACCCGTTCATGGAGCAATGGCTCGCGTTCAGCCAGAGCGTGGACGAGCTGCCCGTCGGCTCGCTGGTCGACAGCGGCACCACCCGCTCGCTCACCGACGCGGAGCGGGCCGCCTACGACGCCCCCTTCCCCGACGGCTCGTTCCAGGCGTCGCCGCTCCAGTTCCCGCTGCTCATCCCGCTCCAGCCGGACAACCCCGGCGTGCCCGCCTGCCGGGCCACGTGGGCCTTCCTCGAGACCTGGACCAAGCCGTTCCTCACGGTGTACGGCAGCGAGGACGCCATCTCCTACAAGCCCGGCGCCCACCGGAAGTTCCAACGGAAGGTCCCCGGCGCCGCCGGCCAGCCCCACCAGGTCATCGACGGCGCCAACCACTTCATCCAGGAGGACGTGCCCGGCGCCCTGGTCGAGATCATCGACAGGTTCGTTTCGACCTGAGCGGTAGCTTCCCCCCATGGCCCAGTTGGTGCAGAGCACGAGCGAGGGTGGCGTGACCACCATCACCATGGACGACGGCAAGGTCAACGCCCTGTCACCCGACCTGCAGCAGGCTGTGCACGGCGCCCTCGACGGGGCCGAGGCCGCGGGCGACGCGGTCGTGCTGTCGGGCCGTGAGGGCATCCTGTCCGCCGGCTACGACCTCTCCCTGCAGGGGGATCCCGCGGCCTTCATCGATCAGGTGCGGACGGGCTTCGAGCTCTGCGAGCGGTTGCTGGCGTTCCCGACCCCGGTCGTGATCGCCTGTACCGGCCACGCCGTGGCCGGCGGCCTGTTCCTGCTGCTGTCCGGTGACTACCGGGTGGCTGCCTCCGGCCGGTTCAAGTTCACGGCGAACGAGGCCGCCATCGGCCTGCCCATCCCCTCGGCGGCGGTCGAGATCTGCCGGCAGCGACTCAGCCCCGCGGCGTTCAACCGGGCCATCCCGCTCGCCGAGGTGTTCGGCCCCGACGACGCGGTGGCGGCGGGCATCGCCGACCGCGTCGTCGCCCCGGGCGACCTGGCGGTCACGGCGCTGGAAGTGGCCCAGGGCCTGCGCGCCCTCGACCCCGCTGCCCACCTGATCGCCAAGCAGCGGGTGCGGGCGCAGGCCCTGGCCGCCATCCGGGCCGCGGTCGAGGACGAGTTCCCCACCTGATCCCGCCGATCGGGTCCACCGCGATCGGGGTCTCGCGGTGGAGGCGGGAAAACCAACGGCCCACCGATGAGTCTTCGGCTTGTATGGGGTCGTCATGTCCATGCCCACACCACCGACCCGGCGCGAGCTCGCCATCGAGACCGATGGCCTCACCAAGGCCTTCGGCGCCACGCGCGCGGTCGACGGGATCGACCTGGTGGTGCGGGCCGGCGCCGTGTACGGCGTGCTCGGCCCCAACGGCGCGGGGAAGACCACCACCATCCGGATGCTGGCCACGTTGATCCGCCCCACCGCGGGCACCGCTCGCGTGCTGGGCCACGACGTGGTGGCCGAGGCCGACGCCGTGCGCAGCGCGGTCAGCCTCACCGGCCAGTTCGCGTCGGTCGACGAGGAGCTCACCGGTCGGGAGAACCTGGTCCTGCTCGGGCGTGTGCTGGGGTTCCGCCGCCCCGCCGCCGACGACCGGGCCTCGGAGCTGCTCGAGGCCTTCGGGCTGGCCGACGCCGGCGACCGGCTGGCCAGCGAGTACTCGGGGGGCATGCGCCGGCGCCTCGACATCGCCGCCAGCATCGTCGTCACCCCCGAGCTGTTGTTCCTCGACGAGCCCACGACCGGCCTCGACCCGCGGAGCCGGAACCAGGTGTGGGAGATCGTGCGGGTGCTGGTGGGTGAAGGCACCACCGTGCTGCTCACCACCCAGCACCTCGACGAGGCCGATCAGCTGGCCGAGCGCATCGCCATCATCGACCACGGCAGGGTCATCGCCGAGGGCACCAGCGTTGAGCTGAAGGCCCTGGTCGGCGCGGGCAGCCTGCACGTCCGGGTGCACGACCCTGAGCAGCGCCCCGAGGCGGCCGCGGTGCTGGCCGGTGCGCTCGACACGGCGATCCAGGCCGAGCCCGACCCCAACGTCCTCACGGCGCGGGCGTCGGATCCCGATCGGGTGGCCCACGCCCTCAGCGCGCTGTCCCATGCCGGAGTGGCACTGGCGGAATTCTCGCTCGGCCAGCCCAGCCTCGACGAGGTGTTCCTCACCCTCACCGGCCATCCGGCCGAGGACCTCCCCGAGGAGGCGGCATGACCGTCATCGACGAGGGCCCCACCGTCGTCGCGGCCGCGTTGCGGTCCGCCGTGTCCACCCAGGCCCGCCCGCCCCGTCCAAGCGGCTGGTCCGCGTCGCTCACGTTCGCGTGGCGGGCCATGCGCAAGATCAAGCACGTCCCGATGCAGCTGTTCGACGTGACCGCGTTCCCGATCATGTTCGTGCTGCTGTACACCTACCTGTTCGGTGGGGCGTTGGCGGGGTCGCCGAGCGCCTATCTGCAGCTCCTGCTGCCGGGCATCCTGGTCATGACCGTCACGTGGATCACCATGTACACCGGTCAGGCCCTCAACACCGACATCTCCAAAGGCGTGTTCGACCGGTTCCGATCGCTGCCGATGTGGCGGCCGGCGGTGCTGGTCGGCATGTTGCTGGCCGACACGGTCCGCTACACGATCGCGTCGGTGGTCGTCATCACCGTGGGGGTGATCCTGGGGTTCCGCCCCGACGGTGGCCCGGTCGGTGTGGTGGCCGCGGTCGTGCTGTTGCTGGTGTTCTCGTTCAGCCTGTCGTGGGTCTGGACGGTCGTCGGCCTGAAGGTGCAGAAGCCGGACACGGTCCTGCAGGTGAGCATGACGGTGCTCTTCCCCCTCACGTTCGCCAGCAACGTGTTCGTCGCCGTCGACACCATGCCGGGCTGGGTGCAGGCCTTCGTCCGCGTCAACCCCGTCACCCACCTGACGACGGCGGCCCGGGGCCTCATGCACGGCCTGCCGGTGGGCGCCGAGGTCGGGTGGGTGCTCCTGTGGAGCGCGGGCCTGGTGCTCGTGTTCGCGCCGGCGACCATGCGCCTCTACAACACCGAGCGGTAGCCCGTGGCCGCAGCCGCCGAGGTGGTGTTCGCCATCGACGACTACTCGGCGGCCATGCCCCAGGGCATCTCCGACGACGACCACGAGCTGCGGCTGGCCCTCGGCCGTCGTGGCATCGCGGTCCGCCCGCTGGTGTGGAGTCACGCTACCGGGAGCGGTGCGGTGCGTTCCGGCACCGTGGTGGTCATCCGCTCCACCTGGGACTACGTGGAACGGCCCGACCGGTTCCTGGCCTGGCTCGACCACCTCGACCGGGCCGGGGCGGTCGTGTACAACCCCACCGCCACCATCCGGTGGAACATCCACAAGCGCTACCTGACCGATCTGGGGGCCCGGGGCGTCCGTGTGGTGCCCACCCGGCTGGTGGCCAGGGGGAGTCCGGTCACCCTCGCCGAGCTGGCCGCGGCCACCGGCTGGGACGACGTGGTGGTGAAGCCCGCGATCGGGGCGACCGCCCGGCTCACCATCCATCAGCGTCGTGAGGGGACCGCCGCCACGGCGGCCCACCTCGCCCGGGTCCTCGACGCCGAGGACGTCCTCGTGCAGCCGTTCGTGCCGTCGATCACCGACGAGGGTGAGACGTCGGTGGTGGCCGTGGACGGCGAGCCGGTCCATGCGGTGCGCAAGCGGGCGAAGGCCGGCGACTGGCGGGTGCAGTACGACTTCGGCGGCACCGTCGAGCGCGTCGAGCTGGACGACGAGCTCGACCACACGGCCCGCTCGGTGCTGAGCACCCTCGACGAGGCGCCGTTGTACGCCCGGGTCGACGTGGCCAGGCTCGACGGGCGTCTCCACCTGATGGAGCTGGAGCTGATCGAGCCGAACCTCTTCTTCGACCTGATCCCGGAGTCGGCCGAGCGGCTGGCCGACGCTCTGGCCGCCCGGCTCACCCTCCCCGCAGCCGACCCACGGCACTAGCGTCAGGGCGTGCCCGACGAGTGCTCGCACCTGCTGACCACCGCCGAGATGGCCCGGTTCGTCGCCGAGGGCCTGCTGGTGTTCGAGGCCATCGTGCCCGAGGAGCTGAACCGGGCCGCCATCGAGCTGTTCAGCCGAACGGGGATGGCCGACATGTTCCGGCCCAAGCCGGACAGCGGCACCCCGCTGGCCGACCTCTACCCCGATCCGTCACCCATCGGTGCCATGCTCCGGCTGCCCGCGGTGAGCGGGATCATCACCAGCCTCGTGGGACCCGATCCGGTGTACGACCACGACTGGGTGCACGTGCGCACGCCGGGGGACCTGGTCGACCAGCACCTCCACCAGGACGCCATCGTCGACACCACCCTCGCCTTCGACGTGCAGCTGTTCTGGTTCCCCCACGACGTGGCTCCCGGGGAGGGAGGCACCGGCTACGTGCCCGGCTCGCACCTGCGGGTCGTCAACGAGTTCGACGTCGCCCGGTACCAGAACCTCGTCGGCCAGCGGGACGTGTCCGGGCCCGCGGGGACGGTCGCGGTGTTCCACCAGGGCCTGTGGCACCGCGGTCGGGCCAACCGCGGGGCAACCCAACGGTGGCTGTACAAGATCCGGCTCAACCCCACACGGCCGCAGGTGAGGCTGTGGGACCTCGGCGACTTCGCCGCGATCCAGGGTGCGCCCCACGACCACATCTTCGCGACCTACCAGGACAGCACGGCGGCGGCGATGTTCCGGGCCCCGCAGCCGTGGTTCGAGCACGCGGCCAGCCGCCTCGAGACCGTCAACCGTTCCCGCCTGTGGCGCTACCTGAGTGGTGACGATGCCTTCGACGCCGACTGGTACCTGACCCGCACCGACCGGCGGGAGGCGATCGACGCGATGGCAGAGGGGGACGGGTGACCGAGCGCCAGCAGGTGCTGTTCCTGTACCTCGCGTCGAGCGCGCTCGACGCCGCGGTGGTGGGCTGGTCGCGCTACGACGGCGACCAGCCGGGCCCCACGCCGCCGGTGGGCGATCGACCCACGCCGCCCTACGCCACGGGCGTCGACGCCCTACGCGACGGCTGGCGCCTGATCCAGGCGTCTCCGGTGCAGGAGCCCGTGCCGGGCGCGGAGCGCCGTACCAGCGCGCTGCACCACGAGTTCGTCTTCGAGCGCCTCGTCGAGGCCTGACCCGCTCCCGTCGCTCGACATCCGGGCGCGTGGCTGGCGGAGAATGGTGACGACATGTCCCGACCGCCGACGCTCTTCGGCCGTGACGCCGCCCTGGGTGACCTCGACCGGGTGCTGCACCGGGCCGGGCAGGGTCGCGGCGCGCTGGTGGTCGTGCGGGGGGCCGCGGGGATCGGCAAGACCGCGCTGGTGGAGGCCGCCGTGGCCGACCGCACGGTGCTGTGGGGGCGGGCCGTGGCCGTGGAGGTGGCGCCCGAGCTGCACCTGTGGGCCCAGGTGCTTCGTGCGGCCGGCCGCCGTGGCCTCGGGGCCGGGCGAGGCGTCGACCTCGACGCGGTGCTCGCCGCGCCCGCCGCCGCTGACCTCCCCGGGACGGGCCAGGAGCGGTTCCTCCGCACCGATGCCATCATCGGGGCGCTGCGGGGAGTGGCCGAGGCCGGCCCGGTGGTGGTCGTGCTCGACGACGTCCAGTGGGCCGATCCGGAGTCGCTCCTGGTCGTCGAGCTGTTGGCCGCGGAGCTGCTCGACCTGCCCGTCGTCGTGGTGGCGACCGTGCGCGACGACAGCCACCAGCGCCTGCCGCGGCCCGACCTGACGCTCGAGCTCACCGGCCTCGATGCCGGAGGGGCCGCCGCGTTGCTGGAGGCGCTCGCCGGGGAGGCGCCGTCAGACCATCTGGTGGCGGTCGCCCTCGGGCACACCGGCGGCAACCCCTTCTTCCTGACCGAGGTGGCCCGCCTCCTCCGGTCACGGGTGCTCGACCCTGCCGCGTGGCGCGGCGTGCTGCCGGACGGCGTGCGCACAGTGCTGGCGCAGCGGCTCGATCGGTTGCCGGAGACCGCCCGTGGTCTGCTGGAGGCGATCGCGGTCATCGGCCCGGCCGCCGATCTCGACGTCGTCGCCGCCGTGCTCGGGCTCGACGCCGTGCAGGTCGACGAGCAGATCGACCCGGCGTTGCGGGAGAACCTGCTCGTCACCCACGGCGAGGGACCGGTCGAGTTCGCCCACGCGCTCGTCCGCGAGGCGGTGCTCGCGGATGCCCGCCCCAGCGCGGTGCGGCGCCTGCACGACCGCGCCGCCAGCGTGCTCGAGGCGGGCCGCGGGGATGCCGCGGCGATCGCGGGCCACCACCTGGCGGCGGGCAACCGCACCGAGGCCGTCCGATGGTCGGCGAACGCCGGCGAGGCGGCCTTCCGCCGGGTCATGTACGACGAGGCCGCCCAGTGGTTCGAGCGGGCGCTGGCCGACGACCCTGGCCCCGCGGTCGCCGCGACCCGGCTGCGATACGCCGACGCCCTGTCTCGGTGCGGGCGGGGGGACGAGGCGCGTGAGCAGTACCAGACCGTCGCCGCCGACGTGCTGGGCGTGGACGACGAGCTGTTCGGCCGGGCCGCGCTCGGGGTGGGCGCGCTCGGCGGGGGCTTCGAGATCCGACTGCTCGACCAGTCGCAGGTGGCGCTCCTCACCGAGGCCCTCGACCGGCTCGGCGCGGGGCCTCCGGCGCTGGTGGCCCGCCTGCAGGCCCGCCTCTCCGTGGCGCTGACCCTGCAGGAGGAGCACGGGCGCCGCCTCTCGCTGGCCCAGGGGGCGGTCGATCTGGCCCGCGAGGCCGACGACCCGGCGGCGGTCGTGCACGCGCTGGCCGCGTGGTGCGACGCCAACGCCTCACCCGTCCACACCGACGACCGGTTGACGGTCTCGGACGAGATGGTGGCCGCCGCGCTGCGCTCGGGTGACCCCGAACTGCAGTTGCTGGCCCGTCGGTTCCGCATCGTGGCACTGATGGAGGCGGCCCGGGTGATCGAGGCGGCGGCGGAGGTGGCCGCCTTCGCCCGTCTCGCCGACGCCCTGCGCCAGCCCGCGTTCCGCTGGTACGCCCGGCTCGAAGAGGGCATGTTGGCCCTCCTGCACGGTGACCTCGACCGCGCCGAGGCCTTGGCCCACGAGGCGGCCGGCGAGGGGCGGGTCGCGGGCTCCGCGAACGCCCGGATGCTGGCCGAGGGCGGCCTGTTGGCGAGCGTGCGCCGGGAACGGGGCGACACCGAGGGCTTCCTGCGCATCCTCACCGAGGCGAACCGCGCCCACGCCGAGGCCAACCGCGGCACCGAGTTCCTGTACCCCATCTTCCTGGTGGGTTGGGGCGTCGACCACGACACCGTTCGGGCGATCCTGGCCCGGTTGCCCGACGACTTGAGCTGGGCCGACCACGACGCGCTGTACCTACAGGTGTGGACCTCGCTGGGCGACGCCGCCGCCTACGTGGCTGACGAGGTGTGGGTGCCACGCGCGCAGGCCCGGCTGGCGCCGTACGCCGACCGCCTGGCCCTCGACGGGACCGCGTCCGTGTGCGTCGGGCCCGTCTCGGCCACCCTGGCCCGGCTGGCGGCGGCCCGCGGCGCCCTCGTCGAGGCCCACGAGCACTTCGACCGCGCCCTCCTCCTGCTCGACACCCTCGACGCGCCGCTACTGCGCGAGCGCGTGCTGCGCGACCGGGCGCAGCTGGACCTGGGAGCGCCGCGGGGGCGGGCGCCCGCGCGGTCACCGGACGGGTCGGGCAACCGGTTCGCCCGTGACGGCGAGACGTGGTGGCTTGCCTTCGGTGGCGCCGAGAGCCGCCTCCGCGACAGCAAGGGGCTGCACGACCTGGCGGTGCTGCTCGCCCGCCCGGGCGAGGAGGTGCACTGCCTCGACCTGGTCGCCGCGGCGGAGGGCGGCACCGCCCGGGGCCGTCCCGTCGACCGTGATCTCGGCCCTGCCCTCGACGCCACCGCCCGAGCCGCGTACGAGGCCCGGATCGTCGAGCTGACCGAGTCGATCGAGGATGCCGAGGCGGTGGACGACGTCGACCGGGCCGCCCGGCTCGACGAGGAGCGGGCCCAGCTGCTGCGAGCGTTGGCGGGCGCGCTGGGGATGTCGGGGCGGGCCCGACCGCAGGGCAGCGACGCCGAGCGGGCGCGCAAGGCCGTGGCGATGCGCATCCGCGACGCGCTCACCCGCATCGACCACGAGCTCCCCGAGCTGGCCCACCACCTGCGCCACGCGGTGCGCACGGGCACCTTCTGCGCCTACGAGCCCGAGCGGCCGGTCGACTGGCGGTTGTGAGCCGTCAGGGGTCGGCTCGCGTCGTCAGATCCGACCTGGCGCCTGACCGGTGTGGGCACGGGCCCACCACGTCGATCACGGAGGAGCATCCCATGGCCACCATCGCGGCGCCGCCCGCCACTGACCTCGAGGACGGCTGTCGGGCGGTCACGCCCGACGGCGACAACCTGGTGCTGGACTACGCCCGGGCCGAGGCCGCCGCCTTCGGCGCCCTGGCCGCGGCCCGAGGCGGCCGGGTGGAGGACGACGACGCCGCCGGCCTGCACCTGCGGGACATGGGCGTGGCCACCCCCTTCGGCAACGTGGCCCTGCTCACCCGACCCGTGGCCGACGCGGACACCGATGCCGTCACGGATCGCCTGTCGGCCTTCTACGCGTCTCACCCCGGCGGCCCCTTCCTGGTGTTCTCGCCCTGGCGGACCACCGACTGGTCGACGCGCGGGTTCGTCCGTGTCGGCCACCCGCCCCTGATGTTCCGGCCGGTGCGCCCGCTGGCGCCCCTGGCCCCCGGCCTGCGCGTCGTCGAGGCCCGCGACGAAGACACCCTCGCCGACTTCGAACGCACCCTCGTCGAGGCCTACCCGACGCCCGAGATGCAGCCCTGGCAGCGCGGGGCCATGTTCGCCCCGGCCGTGCTCGACACGCCGTGGCACCTGTTCGTCGGCTACGAGGGTGACCGGGCGGTCGGCACCGCGGCCGCGTTCGTGTCACCGTCGATCACGCTCGTCGAGCTGGTGTCCACCCGGCCCGAATGCCGTGGTCGCGGCTACGGCGCCGCGCTCACGGCGGCGGCCGGCGTGGTCGAGCCCGACCGGCCGGCGATGCTCATCGCCAGCGACGACGGCCGCGGCGTCTACGACCGTCTCGGCTACCTGCCGCTGTCCCGCCACACCCTGTGGCTCGGCCTGCGCTGACCGTCCGCCCTGCGCCGTTCCCGGGCACCGCTTCCGACCCCATGAAGGTGAGGAGATCGCCATGTTCCTCGGCTGCTACCGCTTCGACGGTGACACCGACCAACTCGTCGCCGCCTACGACCGGCTGATGGGCGGGTTCCCGCCCGACGCGATCCTGTGGCACACCTGTGTGCGACGCGAGGGTGGCATCACCGTCTACGACGCCTGTCCCACACGGGAGGTGTTCCTCCAGTTCTCGACCGATCCGTCGGTGCTCGGGGCCATGGCCGCCGCCGGGCTGCCGGCGCCCGTGGTGGAGCAACTGGGTCCCGTCCACCGCGTGCAGGCCGCCGCCGAAGTGCTGGCGTGACCGTCGGCCGTGGCGCATGCTCTCACCCATGGGTGAGCGTCTCACGCCCCGGCCGGTGGCGTCCTCGATCGACGAGCTCCTCGCGGGGGTGACGCGGCGCGAGCCGTGGGTCCCCGCCGAGACCCGGTCGGGCACCAACTTCGAGCGGGTCTGGATCGATGACGAAGCGCTGCTGGTGAAGTACCTGCACCTCGACGACGACTTCACCATGCGGGCATCGGGCGACATCGGCGCACGCAGCCTCAGGGCCTTCGCCGCCGGGCTCTACGACGCCGCGCCTGATCACATCGACCACGGCATCGTGGGCATGGCCGGCGGCGTCGGTCGCAACGGCTGGGGGTCGGCGATCCTGATGCGCGACCTGGGCGACGCGCTGGCCTCGACCACCGATGCCCCGTGGAGCGAGGCCGAGCACGAGGCCTTCGTGCAGGGCATGGCTGCGCTGTGCGCGGCCACCTGGGCGTGGGAGGACGACCTGGACCTGCTGCCGTACGAGGCGCGCTGGCAGTTCTTCGGGCAGGCCATGATCGAGGGAGAGCGAGGCCTCGGCTGGCCCGAGCGGGTGCCCCAGATCGCCGACGAGGGCTGGACCCGGTTCGTCGAACGGGCACCGGCCGCGGTGGCCGACGGGGTGATGGCCCTGTGGCGGGATGTCACCCCGTTGACCGACGCGCTGGCGGCGACGCCGTCGTGCTTCCTGCACGGGGACTGGAAGAACGGCAACCTCGGCCTGGGCGCCGACGGTCGGACCGTGCTGATCGACTGGGTGTACCTGGGCGCCGGCCCTGCGTGCCACGAACTGTGCTGGTACCTCGCCCTCAACCGGGCCAAGCTGCCCCCCGGTCACACCAAGGAAGGTGTCATCGAGGAGTTCCGGTCGGCGCTCGAAGGATGTGGCATCGCCACGGGCGACTGGTTCGCCCGCCAGCTGACGCTCTGCCTGGCCGGTGCGCTCGTGCAGTTCGGCTGGGAGAAGGCCCTGGGCGACGACGACGAGCTGGGCTGGTGGTGCGACCACGCCGCCGACGGCCTGGCCCTGCTCTGACGGCCGGCGCACCACCCGATCCGGCCGTGGGACCGTCAGGCGAGGCGCTCCCGGAGACCCCGGGGCGTCAGGTGGAGCGGGCGAGCCGGTCGCGCCCGGCGGGCATCCAGTTGGGGCCGGCGGTGGCGTCGATGCGGGCCATCAGGGTGGGGCCGACGGGCTCGACCAGGTCGAGGAAGGCGCGGGTGCGGTCCTCGCCCAGGTGCTGCCACGCCACCGCGCACAGTGAGTCGAGCCGGTCCTCGAGGCCCTGGCGGTAGGCGATGCCGGCGGCGTTGACCCGGCCGTCGGTGGCGAAGCCGCGGGCCTCCAGCTCGGCGAGGGCGTCGTCGAGGGCGGGATCGTCGGCGCCACGGCTGCGGGCCACCCAGTGGTCGTCGTAGTCCCGCCAGGCGCCGTCCAGCACCCCGGCCATGACGCCGTTGAGGTCCTCGGCGATCTGGATGGCCCAGTGGGTGTCGCCCCGCCACTCGCGGATGGTGTTCACCGCCAGCCAGGCCGACAGCACCGGGTCGTCCTCAGGGCGAGGCCAGGCGCGGTGGGCGGCGAACAGTGCCCGTCCCGCCAACGGCAGCGAGTCGGCGGCATCCCACAGCGGCTCGGCCAGCTCGGCCAGGCCGTCGCAGACCTCGGGCACGTGGACCCGCAGGCCCAGCGCCACCGCCTCGTCGCGCACCCGCGCCGCCTCGTCGAACGTGGTGTGCTGGCGACACAGGTCGAGCGACACCGCCACGAAGTCGGCGTGGATCGAGTAGAACGCGGCGGTCACCACGTCGTTGCCCGCGGCCGCCAGCGGCGCGCCTCGCGACGCGATGTAGTACCCGAGCCCGTCGGGCACACCCAGCGCGGCGTAGGCCTCGACGGCCGGCGGGTCCCAGTAGATCCAGCCGATGAGGCGGTGCGAGGCCTTGCCCGCCCGCCGGCTGAGCTCGGTCCAGTCGGCGGGCGCCTCGCTCACGGGGCCCCGATCAGACCGTGCGACCGAGGAACGCGGCGAGCTTGTCCGCTTCGCTGGCGCCGTCCGGTGCGGTCTGCTCGGGGCCGAACACGGCCCCGTCCTCGGACCGGAACGCGGGCTGGATCATCATCTGCGCGCCCTGGAGCAGCTGGGTCGCCAGCTCGGGGTTCAGGTCCGTGTCCTGGCCGGTGGCCTTGGCCACGTCCCATGCATGGGTGAACGTGTCGGTCATGGCCAGGCCCATCACCGCGCTGCCGGGCATCTCGCCGAAGGGCAAGGTGTAGGTCTGGTCCAGGGCACCCTCGGCCTGGAAGCCGGCCAGGCACTCCTGGCTCAGGTCGTCGAAGCGGGCCACGAAGTCGCCGGCGGCGTAGTCGACCTCCGTGCCGTCGGGCTGCTTGCCCTGCAGGGCATCGATGAAGAACTGCTGCCCGCCGACGATGTGGTTGACCACGTCGCGGACCTTCCACTTGGCGCACGGCGACGGGGCGTCGAGCTGGTCGGCGCTCACGTTGGCCAGCACCGAGTGCGCGGTGGCGATGGACTGCTCGAGGGCTTGGGTCGACATGAGGTGCTCCTTGGTTCGGGTCGGCGCCGCCACCCTAGGGCGGGTCGGGGGCGGGGCACCGCGGCCGGGGACGCGGGTGTGCGAACCTACGCGGATGGACATCTCGTTGGAGGGGTGGGACATCGGCTCGTTCGACGCGGTCGAGTGGGCGGCCTGGGGGTCGGGAGGCAACGCCCGAGCGAAGGTGTTGGCGTCCGCCGACGGCTTCTTCGTCGCACTGGTGGAGGCGCAGGCGGGCTACACCGGTGATCCGCACCGGCACGACCACGCCGAGTTCCTCTACGTGGTCGACGGCACCCTGCGCACCCAGGGCCGCGAGATGGTGGCAGGCGATGCCTACGCCGCGGCGCCGGGCTCGACCCATGACGACTTCGCCACCGACTCGGGGGCCACGTACCTGTCGATCTTCCGCCTCTGATGCGCGCTGCGGTGATGGCCCGGCTGGGGTCACCCCTCGACCTCGTGGACGTGCCCGACCCCACTCCGGCGGCCCACGAGCTGGTGCTGCGGGTGGGCCATTGCGGGATCTGCGGGTCCGACCTGCACCTGCACCAGAGCTTCGAGCTGCCCGGCCTGGTGCTGGGCCACGAGTTCGCCGGCGAGGTGGTGGCGGTCGGCACCGGCGTCGACGGTTGGACGACGGGGTCGCTGGCGGCGGGGCTGTCGCTGGCGTCGTGCGGTGACTGCGACGAATGCCGGGCCGGCCGGGTGCGCAAGTGCGCCACCGTGGCCATGCTCGGGGTCGAGCGGCCGGGCGCCTACGCCGAGTACGTCGCGTTGCCCGCCCACGACGTCCTCGCGCTGCCGGCCAACCTCACCACGGCGCTCGGTGCGTTGGTCGAGCCGCTGGCGGTCGCCCGCCACGCGGTCGAACGGGCGGGCGGGGTCGAGGGTCGCCACACGCTCGTGGTCGGCGGCGGACCGGTGGGCCTGGCGGTGGCGCTCTGGCTGCCCTTGTTGGGTGCGGCGTCGGTGACGGTGAGCGACCCTGCCGAGGGCCGGCGGCAGATGGCCCTCGATCTCGGTGTCGATGCGGTGGCCGACCCCGGCGCCGGCGGCCCGCTGCTCGGTGCCGACGGCACGGCGCCGGCCGTGGTCTTCGAGTGCGTCGGCCTGCCGGGCCTCATCGAGGGCGCTGCGGCGGCGTGTGCGGTCGACGGCCGGGTGGTGGTGGTCGGCGTGTGCATGGGGCCCGACACGATCGTCCCGATGACGGCCATGGCCAAGGAGCTCGACCTCAGCTACGCGTTCTACTACCGCCGCCAGGACTTCGAGGCCACCATCGCCGCCCTCGACGACGGCTCACTGGCGGGCGAGCGCCTGATCACCGGGCAGGTCGGCCTCGACGACCTGCCCGCCCGGTTCGACGCCCTGAAGACGGCCAAGGACGACGTCAAGGTGCTGCTCACCCCCTGACGTCGGCCGGTACGGCGTCCCGACGTCCCGAACTGGCGCCCGATCGTGTCGGCGGGGCGACCGGATCGGGCGCCGGTTCGATCGATCGTGGGGAATCGCCGTGGCCGACCCGGGGTTGGACCGCCCGTGCGCATCGACGTGTGGTCCGACGTGATCTGTCCCTGGTGCTACCTGGGTGTCCACCGCCTCGGGTTGGCCGTCGAGCGGCTGGGCTGGGGTGACGAGGTCGAGGTGCACCTGCGGGCCTTCCAGCTCGACCCGTCGGCGTCGCGGGAGCCCGGCGACCTGCGCCGGGCCCTCGAGCGCAAGTACGGCCCCGGCGCCTTCGACTCGATGACCGCCCGACTCACCCGCCTCGGCGAGGCCGAGGGGCTCGACTACCGGTTCGACCTGGCCCTGCGGGTCAACACCCTCGACGCCCACCGCCTGCTGGCGTGGGCCGACGAGCAGGGCGCCGCCGCCCAGGCCGCCCTCGCCGACCGACTGTTCCGGGGCTACTTCACCGAGGGCGAGAACGTGGCCGACCACGCCACCCTGGCCCGCTTGGCCGGCCAGGCGGGACTCGACGCCGAGGAAGCGGCCGAGGTGCTCGGCGGCGAGGCGTTCGCCGCCGAGGTGCGCAAGGACATCGACGAGGCCCGGGACCGTGACATCCACGGCGTGCCCAACTTCGTGATCGAGGACCGGTTCGCCATCCCCGGCGCCCAGGACGTCGACACGATGGTCGTGCTCCTCGAACGAGCCCGTGAGCGGCTGACCCGCTGACCGCTCGACCGCGTGATCGCTGCTCAGGTGCCGCCGAGTGTGGGCTTCGACTCGACGTAGCGGCGGAGGTTGCCCAGCGTCTTGCGGATGAACGCCGCCATGACGGGCTTGATCACCGGGATCGTGTAGCGGCTGGCGCCCGTCGGTGTCATGGCCATCACCCAGTCGACCCGGCAACGGCCGTCGCCCAGGTCGGTGACCTGGTAGTCCTCGCCGAACGCCGCCGCGGTCGCCTTGGACATCTCGTTGAAGCGGAAGGCCATGCGCCGTCCGGGTTCCCAGGCGATGAACTCCTCGTACGCGGACAGGCCGCCCCGCATGTGCACCGTCCGGGTCGAGCCCACCTGGAGCGGGAACGGCGACGTCCACTCCACGCCCGTGATGGCGAACACCCACCGGGTCCACGAGTGGGCATCGAGGAACACGGCGAACACCTCCTCGGGCGTGGCCGCGATGGTCTCGCTGGCGGTGAAGCGCACCGGGGCGTCGTCGAAGTAGTCGAGCCCGACCTTCTCACACGGCTCGGTCACGGCGCCTCCTCGCTGGTGCAGTTGGTCCGGTCACCAACTGCGCAGCACCTGGGCCTTGTCGAAGGCGTTGCAGGTGGACGGGGGGTAGTCGTCGGGGGCGATCGGTCGCGCCACCTCGTCGGCTCTCGGGCCGATGCGGTCGGCCAGGGGGCGGAGGGCGTCGAGGTCGAAGCCGAAGAACTCGGCGGCGTTGCCCTCGATCATGGCCCGGGCCTCGTCGACGGGCTTGCCGCCGAAGCCGGCCCGCAGCGCCTCGGTGGTGTATCCCAGCGAGCCCTCGGAGTGGGGGTAGTCGGCGCCCCACATCACCCGGTCGACCGCCACCAGGTCGCCGGCGATGGGTGCTTCGGAGGGGCGGAGGAAGCTGGCGCCCATCCAGAAGTTGCGGGCGAAGTACTCCGACGGCTTCATGGTCATGCCCGCCGCCACCTCGCCGAAGAACAGCGACTCGGCCGAGTCGGGCATGGTCATGCGACGGTGGAACCAGTCCAGGGTCTCCAGGCCACGGGGCAACCACGCCATCCCCTGCTCGGTGAGCACGATCCTCAGGTTCGGGAAGCGCTCGAGCACGCCACCGAAGATGAGGTGCCACACCGGGCGGTGGGCGAACCAGGGCAGCTCGATGAGCATCATGGCCCGGGCCGCGACGTGCTCGCCGTAGTCGGGGAGGCCGCCGCCGCCATGCACCTGGACGGGGATGGCGTGCTCCTCGCACAGCCGCCACAGCGGGTCGTAGTAGGGCTCCCAGAACCCGGGGAGGCCCGCGTTGGGCGGCACCGAGGGCAGCAGCAGGCCACCCGTCAGCGCGGGCTGGGTGACCGCCCACTCGATCTCGGCCACCGCGTCCTCGATGCGGTTGGCGAACACCTGGAACACACCGGCCCGCCGTCCGGGGGCGGCGGCGCAGAAGTCCACCATCCACCGGTTGTGGGCCTGCACCCCGGCCCACCGCCGCTCGTAGTCGGCCTCGGTGGGGGGCAGTGCCGTCAGCTGGCTGGAGTCGAAGAAGGGCGGCACGGTGTTGGGGAACAACACCTCGGCCACGATGCCGTCGGCCTCGGTCTCCTCGAGCCGCCGGTCCGAGTCCCAGCTGCGGTAGGCGGTGGGGGACTGCAGGTCGGCGAACGGGTTGACGTAGGTGGGCGCCCACGCGTCGAACTCGTCGTGCCACCGCTCGGCCAGGTAGGGCCGGTAGTCGCGCAGGTCGGCGCCGGCGTGCCCGTCGGCCGAGATGACCGCGTAACGGTCGGCGGAGGCGTCGGCGGCGGTCACGTCCGCGCTGGTGGTGCTCACAGCATCTCCATCATGTTGGGGGGCAGCCGACCCTCGGCGATGGCGTCGGCTCGGGCGTGCAGCAGGCGGCCGGCGCGGTCGAGGTCGTGGCCGATGATGAACGCACCGGACTTCACGCCGGCGACGACGAAGCGGCCGAGCTCGGTCAGGTCGACCACGTCGACGGGCCGGCCGGCGGCCTCGAGCTGGGCCTTGAACTCGGCGAACGTGGTGCCGGGCGCCGCCGCCCGCTCCTTCTCACGGGCCAGCTCGGCCGGTCGGTTGCGCTGCGCGGTCCAGAGTCCCGTGTCCAGCAGGCCCCCACCGGGGTAGAAGATCGCGGCACGCACGCGCCCGTCGGTCTCGCCCGCGAGCTGATGCTGCAGCGCCTCGGTGAGGCAGCTCACCGCCGCCTTGCTCGATGCGTAAACCGAGGCGTAGGGGACCGGGGCGAGGCCACCGTCGCCCGACGAGGTGTTGATCACCACGCCCGGTTCACCCGACTCGAGCATCCGCGGGACGAAGGCGATCATGCCGTTGGCGGTGCCGAACACGTTGACGCTGAAGCACCAGCGCCAGTCGTTGGCCTCCTGCTCCCACGGCTTGCCGCCGCCGCCCGAGCTGACACCGGCGTTGTTGAACAGCAGGTGGCAGGCGCCCTCGGTGGCGAACACGTCGGCGGCCAGCGCCTCGAACGAGGCGGGGTCGGCCACGTCGGTGCGCACGCCCCGCACGGACCCGTCGGGGAATTGCCCGGCCAGCTCGGCCACGGCGGCGTCGAGCACCGGCGCCTCGATGTCGCCGACGACGACCCGTACGCCCTCCTCCAGCAGCGCGGTGACGATCCCCCGGCCGATGCCGCCGGCGCCGCCGGTGACGACGGCCACCTTCCCGGCCAGATCCTCCATCACGCCTCCACCCCAAACCCCTCGTTCACCCCAAACCCCTCGTTCTGGCTCCCGATTGGACCGCTATAGCGGCCGAATCGGGAGCCAGAACCGGGGTCGTTCATCGGTACCCCCATCAGATCGGCGCCCGTACCTGGTACTCGTCCTTCCACCAGCGGGCGTCCGCCACCTCGGCGGGGTCGGTGCGCAGCGCGGTGTCCTGGCCCAGATCGGCCGGCGTGGGGCCGACGCGCTCGGCGACCGGCGCCAGCGCGGCCAGGTCGAACCCGTAGCAGCGGGCAGCCGTCCCACCGAGCATCGCCGCGGTGTCCTCCACCGACACGTCGGCGAAGTCGGACTGCAGCTTGGCCAGCGTGTGGGGCCAGGTGCCCTCGGGGTGGGGGTAGTCGGTGCCCCACATGACGACATCGGTGCCGATGATGTGGCGCCGGCGGATCTCCTCCTTCGACATGGTGGAGGCCCCGATGAAGATGTTCTCGCCGAAGTAGTCCGACGGCAGCTTCGAGATCTTGCCCTTCATGAGGGCGGCCATCTTCTTGGTGGTGTGACCGCCGCCCAGGTACTGGTCCCACTTCCACATCATGTCGGTCGACCAGTAGGCGGCCGCCTCGGTGACCACGAACTTGAGCCCGGGGAACCTCTCGAACGCGCCGGAGAACAGCAGGTGCCACATGGGCCGCGTCGCCCACCAGACCACCTCGGCCAGGTAGATGCCGATGTGGTCCCCCATCTCCTCACGGGGTGCCTCGCCCGAGTGGGTGTGGATGGGGTAGCCGGCCTCCTCGCACGCGGCCCAGAACGGGTCGTAGGCGGCGTCGTTGTACGGCAGGCGATCGCGCCACATGGTGGGCACCATCACGCCGCGGATGCCGGGCTCGCCCGCCAAGCGCTTCACCTCGGCCACACCGGCCTCGATGTCGTGGCACACCGGGACGAGGGCGATGCCGCCGCGGCGGTCGGGGTTGGTGGCGCAGAATTCGACCAGCCAGCGATTGTGGGCGCGGGCCCCGGCGAAGGCGAGGTCGGGTCGCTCGATCATCCCCGCGCCCAGGCCGGCGCCGAACGGCGGCGAGGCGAAGCCGGTGATGGCGTCGGCGTCGGCGAACATCACCTCGGCGGCCACGCCGTCGGCGTCGAGCTCCTTGTCACGCTGGGCGGCGTCGAAGCTGCCTCGCAGGCCCTCTTCGTTCTCGGTCTCCCAGCCCATGATGTAGTCGTAATTCAGCGTCAGCGCCTCGTCTCGCGCGGCCTGTTGCTGGGCCAGGTACTGGTCGAAGTCGTCGTGGAACTCGGCGTCGAGGTAGTCCCGGTACTCGGGGGCGGGCAGCCCGCAGTGGGCGTCGGCCGACACGATCGTGTACCGGCCGCCGGCCAGGACGGTCGAGGGGTCGAAGGCCTCGGCCGGGGCGGACGGTGCGGTGGGCTCAGTCATCGCCGCCACCTCCCAGCACCGAGAAGTCGTCGTAGCGCTGGTGCAGGAACGGTGTCAGGTACTCCCGGGGCACCGGTCCGATGATGCGGCCCACCTGCGTGGAGGCCCGTTCGGTCCAGTTGAGGTCGACCATGCGCACGATCGCGAGGTCGGCGATGGGGTCGAGCGGCGCCTCTTTCAGGATGACCTCGCCCTCGACGGTCTCGTGCACCCGGGCCTTCTCGGTCTTCTCGCCGTAGACCAGCAGCGGGTCCTGGTCGAGCTCGCCGGCGGTCTCGGCCGACGGCGACACCTTGAACCAGAAGTCGCGCTTGGACTTCTCGTACGGTTCGCGGGCCTCGGTGACCGTGCCGTGGATCTCGCAGACGGTGAAGCCCATGCGGGCGATGCCGGCGTCGATGGTGTCGCCGTCGCGCGTGGCCCACACGTCGGCGATCTTCTTGGGCTCTCCGTAGTGGTCGCGGCCCCCCATGACCGACTGCTCGGTGGTCATGGGCATGAAGATCGGGTACTCGCCCTCGACCACGTCGTCGTCGGTGACGTGGCGTGCGGCCACGCCGAACCACCCGGCGCCGAAGGTGGGGTAGCCGGGCATCTGCACCGACGTGATGGTGAGCCGGACCAGCGGACGCTCGGCCGGAGACAGCGGCTTCGGCAGCACCGCGGCGATGGCCTCCGGGTCCGTCTCGTAGATCGCGGTGACCGCGGTCGACCAGATCTCGGCGGCGGTGGCTTCGATCTCCCGGCTGCGCTGGACGGCCTTGGCCCCGTAGCGGACGGTGGTCATCACACTCGCACCTCCAACGTCTGTGCCCCTTCGGGACCCGGTGCGCGCGATCCCGCTGCTCCGCCCCGCTCGGCAGCCTGACTGGCCATGTGATCCCCCGATCTCCCCACCCGGTCGACGGGTGGGGGCGTCTCTGGAACACTGTTACAGATGACCGAGTCCGCGGCAAGCCGCACCCCGGAGGGCGAGGCGAGCCGTACCCGCATCGTCGAGGCCGCCCGCTCGATGATCGAGCGCGACGGCGTCGAGGAGCTGAGCATGCGCAAGGTCGCGGCCGAGGCGGGCCTGGCGCCGACGGCCATCTACTGGCACCTGGGCGGGCGGGACGAGCTGCTCAACGCCGTCCTCGACGAGATCATCGCCGAGCTCCCACCGATCGCGGCCAGTGGCGCGAGCCCCCGGGACCGCATCACCTCGCTCGTCCGGGGGGCGAGGCGGGACTTCCTCGACGGGATGCACACGCTGAAGCTGGCCAACGAGGTGGGTCGGGGCAACGAGCTGTCCTTCCGCACCCAGGTGGCCTTGGCCGACGAACTGACCAGTGCCGGGCTGGACGGCGCCGAGGCGGCCAGTGTGCTGCGCTCGTTGCTGTTCGTGGTCGGCGGCTTCGTGGTGATCGAGGAGCAGTACCGCCAGGGCGAGAGCGGCGACTTCGCCACCGCCGGCCTTTGGGCCGGCCTCGGCGAGGGTGAGGTGGCGCCCGCCCTCCGTGACGCCATGGCGCAACCCACCGACACCGACGCCCTGTTCGACGCCACCCTCGACCGCCTCCTCGACGCCGTCCTGCCGGCCTGACCGGCCGTCGACGACACCCGCGTCGGCCGGGGAGGCCAGCGTCACGGTCGCCGAGCCGGGAACCAGGACAGAACGGCGGCCGGTTTCGTTAGGGTTTGTCCATGCCCAGCGACTTCGCCCTCAAGGCCATGAACTCGGTCCACCGCGTGCTGCTGACGGTGTCCGGGGGCCGGATCGGTCGCAACCTGCTGGGCATGCCGGTGCTCGAGCTGGTCACCACCGGCCGCAAGAGCGGCCAGCCCCGGGCGGTGATGCTGACTGCCCCCGTGGTCGAGGGCGACACCATCGTGATCGTGGCCTCGCGGGGCGGCGACGACACCCATCCCGCCTGGTTCCTCAACCTACGCGACGATCCCGAGGTGCAGGTGGGCCTGGACGGCGAGGACCCTGTGCCCTACCGGGCCGAGATCGCCGACGCCGAGACCCGTGCCCGCCTGTGGCCGAAGATCACCGCCGATCACAAGAACTACGCCGGGTACCAGGACAAGACCGACCGCGAGATCCCGGTGGTCCTGCTCCACCCGGCCGGCTGAGGCGCCCGGTTCCCGCCCCGCCGGCCTGACGCCGGTGGGGGAAATCCTCATGGGAGCGGCCCGCATGGTCGACAATGGGATCAGGGTGCTGACATCCCACCCTTGGCCGGCGCGCCGCTGCAGGTGAGCCGGGTCAGTCGATCGTGTCTGCCGCGAACTCGTGTGGCGACGGTGCTGCTGGAGGCGATGCCCCGCACCACGAATCGAGCTGGCCATGTCTCCACCCCCTCGGGCGACCCGCGCGGCGGGCTTCACCCTCCTCGCCGTCGCCGCCGCCATCATCAGCCTCCCCTTCCTGGCCGGTGGCGCTGATGCGGCCATCGTGTCCACCGTCCCCCTCGCCACTGCCGCGAACTACGCCGTGCTGGGCGGCTCGACGGTCACGAACACGGGGGGCACGGTCCTCGACGGCAGCCTGGGGCTGTGGCCGGGCCCGGCGATCTCGGGATTCCCCCCGGGGCTGGTCCTGCCACCCGGGACGACCGACACCGGCAACGCCGTGGCCCAGCAGGCGCAGTCGGACCTGACGACCGCCTACGTCGACGCCGCCGGCCGACCGGTGGATCAGACCACCACCGCCGATCTCGCCGACCTGGTCCTCGGGGGCGGGGTGTACGCCGGGCCGAGCCACGGGGCCCTCGGCCTCACGGGCCCGCTCGTGCTCGACGGCGCGAACGACCCCAACACGGTGTTCATCTTCCAGACCGACTCGTCGCTCATCACCGCATCCGGCAGCACCGTGTCGTTGATCAACGGCGCCCAGGAGTGCAACGTGTTCTGGCAGGTGGGCAGTTCGGCCACCCTCGGCACGGGGTCGACCTTCGTCGGCAACGTGATGGCGCTCACGTCGATCACCGTGACCAACGGCGTGACGGTGCATGGGCGAGCGCTCGCCCGCAACGGCGCGGTCACCCTGGACGACGACGTGTTCACCGAGCCGTCGTGCGCCTTGGGACCCCCGGTGACCACCACGACGACCGCAGGCCCGACGACGACCACGACCGGTGGGCCGACGACGACGACCACGCAGGCGTCGACGACCACGACCGGTGGGCCGACGACGACGACGACGCAGGCGTCGACGACCACGACCGGTGGGCCGACGACGACGACGACGCAGGCGCCGACGACCACCACGCAGGCGCCGACGACGACCAGCACCAGTACCCCTGGTGGTGGTGCATCCACCACGACCTCCTCCACGACCCCGGGGGGTGGCACGACACCCACGACGAGCCCGGGGGGGAGCACGATCCCGCCCCGCGAATCGACGCCGGGCGGGCCGCTGCCCCCGACCGGTGCCAGCACCGGGCCGTTGCTCTGGCTGGCCGCCCTGACGACGGTGCTCGGCCTGGTGCTGGTGGCGCTGGGACGCGGCGCTGGAACAACCGACTGAGCGCCCACATCAGGGCGGACCGGGACCCTGCGGCCGCGGGACCTTCGCCTCTGCCGTCGGCGCCATCGCCCCGCGTACCGTCGAGCGGTGCGACGTGCTGGGGTGGTTTCGGTTGCTGTGATCGCGGCCGGTTACGCGGCCATGCAGTGGCTGGGCCGAACTGCGGGCTCGACGCGCGCCGAACGGGCGTCGGTGCTGCCGGGCGACGAGCTGGTGGCGGCCCCCCTGATGGTGACCAATCACGCCGTCACGGTCGACGCGCCACCTGGTGACCTGTGGCCGTGGCTGGTGCAGATGGGCTGGCACCGGGGCGGCTGGTACACGTCGCGCTGGGTGGACCGGCTGCTGTTCCCCGCCAACTCGCCCAGTGCCGACAGGATCGTTCCCGAGTGGCAGCGCCTCGCGGTCGGCGACTGGGTGCCCGACGGGGCTCCCGAGACCGAATGTGGCTTCGTCGTCGACCGCCTGATGCCGGCCGAACACCTCGTGCTGCACTCCACCCAGCACCTGCCACCCGACTTCCGGGACCGGTTCGGCGCCTGGATCGACTGGAGCTGGGCCTTCGTGCTGCGCGACCTGGGCGACGGGCACACCCGCTTCCTGTTCCGGACGCGCGCCCGCGTGGGGCCGCCGTGGCTGGCCGTGGCCTACTGGGCGCTGTTGGTCCCGGCGGACTTCGTCATGTCCCGCCAGATGCTCCGCGGCCTGCGTCGCCGGGCCGAGGCCGGCCACGCGGCCGGGCGGTGACCGCCACCCCGGAGCCGGCCCCGGCGGGGGAAGCCCTGGGGACCTGACCGGCAAACGGACCTTCGCCCCTGTTCGAGAGCGTGCCGCGGGTTCACCATGGGGGTGCACGCCGGGACGACTGGGACTCCCGGAGAGGAGGTCGTGGCGATGCGGCAGCGTCGGATGCGCCGGATCCTCGAGGTCGGCGCCCTCGCCCTGCTGTCGCTGCTGCTGGTGGCACCCGCCACGGTCCACGACCGCCGCGGGCTGCCCCGCGCCGAGGCCCAGGCGGCAACGGCCGACGTCGGCTACGGGTGCCCTGCCGGAACCCTCGGTGCCGTGGTCGGGGCGAGTGCCGAGCCCGACGAGGTTGCCGACGGGGCGGCGTTCACCCTCACCCTCACGGTGGCGTTGCCCGCTCCGCCTGCGGTGCCGGCCGACCGCGACGTGTGGCTGTCCTACCGCCTGCCCCCTGAGGTGGCCGCCGTGCGAGACGTGGTCTTCCCCGCCCCGAGCGGGGTGGCGTCGACGGCCTGGTTCGCCGACGCCAGTGGCCTCACGCTGATCCTCACACCGGGGGCCGGGTCGGGGGCCATCGCAGTGACCGCGGTGGGCGAGGTGCAACTGCGGGCGGGTGTGGCGCCGGCCACCCTCACCTTCTCGGCACCCGACCGCCTGGTGCTGGTGGCGCCACCGGGGGGTGCGCCGGCCGTGGTGTGCGGCGTCGACGGGGTGGCTCCCTCGCTGGTGAGCGTGGTCGTGTCCCAGGCGACCACGCCCACCACGGCGCCGCCGACCACCACGACGACCGTGCCGCCGACGACCAGCACGACGGCTCCCCCGACGACCACCACCACCACGCCTCCCGATCCCGCTTCGCACGGTGACGCGCCGTCGCCGCCGGCCATCCCCCTCGACGAGGTCCCCGACCTGCCGGCCTCGCCCGACCCGTCGAGTGCGAGCCGGGTCGTCACCGCCGACCTCGACGGCGCCCGGTCGCGGCTCGACCAGGCCCGGGCCGACCTCGAGGCCTCGACCGCCGCGCTCGACGCCCTGCGCGACCGGACAGCCCGCCTCGAGGCCCGGGAACGCCGGCTCGAGGCACGGCGGAACGAGCTCTCGGCCCAGATCGACGAGGCCTCCGTCACGTTGGCCCGCCGGGCCACCGACGCGTACATCGCGGCGGTCGACGCCTACGTCAGCCTCGCCAGCACCGGGAGCGACGTGGTGATGATGGGTGCGGTGCTCGAGGACGGGGCCGCCACCTACGACGAGTTGCTGGCCCAGCAGGCCGACGTGGTGGCCGAGCTGGGTCGGGTCGCCGCGACGCGGGCCCGAGGCCAGGACGACGTCGACGGTGCCGCGGCCGATACCCGCGAACTCCGCTCGCGGGTGGACGACGGCCGCTACCAGCTGGTCACCTTCGAGAACGGCGGCGACCTGGCGGTGAGCGGCTTCCGGTTCCCGGTGGGCGGGACGCACGACTACACCGACACCTGGGGTGCGCCGCGGTCGGGTGGGCGGCGACACCAGGGCACCGACGTGTTCGCCGCCGAGGGCACCCCCCTGGTCGCGGTGGAGCGCGGTGTGCTGGCCCGCGTGGGCACCGACGACCTGGGCGGCATCAAGCTGTGGCTCGTCGGCGAGAGCGGCACGCAGTACTACTACGCCCACCTGAGCGGCTACGCCGACGGGGTGGCCGACGGGCTGGTGGTGGGCGCCGGTCAGGTGATCGGCTACGTGGGCCACACGGGCAACGCCCGCACCACGCCGCCGCACCTGCACTTCGAGGTGCACCCGGCCGGCGGCGACGCCATCGACAGCTACCCGATGCTGGTCGCGGCCGACGGGGGCGGTGGGGCGGCCGCCACCGGGGCGACCGATCACCCTGTCGAGCCTCCGCAGACGACCACCACGACCGCCAGCACGACGACGAGCACGACGGCGACGACAGCCGGCACGGCGACCACCTCGGTGCCGGTGCCGCCGACGGGAGCGCCCACCACCGGTGCGGGCCCCGGCACGGCGACCACGTCCACCGACGGGTCGGGACCGGGCGCGACGATCGCGGCGCGACCCGCCTACGTGCGGACCTGGGGCACGTCGGGCAGCGGGGACGGTGCGCTCGACACCCCGAGCGGCGTGGCCGTCGCCGCCGACGGCGCCGTGTACGTGGCCGACACGGGCAACGACCGCGTCGAGCGATTCGCTGCCGACGGCACGTTCGAGCACGCATGGGGCGGCCCCGGCAGCGCCGACGGCCGGTTCCACCGGCCCTCGGCCGTGGCGGTCGCCCCGTCGGGTGCGGTGTACGTGGCCGACACCGGCAACAACCGCATCCAGCAGTTCACCGCCGACGGTCGCTTCGTGCGGGCGTGGGGTGCCACCGGCGCGCGCGCCGGACGGTTCAACGAACCGTCCGGGGTGGCGGTCGGTCCCGACGGCACGGTCTATGTCGCCGACACCCTCAACAACCGCATCCAGGCATTCGGTCCCGACGGCACCTTCGTCGACCGCTGGGGCGGCTTCGGTGCGGCTCCCGGGCAGTTCGCCAACCCCCTCGGACTGACCGTCGACGGTGCCGGCGACGTCTACGTGGCCGACACGTTCAACGGACGCATCCAGCGCTTCACCGCGGAGGGTGCCCCGGTGTCCGACTGGGGCGACGGTGGTGCCGTGCGGGCGCACCGGCCCCGGTCGGTGACGATCTCCGCAGTGGGAGGGCTGGTCGTGGCCGACCGCGCCGATCGATCCGATCGGGCCATCCGCCAGTACGACGAGACCGGCGCGTTCGTCCGGGCCTGGGGCCGCCGAGGGGCAGGCCCGGGGCGGTTCGTGCATCCCGACGCCCTCGCCGCGGCGGGCCGGGGTGGCCTCTACGTGGCCGACACCGGGAACGACCGGGTGCAGCAATTCACCTGGGTGCCCGCCGGCCGGTGATCGCCAGGATGCCAACGCGGGTCGGGCACGCGGGTCGGGCACGCGGGTCGGGCACGCGGGTCGGGCACGCGGGTCGGGCTGTGTCCCTCGATGGCGGGTGCTCGGGGCAGTAGCGTGAATTCGACGCGAGGGGAGGTCGGAGATGTCGGGAACCGATGACGCCACCACGTACCGGGTCGAGCGATCCACCACGATCGCCGCCCCTCCGGCGGTGGTCTTCGGGCTGCTGGCCGACTTCCACCGCTGGCCCGAGTGGTCACCGTGGGAGGGGATCGACCCCACCATGACCCGCACCTACAGCGGGCCGGAGTCGGGCCTGGGTGCCACCTACGCGTGGCGGGGGAACCGCAAGGCCGGCGAGGGCCGCATGGAGATCATCGAGGCGGACGAGCCCGAGGGCCTGACCATCAAGCTGGACTTCCTGAAGCCGTTCAAGGCCCAGAACACCACCCGGTTCGCACTGGTCGCCACCGGCGACGGCACCGAGGTCACCTGGACGATGGTCGGTGCCAAGACGTTCCTGACCAAGGTGATGGGCATCTTCAAGAGCATGGACAAGATGATCGGCCCCGACTTCGAGAAGGGCCTGGCCACGCTGAAGGACGCCGCCGAAGGCTGAGCCGGCGGGCCGGCGACCGGCCACCGTTAGCCTGGCGCCATGATCGAACCCCTGTCCCCGTCGGTGGGCCTGGCCGTCCTCCACCTGTTCGTGAAGCCCACGCCGGGTGCCGATGCCACCGCCGTCACCGCGGCGGTGAGGCGCGCCGAGGGCGAGGGCGACCAGGTGGTGCCGGTGGCCGTGCTCGGCCACAAGGCCGACGCGGCGTTCATGGTGCTGGGTGACGACGTGGCGCGGCTGCGCCGCTTCCAGACCGACCTGCAGGTCGCCGGGTTGACCGTCGTCGACTCCTACGTGTCGCTCACGGAGTTGTCCGAGTACGCGCAGGGCCTCCCACCCGAGCGCAACCAGGCCCGGCTGCACCCCGTGCTGCCGCCCGAGGGCAAGCGGGCCTGGTGCTTCTACCCGATGACCAAGCGTCGCAACGTGGGGGCCAACTGGTTCACCCTGCCGTACGAGAAGCGCAAGGACCTGATGTACGAGCACGGCGCGTCCGGCCGGAAGTTCGCCGGCCGCGTGGTGCAGGTGGTCACCGGCTCGACCGGTCTCGACGACTTCGAGTGGGGCGTCACGCTGTTCGCCGAGACCCCCGACGACCTGAAAGAGGTGGTGTACACGATGCGCTTCGACGAGGCATCGGCGCTCTACGGCGAGTTCGGCGCGTTCTACACCGGCATCGTTACCACCGCCGAGGACCTGGGGTCGATCCTGGCCATCGGCTGATCTCCTCTGAACATCGGCGCTGTTGGTCACTTGCAGCCGCACGATTGGCTACTGTGCCGCCGGCGGGCAGCGCGTCCTCGAGTGAGGGCATGTCGGGCCGCAAGGGGAGAGACGACACGTGCGCAAGCTGACCCTCATCGTGCTCGCCGTCGCCTTGGGCGGATCGGTGCTCTTGTCGGGCGGGCTGGCCGGGGCACAGACCGGCACCACCCAGGCCGGGACGGATCAGAGCGGCACCGGTGGCGCCACGACCACGACCGCGGGTGTCGCCGTCGGCGTCCGGGGCGTCATCAAGAACGGTCAGGATCCCGTCGAGGGCGTGACGATCACGGTGAAGGACGCCTCGGGCCAGGTGGTCGGCGAGGCCACCACCGACGCCGACGGCGTCTACGACATCCCGCTGCCCGAGCCCGGCGACTACAGCGCCACCCTCGACCCCGCCACGCTCCCTGACGGCGTCGACCTGCGCAACCCGGATCGGGCCACGCTCGAGTTCACCCTGTTCCCGGCGCAGACCCGCCCGCTCCTCTATCCGCTGGGTGAGGCCGAGAACAAGCCCGTCAGCGGGCTGCACAAGTTCGCCCAGTTGCTGGTCGAGGGCATCAAGTTCGGCCTCGTGATCGCCATGGGCGCCATCGGCCTGTCGCTCATCTTCGGCACCACCGGGCTCACCAACTTCTCCCACGGCGAGATGGTCACCTTCGGCGCGATGGTGGCGTGGTTCATCAACGTCCGCCTCGGCATGCCGCTGATCCCCGCCGCGATCCTGGCGGTGCTCATCGGCGCCGCGGCCGGCGCGCTCTACGACTTCGCCTTCTGGCGACGGCTCCGACACCGGGGCACCGGCCTCGTGGCCATGCTGGTGATCTCGATCGGCATGTCGCTGATGTTCCGCTACATGTTCCTCTACACCTTCGGCGGTCGCACCCGGCCCTACGGCGACTACGCGGTGCAGAAGGGCATCGACATCGGCCCGGTGTCGATCGCCGCCAAGGACATCGTCTCGATCGTCCTGTCGGTGATCGTGCTGATCGGCGTGGGCCTGCTCCTCCAGCGCACCAAGATCGGCAAGGCCATGCGGGCCGTGGCCGACAACAAGGACCTGGCGGCGTCGTCGGGCATCGACGTCGACCGGGTGATCCTGTTCGTCTGGGCCGCCGGTGGGGGCCTGGCCGCGTTCGGCGGCGTGCTGTTCGGGGTCACCGAGCAGGTGAGCTTCCAGATGGGCTTCCGGCTGCTGCTGCTGATGTTCGCCGGGGTAACCCTGGGCGGCCTCGGCACGGCGTACGGCGCGCTGGTGGGCAGCCTGATCGTCGGCATCTTCGTCCAGGTGTCCACGCTATGGGTGCCGACGGAGCTCAAGAACGTGGGGGCCCTCGTGACCCTGATCCTCATCTTGTTGTTCCGGCCGCAGGGCATCCTCGGCCAGGCCGAGCGGGTCGGTTGAGGGGGGAGGGCCATGGACTGGAAAGGCATCTTCGAGAACAGCGCGTCGGCCGCGGTGGGCGTCGACGCGGTCATCTACGCACTGGCGGCGGTGGGCCTCAACGTGCAGTTCGGCTACACGGGCCTGTTGAACTTCGGCCAGGTGGGCTTCGCGGCCATGGGCGCGTACGGCATCGCCATCAGCGTCACCTACCTCGGCTGGTCGATGTGGGCCGGGGTGGCGGTGGGCCTCACCGCCTCGGTGGTGCTCGCGCTGATCCTCGGGTTCCCGACGCTGCGCCTACGGGCGGACTACCTGGCCATCGTCACCATCGCGGCCAGCGAGATCATCCGCCTCCTGGCCCGGTCGGTGAGCCTCAACGAGTACACCGGGGGCAGCGGCGGCCTGCAGGCGTTCACCGACGACTTCTACAGCCTCAACCCCTACAGTGCCGGACGACACGGCTTCGGCCCCGTGCAATTGAGTGCCAACGACCTGTGGCTCGTCACCGTGGGGTGGGCGCTGGTGCTGTTGATGACACTGCTGGTCTGGACCCTGATGCGCAGCCCGTGGGGCCGGGTGCTCAAGGCCATCCGCGAGGACGAGGACGCGGCGCGCAGCCTGGGCAAGAACGCCTACTGGTACAAGATGCAGAGCCTCATCCTGGGAGGCCTCATGGGCACCCTGGCGGGCTTCGCCTTCGCCATCGCCAAGACCTCGGTGCAGCCCGACAACTACTCCACCGCCTTCACCTTCTTCGCCTACGCCGCCCTCATCCTGGGCGGGGCGGCCAGCACGTGGGGCCCGGTGGTCGGGGCGATCATGTTCTGGTTCCTGATCGCCTTCACCGACAGCCTGCTCCGGCAACTGGTCTCTAACGACCTGCTGCCCGACGCCGTGATCAGCGGCACCCAGGTGGGCCAGGTGCGATTCATGATGGTGGGCATCGGGCTCGTCTTGTTGATGGTCTTCCGGCCCCAGGGCGTGTTCGGCAACAAGCGGGAGCTGGCCCTCGATGAGTAGCGATCCTGACGGCCCGGAGCTGCCGCCGATCTCGGAGCCCTCCGACACGGCGGGTGAGACCGCGTCCAGGTGGGGGCGGCGGGGTGGTGCCGCCGCCGACGCCAAGGCCGACCCGCCCCGCACGCCGGCCGACGACTACGACACCGTCGCCGACGCGGCCACGGTCGCGGCCCAGCTGAAGGACGTCGCTCCGGAGGCAGGGGTGGCCAAGCCCGACCCGATCCTCATCGCCGACAACATGACCCGGCGCTTCGGGGGGCTCCAGGCCGTCGACGTCGACCACCTCGAGATCCAGCGGGGGTCGATCACCGCGTTGATCGGCCCCAACGGCGCCGGGAAGACCACGTTCTTCAACTGCCTCACCGGCTTCGGCGACCCCGACTCGGGCACCTGGAGCTTCGATGGTCGCCAACTCGAGAAGGCGCCCGCGCACAAGTTCCCCCAGGCGGGCATGGTGCGCACGTTCCAGCTCACCAAGGCCCTGTCACGGCTCACGGTGATGGAGAACATGAAGCTGGCCGCTCCCGACCAGCGCGGCGAGAACTTCTTCCGGGCCCTGATCCCGGCGGTCTGGCGCCGCCAGGAGCGCGAGGTCGAGGCCCGGGCCGACGCGCTGCTCGCCCGCTTCAAGATGGACCACATGCGCAACGAGTACGCCGGCACGCTGTCGGGCGGCCAGCGGAAGCTGCTCGAGATGGCGCGGGCGCTGATGTGCAACCCCCGGATCATCATGTTGGACGAGCCGATGGCCGGGGTGAACCCGGCGCTCACCCAGTCGCTGCTCGAGCACATCAAGGAGATGCGGGCCGATGGCGCCACCGTGCTGTTCATCGAGCACGACATGGACGTGGTGTCGAGCATCAGCGACTGGGTGGTGGTGATGGCCGAGGGACGCATCATCTCCGAGAGCCCGCCCGACCAGGTCGGCCAGAACCAGGCCGTGGTCGACGCCTACCTCGGCGCCCATCACGACGCCCCCCTCACCCTCGAGGAGGAGGAGGCCGAGCTCGAGGCCGCCGAGGTCGCCCTCGAGCAGATCGAAGAAGAGCGCGAAGAGGAGTTGGGCCTGTGAGCGACGAACCGCAGGAGCTCCCGCCCCTCCCCGAGCCGGCTGAGCCGGTGGTGGTCACGCCCGACGGGCCGGCGAAGGGCGCCAAGGCGGCCACCCCGGACGATCCCGCCGGCGCGCACCCGATCGCCCCGCCCCCGGCCGGCGGTGCCACGGTGCTGTCGGCCACCAGCCTGGTCGCCGGCTACATCCCCGGGGTCAACATCCTCAACGGGTGCGACTTCCACCTGGCCGACGGCGAGCTGATCGGCATCATCGGCCCGAACGGCGCCGGCAAGTCCACCCTGTTGAAGGCACTGTTCGGCCTGGTGAAGGTGTCGGAGGGGGCGGTCGAATTCAACGGCGAGAACATCACGGGCGAGCCGGCCCACTCGCTGGTGGCCAAGGGCATCGGCTACGTGCCCCAGAACAACAACGTGTTCCCCCGGCTCACCGTCGAGGAGAACCTCGAGATGGGCATGTACCTCAAGCCCAAGCGCTTCGCCGAGCGCCTGGCCGAGGTGTCCGACCTGTTCCCGCTGCTCGGTGAGCGGCTCAAGCAGCGGGCCGGCTCGCTGTCGGGCGGTGAGCGCCAGATGCTGGCCATGGGCCGGGCGTTGATGATGGAGCCGAGCGTGCTGCTCCTCGACGAGCCGTCGGCAGGGCTCTCACCGCTGTACCAGGACGAGGTGTTCATCCGCTGCCGGCGCATCAACGCCGCCGGCGTGTCGATCGTGATGGTGGAGCAGAACGCCCGCCGCTGCCTCGAGATCTGCCATCGCGGCTACGTGCTCGACCAGGGCCGCAACGCCTACACCGACACCGGTGAGGCGCTGCTCGTCGACCCCAAGGTCATCGAGCTCTACCTGGGCACCCTCGTCAAAGCCCGTTAGGTGACGTCCGCCCGGCGCCGCCCGGGCCATGTGACATGCAGTCGGGGTGGCGAGGCGGCGCCGAGCGGCCGGTTCTCGACCTGCCTCGGCGCGCCTCGCATCGGCGCGCACCGCAGCCTCGGTCGCGCGACGCGGCGCGAAGAGGGCCCCGGCTCTCGCCGGGGCCCTCTTCACTGCTTGACGGACTGACCGTCGGGTTCGTTCAGGTCAGACCTGGGCGAACTCGAAGGTGGTCAGGCTGTCGTCGATGCCGTCGTCACCGAAGGTGAGGATGCCGAAGCTCGCCTCCGACGGCTCGCCGGCGTCGCTGAAGCTCAGCGGGCCGCTCACGCCGTCGTAGTCGATGTCGGTGCTGCCACCGTCGATGAGGTCGACGCACTCCTGGTACGTGGTGCAGACGTCGCCGTCCTTGGTGACGTCGTTGATCTGCTCGGCGACGACCGAGGGCTCATCGGTGCCGGCCAGGTCGGCGGCCAGCGCCGTGATGATCACCGCGTCGTAGGACTCGGCCGAGTAGTTGAAGTCGGCCAGGTCGGGGTTCACCTCGAGGAGGCGGTCCTTGAAGTCCTGCGACAGGTCGGTGAGGGGCGTGGTGCCCTTCATGCCGGCGATGTCGGCCGGGTTGTCGAACTGGTCGGACAGGGCGTTGCCCATGTTGCCGTCCGTGCCGTACACCGGGATGTCGCTCGGGCCGATGCCCTTCTCGATCATCGAGGTGAGGATCCGGGCCGACTCGTCGAAGCCGATCACCAGGACCGCGTCGGGCGCGGCGTCGGCGACCTGCTGGACCTCGGCGTCGAAGTTGGTGGCGGTCGGGTCGTAGGTGACCGACTCCACCACCGAGCCGCCGGAGTCCTCGAACGTGCTGGTGACGTTCTCGGCCAGGGGCACGCCGTAGGGGTCGTCGAGCACCAGGATGCCGAGCGTGGCGTTGCCGTCACCGGCGATGAGCTCGCCGAGCAGGCGGCCCTGGAGCACGTCGGACGGGGCGGTGCGGAAGTACAGGCCGTTGTCGTCGTAGTCCGTGAACGTCGGCGACGTGTTGGCCGGCGAGAACTGGATGACGCCGGCACCGGTGATCTTGTCGATCACGGTGAGCGACACGCTCGACGAGGCGGCGCCGACGATGAGGTCGGCGTTCTCGCTCAGGAGGCGATCGGTGGTGGTGCTGGCGGTGTCGGTCTCGGTGTCGCCGGAGTCGCCGACGATCGCGTCGGGGATCTCTTCGCCGTTGACGCCGCCGGCCTCGTTGATGTCGGCGACCGCCAGGTCGACACCTGCGAACTCCGGTGGGCCGAGGAAGGCCAACGAGCCGGTCTCGGGCAGCAGCGTGCCGACCGTGAACGTGCCGTCGCCCGTGTTCTGGGCGCCGCCTTCCCCGCTGTCGGCGGTGGTGCTGGTGGTGGATTCGTTGGTGCTGTCGCCGCTCGCTTCGTCGCCGCCGCCGTCGTCGTCACTGCCGCACGCGGCGGCGATGAGGGCGAAGGCGAAGATGAGAGCGAAGAGGCTGAACAAGCCCTTCTTGCGCATTGAGGTTCTCCCCTTGGTGGTAGAGCTCCGGAGTTGCCTGGAGCGACCAGAGCATATGAGGTGTTTTCGTCCCGTGTGGCCCGGGACGGCACAATCGGGGCATGGCGACGGATCTCCTCTACCTGCGCGATGCCTACCTCCGGGCGTTCGAGGCGACGGTGACCGGGGTCGACACCGAGCTGGGCGCCGTGTCGCTCGATCGCACCGCCTTCTACCCGACGGGGGGCGGCCAGCCCCACGACGAGGGCCGACTGATCCACGAGGGCGGGGAGGCCCGGGTCGCCGACGTGGTCAAACGCGGCCCCGACGTGTGGCACGTGCTCGACGGGCCCGTGCCGCCGGTGGGCGCGACGGTGGCGGGCGAGCTCGACTGGGACCGCCGCCACGCCCTGATGCGGACCCACACCGCGTTGCACGTGCTGTGCGGCGTGATCTGGAACGAGTGGGGCACCGCGGTGACCGGCGGCAACATGTCGCCGCTGGCCGCCCGCATGGACTTCGAGTTCGACCCGCTGCCCGAGGGGTTCGGCCCGCGGGTCGAGGAGCTGGTGAACGCCGAGCTTCGGGCGGCGCGGCCCATCGAGGTGTCGTTCCTGCCCCGGTCGACCGCGGTGGAGGACGAGGACCTCATCCGCACCAAGGTCAACATGATCCCCGAGAGCGTCAGCGAGATCCGGGTGGTCGACATCGTGGGCCTCGACAAGCAGGCGGACGGGGGCACGCACGTGGCGTCCACCGACGAGGTGGGCACACTGCGGGTCGTGAAGACGGAGTCCAAGGGCAAGGGCAACAAGCGACTGCGCATCGAGATCGGGCACTACGCCGGAGACCAGGGCGACGGAGACGATGGCGACAGGGACGATGGCGACGGGGACAATGGCGACGGCCACGGCTGACCTCGACCGCCTGCGGTCGCACCTGCGCGACCTCGACCGGGTGATCGTCGCGTTCAGCGGCGGCGCCGACTCCGCCTTCCTGGCCTGGGTGGCCCACGACACGCTCGGCGCCGATCGGGCCCTCTCGGTCACCGCGGTGTCGCCGTCGCTCGCGTCCGCCGAGCACGACGACTGCCGGGCGCTGGCCGACGAGTGGTCGCTGCGCTGGCGGGCCGTGGCCACCGACGAGATGGCCAACGCCGCCTACCGCGTGAACGACGGTGACCGGTGCTTCCACTGCAAGGACGCCCTCATGGACGCCCTCGACCCGGTCGTCACGGCCGAGGGCGCCACGGTGGTGCTGGGGGTGAACCTGGACGACCTCGGTGACCACCGTCCCGGCCAGCACGCGGCGGCGTCCCGCGGTGCCGCGTTCCCCCTGGTCGAGGCGGGGTTCCGCAAGGCCGACGTGCGGACCGCGTCGAGGGCCCTCGGCCTGCGCACGTGGGACAAGCCCGCCGCGGCCTGCCTGGCGTCGCGGCTCCCCTACGGCACCCCGGTGAGCGCCCCCGTGCTGAAGCAGGTGGCCGACGCCGAGGCCGCGCTGCAGCGACTCGGCTTCCGGGCCGTGCGCGTGCGTCACTACGGCGACACCGCCCGCCTCGAGGTGCCCCTCGACGATCTCGCCGCGGTGCTCGACCGCCGGGCGCAGGTCGTGGACTCGGTGCACGCCGCCGGCTACCGCTACGTCACCCTCGATCTCGAGGGCCTGCGTTCGGGCAACCTCAACGCCGCGCTGGGCGACCGGCGCTGACCGGCTAGGACGTCTCTCTGTGCGCGCCCTGCGGAACCTGGCCATCTTCCTCGTCGTCGTGCTGCTGGTGGGCGTCGCCGCGGACTTCGGCGTGCGGTTGTTGCTCGAGAACCGCATCGAGTCCGAGATCGAAGGGGCCGACCGCACCGTGGACGTCGGCAACGTCGAGGCCCACATCGACTCGTTCCCCTTCCTCGGCCGGCTGGCGCTCCGGGGCGAGGTGTCACACTTCTCCCTCCGGCTGGAGGACCTCGTCACCCCAGGGGTCACCTTCGCCGTGCTCCAACTCGACGTCGACGGTGTGACCTTCGACCGGTCGGTGCTGCTCAACGCCCGGGTGCAGGTGCAGGGCCTCGACCGGGCGTCGATCAAGGCCGAGATCACCGACGAGGGCGCGTCCGAGGCCCTGGGCGTGCCCGTCACGTTCACGCCCGGCACCGCCACGGTGCAGGTGGCGGGCCAGCCCCGCACCGCGCAGGTCGCCGTCGCCGGTGGTGATCTGACGCTCGCGGCCCAGGGTGTGGGCCTGCTCACCATCACGCTCAGCGAGACGGACTACTTCCCCTGCGCGATCGACGCCCAGGTGCGCCGGGGCAAGGTGGTGGTGCGGTGCACCGCCGACGAGCTGCCCCCGGCACTGCGCCCGTTCATCGGCGGCGGGGTCTGACCGCGACGGAGCGCTCGACCCACCCTGCGATCGAGAGCGGTTCGCGCTACCAGTGGGCGGTGCCGGCGCCACCCTTGAAGGGGCCGACCACCGTCGACGTGATCCAGCCGCCGTAGAACGCCCCCTCGTTCGACCGCACCACCTCGCCGTCCACGCGGCACTCGTCCACCCGCTGCGGGTAGAAGGCCAGGTGGCCGGCGATGGCTGCGAATGCAGGCGTGGGGTCGTCATAGGCCCACGCCGCCCGCTCGCTGACGCGGTCGCCCACCACCAGGTCGTAGTAGCGCGCCGACCCCTTCCACTCGCAGAAGGTGCGGTGGGTGCTGGGCACCAGCAGGTCGACGGCCACGTCGTCGGGTGGCAGGTAGAACGCCGGTGGCTGGCTGGTCTCGAGCACCCGGTGGCCGCGGTGGGTGTCGGCGACGGTGACCCCGGCGAAGCGGACCTCGAGGTGGCTGGTGGTGGGCTCGAGGCGGGGCGGACGGGGGTAGTCCCAGACCGACTCCTGCCCGGGGCCCGGTTCGATGCGCTCGATGGGCATAGTGGGAGCATGGCCGGGGACGAAGGCGATGCCACGATCCAGGGCCCCCGTTCTGACGCACACGAGGCGCGGGCGGCGCTGATCGCGGACGAGGCCACGTTCGCGCGGTACGGCGCCGAGTTGGCCGAGGGGATCGACGGGGCGCTGGTGGGGTGGGTGGAGCGCTGCGTGGTCTCGGTGCTGGCGGCCCAGGGCATCGAGGTGTCGCCCGAGGTGCGGACCGAGGCCCGAGCGGCGGGGGCCCGGGCCCGCGCCGACGTGGTGCCCCGGCTGCGGGTGCTGCTGGGCGGCGACCCGGACGAGCAGGCGACCGGCCCGCTCGCCCTGCTGCGCGAGGCGGTGCGCTACCCGACCGAGGTGCTGGCCGCGGCGGGCGCGACGCCCGTCGTGCGGGACGAGTTCGCGGTGCGGGCCTTCCCCGGCGACGTGTTCGGCCTCAGCCCCGCGGCCTTCGCCGACGTCGACGAGCGCCTGCACGAGCCGGGCATCCGCTGGGGCGCGGCCAAGGCCTACGTGCACCTCGCCCGCCGGCGCCGGCCGCCAACCGGCTGACGTCAGCGCAGATTCCGGCGTGAGATGCCGGAATCTGCGCTGAGCTCGGTCAGCCGTCGGGTTGCCCCCGGGGCCGGGCCGCTCACACCAGGTCGTAGAGCTCGCGCAGGTCGGTGATGCGGGGCACGCCGCCGCCGTCGGCGGGAGGTTTGGGGATCCAGTCGCCCGGGTTGTCGCCGTGGCGCCAGATGTGCACCGGCGCCATGCCCATCGCCAGGGGGCCCTCGACGTCGGCGTTCCAGTTGTCGCCCACGAACAGGGTCTCGCCGGCGGTGGCCCCCACCTCGGCCAGGGTGGCGGTGAAGATGCGGGGGTGGGGCTTGCGGGCGCCCACCCACGCCGACGACACCCGAGCGTCGACCAGGGGCAGGATGCCGGTCTCGCCGAGGTGGCGGTCGAGGTCCCAGTCCCAGTTGGAGCAGATCGCGATGCGCAGGTCGCGCTCGCGGAGCGTCCGCAGCACCTCGAGCGACTCGGGGTAGGCCCGCATGGTGAACTCGCCCCGGCGGGTGTGGAACTCCTTCACGATCGACTCGACGTCGTCCTCGTGGATCTCGTGGTCGCGCAGCAGGCCCCGCCAGCGCTCGTGCTCCCAGGCCTCGTAGGCGGCCTCGTCCACGGAGTGCTCGTCGTGGGTCTGGCCGTCCCACGCGTTCGCCGACCACGTGTTGTCCGCCGTGGGCCGGAACTCGTAGCCCCGGGCCTCCATGATCTCGGCCAGCCACCACGACTCCCAGTCCGACTCGGCGAGGGTCCCGTAGAAGTCGAACAGGACGGTGGTGACGGCCATGGTGCCAGTGTGCCGTGGGGTGACGGGCCTGAAGGGAATCAGGTCACGCGGACCCTGATCCGAACGGCGTCCTTGGCGGGTGCCGCCCGTGGCTGCGCCCGGAGGACGAGGTCGGTCACCAGGCCACGGGGGGCGCTGCTGGTGAGGTCGATCTGCATGGCGATGGTGAACCGAGCGCCCGGTTCGAGCCGCGGCGTCGTGAACGTACGGTTGGTGATGGCGCCGGTGATCCTGACGTCGGACCGCCCGACGAAGTAGCGGACCCTGAGCTTGTCGCCCTGGGTGGACGAGCCGCCGACCACGAAGCGGTCGGCCACGCTCCCGTCGTTCTGGACCCGTACGTACACCGTCGCCTGCCCGCCCGGGTGGCGGTCGACCCGGACCGTCTGGCGGGTGGCGTCGTTGGTGTGGACGTCGTCGCCGACGAGCGGGCCGCCGGGCACGCGCACCGTGAGGTCTGGTTGGTGGCCCGCCGGAGCGCCGAGATCGACGGTGGGAAGTGCGTCGCCCATCTCGCCGGGCTGGCCGCCCCTCGCCGCCGTGTCCCCCAGGCCGAGCTGCCCGCTGGCGTTGTGCCCCCAGCATCGCACCGAGTCGTCATCGAGGGCCACGCAGGTGTGGTCGGTTCCGGCACTCACGGCCGCGACGGTTCGGCCGGCGCCGACGAGGACGGCCGGCAGGTGGTCACCCATCTCGGCGGGCTCGTCGCCCCGGGTGTCCCTGTCGCCCTGACCGAGCTGCCCGGAGTCGTTATCGCCCCAGCACTTGACGGTGCCGTCGTCGAGCACGGCGCAGCTGTGCTCACCTCGCGTGGCCGAGGCGACCGCCACCGCGGTGCGCCCGGTGCCGAGCTCGACGGGTGGGAGGTCGTCACCCATGTCGCCGGGCCCGTCGCCCCGGTTGTCGTGGTCGCCGAGGCCGAGCTCCCCGAACGCGTTGTACCCCCAGCACCTGACCGTGGCGTCGTCGAGGATCGCGCAGTTCTGTCCGGCGAAGCTGCCGGTCGAGAGCGCAGCGGCGGTTCGCCCCGTGCCGAGGTCGACGGTGGGGAGTGCGTCGCCCATCTCGCCGGGCTGGTCACCCCGATCGATGTCGTCGCCCAGGCCCAGCTGGCCCCGCCAGCCGTCGCCCCAACACTTGACCGCGCCGTCGTCGAGGATCACGCAGGTGTGGTGGGTGCCGGCCGCGACGGCCGTGGCCGTCCTGGCGGTGCCGAGGTCGACCGTGGGCAGCCGATCGCCCATGTCGCGTGGGTGGTCCCGATCGCGGCGGTCGCCGAGGCCGAGCTGGCCCTGCTCGTTGTCGCCCCAGCACTTCAGGGACCCGTCGTCGAGGATGGCGCAGGTGTGGTTGACGCCCGCGCTGACCGCGACAGCGTGGCGGCCGGTTCCCAGGTCGACCGCCGGGAGGCCGTCACCCATGTCGGTGGGATCGACGCCCCAGTCCCGCCCGTCGCCGGTGCCGATGCCCAACTGGCCGTTGTCGTTGTCGCCCCAGCACTTCAGGGCGGCGTCGTCGAGGATCGCACACGTGTGGTTCCCACCGGCATCGATCGACGTGACGACGTGCCCCGCGCCCAGATCGACGGGCGGCAGGTCGTCACCCATCTCGTCGGGGTCGTCCCCCCGCGGGGCCTGGTCGCCCTGCCCCAACTGCCCACTGGAGTTCGCCCCCCAGCACTTGAGGGTGGCATCGAAGACCGCGCACGTGTGCAACTCGCCGGCGGTGAGCAGCAGTGGCGACGCCGTCGTGGCGGTGGTTGCTCCCGCCGACGGGAGGGTCGGCGAGGCCGACAGTGCCGCGATCGCCGAGGCCGCGGCGATCAGGGCGAGGGCCATGCCGACGAGCGGCACCGGCACCGTCCGCCGGTGCGTGCCGGCAGGGCCGTCCGCGCTCCAGCCCACGCCGGCGGACCTGCCCATCCCGTGATTGTGACACCCCCGACGCAGTCGGGGCACCCACGGCGTAGGTTGTCGAGGCTGCGCACCGGAGCGGAGCAGCGCCGAGTGCGTGACCCGGATGGCGACGCCGTCCCGACGAAGGAGGGACCAAGCAAGCATGCGCCTCGTGGTCATCGGTGGGAACGCGGGCGGGATGACCGCGCTGAGCCAGGTGCGCCGCCGCCGTCGCGACATCGAGATCGTGGCCCTCGAGAAGGGCGACTGGACGAGCTACTCGTCGTGCGGCATCCCGTACCTCGTGGCCGGCGACGTGGACGACGTGGACGACCTGATCGCGCGGCGGCCCCAGCAGTTCCGCGACAAGTTGCTGGTCGACGTCCGCGTGCGCCACGAGGTGACGTCGATCGACCTCGACCACCGCCAACTCGAGGTGCGCGACCACGTGCACGGCCGCACCCTCAAGATGGGCTTCGACGAGTTGTTGCTCGCCACGGGTGCCACGCCGATCCGCCCCGACCTGCCCGGCATCCGCTCGCCCGAGGTGCACGGTGTCCAGACCCTGGCCGACGCAACCGTCCTGCTCGACCATGCCGCCGCGATCGAATGTCGCCACGTGGTGGTCGTGGGCAGCGGCTACATCGGCCTGGAGATGGCCGAGGCCTTCCTGAAGCGCGGCGCGCAGGTGACGGTGGTCGAGGCCGCCGCGCAGCCGATGCAGACGCTCGACGCCGACCTGGGGGCGAAGGTGGCCGAGGCATTGACCGGCGCCGGCGCCGAGTTGCGGCTCGGCACCTCGGTCGAGGGGTTCGAGCCGGGCATGGTGCACACGTCCGGAGGGTCGATCCGGGCCGACCTGGTCGTCCTGGGCATCGGCGTGACCCCCAACACCGCGCTGGCGGGCGCGGCGGGGGTGCCCCTCGGGGTCAAGGGCGCCATCCGTGTCACGCCCCGCCAGCAGACCCACGCCGACGGGGTGTGGGCGGCGGGGGACTGCTGCGAGTCGTACCACCGCCTGTCCCGTGAATGGGTGCACATCGCCCTCGGCACCGTCGCCAACCGCCAGAGCCGGGTGGCGGGCATCAACATCGGGGGCGGCGCAGCGTCGTTCCCCGGTGTGCTCGGCACCGCGGTCACCCGGATCTGCCAGACCGAGATCGGTCGCACCGGCCTCAACGAGCGTGAGGCGACGCAGGCCGGGCTCGACTACGTGGCCACCACCATCGAAGCCACCAACCGGGCGGGCTACCTGCCCGAGGCCCGACCGATGACCGTGAAGATGCTGGCCGAGCGAGGCAGCGGCCGGCTGCTCGGGGCCCAGATCGTGGGTGGCGACGGGGCCGCCAAGCGGATCGACGTGGTGGCCACCGCGTTGTGGAACGACATGAGCGTGCACGACATGGTCGACCTCGACCTCTCCTACGCGCCGCCGCTGTCGCCCCTGTGGGACCCCGTCGTGGTGGCCGCCCGGCAAGCGGCGGCCGCGGTGGACGCCGGTTGAGCGGGGCCGACCGGTGACCTTCCGCACCGATCGGGCCGCCCTCATCGCCGACGCGGGCCTGTCCGGTGCGGCGTGGTGCCGCGCCATGAGCGACCTGGTCGACAGCTGGGTGTCGTTCCTGTTCCAGCAGGCCGCCGACGCCACCCCTGGGGTGGCCCTGGTGGCCACCGGCGGGTACGGCCGCCGCGAGCTGGCGCCCCAGAGCGACCTCGACCTGCTGTTGCTGCACGACGGGCGGGCGGCGATCGGCGAGGTGGCCGACCAGCTCTGGTACCCCATCTGGGACGAGGGCATGAAGCTCGGCCATGCCGTGCGGACCCCGAAGGAGACGCTGTCGCTGGCCGCGGACGACCTCGACACGGCCACCACCCTGCTCCAGGTGCGGCACCTCGCCGGCGACCCCGCCCTCACCGGCGACGTGGCCGAGCGGGCCCTGGCCCAGTGGCGTAAGCGCCCCAAGAAGTGGCTCACCGCGCTGGGTGACGGGGTGCGGTCGCGTCACGCGCAGTACGGCGAGGTGGCGTTCCTGCTCGAGCCCGACCTGAAGGAGGGGCGCGGCGGGCTTCGTGACGTGCACGCCCTGCAGTGGGCCGATCGCATCAACCCCGTGCTGCACGAGGGCGACGAGCCGACCCTGCGCGGGGCCTACGACACCCTGCTCGACGTCCGGGTGGCGCTGCATCGCCAGTCGGGGCGGCCGGGCGACCGGTTGGCCCTCCAGGAACAGGACGGCATCGCACCCCGACTGGGCGACGCCGACGCCGACGTCCTCATGAAGCGCGTGGCCACGGCGGCCCGCACCATCGCCTGGATCAGCGACGAGACCTGGGGTCGGGTCGCGTCGTCGCTGGCCGGGCCGCGGCGCCAGACCGCCGGGCGCGACCGGGTCGTCGACGAGGGCGTGGTGCTGCGGGACGGGGCGATCCACGTCACCGCCGATGCGTCGCCGGCGGCGGACCCGGCGCTGGTGCTGCGGGCGGCGAGGGCCGCGGCGCGACACGGCACGCGCATCGAGCGGGCGTCGTTGGGCCGGCTGGCGGCCGAGACACCGGCGTTCCCCGACCCGTGGCCCGCCGACGGGCGCGGGTTGTTGGCCGACGTGTTGCTGGCCGGCCCGCCCGCCATCGGTGTGTTCGAGTCGCTCGACCACACCGACCTGCTCACCCGGATCCTCCCCGAGTGGGAGCCGGTGCGCAGCCGACCGCAGCGCAACGCCTACCACCGGTACACCGTCGACCGGCACCTCTGCGAGGCCGCGGCCGGCGCGGCGGCGCTGGCAGGGCAGGTCGAGCGACCCGACCTGCTCGTGATCGGCGCGCTGTTGCACGACATCGGCAAGGGCTACCCCGGCGACCACACCGAGGTGGGCCAGGAGATCGTGACCGCCATGGCCACCCGCATGGGCTACCCGCCCGCCGACGTCGCCACCCTGGTGGCCATGGTCCGGCACCATCTCCTGCTGCCCGACGTGGCCACCCGGCGCGACCTCGCCGACGACGCCACCATCCAACGGGTCGCCGACGAGGTCGGGTCGGTGGACACCCTGTACCTGCTGGCGGCGTTGACCGAGGCCGACTCCATCGCCACCGGCCCGGCGGCGTGGGGGGACTGGAAGGCCGGCCTGGTGGCTCAGTTGGTGTCGCGCACCGCGCACCTGCTGGGTGGCGGGGCGGGGGAGGAGCCACGGATCGCGCCGTTCCCCACGGACGAGCAGCGCGCGCTGATGGCCGCCGGCGAGCGCGCGGTGGTGGTCGACGGCGACACCGTCACCGTGGTGGCACCCGATCGCCCGGGTGTGTTCAGCCGCGTGGCGGGGGTGTTGGCCCTGAACGGGCTCGACGTGCTCGAGGCGGCAGCCGCCTCCGAGCACGGCATGGCCCTCAGCCGGTTCACCGTGGTCAGCAGCCTCGGGTCGGCGATCAACTGGGAGCGGGTCCGCACCGACCTCGATCGGTCGTTGGACGGCCGGCTCGCGCTGTCGGCCCGTCTGGCCGAGCGGGCCAAGGCCTACGCCCGCCCCGGCGTGCCCACCCGCCGGCCCGAGGTGCGCTTCGACAACGACGCCACCCGCAAGGCGACGGTGATCGAGGTGCACGCGGCCGACGGCATCGGCGTGCTGAACCGCATCACCCGGGCCCTGGCCGAGCTCGACCTCGACATCCGCACGGCGAAGGTGCAGACGCTGGGTGCCGAGGTGGTCGACGCGTTCTACGTCCTCGACGCCACCGGGGCCAAGATCACCGACCCCGAGCACCAGGCCGAGATCCGCCGCGGCGTGCTGTTCGGGTTGCGGTAGGTAGCGTTCGTGCGATGACGTCGCCGCCCCGCCACGCCGACCTGCTGCGCTGGAGCGAAGCGCTCGCCGCCATCGCCCGCACCGGCCTGGGGTTCACCCAGAGCCTCTACGAGCGTGAGCGCTTCGAGGAGGTGCTGGCGGTGGCGGCCGACATCCGGGCGGTGGCGGGCCACGAGTGGGACGCCGAGACCATCGCGGCCGAGTGGATGAAGCACGTGGGCGACGGCGTGCCCGGCTACGTCACCCCCAAGGTCGCGGTCGGCGCCGTCGTCAGCAACGACAAGGACGAGATCCTCCTGGTGCAGCGGGCCGACTCGGGCATCTGGCTCTACCCCACGGGTTGGGCCGACGTCGGCTACTCGGCGTCCGAGATCGCGCTCAAGGAGGTGAAGGAGGAGACCGGCATCGACTGCGAGGTGATCCGGCCCATCGCCGTCCTCGACGGCATGCGCCTGGGGTTCACCCACGTGCCCCTGTACTCGCTGGTCTTCCAGTGCCGGGCCGTCGGGGGTGAGCTGGCGGCCCACCCGCTCGAGTGCCGGGACGTGGGCTGGTTCGCGGTCGACGCCCTGCCCGAGCCGCTCGCCGGCTTCGAGCTGTGGGGCCAGCACGTGTTCGCGGCCATCCGCGGCGAGCCCGTCGAGGTGTTGTTCGACGCTCCCCGCCAGCCCCCCTGGCGCGGCGACCCCGAGGGCACCGGATGAGCGCGGGCGCGTCGCCGGTCACCGTCGGGGTGCGGTCCGGCGGGGCGGCCAGCGACGCGCCGCGAGCGGCGCGCTAGATGGCCGATCTCGACCGCCTGTCGGGCCAGGATGCGCTGTTCCTGCAGGTGGAGGCCGACAACCAGCCGATGCACGTCGGCGGCGTGGCGATCTTCGACGGCGAGCCCTTCCGTGACGGCGACGGCCGGTTCCGGTTGGACGCCGTCAGAGCCAGTGTGGCGAGCCGTCTGCATCTCGTGCCCCGCTTCCGGCGCAAGCTGATGATGGTGCCGTTCGACCAGGGCCATCCCGTGTGGGTGGACGATCCCGAGTTCGACGTGGCCAACCACGTGCGGCTGGCGACGGCGGCCCACCCCGGTGGTTGGGCCGAGTTGCGCCACGTGATGCAGCACTTGCAGGCCGTCCGCCTCGATCGGTCCCGACCCCTGTGGGAGCTGTGGTTCGTCGAAGGCCTCGAGCACGGTCGTGTGGCGATGATCCAGAAGACGCACCACTCCCTGATCGACGGCGTGTCGGGCATCGACGTGGCCACGGTGCTGTTCGACCTCGAGCCCGATCCCGGCCCGGTCGAGGGTCCCGACTGGGAGCCGGAGCCGCCACCGGACGACGCGGTGTTGCTCGTCGACAGCATCACCCACCGCCTCACCGCGCCCACCGCCCTGCTGCGGTCGGCGGCCGAGGCCGTGCGCCACCCCGAGCAGGCCACCGAGGACCTGCTCGCCCGAACCGTCGAGGCCGGACGGGCGCTGCTCGCCGCGGCCCTGCCCCCGCCCACCACGCCGTGGAACACACCGATCGGGCCCACCCGACGCTACGAGGTGGCCCGGGTGTCGCTCGACCGGGCCAAGGCCGTCAAGGACGCGGTGGGGGCCTCGGTGAACGACGTGGTGCTGGCCCTCTGCGCCGGCGCGGTGCGCTCGTTCCTGCTGGCGCGCGGCGAGGACGTGGGCGAAGGGACGACCCTGCGCACGTTCGTCCCCGTGTCGCTCCGGGCCGACCACGAGCACCTGTCGCTCGGGAACCGGGTGTCGGGCATGCTCGCCGAGTTGCCGGTCGGTGAGCCCGACCCCGAGGCCCGCCTGCGTGAGGTGTGCCGGCAGATGGCCGAGGTGAAGCAGAGCGGCCAGGCCGAGGCCGCCGACCGCGTGCTGGCGGTGGCCGATCTGGCCCCACCGGCGATGGTCGGCTTCGCCGCCCGGATGATCGTGCGCCAGCGCACCGTGAACCTGGGGGTGACGAACGTGCCGGGCCCCCAGGTGCCGCTGTACTGCATGGGCGCGCGACTCCTCGAGGTGTTCCCCTACGTGGGCATCTTCGAGCAGACCGGCCTGCTGATGGGGGTGATCTCGTACTGCGGCCAGCTGGGGTTCGGCATCACCGGTGACGGTGCCGCCATGGCCGACCTCGACGTGTTGGCCCGGGCCATCGAGGACGAGGCCGACCTGCTCCACGCGGCCGTCGTCACCCGCTGACCGCCGGCTGGTGCCACGCCCTCGTGGCTCGGGCTCAGGTGTCGCCGGTGGAGCGCAGGAAGCGCTCGACCTCTTCGACCAGTGAGCTGGCGTCGGTGAGGTCGTCGTCGTCGGCCTCGCCCGAGTCGTAGCGCTCTTCGAGCCCGGCGACGTAGCCGGCGGTCTCCTCGTCCTCGTTCACCAGTTGGTCGATCTGGCGCTCGTACTCGGCCGAGGCGATCTCGAGGTCGGTGGTGCCCAGCGACACGTCGAGCAGCTCGCAGGTGCGCTCGACGAGGGCCAGCGCCGCCTTGGGCGAGGGGGCGCCCGGCACGTAGGTGGGCACCGCCGCCCACAGCGATGCGGCCGGGATGCCCGCCCGGGCGCAGGCGTCCTGCAGCACGCCGACGATCCCGGTGGGCCCCTCGTAGTTCGAGCGGTTCAGGCCGAGGCGGTCGATCAGGTCGTCGTCGACCGCGGTGCCGATCACCGACACGGGCCGCGTGTGCGGCACCTCGGCCAGCAGGGCGCCCAGGGTGATGACCAGGCCGACGTCCAAGGCCTGCGCGACCTCGGTGAGGTGGCCGCAGAAGGTGCGCCAGCGCAGCTGGGGCTCGGCGCCGCTGAGCAGGATGACGTCACGGTCGGTGCCGGGGATCGATCCGGCGGACAGCTCGTTGGTGGGCCACACGATCTCGCGCTGGTGGCCGTCGTCCAGGCGCACCCGGGGCCGAGTGCTGGTGAAGTCGAAGTAGTCCTCGGGGTCGATGTCGGCGAACGGGCGGGTGCCCCAGCGGCCGGCGAGGTAGCCGGTGGCGTAGGAGGCGGCGTCGCCGGCGTCGTTCCACCCCTCGAAGGCGCAGATCATCACGGGGCGGCGCAACCGGGGGCGTGCGGTCCAGCGCAGCATCCACTCACGCTATCCAGGGGGCGTGGCGGTGCCTCGCCACCCCCGTCACGCGGCCCGCATCACCTCCGGCCGGCTCTGGTCGGCAGGGCGCACACGGGGCGGGGCGGCGAGTCGCGCCAGCAGCGCGTCGACCTCGCGGTGTTGGCGCTCCCGGTCGGCCTGCTGGCGCTCCACGTTGGTGAGGGCGCCGGCGGCGCCGAGGGTCAACCACCACTGCAGCATCCGTGTCATGCGCGGACGGTACGTGACGGTCGTGACATCGGGTTCTCGCCGGCGTGGCCGTTCTGTCACGACTTCGTGAACACTCTCCTCACCCGCCTCGCGCCCCCGCTCGGCCGGTACCGAGTCTCGGTAAGATCGGCCGCGAGGCAGCGTTGCGGCGCTCGGCGGTGAGCGCCGGGATGTCAGGCCTGCCCGAGGGTCTCAGCAACGAGAGGTCCGAACATCGAGGTCTGGCTCGACCAGGCGCGGAACACGAGTCGCCTCAGGGCGAGGAACGGAGCAGTCGTGGCCGAAGGTGCCGTCGTACGAACCGTCGGTGAGGTGATGAGCCACTCGGTCGTGACCGCGGTCCCGTCCGAGACCGTGGCCGCCGCCGCCACCAGGATGTCCGAGCACACGGTGGGCTCGGTCGTGGTCACCGACGGCGACCGCCCCATCGGCATCCTCACCGAGCGCGACCTGGTGCGCTTCGCGGCGTCGGGTGGGGACCCGCAGGGCACCAAGGTGGCCGAGTGGATGACCGAGGCCCCGTTCACGCTCGAGCCCGAGGCGTCGGCCGCCGCCGCCTTCGCCCGCCTGTCGGAGTACGGCTACCGCCACATCCCCGTGGTGCGGGACGGCGCGCTGGTGGGCATCGTGTCCATGCGCGACCTGATGAAGGTGGCCAGCATCGAGCCGGTCACCCATCCGGGCCACATCGAGGCGCCCAAGGGCCTGGCCGGAGTGATCGTGGCCGAGACCGAGGTGGGCGACGTCCGTGGCCAGGAGGGCTTCTACCACTACCGGCAGTACTCGGCGGTCGAATTGGCCGAGAAGCGCACGCTCGAGGACGTCTGGTACCTGCTGTTTCAGGCGTCGCTGCCGACGGCCGACCAGCGCGAGGCGTTCGCGGCCGAGATCCGGGCGAACCGCACCCTGCCCGACTCCGTGCGGGCCGAGTTGCCCGCCATCGCCGCCGCCGGCGACACCTTCGTGCCGCTCGACGGTCTCCGCACCGCGGTGTCGCTGCTCGGGGCCAGCCTCGACTTCCAGGCGTCGCTCGACATCAGCGCCGAGGAGTTGCGCCGCAACGCCATGCAGGTCTGCGCGGTGATCCCGACGATCCTGACCGCGCTGTACCGGCTCCGGCAGGGCCACGACGTCATCGAGCCCCATCCCACGCTGGGCTACGCCGCGAACTACCTGTACATGCTCACCGGCGTCGAACCGGGCGCGGACGAGGCGCGCGGCGTCGAGCAGTACCTCATCACCACCATCGACCACGGGTTCAACGCATCGACGTTCACCGCCCGGGTCATCACCTCCACGGGTGCCGACCTGGTGGCGGCGGTGGTCGGCGGGATCGGCGCGCTGTCGGGCCCGCTGCACGGCGGCGCCCCCAGCCGCGCCCTGGCGATGCTCGACGAGATCGGCTCGCCCGAGAACACCGAGGCGTGGGTGCGCAACGCGGTCGAGCACGGCGACCGCATCATGGGCTTCGGCCACCGCGTCTACAAGACCGACGATCCCCGCTCGGTGCTCCTGAAGTCGGTGGCCCAGCGTCTGGGGGGCGACAAGGCCGCGTTCGCGGTGCAGGTCGGGCGGGCCGTGGTCGACACGCTGGCCGAGCTCAAGCCGGGCCGCGAGCTGTACGCCAACGTGGAGTTCTACGCCGGCGTGGTGATGGACCGCTGCGGCCTGCCCCGCGAGATGTTCACGCCCACCTTCGCCTCCAGCCGGGTGATCGGCTGGTGCGCCAACATCCTCGAGCAGGCCGCCGACAACCGCATCATCCGGCCCAGTGCCCGCTACGTGGGCCCGCCGCCGCCCCAGCCGGTCCCCGAGGTCTGAGGACCGGTGCCCGTCCACGTCGCCGAACAGACCGAGTTCACGCCCGACCTGCGCGAGGGCTTCGACCGGCTCGTGCCGCAGCTCTCGTCGTCCAACCCGCCGCCCGACGACGACCAGTTGCGGGCGATCATCGCCTCGCCGGCGTCGGTCCTGCTGGTCGCCCGTGACGGCGACGGTGGCCGGATCCTGGGCTCGCTGACGTTGGTGGTGTTCCCGATCCCCACCGGCGTCCGGGCCTGGATCGAGGACGTGGTGGTCGACGAGGCCGCCCGGGGCCGAGGCGTGGGCGAGGCCCTGAACCGGGCCGCCCTCGACCGGGCCCGCGCCGAGGGTGCCCGCACCGTCGACCTCACCAGCCGGCCCACCCGCGAGGCCGCCAACCGGCTCTACCAGCGCCTCGGCTTCGTCCAGCGTGACACCAACATCTACCGCTACGAGCTCTGAGGCGGCTCGGCGGCCGGGCCGTAGGAATCCGGAACTGGCGCCCGATCTTGTCGTCCTGGCGACCGAATCGGGCGCCAGTTTGCGATCGGACGGTCTGCGGGCGAGGCCTGCGCCGCGCGGGCTCAGCCGGGGACCAGCTTGGAGATCAGGCCGGACTGGGACAGCACGTACAGCTCGCCGGCGGCGTCCTGGCCGAACGAGATGGGGCCGCTGTCGGCGAGCTCGCCGAGATCGGCCTGGTCGCGGATCACCCGGCTGCCGTCGACCAGCAGGGCCTGCAGGCGCGACAGGCACAGGTCGGCGTACAGGTAGGCACCGGCGAGGTCGGGCATGGCGGTTCCCCGGTAGACGTAGCCGCCCGTGATCGAGCAGCCGCCGTCGGCGTGGGAGTAGGTCGCGATGGGAGGCACGTACCCGGACGGTGGCGCCCCACCCTCGTAGCCCTGGTCGCCCTCCATCAGGTTCCACCCGAGGTTGGCCCCCCGCCCGGCGTTGCGGCCCTGGCCGTCGGCGGGCAGGAAGTCGACCTCCTCCACCTCGTTCTGGCCCACGTCGCCGATCCACAGGTCGCCGGTGAGCGAGTCGAACGACCAGCGCCACGGGTTGCGCACCCCGACGATCCAGATCTCGCGCCGGCCGTCGCGGCCGTCGGCGAACGGGTTGTCCTCGGGCACGCCGTAGGGCGTGTCGCCCTCGGTGGGGTCGATGCGGAGCATCTTGCCGAGCAGGTCGGTGCGGTCCTGGCCCCGGTCGTCGGGGTCGCCGGCGGCACCGCCGTCACCCAACCCGATGTACAGGTAGCCGTCGGGCCCGAACGCGATGTTGCCACCGTTGTGGTTCGAGAACGGCTGGTCCTGGGCGAACACCTCTCGGCGGCTGTCGGTGTCGATGGTGGCGCCGGCACCGTCGCCCGACACCGTGTACTCATCGATGCGGGTGTCGCCCGCGGGGTTGGTGTAGCTGGCGTACAGGTGGCTGCCGTCCGGCGAGAACGCCACGCCCAGGAACCCGCGCTCGCCGTCGGTGGACACGTCGTCGTGGAAGTCGAGCACGGTCTCGGTCGCGGCGTCCGGTCCGCCGCTGGGGTCGAGGCGCACCAGCGTGCCCGACCGCTGGGCCACGTAGACGACGTCGTCGTCGCCCGGCCGGACCGCCATGGCCATCGGGGTGTCGTCGAGGGTCACCACGGGCTCGTAGCCGACCGCAACCGCGTCGAGCGACTCGGTGCCGGGGACCGAGGTGGGGGTGCGCACGTCGTCGGGTGCGACGGTGGTGGGCGTGCGCACCTCGGGGTCGACCGAGGGCGAGCTCGACCGGCGGTCGTCGCTGCCCCCGTAGCAGGCGCCGGCCACCAGCGCGAGCGCCAGCAGCCCGGTGAGCGCCGTCAGCCGCCGCGCCCGGGGGACGCGCCGCCGGGCCCGGGGGGGCGTCGTGGTGACGGGGTCGGGCAGGACGTCGGGGCTCATCCCCGGATTCGTATCAGGCCTTCCTGCACGACGGACACCGCGAGGTCGCCGTCGCTGGTGTAGATCAGGCCCCGGGCGATGCCCCGGGCGCCGGACGCGGACGGCGTGTCCTGCACGTACAGCAGCCACTGGTCGGCCCGGAACGGCCGGTGGAACCACATGGCGTGGTCGAGGCTGGCCATCTGCAGGCGCTCGTCCATCGTGCCGAGGCCGTGGGGCAGGATGCTGGTGTCCAGCAGGGTCATGTCGGACGCGTAGGTGAGCACGCAGTTGTGCAGCACCGGGTCGTCGGGCAGCACGCCGTCGGCCCGCAGCCAGGTGCGCTGGTGCGGCGGCAGCTTGTCCTTGCGGTCCATCGGCTCGTAGTCGATCTGGCGGTGGTCGATGGGTCGGGGTCGCTCGTACCAGTCGCCGAGCCGCTCCTTCCAGGGGGCCATGCGCTCCTGCCAGTCGGGGAGCGACTCGGGCTCGGGCGGCAGGCGGCCGTCGAACATCATGTCGGCCATCGCCAACTGGTGCTCGAGGCCGTCCTCGTGGATGTGGAACGAGGCGGCCAGGTTGAAGATGGCCTTGCCGTGCTGGATGGCCACCACCCGTCGCGTGGTGAACGAGCGGCCGTCCCGGATGCGGTCGACCTCGTAGAGGATCGGGACGGTGGGGTCGCCGGGGCGCAGGAAGTAGGCGTGCAGCGAGTTGACCACCCGGTCGGGGTCGACGGTGCGGGCCGCGGCCACCAGCGCCTGACCGGCCACCTGGCCACCGAACACCCGCTGGCGGTCCTCGTCGGGGCTGACGCCCCGGAAGATGTTCTCCTCGATCTTCTCGAGGTCGAGCAACGTGATCAGCGCATCCACGGCCTGCTGTTGGTTCTTCGCCTGCTGTTGGTTCTTCGCCTGACGGCTCATCACGATCATCATGGCTCGCTCGTCCCTCGCTCGCCGCCCCTGGACGATCGGCGCCGTCGCTGGCCCGGGTTCTCTGAGCTCCGGTCATGACCGCTCGTCCCTCGCTCGCCGCCCCTGGCGGCGGGCCCTCCCCGAGTGGCCTATGTTCCAGACATGACGCCGCGACCGTTTCCACCCGGCTTTCGCTGGGGGACCGCGACCGCTGCCCACCAGGTGGAGGGTGGCAACTGGAACAACGACTGGTGGGCCTGGGAGCAGGACCCCGCCAGTGGCTGCCACGAGCCCAGCGGCGACGCCATCGACCACTACCACCGCTTCGACGACGACATCCGCCTGCTCGCGCAGTTGGGCTTCACGAGCTACCGGTTCTCGGTGGAGTGGAGCCGGATCGAGCCCGAGGACGGCCAGTTCTCCGTGGCGGCGCTCGACCACTACCGCCGCATGGTGGCGTCGTGTCGCGCCCACGGGCTCGAGGCCGTCGTCACCCTTCACCACTTCACGACGCCCCGGTGGCTGGCCGCCCGGGGCGGGTGGGCCGAGGCCGCGTCCGCCGAGCGCTTCGTGCGGTTCGCCGACCGCACCGCGGCGCATCTGGGCGATCTGGTCAGCCGTGTCGCCACCTTCAACGAGCCGAACATCGTGGCCACGATGGGTCACCTGGTCGGCGTCTTCCCCCCAGGCCATCAGGATGTCGCCGAGCGCCGCCGTGTGAACGACGTGCTCATCGACGCCCACCACCGGGCCGTGCCGGTGATCAAGGGGCACGTGGGTGACGCGCCCGTGGGCCTCACGCTGGCGATGAGCGACTACCAGGCCGTCGCCGACGCCGACGGCGGCCGCCTCGAGGAGGCCGAGGCCCGGGTGGCGAGGATCCGCAGGAACATGGAGGACGTCTACCTCCAGGCCGCGAGCGAGGACGACTTCCTGGGGGTGCAGACCTACAGCCGCTCCCGCATCGGCGCCGACGGCACCCTGGGGCCCGAGGACGGTGTGCCCGTGCTGGTCATGGGCTACGAGCTCTACCCGGAGGCCCTCGCCGCCACCATCCGCCGGGCGTGGGAGGTCACCGGGCACACGCCCCTGGTGGTCACCGAGAACGGCATCGGCACCGACGACGACGCCCAGCGCCTCGACTACCTGCAGCGGGCGCTCGAGGGTGTGCTCGACTGCCTCGACGAGGGCATCGACGTCGGCGGCTACTTCTGCTGGAGCGCCTTCGACAACTTCGAGTGGGTCCTCGGGTACGTGCCCCGGTTCGGCATCATCGACGTCGACCGCGCCACCCAGGAGCGCATCCCGAAGCCCAGCGCCCGCTGGCTCGGCGCCGTCGCGAGGGCCAACGCCCTTTCCTGACTGTTCTCGCTCACACCAAGATCGTTAGGCTCCGATACATGAGTATGTCCACCGCCGAGGTGATCGCACGGATCAAGGCGATCGACCACCGCAAGGTGCTGCGGTACTCGGCGGTGTCGTTCATCGCCGTTCCGATGACGCAGATCATCCTCCTCGTGTTCCACTCCGGTCTCGGCTGGAGCGGGCTCAAGGCCAACACCATGGCCGTGGCGGTCACCGTCGTGCCCGTCTACGTGCTGAACCGCTACTGGGTGTGGGGCAAGCGGGACAAGAACAACTTCCTCACCGAGATCCTGCCGTTCTGGGGCATGACCCTGCTGGGCCTGTTCATCTCCACCCTGTGCGTGGCCTACGCCGACAGCCACTTCGAGTCACCGTTGATGGTCAACGTGGCCAACGCCTTCGGCTTCGGTGTGGTGTGGGTCCTCAAGTTCGCCGTGCTCGACCGGTTGATGTTCGGCAACGAGCGGCACTTCCCGATCGAGGAAGAGGTGCTCGAGGACGCGGGGGTCACCGAGGAGCAACTGGTGGCCGACGGCTTCGTCGAAGGCGAGATCGAAGCCAAGCTGGCCTGATCGGGCTCGGACCCGCGTGGCTCAGACCACGTGACTCAGCCCACGTGACAGGGCACCGAGATCACCACGGTGTTCGGGCGGAACAGCAGCTGCAGCTTCAGTGACAGCGCGCTCTGGTTGTGGAGCAGCTGCTCCCACCAGCGGTGCACCACGAACTCGAGGATGACGACGGTGATGACGTCGTCGCCCCACCGCTCGTCGAGCTCGTCGATGTAGTCCAGCACCGGGCGGGTGAGCTCGCGGTACGGCGACGCCACCACCTCGAGGGGCACGCCCAGGCCGAGCGCGGCCCAATCCGCCTCGATCTGCTCGGTCGCCTCGCTGTCCACCCCCACCGTGACCGCCACCAGGTGGTGGGCGCTGAGCGCCTCGGCGTAGGCCACGGCGTAGGGGACGCCCCGGTGGAGGCGGCCCACCAGGATCACCACCGTGTTCCTGATGGGGGCCGGTGGGTCGGTGGGGTCGATGGCCAGGGTGCTGGCCACGTGCGAGTAGTGACGGTGCACCCTGGCCAGCACCAGGTAGATGGCCGGGATCACCAGCACGGGGATCCACGCCCCCGACACGAACTTCGAGGTGACCACCACGACCAGCACGATCGCGGTCGCCGCCGCACCGGTGGCGTTGATGGCGGTCTTCCACCGCCAGCCCTGCTCGTGGCGGCGGAGGTGATGGCGCACCATGCCCGCCTGCGAGAGGGTGAAGGCCAGGAACAGGCCCACGGCGAACAGGGGCACCAACCGGGTGGTCACCGCGCCGAAGCCGACCAGCAGCAGGCCGGCGGCGACCGCGAGGCCGAGGATGCCGTTCGAGAACACGAGGCGATCGCCACGGTTCGCCAGTTGGCGGGGCAGGTACCCGTCGCGGGCCACGATGGACACCAGCCGGGGGAACCCCGCGAAGGCGGTGTTGGCGGAGAAGATCAGGATCAGGGCGGTGCCGGCCTGCAGCACGAAGTACATGGGGTTGGCGCCGCCGAACACGGCACGGCCCATGATCGACAGGATCGTCTCGTGCTCGGACAGCGTCGGGGTGAGCCGGTGGGTGAGCACCGCGATGCCCGTGAACAGCGCGGCGAGGATCACGCCGGTCCACACCAGGGTGGTGGCGGCGTTGCGGGCCTGGGGCTCCTTGAACGCCGAGATGCCGTTCGAGATGGCCTCGACCCCGGACAGGGCGATGGCGCCCGAGGCGAAGGCCCGGGCCAGGAGGAAGGCGGTGACCGCACCCACCAGCGCCCCGTTGTGGGTGAAGTAGGCCAACTCGGCCTCGTTCGGCGGCAGGGGGGCCAGTGCGCCCGTGTAGGACCGGAAGAGGCCGACGCCGATGAGCGCGGCCATGCTGCCCACGTAGACGTAGGTCGGGACGGCGAAGAGCGCGCCCGACTCCTTCACCCCGCGCAGGTTGATCAGCGTCAGCAGCACCAGCAGCAGCAGCGACACGCCCACGAGATGGGTGCGCAGCGCCGGGACCGCGGAGGCGATGGCCGCGGTGCCCGCCGCGATCGACACCGCCACGGTGAGGGTGTAGTCCACCATGAGCGCCGCGGCCGCCAGCATCCCGGCGCGGTGGCCGAGGTTCTCGCGGCTCACGATGTAGGAGCCGCCGCCTCCCGGGTAGGCGAAGATCGTCTGGCGGTAGCTGCTGACCACGAGGAACAGCAGCACGACGACCACCAGCGAGATCGGCACCAGGTAGTCGACCGCGGCGAAGGCCGCCACCGGCACCAGGACGTGCAGGATCTCCTGGGTGGCGAACGCGCTCGACGCGATGGCGTCGGCCGCGAAGATCGGCAGGGCGATGAGCTTGCGCAGGCGCTGTGTGCCCTCGGCGTGGGTGGCGAGGGGTCGGCCGAGGAGGACGCGCTTCACGACGCTGGGCATTGCCGCCGTAGGTTAGGACCGTGGACGACGAACTGATCGCTCGGGCGCTCGCCGCTCGGGGCTTCATGCCGCCCGACGAGGGCCTGGCCCTGCACGACGCGGCGCTGGTGGCGGGGAGGGGCCCCGCCGCGGGTGCGCCGTTCCTCGAGATCGGCGCCTACTGCGGCAAGTCGGCCATCTACCTGGGCGCCGCCGCGCAGGAAGCGGGCACGGTGCTGTTCTCGTTGGACCACCACCGTGGGTCGGAGGAGAACCAGGCGGGGTGGGAGCACCACGAGTCCGACCTGGTCGACCCCGACACCGGGCTGATGGACACGCTGCCGGTGTTCCGGCACACGGTGCAGCAGGCGGGCCTGGAGGCGTCGGTGGTGGCCCTGGTGGGCGAGTCGGCCACGGTGTGTCGTCACTGGTCGACGCCGCTGGCGTTCCTGTTCATCGACGGCGGTCACGGCACCGAGCCCGCCCATCGCGACTACGAGGGCTGGACCCCCCATGTCGCGCCCGGCGGCACCCTGGCCATCCACGACGTGTTCCCCGACCCCGCCGACGGCGGCCGCCCGCCCTACGAGATCTACCTGCGAGCCCTCGACGACGGCTTCGTGGACGTCAGTGTCACCGGCAGCCTGCGGGTGCTGCAACGCGCGACCTGAGCAGTCCGGCGGCGAAGCCGCCGTGGGGGGAGTGTGAGGGGGGCGGCTCCGCCGGCCCCCCCCACCCTGGTCGGGACGGCTCCGCTGGCCCGGCCAGAAAAAGAGCCGGCCGCAGGCCGTCCCAACAGGAGCTCGCCGTTGAAGGTGCGCCAGCACCTTCAACGGTGGACTACTCGTCGAGGGGGAGCAGCGGGGGCAGGACGGCGTCGTGGTCGACGAACAGCTTCGACCCGGCGGTGGCGCCGGCCAGGGCGTCGGCGGCCAGGATGACCGAGGCCGACGTGTAGGTGGACTGCTCGTCGCCGGGGAAGGTGAGCTCCTCGGGGTACACGATGCCCGTCCAGTAGCGGCCGTCGTCGGTGCGGTGGGCCTGGGCCAGCGCGAACAGGTCGGTGGCGATGTCGCGTTCGCCCACCGCCAGGTGGGCGATGAGGCACTCGCAGGTCTCGGCCGCGGTGACCCACGGGCGATCCGACACGCAGCGGATGCCGCGGCCCTCGAGGAGGAAGGTGGGCAGGCGCTCGGCCAGGTGGGCCCGGCCGGCGTCGCCGGTGAGGACGCCGGCCAGCACCGGGTAGTACCAGTCCATCGCCCAGCGGTGCTTGGGGGCGAAGGCGTCGGGCTCGGTGGCGATCACGCGGGCCAGTCGGGCCACGCTGAGCTCCCAGTCGGGCCGCTCGTGGCCGAGCTCCTCGGCGATGGCGATGGCACAGCGCAGGCTGTGGCAGATGCTCGACGAGCCCGTGAGGAGGGCGAACGACCACGGGGTGCCGTCGGCGTGACGGGCCCACAGGATCTCGCCGCGGGGGGTCTGCAGGTCGAGCACGAAGTCGATGGCCGGCTCGACCATCGACCACATGGCATCGAGGAAGCCGAGGTCGCGGGTGAGCAGGTAGTGGTGCCAGACGCCGGCGGCCACGTAGGCGCACGTGTTGGCGTCGAGCTTGTCCTGCTCGATGCCGTCGGCCAGGTAGTACTGGTGCCAGGCGCCGTCGGGGCGCTGCAGGCCGACCAGCCAGTCGTAGGCGCGCAGGGCCTCGTCGGTGAACCCGCACAGGTCGAGGGCCATGGCCGCCTCGACGTGGTTCCACACGTCGGCGTGACCGCCGGAGAACCACGGGATCATGCCGGACGGCAGCTGCCACTCGACGATGGACGCGGCGGTGGCCAGCATCTCGTCGGCGGTGGCGAGGTTGGGCACCTCGGGGAGGCGGAGCTCAGGCGACATCGACCGTCTGCCTTTCGGGGTGGGGGGCGGGCTCGTCGGCGGGGTGCGAGTGGGACGCGGCGGCCCGGTCGGGCCGCCGGGGGGCGGCGCGCAGGGGTTTGCGGGCGTAGATCACCAGGCTCTTGCCGATGAGCGGTTGCAGCAGCTTCTCGGCCACCTGGAGCACCAATGGCTGCTTCACGATGTCCCAGGTCAACAGCTTCAGGTACGCCTTCACCAGGGGGTTGTCGTCGTTGGTGGGGCCGACCGCGCACTTCAGCCACCAGTAGGGGGAGTGCAGTGCGTGGGCGTGGTGCGACCCGCCCGGCTCGAGGCCGGCGGCGCGCATCTTGTCGCGCAGCTCGTCCTCGGTGTAGATCCGCACGTGGCCGCCCACCACGAAGGGGGCGTGGTACTCGTCGGAGAGCTTCCAGCAGATCTGCTCGGGCAACCAGGCCGGGATGGTGGCGGCGATGATGCCGCCGGGTCGCAGCACGCGCATGAGCTCGGCGAGGGCGCCCTCGTCGTCGGGCACGTGCTCGAGCACCTCGCTGGCGATGATGCGGTCGAACGTGTCGTCGGGGAAGGGCAGCGTGACGGCGTCGCCGTTGACCCCGGTGGCGAGGCCGTGGGTGGGGCCCTCACCGGCTTGCTGCATGGCGCCGAAGATGCCCCGTACATCGACCAACTCGCTGTGCGAGTAGTCGAAGGCGATCACCCGGGCGCCGCGCCGGTAGGACTCGAAGGCATGGCGGCCGGCGCCGCAGCCCATGTCGAGCAGCAGGTCGCCGGCCTCGAGGCCGAGGCGGTCGTAATCGACGGTGAGCACGGTTCAGCGAGCTTTCGAACGTCGGCGGGGATCAGGTGGCCGCGCGGCGACGAGGGACGAGGAGCCTTGACGACCGCGATGAGCCGTCAGGCGAAGAGCCGAAGGCCAGGAGCCTTGATGGTCGCGATGAGCCGTCAGGCGAAGAGCCGAGAAGCAGGGTGGGTTCCGCCAGGCGGGCGCGGTACTGCTCGACGGTCTTGACGGCGGTGACCTTCCAGCTCCAGCGCTCGATGATGCGCTGGCGGCCGGCGGCACCGATGCGGTCGCGCAGGGCCGGGTCGTCGAGGCCCCTGCGGAGGGCGGCGGCGAGGGCGTCGGAGTCGCCGGGAGGCACCAGCAGCGCGGTGTCGTTGTCGGCGCCGACCACTTCGGGCAGGGCGCCCCCCGTGGTGGCCACCAGTGGCACGCCACACGACATGGCCTCGATGGCCGGCAGCGAGAACCCCTCGTACAGCGAGGGCACGACGGCCAGCTCGGCCTCGGAGTACAGCTCGACGATGCGCTCCTCGGACACGCCGCTGACGAAGCGGACGGCGCCGGAGAGCCCCAGCTCGGCGAGGGTGCGCGAGGTGCGGCCCTCCTCCTTGGGCTTGCCGATCACGACGAGCTCGATGTCGTCGCGCTCGGTGCGCAGCTTGGCCACCGCCTCGAGCAGGTACACGAGGCCCTTCATGGTGACGTCGGCGCTGGCGGTGGTGATCAGCCGACCGGGGATGCGCGCCACGGTGGGCACGGGCTTGAAGATGTCGGGGTCGACGCCCACCGGCACCACGTGCAGGCGGTCGATGTCGACGCCGTGGTCGCGGGCGATGTCGCCGCGGGACGACTCGGACACCGTGATGATGCGGGTGAGGCGCTTGGCCACACGGGTCTGCATCTTGGTGAACGCGTACCAGCGGCTCTTGGCGAAGCGCTGGTACGCCGTCTCGGCGTGCTCCATCTCGAGGGCCCGGTCGACGGTGATGGGGTGGTGGATGGTGCCGACCACCGGGATGCCCATGCGCTCGATGGCCAGCAGGCCGTAGCCCAGGCTCTGGTTGTCCTGCACCAGGTCGAAGTCGCCGGTGCGGCCCTTCAGGTGCTTCCAGGCGCGCAGGCTGAACGCCAGCGGCTCGGGGAAGGTGCCGCTGGTGAAGGCGAGCACCTCGGCCCAGTCGGTCCAGTCCTTGAGCTCCCACACCCCTGGCATGCGCATGGGGAAGTGGTCGTTGTAGATCTCGAGGCTGGGCAGCTTGACCAGCGGCACCTCGTCGACCAACTCGGGGTAGGGCGGCCCGCCCAGCACCTCGACGTGGTGGCCCAGATCGTCCAGGGCCTTGGAAAGGTGGCGGACGTACACGCCTTGGCCCCCGCAGTGCGGCTTGCCGCGGTAGGCGAGGAGGGCGATCCGCAGGGGACCGTCGATGTGGGGTGATGAAGCCAAGGGAGCAAGCCTTTCCAGGCGTTGACCGGTCGGTCAAGTGTACGGGCGTGGGGAGAGCCCCACCCACCTGACCCCAGGGGAGGGGATGCGGCGAGCGAGGGACGAGCGAGCCTTGAAGGTGCGATGAGGCGTCAGCCGAAGAGCGGTCGAACAGGCGTCAGATCCGGCGCCAGTTGACGGTGGCCTCCGCGATGACGGGGTGACCGGGCGAGCGGTCGGTGGCCGGCGTGGCGTGGGCCGGCTCGAGGTTGAGGGCGTCGGGCGGCCCGGTCTGGGGCTCGACGCAGATGGCGTGGTCGGGCTCGGTGAAGATCACCCAGTCGGTGCAGTGCGACTCGATCTCCACCTCGAGGGCGCCGGCCCAGCGCAGTTCCGGCGTCTGGACCATGTCGGTGAAGCAGTCGTCCCAGGGCCCGGCGGTGGGCGTGACCAGTGCGCCCGACGGGATGCCCTCGTCGTCCTTGACCCACATCATCCCCGCCTCGAAGTCGAGCTCGACCGGGTCGCCACGGTCGAGGCGGCGGTTCCACCAGGGGTGCCAGCCGCAACTGGCGGGCATGGTCCGGTCGCCGGCGTGCACCTCCATGCGCAGGTGCAGGCGATCGTGGGCGATCACGAACGACTGGGTGACGAAGCCGCCGAGCGGCCATCGCTCGTCGAGGTCGATGCGCAGGTCGGCGGTGGTGGCGGTGCTGGCGGTGACGTCCCAGGGGCGGTCGTAGGTGACCCCGTGGATCGCGTGCGGGGGCTTGTTGACGGGCAACTCGTAGTCGACGCCCTCCCACGAGAACCTGCCGTGGCGGATCCGCCCCGCCCAGGGCGCCATCGGGAAGCACCCCCATTGGGTGGGCGACTCCCGCCGCTCGACCAGCAGGTCCAGCCCGTCCACCGTCAGCTGGGCGAGTCGCCCCCCGGCCTCGGCGTCGATGCGGGCCCGGGCCTCGCCGGCGATGAGCTCGATCATGGCGCCGACGCTACCGCTGCCAGTTCGGCACGGACTCCACCGGTCGCCAACTGCCTTCATCCGACACGGTTCGGTGCCGGCTTCGCGGCCGACGCGGGCCGTCGATCCGCCCGACACCGCCAGGCGGACGGCCCCTCACCCGATGCGGCGCTCGCGCCCCCGGCGGTACGACACCTGCGCGGCGATCATCAGGCCGCCGGCCAACAGCAGCATGGGGAGGTCGCCGACCCTCGTGGCGAGGGTGCGGCCCTCGCGGGTGGCGATGGTGTGCTGCAGCACCTGTCGCTGGCTGATGCTCGTGCGGTCGACCACGTGCCCGCTGGGGGTGACGATCGCGCTGAACCCCGTCGGCGCCGCCTGCAGCACCCACCGGTCGTTCTCGAGCGCCCGAAGGCGCGACGACGCCACCTGCTGGCTCTGCACCTGCGTGAGCCAGTACGACGAGCCGTTGGTGGGGTTGAGCAGCACCGAGCCGTCGTGGCTGATGGCGTCGCGCGCCCGGGTGCCGAAGAAGACCTCCCACGAGATCACCACACCGAAGCGGCCGGCCGGCGTCTGGACGACGGCGGGTTGGTCGCCGGCCAGCGCGTCACGCCCGGGCAGTTCGCTGTTGAAGCGCTCGAGCAGGCTGCGGAACGGCACGTACTCGCCGAAGGGCACCCGCTTCACCTTGTCGTAGCGGTCGACCATGGTGCCGTCCGGTGCGTAGACCACCGCCGCGTTCAGGAAGTGGTCATCGGCACCTTCCACCACGCCCACGATCAGGGTGGTGTCGAGGCGGCGGGCCAGGTCGGCCAACTCCTCGCCCTCGGGGTGCACGCTGAGGCTGCCCTCCACGTTCACCACGTTCTCGGGCCACAGCACCAGGTCCACCGGTGTGTCGACGTCCTGGCTGGCGCGGAGGTGCCGCTCGAACACGTCGCGGGGATCGGTGTCGCTGGCCCGGGTGCGCTGCGGGCCGCCCCCCTGCACCACCGCGACCCGTAGCGTGCCGGTGTCGTGGGCCCGGGGAGCCACCGTCGCCGCCAGCGCCACGAGGGCGATCACGCTCAGGGCGATGCCGGCGTGCGTGGGGGCCCGCTCGTAGAGCGCCGACAGGGCGACCCCGCCGGCGACCACCAGCGCCACCAGCACCAGGCTTCCCGCCAGCCGCACGGTGAACGCGAGGGGGGCGGCGGCCTGGCTCATGGCCAGGGTGGACAGCGGCACCCCGCCGAACGGGAACGACCAGCGGGCCCACTCGGCCAGCACGAACGCGCCGGGCAGCGCCAGCCACCGCCAGCGCGACGGTGGGCACGCGGCCACCGCCACCCCGAAGTAGGCCGCGTACGTGCCGCACGCGATCAGGTAGCCGGGCAGGGTGAGGTCGGCCATCCACAGCATCGACGGGTACAGCCAGGCTGCGCAGACCAGCCAGGTGCGACGGAACCGGGCCTTCGCCGGTTGGCCGGCGATCAGCCGGTCGAGGAGGGCGATCCCCACGAAGGCCAGTGGCCACCATCCCCACGGCGGCACCGAGGCGGCGATCACGACCCCGGTCGCGATGCACCGGGCGGCGAGCGACGCCTTGGCCCCACGCGTGAGGGTCGACGGCGCGGAAGCCGCGCCGGTGCCGGCCGGCTCGGTGTCGGTGGTCGGCTCGGTCACGGCGCCCGATCATCGTCGCCCGGGGACCCGCGGGCCAGTCGCCCCGGGCGACGAACGGAGGACAGCGGGTCGGGCACTCCGTGAACGCCGCTCGTCCGGCCTGCCGAGCGGCTCCCGAGCGGGGCGAGCACGCGCCGCGACTGAGCGCGGCGATCTTGGAATCAACCGAGTCCGTGGGACCTGGCGAGTTCGTGGATCAGCGGTCCGGGTGCGCCAGTCGGTCGAGGGTGGCCGCGGCGGCCTGGCGGCCCTGGTTGATGCAGGCGGGGATGCCGACGCCCCGCTGGGCGGCGCCCGCCACCAGGATGCCGGGGGTGTCGGCGGCGAGGGCCGCCTCGACCTCCGCCACCCGCGCGAGGTGGCCGGGCAGGTACTGGGGGAAGGCGCCGTCCCAGCGCTTCACCCGCACCGCGGTGGGCGTGGCGTCGAGGCTCATGGTGGTGCCCAGGTCGGCGAGCACCGCGGCGACCAGGGCGTCGTCGTCGAGGTCGGCGATGCGCTCGTCGCCGTAGCGTCCGGCCGAGGCCCGGAGGATCACCTGCCCCGGCGAGGCCAGGTGGGCCCACTTGCTCGACGACCAGGTGCACGCGGTGATGAGGCAGCCCTCGGTGCGAGGGACCAGGTAGCCGCTGGCGTCGAGCGGCCGGCTGACGGCGTCGGCGGGCACCGCGAACGTCACCAGCGCGACCGACGAGTAGTCGATGGCGCCCAGGGTCGTGGCGGCGTCGGGGGCCAGGCCCTCGACCAGGCGCGCGCTGACGCCGGACGGCCCCGCCAGCACGACGGTGTCGGCCTCGAGGGGGCCGGCGTCGGTGCCGACCACGTAGCCACCGCCCGTTCGTCGGGACAGGGCGCGGGCGGCGGTGTCGAGCCGCACCTCGGCACTGGTGGCGGCGACCAGCCGGTCGACCAGGCGCTCGAGCCCACCCGGCAGTGTGTAGAACATCGGCGTGCCCGGGTCGGGCGGCGCCTCGGCCCGCATGGCCAGCAGGCCCCGCACCAGGCTGGCGTTGCGGCGGGCGGCGCCGGCGATCTGTGGCGCCGCCGCGTCGACGCTGAGGCGGTCGGAGTCACCGGCGTTGATACCGCCGATCAGGGGGTCGACGATGCGCTCGAGCACCTCGTCGCCCATGCGGCTGCGGATCAGCTCGCCCACCGACACGTCGCCGTCGGGCAGGTGCCCCGGCTCGTCGGCGGGGTGGTCGAGATCGCGTCGGGCGATGGCCACGCCCTCGTCGGACACCAGTCCCGATGCCGCCAGTTGGTCGAAGTCGGTGGGCACGCCCAGCACGTGGGCCTGCGGGAGCCGGCGCAGCGCGCCCCGCACCCACAGGTAGGCGGAGGTCTCGGCCGGGCTGACCAGCTCGTCGAACAGGCCCAGCTCGCGGCACAGGTCGACCGCCCACGGCACCCGGGCCAGGAACGTGTCGGGACCGGTCTCGAGGGGAAGGCCGGCGAAGGGCAGCGTCTCGATCTTGCCGCCCACGCGGTTGCCGGCCTCGAGCACCACCACGTCCAGGTCGTCGTGCTTGCCCAGCTCGTAGGCGGCGGCCAGCCCCGTGATGCCGGCCCCCACCACCACGACCCGGCTCATTCGCCGTCCCCGTCCGACTGGGCGCCGAGGCGGATGTCACGCTGCGTACCCCCGGGGCCCACCGTCAACGAGCTCGAGGCGCCGGCCCTCGGAATCGGGGGGCTGGTGCCTCGAGTTCGAGATGCGACGTCGATCCGGACGCGGAGGGTGGCGGCCCGTCCCTCGGGGCCGCCGGTCGGACGCCGGCCACCGGCCCGAACCCTGCCGATCGCCGCCGACCGCCGGGGCCCACCCCGCCACCCAGCCCGACGTCGAACGGCACCGCAGGGTGAGCCCCGGAGCCCCGTCGCCCCGGTGGTTCGCGCTCCTGGGTTCGGACGGGTTGGGCTCATCACGCGGGCTCCTCGGTCGCAGTGGCCGCGGCCACCACCAGGTCGGCCAGGGCGGCCATGACGGCGGGCTCGGCGTTCAACGACGCGGTGCGGCCGAAGGCCAGGCCCACCTCGTCGGCCACCGCCCGGGCCTCGATGTCGAGGTCGTAGAGCACCTCGAGGTGGTCGGACACGAAGCCCTGGGCGCACACCGCCACGCCCTCGACCCCACCCGCCGCGGCCAGGTCGCGGATGACCTCGAGGATGTCGGGGCCCCGCCACGGCTCGGGGGTGCGGCCGGCGCTCTGCCACGCGAGATCCCAGCCGGGGTCGGGGCCCAGTCCGGCCGAGGTGGCGACGGCGGCGGCTCCGGCCCGCAACTCGTCGGGGTAGGGGTCGTCCACCAACACCCGCTCGGGCAGGCTGTGGGCGGTGAAGAGCACCTTGGTGCGCTCGGGCAGGGTGGCCAGCGTGTGGCGCAGGGCGCCGGCCAGGAAGCCCACGTAGCTGGGCAACAGGTGCCAGCGCTCGATGGCCGCAGTGGCCATGCTGCGCTCGGCGCCGGCCTCGGCCAGGCGCTTCTGGTACTCGCCCACGCTGAATCCCGAGTAGTGCGGCGCCAGCACCAGGCCCACCACGCGGCTGACGCCCTCGTCGGCCAGCGTCGTGACGGCGTCCTCGATGAACGGGGCCGCGTGCTTCTGGCCCAGCACCACGCGGTAGCCGCCGGGGGAGCGGGCCTCGAGGGCGGCGGCGATGGCGGCCCGCTGCGACGCTGTCCGCTGCGCCAGGGGCGACACGCCGCCGAGGGCGTCGTAGCGGCGCTGCAGGTCGGCGAGCTGTGCCGGCTCGGGCGGCCGTCCCCGGCGGATGTGGGTGTAGTAGGCCTCGACGTCCTCGGGACGGGCCGGCGTGCCGTAGGCCATCACCACGACGCCCGTCGGTGCGGTACCGCTGCTCGTCTCAGTCACGGTGCCGTCTCCTCCGACTCGACCAGCCGTGAACTGGCGCCCGATCGTGTCGCCCTGGCCACCGAATCGGGCGCCAGTTCGGGGACGCCGGGCGCAGAGGCCGCGGACGCTGCGGGGGTGGGAGCGGTCATGACGGCATCCCTTCGGCGCCGAGTTCGACGCCCTCGGTGTGCACCAGCGCCACCACCTGCTCGAGTACGGCGGGGTCGGTCTCGGGCAGCACGCCGTGACCCAGGTTGAAGACGTGGCCCCGGCCGCCACCCCGGCGCAGCACGTCGCGGGTGGCGTCGGCCACGACGGGCCAGGGGGCGAGGCACAGCGCGGGGTCGAGGTTCCCCTGGACGGCCCGCCCGCCCACCCGGGTGCGGGCCACGTCGAGCGGCACCCGCCAGTCGACGCCGACCACGTCGGCGCCGGCCTCGCCGAACAGCCCCAGCAGCTCGCCCGTGTTCACCCCGAAGTGGATCCGGGGCACACCGGTCTCCCCGATGCCGGCCAGCACCTTGGCCGAGGCGGGCATGACGAAGCGGCGGTAGTCGTCCGGAGCGAGCGCGCCGGCCCAGCTGTCGAAGAGCTGGACGGCCGAGGCCCCGGCGGCCACCTGTGACCGCAGCGAGGCCAGGGCCAGATCGGCCAGGGCGTCGAGCAGTTCGTGCCACAGGTCGGGGTCGCCGTGCATGAGGGCCTTGGTGCGGGCGTAGGTGCGCGACGGCCGGCCCTCGATCAGGTAGCTGGCCACCGTGAACGGTGCGCCGGCGAACCCGATCAGCGGCACGTCCAGCGTCTCGACGAGCAGCCGGATGGTCTCGAGCACGTAGGGGGTGTCGGCCTCGGGGTCGAGGGGGCGCAGCCGGGCCAGGTCGGCCGCGCCGGCGAAGGGCTGCTCGATGACGGGGCCCACACCCGGCACCACGTCGACGCCGAACCCGATGGCCTCGGCAGGGACCACGATGTCGGAGTAGAGGATGGCGGCGTCGACGTCGTAGCGCTCGACCGGCTGGCGGGTGATGGTGGCCGACAGCTCGGGGTCCTTGATGGCGTCGAGGATGCTGCCCTCGCCCCGGACGGCCCGGTACTCGGGGAGCGAGCGGCCGGCCTGGCGCATGAACCAGACGGGGGTGCGCTCGACCGGCTCGCTCCGGCAGGCGCGCAGGAAGTCGCTGTCGGCGAGGTGCGACGGGGTGGGGGCCACCGGCTCAACGTACCGTCGTCGGTCATGCGACGATCCATCGACGACCACCCCTTCGACCCGAGTGAGCAGCCGCCGGGCGACGACGACCTGGCCCGGTTGTCGTGGGCGGTGGCGATCAGCGACGACTACGACGACGCCGAGCCGCGGGTCGTCCTCACCGTCGAGGAGGTCGGCCGCGCCGGCGAAGGCCTCGTCGCACACCTGTCGCCGGCACTGACCCGCCGGCTGCGTGTCGCGTTGCACGACGCCCTCAAGGAGATCGGCGAAGATCCCGGCCTGTGATCGTCATGGGGTGCGCGCCACCTCGTGGAAGGTGCGACCGCCGTCGGAGTCGGGGACGTACAACCGCAGATCGTTGTACCCGTAGACGAAGAACTCGGGTGTGATCACGCCCGAGAACGAAGCGTCACCACCGGTGACCTCGAAGCCCACGGCCACGCCGGCCACCGTGCCGTTCACCGTTAGCAGTCCGGCAGCCGGTGGGGTGCCGCCGGCAAGGTGCAGCGCGCCGCTTTGGAGCACGCGGCTCTCCGCGGAGGCCGGGTCGTAGGCCTCGACACCGTGGTAGCCGGTCCAGGTCATCGGGCTGGGGTCACCGATCGTCAGGGTGTCGACGGGTTGGCCGACGAGATCGCCGTAGGGCGTGACCTCGGCGACCCCGCGCCAGTCCTGAGCGTAGGGCAGGTAGGCGCGATCACGCTGTACGACGGCCTGCACGCCCTCGGTCCCGTCGGGCACACCCGCCGGGAAGTCCGGCTCGCTCACGGGCTTGGCCGGGCTGCGAGGGCCGTCCTCCAGGAGCGACCGGCCGTCGAACTCCCAGTCGGTCTCGATGTCGAGCGCATCGACGATCGTCGGCAGGACGTCGGTGAGCAGTGCGTTGCTGGTGACCACGTCACCCTGGGTCTGGCCCGGATACTTGATGAAGAGCGGCACGTTGTAGATCTCGTGGAGCGTGTCGTCGGCGGGTGTGCGGACCGAGCGTGCCGGTGTGAAGGCGACGCCGTGGTCCGCGACCACCACGACGAGCGCGTCGTCCCACACGCCCGTCGATCGGAGTCGTTCCATCATCTGGCCGACGAGCGTGTCGGTGTATCCCACCTGCAGGAGGTGGCGCTGGAACCCCTGCCGCACGGCGACCTCGTCGTCGCGCCACTCGCCGTCGGTGGTGAGTCCGAACATGGGGCTGGCCTCGGAGTGTTGCTGGCCGGTCGGCGTCATCAGCCACGGCTCATGGGGCAGCAACACGTGGGTGTAGGTGAGCGATGGCTCGGTGCCCCCGTCGATCGATTCGATGACCTCCTGCAGGTCGGCCCCTTGACCGGCGGGCCCGTCACGAAAGGCCTCGAGGTCTGTCCAGTCCGACCCGAACGGGTTGCTCGGGGTCGCCGCCGGGCTCGAGGCCTGCGGAACCCCCGCGTCCTCGACGAAGCCGCCCCATGCCTGGTCGACCCGCGGCAGGTGTGACCGCAACGAGCGGGGAAGGACGGTGTGGCCATAGACGACCGAGGCATCGAGGAGCAGCGAACCGACCGACTCGGGCGAATCACTCCCGACGCAGACGGACTCGGGGCAGACGCTGGTGATCTCCTCGGACACGTTCATCTCGTACCCGCCGGCGAGGAGGGTGAAGATCGAACGAGGGTGATCGGCCGCCGTGGGGAGCGCGTCGCGCTCGGGCATCAGTCCGGTCATGACGGACGGCACGCTGAGGCGCGTCTCGCTGGCGACTGACGTGGCGTCCTGATACCAGGTGGACTGGTCGGCCAGTGCCGCGAAGTTGGGGAAGCGCTCGGCGTTGATGGTCATGTCCTCGCGGAGCAGTGATGCCACGGGAAACTCGTCGAGCTGCAGAACGACCACGGGCGCCGGCCGACCGATCGCGGTGGCGGCGTCGACCGACGCGACGCCGTCGAACACGAGCCGTGACGACCTCGAGAACCCGAAGAACGCGATCAGGAACAGCAGCGGTCCGAGGGCGAGGTAGCGCATTCCCATGGCGACGGCGGGAACCCGCACGGCGCCGTACAGGACGGCTCCGCCGAACAGGATCGCGAGAGCGATGACTGGGGCGGTGGCCGAGAGGTCGAGGTGGCCGAGGAGGCCGGCCCCCAGCATCGTGGCGAGGAGCAGCACGAACACCCCGTGCAGGGTGGCCCCGGCGCGCCGGTTGACCAGATAGCCAAGTGCCTCGACAACCGTCAGCAACGCCGGGACGGCCGCGGTGACCACGAGGGCGAAGGCAACGATCCGACCCGAGGACTGATGGGCGGCGACGAAGAGCTCGCCGTTCTTCCCGTACAGGTCGAGCACGGGTTGAGCGACCGCGATTCCCCACAGTCCCAGCAGGACGAGGCCGTTCATCCAGAGGTTGTGGCCCATCGACCGTTTTGGCTGGGTCGTAGGCGAAGGATTCGTGGGGGGTCACCTCTCTGCGCCGCCGCTACGCCATGATCTCCGAGTTGATCTCCGCGGGTGATGGTAGGCGCCGAACCCGAGGTCCCAGGACGTGCGCTCCGTGCAGGGTGCCCCGTCGCTCGGGCGTCGGGGCGCGAGTCGCGCGGCGCGGTCAGGCCTCGAGGCGCCGCGCCACCTCGCGGTAGCGGCTCACGGGGATGAGGTGGATGCCGTCGAAGGCGCCGCTGGCGGTGATCTCGTCGACCAGGTCGCAGGCCAGGGCCACGCCGGCGTCGCGGTCGGACTCGATGGCGGCGATCACGTGGTCCGGAACCGCGAGCTGCGGGATGTCGTGGCTCAGCTTGCGGGCCATGGCCGCGCTGGCGATGACCATCACGCCGGCGTAGACGGGCCCCGCGAAGTCGATCGATGCCCGCCACTCGACCAGCGCCTCGACCGAGAAGCCCACCTGCACGAACAGGGAGTCGGCCTGCTGCTTCCACGTCGGCAACGGGCGCAGGCCGGTGGTGACGCCGATGCGGAACGGGCCCGTGGCCGATTCGTGCGAGGCGGCGAACTGGCGGGCCTCGTCGATCATCAGCCGCACCGTGAGGTCGTCGGACCGGGCGCCCGACTCGGGGCGGTCGCCGTAGACGAAGAGGAACTCGTCGACGCCGTACGCCGCGGCAGTGAGCAGATCGCGGCGGAACCCGAGCAGGTTGCGGTCGCGGGCGTTCAGGCAGGCGATCGACCGTCCGCCCATCTGCGCCACCTCGTGGGCCACCGCGATGCTGGACACCGTGGCCCGTCCGATGTGGTTGTCGGGGATCAGGAATGCCGAGGCGATCGTGCTGAGCACCCCGATCTGGTGGCGCACGTGCATGAGCTCGGGCCGGGTCGCGGGCTCGATCTCGCAGATGACGGGCAGGGTGCCGGCCGTGGATGCCATGGGACGAGGATACGGACCACGGTGCCTCCGGTCGTGTCTGATCAGACCCGCTGGGTCACGAACTTCACCACGTCCCGGATGTGGGGGTCCGTGTTCGACTTCGCCATCAGTCCGGCGCCGCGGCTGACGCCGACCGGGACGTTGGTGGCGACGGTCACCTCGACCTTGACGGTGAACGAGTCCCCGGGGACGAGCGTGGGCGTGAGGTAGGTGCCGGCAGTGACCCCACGGGTGATACCGCCGCCGCTGGCGGAGTACTTGATGGTGAAACCGGGCGACGATGCCTCGCCACGCAGTCGGATCGCGTCGGGGAAGGGGGCGTCGTTCTGGACGGACACGAAGTAGATGGCCGTGGCGCCGAGCGTGGCCGATGCGTTGCGGGTCTGGCCCGCGCCGGTGTTGTTGTAGACGTTGTCGCCCACGTAGGCGCCGGTCGCACCCCGCCTGATGCGCGCGTCGGGTCGAGGCGGTGGTCCGACCGAATAGTGGTGGGTGACGGCGCCGATGTTGCCGGCGTTGTCGGTCGCGGTCACCGTGAACGTGTGGTCACCCTGGGTGGAGGTGTCGATCAGCGACCCGCTGCCCACTGTGCCGACGCAGGTGTCGATGCCCGACCCACCCACCTCGTCGTCACACGAGTAGCTCGCGCTCACCGCACGGTTCTGGGTGTAGGAGGCCCCCTCGGTCGGGGCCACCAGGTCCACCGAGGGGTCGGTGGTGTCGACCACGAACCCCAGGTCGACCGGAAGGAAGATGTCCTCGGGGTCGTCGCCGATGTCGGTGGTGTCGCCCCGGCCGAGCTGCCCGTACTGGTTCTCGCCCCAGCACGTCACGCCCTCGACGCCGGAGACGTCGACCAGCGCACAGCTGTGCAGGTTGCCCGAGGTGACCCCGATGACCGGGGCCGGCCCGAAGGTCACCGCCGGCAGGCTGTCGCCCATCTCGCCGGGGCCGTCGCCCTGGTCGAAGGCATTGCCGATGCCCAACTGACCCGAGCCGTTGGCGCCGAAGCACTTCACGGTGGCGTTGTCGAGGAGGACGCAGGTGTGGCTGTTGGTCCGGCGCCCGAGTGCGGTGCCGGTTCGCCCGGTGCCGAGGTTGACGGCGGGGAGGTTGTCGCCCATCTCGCCAGGGCCGTCGCCGAGGTTGGTGGTGGCCCCTTGGCCCAGCTGGCCGTGGACGCCGGCGCCCCAGCACTTGACCCCACCGTTGTCGAGCACCGCGCAGGTGCGATAGTCGCCGACGCTGACCGCGGTGCCGGTGCGTCCGGCGCCGAGACTGATGGCAGGGAGGTTGTCGCCCATCTCGCCGGCCTGGTCGCCGCGCTGGGTGGTGTTGCCCTGCCCCAGTTGGCCGTACCCGTTGTAGCCCCAGCACTTGACGGCGTCGTTGTCGAGCAGCGCGCACGTGTGGGTGAGGCCGGCGCTGATGGCGGTGGCGGTGCGTCCGGTGCCCAGGTTGACCGCGGGCAGGTTGTCGCCCATCTCGCCGGGCTCGTCGCCCCGGTCCTGTGTGTTGCCGAGGCCGAGCTGGCCGGTGCTGTTGCGGCCCCAGCACTTGACCGTTCCGTCGTCGAGCAGGGCACAGGTGTAGTTGCTGCCGGCGCTGATGGCGGTGGCGGTGCGTCCGGTGCCGAGGTCGACGGTGGGGAGGTTGTCACCCATCTCGCCGGCGGAATCCCCGCGGGTGGTGGTGTCGTCGAGGCCGAGCGATCCGAAGTTGCCCGACCCCCAGCACTTGACGGTGCCGTCGTCGAGGAGGGCACACGTGTGCTTGGTGCCGGCGGTGATCGCCGTGGCGTGGCGGCCGGTGCCCAGGGCGACGCTGGGAAGGTCGACGCCCATCTCGCCGGGGCCGTCGCCCCGGTTCACCGTGTCGCCGAGGCCCAGTTGGCCGCTGTTGTTGCGGCCCCAGCATTTGACGTTGCCGTAGTCGAGGAGGACGCAGGTGTGCTCGCTCCCCGCCGTGATGGCGCGCGACACGGAGGCGGCGGCCGGGCCTGCGGCACCTGCGACGGCCGCCAGGCCTGTCGCCAGGGCGAGGGCGGTGAAGCAACCCACCAGCCGCTTCGTGATCAACGATCGACGTCTCGTCATCGGGCACCTCCACATGCAGGTCTCGCCCGAGGTTCCGCCCGATGTGCGCACCCTGCCAGAGGCGAAGGTCCCACGGCCCGGTCGGCACTACCGTCGGGCTCATGCCCGCTGTCTTCGTCCACGGAGTGCCCGAGACCCCCGCAGTGTGGGGACCCCTCGTCGACCGGCTCGACCGCGACGACGTGGTGCTGCTGCAGCTGCCCGGGTTCGGGTGCCCGCTGCCCGACGGGTTCGAGCCGACCATGTATCGCTACGCCGACTGGCTCGCGGGCGAGTTGGCCGGCCTCGACGAGGTCGACCTGGTCACCCACGACTGGGGCGCGATCTTGATGCTCAAGGTCTTGGCCGATGCTCCGGGCCTGGTTCGGTCGTGGGCCACCGACATGGGGGACCTGGGCGCCGACTTCAGGTGGCACGACCTCGGTCAACTCTGGATCACGCCGGGTGCCGGTGAGGAGTTCATGGATGGCCTCCTCGCCGGCTCGGCATCCGAGCGCGCCGCGCTGCTGGCCTCGGTGGGCGTGCCCGAAACGGGTGCCGCCGAGATGGCGGCGGCCTTCGATGCCACCATGGCCGTGGCCATCCTCGTCCTCTACCGGTCCTCGGTGGACCTCGGCAACGAGTGGGGCCCCGGCATCGACGCCATCACCGGCCCCGGCCTGGTGGTCGAGTCGATGAACGACCCCTTCCGCAATCCCGGCCGGGCCCGCCGCCTGGCCGAGCGCACGGGTGCCGCCGTGGTGTCGCTGCCCGAGGCCGGCCACTGGTGGATGCTCGACTCGGTCGACGCCTCCGCCGGCGCCCTCGACGACTTCTGGGCCCGTCTCTGACCCGAGGCTGGCCAACCCCTCGTTCTGGTGGCTGGGATGCGACGGTCACGACAGGATCCAGCCACCGGAACGGGCGGCGGGGATGGGTGTGCCGGCCGGCGGGGTCGGGGGGATTCGTTCTGGTGGCTGGAATGCGACGCTCACGACAGGATCCAGCCGCCGGAACGGGGCGGGGCGGGGTGCCGGGTCAGCGGCCCCAGGAGCGGTCGAGGTCGGTGATGCCGAGGCGTTCGAGGCGGTCGATGGCCGAGCGGTAGGCCCTGGCCACCAGCTCACCCTCGCCGCCGCCGTCGAGCGCCGAGCCGCCCATGTGCTCGAGGTCCTCGCGGGTGGGCTCGAACACGAGCACCGGTGAGCCCGCGGCCTCGACCGCGTCGACCTCACGCTGGAGGATGCGGTGGTACGCGGCCCGGCTCGCCGACTTCGGGTGCCAGCGCAGCGCCTCGCGCACCGCCGACATGGGTGAGATCACCACCACGCCGTCGAATCCGAGCCCGGCCGTGAGGTCGGCGTTGGTTGACGAGAACGCGGCGCCGTCGAGGTAGTGGTCGTCGGCGATCGCCACAGGCTCGAAGTAGCCCGGAATGGCCGAGGAGGCCTCGACCGCGGTCGCCAGGTCGGGGTGCGCGGGCGACCCCGGCGTCGGGTCGTCGCGGCCGAAGACCACGCGCCGGCCGTCGCGCATGCGCACCGAGCAGATCCACAACGGCTGGTCGGGCCAACGGTCGCCGTAGAGCAGGCGCAGCTTCTCGCCCAGCGGGCCGATGGGCACGTTGCCGCGCGGCAACAGCCCCGACAGCCCCACGCCCACCCGTGCCGGCCAGGGTGGCCGGAGGCCCTCGAACACGAGGTGTGGCGCCTGCGGGCGTCGTGCGGCCAGGCCCCGCGGGGCCGGCGCCTCGAACTCGGTCTGGTGACTGAGCCCGCCCAACAGCGCCTCACCCTCCTCCGACAGGTCCGCACCGATGAGCCGGGCCCGGTGGTCGGCCACCGAGAGGCCCAGGCGGAGGGTGGCCCCGGTGCCGGCACCGGCCGACGTGCCCACGATGAGCCCGGCCGAGCGGGCCTCCCAGCCGGCGGCGTCGGCCAGCGCCGCGAGCGTGCCGATGTGGTACGCCCGGCCGATCACCCCGCCGGCACCGAGCACCAGTGCCACCGTCATCGGCCCAGCATCGCACGACCTGCGATCGGCGCGGGCGGACGGTGGTGGGCCACCCGCGCCCGGCGCACCCGGCCGCGCGAGGCTGAGGCGATGACCGATGACTTCGACGCCCGCATCACCGCCGCCTACGCGGTCGAGGGCAAGGCGGTCGTCCTGGGTCGAGGCGTGCTCGACGGCGTCACCCATCCCGGCGCGGTGGTGCAGATCCCCACCGCCATGTGCAACCGGCACGGCCTGATCGCGGGCGCCACCGGAACCGGCAAGACCAAGACCCTGCAGCTCATGGCCGAGCAGCTCTCGGCCCTGGGCGTGCCGGTGTTCGCCGCCGACCTCAAGGGCGACCTGGCCGGCCTGTCACAGCCGGGGGTGGCCAACGAGCACATCGACGAGCGCTCGCACGACCTCGGTGTCACCTGGCAGCCCGCCGGACGCCCGGTCACCTTCCTGTCGCTGGGAGGCCAGGGTGCGGGCGTGCCGGTGCGGGCGCCGGTGTCGAGCTTCGGCCCCCAACTGCTGGCCAAGGTGATGAAGGCCAACGACACCCAGACCTCGTCACTGTCGATCGTGTTCCGCTTCGCCGACGACGCGGCCCTGCCCCTGCTCGACCTCGCCGACCTGCGGGCTGTCCTGCAGTACCTCACCAGCGACGAGGGCAAGCCCGAGCTGAAGGCGCTGGGTGGCGTGTCGTCGCAGACCGCGGGCGTGCTGCTGCGCTCGATCACCGAGCTCGAGGGTCAGGGTGCCGACGCGTTCTTCGGCGAGCCCGAGTTCGAGGTGGCCGACCTGCTCACCGTCACCGCCGACGGGGCGGGTCAGGTGAGCTGCCTCGAGCTGCCTGCGGTCCAGGATCGGCCCCGCCTGTACTCCACGTTCCTGATGTGGCTGCTGGCCGAGCTGTTCCAGAACCTCCCCGAGGTGGGCGACCTCGATCAGCCCAAGCTGGTCTTCTTCTTCGACGAGGCCCACCTGTTGTTCGAGGACGCATCCGACGACTTCCTCGAGCAGGTGGCCCAGACCGTTCGGCTGATCCGCTCGAAGGGGGTCGGTGTGTTCTTCGTGACGCAGCTGCCCGACGACGTCCCCGACGACGTGCTGGCCCAGCTCGGCAACCGGGTGCAGCATGCGCTGCGCGCCCACACGCCCCGTGACGCCAAGGCCCTGAAGGCGACGGTGGAGACCTACCCGTTCACCGAGGACTACGAGCTCGACAAGGCCCTCACCGAGCTGGGCATCGGTGAGGCCATGGTGACGATCCTCGACGAGAAGGGCACCCCGACCCCGGTCGTGTGGACCAAGCTGCTGGCGCCCGCGTCGCAGATGGCCGCGCTCGACGCGACGGCGGTGGACGCCGCCGCCCGGGCATCGGCCCTGTGGCCCAAGTACGCGGCCGAGATCGACCGCGAGTCGGCCCGGGAGCTGCTGGCCGCCAAGATGGCTGCGGGCGCGGCGGCGGCCCCCGCGGCGACCCCCGCAGCGACCACCGCACCGGCCACCCCACCCCCGCCCGCGCCACCGGCGGCGGGAGGCGGCGTGCGGGTTCCCGAGCCGCCGCGCCCCCGCGCTCCGGGCTCGGGGTCCAGGGCCCGGTCCCGCGCGTCGAGCGACGACGGCAACGTGGTCACGGACTACCTGCGCAGCCGGGAGGGCCGGTCGATGATCAACACCGTCGTACGGGGCGTCTTCGGCATGCTGAAGAAGCGCTGAGCCCCGGCCACGGTCGCCGGCGCCGGGCGGCCGGCGCGCGGCGGTGGTGCCCACCCGGCGCCATGGCGCCGGGTGGCCGGTAGAGTGATCCACCCCCCATGGGCAGTCATCCCGAGCTCGAGGCCGAACAGGCCTACATCGACCACGCCTACGAGTGTCTCGAGGCGAGCCGACGCTCGGCCACGCGCCTGCAGGACACCCTCGAGGTGGGCAAAGGCGGCACCGAGCAGGCCCGGTGGGAGCGCGAGGTCTTCCAGGGGAACATCCTCAACCGGCTGTCGCAGCTGAACCTGGGTGACGCGTCGCTGTGCTTCGGGCGCATCGACCGCACGCCCGAGGCCGGCGGCGAGTCGTTCCACGTGGGCCGCCTGGCCGTCTCCGACGAGCACCAGGAGCCCCTGGTGGTGGACTGGCGGGCGCCGGTGGCCGAGCCGTTCTACCGGGCCACGGGGCGTGAGCCCATGGGGCTGCGCCGGCGGCGCCACTTCGCCACGCGGGGTCGCACCCTGCTGTCGATGGAGGACGAGGTCTTCGGCGAGCTCGAGGGTGTCACCACCAACGGCAACGGCCGCGCCAACGGCGACTCCTCCATCTCGGGCTACGGCGCGCTCATCGCCGCCCTCGAGTCGTCGCGGTCGGGCCGCCTCGGCGACATCGTGGCCACGATCCAGGGTGAGCAGGACGAGATCATCCGGGCCCCCCTCCCCGGTGTGCTGGTGGTGCAGGGCGGTCCGGGTACCGGCAAGACCGTGGTGGCGCTGCACCGCGCCGCCTACCTGCTCTACACCTATCGCTTCCCGCTCGAGGGCCAAGGGGTGCTGGTGGTGGGGCCCAACCGCCTCTTCCTCGGCTACATCGAACAGGTGCTGCCGTCGCTCGGCGAGGCCGGGGTCGAGCTGGCGGTACTGGCCGACCTGATCCCCGAGAACCGCATCCGGGGCCGTGACGCCGGCCTGGTGGCGCGGGTGAAGGGCGACCTGCGCATGACGTCGGTGCTGCGGCGGGCCGTCCAGGACCGGGAACGTGCCCTGCGGGGGCGGCTCGAAGTGGGCTACGGGCTGACGGTGCTGCGCCTGTCGGTCGAGCAGAGTGACCGCATCGTCCGGGAGGCCCGCCGCCGCTTCCGCACCCACAACGCCGGCCGGCGCTTCGTCGAACGGTCGTTTTTCGAGGCGCTGGCGGCGAGCAGCCGGTTGGCGCCCGAGCCCGACGACGTCCGTCGCCAGCTCCGGAGCGAGACCGTGGTGCGCGAGGCCCTCGACTGGATGTGGCCGGTGCTCACGCCCGCCCAGCTCCTGCACGACCTGTTCGGATCGCGGGCGCTGCTGCGCTCGGCCGGTCGTCGCCATCTCACCGACGACGAGGCCGCCGCGCTGGTGCGACCGCGGTCCGACCGAGCGGACGACGTGGTGTGGACCAGCGACGACGTGCCGTTGCTCGACGAGGCCCGCATGTTGTTGGGGCCGCCGCCCCGACGCCGCAAGCAGCAGGGCGCGCCGGATGACGAGGTGCGCACCTACGGTCACATCGTCGTGGACGAGGCGCAGGACCTGTCGCCGATGCAGCTACGGGTGCTGTCGCGCCGGTCGCTCAACGGGTCGATGACCATCGTGGGCGACATCGCCCAGGCGACGGGTGCCTGGGCCCACGACGACTGGGAGGGGGTGCTCGAGCACCTTCCCAGCCGGCGGCCGTCGCAGCGGGCCGAGCTCACCGTCGGCTACCGGATCCCTGCGGCCAACATGGCCCTGGCCGCCAAGGTGCTGGCCGTGGCCGCTCCCGACCTGAAGGCGCCGTCGTCGGTGCGCGAGGGCGAGAGCGATCCGCGCCTCGAGGCGGTGGACGGTGCCCACCGCCTCGGCGACGAGGTGGTGCGGCTGGTGGGCGAGGAGCGTGACGCGGTGGGCCAGGGCAGTGTGGGCATCATCTGCCCAGCGTCGCTGGTCGCCGTGGTGGCCGGCGCGCTCGAGGAGGCGGGCATCGAGCACGGTGCGGCCGACCGTCACGGCCTCGAGCAGCAGGTCACCGTGGTGCCGGTGGCGCTGGTGAAGGGCCTCGAGCTCGACGCGTCGATCGTGGTGGAGCCGGCGGCGATCCTGCGGGAGGAGCCCCAGGGCATGCGGTCGTTGTACGTCGCGCTCACCCGGGCCACCAAGCGCCTCACCCTGGTCCACGCCGAGCCGCTGCCCGCGGTGCTGCGGCCAGAGGCGGTTCGGGCTGACGGGCGGGAACCCGGTGCGGCACGCCCGGAGGCCGGGTAGGCCCCGCCCCGCCCCTCAGCAGGCCGGCCTGGCGGCCGTTCTGCCGGCGGCCTCAGGCGCCAGGCCTCAGATGCCAGGTCTCAGGCCTCAGAGCTCAGGCCTCAGAGCTCAGGCCTCAGCGGCGAGGGCGGCGGCGGCCAGGTCCTCGGGCTCGGCCGTGTCGGGCTCGATCGCAGGGGCCGGGGCGGCCGTGCCCGGGCGGTCGGGGCGGAGGAACAGGTACGTGACCGGGATGATGTAGGCCAGCCAGACGGCCACCTGCTCGATCGAGGGGCGCGGGTCCCAGCCGAAGAGGCCGGCGAGGAACCGTCCCGACTGGGTGTCGATCGTGAGCCAGTCGAGGCCGGTGACGTCGTAGACCGCGCCGTTCAGCGTGGCGAGGGCGTTCTGCTCGGTGTACTGCAGGAACATGACGCCCTTGGCCAGCAGGCCGGCGGCGAACACGATCACGATCATCCCGGTGATGTTGAAGAACAGCTTCATGGGCAGCACCTTGCTGCCGGAGTAGACGAGGTAGCCGAGCACGGCGGCGATGGCGAGGCCGATGAGGCCGCCGATGAACACGTCCCAGCCGGTGCTCGACGTGGCCGCGGCGATCAGGAACAGGGCGGTCTCGATGCCCTCACGCAGCACTGCGAAGAACGCCACCACCATCACGGCGGTCTTCACGCTGTCCGAGGCGAGGGCCGCGTCGACGCGGTGCTCGAGTTCGCCCTTGATGGCCCGGCTCTGGCGGCGCATCCAGAACACCATCCAGGTGAGGACGGCGGCGGCGATGAACGAGATGGCCGCGAAGGCACGGAGCTTGGTGTCGCCCTCGAACGACCCGACCGTGTTGTGCAGCACCACACCGAACACCGTCGAGAGCAGGGCCGCGAGGGCGACGCCGAGCCACACGGGCCGGTCGAGGTCGCGCCGGTCGATCTTGCGCAGGTACCCGAACACGATGCCCACGATCAGCGAGGCCTCGAAGCCCTCGCGGATCAGCACCAGCATCGACTCACCCATCGTTGGTCACACCCATAGTTAGGTCACCTTAACACAAGGTCGTCGCTCGGCCAACAACAGGTTAGGGTCGCCGCCAGTGGTCATCGCCAATCATGTCGAGGCGTCGGTCGACCTCGCCGTCGTCGGTGCCGGCCCCGCCGGCCTGGTGGCCGCGCTGCGGGCCGCCCGTGCCGGGCATCGGGTGGTGGTGCTCGAGGCCTCCGACCAGGTGGGGGGCATGGCCGGGAGCTTCACGGTCGCCGGCCAGCGTGTGGACTTCGGCAGCCACCGCCTCCATCCGGCCATCGACGCCGACCACCTTGCCCTGCTGCACGAGGTGCTGGGCGACGACCTGCAGGTCCGGCCCCGCCACGGGCGGATCCGCCTGCGCGGTCGCTGGCTGGCCTTCCCGCTGCGCACCACCGATCTGGTCCGCCGCCTGCCGCCGTCGTTCGCCCTCGGGGCGGCGGGGGACGCCGTCCTCTCGCCCTTCCGCCGGCCCCGCGCCGACACGTTCGCCGAGGTGGTGCGGGCGGGGCTCGGTCCCACCGTCGCCGCCACGTTCTACGACCCCTACGTCACCAAGCTGTGGGGGGTGCCCCCCGACCAGCTCGCCGGCGAACTGGCCCGGCGTCGCGTGAGTGCCTCCTCGCCGGGCGACATCGTGGCCCGCCTCCGCCGTGGGCGCTCCAGCCCCAAGGCCACGTTCCTGTACCCGGCCGGTGGGTTCGGCACCATCTGCGAGCGCCTGGCCGACGCCGCGGTGGCCTCGGGTGTCGAGCTGCGCCTGGGTGATGCCATGACCGCGCTCGTGCTGGGTGACGACGAGGTGACCGTGCGCACCGCGTCGGGGGCGCGCGTCGACGCCGGCCGGGTCTGGTCGACCGCGCCGCTGCCCGCGTTGGTGGGACAGACCACGCCATCACCGCCCGCCGAGGCGTGCGACGCGGCGGCAGGCCTCGACCACGGGGGATTGGTGCTGGTGTACCTGGTGGTGGACCGCCCCCGTTGGACCGAGTTCGACGCGCACTACTTCCCCGAAGCCGACGTGGCCTTCGGGCGCCTCTCCGAGCCGAAGAACTACCGGGACGGGCCCGATCCTCCGGGGCACACGGTGCTGTGCGCCGAGGTGCCCGCCGACGTGGGCGACGCCATCTGGACCGCCTCGCCCGCCGACCTGGGGACGATGGTGCGCGACACCGTCGTACGCCTGGGGTTGCCCGACCCCGACCCGGTCGACATCGAGTTGCGGCACGTGCCCCGCGTGTATCCCCGCTACCGGGTGGGGTTCGAGGGCGATCTCGCCGCGCTCGAGCGCTGGGCCGACGGGCAGCCCCGTCTGCTGACGTTCGGCCGCCAGGGCCTGTTCGTGCCGGACAACACCCATCACGCGCTGGTGATGGGCTCGGCGGCCGCCTCCGCCCTGGCCGCCGACGGCACCTTCGACGAGGCAGCGTGGCGTCGCGCCCGCGACGGCTTCCGCGCCAACGTCGTCGAGGACTGAGATCCCGGGGACGAACGGGACGCCGCCCGCTTCGGCAGAGGAGCCTCTCGGTAGGTGCCCTCGTCGGGCGTTCCCGGCAGGTCCGAGGCGGATGAACGACCGCACGCGGGTGTGGAACCGGTGGCTGACGGGCCCCTGGGCAGCCTCACCGCCGAGGACGTCGGTGACTGGCGCCGGCAGGTCGACGTCGCTCACGCCCACGGTGAGTTCCTCTTCTGCGAGCCCACCTTCGTGGTGTCGGCGCGGGCGAACTGACGGATCCAGTGGCCCGCCGCCGGTGTGGGCGCGGGGTCAGGCGAACGGCGGGGGGAACATCAGGCCCGGTTCAGTTCGAGGTAGACGGCTGGCACCACGTTGCGCAGGTAGGTGCCCAGGCGGATGAACGACCGCCCGTGGGTCCGGAAGCGGTAGCTGATCGGGACCTCCTCGTAGCGGTAGCCCTTGGCCAGCAGGTCGAGGGTGAGCACCTGGGCGTAGTTGAAGTCGTGGATCACCTCGGCCGCGGCGGTGGCGTCGGCCGACAGCGCCCGGTAGCCGCTCTGGCCGTCGGTGATGCGCCGGCGGGAGATGATCGACACCGCCAGCGTGAGCACCCGGTTGCCGACGTGGCGATGCGGCCGCATGCGCCGGGGGCCACCCGCGAAGCGTGAGCCCACCACGTAGTCGGCCCGGCCCGCCAGGATCGGCGCGACCAGTCGCTCGATCTCGGCGGGGTCGTACTCGCCGTCGGCGTCGCAGAACACCGAGGCCACGGCGTCGCGCGCGGTGGCCTCGGCGAAGCCACGACGCACCGCCGCGCCCAACCCCTGGTTGGCCGGCATCGAGATCACCTCGGCACCGGCGTCGAGGGCGCGGGCCGCGGTGCGGTCGGTGCAGCCGTCGTCGATCACCAGGCAGTGGACGGGGTGGCCGGCAACGGCATCGGGGGCACGGCGGACCACCCGGCCGACCGTCGCCTCCTCGTCGTGGGCGGGGAGGAACAGCACGATCGGCCGCTCGCCCCGCGAACCACCGGAGTTCTTGGTGCTCGACCACCGAGGAGGTGGCGTTCCACCAAGAATTCCTGCTTTCGGGATGGCGGGCGCGGCCGGCGCGGCGGCGGACGGTGTGGCCGGGAGGCGGAAGCGGCCGAGGAGCCCCGGGGCGGGCGCGAACACGGCGATGGCGCCGACCACCAGCGAGTACGCCGTGGTGAGGGCGTGCACCATCAGGGCGGCGGCCAGGCCGGTGGCGCCGTCATAGCCGAGGGCGACGTAGGCCGCGACCGCGGCGGCCTCGTAGGTGCCGAACCCGCTCGGCGCGATCGCCGCGATCTGGGCGCCGACCGCGACCGCGGTCACCACCACCGCCTGGCCGTAGGTCAGGTCGAGGCCGGCCCAGTGCGACGCCTGCCAGGTGAGCACGCTCTCGGCCAGCCACGCCGCGACCGTCAGCCCGGCGACCGTCGGCCCGGGGAGCCGCACGTCGATGCGTGAGGTGCGGGCGGCCCGGCGCAGCCACCACACGCCGGCGGCGCCGACGGCGAGGACCAGGGCCAGCACCGCCCAGGCCCAGGCCCCGAGCAGGTGGGTGACGACCGCCGGGCCCACCAGGGCACCGAGGGCCAGCACCGCCACGATGTCGGCCGCCCGCAGGGCCACGGTGGACGAGGTGGCCTCGGCCAGCGGCACGTCGGCCCGGCGGACCACGCTGACGATGCGAAGGGGTTCTCCGAGGCGCAGCGGGAGCACGTGGTTGGCGCCGAAGGCCAGGTGGATGGCGGCCAGCGACTGTCCGAACGACAGCCCGGGCAGCACCCGGCGCCACGCGACGGCCCGTAGGACGAAGGCCAGCCCGAACACGGCCAGGGCCAGCACCACCACGACGGGACGGTCGGCCATCGCGGTGGCGCTGGCCCGCAGGGCGGCGGTGTCGACGGCGCGGGCCACGACCACGCCGGCGGCGACGAACACCGCGGCGCCGAGCAGGAAGGCCCGCCTGGATGCCGCCGCCGACAGTCGGCGGGGCGGCGCATCGCCGGCGTCGGCTGCTGGCGATGCGCCGATGGGGGCGGTAGGGCCGGCCGTGTCGGCGCCGTCGGCCGCGGCAGCGGAGCCGGCCGTGTCGCGGGCGGCGCCGGCATCGGCCGCGCCCGCGTGGCCGCTCGTGGTGGCGGCGCCGCGTGTGTCGGCGCCGCGTGTGTCGGCGACGGCCTCGGCGGCGGCCTCGTTGGTGCGGGGGGCGGCGGTGGCGGACATGACGTTAGGGATACCTTACACACGGCGTCGGGTGAAGCGATACGGTGCGGGCCATGTCTGCGACCCGGCTGCGCTGGTGGCTCGCCGGCCTGGCGGTCGTCGTGGCGGTGTGGACCGCGCTGGCGGTGCCGGTGCGGGCCACCTACGGAGGTCGCACCACCGCCGACGAGCCGCAGTACCTGCTGAGCGCCATCAGCATCGGGGAGGACCTCGACCTCGACATCAGCGACGAGCTCCGGACGGAGCGCTGGCGGGTGTTCCACGCCGCCGAGTTGCCGGCGCAGACCGAGCCCACGGCCGACGGGCGCGAGATCAGCCCCCACGACCCGCTCCTGCCCGCCGTCCTCGCAGCTCCCATGCTCGTCGGTGGATGGTGGGCCGCGAAGCTCACCCTGGCCGCCCTCGCCGGCGTGCTCGCCGCGGCCACGGCCTGGGTGGCGGTGCGTCGCTTCGGGGTGTCGCCCTCTGTGGCCATCGGGGTGTCGGCGGCGTTCTCGCTCGCGGCACCGTTGGCCGCGTACGCGGTGCAGGTCTACCCCGAGCTGCCCGCCGGCCTGGCCACGATCGTCGCGGTCGGTGCGCTCACCGGGTCGTTCGGGCGCCGGGGGAGGCTCGCCTTCCTCGTCGCCGTCGTGGCGCTGCCCTGGTTGGCGGTGAAGTACGTGCCGGTGGCGGCCGTGCTGGTGGTGCTGGCGCTCGTCGACCGGTGGCGGGCGGATGACCGCCGGGGCGCCGCCGTGCTCGCGGGCGGGCTCGGCGTCGCCGGCGTCGCCTTCATCGCCGTCCACCGGGTCGTGTACGGCGGGTGGACCGTGTACGCCAGCGGTGACCACTTCACCCGGACGGGCGAGGCCGGCGTGATCGGCGTGGACCCGGACTACGTGGGCCGGTCGCAGCGACTCGTCGGCCTGCTGGTCGACCGCTCGTTCGGCCTGGTGACGTGGGCGCCGGTGTTCCTGTTCGCGCTGGTGGCCCTCGGGGCCCTGGTGCGCCGGCGTCCCGATGGGTGGTCGGCCCTCGTGCTGCCGCTGGTGGCGGGTTGGGCCACCGCGACGTGGGTGGCCCTCACCATGCACGGCTACTGGTGGCCGGGTCGGCAGGTGGTGGTGGTGGTGCCCCTGCTGGTGGTGGCCACGGCCTGGTGGCTGGACCGGAACGCGGCCGCGGTGCGGTGGTTCGCCCTGGCCGCGGTCGTCGGCGTGCTCACCTGGGCCTGGCTCGTGGCGGAGGTGCTGGCCGAGCGGTTGCGCCTGGTGATCGACTTCGACGACACGACCGCGCCGTGGGTGCGGGTGGTGCGACCCCTGCTGCCGGACTTCCGCCGGCCGGGCCCCCTGACCTGGACGCTCGCCGTCGGCTGGGGGGCGCTCCTGGCTGCGCTGCTCGCGGTCGGCTGGTGGCGGGAGGGCCGCTCAGCGCCCGGCGGTGACCGCCGCGGTGACGGCGGTGAGCACCAGGATGCGAGCGCTGGCGAAGCCGCCCAGGCCCACGTGGCGGCCCTCGATCTCGACCGTGAGCGTGCCGTCGGGTGACACCGCGGTGACCGTGCCGGTGCGGCCGGGCAGCACGTCGGAGGCCTCGAGGAACTCGAGCAGGCCGGGCGTGAACTCGAGCTCCTCGGGGATGCGCGACACCGTGAAGACGTCGCCGGGGCCGAGTTGCTCGAGCGCCACGGTGACCGGCTCGGTGTAGTCGCTGCCGGGGATGGGGTTGCCGTGCGGGCAGGTGGTGGGGTCGCCCAGGACGCGGGTGAGCGCCTTCTCCACGGGCTCGGAGATGACGTGCTCCCACTTGCCCGCCTCGACGTGGGCGTCGGCCCACGACAGGTCGAGGATGTCGGTGAGGAAGCGTTCGGCCAGGCGGTGGCGGCGGACCACGCGCTCGGCGAGGCGGGTGCCGTCGGCGGTGAGGCGGATGGCCCCGTCGACCGACACGAGCCCCTCGGACTCCATCCGCCTGATCATCTCCGACACCGCCGGCCGGGACACCTCGAGACGGTCGGCGATGCGGGCCTGGATGACGTCGACGGCGTCTTCGTTCAGCTCGAAGATGGCCTCGCAGTACTCCTCGAACGCGGGGTGGAATTCGGGGGTTCGGTACTCGGCCACGGTTGGAGTCTACGCAGCCTCTCCCGGTACCGTTGGGGCCGTGACCGCGACCCGTCAACCCTCCCGAACGTCCCTCCGGCTCGCCGCTGTCCTCGCCGCGGCGGGCTGTGCGTTCGCACTCTCGGCGTGCAGCAGTGACAGCGACTCGTCCGGCGGCGGCGAACTGCCCCCGGGCGACGTGGTGATCACCGCCGACAACATCGCGTGGGACACCGACTCGATCGAAGCCCCCGCCAACCAGGACTTCACCATCGTGGTGGACAACAAGGACGAGGGCGTGCAGCACAACTTCGACGTCAAGGACACCGAGTTCAAGACCGAGCTGGAGACGGGTGTGTCCGCCCAGGTCCTTCGCATCAACCTGCCCGAAGGCGAGTACCAGTTCGTGTGCGACCTGCACCCCAACATGACGGGCACCCTCACCGTCTCGTAGGCCGGTCGGGCCGGGCCCGACCGGCTCGTTCCGATGTCAGACCCCTGCCGTAGCCTTGCGGTGTGACCACACCACGTGGCGGTGGCCCGCTCGCGGGGTTCTCGGCGCCCGTCAGCGCCTGGTTCGCCACGTCGTTCCCCGAGCCCACCGCGGCCCAGGCGCAGGGTTGGCCGGCCATCGCCTCGGGCGATCACACCCTCATCCTGGCCCCCACGGGCTCCGGCAAGACGCTCGCGGCGTTCCTGTGGGGCATCGACCGGCTCATGTCCGCGCCCGTGCCCGCGCGCGAGCAGCGCACCCGCCTGCTCTACCTCTCCCCGCTGCGGGCGCTGGCGGTCGACGTCGAGAAGAACCTGCGGGCGCCGCTGCAGGGGATCTCGTTGGCCGCGCAACGGCTGGGGGAGTCGGTGCACGTGCCCACGGTGGGCATGCGCACCGGCGACACGCCCCCGGACGAGCGTCGCACGCTGGTGCGCCACCCCCCTGACCTGCTGATCACCACCCCCGAGTCGCTGTACCTCATGCTCACCTCGCAGGCCCGCGAGACGCTGCGGTCCGTCGAGTGCGTGATCATCGACGAGATCCACGCGCTGGCGCCCACCAAGCGCGGTGCGCATCTGGCGCTGTCGCTCGAGCGCCTCGAGGCCAACGCCGACCGGCCGTTCCAGCGCATCGGCCTGTCGGCCACGCAGCGCCCGCTCGACGAGATCGCCCGCTTCCTCGGCGGCCAGATCGAGCCCGGGCCCGACCCGGGTGGCGACGAGCAACCCCGCGCCCGGCCCGTCACCATCGTCGACGCCGGTGTGCGCAAGCCGCTGGACATCGAGGTGGTCGTCCCAGTCGAGGACATGGGCGCCCTGGGTGAGGTGATCGAGGAGCCCGTCACCGGTCCCGTCGCCGCGGGCCCGGTGCGCCGCAGCATCTGGCCGGCCATGCACCCGCGCCTGCTCGAGCTGATCCAGCAGCACCGCTCCACCATCGTGTTCGTCAACAGCCGGCGCCTGGCCGAGCGCCTGGCCACCCGCCTCAACGAGCTGGCGGTGGAGGGCGAGAACCGCGCCGCCGAGGCCGTCGGGACGCCCCCGTCCCCACGGGGCGACGGCGACGGCCCGCACGAACTGGTGCTGGCCCACCACGGATCGCTCAGCCGGGAACGCCGCCTCACCATCGAGGACCGCCTCAAGAGCGGCGACCTCAAGGGGCTGGTGGCCACCAGCTCCCTCGAGCTGGGCATCGACATGGGCGCGGTCGACCTCGTGGTCCAGGTCGAGTCCCCCGGCGCGGTCAGCCGTGGCCTCCAGCGCATCGGTCGGGCCGGGCACCAGGTGGGCGAGCCCAGCCGGGGGCGGTTCTTCCCCAAGCACCGCAGCGACCTGGTCGAGGCCGCCGTCGTCGTCGAGCGCATGCACGACGGGTTGATCGAGCACACCCGCTACGTGCGCAACCCGCTCGACGTCCTGGCCCAGCAGATCGTGGCGATGTGCGCCCTCGACGACTGGCCCGTCGAGCAGTTGGCCGCGCTGGTGCGGCGTTCGGCCAACTTCGCCGATCTCTCCGACGAGGTGCTGGCCAACGTGCTCGACCTGCTGTCGGGCCGGTACCCGTCCGAGGAGTTCGCCGAGTTGCGCCCGCGCATCGTGTGGGACCGGGTGGCGGGCGTGCTGCGGGGGCGCGCGGGCGCCCAGCGCCTGGCGGTCACGTCCGGCGGCACGATCCCCGACCGGGGGCTCTACGGCGTGTTCCTGCCCGACGGCACCCGGGTGGGCGAGCTCGACGAGGAGATGGTCTACGAGAGCCGCCCGGGCGAGACCTTCCTCCTCGGGGCGTCCACCTGGCGCATCGAGGACATCACCCACGAGCGGGTGGTGGTCACGCCGGCGCCGGGCCAGCCCGGGAAGATGCCGTTCTGGCACGGCGACGGTCCCGGCCGGCCGCTCGAGCTGGGCCGGGCCCTCGGCGCCTTCGTCCGAGAGGTGCGGGCCGACGACGACCCGCTGCCCCGTCTACAGGAGCGCAACGGCCTCGACGCCTGGGCCGCGCAGAACCTGGTGGGCTACCTCGACGAGCAGGCCGACGCCACGGGAGCGGTGCCCGACGACCGCACCATCGTGGTCGAGCGCTTCCGTGACGAGATCGGCGACTGGCGGGTGTGCATCCTGTCGCCGTTCGGCGCGCAGGTGCACGCCCCGTGGGCCATGGCCCTCCAGCATCGGCTGGGTGAGCAGTGGGGCGTCGAGGTCGAGCTCATGTGGAGCGACGACGGCATCGTGTTGCGCCTGCCCGAGGCGGTGGACGACCTGCCCCTCGACGAGCTGGCCATCGACCCCGACGAGATCGACGAGCTGATCGTCTCGCAGCTGCCGAACACCGCCATGTTCGCCTCGCGCTTTCGCGAGTGCGCGGGGCGGGCCCTGCTGTTGCCCCGCCGGCGCCCCGACCAGCGCACCCCCCTGTGGCAGCAGCGCCAGCGCTCGGCCGACCTGCTCAAGGTGGCCTCGCACTACCCGAGCTTCCCCATCCTGCTCGAGGCCACCCGCGAGTGCGTCAACGACGTGTTCGACGTGCCCGCGCTGCGCGAGGTGCTCACCGACCTGCGGTCCCGCAAGGTGCGGCTGGTGCCCGTCGAGACCCGCCAGGCGTCGCCGTTCGCGCAGTCGCTGCTGTTCGGGTGGATCGCCATCTACATGTACGAGGGCGATGCGCCCGCCGCCGAGCGCCGCGCCGCCGCGTTGGCGCTCGATCGCGACCTGCTGCGCGACCTGCTGGGCGCAGAGGAGCTGCGCGACCTGATCGACCCCGGCGTGCTGGCCGACCTCGAGCTGGAGCTGCAGCGGCTGGTCGACGGTCGCCGGGCGCGGGACGCCGACGAGGTGCACGACCTGCTGCGCCTGCTGGGCCCCCTCAGTCGGGCCGAGGCCGACCTGCGCACCGAGGGTGATGCCGGACCGTTGCTCGACGCCCTGCTCGATGAGCGGCGGGCCTTCCTGGCCACGGTCGCGGGCGAGGAGCGCCTCGCGGCCACCGACGATGCCGGCCGCCTGCGTGATGCCCTCGGGGTGTCGGTGCCGATGGGGCTGCCCCGGGCCTTCACCGACTCGGTCGAGGCGCCCCTGGCCGACCTGGTGGTGCGCTACGCCCGCAGCCACGGCCCGTTCCTGGCCACCCAGGTGTCGTCCTGGCTGGGGGTGGCGGTCGACCCCGTCCGGGTCGTGCTCGAGCAGCTCGAGCGCGAGGGTCGGATCACCCGAGGGGAGTTCCGCCCCGATGGCGTCGAGCGCGAGTGGTGCGACGTCGACGTGCTCCGCCAGTTGCGGCGGCGCTGCCTGGCGGTGCTGCGCAAGGAGGTCGAGCCCGTCGACGGCGCCGCGCTGGCCCGGTTCCTGCCCGAGTGGCAGGGCGTGGGCCGGCCGCGGCGCGGCGTCGATGCCCTGGCCGAGGTGGTGGGCGTGCTGCAGGGGGCACCCTTGCCGGCCTCGGTGCTGGAGGCCGACATCCTCCCCGCCCGGATGGCCGCGTACTCGCCGGCCGACCTGGACGCCCTGGCCACGGCGGGCGAGCTGGTGTGGGTGGGTGCCGGACCGCTGGGCACCGCTGACGGCCGGGTCCGGCTGCTGTTCCGCGACCAGGTGGGACTGCTCGTGCCCGCGGCCGGCGACGAGCCGCCGGCCTCACCGCACCACCACGCCCTGCGGTCGCACCTCGAGTCGCGCGGGGCGTCGTTCTGGCCCGAGCTGGTAGCGGCGGTGCAGGCCGCGAACCTGGACTACGACGACGCCACGGTCCTCGACGCCCTCTGGGACCTCGTCTGGGCCGGCGAGGTGACCAACGACTCCTTCGCCCCCCTGCGGGCACTGGTGGGCGACCGGCGGGGCCGGGGGAGAGCGGCCAAGGCCGGGTCGGCCGGCGCCCGCCGCCGCCCCCGTCCCGGTCGGCTCACCCGCCTCGGCCCACCCGAGGCCGCGGGTCGCTGGTCGCTGGTGGCACCGCTGTTCGACCCGCCGGTCACCGCCACCGAGGCGGCGCACGCCCGTGCCCGGCAGTTGCTCGACCGCTACGGCGTGCTCACCCGCGAAGCGGCGCTGGGCGAGGGTGCCGAAGGCGGGTTCGCGGGGGTGTACCCCGTGCTCAAGGCGTTGGAGGAGCGCGGCCACGTGCGCCGGGGCTACTTCGTGGCCGGTCTCGGCGCGGCGCAGTTCGCGCTGCCGGGTGCGGTCGATCGCCTCCGGTCGGTGCGGTCGTCGATCGACGGGGGGCGCGACCGCCGGGACGACCCGCCCCCGGTCCTGGTCCTCGCCGCCACCGATCCGGCGCAGCCCTATGGGGCGGCGCTGCCCTGGCCGGATTCGGGCGTTCTGGCACCGGATTTCAGGGTCCTGGCACCGAAATCCGGTGCCAGTTCGGAGGATGTGCCGTCGACTGCGCCGCGTCGACCTGGACCGCGTCCCTCCCGATCGGCGGGCGCCTTCGTGGTGCTGGTCGACGGCGAGGCCGCGGTGTTCCTCGAGCGGGGCGGGCGCAGCCTCGTCCGCTTCCCGGCGGGGCGCGACGACGCCACCGCCGCCTCGTGGGCCGATGCCCTCACGCGGCTGGTGAAGGACGGGCGCCTCCGCGCCCTCGAGATCGGCAAGGTGGACGGCGTGCCGGTGGCCGAGGTCGCCGACGCGGCCGACGCGCTGCGCGCCGCCGGCTTCGTCGACGGGTACCGAGGCCTGGTGCTGCGTGGGTGACCGCTTGCGTCAGTGCCGTCGCGTCGAGCGCTCGCCGGGTGTCGATACGGGCCGGTCGACCGGCGCCCCGGTGGGCCGCACGGGGGGCGCGAGGCGTGCCTGAGGGCGACACCCTCCACCGCAGCGCCAACCGCCTCCGCCCGGCCCTCGCCGGCGCCCGTTTGGCCCGCTTCGAGGCGCATCGCCTCACCGGCGGCGTGCGGCCCACGGTGGGCACCACCATCGAGCGGGTCGAGGCGGTGGGCAAGCACCTGCTCATCACCTTCGACGACGGTGTGGTGCTGCGCACCCACCTGCGCATGAGCGGCAGCTGGCACCTGTACCGGGTGGGCCAGCGGTGGCGGAAGGCGCCGCACCTGGCCCGGGCGGTGGTGGGCACCGACGAGTGGGTGGCGGTGTGCTTCTCCGCCCCCGTGGTCGAGGCGTTCCGACAGCCGCCCCCGGGCGCGTCGCACCCCCTCGACCACCTCGGCCCCGACCTGTGCCGGCCCGACGTCGACCTCGACGCTGCGGTCGAGCGGTTCGCCACGGTGGTCGAGCCCGACGAGCAGGTGAAGGTGGCGCTGCTCGATCAGCGCATCGCCAGCGGCATCGGCAACGTCTACGCCAGTGAGGTGTGCTTCGCCTGCGGGGTCGACCCCTTCACCCCGATCGCGGCGCTCGACGTGGCCCAGCGCCGCCGGTTGCTGGCCACGGCCTCGTCGCAGCTGCGGGCCAACCTGGGCAGCGGGCCCCGCACCACCGTGCCCGGCCGGCCCGGAGGTCTGGCCGTGTACGGGCGCCGTGGCCAACCGTGTCGCCGGTGCGGTACACCGGTGCGGATGCGCCTCCAGGGGGAACAGGCCCGCAGCACGTATTGGTGCCCGACCTGCCAGACGACACCCGAAACGGGAGACCAAGGATGACTTCTGGACGCGGGCAGCACCGCGACCCCGCGCCGAGCTACGACGTCGGCCCGGCGGCGGCGGTCCGACGGCGGAGGGTCGTGATCGTCGGCGCCGGGTTCGGCGGGCTGGCCACCGCCCGGGGACTGGCCGGCGCCGACCTGGACGTCACCATCGTCGATCGCCACAACTTCCACACCTTCCAGCCCCTGCTCTACCAGGTGGCCACCGCGGGCCTGAATCCGGCCGACGTGGCCTACCCGGTACGGGGCATCTTCCAACAGCAGCTGAACGTGTCGTTCCGCCATGCGGAGGTGGCCGGGGTCGACTGGCGTCAGCGCCACGTGGTGTTCGCCGACGGCACCGATCTGGCCTTCGACCACCTCGTGATCGCCGCGGGCGCGACCACCAACTTCTTCGGGGTCATCGGCGCCGAGGAGCACGCCTTCCCGCTGTACTCATTGGCCGAGGCCGCGCAGCTGCGCAACCACGTCCTGTCCTGCTTCGAGGCCGCCGACCGCAACCCGCACCTGATCGACGAGGGCGCCCTGACGTTCGTGGTGGTGGGTGGTGGCCCCACGGGTGTCGAGGTGGCCGGCGCGCTCAGCGAGCTGATCAGCCACGTGCTCAGCAAGGACTTCCAGCGCCTCGCGGTGGCCCGCGCCCGGGTGCTGCTCGTCGAGCGGGAGGACCACCTGCTCCCGCCGTTCCACCCGAAGTCCCAGTACTACTCCCGCCAGACCCTGGTGTCCCGGGGGGTCGAGGTGCGGCTGGGCGAGTCGGTCGAGCGCATCTCGGCGACCCGGGTCCACCTCGGGTCGGGCGAGGTGCTGCCCGCCCACACGCTCGTCTGGGCCGCCGGCATCCAGGCCAACCCCCTCGCCGCCGCCCTCGGGGTCGAACAGGGCCGAGGCGGCCGCATCGTGGTCGGTCCCGATCTGGTCGTGAAGGGCCACGAGCAGGTCTTCGCCATCGGTGACGTGGCCCACATCGAGAGCGGGCGCCTGCGCACGCACGTGCTGCCGCAGCTGGCGCCGGTGGCGGTGCAGTCGGGCGCGCACGTGGCCCGCCAGATCCGTCGGATCGAGGCCGGGCGCCCCACCCGCAGCTTCCACTACCTCGACAAGGGCACGATGGCCACCGTGGGCCGTCGGGCCGCGGTGGCGGAGCTGCCGCTGCACATCCGCCTGCACGGCTCACCGGCGTGGATGGCCTGGCTGGGGCTGCACCTGCTCACGCTCGTCGGGTTCCGCAACCGGGTGTCGGTGTTCCTCAACTGGGCGTGGAGCTACCTCACCTGGGACCGCGGCCCCCGTCTCATCTTCAGCCCCCTGCCCGACGAGGACGCCGGGCTGGCGCCCTCGTCCGTCGAGGACGAGCTCGGATGACCGCCACCGCCACCACCGTCCTGGTTCTGGCTCCCGATTGGACCGCTATGACGGTCCAATCGGGAGCCAGAACGGGCTGTTGGGGTGGGTGACGTGACGGCGGCCGGGTACTCGGGCACGCCGCTGGCCAGGAAGCTGGGCATCAAGCAGGGGCACTCGGTGGCGCTGCTCAGCGCCCCCGACGGGTTCGAAGCCACCCTCGACCCGGTCCCCGACGGGGTGACGTTCCGCCGTCGAGCGCAGGGCACCAACGACGTGATCGTGGCGTTCCACACGAAGCGGTCCGACTTCGAGGGCCGCCTCGACACGGCGTTGCGGTCGATGGATGTCGACGGCGGCCTGTGGGTGGCGTGGCCCAAGAAGGCGTCGAAGGTGCCCACCGACATCACCGAGGACACCGTGCGCGAGGTCTGCCTGCCCCTCGGCCTGGTCGACAACAAGGTGTGCGCCATCGACGATGTCTGGTCCGGCCTCCGAGTGGTGTGGCGCAGAGAGCTGCGAGCCGCGAAGCGAGCGGCGGGCGCCTGAACCCGGGGAACTGGCGCCCGATCCTGTCGTCCTGGACACCGGATCGGGCGCCAGTTCGCGGGGAGGTGAGGGTCAGCCTGGTGTCAGGCGGAGCGGGGCTCGGCCAGGGCCCGGGCCCGCTCGGCGTGGCGCTGGAGCTTCGCCACCGCGTAGCCGGTGTGCAGGTTCACCAGGCGGGCGGTCACCTCGTGGCGGCGGGCGATGTCGGCCGGGGTGTCGCCGCCGGCCAGGCTCATCAGCACCTCCCGCTCGGTGGCGGTCAGCGGTGACGAGGCCCCGTACGGGTGGCTCACGTCCTTGGCGTAGGCGTCCACGTCGTGCATCACGCGTGCGGCCACCAGCGGCGGCAGCAGGTACTCGCCCCGGGTGGCGCCCCGCACCGCCATGCCGCACTGCTCGACCGCCTCGGCCCGCTGCAGGCAGCCGGCGGCACCGTAGGTGATGGCCTGGTAGACCGCCTCGAGGTCCTCGGGGCCGGCCAGCAGGATCATCTGGGTGGCGGGGGCGTGCCGCAGGACGGTCCAGCAGGCGGCCAGGGCCGCCTGCCCGGGCAGTTTCACGTCGAGGAGCACCACGTCGGGCAGCTTGTCGAGGATGCGCTCCACCGCGTAGGCGGGGTCGCCGGTCGCCTCCAGCACGGTGACCGCCCGCTCCTGCTCCAATCGGGCCACGATCTGGTCGCGACGCGGCTGCTCGGCATCGGCCACCATCACGGTGATCTCCGGAAGCGCCGCCACTGCGCACATGGCCGCCTATCGACCGTGCCGGCCGAGGCCTTGAGGCAGGTGGGCCGTTCGGCCCACGCGAGGGTGGGCTACTCGGTGGCGATGGCGTCGAGCACGTCGAGCCGGGCGGCCCGGCGTGCGGGCCACGCCGCCATCAGCACCGCGAGCCCGGCGGCCACCACCGACAGCACCAGCAACTGGCCGATCGGCAGGCGGAACGTGTTGAAGCCCTGGCTCTCCAGCACGGTGACCAGCGAGTACGAGAACACGATGCCGAGCACCAGCCCGAGCGCGGTGCCGAGCAGGGCGATGATGACCGCTTCCCAGCGGATCGAGGTCCGCACCTGCCGGCGCGACATGCCGACCGCCCGCATCAGGCCGAGCTCGCGGGTGCGTTCGTAGATCGACAGGCCGAGGGTGTTGATGATGCCCACGAAGGCGATGATGACCGCGAGGCCCAACAGCACGTAGATCAGCGCCAGGAACTGGTTGATCTGCTTGGCCTGGTTGGCCTTCAGCTCGGCCTGGTCCTGCACCTTGGCCAAGGGGTAGTTGTCGGTGACCGTCTCGATGGCGGCCCGGCCCTCGTCGGGGCTCACCCCGTCGGCGAGCGTCACGATCACCTGGTTGTCGTACTGGTCCTCGAAGTTGGCCTCGTAGGTGCGCAGCCCGAACAGGTAGTCGATCGGGATGTTGACGTTGATCGCGTCCTCCCGCTCGTAGAGGGCGACGATCCGGAAATCCTGGTTCTCGGGGTGCGAGGGGAACCGGATGTTGATCGTGTCGCCCACGCCCCGCCCGAGGGACTCGGCCTGGTCGGCGCTGAGCGCGACGGTGCCCTCCTCGTCGAGGGCGGCCGGGTCGCCCTGGATCTCGCCGACGTCGACGACGTCGAAGATCAGGGAGGGGTCCACGCCGGCCACCGTCTCGGCCTGGAACGCGACCTGGGCCTCGCCGACCCGCACACCGGCCGCGTCCTGCACCTCGGGCACGGCGTTGAGCTCGTCGGTCATGGTGACGGGCAGGCCGCCCTGGCCGAAGGTCTGCGAGTCGATCAGGAAGTCGCCGTTGAAGTTCTGGTTGATCGACTCGTCGACCGACGCCTTGGCCGAGTCGGCGAAGATCGTGATGAACCCGATGAGGGTGACCGCGATCATCAGCGCCGCCGCGGTGGACGCGGTGCGCTTCGGGTTGCGGATGGCGTTCTCGCGGGCCAGCACCCCGGTGATGCCCTTGATGCGGGGGATGGGCCAGGCCAGGAAGCGGCTGATCGGCCCGGCGATGACGGGTCCCAGCGTCGTGACCGCCAGGAACAGGAAGCCCACCCCGACGCCCACGACCTTGGCCGAGTCGTCAGCGAGGCCCTTGGCCAGCAGGAGCGCGCCGAGCAGCGCGAGGACGAGACCGCTGATGCGCCGGGCCAGTGAGCCCGCGGAGGTGTCCTGGGCCACGTCCCGGAGCGCGGCGATGGGCGGGATCCTCCCGGCCCGCCGGGCGGGGAAGAACGCGGCCACGACCGTGATGAGCGTCCCCACGATCATGGAGATGACGATGGTCTGGGGCTTCACCACCGCCCCGCTGTCGGGGAGGTCGAGCCCGAGGCTGGCGAACGCCGCCTTCAGCCCGAACGCGAGGCCGATGCCGGCAACGACGCCGACCGCGGATGCGAGCAACCCGACCACCGCCGCCTCGACCATGACCGAACCGAGGATCTGACGTCCATTGGCCCCCACGGCCCGCAGCAGGGCCATCTCGCGGCCCCGCTGCACGACGATGATCGAGAAGGTGTTGTAGATGATGAACGAGCCCACGAACAGCGCGATGCCGGCGAAGATCAAGAGGAAGGTCGTGAAGAAGCCGAGCCCGGCCGCGACGTCGTTCTGGTTCTCGGCGGTGATGGCGTCACCCGTGATGGCCTCGGTGCCCGAGGGCAGCGCCGCCGTGAGGTCCTGCACCAGCTCCTCCTGGCTCACGCCGTCGGCGGCGACGACCGCGATCTGCTCGAACTTGCCGGGCTTGCCCACGAGCTCCTGCGCCACGCTGGTCTCGAACAGCACGATGTTGGCCCCGGCGAGGCTGTTGGAGTCACCGAAGGTGGCGATGCCGCTGATCTGGTACGGCGTCGACCCGGCCTGGGTGAGCACGCGGACGGTGTCACCCACCGCCAGGTCGTTGTCGTCCGCGGTGCCCTTGTCGACCACCACCTGCTCACCGATCGGGGCTTCCCCCTCGACCAGGTTGAACTGGTTGAGCTGGGGCACGGTGCTCCAGTTGAACGCCAGGGTCGGCGCGCCCTGGGTCGGGTTGCCGATCAGGTCGCCGTTGGCGTCGGCCAGTGCGGCGGGCCCGGCCACCTGCCCCTCGGCGTCGGCCACCGACGGCAGGCTGAGCACCAGGTCGAGATCCTCTTGGGTCACCCGGCCCCGTTGGCTCTGGCCGAACGCGCCCTCGAAGGTCTCCTGCTTGCGCACCACCGCGTCGGTGCCGGCGTTCACCTCGGTGAACAGCTGATCGAACACGGAGCGGATGGTGTCGGTGAGCACCAGGCTGCCGGCCATGAACGCCACGCCCAGCACCACGGCCAGGGCGGTGAGCGCGAGCCGCAGCTTGTGCGCGAGAAGGCCCTTGAGGGTGACGTTCAGCATCAGCTGTCGAGGCCCTTGAGGCGGTCGAGCACCTTGTCGGCGGTGGGGTCGACCATGTCGTCGACGATCTTGCCGTCGGCGAGGAACAGGGCGCGGTCGGCGTAGCCCGCCGCCACGGGGTCGTGGGTGACCATCACGATGGTCTGGCCGAAGTCGTTCACCGCGCTCTGCATGAATTGCAGGATCTCGGCGCCCGAGCGGGAGTCGAGGTTGCCGGTGGGCTCGTCGGCGAAGATGATCTCCGGGGCGCCGGCGAGGGCCCGGGCCACCGCGACGCGCTGTTGCTGGCCACCGGACAGCTCGCTGGGCCGGTGCTTGAGACGGTCGCCCAACCGCACGGTGCTCACCACCTGATCGAGGCGGGCCTGGTCGGGCTTGCGGCCGGCCAGGGCCTGGGGAAGCGTGATGTTCTCGAGGGCGGTGAGGGTGGGCACCAGGTTGAAGGCCTGGAACACGAACCCGATCTTGTCCCGGCGCAGCGCGGTGAGGTCCTTCTCCTTCAGCGAGCCCAGGTCGACGTCGCCGATGTACACGTGGCCCGAGGTCAAGAGGTCGAGCCCGGCCATGCAGTGCATGAGGGTGGACTTCCCCGACCCCGACGGTCCCATGATCGCGGTGAACTGGCCCTTGGCCAGGTCGACGTCGACGCCGTCGAGGGCGCGCACCTCGGTGTCGCCCTCGCCGTAGATCTTGGTTGCCTGCACGGCACGCGCGGCGATGGCGGTGGCGGGCGGGGCGGTGTCGGTCAATGCCACGGAGGTCCTCCCGGAGACGTGTCCGCCTCACGCTAACGGCGCGCCGCCGCAGGATGGCGCGATGATTCCGCGCGCCCGGCCGTGGCGAATGGCGGGAACGGCCACGCCCATCGCCCCGTAGGCTGGCGCCCATGACGTGCGGGTCGTGCGGCGCGGCCGTACCCGACGGGGCGCGGTTCTGCCCCTCGTGCGGTCACGCCACCTCGGTGCCCAACGACGAGCGGCGGGTCGCCACCGTGCTGTTCGGCGACCTCGTCGGCTTCACGTCGCTGTCCGAGGCGGCCGACCCCGAGCACATCAAGAACTTGGTCGATCGCTGCTTCGAGCGCCTGGTCGCCGAGATCGAGACGTTCGGGGGCAAGGTCGACAAGATCGTGGGCGACGCCATCGTGGCGCTGTTCGGCGCACCGGTCGCCCACGAGGACGATGCGGAGCGGGCGGTGCGGGCCGCCCTGCGCATGCAGGAGACCATGGCCCTCCACGCCGCCGAGATCGGCGTCGACGTGCGCATGCGCATCGGGGTCAACACCGGCGAGGTGCTGGTGGGCGCCCTGCGGGCCGGCGGCGACTACACGGCCATGGGCGATGTGGTCAACACCGCCAGCCGCCTGCAGACCGCCGCACCTCCCGGCCAGGTGCTGGTCGGCCCGGCGACCTACGCCGCCACCCAGGGCGTGATCGGGTACGACGAGATGGGCCTGCTGCAGGCGAAGGGACGTGAGGAGCCCGTGCCGGCATGGGTGGCGACCGCGCCGCTCCTGCCGCCCGGCTACCGCCCCCAGCGCGACCGAGCGCCCCTGGTGGGCCGCGAGCCCGAGTTGGCCATGCTGCGCGGCGCGGTCGACGCGGCGGTGGCGCACAACCGCGCCCAGCTCATCTTGTTGGTGGGCGATGCCGGCGTGGGCAAGAGCCGCCTCGCCGAGGAGGTGGCCACCCTGGCCGAGTGCAACCACGAGGCCATCGTGCTGGAGGGCCGCTGCGTGCCCTACGGCGAAGCCAACGTGTGGTGGCCCGTGGCCGAGGCGCTGCGCCAGGCGCTCAGCCTGTCCACCGAGGCGCCGTTCAGCACCGCCTGCGACCACGCCATCGACGTGGTGAGCCGCACGCTCGAGCTCGATCCCGGCGACGACGAGGTCGATCGGGTCGTCGAGGGTCTGATGTACCTACTGGGCTACGAGGTGCCCCTGCGCGACATCGAGCCCCAGCGGGCCCGCGACGAGGCCACCCGCTCGGTGCTCACCCTGGTGGAGGGCTACGCCCTCGCGCACCCCGTGGTGATCGTGCTGTCCGACCTGCACTGGGCCGATCCGCTGGTGTTCGAGATGCTCGACGACATGTTGGCCCGCCTGGGCCGCTTCCCGTACGTGGTGGTCGGCACGAGCCGGCCCGGGATCGAGGAGCGCTGGGCGCCCCGCCACGGCCGCCACAACGTCGCCGTGCTCAACCTCGACCCGCTCGACCGTGCCGCGGCCGAGCACCTGCTGGGCCTCCTGCTCGACGAAGAGGCACCCGACGACGTGCGGGCCCTGCTGCTCGACCGCAGCGGCGGCAACCCGTTCTTCCTCGAGGAGTTGGTGTCGCTGCTCGACGAGACCGGGATGGTGGGCGGCGCCCCGAGCGGCGACCGGGGCTTCCGCGACCTGCCCGACACGTTGCGGGGCCTGGTCGCGGCCCGCCTCGACGCCCTGCCCCACCACGAGCGCCAGACCCTGGTGAACGCCGCGGTGTGGGGCCGCCGGGGCCCCATCGAGGCCCTCGAGAAGATGATCGAGGAGGAGGACCCGTCGGGCGCCGCCGCCGCCGAGGCCCTCAGCGGGCTGGCCGCCAAGGAGGTGCTGCTGGTCGAGGGCCGGCGCTGGAGCTTCCATTCCGAGCTCGTGCGCGACGTCGCCTACGGCACGCTCACCAAGGCCGACCGGGCCCGCAAGCACGCCGGCATCGCCACCTACCTGGAGGAGCACCCGGGCGCCGCGCCCGACGAGCGGGTGGTGGACATCGTCGCCTACCACTTCGCCATCGCCGCCGGGTTGGCCGCCGAGATGGGCGAGGTGGCCGACCTGCGCCCCGACATCGGCGACCGGGCCCTCCACTGGGTGACCGAGGCGGCCCGCCGCGCCGACCGGGCCGACCTCCACCAGAACGCGGCCCGGCTCTACGGGCAGGCCCTCGACCTGGCCCACGCCCTGGGCGACGACGAGGCCGCCACCGATGCGGTGCTGGGGCGGGCCAACGCGCTCACCGAGCAGCGCGAGCTGAGCGCGGCCCGGGCCGACGTGGGACGCGCCCTCGCCACCGCGGAGGCCACCGGTGATCGCCGGATACTCGCCCGCGCCCTGGTGGTGCTGGGCGACATCGAGTGGCGCGAGGGCGACCACGCCGCCGCGGTGGTCACCCTCGACCGCGCCATCGACGTGTTCCGGGAGCTGGGCGATCGCCAGGGCCTGGCCAGGGCGTTGCGCAGCCGCGGGATGGCCGACCTGATGGTGGGGGCCCACGACGAGGCGCCCGAGTCGCTCGAGGCCGCGTTGGCCGCATCGCGCGAGGTGGGCGACGTGCGGGGCGAGGCCTGGGCGCTGCAGAACCTGGCGTGGATCGCGTTCGTCGACGGCGATCCCGACGAGGCCGAGCGGCGGCTGTCGTCGTCGATCGACAAGTTCGAGGAGATCGGCGACAAGGGCGGCCTCAGCTGGGGCCACGGCCTCATGGCCTGGATCAAGTTCCGGCTGGGCGACACGGCCGCCGCGGATGCACTCGTCGACCGGGTGCTGCCCGAAGCCCGGGAGCGGGGCGACCAGTGGGGCGAGGGCATGATGCTCGTGCTCCAGAGCGTGATGCGGTTGTGGGCGGGCCGGTCCCGGGAGGCCCACGAGATCGCGGCCGAGGCGGCAGCCATCTTCCGCCGCCTCGAGGACGTGTTCGGCGAGGTGCAGGCCCTGGCGCCGCTGGGCCGCTCGCTCATCGCCCTCGGCCGGGTCGACGACGGGTTCGCCGTGCTCGAGCAGATGCTCGAGGTGCGCGGGATCACCGAAGACCTCCGCGGCTTGGCCCTGACCGTCGTGGCCGGCGCGGCCACCCACGTGGGCGAGCCCACCCGGATGCCCCCCGAGCTGCTCGACGCCGACCTCGTGCTGCTCGACGACCACGGCCTCGGCAGCGACGAGCGCATGGTCGCCTTGGGGCTGAGTGCCTTGCACCGGGGCGACGCCGAGCTCGCGGTCGCCTACCTCGAGAAGGCCGATCCGCCCGGGCAGTGCCACCCGTACCCGCAGAGCGCGTTGGCGCTGGGCCTGGCCGCGGTCGACCGGGTGGACGAGGCGGTGGCGGCCGCCGACTGGGTGGTCTCCTCGCCGCAGGCGACCTACCTCGATCGCACCCAGGCCCGGATCGCCAAGGCGCTGGCGCGGGCCCGGCGGGGCGATCGCGCCGGCACCGAGGCCGCCCTGGCCGGCGCCCGCGAGGAGGTCGAGGCCACCGAGGACGTGGTGGCGCGGGCGGTGCTCCTGCTCGGCGAGGCCGAGGCCCTCGGCCGTCTCGGTGACGACGTGGCCGACCGGCGGGTCGCCGCCGAGCACCAACTCGACCGGCTGGGCATCAGCGCCTCCGGCTGGGCCACCGCCTACGCCCTCTGAGGGTCGTGTCCCGCCGGCTGAGGGGTCGTGTCCCGCCGGAACGCGGCCGCCGCCGGACCGGCCGTCGGGACGACCGATCCAGCGGCGGGAACGCAGACCGGGTGACTACTTGGTCGGGGCGGCGACCACCCGCAGGTAGGGCTTGAGCGTCTTCCAGCCCTCGGGGTACTTCTCCTTGGCCTCCTCGTCGGACACCGCGGGGACGATGATCACGTCCTCGCCGTCCTTCCAGTTGACCGGGGTGGCCACCTTGTGGCCGGCGGTCAGCTGCAGCGAGTCGATCACCCGCAGCACCTCGTCGAAGTTGCGGCCGGTGCTGGCCGGGTAGGTGAGGGTGAGCTTCACCTTGTTGTCGGGGCCGATGATGAACACCGACCGCACCGTGAGGGTGTCGTTCGCGTTCGGGTGGATCATGTCGTAGAGGTCGGACACCTTGCGGTCCGAGTCGGCGATGATCGGGTAGTTGGGCGCCGTGCCCTGGGTCTCCTCGATGTCGTTGGCCCAGGCCGCGTGGTTGTCGATGTCGTCGACGCTGAGGCCGATGATCTTCACGTCGCGCTTGTCGAACTCGGGCTTGATGCTGGCCAGGTAGCCGAGCTCGGTGGTGCAGACGGGGGTGAAGTCCTTCGGGTGCGAGAACAGCACCGCCCAGCTGTCGCCCTTCCAGTCGTAGAAGTCGATGGTGCCTTCGGTGGTGACGGCGGTGAAGTTGGGGGCGTCGTCGCCCAGTCGGATGGCCATGGGGCGCACCTCTTTCGGTTGCGGGGGGTTGTACCGGTGATTCTTGACCATGTTGGTCGGGTTTCCTCGCCGCCGCAACCTGGCCCCTGTGCAAACTTTTGCAAACGTTCGCTTGACAAAGGGAGCAATGCTTGCTGTACTATCGGTATCGCTTGATAAACCTAGCGGCCCAGCCGGTCGCTGAAAGGACCCCCCCATGGCCACCGCCACTGATACGTACGCCAAGGTCGAAGAGAAGGTCACCGACCTGGTGAGCACCGTGCAGGAGCCCGTCGTGGCCAACCTGCGCAAGGTCGCCGACGCCGCCGAGAGCCGGATCAACGAGCTGTCGCTGCCGTCGGTCGAGAGCCTGCCCAGCACGGGTGAGCTGGTCGAGAAGGCCGACGAGCTGGTCGAGAAGTACTTCGAGTTCGCGCAGACCGTGCTCGACAAGCAGCACGAGCTGGCCAAGCAGCTGCTCGGGCAGCTCGGCGCCGCCCCGGCCAAGGCCAAGAGCGCGGCCAAGTCCGCCACGTCGCAGGCGAAGGCCACCACCGCCTCCGCCAAGTCCACGGCCAAGAAGACCACCAAGGCCGCCTGAGCCACCCTTCCCTGATCCGTCCGGCGCCCCCGGCGCTGGACGCACCAGAGCAACACCGAACGACGGGCCCGTCCCCCCTGGGCCCGTCGTTCGGCGTTTTGGCCGGCCGTCCCGACCTGGGGACCGCCGGCGAGCAGCCGACTACGCTGACGGGTGCTCGGTCCGGGGAGGGCCCACGATGAGACACCCACGGAGGCGCTCGGCGCGGATCTTCAGCGCCATCGGCATCACCGTGGCGGTCGTGGCCGCCGGCTTCTCCGGACCGGCGGCGGCGGCGCCCCGGGCCGAGGGCCCGAGCCCGACGGCCACCGACGCCGCGGCGCCCGAGACCACCGCGCCCGAGACCACCGCGCCCGAGACCACCGCGCCCGAGACCACCGCGCCCGAGACCACCGCGCCCGACGCCGACGGTGCCGACCAGGCGTCGGCCACGTCGACGAGCGCCCCGTCCCCGAGCACCGCGCCGCCTCCCAGCGCCGCTCCGGCGGCGCCGGCGTCCCCGAGCACCACCACCGCGCCAACCACCTCGTCCGCATCCCCCACGACCACCGCGCCCACGACGGAGGCCACGACCGCGCCGCCTGACGGCCACATCGACCACACCGGCCACCCGGTCCCCGGTGAGTACATCGTGACGCTGGCCGACGCGTCCCCGGCGGAGGTCGACGGCCTGGCCGACGACCTCGCGGCCGAGCACGACGGTGACGTCCTCTACACCTACGACTCGGCCCTGCAGGGCTTCGCGGTGTCCATGGGCCGGGCCGACGCCCTCGCCCTCAGCACCGACCCGGCGGTGGCGTCGGTGGAGCAGAACGGTGAGGTGCGCGTCGAGGACACCCAGCAGGGCGCCACCTGGGGACTCGACCGCATCGACCAGACCGACCTCCCGCTCGACTCGGCCTACAACTACGAGTCGACGGGGGCGGGCGTGCACGCCTACGTCCTCGACACGGGGATCCGCTACTCCCACCAGGACTTCAGCGGTCGTGCCTCGTTCGGCACCGACACCGTCGGCGACGGCCGCCACGGCGAGGACTGCTACGGCCATGGGACCCACGTGGCCGGCACCATCGGCGGCGAGACGTGGGGCGTGGCCAAGGACGTCTTCCTGCACTCCGTGCGCGTGCTCGGCTGCTCGGGCAGCGGCACGTGGGCCGGCGTCATCGCCGGCGTGGACTGGGTCACGGCGAACCACCAGTCCCCGGCGGTGGCCAACATGAGCCTCGGTGGGTCGGCCAACGACGCGATGGACGCGGCGGTCACCGCGTCCATCGCATCCGGGGTCACGTACGCGGTGTCGGCGGGCAACAACAGCACCAGCGCCTGCTCGCAGTCACCGGCTCGCACGCCCGACGCGCTCACCGTCGGGGCCACCGACACCAACGACGCGAGGGCGTCGTTCTCCAACGTCGGCCCGTGCCTCGACCTGTTCGCCCCGGGCGTGGGCGTCACCTCGGCCTCCTACTCGAGCGACACCGCATCGACGTCGAAGAGCGGAACCTCGATGGCGTCCCCCCACGTGGCCGGGGCGGTCGCCCGCTACCTCGAGGACCACCCGTCGGCCACGCCCGCGCAGGTGGCCGCCGACCTGCTCGAGGACGCCACGTCGGGCCACGTGACCAATCCCGGGACGGGCTCGGTCAACAAGTTGTTGTTCACCGGCTTCCTCCTCGAGACGCCGGCCCTCTCGGTGGTCACCGACTCGATCCCCGACGACGGGCAGGACGTCGCCTACGACGTCTGCCGGGTCAGCGACTCGACCTGCTCGACGGTGACGCTCGACGACGACAGCGACCCGACACTGCGGCGCTCGGCCGGGTTCGAGCGCCTGGAGGCGGGCAGCTACACGGTCACCCAGCAACCGGTGCCCGGTTGGGACCTCACCGCCATCACCTGCGACACCGGCGAGACCGTCGACCTCGGCACCCGCCGGGCCACCGTCACCCTCGGCGCTGACGAGCACAGCACGTGCCGCTTCACCAACGAGGCGGCCGCGATCACCGTGGTCACCGACGCCCGGCCCGACAGCGGGCAGGACTTCTCGTACACGGCCTGCCCGCCCAGCGGCCCCTGCACCCCGCTCCTCCTCGACGACGACGCCGATCCCACCCTCCCGCGTGCACAGCGCCTGCTGGGGCTCGAGCCGGGCACGCACGTGATCACCCAGGCCGCCACGGCCGGGTGGGACCTCACCGACCTCACCTGCGACAGCGGCGTGGTCGACCTGGGTGAGCGACGGGCCACCATCACCCTCGCCCCGCACCAGCAGGTCACCTGCACCTTCACCGACACGAGGCGTTCGCGCATCACCGTGGTGCAGGACACGGTGCCCGACGGGCCCCAGGACTTCGGGTTCACGCTGTGCGCGGCCGACCTGAGCGCCGCGTGCGTGGGAGCGCCGACGACGTTCTCCCTCGACGACGATGCCGACGCCACGCTGCCCTCCTCCACCACGTTGGAACGCGCCCCGGACCGGTACGTCGTGACCCAGGACCAGGCGGACGGATGGGGCCTCTCGGCCCTGTCGTGCACCACCGGCGAGACCATCGACCGCGCCCGGCGACGGGTGATCATCGACCTCACCGCGTCCGAGGACGTGATCTGCACGTTCACCGATCGCCAGGGCTCGGTGACCGTGAACCAGGACACCGTCCCGAACGGTCCCCAGGACTTCAGCTTCGACCTGTGCCCGGCGGTCGGGCCCTGCCAGAGCGTGACCCTCGACGACGATGCCGATCCCGGCCGCGACCGGGCATCGACGTTCGGGCCGCTCTCACCCGGCGTGTACACGATCAGCCAGCAGCCCGTCGCCAGCTTCCCCCTCACCGACCTGAGCTGCTCGATCGGTGCGGTCGACCGGCCCAACCGGCGAGCCATCGTGGTGGTGCAGGCGGGCGACGACGTGAGTTGCACGTTCGCGAACCGGGGAACGTCCATCTCGGTCGTGCACGACACCGTCCCGGACGACGCGCAGGACTTCTCGTACACGTTGTGCCCGGACGGCGGGGGTGACTGCTCGGCGGTCACCGTGGACGACGACGCCGACGGGGCGCTGTCGAACACGGCGGGGTTCGCCCCGCTGGCCGCCGGCAGCTACACGCTGACCCAGGACGCCGTGCCGGGCTGGTCGGTGACCGACATCGTCTGCAACACCCCGGAGCCCGTCGACGTCGCGGCCCGCCGGGCCAGCATCGTGGTGGTCGAGGGTGAGCAGACGGCGTGCACGTTCAGCGTCGCGTCCACGTCGATCGGCCTGTCGCTGTTCACCCAGCCCGCCGGCGCCGCGCAGGACTTCGCGATCGACCTGTGCCCCGCCGTCGGGCCCTGCCTGCAGACCACCCTCGACACCGACGGCAACTCGGACCCGCCGGCGACCGCCCGGTTCGACGCGATCGAGCCCGGCACCTGGACCGTGCGCCTGGCCGACGTGCCCGGGTGGGGCCTGACCGCGGCCAGTTGTGGCGGTGGCGAGGTCGATCTGGCCACCCGCCAGGTGACGGTCGACCTGTCACCGGGTGAGCAGCTCACGTGCTCGTTCTCGGTCAGCGAGACGTCCATCACCATCCGGCAGGACACGCAACCCGACGACGTACAGGACTTCACCTTCCGGGCCTGCCCGAGGGGCGGTTCGTGCGTCCCGTTCAGCCTCAACGACGACGGTCTCGACGATCCCAGCTCGCCGGCGACGATGCGGTTCGGCGCCATCCCGGCGGGCACCACCTACACGGTCACCCAGGACCAGGTCGAGGGCTGGGGCCTGGTGGCGGTCTGGTGCTCCAGTGGTGAGGCCCGGCTCGATCGCACCCGCTTCGTGGTCACCGTCGACGCCGGCGAGCAGGTCCTCTGCACGTTCGCCAACCGCCAGACGTCGCTCACCATCACCCAGGACACGTCGCCCGACAACGCCCAGGACTTCACCTTCACCGGGTGCTCGGGCCCCGGTGGCGCCAACGGGTGCGGCGACTTCGTGCTCGACGACGATTCCGACGGAGCGCTCCCCCGGAGCAGGACGTTCTCGCGGCTCGCCGACAACACCGAGCTCACAGTCACGCAGGGCGCGGTGGTGGGCTACGGGCTGCTGTCGATCTCCTGCTCCAGCGGCGAGGTGGACATCGGCCAGCGCCAGGTCACCATCGTGCTGGAGGCCGGCGAGCAGGTGACCTGCACCTTCCTCGACCGCATCACCAGCCTGACCATCGCCCAGGACACCGATCCCAACGGGCCCGACGACTTCGGGTTCACCGGCTGCTCGGTGAGTGGTGGCACCAGCGGGTGCGGTCGGTTCAGCCTGGACGACGACAGCGACCCCGTGCTGGCGTCGTCGGTGACCTACCCCGCGCTCGCCGAGGGCACCGAGTACACGGTCACCCAGGACGCCGTGGCCGGCTACGGCCTCGTGTCGCTCACCTGCACGAGTGGCGAGGTGGAGATCGAGGCGCGCCGGGTCACGCTCGTGCTGCAGGCCGGCGAGCAGGTGTCGTGCACGTTCCGGAACCGGCTCACCACGCTCACGATCAGCCACGACACGTCACCCAACGCGGATCAGGACTTCCTGTACCACGGCTGCCGCACGGTCGGGGCCTCGCAGCAGTGCGCCGACTTCTCCCTCGACGACGACTCCGACCCCACGCTGCCCAGCCAGGCATCGTTCCGGGGGCTCGACGCAGGGACGCTGTACACGGTGCGCTGGGAGCAGGTCGCCGGCTGGGGGCTCACCTCGCTGACCTGCACGAGTGGCCTGGTCGACGTGGCCGCTCTCACCGCGACCCTGGTGCTGCAGGGCGGCGAGCAGGCGTCGTGCACGTTCGTGGTGCGCAAGACATCGCTCACGATCGTGCAGGACACCGTCCCGGACAGCGCGCAGGACTTCACCTACCTCGGGTGTGGCGGGCCGAACGGTGCCAACGGGTGCGGGCCCTTCAGCCTCGACGACGACACCGACCCGGTGCTGACCCGGTCCCGCACCTTCGCGGTCGTCCCCGGTGTCGAGTACACCGTCACCCAGCAGGTGCAGCAGGGATACGGGTTGACCGGGCTCACCTGCACCGTCGGCGAGTACGACGTGGCGACGCGCGAGGCGTTGCTGCGCCTGCAACCCGGCGCCGACGTCACCTGCACCTTCACCGACCGGGTCACGGCGCTGACCATCGTCCAGGACACCGCGCCCAACGGCCCGCAGGACTTCTCGTTCCACGGCTGCCGGGCCGTCGCCGGCGAGACCGAGCTGTGCGGTGACTTCCTGCTCGACGACGACGGCTCCGGCGACGCCACGCTCCCGAACACCGCCACCTTCACCGGCCTCGATCCCGGCACCCGCTACGTGGTCACCCAGGCACCGGTGACCGGCTTCGGGGTGACCACGCTCACCTGCTCGAGCGGCGAGATCGACGTCGCGGCGCGGCGGGTGACCGTCGTGCTCCAGGCCGGCGAGCAGGCGCTCTGCACCTTCGTCGACCGCGCCACCACCCTCACCATCGTCCAGGACACCTCGCCCAACGACGCACAGGACTTCACCTTCCACGGGTGCCGGGCCGTCGCCGGCGAGCCCGAGCAGTGCGGCGACTTCGTGCTCGACGACGACAACGACGCCACCCGTCCCTCGTCGGCCAGCTTCGCCGGGCTCGAGTCGGGGACCCGGTACGTGGTGACCCAGGACCAGGTCGACGGCTACGGCGAGCGCAGCCTCACCTGCACGAGCGGCGAGGTGGAGTTGCACCGACTGCGGGTGACGCTGGTGCTGCAGGCCGGCGAGCAGGTGACGTGCACGTTCGTGATCACGTCGACCTCGCTGATCATCAACCACGACAGCGCGCCGAACGACCCACAGGACTTCTCCTACGAGGTGTGCCTCGACCCCGACCACTGCCAGACGGTGAACGTCGACGACGACGGGTCCAGTGACGCCACGCTGTCCAGCCAGGCGGCGCTGCGGGCCCTGGCCGAGGGCACCTACACGATCACGCAGGGCGCAGTGGCGCGCTGGGGCCTGGCCACCTTGTCGTGCACCAGCGGCGAGGTCGACCCGGCCCACCGCCGGGCCACGATCGAGCTCACCCGTGGTGAGCAGGCGACCTGCACGTTCGTCACCCAGCAGACCGCGCTGATCATCGTGCAGGACACGTCGCCCAACACCGCCCAGGACTTCGGGTTCGACGTGTGCGGTGGGCCCGACCCCTGCGTGCACCGAGACCTCGACGACGACTCGAACAGCACCCTCTCGCGGACCACCACCGTCGGGCCGCTCGAACCGGGCAGCTACACGGTCACACAGGCGGTGGTGGCGGCGTACGGGCTGACGGGGCTCACCTGCACGGGGGGCGAGGCCGATCTGGCCAACCGGCGGGCGACGATCGACCTCGACCTCGGCGAGCAGGTGACGTGCACGTTCGTGGACAAGTCGACCACGCTCACGATCCAGCTCGACACGTCACCGAACGACGCCCAGGACTTCGTCTTCAACGGGTGTGGGCCCATCTCCTGCCAGAGCTTCTCGCTCGACGACGACTCGAACGCCACCCTGCCGAGCTCGCTCGTGTTCCCCGACCTCGCCGCCGGCACCTACGACATCACCCAGGTCACGTTCCCCACGGGGTGGTCCTTCACCCGCCTGACCTGCACGTCGACCGAGGGCATCGACCTGGTCAACCGGCGCGTGTTCGTGAACCTGTCGCCGGGCGAGCAGACCACGTGCACCTTCACGAACTCGTTGAACGCGATCACGGTGGTGGAGGACACCGTGTCCAACGCGCCGCGCGACATCGGCTTCACCTTCTGCCCGGTGGACGCCGGGCCGTGCACCTCGTTCACGCTGGACGACGACAGTGACGCCACGTTGTCGAACTTCCGGACCTTCCAGGCCCTGACCCCCGGGAGGTACACGGTCACCCAGGACGCCGTGGACGACTGGGTGGTCACGACCATCAGCTGCGACACCGGCGAGAGCATCGACCTCGGGGCGCGCCGGGCCACGGTCGAGCTGGCGAGCGGCGACCAGACGGTCTGCACGTTCCAGAACCGCACACCGTCGGTGGCGATCGTCCACGACTCGACACCGGACAGTGGCACCAACGTCACCTACACGTTCTGCAGCGTGGCCACCTCGGTGTGCTCGACCGCGATCCTCGACGACGACACGAACGCCACGCGCTCCAACAGCGAACGGTTCGGTGACCTCCCACCCGGGGTGTACACGGCCACGATGACCGCCACCAGTGGCCGGACCCTGCGCTTCATCACCTGCAACAACGGAGAGGCCGTCGACCTGGCCAACCGGCGGGCGACCATCACCCTCGCGGTCGGGGAGTACAGCAGTTGCACGTTCGGGGTGTCCGTACCCTGAGACGCGGCCGGCGCGCGGGCGCGGCCGTCGGGGCCGTGCCGACCGACCGGGCGGTGAACGAAGGGGCCTCTAGCGGGGGACCTGGGACCAGGGGAGCTCCTTGTCGACCCGGACGTCGCCGGGCAGGCCGAGCACCCGCTCGCCGATGATGTTGCGCTGGATCTCGGAGGTGCCGCCCTCGATCGAGTTGGCCCGGGCCCGCAGGAACATCTTGCGGGACGAGCCGGGCGGTCCCACCAGCCCGAAGCTGGCCCGCTTGAGCTCGTAGTCGTAGTCGATCTGCCCGGCGGCACCCAGCAGCTCGACGCAGAACTCGTAGATCTCCATGTTGATCTCGGCGAAGCGCAGCTTGGCGATCGAGCCCTCGGGCCCGGGGTTGCCGGCCTTGCGGTTCTGGTTGGCGCGGATGTTGGTGAGCCGGAGGGTCTCGGCGTCGATCCACAGCTGCATCAGCCGGTCGCGCGCCACCGGCCCCTTGTCGAGGGCCTCCTCGTTCCAGATGCGCACGGCCTCGGCGATGGCCCCGGTGCCCCGCCCGGGGGGCCCGCTGCCGCCGCCGATGGTGGTGCGCTCGTTCATCAGCGTGGACATGGCCACCCGCCAGCCGTCACCCACGCCGCCGATTCGGTCGGCGTCGGGCACCCGCACATCGGTGAGGTACACCTCGTTGAACTCGGCCTCGCCGGTGATCTGGCGCAGGGGGCGCACCTCGACACCCGGCGCGTGCATGTCGAGCGCGAAGTAGGTGAGGCCCTTGTGCTTCGGCTGGTCGGGATCGCTCCGCGTGACGAGCATGCCCCGGTCGGCGATGTGGGCCAGCGTGTTCCACACCTTCTGGCCGTTGATCACCCACTCGTCACCGTCGCGCACGGCCTTGCAGGCCAGGCCCGCCAGATCGGAGCCGGCCCCGGGCTCGCTGAACAGCTGGCACCAGGCGTCCTCGCCGGTGAACATGCGCCGCAGCAGCCGCCCGCGCAACTCGTCGTCACCGTGGGTGACGACGGTGGGCCCGGCCATGGTGAGCCCGAAGAAGTGCTGCTCGCCCGGCTGCGGGGCCCGGGCCTCACGGAGGCGGCGATCGATGTGGGCCTGCACCTTGGGGGGCAGGTCGAGGCCTCCCCAGCCGACGGGGAAGTGGACCCACGCCAGTCCCAGGTCGTACTGGCGGCCGCGGAAATCCACCGAGTCGACCGTCGAGGGATCGAACCCGTCGAGCAACTCGTCGATCTTGCCGTCCACGAGCGCGGCGTCCGGGGAGGCATCGGTGACGGTCATCGACGCGAAGCTACCCCCACCGTCGCACCCTCGCGGCAGCGGTCGGCGGGGCCCACCGCTGCTCGTCGGACGTCAGGGCCCCACGGGCTCGGTGAGCACCACGATCTCCAGGGCGGTGGGCCCGTGGACGCCCAGCGTGATGATCTGCTCGATGTCGCCCGTCCGCGACGGCCCGGTGACGATCACCCGGTTCGACGGCAGCGGTCTCGACCCGCGGCGCAACACGTCGGACGGGGTGGCCACCAGGCGCTCGAGGGGAACGACGGCGAGGTGCACGCGGGGGAGCAGGCCGGCGCCTCGACCACCGGCCTGATCGGCATCGAGCACCACGCTGCCCGTCGCCGCGATGCCCGCCACCGCGCCCGTGACGCCGAGGTCGGCGGCGGCCGCCGCGGCGGGCGAGTGGTGACCCACGGCCACGCCGGCGTCGATCAGCATCGGGACCAGCGCCTGGGCCTCGGGCTCCTGGGTCACGACCGCGCTCCGCGCCTGGTGGGTGCGCACCAGTTCGCCCACCACCCCGGCCAGCCCCTGAGGCGACGGCGCGTGCACCCGGGCGTCGGCGGCGTTGGCGGCGGCAGTGAACACCGGCAGCAGGGCCAGCGGACCGGCGCCGTCGTACCCGTCGAGGCTCCGGAAGCGGACCTCGGGCACGTGGTCGGGCGGCGCCGGGGGAGGGTGCGGCCCCACCAGGGCGCCACCCACGGGCTGCGGGCGACGCAACCGGGCCAGGAACGCCGCCCGGTCGCCGTGCTCGTGCCCGAACCGGCGCCCGATCCGGTCGCCCTGGCCACCGGATCGGGCGCCAGTTCCCCCGGTGTCGGGTGGGACAGGGTCGGAGGCGTCAGACATCGCCGGCCTCCCAGCGGTCGGTGAACGTGCGGTCGGCCAGACCGGGGATCGTCCGACCGGCGCCCCACTGGCGGGCACCCGGGAGCCAACCCAGCCGCGCCACGAGGTCCTTCGATCGGGTGGCGGCCCGGAGCGATCGCCGGTACCGGTCGGGGCGCGACCACGCCGCGGCCCAGGCCTTCCACGCCATCCGCTCGCTCCACGGCGCATCGGCGGCCTTGCGGCGTCGGAGCCCCAGCAACAGGTCCTGGAGGGGGATCTCCACCGGGCACGCGTCCATGCACGCGCCGCAGAGGGTGGACGCGTTCGCGACCTCGTGGGCGGCCCGGTCGTGGGGGCCGGTGGCCGCGAGCAGCGGCGTGAGCACCGCGCCCATCGGTCCCGAGTACACCCACCCGTAAGCATGGCCACCCGTCTGGCGGTACACCGGGCACACGTTGAGGCAGGCGCCGCAGCGGATGCAGTTGAGCATCTCGGCGAACTCGGTGCCGGCCAGGTCGGAGCGGCCGTTGTCGAGGATCACCAGGTGGAACTCGTCGGGGCCGTCGGCCTCGCCCGGCCGGCGGGGGCCGGTGGTGATGCTGGTGTAGGTGGTGAGGGCCTGGCCGGTCGCCGCCTTCGACAGCAGCCCCAGCAGCAGGTCGGCCTGCTCCCACGTGTCGACCACCCGCTCGGCGCCCATCACCGCGACGTGCACGCGCGGCACGGTGGTGACCATGCGCCCGTTGCCCTCGTTGGTGACCAGGACCACGCTGCCGGTCTCGGCCACGCCCAGGTTCACCCCGGTGATGCCCAGGTCGGCTTCGAGGAAGCGACGCCGCAACTCGCCGCGGGCGAAGGCGGTGAGCTCGGCGGGCTCGGTGGTGCGCCGGGCCAGCCCGGCGTGGTCCTGGAAGGTGTCGGCGATCTGGTGGCGGTTGCGGTGGACCGCCGGGATGATGATGTGGCTGGGGTGCTCGTCGGCCAACTGGATGATCCACTCGCCCAGGTCGGTCTCGGTGACGGTGCACCCCACGTGGGCCAGGGCGGCGTTGAGGCCGGTCTCCTCGGTGGCCATGGACTTGGACTTGACCGCGTGGCGGGCGCCCGTGCGCGTGGCCACGGCGGCGATGTAGGCGTTCGCCGTGGCCGCATCCGGCGCCCAGCACACGTGGCCGCCCTGGGCCAGGACGTTGTCGGCCAGCCGTTCCAGCACCTCGGCCCAGTGCGACAGGACCTCGTTGCGGACGCCCCGCAGCGCGCGCCGCAGTTCGTCGGGCTCGTGGATCCGCTCGTAGGCGTCGGCCTTGGCGACGCGGAAGCGATCGACGGCGCGCCCCACGTTGCCGCGCAGCACGGGGTCGGCCACCGCCGTGGCCGTGCGCCGGCGCAGCCCAGCGGCACGCAGGGGCCACTCAGCCACGGTTGGGCCCTGCGGTCGGCGGCGCGGGCGGTGGCGGGGCGTCGACGGGTGCCGGTGGTGCGGCGCCGGGGTCGAGTCCGTCGGCTTCGGCCAGCACCTCGGCCAGATGGCGGAAGCGCAGGTCGAGGCCGCGCTCGAGGGCCCGGGCCTCGAGGTGCAGGAGGCACGAGGTGTCGCACCCCACCACCGTGTCCACGCCCTCCGGCAGGTGGTCGAGCTTGTCGTCGGCCATCGCCACCGACACCTCGGGCAGGCGCACGCTGAAGGTGCCGCCGAACCCGCAGCAGCGGTCGTCGGCGGGCCAGACCGCCGGCGGGCCGCCGGTGGCGTGGGTGAGCAGCGCCACCGGCTGGTCGACCACGTGCAGCTCGCGTTCGAGGTGGCACGAGCGGTGGTAGGCGACGGGCCGCTGACCGGGCCGCTGACCGGGAGGATCGGCCGCGCTCGAGGGGCCGGAGGGGTGGGCCGGGTCGGTCGGGGGGGCCGGGCCGGCCGGGCGGAGCTGCGCCTCGGTGTGACCGTGGGCGTCGGGTGGGCCGAGGTGGGCGAGGAGCTCACTCAGTTCCATCACCCGCGGCCCCAGGGCCTCGGCCCGCTCGGCGTCGTCCGGGCGTCCGGCCAGGGCGAACAGCTGTGGCCAGTACCGCCGGATCATGGTGGCGCACGACCCTGCGGGAACGGCCACGTGCGTGGTCGCATCGCGCACCAGTGCGTCGAGGCTGGCGGCGGCCACCGCGGCGGCCTCGGCGGTGAACCCGGCGTTCCAGGCCGGTTGGCCACAGCACGTCTGGCCCTCGGGGCAGCTCACCTCGACCCCGGCGTCGCGCAGGAGGTGCACGGCCGCCTCGGCGACCTGGGGGCGGGCCACGTCGACGACGCAGGTGACGAACAGGGCGACCGTCGGCGCGGCGTCGGCAGGTCCGTCCCCGGCCATGGCTACGGCTCGATCACGGCGAGGCGGTGAAGGCCCGGTAGACGGCGAGCAGCTCGTCCTTCTGCTCGGGCGACAGCGCCGGGTCCCGGCTGATGGCGGCGACGGTGGGGTTGGCGGTGCCCGGGTCGTCGGGGCCGAGGGCGCCGGCCTGCCGCAGCAGGGTCTCGGCCGAGAGGTTCAGGGCCCGTGCGATCGAGCTGAGCACCCGCACCGAGGGCTCGTGCAGGCCGCGCTCGATCTGGCTCAGGTAGGGGTTCGACACGCCGGCCCGCTCGGCCAGGGCCCGCAACGACAGCTGCGCGGCGTTGCGTTGCTCCCGGATGAACTGCCCCAGCGCGTCGGCGTGGTCGTCGGCCGCGTCGGGGTCGGGCGAGGCGTCGTGGGTGGTCCCGTCGTCGCCGATCGGATCGTCCGGGTCGATCGGGTCGATCGGGTCGGTGGGCGATGCGGTCACGGCGCCGGTTCGGGTCGGGTGATGTCGGGCTCGACGAAGATCGTGCGGGCGATGGGCACTGCACCACGGATGCGGGCCTCGACGTCGTCGATGGCATCGGCGAGGGCCGGCACCGACAGGTCGTGGTCGAGGTCGACCTTCACGCCCACCAGCAGGTCGTCCGGGCCGAGGTGCTGGGTGCGGACGTAGATCACGCCGATCACCGAAGGGGCCGACTCGATGGCGTCGATGATCCGGCGCTCGTTCTCGGCGGTCGCGGTCTCGCCCATCAGCAGGCTCTTCATCTCGATCGCCAGGGTGAGGGCGATGACCGCCAGAAGGCTGCCGATGGCGATGGTGCCGATGGCGTCCCACATCGGGTCGTCGGTGACGATCGTGAGGCTCACGCCGAGGAACGCCAGGGTGAGGCCGATCAGCGCGCCGAAGTCCTCGAGCAGCACCACCGGGAGCTCGGGGCTGCGGGAGTGCCGGATGAAGGCCCACCACCCGTGGTCGCCCCGGAGCTGGTTGGACTCGCCGATTGCGGTTCGGAACGACAGGCTCTCGAGCACGATGGCCACCAGCAGGATGCCGATGGCCCAGCCGGCGGACTCGAGGTGCTCGGGGTGCGAGAGCTTGTGGATGCCCTCGTAGATCGAGAAGACCGCCCCCAGGGTGAACAGGACGAGGGCCACCACGAAGGCCCAGAAGTAGCGCTCGCGGCCGTGGCCGAACGGGTGGGCCTCGTCGGCCTCACGCGTCGAGCGCCGCTTGCCCATGACCAGGAGGGCCTGGTTGCCCGAGTCGGCCACCGAGTGGACGCTCTCGGCCAGCATCGACGACGAGCCGGTGACCGCGAAGCCCACGAACTTGGCCAACGCGATGCCCACGTTGGCCAGGAACGCGGCGACGATCGCTCGGGAGCCCTCACCTGTGGACATGGACCGAAGGTAGCGCGGGGCGGCCCGGCCGGGTCACCCCGCCTGCCGAGGACGGGGCCGCTCGAAGCGGTTGAACAGGGCGACCAGGCCCGCCAGCACGATGCCGGGGAACAGCACCCAGAGCGGGCGGGTGGCCCACCAGGACGCATCGGCGCGGTCGCCCAGGCGGCCACCGAGCGCCCCGAACATCCCGAGCACCACGACCAGCGCGGTCATGTGCCAGGTGAAGACGGTCATGGCCACCCCGTTGGCGGCCACCACGGCCCGCCACACGCGACGGCGCTCGAGCCAGCGCTCGGCCAGGGGTGCCAGCAACACCGCGATGCCCAGTTGCAGCACGGCCAGGGCGGCGATGCAGGCGGTGGTGGGGAACATGTTGCTCACGGCCTCGCCCCGGACGGCCACCATGGATCGGGGGTACACCCCGAGGTTGGTCAGCACCACCAGCGCGGCCAGGGCGCCCACCACCAGGGACCAACGGCGTTGGGCGGGCGCGCCGGCCAGCCGTCCGTCGCGCCAGAAGTAGCCCAACTGGTGGGCGAACACGAACACCAGGCCGGCGTTGACCAGGCCGAGCGCGCCCAACCCGAAGCCGAAACGGCCCAGGTCGGCCAGCCCGATGGCGGCACCGAGACCGACGATGGTGAGCTCGGGCGCCCGCTGGTGCAGGCGGGCCGTGGCCGGCGCCAACAGCACCACGCCCGCGTAGACCGCGAGGAACCAGAGCGGGACGAACACCACGCGGCCCCACGACAAGACGCCGGGGTAGGAGCCGAAGAGGGAGCGGGCGACCGCGTCGGCCACCAGCCAGACCGCCACGAACACCGCGACCGGCCGCAGCAGGCGCTGCATCCGGGACCGGGCGAAGTCGGACCGCGAGCCGCCCCGGCGCTCGGTCGCCTCCCACGCGGCCAGGTTCGAGAACCCGCCCACCAGGAAGAACAGCGGCATCACCTGGAGCACCCAGGTGGCCAGCCACAGCAGGCGCACGTCGCCGACGGGGTTGGGCATGGTCAGTGCGCCGTGGCGCCAGTGGGTGATCGAGAACACCCAGTGCCACAGCACGACCACCGCGATGCTCACCGCCCGGAGCAGGTCGACGAACCGGTCGCGCGACGCCGGGGTGGCGTCGACCAGGTCGTCGACGCTCAGGGTCGACGACCTGGCCGGAGAGGGCGGGCGCAGCGAGGAGGTGGGGGGCATGGCCCCACTGTCCGCCGCGGCGGGCGCCGGCGGAATCCGGGGAACCCCCCAAAGAGCTCTGGGGCCGCCGCGGTGGCGGGGCAGGCGGTGCCCGGGAGGGCGTCTACCTCGCCGGAGCCATGGCGACGCCGGTCTGGTGCGCGCCGCACGCCATCACGAGGGCGACGATCCAGCCCACGAAGGTCCAGCCCAGGAGGAAGTTGATGATGCCGATCGCCGCGGAGTTCGACTTGCCGCGCGTGGCCGCGATGGCCCAGGGCAGGAAGTACCCGAGGGTGAGGATGGTGAGCACCCAGGCCACGGCCGTCTCGCCGCCCTTGCTGCGCTGGTCGGTCATCACCTGTGTCGGGTGCTGGTACTGGACGGCCGCGGGGGCGACGTAGGCCGCCGGTGCCGGTGCGGGTGCGGGTGCCGGAGCCCCCGCCGCGGGGGCCCACTGCTGCCCGTCCCACTGCAGCCACTGCTGACCGTCCCAGTGCATGTTCGAGTCCGCCATTGCATTCCTCCCTCAGGTGATCGCATGACGATAGTCGCTCGACGCGGGGTGCTCGTCGGGTCATCGTCCGGGTGTTCCCGGCCACGGGCCCTGTTCCCGCCCCGCCGGTGCCCCGGGCGCGGGGGCTCAGTTCACCGAGCGGCCCTGGCCCTCCCAGTAGGGGGCGCGCAGGTCCTTCTTCAGCACCTTCATGGCGCCGGACAGGGGGAGGGGGTCGGTGCGGAACTCCACCGACTTGGGCAGCTTGTAGCCGGCGATCGACTGCCGAGCGTGCTCGATGATGTCGGCCTCGGTGGCCTCGGCGCCGGGCTTCAGCACCACGATGGCGTGCACCGTCTCCCCCCAGGTGTCGTGGGGGATGCCGATCACCGCCACCTGCAGCACCGCGGCATGGGTGGAGATGGCGTTCTCCACCTCGGCCGAGTACACGTTCTCGCCGCCGGTGACGATCATGTCCTTCACCCGGTCGACGAGGAACAGGTACCCCCGGTCGTCGAGGTAGCCGGCGTCGCCCGTGTGGTACCAGCCCCCGGCGAACACCTCCTCGGTGGCCTCGGGCTTGTTCCAGTACTCACGCATGAAGTTGCCGGCACGCGCGCACACCTCGCCCGCCTGCCCGGAGGGCAGCAGGTTGCCGTCGGGGTCCTGGATGGAGAGCACCACGCCGGGCACCGGCCGGCCCGCGGAGCGCAGCCGGTCGCCGCCGGCCCGATGGTCCTCCGCCCGGAGGAACGTGAGCACCGACGAGCACTCCGTCATCCCGTAGCCCTGGCTGATCTCGAGATCGGGGTAGAGCTCCATCAGGCGGTCGAGCGTGGCTGCGGGCATGGGCGAGGCGCCGTAGGTCAGCAGCCGCAGCGACTGGAGCCGCTCGGGCCGGAACTCGGGATGGTTCAACACCATGGCGATCATCGTGGGCACCATCACGGTCTGGGTGACCTGGTGCCGCTCGATCAGCTCCAGCACCTTGGCGGGGTCGAACAGCGGGATGGTGACCGACGTGGCGCCCGCCGAGGTGATGCCGAGGACACCGGCCATGGACGCGGCGTGGAACAGCGGTGTCTGGTGCAGGTAGATCTGGCTCGGGTCGAACTGCTGCACGGCGGCCACGTGGTAGAGGTTCAGCATCTCGGCCCGCTGGTCGAGCAGCACGCCCTTGGGCAGGCCGGTGGTGCCACCCGTGTACATGAGCACGACCGGGTCGTCCTCCTCGGGCTCCTCGGGCTCGTCGGGTGAGCCTGCGGCGATGAGGTCCTCGTAGGTCACGTCGTGGGGGACGTCGCCCTCGCCGATCAGCACCACGTGGCGCAGCGGGCTGTCTCCGTCGCCCTCGGCCAGGGCCCGCTGGAGGTGCTCGGCGAACATGGCGTCGACGAACGCCACCTCGGTACCCGAGTCGCGGATGATGTAGTCCAGCTCCTTGCCGGCGAGCCGTAGGTTGAGCGGGTTGATCACGCCGGCGCCCAGGAAGGCGGCGTGGTAGAGCTCGACGTACTGGGCGCTGTTGGTGGCCATCAGCGCGAAGCGGTCGGACCGCTCGACGCCCAGCTCGCTCTTCAGCGCGTTGGCCAGGCGTAGGACGCGGTCGCCGTGCTCGGCGTAGGTGCGCTCGGTGGCCCCGTCGATCGACGCGATCTGGGTCGAGTTGGCCGTGATGGCCGGTAGGAACATGCGCGCGTAGACGAGCTCTTTCATGCGCGAGAACCTAGTGCCGTGGCCCCGGCCGTGACGCCCGTCACGTGGTGGGTGTCTCGAGTGGAACCGGTGGTGGCGGCGGCGGGGGCGGGGCCACGGGCGGCGACCGCCGGGCGCGGCGGCGGGCGCGGTGGCGGTCGAACGCCGCCCACCCGGCGACCGTGAGCCAGAGGTAGCCCCAGCCGATGACGATGTCGACGATGTAGTGCTCGCCCGACACCACGAGGGCGAAGCCCATGGCCAGCGGGTAGAGCGCCAGCACCACCCGTCCGATCCGCCCGGCCGTGGGCCACAACGTGACGGTGACGAGCAGCGAGTAGGCTGCGTGGAGGGAGGGCACCGCCGCCACCAGGTTCACGGTGGCCTGGCCCGTCTCGAGGAGCCGTCCGGCCGGGTCGAGGCCGATGACGTACCAGCCGCGGGCGATGGTGCGGTGCACCGTGCCGATGTAGCCGATGCGCGACGCCAGCCAGGGTGGGGCCGCCGGGAACACGACGAAGGTCAGCGCACCGAGGAAGCTGACGGTGACGAACGCCCGTGCGTAGCGGATCCAACGGCGGCGGTCCCGGACCCAGAGCACACCGGCGACCACGAACGGCACGATGAAGTGCGAGATGTACAGGAAGGTGAGCCCCACCTCCCACCAGGCGATGTGGTGGGGATCGATGAGGTGCTCCTGGAGCCAGACGGTGGGCACGTGGCCGCCGCCGATCCACCGGTCCAGCTCGATCTGCGGGGTGATCTGCACCGGGCGACCCAGCCCGTCGGCGGCCCCCCGCGAGAGGTCGTAGACCACCAGCACCAGCGCGAAGGGCAGCCAGTCGCGCAGCATGCGGCCCACCTGGCGCCACGGCCGCCCCAACGACGTCACCGCGATGCCGGCCATCACCCAGAGCAGGATCACCTCGCGGTCGAGGGGGATGCCCCACCCGACGATGGACCACAGCGCGAACCCGGCGAAGGCGCCCACGGCCACGGCCCGCACGAGCCGGGCCCGATCGCTCATCCTCCCGGGGGGAGGCGGAGGCGGAGGCGGGGGGGACGGAGCGGGAACGCGGGGCGGTGCCGGGGGAGGTGCGGGCGATCCCACCCCACCCTCGGGGCGGTCGGCGTCGCGGTCGGCTACCACCATGGCAGCAGGTGGCGTCCGGCGGTCGCGCCCGAGAGGGTCGCGCCGGTCCAGATCGGGAGGAACCAGACGAAGGCGGCCGCCTGCGCGGCGACGAGGCCGAGCGCGACACCCCGGCGCCGTGGCCACGAGCGCAGGGTGGCCACCACCGCCCATGCGAAGAGGGGCACCAGGGTCACCGCGTAGAAGCTGTAGACGTTCTTGCCGGTCATCACCCAGGGGAGCCACTGGAGGGCGGTGAGGCCCACGAGCACGGGCGCCATCGGGTCGTGCCGGCGCGCGGCACGGACGAGCAGGACCGCCACCGCCACGATCCCGGCGAACCATCCGACGGGGTTCGCCACCGCCAGCAGGCGGGCCCGGCCGGAGGGCCCCGCGGTGGCGCGGTCGGGGCAGACGCCGTCGTCGAGCGCCGCCGGCGCCGCGCGCAGCTCCCCCACGCAGTCCTTCTCGAGCAGCGGGCTGGGACGGGCCAGCAGCGGCCAGGTCCACGCGGGTGCGGCCCGGGTGTTGTGGGTGGGGTGGGTCAGGTGGAACCTGGCCATGTCACGTTGCGCGTCGAGCCAGGCCGGCGCCCGCCCGGCCACGCTGGTCGGGCACACCGGCTCGTCGCACCGCTGCCACGACGACGCGGCCTCGTCGTACCGGGCGAACCACACGGCGTACGTGGCCAGGTAGACGAGCACCGGTACGACCACCAGCACCAGGGTGGTGCGGAGCAGGGCCACGCGGCGAGGCCGCCCCGGCACGGCCAAGCGGCGGTCGAGGGTGAGGAACACGGCCATGGCCACGGGCAGCACCAGCAGCGCCGACCACTTCACCCCGGCCCCGAGCCCGATGCAGCACGCGACCGCCCACCGGAGCCGGCAGCTCAGCCGGTGGTCGCCGGGCCGGGCCCACGCGGCGAGCAGCAGCGCCGCGCCCGCGGCGACGAAGAGGGTCACGAAGATGTCGAGCATGGCCACGCGGCTCATCACCAGCACCAGGCCGTCCAGCCCGACCAGCGCGGCACCGGCGCCGGCCAGACGCCGGTCGTCGGTGAGTTGGCGGCCGCCCAGGTACACGACCACGACCAGCAACGAGCCGGCGACCACCGCCGCGGATCGCCAGCCGACGGGCGTGAAGCCGAAGGCCTCGATGCCGCCGGCGATCAGCCACTTCCCGAGGGGCGGGTGCGCCGGCGCCACCTGCTCGGCGCCCCACCGCAACACGTCGCGGGCGTCGGTGGCGTAGTACACCTCGTCGAAGACGAGGGCGCGGAGCCGCCCGAGCCCGGGCAGCCTGAGGAGCAGCGCGCCGAGGCCGAGCAGCGACGCCCACACCGCATCGGCACGATCCAGCGGTGCGGGGCCCTGGCGGCGAGTGGGTGGCGGTGCGGGTCGAGGCTCGACCACCGTCTCCGTCATCCGACGGCGTGGCGGCACACGTCGAGCAACTCCCCCAGGTTGGACGCGTGGCCGGGTGTCTGGGTCGGGCCGCCGGCCGGGTCGAACCCGCGCCGCACCCGGGCGCCCGTCGTCGCGTAGAACCGCTCCGGGTCACGCTCCATCACGTCGGCCAGGTGGTCGATGTCGGGGGGCGCCGACCCGTCGGGGTGGGTCAGGCGGGTGCCGATGCGTCGTTCCAGGAGGCTCATGCACGTGCGGGCCCGGGCTGTGGACTCCTGCTTGTCGAGGGCGTCGTTCGAGCGGCACCCCGCGAGCACGCACACGGCCACCAGGAGCACGGCGACGCGGCGGAGGTGAGGAACGCGGGAGCGTGGGGACGGGCGCGAGATCGGCTGACCCTACCGGTGGCGGGCGGGGTGCGAGCGGCGCGAAGACGGTCCCCCGGGGTCGGCGGGCACGGACTATGGTCGGGCGCTCAACAGAGGTCTTCTCGAGCGTGGAGGCGGATCGTGAGCACTACGGGCAACAACCCCCCGGCCTGGCATCCCGACCCACAGGGACGTCACGAGTTCCGTTACTGGGACGGTGCCGCATGGACCGACCAGGTGAGTGACGGTGGCAGGGTCGGCACCGACCCGGTCGACGCCCCGGCGGCCGCCGCGGCCACGGGTGCGGCCGGCGCCCCGGTCGGCGGTGGCTACGCCACCCCAGGAGGCCCCGCCGGCGTGCCCGGCGCCGCGGGCGCGCCGATGCCCGGACCTCCGTCCAAGGGTGGTTTGAGCGTCGGGTTGCTCGTCGGCATCGGCGCCGCCGTCGCGGTCGTCATCATCGGCGGGCTCTTCGCGTTCAAGGCCCTGACCGGCGGGGACGACGGCCTCGGCACGTCCTCCGGCTCGGTCGACTCGAGTGGCGATGTCGCGGTCCACGAGGTCGAGCTCGACCAGGGCGACATCGTGCGGGTGCTCGTCACCCCCGAGGGCGACTTCGACCCCCAGGTGGGCATCGCCGCCACCCGCGACGCGCTCACCACCTTCGACTTCGGCAGCGATTCCTCGGACGCCACGTGGGGCTCCAACCCGGCCACCGACGAGTTCTTCTCCGATACCGATGAGGACCTGGCCTGCGAGATCTCCAGCGACGACCTCTCGCGCGACATCCGCGAGGTCGACTGCGAGCAGGGGACCTTGGTGCTGTTGGGGTCGAGTGAGGAGCGGGGCGAAGGTGAGCAGGAATTCGTGACCTCTCCGGCGCTGGTCAGCGGCACGTACGCCGTGATGGTCCGCGGTGCGGACGGGTCGACCGGTGACTTCGAGCTGAAGGTGGAGAAGGAGTCCACCGGCGAGCAGTTCGACAACGAGTTCTTCTCGGACGGCTTCTCCGACTTCTTCGTCGACAATCGCGACTTCTTCTGCCCGGACGACGACTTCTTCGGTGACGCGAGCCTGAGCGACTTCACCGACTCGTCGTTCCAGTGCGAGTTCTTCAGCGATTGAGGTTCGACGACTGACCGTTCCCCCCTGCCGGCCCGGTGACGGGCCGCAGGGCGGTCCGGGCCCGCGCGGCCCGGTCGACGCTTCGTGTTGGAGGCCGACACCTTGAGCACCACCGGCGACACGCCACCCGCCTGGCACCCCGACCCGCTGGGGCGCCACGAGTTCCGGTATTGGGACGGTGCCACCTGGACGGCGCGGGTCAGCGATGCCGGCCAGATCACCGCCGATCCGATCGGGGCCGGCCCCGCGCCTGCCGCCTCGGGCCCGGTGCCTGCCGCCTCCGGCCCGGCGCCTGTCGCCTCCGGCCCGGCGACGGGGGTGTACGGCCCGGCGCCGGCGCCACCGTCGCCGGGGCGAACGAGCACCGGGCGGCTGCTGGCCATCGGTGCCCTGGTCGCGGTCGTGGTGATCGGCGGCCTGTTCGCGTTCAAGGCGCTCCGCGGCGACGACGGCACCGGCGTCACGTCGGGCGCGATCACCTCGGACGGCGACATCGCGGTCCGCGAGGTGTCGCTGAGCGAGGGCGACGTGCTCCGGGTCCTGCTCACCCCCGACGACGACTTCGACCCGTCGTTGGCCATCGGCATCACCCCCGAGACGTTCGCCCGGTACGACTTCGGCGACGCCTCCGATGCGACCATCGGGTACAACCCTGCGTCCGACAGCTTCTTCTCCGACGTGGACGAGCCCATCGCATGTGACATCGACAGCGACGACTTCTCTGCAGACGCCGCCGACGTGGAGTGCCAGGAAGGCCGCCTGATCCCGCTCTACGTCAGCTACGACGACGGGGACGACGACGGTGACCAGCAGTTCGTCACGCTCATCGCCCCGGCGGGCGGCACCTACGCCGTGATGGTGCGGGGCGAGGACGGTGACGAGGGCACCTTCCGGCTCCGCGTCGACCGCGCCTCGACGGGTGCGCAGGTCGACGACGAGTTCTACAGCGACGGCTACACGGATGTCTTCAGCGACAACCGCGCGTTCTTCTGCCCCGACGACTCGTTCTTCGGTGACGACCAACTGAGCGACTTCTACGACGACGGCGCCTACGACTGCGGGAACTTCGGCGACTCGGGCGAGTTCGGCGACTGACATCTCCGCCCCCGGGGTGTCGTCACCGGTGCCCCGCCGGGGCCGCCACGCCGGGCGTCAGCCCTCGGGCTCCAGGGCGTCGTCGGCGCAGCGCTCGGGCGCGTTCACCACGTTGCAGCGGGTGAAGCCGCCATCGGGGAACTCGACCGTGTAGCCGCTCGATCGCGCCGGCGGCTCCGTCGCCGGGAAGTCGGTGCTCACCCACTGCGCACCACTGGCGAAGGCGCGTCGGCGGCCGACCGTGTCCCCGTTGACCGCTCCCAGCACGTCGCTGTCGGCCCTCGTCCGCACGATGTAGCCGGCGTCGATGAGTCGCCGGATCTTGTCCCGGTCGACGACGGGGTCGTTCAGCTTGATGAAGGCGGCATCGGGCCGGCCACGGGCCGACGACGTGAACAGCACCCGGCCTTCGAGCGAGGGTCGGCCCTCGGCGTAGAGGTCCCGGACGGCGTCCTCGTTGTCCATCGCGAACATCACCCGGCCGCGGGCCTCGGCGAGGGTGGGCCAGCCCTCGGGAACGGCCTCGGCGAGGGTGGGCCGGTCGCCCCGCACGTCGTCGGGGGTGATCAGCGAGCCCTCGTCGAACACCGATCGGATCTCCTCGTCGATCTGGTCGATGCCGTGGGCGCCGAACTGCTCGGCGGTGGCCTTCACCTCGACGAGGATCCCGATCGGCACGTGGTCGGGGTGGGCGGTGGACCAGTCGCGGACCTCGGTGAGGCAATCGGTGAAGAGGTCGCACACCGAGATGGGGTCGAAGCCGGGGAAGTGCAACACGTGCAGCGCGCCGTCGTCCTGCAGCCACACGTCGAGCTCGAGTGAGCGCAGACCACCGTCGAGCTGCTCGGCGAGCGGCTGATGGGTGTAGTCGAGCGCCACCGCGAGTGGTGAGACGTCCTTGATCTGGTCGTAGTTGGACACGTGGTAGCTGTTGTGCGAGCCGATCACCTGGATCTGGTTCAGCGCCATGGCCTCGTCGAGCGGGATGGTGGACGTCGTGGTGGTGGCCGCGGTCTCCTCGCTGCTGGAGCACGAGGCGGCCAGGACCGCGACGACGGCGACGAGACCCAGCCCCACGAGGAGGGTGATCGGGCGATGGCGGCGCGGGCGACGGTTCACGCCGCCCATTGTTGTCCGTGCGTTCACCGGGTGTTCCTCGGCCCGGGCGTGGGTGGACCCGGTGGACGGCCCCGAGGCGGTCTGCTTCTACAGTGGCCGCGTGCCCACCGTCTTCACCGCTCCCGACCAGTTGCTCGACGCGGTCGGCCGCGACCTCGGGTCGAGCGACTGGGTCGTGGTCAGCCAGGAGCGGGTCGACCAGTTCAGCGAGGCCACCCGCACCTGGCAGTGGATCCACGAGCCCGGGCCGCGGGCCGACGCCGGCCCGTTCGGCGGCCCGATCTCGCACGGGTACCTCACGCTGTCGATGGTGAACGAGATGCTCCCCCAGATCCTCGAGGTGCGGGGCGCGTCGATGGGCGTGAACTACGGCACCGGGCGGGTGCGGTTCCCCACGCCGGTGCCCGTCGGGTCACGGATCCGGGGCCATGGTCGGTTGACCGCCGCCGATCCCGTGGCCGGCGGGGTGCAGGCCACCGTCGAGGTGGTCGTGGAGGTCGAGGGCGACGAGAAGCCCGCGTGTGTGGTCGAGACGCTCAGCCGGTTCTTGGTGTGAGCGGGGCCGTTCGATGACGCTCACCTTCCAACGAGACGGTGCGGTGCCCGACGCGGTGCCCGCCGCCACGGTCATCCTGCTCCGCGACGGCGAGGCGGGCCTGGAGACCCTGATGCTGCGGCGCAACTCGAAGCTGGCGTTCGCGGGCGGCCACTGGGTGTTCCCGGGGGGGCGGGTGGACGACGGCGACGTCGAGCCCGGCCCCGACGGCGGGGCGCCCGACGACGCTCGGCTGGGGATGGCCGCGGCCCGCCGCGCCGCCGTGCGCGAGGCCGCCGAGGAGGCCGGCCTGGTGGTCGACGCCGACTCGCTGGTGCCGTTCTCGCACTGGACCCCGCCGGCGGTGGCCATCAAGCGGTTCGCCACCTGGTTCTTCCTGGCGCCGGCGCCGACCGGTGACGTCACCGTGGACGGGGGCGAGATCCACGAGCACCTGTGGGCCCGCCCTGCCGACGCCCTGCGCATGCGAGACGAGGGCGAGATCGAGCTCAGCCCGCCCACCTGGCGCACCCTCGAGCGGCTGGCCCGGTCGGCAACCGTCGCCGAGGCGCTCGACGACGCGGCCACGGGCCCGGTCGAGCACTTCGTCACCCGGATCGCCCTGGTGGACGGTGGCGCCGTGGCCCTGTGGCACGGCGACGCCGGCTACGAGTCGGGCGACCCCGATCGGCCCGGTCCCCGGCATCGGCTGTTCATGGTGCCTGGCCCCTGGCGCTACGAACGCGACACCGACCCCGAGCCCGAACCCGAGGAGACGACATGACCAGCGAGGCCACGGAGCAGAGCGGAGCAGCGGGGACCGGCGAACCGGGTCTCCCAGGGGCGCCGACGACGGGAGCTCGCGGTGGTGGGGTGCTCGACCGGTTCCTGGTCACCGATCGGGTGGCCATCGTCACCGGTGCCGGTCGCGGCATCGGTGCCGCCATCGCCCGCGCCTATGCCGAGGCGGGCGGCGACGTCGTCCTCTCGGCTCGCACCGAGGAGCAGTTGCACGAGGTGGCCGCCGACATCGAGGCGCTGGGCCGCCGCGCGGTGCTCGTACCGGCCGACCTCAACGACACCGCCAACCTCGGGCTACTGGTCGAGCGGGCGGTGGCGGAGTTCGGCCGGGTCGACACGGTCGTGAACAACGTGGGGGGCACGCCGCCCCGCCCGTTCCTCGACACCTCCGAGGGCTTCTTCGAACGGGCGATCCACTTCAACGTCACCACGGCCTTCGCGCTCACCAAGGCGGCCACGCCCCACCTGCTCGAGAGCGACGGGGCCAGCGTGGTGAACATCTCGTCGATGATGGGCCGCCGGGCCGATCGGGGGTTCGTCGCCTACGGCACGGCCAAGGGCGCCTTGGCCCACCTCACCCGCCTGCTGGCGTGCGACCTCGCCCCCAAGGTGCGGGTGAACGCCATCGCGGTCGGCTCGGTGGCCACCTCGGCGCTCCAGACCGTGCTCGAGAACGAGGAGCTCGAGCGGGAGATGGTGGACAACACGCCGCTGCGCCGCCTCGGCGATCCGGTCGACATCGCCCTCGGAGCGCTGTGGCTGGCGTCGCCCGCCGGCAGCTTCGTCACCGGCAAGGTGGTGGAGATCGACGGCGGCCTCGAGGCGCCCAACCTGGCGCTGGGCCTGCCCGACCTCTGAGCCGGGGGTGGGGCCGCCCCCGCGTCGGCCGGTGCTCAGAAGGTGGTGGGCGGCACCGCCGGTTGTGGCGGTGGTGGTGCTGATGATGATGGTGGCCGTGGTTGATGTGGCGGGATGGTGGCCGACAGCGGGTCGGCATGCGGCGCGCCGTGGAGCGCGGCGGGCGGAGCGACCGTCGGGGGCAGCGGTGGCGGGGCCGGCAGTTCGGACGCCACCGACGGCGGCACGACGTCGATCGGGGGCTCCACCCGCGACCAGGGGTCGACCGGCGGCGCCGGCGGCGGGGGAGGCGTGGACCCGAGGGGTGGCCGGTTGCGGCGCACCGAGATCGCCCCGCTGATGGCCTGTTCGATGTCGGTGGGCACCCCCACCTCGTCCAGGCCCGTCATGACCTCGTGCAGGTTGAACGAGGTGCTGAACAACGCCACGTTGCCGTCGGTGCGGTGCACGACGATGCCCGGATCGGTGGTGCGCTCGTTGCCGGGCACGAGGATGAGCCGGTTCACGGACTTCCAGAGCAGCACCGCCAGTGGCTCGCGCTGGACGCCCAGGTCCACCACCGCGAGGCCGCGCTGGTCGATGAGCAGACGACGTCGGCCGAGGGGGGCGGCGGGCTCCCAGGCCCCGAAGGCCTGACCCGAGCGTGAGGCCCAGCGGGTGTTCTCGTCGGTGCGCCGTGCTCGCCGGGCGGTGACCCGCAGCCAGATGACCACCCCTGCGGCGAAGACGAGCGAGGCGACGGCAGGGGTGAGGTTCACGATGCCGGCGCTCACCACGGTGGCGGCCACGACGATGCCGCCACTCAGCAACAGGGTGGGCGAGGTCGACGGCTTCTCGGGGTGGGCACCGAAGGTGGTGAGCGCCTGGCGCACCGGGGTCGCGCCACCGACCCCCGGGTCGACGATGTCGACGACCACGTGCGAGGCCGGGCCGCGCAACGAGTGGATCATCCCCGCCGTGCTCTGCTGCGGTGCGGTCATCGCCCTTCCTTTTCCCACCCAGCGTCGGTGCGCTGCTCGTCACGTGCCTGACCCATCGGCCGTCCAGCGGCCGACCTGAGCGTTCAGGACGGCTGCAGGAGCAGGGCGCCCACCCCCACGAGGCACGCCGCGGCCGCCGCCACGAAGCCGGCGGCGACCACCACGCGGGGCAGCACCCGGGTGAGCTGAGCCACCCGTTCGGCGTCATCGAGCACCCGCCCGGAGGTGCGCGCGCCCCGGGTGAGGTGCCAGGCCGACCGCAACCCGCCCAGCGCGAACAGCCAGGCCAGCGCGATCGCCGCCGACCGGGTGACCGCGTCGCCCGCCTCGGTGGCCACCAGCCAGAGTGCCACCGCGGTGACCGCGAACACCACGATCCCCCAGAGGTTGCGCACCCACAGCACCAGGGACGCGGCCACGAGCACCGCGGCGAGCAGCAGGAACAGGCGGTGGTCCTCCGTGGACACGGCGAAGGCGGCGCCCAGGCCCACCACCGCCGGCGCCGGATAGCCGGCGAGGGTGAACACGGTGAGTCGGACCCGCGGGAACCGACCGCCCATGAGCGTGAGGGTCTCGCCCGATGCGTCGAGGGAGATGGACACCCGCTGCACCCGGCCACCCACGAGCAGGCCCACCACCGCGTGGCCGAGCTCGTGCACCAGCGTGACCACCTGGGCCAGTGCCCGGCCCGTCACCTCCGCCAGCAACAGGGCCAGCACCACCACGCCGATCAGCGCGGCGAACGCGGGGCTGGTGGTGGTGAGCACGGGCTCGGGTCTACCAGCCCTCCCCGGTGGGAGGCGGTCAGCGGAGGCGGGTGGCCCGCTCGGGGTCGGGCGGCCCGGCGGCCTCGGGATGCAGGATCGACGCCAGCAGCTCGGCACCGTCGACCACCCTCGGCCCGGGGCGGGAGAAGTAGGCGTCGGCGTCCACTGCCCACACCTGGGCCGCCCCGGCCAGCGCCGGGTGCTCGAGCAGGTCGCGGGCGGCGTCCACCGCCCGGTCGAGGTGGTAGCCGCAGGGCATGAACACGACCACCTCAGGGGCGGCGGCGGCGATGTCGTCCCACCCGAGCTCCTTCGACCGGCTGGCGGGGGGTGCCAGCAACGACTCGCCACCGGCCACGCCGATCATGTCGGGCACCCAGTGGCCCGCGCTGAACGGAGGGTCGCCCCACTCGAGGGCCAGCACCCGCGGGCGGGGTCGAGGCAGGCGGGCCACTGCGTCGTGGACGTCCTCCACCCGGTCGTGCAGCCGGGCCATGAGCTCGTTGGCCGCGTCGTCGGTGCCCGTGGCCGCTCCCACCTGCCCGATGCCGTCGATCACGTCGTCGAGCGTGACCGGGTCGAGCGACACGACCTGCGCACTGCAGCCCAGGTCGGCCAGTGCGTCGGTGACCGCGCCCGACGGCACCGCGCAGACCTCGCACAGGTCCTGAGCGAGGATCAGGTCGGGCTGGATGGCGCGGATCCGATCGCGGTCCAGGGTGTAGATGGGCTCGCCCTCGGCCAGCCGTGCGCGCACGGCGGCATCGATCGCAGCGGACGAGTCGAGGTCGGCGGGCAGGGCGGTGCCCGACACCACCGTCTTCTCCCTGGCCTCGAGCGGGAAGTCGCACTCGAAGCTGACGCCTTCGAGCGAGTCGCCGAGGCCGAGGGCGAAGACGATCTCGGTGGCCGAGGGCAGGAGCGACACGATCTTCATGGGCCCGATGGTACGGGGACGGGGATCGCGGCGGCCGCAGTCACGACTGGCTAGCGTGCGGCCCAATCCGAACCAAGGAGCGCTCCCATGTCCTACACACCCCCTCCCGGCCCTCCCGCAGGTGCCGTGCCCAACAACCAGATGGCGGTCGGCTCGATCATCGCCAGCTGCATCGGCCTGCTGTGCGGCATCGGCTCGATCATCGGCATCGTGCTCGGCTTCGTGGCCAAGAACCAGATCAAGGCATCGGGTGGCACCCAGGGCGGCGACGGCCTGGCCACCGCCGGCATCATCGTCGGGTTCGTGGGCATCCTGCTCGGCATCGTCTGGCGGATCGTGCTCTTCAGCAACTGACACCGCAGCAACGGACATCGCGACGTCGGCGTCGCGCCTGGGCGGTCGGCAGCGGCCGGGCCAGGCGCGCGCCCACGCCGGGAGGGCGCGACCGATGACGACTAGGGACCTTGGTCCCTGTCCACCCGCGGATACCCCGTGGTACGACCTCGGACGTGAGCGACACCGAGCTGCAGAAGACCGCACCCGAGGCCGCCGACGACGGCACCTCCGAGATGAGGTTCGGGGCGGGTGAGACGGCCTGGCTGGCTGTCGTGACCGTGCTGGCCGTGCTCGGGGTGGCCCTCGGCGTCATCGCGGTGATCATGGCCGGAGGCGACGACGGTGGGGGCACCTCGGCGCCCGCCGCCGGGGGAGGGTCAGGAGGCACGTCGGCCAGCGTCGGTGCCGCCGAGTTCGCGTTCGACCCCGCCGACGTCTCGCTGACCGCCGGCGCGGAGGCCACCGTCGAGCTCACCAACAACGGGGCGGTCCAGCACAACTGGACCGTGCTCAAGGCCGGCGAGGAGATCGCCGCCGAGTCCGAGTTCGACGAGTCGATGGTGCTCGCGGCGGTGGACAACACCGCGCCGGGCGAGTCCAACTCCGTGAGCCTGACCCTCGAGCCTGGTGACTATCAGGTGATCTGCACCATCCCCGGTCACTTCGACGCCGGGATGACCGGCACGGTCTCGGCCGGCTGATCGCCATCCCACGAGCGAGGAGCGACATGAGCGACGACACCGACTCGGACGGCGCCCCCGAGGGCGCCCACGACGCCGACCCCGAAGGTCACCCCAAGGGCACCCTCGTGTTGAGCGCGCTGTTCATCGTGCTGATGGCGGGCACGTGGCTGTTCGCCTACTTCACGATGATCGCCCGGAGCTGAGCCGATGCACATCGAACGCTACGAACGCTGGTTCATGTACGCCACGGCCGTGGTCCTGCTCGGCGCGGTGGCCGGCCTGATCATCTCGGTCGTGGGGCACCACGCAGCCCTGCCCCAACCGGCCGGGCGGGTGAAGCCGGCCGAGATCGACACCACCTCGCCGTTCGACCACCCCGGCTACACCGACAACGGCGACGGCACGGGCGACCTCGTGCTGGTGGCCCAGGCCTGGCAGTGGACGCCGAACGAGGTGACGGTCGCCGCCGGCACCGAGGTGACCATCCAGGCGGTGTCACGAGACGTCATCCACGGGATCCGCATCCCTGACACCAACGCCAACGTGATGGTCATCCCCGGGCAGGTGTCGAAGATCAAGGTGAATTTCGACGAGCCGGGCATCTACTCGTTGGTGTGCCACGAGTACTGCGGCCTCGGCCACCAGACCATGTACATGACCATCAACGTCGAGTGAGCGAGCGGAGATGACCGACACCATCGAACACGGCAACGACCTGCCGTCCGCCGCCGGCGACGCCGACGCGGGGGAGCCGATCATCGGCACGCCCACGCAGCGGGGCCGCTGGTCCATCGACATCCCGAACGTCCGTCAAGCCGACCTGCGGGCCGTCAAGTGGCAGCTCTACCTCAGCCTCACCGGCCTCGCCCTCGGGTTGGCGATGGGCGCCCTGCAGGCGTCGGACCGCGGCGACTTCGTCCTCGAGGAGGTGTTCAACCGCCCCATCAACCTCTACGACGCCGTCGGGCTGCAGAGCTACTACCAGGGCCTCACGCTGCACGGCGTGACGTTGGCGCTGGTCTTCACCTTCACGTTCAGCAACGCCTTCATGTCGCTGACCACCATGAAGTCGTTGCGCCGGCCGCTCGTGTCGCCGGTGCTCCGCGACACGTCCCTCTACCTCGCGTGGATCGGCGTGGCCCTGGCCGCCTGGGCCATCCTGGCCAACAAGGCCTCGGTGCTGTTCACGTTCTACGCACCGCTGCAGGCCACCCCGGCCTTCTACATCGGCGCCGTCTTCCTCGTCGTGTCCACCTGGGCCACGCTGGCCAACCAGCTGCTCACGCTGCGGGCATGGCGGCGCGACGGCCACGAGGCCGATCGCATCCCGCTGCTGGCGTTCACCTCGATCGTCACCGAGCTCATGTGGTTCCTCGCCTCGATCGGCATCGCCATCGAGGTGCTCGTGTTCGTGCTGCCGTGGTCGCTCGGCATCACCGACCGCATCGACCCTCAGTTCACCCGCATCCTGTTCTGGTTCACCGGGCACCCGATCGTGTACTTCTGGCTCCTCCCGATCTACGTGTCCTGGTACCTGTTCCTCCCCGAGCAGGCCGGGAAGGGCCGTGTGGCCAGCGACGGGTTGGTGCGGGTGGTGTTCATCGCCTTCCTGCTGCTGTTGCCGGTGGGCATCCACCACCAGTTCACCGACCCCGGCGTGCCCTTCTCGTCGAAGACCATCTCGTGGCTGTTGACCTTCTGCATCTTCTTCCCCAGCGTCGTCACCTTCTTCTCGGTCATCGCCTCGCTCGAGAACGCCGGGCGCAACCGTGGCGGCAAGGGCTGGTTCGGGTGGATCGTCAAGCTGCCGTGGGGCGACCCCGCGGTGTCCGGGCAGTTGCTGGCCGGCATCGGGTTCATCCTGGGCGGCGTCAGCGGCCTCATCAACGCGAGCTACACGGTGAACCTGACCGTGCACAACACCGCGTTCATCGTGGGCCACTTCCACCTGACGGTGGGCACCGCGGTCGCCCTGTCGATCATGGCCATCTGCTACTGGCTGGTGCCCTATCTCACCGGGAAGAAGCTGTGGGGCCGCCGACTGGCCGTGGCCCAGACCTGGCTCTGGATCGTGGGCGTGTTCATCTTCTCCCGGGGCCAGATGCAGGGCGGCATCGAGGGCATGCCCCGACGCACCAACATCAGCCAGGCCACCTACCTCCACCGCTTCACGCCACCGCTCGACAGCCTGGGCAACATCATGAAGAGCTGGGACGTGGCCGACGCCCTGACCGCGTTGGGCGGGTCGATCATGTTCATCTCCGGCGTCTGCTTCTTCGTGGTCGTCATCGGCACCATCCACAGCAAGCGCCAGGTCGCCGACGTGCAGCGCATGCCCGTCGCCGACGAGCCCTTCCACCCGGCCTCCGAGACCTGGCCCATCCTCGACCGGCTGGGCCTCTGGGCCGGCGCAGCCGCGATCCTCACCTTCGTGATCTACGGCGAGATCTTCTTCCACTACCTCCCGCTGGAGCTGATCCCGGGCGGCTATCACCTCTGGTGACCGCGGCGGCGGGGACGGTCGGGTGCCCTCGGCCGGGTGCCCCGCCGTTCCCGCCGTCACCCGCCGGTGCACCCGATAGCGTCCCCTCGTGCCGATCCCGACGCCCCGACCCGGTGACCACGACATGGCCGGTGCGGTCGCGGCGCTGGCCGCCCGCCTCCCGGCGCCGCTCGCGCCGTTGGCCGGCGTCGCCTACAACTACCGCTGGTCGTGGGCCGACGACGGAGCGGCCGTGTTCACCGCGATCGACCCCGAACGGTGGGCCCGCGTGGGCGCCAACCCGGTGCGGTTGCTGGCGGAGGCCGACGCCCCCGTCCTGGAGGCGGCCGCCGCCGACGGTGGGTTGATCGAGCGGGCCGATGCCCTCGCCGCCCTGATCGATGCCGACCTGGCCCGGCCCCCTGCGCCCGACGTGCCGGTGGAGCGGCCCGTCGCCTTCCTCTGCGCGGAGTTCGCCGTCCACGCCTCGCTGCCGGTCTACTCAGGGGGCCTGGGCGTGCTGGCCGGCGACATCCTGAAAGAGGCGTCCGACCTGGCCCTGCCGATGGTGGCGGTGGGCCTGCTGTACCGCACCGGGTACTTCCACCAGCGTCTCGACACCACCGGCTACCAGCACGAGTACTGGCTCGACACCGACCCGCAGCGCCTGCCGTGCGTGGCCCTCACCGACGGCGACGGCGGCCCGCTGACGGTCACGGTGCCGGTCGACGACGACGACGTGGTGGCTCGGGTGTGGCGGGCCGATGTCGGGCGGGTGCCGCTGTACCTGCTGGACACCGACTGCGCGGGCAACACCACTGTCGGGCGGTGGATCACCTCGCGCCTCTACGAGGGGATCGCCTCGGTGCGCCTCGCGCAGTACGCGGTCCTCGGCTTCGGGGGCGCCCAGGCCCTCGATCGGCTGGGTGTCGATCCCTCGGTGTTCCACATCAACGAGGGGCACCCCGCGCTCTCGATGGCCGAGCTCGTCGGGCGGGCCCGGGCCCGCGGCCAGGGCTTCGACGAGGCGTGGGCCGAGGCCCGCGAACGGCTCGTGTTCACCACCCACACGCCGGTGGCGGCCGGCAACGAGACCTACGGCGACCGAGAGGCGCGGCTGATGCTGCACCGCGTGGCCGAGGCCACCGGTGAGCCGGAGCGGTTCCTCGGCCTCGGTCGCCTCGACCCGCACGATCCCGTCGGCCGGGTGGGGATGACACCGCTGGCGCTCAGGGCGGCCCGGTCCACCAACGGGGTCAGCCGCCGCCACGGCGAGGTGGCCCGCGAGATGTGGCAGCCCCTGTTCGGCGGCGCCGTCGACGACGTTCCCATCACCCATGTGACCAACGGCGTGCACGTCCCCACCTGGCTGGGGCCGGACATGAAGGCGCTGTTCGACCGCCATCTGGGTGACGGGTGGCTCGAGCGGGCCGACGACCCCGACACCTGGCAGGTGGTCGACGACATCTCCGACGAGGAGCTGTGGTCGGCTCGCGCCGCGAGCCGGGAGCGTCTGGTCGACCTGATCCGCCATCGGTCGGCGAGCGACCGGCTCCGGCGCGGCGAGGAGGTCGAGTACGCCGAGGCGGCCGCGGTGGGCTTCGACCCCGACCGGCTCACCGTGGGCTTCGCACGGCGGCTGGCGGCCTACAAGCGGCTCAACCTGCTCACCATCGAGCCGCAGCGGGCCCTCGGCCTGCTCACCGGCGACCGCTCGCTGCAATTCGTGTTCGCGGGGAAGGCGCACCCCCTCGACGAGGGGGCCAAGGCCATCCTCGCCCGCACGTTCGAGCTCAAGGGCGCGCCGGCGGTCGCGGGCCACGTGGCGTTCCTCGAGGACTACGACCTGTCCTTCGCCGGCCAGCTGGTCGGGGGGTGCGACCTGTGGGTCAACGTGCCCCGGCCCCCCGAGGAGGCCAGTGGCACCAGCGGGATGAAGGCCGCCCTCAACGGGGCGCTGAACCTGTCGGTGCTCGACGGCTGGTGGGCCGAGGCCTACGACGGCGCCAACGGGTGGGCCATCGAGGGCGCGACCGATCCCGACCACGAGGCCCAGGACCACCGCCACGCCGCCGCGGTGTACGACCTGCTCGAGGGCGAGGTCGTGCCGCTGTTCAACGACAGGGGCGACGAGGGCATCCCCCACGGCTGGTTGGCGATGGTGCGCAACAGCCTGAAGACGAACGGCCCCCGGTTCTCCGCCAGCCGGATGGTGCGCGAGTACGCCCGGCGCATCTACCCGCCCGGCGGCGCGGCCACATGACCGGGAGCGGGTCGCCCGTCGCGTCGGTGGCCGGCCGCGTGGTGATCGAGAACGTGGCCCCCGTGGTCGACTGCGGCCGGTTCCCGGTGAAGCGGGTGTCGGGCGAGTCGGTGAGGGTGAGCGCCGACGTGTTCGCCGACGGCAAGGACGTGGTGGCGGCGCGGTTGCTGCACCAGCCGCCGGGGGGACGCTGGTCGGCGGTCCCGCTCGAGCCCCTGGGCAACGACCACTGGCAGGGCTCGTTCGACGTCGAGGGGTTGGGCACGCACCGGTTCACCGTCGAGGGCTGGATCGACCCGTTCCGCACCTGGCTGCAGGGCACCCTGGCCAAGGTCGAGGCCGGCCAGGACGTGGCCGTCGACCTGCAGGTGGGTGCCCTGCTCGTCGAGGCCGCCGCGGCGGCCGCCCCGGCCAAGGCCGCCGACCGGCTGCGGGCCACCGCTCGCCCGCTGCTCGCGGGCGACGCCGCCGGGTTCCGGGACGCGGCCGAGGCCCTGGCCGCCCAGATGGACGCCCTCGCCGACCGCCGAGCCGGCACCCTCCACCCCGAGTGCACCGTGCTGGTCGAGCGCGAGCGGGCCCGCTACGGCGCCTGGTACGAGCTGTTCCCCCGCTCGGCGGCCACCGTGGCCGGCCGCCACGGCACGTTCGCCGACGTGGGCGCGCGGCTGCCCGAGATCGCGGCCATGGGGTTCGACGTGGTGTACCTGCCGCCGATCCACCCCATCGGCGTCACCGGCCGCAAGGGCGCCGACAACGCGCTCACCGCTCGGCGGGGCGATCCCGGCAGCCCGTGGGCGATCGGGGGCCCCGACGGGGGCCACACGGCCATCCATCCCGAGTTGGGGTCCGCCGCCGACTTCCGGGCGCTGGTGGCCGATGCCGGGCGTCACGGCATCGAGCTCGCCCTCGACCTCGCCTACCAGTGCTCACCCGACCACCCGTGGGTCACCGAGCACCCGGAGTGGTTCCGGCACCGTCCCGACGGCACCATCCAGTTCGCGGAGAACCCGCCGAAGCGCTACGAGGACATCTACCCGATCGACTTCGACACCGCCGACCGCGAGGGCCTGTGGTCGGCCCTGCTCGGCGTGGTCGAGCACTGGGTGGGCGAGGGTGTGCGCATCTTCCGGGTCGACAACCCCCACACCAAGCCGTTCCGGTTCTGGGAGTGGCTGCTGGCCGAGGTGCGCTCGGCGCACCCCGACGTCGTCTTCCTGGCCGAGGCCTTCACCCGCCCCCGGGTGCTCGAGCACCTGGCCAAGCTGGGGTTCAGCCAGTCGTACAACTACTTCGCCTGGCGCAACACCGCGTGGGAGCTGCGCGAGTACTTCACCGAGCTCACCACCACGCCGGTGGCCGAGTACCTGCGCCCCAACTGCTGGCCGAACACCCCCGACATCCTCACCGAGCACCTGCAGCACGGCGGTCGGGCCGCGTTCGCGGGCCGGGCCGTGCTGGCCGCCACCCTCGCCGCCAGCTACGGCGTGTACGGGCCCGCGTTCGAGTTGGGCGAGCACGTGCCTCGCGCCCCGGGCAGCGAGGAGTACCTGCACTCGGAGAAGTACGAGGTGCGGCACTGGGACCGCGACCGGCCCGACTCGCTGGCGCCCCTGCTGGCCCGATTGAACGCCATCCGCCGGGCCCACCCCGCCCTGCACACCAACACCAGGCTGCGGTTCCACGACGTGGACGGTGACGACCTGCTCTGCTACTCGAAGCGCACCGACGGGCGCGGCGACGGGCACGACGACGTGGTGCTCACCGTGGTCAACACCGATCCCCACCACACCCGGGCCGGGGTGGTGCACCTCGATCTCGACGAGCTGGGTGTGGACGGCGATCAGCCGTTCGAGGTGCACGACCTGCTCGGCGACGCGCGCTACCGCTGGCAGGGCGCCGACAACTACGTCGAGCTCGACCCCGGCGTGATGCCCGCCCACGTCTTCGCCCTCACCCGACCGGCGCGGGACGCGTGAGCCCCTACGGGCCGCACGGCCCCGCTCCGCTCCCGCCACCCGTGGCGCTGTCCGACGGCCCGGACTGGTACCGCGACGCCATCATCTACGAGGTCCACATCCGGGCCTTCCAGGACTCCGACGGCGACGGCATCGGCGACTTCGACGGCCTCACCAGCCGTCTCGACTACCTGCACGACCTCGGCGTCAACACCGTGTGGCTGCTGCCGTTCTACCCGTCGCCGCTGCGCGACGACGGCTACGACATCGCCGACTACCGCACCATCAACCCGTCGTACGGCAGCCTGGCCTCGTTCCGCCGGATGCTGCGCGAGGCCCACCGGCGGGGGCTGCGGGTGGTCACCGAGCTGGTGATCAACCACACCTCCGACGCCCACGCCTGGTTCCAGCGGGCCAGGCGGGCGGCACCGGGCAGCCGCTGGCGCAACTTCTACGTCTGGAGCGACACCCCCGAGCGCTATCGCGACGCCCGCATCATCTTCTCGGACTTCGAGTCGTCCAACTGGACGTGGGACCCGGTGGCCGGCGCCTACTTCTGGCACCGCTTCTACTCGCACCAGCCCGACCTGAATTTCGAGAACCCCGAGGTGCACAAGGCGGTCTTCGACACGCTCGACTTCTGGTTCAAGATGGGCATCGACGGCCTGCGCCTCGACGCGGTGCCCTACCTGTACGAGCGCGACGGCACCAACTGCGAGAACCTGCCGGAGACCCACGCCTTCCTCCGCCAACTGCGCCGCCACATGGACGAGCACTTCCCCGACCGCATGCTGCTGGCCGAGGCGAACCAGTGGCCCGAGGACGCGGTGGAGTACTTCGGCGACGCCGACGAGCGCGAGTGCCACATGGCGTTCCACTTCCCGCTCATGCCCCGCCTCTTCATGTCGGTGCAGATGGAGGATCGCTTCCCGATCGTCGACATCCTCGACCAGACGCCGGCGCTGCCCGAGGGCAGCCAGTGGGCCATCTTCCTGCGCAACCACGACGAGCTGACGCTCGAGATGGTGAGCGAGGAGGAGCGGGACTACATGTACCGCGTCTACGCCCACGACCCGCAGATGCGCATCAACGCCGGCATCCGCCGGCGTCTCGCCCCGCTGCTCGGCAACGACCGCCGCAAGATCGAGCTCCTCAACGGCCTGCTCCTGGCCCTGCCGGGCACACCGGTCATCTACTACGGCGACGAGATCGGCATGGGCGACAACGTCTACCTGGGCGACCGCGACGCGGTGCGCACGCCGATGCAGTGGTCGCCCGACCGCAACGCCGGGTTCTCGACGGCGAACCCCCAGAAGCTCTACCTGCCCACCATCATCGACCCCGAGTTCCACTACGAGATGGTGAACGTGGAGGTGCAGCAGGCCCACGAGAACTCGCTCTACCGGTGGATGCGCCAGATCCTGCACGTGCGCAGCCGCCATCCCGAGTTCGGCCGGGGCACCCTGCGCATGCTGCTGCCCGACAACCCCCGCATCGTCGCCTTCGTCCGGTCGCACGAGGACGAGCACGTGCTCGTGGTGGCCAACCTTGCCGGCTCGGCCCAGTACGCCGAGCTCGACCTGGCCGAGCACGCCGGTGCCCGGCCCGTCGAGCTGTTCGGGCGCACCGAATTCCCCCCGGTGGGCGAGCTGCCCTACCTCGTCACCCTCGGGCCCTATGCCTTCCACTGGTTCTCGCTGACCCGCCAGGAGACCGACGCGCCAGTGTCCGGCGCCGCCTCGGGCGGCCCGGTGCCCACCGTCGAGGTGGACGGGCCGTGGGACACGGTGTTCGAGGGGCCGGCCCGGTCCGCGGTCGATCACCTCCTGCCCGCCCACCTGCTGCATCGGCGCTGGTTCCCGGGCAAGGACCGCACGATCAGCACTGCACGCATCGTCGACGTGGTGCCGCTCGGCTCGCGGGGCGAAGGCGTCCCCACCTACCTGGTGCTCGTGCGGGTGCAGTTCCGGGAGGGCGAGCCGGCCACGTTCGCGCTGCCCCTGGCGATCGTCGGCGGTGAGCGGGCCGATGCGCTGCTCGGCGAGTTGAGCCTCGGGGTGGTGGCCGAGCTGCGCCGCCCCTCCGGTGAGACGCGGGTGCTCAGCGAGGCGCTGTGGGAGCCGTCGGCGGCCCGTGCCCTGCTCGACCGGTCGCGCAGCCGACGCCCCCGCCCGGGCGAAAAGGGTGCCCTGCTCGGGTCGCCCACCCCGGCGCTGCGCCAGATGGCGCCCGCGCTCGCCGACGCCGACATCACCGCGCTCCGCGCCGAGCAGAGCAACAGTTCGGTGGTCATCGGCGATCAGGCGATCATGAAGGTGTTCCGGCGGCTCGAGCCGGGCATCAACCCCGACCTCGAGGTGGGCCGGTTCCTCGCTGAGCAGGGGTTCGAGCACGTGCCGCCGCTGTTGGGCGCGGTCGAGTACCAGGCCGGGCCTCGCGACCCGATGACCGTGGCCATCGTGCAGGGCTTCGTCCCCAACGAGGGCGACCTGTGGCAGCACACCATCGACGCGTTGAGCCGGTTCTACGGCGAGACCTTCGACGAGCAGCCAGACGACCTCGCCCTGCCGACCGGCCACCCCCTCGACCACATGGATGACGAAGTGCCCGACGTGGCCATGCGGGCCAGCGGCGCCTACCTCGAGGTCTGCGACCTGCTGGGCGCGCGCACGGCGCAACTGCACCGGGCGCTGGCCGCGCCCACCGACGACCCTGCCTTCGGCGCCGACGACCTGTCGGTGCTCGACCAGCGGTCGCTGCACCAGGCCATGCGGAGCTCGGCGGCGCGCACGCTGGCCAGTCTGCGCAAGCGCCTCGGCGACCTGCCCGACGACGTGGCCGAGCACGCGTTGGCCCTGCTGGGGCGCGAGGCCGACCTGCTCGACCGGTTCAAGCCGCTGCGCACGAACCGGCTGGGGGGCCAGCGCATCCGCACCCACGGCGACCTCCACCTGGGCCAGGTGCTCTTCACCGGCCGCGACGTGGTGTTCCTCGACTTCGAGGGCGAGCCGCTCCAGTCGATCACCGAGCGGCGCCTGCGCCGGGCGCCGCTGCGCGACGTGGCCGGCATGCTCCGGTCGTTCCACTACGCGACCCTCGTGGCCCTGCGGCGCGAGGAGGAGCGGGGCCTGCTGCCCAGCGGCAGCGAACCGGCCCAGCGGGCGGTCACCTGGGCCCACGGCTGGTACGGCTGGGCCGCGGGGCGCTTCCTCGGCGCGTATCTGCGCGAGGCCGGCGATGCCGCCTTCCTGCCCGCCGATCCCGCGTCGTTGCGGGTGCTGCTCGACGCGTTCGTGCTGGAGAAGGCGGTCTACGAGCTGTCCTACGAGCTGGGCAACCGGCCCGAGTGGGCGTGGATCCCGCTGACCGGCCTGCTCGACACCCTCGCGGCCGGCGACGGCGCCCGGTGAGCGAGTCCGCGCCCTCGGGCCTGCGTGAGCTGGCCTGGGGAGCGGGCATCGCCACCGAGTACCACGACGTCGACGGCCGGTTGCACCTCACCCAGGTGTCGGTGCTGCAGGCCTTGCTCGCCGCGGTGGGGCTCCCCGCCGACGACGAGGCCACGGTCGCGGGCTCGCACCGCGCCCTGCACCGCCGCCACTGGGACGCACTGGTGGCGCCCACGACGGTCTGTTGGCAGGGCGACCCGGCCGCGGTCGAGGTGCGTCGCCCCGCGGCCGCGGCGGGCCGGCCCATCGAGGTGTCGATCGAGCTCGAGGGGGGCGCCACCCACCACCGGACCCTCGGCCCCGACCTGCTGGTCGAGACCGGCGCGGCCGAGGTGGACGGGCAGCGCCGGGTGGCCCAGCGGGCGCTGCTGGGCGACCTGCCCATCGGCGCCCACCGGGTGGTGGTGGACGCCGACCACCGCCGCGAGGCAGGGCACGTGCTGGTGGCGCCGCGCCTGGCGCCGGCGCTCGCCCGGGGCTGGGGGGTGTTCGCGCCCGTGTACGCCCTGCGCCGCTCCTGCCCGGCGGGCGTGCACCCGCGTGCTGTCGGCCACCTGGGCGATCTGGGCACGCTCGCCGACTGGGTGGCCGGCCTGGGCGGACAGGTCGTCGGCACCCTGCCGCTGCTGGCCACCTTCGACGGCGACGCCAGCCCGTACGCGCCGGTGTCGCGCCTGGCGTGGAACGAACGGCATCTCGACCTGGCCGCGCTGCCCGAGGCCGCGAGCCTCGACCTTCCCACCCTGGCCTCGGCGGGGCGGTCGACGGCCCCTGCGGTCCCCGCCGAGGGCGGCGACCTGATCGACTGGGACGCCGAGGTCCTCCGCGTGCGGACGGCGCTCGTGGCCATGGCCGGAGGGCTCGGCGATGCCCGTCGGGCCGAGCTCGACGCCTTCACCGCCGCCCACCCCCACGTGGACGAGCTGGCCCGGTGGCGGGCCGAGGTGGATCAGCACGGGCCGCCGCCGCCGGGGCGACCGCTCACCGCCACGGACGCCGACGCGGTGCTCCGGCACCGCTACGCGCAGTGGGCCATGGAGACCCAGCTGGCCGACCTGTCCGGTCGGCTCGACCGTCGGGGCCAGTCGCTGTTCCTCGACCTGCCCCTCGGCGTGCACGGTGCGGGCTTCGACGTGTGGCGCTCGCCCGAGCTGTTCGCCGACGGCGTGAGCGTGGGGGCACCGCCTGACGACTTCTTCACCGGCGGCCAGGACTGGGGGTTCCCGCCGCTGCTGCCCGAGGCGTCGCGCGCCGACGGCCACGCCTACCTCCGGGCCAGCCTGGCCCACCAGCTGCGCCACGCGGGGGTGGTGCGCTACGACCACGTGATGGCGCTACGCCGGCTGTGGTGGGTGCCCGACGGCGCACCGGCCACCGACGGCGCCTACGTGCACTACCCGGCCGACGAGCTGGCTGCGGTGCTCACCCTCGAGGCCTGGCGTGCGGGCGCGGCGGTGGTGGGTGAGAACCTGGGCACCGTGCCCCCCGAGGTGAACGACCTGCTGGCCGAGCACCGCCTGCTCGGCATGTACGCCACCCAGTTCGAGCTGGACGCCGCCCCGCACGCCCGCTGGGCGCCGGCCGCCACCATGGCGGTGGTGAACACCCACGACATGGACCCGTTCGCGGCCTTCTGGGCCGGCGCCGGCGACGAGTGGCGGGCCCGCATCGTCGAGCAGCTGACCGCCGAGGGTGAGGCCCCCGTCACCGGCGACCCCCTCGACGTGCTCGAGGCGTTGCTCGGCTGGCTGGGCCGGAGCGATGCTGCATCGGTGGTGGTGACGCTCGAGGACCTGTGGGGCGAGCCGCGCCGTCAGAACCGGCCGGGCACCGGGCCGGAGGAGCCGAACTGGCGGCGCCGCATCGCCCGCACGCTCGACGAGATCGCGGACGACCCCGCGATCGCGGCCCGCCTCGACCGCCTGGTGGCCGCCCGTGGGGTAGGGGAGGGCGGGTGACGGATCCCCGGTTGACCGACGACGACCTGTGGCGCTTCAACGAAGGCACCCACGACCGCATGTACGAGCACCTCGGCGCGCACGCCGCCGGCGAGGGCACCGAGTTCGCGGTGTGGGCGCCGGCGGCCGAGTCGGTGTCGGTGGTCGGTGACTTCAACTTCTGGGACCCCGCCACCCATCCGCTGGCTCCCCGGGGCTCGTCGGGGATCTGGCAGGGCGTCGTGCCCGAGGCCGGCGCGGGACAGCGCTACAAGTACGTGATCCGGGGCGGCGGCCGCTCGGTGGAGAAGGCCGACCCGTTCGCCCGGCGCACCGAGGAGCCACCGAACACCGCCTCGATCATCGGCGGTGGCACCCACGACTGGGGCGACGCCGAGTGGATGGCCACCCGGGCCCAGAAGCACGCCGTCGATGCCCCGGTGTCGGTGTACGAGGTGCACCTGGGGTCGTGGCGCCGGCCCGACGGGCGCATGCCGAGCTATCGCGAGATCGCCGAGCCGCTGTCGCAGCACGTCCGCGACCACGGGTTCACCCACGTGGAGTTCCTGCCGCTGATGGAGCACCCGTTCTACGGCTCATGGGGCTACCAGACCACCGGCTACTTCGCCCCCAGCGCCCGCTACGGCGAGCCTGCCGACCTGATGGCGCTCGTCGACCGCCTCCACCAGGACGGCGTCGGGGTGATCTTCGACTGGGTGCCCTCCCACTTCCCCGAGGACGCCTTCGCCCTGGGGTCCTTCGACGGCACCCACCTGTTCGAGCACGCCGACCCCCGCCAGGGCTTCCACCCCGACTGGAAGAGCCTGATCTTCAACTACGGCCGCAACGAGGTGCGCAGCTTCCTGATCTCGAGCGCGGTGTTCTGGCTGGAGCACTTCCACGGTGACGGCCTGCGGGTCGACGGGGTGGCCTCGATGCTCTACCTGGACTACTCGCGGGCCGCCGGCGAATGGGTGCCGAACGAGCACGGGGGCCGCGAGAACCTGGCCGCGATCGGCTTCCTGCGTCAGCTCAACGAGACCGTGTACCGCGAGTGCGACGGCATCCAGACCATCGCCGAGGAGTCGACCGCGTGGCCGATGGTGTCGCGGCCGACCTACCTGGGCGGCCTCGGCTTCGGCTTCAAGTGGGACATGGGCTGGATGCACGACACCCTCGAGTACTTCGGGCGCGACCCGGTGCACCGGCGCTGGCACCAGCACGACCTCACCTTCCGCATGGTCTACGCCTTCACCGAGAACTTCGAGCTGCCGCTGTCGCACGACGAGGTGGTGCACGGGAAGGGGTCGCTCTACGGTCGCATGCCCGGCGACGACTGGCAGCGCCACGCCAACCTGCGCCTGCTGCTGGGCTCGATGACCGGCCAGCCCGGCAAGAAGCTGCTGTTCATGGGCACCGAGCTGGCCCAGGAGCGCGAGTGGGACCACGACTCGGAGCTGGACTGGTGGCTGCTCGACCGGCCCCGCCACGCCGGCATGTCGCGCTGGGTGGCCGACTGCAACGCGCTCTACCGTTCGACCCCCGCCCTGCACGAGCTGGACTGCGACCCCGCCGGCTTCGAGTGGCTGGTGGCCGACGCAGCCGAGGACTCGGTGCTGGCCTTCCTGCGCAAGGGGCGCGACCCCGCCGACCTGGTGCTGGTCGTCGCCAACCACACCCCCACCCCGCACGAGAACTACCGCATCGGCGTGCCCGGCCTGGGCCACTGGCGCGAGGCGCTGAACAGCGACGCCGAGGTGTACGGCGGCAGCGGCTGGGGCAACCTGGGTGGCGTCGACGCCACTCCCGTCCCCATGCACGGCCGCCCCTTCTCGGTGAACCTCACCCTGCCACCCCTCGCAGTGGTGTTCCTCACCTGGGACGGCGACACCGGACCTGAGTGAACACTGGACCTTCCAGGGCCCCGCGCCGCACAACCGTCCGTAGCGCACGAGAGGGACGGCCGATGGCGCTGAGGACGGACCGGATGGAGGCACGAGTGTCGCCGGATGAGCGCGCCCTCATCGAGCGGGCGGCGACGGTTGCGGGATGAGTCCGAATCGTCGTTCATGGTCAACGCCGCAGTTGCCCGGGCCGATGGCCGTGACGGCCGACCCGTCAGGCGTCGCGGCGGAGGATGAGGCTGGCGCGGCCCTCGACCGGGAGGGTGTCGCCGGGCTTGCGGGGCTCGGCGGCGCGGTCGGGGTCGAAGGTGTCGATCTCGACCACCCACTCCCCGCCGGGGAGGGAGTCGGGCAGGCGGACGTCGAGGCGCTGGTCGTGGGCGTTGAAGATGCAGAAGAAGTCGTCGTCGGTGATGCGCTCGCCCCGAGGCCCGGGTGAGGGGATCAGGTCGCCGTTGAGGGCCACGCCGATCGTGCGGGCGAACCCCACGTTCCAGTCGTCGTGGGTCATCTGCTGGCCGTCGGGGCGGAACCAGCCGATGTCGGTGATCTGGCCGCTGTCGCCGTCGACGAGGGGGCGGCCGTCGAACCAGCGCCGCCGATGGAACACCGGGTGGTCACGGCGCAGCTTGATGAGGCGGCAGGCGAACTCGAGCAGCTCGTGGTCGACCGTCGCCCAGTCGAGCCACGAGAGCTCGTTGTCCTGGCAGTAGGCGTTGTTGTTGCCCTGCTGGGTGCGGCCCAACTCGTCGCCCGACAGGAGCATGGGCACGCCCTGCGACAGGAACAGGGTGGTGAGGAAGTTGCGGCGCTGGCGGGCCCGGAGCTCGTTGATGCCGGGGTCGTCGGTGGGGCCCTCGGCGCCGCAGTTCCACGAGCGGTTGTGCGACTCGCCGTCGTTGTTGTCCTCGCCGTTGGCCAGGTTGTGGCGCTCGTTGTACGACACCAGGTCGGTGAGCGTGAACCCGTCGTGGGCGGTGACGAAGTTGATGCTGGCGTAGGGCCGGCGACCGGTGGTGGCGTAGAGGTCGGAGCTGCCGGTGAAGCGGTAGGCGAACTCGGCGAGGGTCTGGTCCTCGCCCCGCCAGTAGTCCCGGACCGTGTCGCGGTACTGGCCGTTCCACTCGGACCACAGCGGTGGGAAGTTGCCCACCTGGTAGCCGCCCTCGCCCACGTCCCACGGCTCGGCGATGAGCTTCACCTGGCTGACCACGGGATCCTGCTGGATGAGGTCGAAGAACGCCGACAGGCGGTCGACGTCGTGCAGCTCGCGGGCCAGGGTGGCGGCCAGGTCGAAGCGGAACCCGTCGACGTGCATCTCGGTGACCCAGTAGCGCAGGCTGTCCATGATCAGCTGCAGCACGTGGGGGTGGCGCATGTTCAGCGTGTTGCCGGTGCCCGTGTAGTCCACGTAGCGGCTGGGGTCGTCGGGGTCGAGCCGGTAGTAGGCCTGGTTGTCGATGCCCTTCAACGACAGGGTGGGGCCCAGGTGGTTGCCCTCGGCGGTGTGGTTGTAGACCACGTCGAGGATCACCTCGATGCCCTCGGCGTGCAGGGCCTTCACCATCTGCTTGAACTCGCGCACCTGGCCGCCGAGGTCGCTGCTGGCGCTGTAGCGGTTGTGAGGCGCCAGGTAGGCGATGGAGTTGTAGCCCCAGTAGTTGCGGAGCCCGGCCTCGACGAGGGCGTGCTCGTCCACGAACTGGTGCACGGGTTGGAGCTCGACCGCGGTGACGCCGAGGCGGTGCAGGTGGTCGATGGCGGCCGGGTGGGCCAGCCCGGCGTAGGTGCCCCGCTGGTCCTCGGGGATGTCAGGGTGGGTGTTGGTGAACCCCCGCACGTGCAGTTCGTAGACCACCGTCTCGTGCCAGGGGGTGTGCGGGTGGCGGTCGTCGGCCCAGTCGAAGTAGGGGTTGGTGACCACCGCGAGCGGCACCGAGCCGCGGCTGTCGAGCTCGCTGGGTGGCCCGTCGGGCTCGTCGAGGCGGTGGGCGAAGACCGACTCGTTCCACTTCAGGCTGCCGCACACCGCCTTGGCGTAGGGGTCGAGCAGCAGCTTGTCGGCGTTGGCCCGGAGCCCCTCGTCGGGGTCCCACCGGCCGTGCACCCGGAACCCGTAGCGCTGGCCGGGCTCGACGCCGGGGAGGTAGGCGTGCCAGCACAGGGCGGTGACCTCCTCGAGGTCGAACCGCTTCTCCTGGCCCTTCTTGCCCAGCAGGCACAGCTCGACCCGCTCGGCCACCTCGGAGAACAGCGAGAAGTTCGTGCCCGACCCGTCGTAGGTGGCGCCCAAGGGGTAGGCGCTGCCAGGCCACACGTCCATCAGTGCAGGGTAGACAATCGCCGGGCCCGCCGTTCTGGGGGCATCATCTGGCATGGCCCCACGTCGCTGCGCGTTCACGGATGGCGCGCTCTTGGGCCTCGTCGTGGCGCTCGCCGCCGGACTCACCGCCTGCGGCTCGGGCGCCGACGAGCCGCAGGAAGTGGCCGGCACCACCACGCCGGCACCGCCCACCGACACCTGCTTCTGGTCCGATGCCGTCACCGTCGATGCCAGCAACACCCAGTATCCCGACAGCGGCGCCGCCTACTGGTTCACCAGCTACACCCTGCCCGAGGGCGCCTCCCTGCGTCTCACCGGCGTCTACCCCCACGCCCGCTACGCCTCGTTCAACGCCTACGGGCCCGACCCGGCCACGGGGGTGGACGGCGTGCCGGTCGACGTGCTGGCCGATGTGGACATCGCCCCGGACGAGGGGTCGACCAACCCGTTCGAGGCCGGCGCCGACCGGACCGCGGCCGAGCGGGCGTACCGCGTGGCGGTGGTGGCCGACGAGGCGCCTGCCGCGGCGGACCGAGCGGGCAACACGCTGTACGGCCGCACCGCGGCACAGCAGTTGATCTACCGGGTCTACGTGCCCGACGACGGGCGCGACCAGTGGGGCGATGCCGGCCTCCCGGTGGCGCAGGTGGTGGAGGCCGACGGCACGGTGCTCGAGGGCGACGACGCCTGCGCCGCGCTGGGGGTCGACACCGTGTTGCACACCGACGACCTGCCCGCCCTCGACGAGGCCACCTACCGCGACCTGGTTGCCCTCGGCGACCCGGCCACCCACCCCGCGTTCGACCCCGTCGAGTGGCACGCGTTCTTCAACGCCCGCCACGCGCTGCTCAGCACCTTCTACGCGCACACCCCGAAGGAGGGGGAGTTGGCGGCGGTGGACGCCACCCGGGTGGGTGGCTACTACAGCAACGCCGACAACAGCTACGTGGTCGCCGCGGTGAACCGCCTGCTGGGGCCGGACGCCGACGGTCACAACCTGCTGGTGCTCACCGGCACCGCGCCCCGCACCCCGGCCACGTCGTCGGGGGATCCCACGATGGGCGACGGCGACGTGCGCTACTGGTCGCTCTGCCAGAACGAGAGCCCGGTGACCACCAGGGTGTCGGGCTGCCTGTACGACGAGCAGGTGCCCGTGGACGACGAGGGCCGCTACACGATCGTGCTCGGCCTGCCCGAGGACCGCCCCGACAACGCCACCACCGACTGCGGGGTGGCCTGGCTGGACTGGGGGCCGGGAGACGGGGTGAGCCGTCCCGAGGCCGGCACCCTGCTGCTGCGCCACATGCTGCCGGCGGCCGGCTTCGAGCACTCGATCGCCTCGGTCGAGGCCCCCGGTGACGAGGCGGCGGTGGTCGGCGACCTGTTGCCCGAGGGCACCTACACCACCCCGGACGCGTTCGCCGACCGGGGCTGCCCCGCCGGCTGACGCCGCCGCGGGCCCGAGGCCGCCGCAGGTCAGGCGGTGGTTCGGGCCCGACGCCGCCGCGGGTCAGACGCCGCGCCGGCGTCCGAGACCCCGCCGCGGGTCGGACGTCGCGGGTGGGTCGGACGTCGCGGTGGGTCGGACGTCGCGGCGGGTCAGACCGTGGCGCGGGTGCGGAGCAGGTCGACCCCGTCGCCGGAGCAGTCGGCCAGGGCGCCTTCGCGGCCCACGATGGCCATGATCAGCGACATGGTGGGGCCGCTCACCACGGGGCCGTCGCCGGTGGTCCAGTCGGTGTCGGTGGCCTCGAAGCGCAGGCCGGCGGCCCGCTTCTTCCCGTGCAGCGGGGCGCCTGTCTTCTTGTAGAGGTCGGCCAGGGTGACGAGGTGCTCCTCGGGGTGCTCACCCGGGGCCCCCAGGGCCCGCCGGATGTCCTCGCCGTGCACCATCACCTCGCCGAGCGCCACGTAGGTGGGCCCCGGCGGTGTGCGGTCGCTGGTGATGATGCCGCGGAACCGCTGGAGCACCTGATCGGGGCTGCCCTCGGCGAACGAGCGCAGGTCGCCGTCGACGAACCTGTCGAAGCTGAACCCGCACTTCACCAGTCCGATGAAGAAGTGGGGCGCGGTGACGTTGGCGGCCGCGATCAGGTGCCCGACCAGTTGCTGCACGTTCCACTTGTCGCACCAGGTGTCGTGCGACCAGTCGTCGGGCCCCAGCGTGGCCAGGTAGTCGGCGAGCGTGCCCCGCTCGGCGTGGATCATGGGCAGGAGGTCGGGCATCGGGTTCCTTCGTGGTCGGGGGAGCGAGCGTCGGCCGAACGTCGTGCAGGTCGCAGGGCGGGCGAGGGCCGCGCCCTCGGTGGGCGCGGCCCGGGTGCCTACATGGGCATGGCCTCGTACACGTCCACACTGCCGCCGGCGGTGAGGATGGGGCAGCCGCCGGCCAGCTCGGTGGCCGCAGCCAGGCTCTCGGCGTCGACGATCGAGTACCCGGTGAGGGCGGACGGCGCGCCGTCGGCCGGCGCGCCGTCGGCCGTGCGGCTCATCGACGCGCCGAACGGGGCGCCGCCGTCGACCACCTTGTCGCCGAGGGCGCCGAACCAGCCCATCCAGGCTTCCATCACCGCCTGCTGCTCCTCCTCGGTCTCGGGCACGCTGCCACCGCGGTAGGCGAGGATGAAGTTGGCCATGGTCTGCTCCTTGGGGTCGGGTTGCTGATTCGAAGTGAGCCGAATTAGATCACAGCCGAAATAGGTCGGTCAACCGGCTACCCTGCACGGCGTGACGGCTGAGCCCCAGCAGGTCCTCGATGCGCTCTCGTCGCCCATCCGGCGCGAGATCCTGTGGCTGGTCTGGGACCAGGAGCTGCCCGCGGGCGACGTGGCCGCGGCCTTCGAGGTGACCGCCCCCACCATCTCGCAGCATCTGGCGGTGCTGCGCGACGCCGGACTGGTGGAGATGCGGGTCGACGGCAACTTCCGGCGCTACCGGGCCCGCAAGGACGCCTTCCGGGGCTTCGAGGCCCTGCTGGCCCACACCGGCCGGTGGAAGGGCCGCCCCGGCGACGCCGCCGAGGGGGTCGACGCGGTGGCGGTCCGTGTCGACCGCACCGCGGTGATCTCGGTGGAGGTCGAGCGGTCGGCCGCCGACACCTTCTCGTGCCTCACCGATCCCGAGCGGTACACACGATGGGTCGGCGTGCCCGTCACCATCGACGACGGCCGCTTCGCCTGCACCACCTCACGGGGCATCCGGGTGCGAGGTGTGTACGACGTGGTGGTGGCCCCCGAGCTGATCGCCATGCGCTGGGACTCGCAGGACGACGCCGTGCCCGTTCCCGGGCGCGAGCGCACCGCCTACCTGCGGGTCGCCCCCAGCGATGCCGGCTGTCGCGTCGAGGTGCACCAGCACGCCGCCGACGACGCCGAGGCCGACGAGCTGGCCGCCTTCTGGCGCACCGTCCTGGCCCGGCTCCGCGCCAACATCGCCGCGGCGCTCGACGGGCCCACCTGAGCGCCGGCGGGGCCCGCCGCTCGTGGCGCCGACACCCGGAGGGGAGGCCCCGCGGTGCCCGGGCCGGTGGTGGGGGACGGGCCCGGCGCGACTTGGGGAGGCGCACGCGGGGTAGGACCCCGACGGCGTAGCGACGACCCGCAGGAGGCCGACGACATGACCGACACCACCATCAGCGGCAGTGAAGCAGACGGCCGCTACCACACCTGGGTGGAGCTGCAGCGTGATCGCATCGAGCGCTCGGCGGCCCGGGGCTCCGGGGGCCTGACCCCCGAGGACGGCATCGGTGCCGGAGTGGGCGGGACCATCGGCGTGGTGGTGGGGATGCTGGTCGGCGTCGTGGCCATCGCGGTCAGCGACCCGGGCCGGTCGGGCGGTGCCGCCCTGCTCGTGCTGGGCGCGGCCGTCATCGGTGTGTCCGCCGGAGCGTTGATCGGTGCGCTGCTCGTCGGTGGCCACGCGCGGCAGGCCCGGTCGGAGTTCGACGACCTGCGTGTGCGGGCCCTCGACGAGCCGCCCGTCGAGCCCAGCGCCGGGCGCAGCCCGACGGTGGAGGCCGGGCCGTCGGTGTTCGGTCCCGCCCGGCACGGTGCGAGGCGGCGCAGCCGACGTGGCGGAGATCCCACGCAGTGACCGATGCCACCGCGTGAGGCGTCGCCGCGTGCCCCGACCGTGGGGGGCGTCGTTACCGTGGGTGCCATGCGACGCCTCTCCCGTGCCCTGATCGCCGGCCTCGCGATGCTGACGGCATCGCTCCTCGTGCCCGCGGCCGTTCCCGCCGGGGCCGGCACGGAGTGCTCGGGTGGCCAGGTGCCGGTGAAGGGCCGGGTGCGCGACGCCGCCACCACCCTGGCGCTGCAGGAGACCACGAGCGTCGTGGTGCTGCAGGGGGGCGTCGAGATCGACGGCCTCGGCACCGACCCCTCGAGTCGCTGGTCCACCTGCCTCGACCCGGGGCAGTACACGTTCGAGTTCGTCGCCGACGACTACCGCACCGAGTTCTACGACGACCAGCCCTCGGCGGCCACCGCCACCGTGGTCGAGGTCGCCGCCCCCGGGCCCGTGGTGCTCAACTCCTCGCTCACGCCGAAGGGTCGCGTGCTGGCGGGGCGGGTCACCAACGCCGTGGGGCAGCCCAAGATCGCCAGCATCGGCATCTGGCGCCTCACCTCGGTGGGGTGGCGCCCGATCGACGGCATCGCCAACCAACTGCCGTCGGGCCGCTGGTCGTTCAGGGTGCCGATGATCGGCAAGTACCGGGTCGCGGCCGACGTCGACCACCACGTGTCGGAGTGGTTCCGCAACGCCCCGAGGCTGAGCCTGGCCACCACGCTCAACGTCACCGCGGCCACGACGTTCATCCCGAACATCGACCTCGACCTGCGCTACTGCACCACGTCGGCCAACATCTGCCGACCGCCCGGCTTCGAGACCTGAATCCGCGGTGATCGACCCCTGGGTCGGTCGCTGAGCGACCGGTGCGCCAACCGGGCCCTCGTCAGAAATCACGCGTGACCGCTGCGCCAGCTGGGCCCTTCCCGGAGTGGGCATGACCGGTGCGCCGCCTGGGCCCTTCCCGGAATTGGGCGTGATCGGTGCGCCAGCCCCGGGCCCTCGTCAGAAAATCACGCGTGACCGGTGCGCCCAGGTGGGCCCTTCCCGGAATTGGCGTGATCGGTGCGCCGCCTGGGTCCTTCCCGGAATTGGCGTGATCGGTGCGGTGCCTGGGTCCTTCCCGGAATTGGGGGTAATCGGTGCGCCGGCTGGGTCCTTCCCGGAATTGGGCGTGATCGGTGCGCCAGGCGGGCCCTCCCTGCAACCGGGCCCGCCCTGGTCGCTCAGCGGCCGCCCCGCCGCCCGGCCTGCCCGCCGATCGGCCGGCCCGCCGACACCGGCCCGCCAACCGGCCAACCGGCCCGCCAACCGAGCCCGCCGGAAGGGTGGGTCCGGGCCGGCGGGTCAGGGCGAGGTGTCGTCGAACACGGTGGAGCAGCGCTCGTGGAACACCGAGGACTCGTCAGGTGGGACCGGTTGGCGCCCACCGCACGTGGTGCCGTACTCCTCGTAGCCCGACCCCTCGGTTCCCTGCAGCCACAGGCGGTCGCAGGCGTCGAGGTCGGCGGCTTCGCAGTCACGCGCCAGTTGGTCGAGCTGCGGGTCGCTGCCGAACTCGGGGATGGAGCTGACCGGGTCGGCCGGGGGCACGTCGCTGGTGTCGCTGGTCGCCACCAGTACCCAGAAGCCGATGGCGGCGACCAGGGTGAGGTAGCCGATGACCAGGCCGGCGATGGCCATCCCCCGGCCCTGCTCGCGGTCGGCGCGTTGCTTCAGCTGGCTGAGGCCCACGTGGCCGAACACGATGGCGAGCAGCGACAGCACCGGTAGGAAGCACACGAACACGCCCACGATGCCGGTGATGAGCGACGCGAGGGCCATGCCGTTGTTCTTGCGCCGCATCGCGTACGGCGGGGCGCCCATGTTGTACCCGGGTGGGCCCCACCCGCCCGCGGGTGGGGGCTGACCACCACCCGGGGAAGGCACCCCGGGCGGGTACCACGTGCCTGGAGGTGCCGGTGGTGCCCCTGACCCCCAGGTGGGCTCCGGTGGCGGCGGCGCCACCTGCCCCGGCGGCGTCCACGCGGCCGCCCCAGCAGCGGCCGACGTGCCCGCCGCGGCGCCGGTGGGGGTGCCGGGTGGTGACCAGTCGGGTGCGGCGCCGGTGGGGGTGCCGGGTGGGGACCAGTCGGGTGCGGCGCCGGTGGGGGTGCCGGGTGGGGACCAGTCGGGTGTCGTGCCGGTGGGGTTGCCGGGTGGTGACCAGTCGGGTGTCGTGCCGGTGGGGGTGCCGGGCGGGGATGAACCGGGTGTCGGGCCGGTCGGTGCGCCGGCGGGAGACTGGCCGGGGGCGCCGGCCATCGGCCCGTGGGTCCAGGCGTTGTCGAACGTGGAGACGTCACCTGTCCAGGCATCATCGAGGGGCGGGGTGTCGCTCCCGGCCCACGCGTCCGACGGCGTGTCAGGCGACGAGGGGTCGGCGCCGGCATCGTTGCCGCCGCCGCCCGTGTCCTCGGTCGACCCGTCGTTGGTGTCGCTCATCGTCGGCCTCCATCGAGCCGCGCCGTGCGCGCGATCCCCAGGATGGTCGCGTACCCACGGCGGCGCCGCGGCCGAACACGCCGATCGCCGACGCTCTTGCGCCACAGAACGGTGGCGCGCCGAGGCCCGTCTGGCGCCCGCGGCAGGATTCGAACCTGCGACACACGGTTTAGGAAACCGATGCTCTATCCCCTGAGCTACGCGGGCGGGGATTGCAGAAAAGGTGGCAGAAAAGGTCGGTCGCGGGCGACCTCGGGCGCCCACAGCGGCGCCGGCGGCGGTTCGCCGGCTGGTCGGCCAGCCTACGAGCGCCTGGTTGGCGTGACCGACTGATTCGAGGCGCGCCGGAGCCCCCGGTCGGTTCCGGGGGGAGTCGGCTAGGCCGCTTGTTCGAGCGGGGGACCAGCTCGGCCGTGTTCGGCGAGGGTCAGGGAGTTCGTCATGAGGGCGAACCCGAGCAGGTTGAGCCACTGGCGCCGGTGACCGACCGAGTGGGCACGACGCAGGTGGAGGGTGTCGTCGAGGGCCCGGTTGATGGACTCGGCGTCGTTGCGCTGCCGGAACAGGATGTTGAAGTCCGGGTCGGTCGGGGGGATGGGCCGGACGTTCTCGGGCCGGTTGAGCTTGCGGGCGCGGTCTTCGTCGTTGCCGTGGAGGCGGACGGTGACCTGGCCGCCGTCGGGGAGCCGATAGTCGTTGTACCAGCGGTACTTCCCGTTCTTGTCGAGCGTCCGGTGGGTGCGGATCCGCGGGAGCGCGACGAAGTGGAGCTCGCCCTGGTCGTCGAGTTGGCCAACGCCCAGGGTCCCGCCTCGGGCGTAGAGGTTCACGGTGTTGCCGTTGACGGTCTTGGTCTCGACCAGGGTGGTCTTCTCCTGGCGCTGCTCGGCGGGGTTCCGACGCTTCTTCTTGGATCCAGCCTTGGCCGCGGTGACCCGGTTGACCGGGACGAGGCCGAGGTCACGGAGGACGGTCTGGTGGTGCGTGCCCCGCAAGGCGGTGTCGTACACGACCGCCTGGGCTCCCGGGGTGTGCGGCGCAGTCCTCCTCAGGCAGACCATCGCCGCGGCGGCTTCGCCGCCGGGCTCGGGGACGAAGGCGGCGTCGAGGATGATCCGGGAGCGGACGTCGGCGCCGCGGGCGGCGAACAGAACGAACTTGGTGCCCCAGGCGGTCTCGCCGGTGCCCTCCCAGTGCAGCCCGGCGTCCGGCTCGGCCTTCAGCGGCTTGAGCTCACCGGTGGACTTGTCGAGCTTCATGTCCCCCGGGTGGGCCCGGTAGAGCGGAGTGATGACCTTGCCGTCGCCGTACACCGACCGCGTGGGATGCGGGTGAGTCCACGACCCAGGACCCTCGGGATCGAGCAGCCCGACCTGACGGGCCTGATCGGCAGCAGCGGTGCGGTGGATGTCGCCGAGTTGGTCCTGCACGAACCCGAGGGTGAGGTAGCGGCTTCGCAGGTACAGGTAGTGGTGGCGTCGCATGGGCCGGCGGGGGAGCGCGATGCCAGTCCGCTTCTTGACCAACCGTTGCACGAGCCGCCACACGAGCGGGTGCGAGAGCTCGGCTTCGACCTGACGGGCCGACCCGTAGACCGAGATGAGCGCCTCGTAGACGACGACCATGAAGTCCGGGTAGTCCCGGGGCCGTCCCTCGCCGGGGATGTGGGGCGGGATGGCGTCGGCGAGCGCGTAGGTCTCGGGGTTGCGCAGGATGGCCTCGACGCGTGTGAGCGCGCCGACGCCGCGAGCGGACTCAGCCGGCATCGGCGAGCCCGATCAGTCGCGCGGTCCGGTCGAGGCTGCGCATGCCCAGCCGGGCGGCGACCCGGTCGATGCGCCCGGTCTCCTCAAACACCTTGCGCCCGGCCCATGCCGTCACCGAGACGGGCCGGACGGCGGGATCGGCGCCTAGCCCGGCCCGGGTCATGCAGTCGGTGATGGCGATGCACGACGCCGCCTGCTTCGACTTGTCCGACCCATCGCCCTCGTAGGTCAGCGGTCGTGTGGGATCGGCAGGGAGAGCCCGCAGCCGGCGACCGACCTGCGCGGCGCCCCAGTCCGTCAGTGGGACAGTCCTGGCCACGGCGGACCGGCAGCCCGGGGAGTGGACGACGCCCAGCTCGAGGTCGACATCGCCCTGGGTGACCTTGGCCAACTCTCCGGTGCGGATCCCGGCCTCGGCCAACGCCCATGCCGCCGGGAGCCGAGTGGCCTCGAATAGATAGAGCGACGCCGCGCGGCACCGCTCCACCTCGGCGTCGGTCAGGGGCCGAGCCGCCGGCGGCCGCCGCGGCGGCAGCTCGAGGTCGAGCGTCGGGTCGGTGTCGACCAGCCCCATCTGCCGGGCGGTCCGGAACAGCAGCCGAACCGCACACCGCCGCAGGTGCCGCACCGTCGCTGATGGCGCCGTCCCGGTGCTCGTCGGTGCGTCGACGAACTCGTCCACCATCGCCTTCGTCGTCCTGTTGAGATCGACGACGCCGTGCCCCGCCGAGACGAACCCGGCGAACCGCCCCATGAGCTCCACCAGCCGCTCGAAGCTCTGCTCGCTGACGGAGCCCTTGGCCGCGAGATGAGCCGCGACGGCTTCAACCGCACATGAAGGACTCAGGCCCGCGAGCGCGGGCGTACCATCAGCCACGTCGGGACCTCCATGTAGGTACCGGCCGGGCCCCGGGGTGTTAGCGCACCGCCGGGGCCATCTAGTTTTGCTACTCCAACTGTACTAGACCCGTTGGGTTAAGACAACTACGATGGCCGAGTGGGCAGGCTCGTCGACATCGACGATCTTCTTGATGCCGCCGAGGTCGCGGACTTGCTCGGGCTGAGCAGCGCCAACGCGGTGAGCGTGTATCAGCGGCGCTATGACAGCTTTCCTGACCCTGTCGTCGCGCCCCGGTCGGGTCGGTGCCAGCTCTGGCATCGAGCCGACGTAGAGAGGTGGGACCGTACGGTGCGACGGAGCCGTCATAGCACTGGCTCCGAGGACTGACCGTTCAGATGTGCGTCCTTCATGTACGGCGTGGGCCACCAGACGGTTGCCAGTTGACGTCGGTCTCGGCGATGGGCCAGTGAGGTTGTGGATCGGCCGTGACAAGGAAGCCGCACGAGATGACCGGCATAACGCTACGTAGACGAGGACACATGCCGGGCACACTGGCATGGTGAGTGTGCACCCGCTCGATGGTGCGAAGGCAAAGGTAGATCGAGCGCGGGAGCACCTCTCGGTGGTTGCCGAGGAGCAGTCGGAATGGGGCGTGGTCCTGCCGGAATCGCTGGTGGCCATCCCGGAGCCGTCCCGAATGGTGCACCACTATTTTGCGCCCGAAGTCGGTCGAGACAAGCGCCTTCGGATGGCACTCGTGGCTGGCGACGCACTCCACAACCTCCGTAGTGCGCTCGACCACCTCGCGTGGGAACTAGCGGAGCGCTACGGGTCCGGCGGCGACGACCAGACTGCGTTCCCGATCCTGGCTAAGGAGCCGAACAAGGGATGGAGTGCCTACGCCGCTCGACGACTGGGTGGTGCCACCCACTCCGGCGTCCTCAGCCTGCTTGAGCGATATCAGCCGTACAGGCGGGATCCTCGAGCGCCGACGGACGAGCTCCTGTGGATCCTTCATCGGCTCAACATCGTCGACAAGCACCACACTGTCCGGCCTGCCGTCCACCTGCCGGATCGCGGCTGGGCGCAAGCCAGCTGCATGCTCGACGATCTCACGCTCACCGGTGTGAGCAAGATCGAGACGAACCACTCGATGATTGAGGGTGCTCCCGTATTGACCGTGTGGACACCAGGACCGGCTCGAGCAGTGAATCTTCACCTGGACATCCCGATCCCCGTCGGCCTTCATCTCGGCGGTGCGACAGCAACGGGTACTTACATGCGGGTGCCCCTCACTCTGTACCAGATTGTCGACGAGGTCACTCATGTGATCGCCGAGGCTGAGCCTCTCTTCTGATCACTCCGCCCGGGCGTCGAGCTGACCTGCCCAGGGATGTTCATAAGCGGGTGGCCCGACCGAGGTGTCCGCGCTTGCAGCCGGCCGACGTTCATCGCAGCGGAGTGGACGGTGGATGAAGTGGCCGGGCGTTCAGTCCAGACGCTCGGCGAGTTCGGGATGAGGGCGCCCGGGCGGCGTCTAAGGTTCGGCGTCCGTGAGCAACGCCGTCCACCGAGGGTTCGACTCCGCAACGGCAGCGGTCTACGCCGCCGGCGAGGCCACTCCACGGGGTCGTGAGTTCGGAAGGCTCGACACAGCACGTCGTTATCTGAACCGCGCGATGCGCTCGCATTGGTGGTCGACGAGGTACCCCGAGGTTGAAGTCATCACCATCGTCGGCGGTCCGAGGAACCGCGGCGCAGTAGCGTCCTCGGCCGGCGCCACTCGCTGCGGTGTTTCTCGGCAGGCTCACGAGATCGAGCTTCCCCCGTGGAGCCGCTGCGAGCTCGTACTGCTCCATGAGGTCGCACATTGCGTCGGACCGAAGCTCGTGCGTGCCGGCCGCAACGGGCTCGGCGTGCTCCCCGAGCATGGCCCGGAGTTTGCCCGAGTCTGGATCGACCTCGTGGATGAGTTCATGAGCCCGTCCACCGCGCAGACCCTGCATTCGAATCTCAGGTACTTCGAAGTGCGCGTCGCGTCTGCATCCGAGGTTGGAATCGCGTTGGACCAGGATCGAACGTTCACGTCCGTACTCGCCCGACACGTCGACGGAGGAGCCTCCGGCACGATCCCTGATCTGGAGTGGGGCTTCGAGTTCGACCGCGCCTATCGACGCGCTCGACTTGATGGGCGTCGTCTGTCGCAGCCGCGACTGGTGGAGGCTCTCAAACCGGTCATCGACGCTACGCCACGTGAGATCGCCACACTTCGACAGCTAGAAGAACCGCCGACGGATCAGCAGACTCGACGACTGGCGTTCGCCGCTCTCGTGCTCATCGGAGCCGATCCAACCTGGATGGCCACGACGCTCGATATGACAGCCTCCGACGCGGGGCTCACACGCGACCAGATCGAGGAGCTCAACCCGAGTTGGCTTTCGAAGGCGGACGCGGACCTTCAGCGGAGACGTGAACGCCCGCGGGTGTGGGATTCGTAGTCGTTTGAAAACTCGGGTGGTGGCCTCGCGTCGGCTGTCCGTCTTCTAGATCCGTTGATGACTGGGAGTTATCAGGCTCGAGGATCCAATCCCAGGCCCGTTTCCTACACCCGTTTGGAGTCGACTCGGTCGCACCCAGTGTCGAAGTGAGGGGCGGCCGACGCGCACGGTTGGAGGCCGAGCAGGCGGCCGAGCACAAGCGAAGCGGGGCAGGCGCCCGCGGTGACGTACAGCCACTGGTTGATGCCGACGAACGCGGTCAGCAGGAGGAACCAGGGGCTGACGGTGGCGGCGAGCACGGCGCTTGCCAAGGTCATGGTGCCCGCGAGTGCGAACAGGACGCGCTCGAGCGGCCAGGGGGGCGACGTCGTGGATGCGGTCAAGGGGGGTTGCTCCTTCTAGTGGCTGAAGTCGATGTGGGGCAGGCGACGGTCGAGCCAGCCAGGGATGCGCCAGGCCCGTTCGCCGAGCATCCCGAGCAGGGACGGGACGAGCATCATGCGGATCACGGTGGCGTCGAGGAGGACGGCGAGGGCGAGGGTCACGCCCAGTTCGGTCGGGGGGATCGGTCCGGTGACGCCGAAGGCGACGAACACGACGATCATGATCAGGGCGGCGTTGGTGATGGGCCGGCCGGTGCGGGCGATGCCCTCTCGGACCGCGACCTGGGCGTCACCGGTGGCGTCGCGTCGTTCCTTGATGGCGGCGAGCAGGAACAGCTGGTAGTCCATCGACAGGCCGAAGAGCAGGGCGAAGAAGAACAGTGGGGCCCAGGCGTCGACGAAGCCCTGGGGGTCGATCCCGAGCAGCCCGGCGCCGATGCCGTGCTGGAACACGAGGGTGGCGAACCCGAAGCTGGCGGCCACACCCACCAGGTTGAACAGGATCGAGGTGAGCGCGATCAGCGGGCTTCGGAACACGACGAGCAGCAGCACGAAGGCGACCAGCATGATCGCCGCGATGGCCAGCGGGGCGGAGCCGAGCAGCGCCGCGGTCAGGTCGGTGTTCTGGGTGCCGGGCCCGCCGAGCCGAGCGCCCGGGGCCACCTCGTCGAGCCCGTCGCGAAGTCGGTGGACGAGCTGAGAGGTGGCGGCGGAGTCGACGGTGGTCGCCGGGGTGATCCGCACGGCGGTGCGGCCCGAGGCGGCCGGTTCGGACACGACGCGGGCATCGACGACACCGGGGTCGGCGGCAGCGAGCGCGACCACGGCATCGGCTTGGTCAGCGGGCACGGTGGCGAACATGGGGGCCGGCGCACCGTCGCCGAAGTGCTCGACCGCCGCGTCATAGCCATCGCGGCTCTGGTGGCCGGTGTCGACGACGCCGGCGGCGGGCATCCCGAGGCGCATGCCGAGGGCGGGTGCGGCGAGCAGCAGCAGCACGCCGAGACCGGTCGCGAGGGTGACGCCGGGCCTGCGCATCGCCGATGCCGTCCAGCGGGCCCAGCGGCCCTCGGCGGCCCGATCCGGATCGTCGTGGCCTTTGCTCACCAGGACGCGGTCGCCCAGGGCGACGAGCACGGCCGGCAGCAGGGTGAGAGAAGCTGCGGCGGTCGCGACCACGGACAGGATCATCCCGAGGGCCATTGACCGGAACACCATGACCGGCACCAGGAAGATCGCCGCCAACGACAACACGACGGTCAGCGCCGACAGGAACACGGCCTTGCCCGCGGTCGCCAGCGTGGCGGCCACCGCGTCGAGTGGGTCCTTGCCGTCCTCGCGCTCCTCCCGGAAGCGGGACACGATGAAGAGGCTGTAGTCGATGCCGACGGCCAGGCCGATCATCATCGAGAAGTTCATCGACCACACCGACAACGGCGTGACCCCGGTCCCGAGGTGCAGCAGCGCGAAGCCGACGGCGATGCCGGCGATGGCGAGCAGGAGGGGGAGCCCCGCGGCGACGGCCGTCCCGAAGGCGATGAACAGGAGGATGAGGGTCGGCAGCCCGGAGAGCAGCTCGGCCTTGTGCAGGGCCTGTTCGTTGAGCTGGTTGAAGTCGTGCCACACGGCCCACTCGCCGGTGGCGTCCGCCTGGGCCCCCGCGGGCAGGCCGATTGCGTCGACGGTGGCCATCAGTTCGCCGGCGGACTCGGGGAGGTCTGCGTCGGTTCGGGAGGCGAGGTCGACCGGCACCAGCGCGGCGAGCCCGTCCGGGCTGAGCAACCCGGCCTCGGCAGGTTGGGCGAGCGGATCGATGACCGCCGTCGTGCCAGGGCTGCCCTGCAGGGCGGCGACCAGGTGGCGCAGGCCGGTCGGGTTCTCGGCGATGGGAGTCCCCTGCCGGTACGCGACGATCGCCGCCTCGGCCCCGAGTTGTGGGAAGTCGCGTCGCAGCTCATCGCGGACCCGTTGGGCGGTGGACCCCTGCGCCTCCCAACCAGCGCCCGACAGCGACGAGGTGAGCGTCACGGCGAGCGGAGCGGCAACGACGACGACGAGCGCCCAGGCCAGCAGAACCCGACGTGGGTGGCGGCCCGAGGCCCGACCGATGCGAGCCAGCAATCCGCCGCCAGACGCGCTGCGCGGCGCGGTGAAGTTGGTGCGATGATTCAGCAAGGTCATCGCTCAGGCCAGCTTCGTGAACATCTTCTGGACGTCGCTGATGTCGTAGCCCTCGGCGCGAGACCGCTCCGGGTCCTCGAGGCACCACGTCAAGCCCGCCGCGACAAGTACGAACCCGGCCTGTTCGAGCGCCTTGTTGGCCGCCGAGATCTGGGTCACCACATCGCGACAGTCACGCCCCTCGGCCAGCATCTGCTGGATGCCGCGCACCTGACCTTCTACCCGGCGCAGGCGCTTGGTCACATCGTCCACCGTGTCCGCTGGAAACTCCATGGCCCTGCACCGTAGCGGTACCCCAGGGGGTATACCAACCTACCCCCGGGGGTATATGTCGTGCGGCTGCCCGAGCGGACCTCCGCCTCGGGTTCGCGCTCGTGGACGTGGTCTGCTTCGAGGTGAGCCGTGCTCGTCCCGTCGCAGTCCAACGTATGAACGCCTTCTGCAACCTGGACGCGTACGTCTCTCCCGCAGGTGTCCATCAAGAGAGCGATTCTCGGAGCAAGTGGTACGACATCGCCCAGAGCTGGTGGATGCGCACGAGCGGCTGGGCGGCGGCCGGCGCAGGAGAGCGGCGGGCCAGCAGACCGTCGCTCAGCCTTATGAACGGCGTGGGGCGTTGCTCATCAGAGCCCAAGAGGCGCGAAGATCGCTCTTGACGACAGTCCGAGGAGGCGCGACCTGATGACGGGGTCCCAAGCGGGGCGGCAGCTGAGCACTGCACGGACTGATCGCCGCCGTCTGGGTCTAACTGGCCTTCAACGCGCGAGCGTGATCGTCTTGGTGGCGGCGTCCTTGGCTTGCAGCGGACCGGACTCATCTGATCGCTCGTCTGGATCAGGGGGTGGCTCGTCGACGTCTACCCATGAAGCTCGGGCCATTAGCGATGCAGTGCGAATCGTGACAGCTGCGATCGATGGCCACGCAGTGGTCGAGCACTTCGCCACCAACCCGGTCGGCGGCGAAGGGCGGATCGTGTGCGTCGACGGCGAGGTCGTGCGGCTGTACGTCTTCGCCTCGGGCCACGATCGCGCAGCAGCGGAGGCTGCCATCGATCCGAATGACCCAAGTCACGTCGGATCAGCCATCGTCGAATGGATCGGCCAGCCCCGTTTCTGGTCGGTGAGCCATGCGCTCGTGTCCTACTCAGGTGCGAGTGAAGGACTTGTGTCCGACCTCAGGGAGGGCTTCGGTGCCCCGTTCGCAACTGCCCAGGGCTCCCCTGTCCCTCGAGAATCCTGCTAGCTGTCTGGGTCCACGCCCTGCGTCGTCTGGTTGCGGGTCTCGGGGGTCATTGCTGTACTCTACCGAGACAGTGTGTCTCATACTAGACAGAGCGTTTCACAAAGCTCCGATACGCTGCACTGCATGCCGAAGCTCTGGACCGACACGGTCGATGAGCACCGACAGGCCGTCCGAGAGGCCACGATCGCGGCGACCGCCACGCTGGTCAGCGCGAACGGCTTGAGCGCCGTGACGATGTCCCGGATCGCGGAGGAGGCAGGTATCGGGCGGGCGACGCTCTATCGCTACTTCAGCGACGTCGACGAGATCCTCCTGGCCTGGCACGAGGGTCAGGTCACTAGCCACCTCGAGCAGCTCCGGGCGGTCGGCGCTCGCTTCGACGATCCGAAGGATCAGCTCAGGGCAGTGCTCGAGACGTATGCCTTGCTTGCCCAGCAGCGACCCACGGGCGGACTGGCCGCTGTCTTGCATGACGGATCCCACATGGGTCGAGCGCAGCACGAGCTCCTGGACTTCATCCGTGACATGCTCGATCGTGCGGCTCGTTCCGGGTCGGTCCGCACGGATGTCTCGGCGGGCGAGCTCGCCAGCTACTGCCTGCACGCCTTGAGCGGAGCTGAACAGTTGAGGTCGAAGGCGGCCGCTCGGCGATTGGTGGACGTCGTCATCTCAGGCCTTGCGCCCGCTCGGTAGGCCATGGACGGACCGTTCACCCTCGAGGAACTCGCCGCACAGACCAATGTCGCGCCGATCCGGATCCGCGAGTGGGTCGAGCTCGGGCTCCTCTCTGCGGGCGGGGATGGTCGGTACGACCTCGACGCCGCCGAGCGGGTTCGCCTGTTGCGCTTCACCTCCGACCGTGGCGTCACGGCGGAGGCGATAGCCGAGCTGTCGGTTCGGCGCGACGACGACATCTTGGGTCGCTATGTGGATCTGCTCGGTGGCGGTCGCCAGGTCGTCGGGGGGCTCGCGGACGCTGCGAACGATCTCGGTCTCGAACCCGCCCTCCTCCGCAGGATGTGGACCGCCAGTGGCTTCGGGGCGCAGTCGGAGGTGTTCGCCGAGGATGTGCCCGCCATTCAGGCGTTCACGACGGCACTCGATGCCGGGCTCCCACCGGAAGCTGTGATCCAGATGGTCCGGGTCTTCGGCGATGCCCTCGGTCGCGTTGCAGATGCCGAGAACCGGCTGTTCCACTTCTACGTGCACGAACAGCTCCGCTCCGAGGGCATGTCGCACCGCGAGGCGTTCGAAGCCACGGAAGGTGCTTCCGAGGCCCTGCTGCGCATCGTCGAGGACACTGTCCTCTACTTCCACCGCAAGGCATGGCACCGGGCGCTCCGAGAAGATCTGCTGCTCCACCTGGTCGACGACCTCGCTTCGCCAGACCGACCCGTTGGTCAGCTTCGCATCGCCGTCCTGTTCGTCGACCTGGCGAGCTTCACCACGCTCACCGACACCATGGGTGACGAAGCCGCAGCCGAGGTCCTCGACCGGTTCTCCGATCTCGTACGCGACGCGGCAGCCGAGTGCGACGGCCGGGTGCTCAAGCAGATCGGTGACGAGTTCATGCTGGTGTTCCCGAACGGCCGAGCCGCAGTGCGCTGTGGCCTGCGAGTCGCTGAGCACGTCGCCTTGGAACAGCACTTCCCGGCCGTTCGCATGGGTGCTCACGTCGGGCCTGCGTTGTTTCGTGACGCCGACTACCTCGGCGCCACCGTCAACCTCGCCGCCCGCATCGTCGCCGAGGCCGACAGGAGCCAGTTCCTGGTGTCGTCGGCTGTGCGCGACGACGCGGAGGCCATGGACTGGGTGCGTTTCGAAGCCATCGGCGCTCGAGCCGTCAAGGGGGTGTCCGAGCCCGTTGCCCTCTTCGTGGTCGCGACGGATCGACCCCTGGCCCGTCAGATCGATCCGGTCTGTGGAATGGAGCTCGATCCCGACATCGCCACCGTCCGCCTGGACCACGTGGGCACCACCGTGTGCTTCTGCTCGTCGTCCTGTCGCGACCTGTTCCTGGAGGACCCGAATCGCTACGCCGCGCGCTGACCAGGGTGCGGCGCCCTCACGTCCGCAACGTTCACAAGGAGGATTGAGTGCAGGACGACGAGATCAGGTACGAGCAGCTCTGTCCCCGATGCGGTGACCGCATCGCCGGCGATGACCTTGACGTCGTTGCCGATGCAGTGGTCGCGCACGCCGCCGAAGCCCACGGCCACCGCGTCGATCGGCACGTCATCGTCGCCCACCTTGAAGGACGCCGCCCCGACGAGTAGAGGACTTGAAACCAGCGGTTGCCAAGCACGACGGTCGCAGCGCGTTCTCGCGCCGTCACGAGCTCGCTCGCATCCTGACCACTGATGCCATCTCGAGGGCTGGCCGCTCGCTTGAACCAGGGGTCTGCTGTCACGGTTCGTGGTCGGAGGTGAGCAGGTCGGCCGCAGTCGGAGCGAGGGGCAGCAGGGCGGGGTCGGCGAGCCCCGCGAAGATCCGGGCAACGAGGGGGGCGGCGACGTCTCCGCCGTAGCCGGCTTCCTCCAACACTGCGGCCGCCACGTAGCGAGGCGGCTGATCCGGCAGCACGGGCCCGAATCCTGCGAAGACCGAGGTGTTGGCTTTGCCGCTCACCTGAGCGGTGCCGGTCTTGCCCGCGATGGGCCAGCCGGCGGGGTTCGTCGCGAAGGCCTGGCTGGCGGTGCCCTCGGGTCCTGATGTGACACGCACCAGTCCGTCCACGAGCGGCTGGCGGATGGCCGGGGGCAGGTCGAGCCGCCCGGCCATCACCGGGTCCGCTCTCTCGGAGACGTCGTCGCCGGGCCCGTCGGTGTCCGCGCCCTCAACGGCGAGGCGCGGTCGCCAGACGGTCCCTCCGTTGGCGATCGCAGCGTAGGCGTTGGTCAACTGGAGAGGGGTGACGAGGAGATCGCCTTGTCCGATGGCCAGGTTGATGTTGTCCCCGCTGACCCAGTCGCCGTAGGGGAACGCCTCGGGCATCTCGCGGTTGTTCCTGGCCTTGCGCTCCGGTGTCGGAACGATGCCAGTGGCCTCGAAGGGCAGCTCGACGCCGGTGGGCTCGCCCAACCCGAAGTCACGGGCGACGCTCTGCAGGGCTTCGTCGCCCACTCGGTCCCGCTGCAGCCACAGGATGTCGCCGATCTCGTAGTAGTAGAAGTCGCTGGACACCTCGAGTGAGCGGCGCAGGTCTACGAGGCCATGGGCCGTGGACTCGTCGTTGCGGAACACACAACTGCCCCCCTCACAGTTCTGGGCCGTGTACTCACCCGGGTCCTCCACCGAGGCTTCGGGCGTCCGGATCCCGCTCCGCAGTGCAGCCACTGCGGTGATGGGCTTGAACGTCGAGCCGGGTGCGTACTGGCCCTGGATGGCGCGGTTGTTCAGCGGCAGTTCGCCTCCAGGGTCGGTGAGGGTGGCGTAGTCCGACTCGCTGATGCCGCTGGTGAAGGTGCCGGGGTTGAACGTGGGGAACGACGCCATGGCCACGACGTCGCCGTTGTTCGGGTCGAGCACGACGACCGACCCTGCCGCTGCCGGGAACTCGGGACCGCGGGCGCCTTCGAGGCTGGCCGCCAACTCGCTCTCCGCGAGCGATTGCACGTTCACGTCGAGCGTGGTGATCAGATCCCGGCCCGGGACCGGTCGGAATGTCTCGTCCTCGATGGTGCTGACCACGTTGCCGCTGGCGTCGACCTCGTAGGTGGTCCGACCCGGTGTGCCACGCAGCTGATCCTCGTAGGCCAGTTCGAGGCCTGTGCGGCCGATCTCGTCGCCGGGCTCGTAGTCGAGCGGGTTGGCGCCGTCGGTGTCCTCATCGATCTGGGCGAGGCGTTCCTCGGAGATCGATCCCGTGTAGCCCAAGACGTGGGCGGCGAGCGATCCGTACGGGTACCGGCGGGCCACGGTGCGCCGGACGTCGACACCGGGCAACTCGTCGCTGCGTTCGAGCACGCCGACCATGACGCTGTCCGAGATGTCGGTGAGGACCGGCACTGGTGCGAACCTGTCGATGAGGTTGTCCTCGATCGTTCCAGCGAGTGTGTCAGCCGTGATGGGTGCTTCGGGCGTAGTGAGCTGAGCGGCTAGAGCGGTGAGGACCCGACGTCGTGCCTCGGTGGCATCAGGGAGCTCGTTGAGATCCACGACGACCTGCATGACCGGCACGCTGTCGACGAGGACGGTTCGGTTGCGGTCCAGGATTCGGCCGCGCGGAGCCTGCTCGTGGACGACTCGCAGCCGGTTCGAAGTCGCGGCTCTCTCGAGGTCGTCCTGATCGAGGACCTGCAACGTGAACATGCGCACCAACAACGCCACGAACAGCGACACGGCGACGACGCCGACGACGTTGAGCCGGAGCCCGACTCCCTCACCGGGCACGCAGCCACTTTACTACTACAAACTGTAGGAAATCGAGTCGAGCCCCAGCTGTGCGGTAGTCGCGGGATGTTCACGGTCAGTTGCTTACGGGCGGCCGTAGCCATAGATCGAGCCTGGATAGCCGATGCTCCGAACCGACACCACCGAGCCCGAGTTCAGCGCATCGACGATCTGGCCTCCGCCGATGTACATGGCGACGTGGTGGATGCCGGAGGCACTGGGCCCGTAGAAGACGAGGTCGCCTGGTTGTAGATCGCTCGCTGACACCCGTCGGGTCACCGAGTACTGCATGCGGGAACTGTGTGGGAGGGATCGCCCTGCTTGAGCCCATGCCCACATCATGAGTCCGGAACAGTCGAAACCGGTCGACGGACTGGCTCCACCCCATTGGTACGGGACGCCCCGCATGCTCATGGCGGCGTCGACGGCGCCCTGTGCGCCTGTGGTCGGTGGTGGGGGCGCGGGCGGATCGACCGGCGCGTTGCCGGTACCGCCGCTGCCAGACCCATCGGGGGCGTCCAACGGCGGCTGGTCGGCGGCCCGAGCCGGCGCCTGGCGAGCGGCGGCGTCGACGGCGGCCTGGCGCGCAGCGGCCTCTTGTTCACGCTGCTGATCGATGAGTTGCTGCAGCTCTGCGTCGATCTGCGACTGAAGTGCCACCTGCTCGTCGATGGCCTGCTGCGCTTCGTTGGCAGACTGGTCGATCTGTGCGACGAGGGTCTCGGCTGCTTGACGGTTGTCCTCGAGGTCCGTCACGCGATCGCTGACGTCTTGCTCCGTGGCGTCCAACTGTTCGATGAGCTGTGCGCGGTTACCGGTGACTGAGTCGAGGTAGCCGAGTCGGATGGGCATCTCCCGATCGTTGCGGCTGTCGATGGCGACGGTGAGCGCAGACGTGTCGGTGCCCCCCAGATACGCCCGAACCGCGTACGTCTGGAGTTCAGAGCGACGTTGATCGCGCTGGCGGACGGTGTCGTCCAGTCGGGCCTGAGCCTGGCCGATGCGTTCCTGGACCTGTGTCAGCTCAGCTCGAGCCTCGTTGGCGCGGTCGCCCAGCCTCGAGTAGCGGGCGCCGAGCTCATCGAGCCGGGCCGCAACTTCACGGGCCTCCGCACGTTTGTCATCGATCGGCGACTGACTCGACGCGGGCGTGGAGCTTCCAAGCGCCGTCCCGATGAGCACGCTGACGATGACAGACGTGTACCACCGCGCCCGAGGCGTGTGCATGAACGAGACTCCTCCCGGCGATGGTACGAACAGTGGTCGAACGGCCGTGTGCGCCGCGAATGCAGCCAGCGCCGGCTCTTTCGAAAGCTGAGCCCGGCGGGTTCACCCTAGAGAAACCTTACCGAATCTGCGACACGGTGTCGTAATCCACCGCAGGACCCCGCACCCGCACACGCGAACCATGGTGGTGACTGTCGTTCCTGCCCGGTACTCACGTCGACGTAGCTTCCGCTGACACTCCAGTGCCACGGCTCGCTCGCCGGGTGGGCGGTCATCGACTGGTTGCGGATGTCGTCCTCGTGGACGGGTCCACGGAAGCGACCGTCGTCGGTGGCACCGTCGGCGTGACACCGGCGCTGCCTCCCCCCTCCCCGACCACGCAATCGGTGTAGATCGCCACGAGGTCATCCGGAAGCGACGCGTTCGGGTCGTCGGCCAGGCGCTGGTCGATGCGGGCGAATCGGTCGTACGGGATCTCCCGCTCGAAGCGCCGGTACGCACAACGGCATACCGGTCGAAGGCCGTCGCCTCCCTGTGCCACGCAGGTGTCCACGAAGTTCCGTTCGACCTCAGCGTTGTAGTCGGTCGGCTTGGACGTCTTGCTGCAGGCGGCGAGCACGAGGGTGAGGACGACGAGCGCGGCCCATGCCCACCTGGCTTGACCCGCCGATCGCCGTGGCTGCGGTTCGGACACGGCCGCAGACTATTACAGCTTGTAGTGGCAGTGGCGACACCAGGTTCGGGACCAAGGACCCTGGTACGACACCGTGTCGCAGTCGATGCTTGATGACAGACCGAGTGAAAGGGCCGATCATGGACGCCAAGCACATCGTCAAGCACCACCTCCTCATTCCCGCCGCGGTGGTGGGCGTACTTCTCCTCGTCGGAGCACCGCTCAACGTCGCCGTGGTCGCCGGCATGATGACCGGCTGCCTCAGCATGGTGTTCATGATGGGCAGCTCGTCGGATGACCATGCCCACACCGACGATCGGTCCGCATCGGATGCGGAACGGGTGCATCGGAGCGAGGGCTGAGCGGGGTGGCAGCGCACCACGCACCCACCACCAACGTTCGGGCGCTCAAGATCAGCTCGCTGCTAATCTTCGTCTACTTCTTCGCCGAGATACTCGTAGCGCTCGTCACCGGCAGCCTTTCGTTGCTGGCGGACGCCGCGCACGAGCTGTCGACGGTCGTCGCCATCTCGATCTCACTGATCGCGATGCGCCTCGCTCGGCGCCCCGCCACCCCGCAACGAACCTTCGGCTTGCTTCGTGCCGAGGCGCTCGCCGCACTCCTGAACGGGGCACTGCTCGTCGGGATGGCGGGCTTCATCATCATCAGAGGCATCCAACGACTGGCCGACCCGGTGGAGATGGAGCCGGGTCCGATGTTCGCGATGGCCATCGGTGGCATCGGGCTCGAGATCGCCTCGCTCGCGATCATGTACCGCGGTCAGAAGGAGGACCTCAACATCCGAGCCTCCTTCTGGCATGTGATGAACGCGTTCCTCGGGAGCGTGGCCGTGATCATCGCCGCCACCTTCATCGCAGTGGCGGACATCTACGAGGCCGACACGTGGGCCGGGATGATCTTCGCCGTCGTGTTGCTCTACGCCGCGTACGGCATCGTCCGGGACGCCTTGCGGATCCTGGTCGACGCGACTCCCTCGGACACCGATCTCGAGCAGGTGGCGGCGGGCCTGGAAGCGATCCCGGGCGTCCGTTCAACTCACCATCTGCACTCGCGAGTCGTCACGGGTCGGCTCCGGACCTTCAGCGGGCACGTGGTCGTCGATTCGACGAGTGACGCCATGGAAGTGCTTGCTCAGGCCAAGGACCTGCTCGACACGACCTACGGGTTCTCGCTGTCAACCATCCAGATCGAGCCGCAGGGGTTCGCAGAAGGCGACCCCCCGAGCATCGAGTACCAGCGCCCCGCCGAAGTCAGCCTTCAAGGGCACCAGGACCATCGCCCGTCAGGCGCGTGAGTGGATGATGAAGTCGGCGTTGCTCTGCTGATACAAGCTGAAGGCCATCAGCGCGACGGCGAGGAAGGTCCAGCCCCACCAGGCCGGACGTCGTACGTGCAGGTTCACCCACCACCCGGTCGCGAGGCCAGCGGCAAGGCGGACGACACCCAGCACTCCGACTGCCACCAGAGCGAGGCTCAACGGGTTGTAGCGCCAGGCGAGGGCGAAGTCGCCGCGGGCGGCGGCAGTGGTGCCGCGGGTGAGCCCGCACGTCGGCTCGACCCAGCCGAACGCATGCGTTGGCATCGGCGTGTCGAAGGGAAATCCCCCGATCAGGGCCAGCGCCGCCGCGGTGAGACCGCCGCCGATGGCCAGCACGGTCAGCCAGCGCATGCGATCGGTGGTCTCAACGTGGAGGACCCCTCGGCGGACCGACGGCTCACGGCGCGTGTCCATGCAGCCATCATCGCTCACGCTGGGGGGTGAACGACCGACAGGCTGTCGTAGGCCGGGACGGCCGTGCCGATCGAGCTATGGGAGTGCCCGATGACAAGAGCGACCCAGCAGGCCTCGGACACGAACGGACGAAGTTTCCCAACCCGTGTTGCGGTTCTGGGAGCGGGCATTGCCGGGCTGGTTGCCGCCACCGAGCTGCGACGACGAGGCGTCGAGGTGGTCGTGTACGAGGCGGGCGCCCGCGTCGCCGGCATGGCGGAGAGCCACCACGACCCCGACGGGTTCAGCTACGACACGGGCGCCCACTTCATCACGAACCGGCTCGCGGCGGCCATCGGCGTGGAGGATCGCTGTCGCACGGTCCGTCACTACGGCGAAGCGGTGTTTCTGGCGGACGGGTCGGTGGCGTCGTATCCGTTCGGCTTGTTGCGACGGGGCCGGTTCGTGGGATCAGCGATGGCCGCGAAGGTGGCGGGTTTGCGCGCCAGTCCGATTTCTCGGACGGCTACCGAGTTCTTCCGGGCTGAGTACGGCACGGCCATGGCTGACGATGTCGTGTTGCCGCTGATCGAGGCGTGGTCCGGGGCACCAGGCGATCGTCTTTCTGCTGCCGTCGGGCAGAAGATCCCGACCAGCATCGCGCAGACGATGTGGCTCAAGGCGGCGACGAGGGTGACCCGGCGCGCCGTCGCCATCGGCTACTGCGGGGAGATGCCACAGAGCATGCACGTGTGGCACGTGTACCCCGAAGGCGGAGTCAGTCTGCTGTGCGAGACCCTTGCTGCCGATCTGGGCGACGCCGTGCACCTCAGCAGTCCCGTCGAACGAGTCATCGTGCAGGACGAGCGGGTGGTCGCCGTGGACGTCGGCGGCCAGCGTGAGGAGGTCGACGGGGTGGTGAGCACCGCGCCGATCAACGTGCTCCCGCGGCTCGTTGAGGGATCAGAGCGGCTCGAGCGGTTCTCCGCCTTTCGGTACCGGCCGATGGTGTTCGCGAACCTCCGCTTCGCCGGGCGCAACCTCCTCCCCGACGTGGTCATGTGGGTCCCCGATCGGGGCCAGCCCTTCTTCCGCCTCACCGAGGCTCCGATGTCGATGCCTTGGCTGGCACCAGAGGGCAAGACGATGATCACCGCGGATCTCGGGACCACCGTCGGATCCGAGATCTGGGACATGGAGCCTGACGAGCTGGGCGAGCGCTGCCTGGATGCGATGGAGACGCTGGTACCGGGGCTGCGCGACCGCTACTTGGGTTGCCGTGTCGTCAAGACCCCGATCGCGTACCCGGTCTTCTCGACCGACTATGAGGAGGCACGGGCAGACCTGGTCGCGAACGGCACCGGGGTGGAGGGACTGCTGAGCGTCGGTCGCAACGGCGAGTTCGACCACATCCTCATGGAGGACATCTACTGGCGCACGAAGCGGCGTATCGAGCGCTGGTTGGACCGACGCACGCCCGACAACGAGCAGCGCCCCGGACCATTGGCCACGGCTCAGATGGGTGGCCAGCCGTAGCGAGCGAACCAGGTCTGGACGGGCAGTAAGACGCGATCCCAGGCGCCGGTGATGAAGGCCATGCCCACCGCGATCATCAGCACACCACCGGCGCGCTCCACGGCGCGGCCGTGGCGCCGGAACCAGGCGACCGATCCACTGAGGCGTTGGTAGCCCATTGCGATGAGCAGGAACGGGATGCCCAGGCCCAGGGAGTACAGCAGCAGCAGCACCCCTCCGGCGGCGACCGACCCTGATGGCGCCGCCAGGGCAAGGATCGTGGCCAGCACGGGGCCGACGCACGGGGTCCACCCGAACGCGAAGGCCATCCCGAGGGGAAAGGCTCCCAGGGGCCCCGGTCGCACACGAGCAAGGTCGAGCCGGCGCTCCCGGTCGAGCCAGGGCAGCCGCAGCACGCCGAGCGCGGCGAGTCCAGTGACGATGATCAGCACCCCGCCGGCCCTGGTCAGCACGGGGAGCTGTCGGATGAGCGCGACGCCGATGGCCGACGCGGTCACCCCGAGCGCCGTGAACACGGCGCTGAACCCGGCCACGAAGAGCAACGACGAACGCAACATCAGTCCACGCGAACGTCCCTCGATCGGCGCGGTCACCGGCAGCGCAGAGACGTAGGAGACGTAGCCGGGGATCAGGGGGAGCGCGCACGGGCTCGTGATCGACAGGAGCCCCGCCACGACCGCTGCGGCCGGCAGGAGGGGACCGCTCATGGCCCGGATGGTGCAACGGGCCGAGGAGATGGCGGTGCGACCTGGAGGGGAGGACGGCGCAGGCACAGCCCCACGAATCCCCGGTCGCGACGACGGCGATGGCGAGCGACTCACGATGGGGGCGGGTGAGGCCGCCGCCGAGCGCCGGCAACCAGAAGCTGGCCACCGCCCGCACGAGGGCGAGCCCGGCCACCGAGCCGACGACGACGTGCACCGGCGCGCGGTGACGCCACGGCCACGCTGCTGCGCCGACTGCTCCGACGGCCACCGCCATGAGCAACCCCATGGGCACTACTCGCTGCGTGAGGCCCGGTGGAACGAGCCCGACCGGCGAGGCAGGACCGAAACAGCCGTCGCGCAGCGCGCAGCCCGCCTCCCAGGTCGCGTAGCCCCACAGCGCCAACGGCGCACCACAGGCCAGGACGGTCCACAGGGACCGGCCGCTCTTGGCCGCCCTGACGGCGACGACGGCTGCGCCCGCAGTGGCGCCGGCCCAGAACTCGACGCCGCCGCGCACGCTCAGCATGCTCCGCAGGTCGCCGAGACCCGTTGGGTCGTCGAACGCGACCGCGACGATCCTCGCGGTGGCCAGCCCTGCCGCGACCGCCCAGAACCCGATGTCGAGCACATAGGCGACGTCCTCGTCGTCGCGGCCGGCGCGCCTGGCGATCAGGAACGGGACGACCGCCGCGAGCAGGGCGCTGGAGGCGAAGCGCAGGTCGATCACGACCGAAGCGCGTCCTCGAGCTGTGCCGCCAACGTCTGCTCGCTGACGCCGCCGACGTCGGCCGCCGTGATCGCGCCGTCCCGGTCGAACACGTAGGTGGTGGGGAAGGCCCGCATGCCGAGCGCGCGTCGGATGTCACCGGAGCTGTCCAGGAGGTTTGGATAGCTCAGGTCGTAGCGCTCCATGAACCCTTCGGCCGCGCCCCGGCTGTCTCGTGACGCGACCCCGATGAACACGACATCGTCGCCGTAGTCGTTGGCGGCGCGCTCGAGCAGTGGCGCCTCAGACTGGCACGGCGGGCACCACGACGCCCAGACGTTGACCACCACGGGGCGGCCGCGCACACCCATCAAGACCGCCTCGAAGTCTTCCTCCGATGCGTCGGTGAGCTGGCCCCCCGGGGGCAGGGGCGCCGGCGGACCCGACGCCACGAAATCCGTCGCGGCGGAAGATGTGGCGCAGGCGGCGAGGGTCAGCGACGTCAGCGCGGCCAGCGACAACCCGATGAACCAACTACGACGTACCGTAGGAGTTTACCGCCAGATCAACGACGGGCTATCGTCGCCAAGCGACGCGACCGGTTCAGTTCAGACTGACGAGAAGCGTCTCGAACGAGTTCAGAGCGGGCAGACGTGCCGTGCGAGCGCGAGCACGTGGTGAAACTCGATCGTCGACGCAGCTGTCGCCACCAGCAGCGCGGTGACGCTGACGATCACAGCGAGTTCGGCGCGCAAACCTGCGGGAGGCGGTCCCTCAAGGAGGGCGTCGACCCGAGCGGGAACTCCACTTCCGGTGATCCCGAGCGCGCCGGCGGGTGCGGGGGTCGATCTGGCGAGCGCGATCTTGATGATGGCGCGCGCGACGACCTTTCGGTCACCCACGGCGCGAGCGGACTCCTCGTCGGCCCAGCGCTCCGTCGCGAACTGCAGGCGTCTCGAAAGGGGTTTGAGCGGCGGGACCGCAGCTGCCGCGATGTCTCCGACACGCACGAACCGGTGATGGTTGTAGCGGAGGTGAGCCTGCTCGTGGGCGAGCATCGCCGCACGTTCCTGTGTGTCCAGCAGGTCGAGCGCGCCGCGCGAGACGACCACATGACCCGGCCGGCCCGGGACCGCGAACGCGATTGGCTCGGCATGCGGCAACACCCTTATCCCGGTGGCCGCCGGCAGTCCCGCCGTGGCAGCGCGGTGCCTCGCCACCGCTCGCATGGCACCGACGAGCGCCCAGATCAGCCCGGCACCAGCGGCAAGGCCGAGGGCGTCAGACCCATGCCGGTGGGCGATCAAGGCATGGCACCATCCGAGTGACTCGGCTACCCACTGGAATTGGGCGATCCAGCCCACCAACAGCAAGACCAATGCCCAGATCACGCCGAGGGCACAGACGACGAGCATCGCCGTCATCACCTGCACCGCATGCCTCGGCGGGAGCCGGCGCTGGATGGCGCCGGCGAGCACGCCACACGTCACGCTTGCGACCAGCGGCGCGAAGAGCAGCGGAGTCACGCTGGATCGGATTCGAGTCCGTCGAGAATCTTGCGGAGCGCCGCGGCTTCGGCCGTTGAGAGCGTGTTCACGAACCGCCCAAGTACCGCCTCACGATCATTCGCCGCGGCGAGCGCATCGGTCATCCGTCCGGCGCGCAGCTCAGCTTCGGTCACTGTCGGCCGGTACGCATACGCGCGGCCTCGGCGCTCCCGTTCGACGAGGCCCTTTTTGAGGAGCCGGGTCTGGATCGTCATGACCGTGGTGTAGGCCAGATCTGTGTCGAGTGCAGCCAGGACCTCAGCGGGGGTCATGGCGTCCTCGCTAGCCCACATGACCTCCAGGACGTCGGACTCCAGAGATCCTTGCGGGCGGCGAACCACCGGCGCATCGTAGCGGTCGAAAGCGGCTGCCTGAATGCGCGAGTGCGTGCGATGCTCAACCGGGACCTGCTCAGTTTGTGGAGCTCGGTCGCCGTACAGTGGACTGCTGCTACTACGTCCCGTCGTATCCAGGAGCCACCATGAGCCCGTCCCGCCGAACCCTCGCCTCGATCTCCATCGTGGCCTTCGTCGCCGTCCTCGGCGCGTGCGGGTCCGACGAGGATGGCGGAGCCTCCAGCGCCGTCCTTGCCAATGGAGACCGAGTCGAGGTGGGGATGGCCGATCTCGGGTTCCATCCATCGACCTTCACGGTCCAGCGGGGCGCAACGGTGACGTTCGCCTTCGAGAACACCGACAGCATCGACCACGAGGCCCTGATCGGTGACGAGGCCGCGCAGGACGCGCACGAGGCAGAGATGGCTCACTCGGGCGGTGACATGACGGACAGCACCGACGACACGACAGCCACGACGGCCGCTGGCATGAGCGGGATGGAAGGGATGAACCACAAAGCTGGTGCATCCGACCCAGGCGAATCGGTGCTCGTGGCTCCTGGGGAGACTGCCGAGATCAGCTACACCTTCGACGAGGCTGGCACCCTGTTGCTCGGCTGCCACCAGCCTGGGCACTACGACGGCGGGATGAAGGCAACCATCACGGTGACAGCGTCTGACGATTGATCGCCGCCAGAACCAGGTTCTGCATCATGTAGTAGGGAGTGGCGCCCTCTGATGGTCCGGGGTACCTCGGCCGCGCATCGGGATCGATCAGCGCCCCAGTTGCTTCGCCACCTCTGCCCGGCTCGGCGGGTTGTCACGTTGACCCCACAACATCAGTGCGATGAGCAAGAGCACGGCACCCGCCGGGAAGCCCGCGACCAGGTCCTGAGCACTGGAGGGGAGGAACGAGCCGAGCAGGTCGAGCGAGTCCATGTGCTCGAGGAAGTGGTTGACGATCACGAGGATGCCGGCAACGGCGAGGACGGCCGCGACGGCCTTCTGGCGCCGCCTGCGGCGGAAGTGTTGTCTGAGGTATGCGGCCCACTCGTCGTCGCTGATGCCGCCGACGCGTGAGCTTCGGACCTTCCCACCTTCGCCAGCATCCGCCTTCGTCGACGGATTGCCGCCCGGGCGCTTCCGACGCTGCTTCGAGCCAGAACTCATCCCCACAGACTACTACAGGACGTAGTTCAGTGGCATCAGGCCGCGGTTGACGGCACCTCCTCCGAAGAGCGCTGCCTTCGGAGTCGGAGGATCAGGATCACGCCGGAGACGACGATGGCCGTCAGGCTTGTCCAGATGTTGACGCGAACGCCCAGGATCAGCGAGGCAGGGTCGATGCGCAACGCTTCGATCCACAAGCGTCCGGTGAAATAGCCGCCGACGTAGACCCACAGCAAGCTGCCGCGCGGCAGCAGTCGCCGGCGATCGAGCCAGATGAGCAGGCCGCAGAGAGCCAGGTTCCACAGACCTTCGTACAGGAACGTCGGGTGGAACGTGGCGACGGTCTCGTAGCCACGGGGGCGGTTCGCGGGGTCGATCCGCAGCGCCCACGGGAGGTTCGTCGGTCGACCGAACAGCTCCTGGTTGAACCAGTTGCCGAGGCGGCCGATGGCCTGCGCGAGTGGGACTGCGGGGATCGCGGCATCGATGAGCTCGGGGAGCGGCATCCGGTGCCGTTTCGCGTACCACACCGCCACCAACGTTCCCGCCAGCAGACCACCGGGTATGCCAAGGCCGCCGTTCCAGATCTCGAGCGCTGCCGACCAGCGGCCTTCATAGCGCTGGTAGTCGGTGATCACGTGGTAGAGACGTGCCCCGATGAGGCCGGCGGGCACGGCCCACAACGCCATGCTGCTGATCTCGTCAGCGTCGTGGCCACAAGCAGCCCAACGCCGGCGAGCCAGAGCGACGGCGGCGATCACTCCGAGGGCGATGGCCAGGCCGTAGGCGCGGAGGTGCAAGGGACCCACGACGAGCTCGTTGGTGGACGGGCTCGGCAACGCGCCGAGGACCGCGTTCACGCGTCGACCTTCCCGCTGTTCGCGTCACTCGCGGTCGCGTCGGCCTCGGCCTTCACGGCACGGAACCTCATCCACTGGTTTCCCCGTGCCGGCGAAACCTCGACCGAGCCGAACCCCGCCATCGTCAGGCCGTCCCGTAGCCCGTCGGCAGAAAGCAGTTCCACGACCGATCGGTCGACCTGGTGGAACCAGCGAGCGATCGCACTGCGGGTCAGGTCGTAGCCGACAAGTGCGCCACCGGGTCGCAGGACCCGGTGTGCCTCCGCGAGGGCATGTCGCCAGTCGACCACGTGGTGGAGCATGAGGAAGCTCGCCACCGCGTCGAAGGACCCATCGCCGAAGGGCAGCGCGGTCACGTCGGCGACCTCGACCGTCGAGTCGGTGCCCTTCAGCCGCCGCCGCGCGGCGTCGACCATCGCGGCGTCGACGTCGGTCAGCGTGAGGTCGATGTCTGGCGCCCTGCGAAGCAAGACCTCGGCCATCGCACCAGACCCGCCGCCGATCTCGAGGACCCGGCCTGAGATGGGCATGCCGGACAGCATCCAGGGCAGCACGACCCGTCCGGCGAACGCCCGCCACGGTGCGCTCCTGCACAAGATGGCTTCTGCGCTCGACATCACCGGCATGATCTGTTCACCTCTCGTCGGCGCCCATGGGAGATTCTACGACATCGTGTCGTTTGTGCGACGCCGCCAGGTCACCGCTGCGCGAGGGTCCTCCTATAGGTCACGTCGGCCCGCTCGACGCCTCCGCGAACCGGCCGAGGTTCGGGCCGTCGGGGTCTCTTGGAGCTCCGTCGGCGAGCAGCCCGAACACACCAGCGATGACCCCCCACATCAGCGCGATGCTGCCGAGCGCGAACAACCGGAAGTGCCAGATCACCGTGGAGAAGGCGTGGGGGACGAGGTGAGTGGTGTCGACGGCCACGGGGGTTCCGGCCAGATCCGACGGCTGCTCCAAGGCTGCCAGATCGAGTGGTTCAGCAGGATCGTTCGGATCGCGCAGTGACTCGTCGCCCGTGGCGCGCGCCGTCGACAGCAGGCGGTCGAGGACCTCGGTCGGCGCATCGCCGGCGACGACCAGTGCCGGGGTTGCCTCATTGGTCAAGGGAACGACCGGGTCTGGGCTCGCCGGCCACAGGAGCATCAACGCCGAGACCATGAGCACGAACCCACTCCCCCCGATCAGGTAGCGCCCCGGCCCCGACCAACCCCGGCTCGTGAGCCACTCCCACAGGTACAAGGCCAGGAGCACCACCAGGACGGACGCGGCGATCAACAGCAGGTACTCGAGCGTGCGAGTCTCGATGGTGTCCGGGTTGCCCACCGCCGGCGGGTTGGGCGGGTACTTGAGGGCGGGGATGAGCGTGAGGGCGACGAAGGCGCCGATGGAGACCTTCAGCCCGCGCTCGAACTCGCTCCGCCCTCGGAGGCGGTGGTGCAGGGCGCTCACCGTGACGCCGAGCACGACGCCCATGAGCAGCCCGAACAGGACCGTGGCGAGCATGCCGCCTCCCTGCTGAGCCGATCGGCTGAAGAGTGCCGGGTCGCCGGGGGGAAGCCCGAGTTGAGACGCTTCCTCGAAGTCGAGCGCCTTGTGGATCTGGGTCTCGGTGACCAGGCGGACGAAGACGGCCGCGACCACTCCTCCTGCCGCTCCCGCGGCAAGCCCGCGACCGATGAAGAACTTGGCATTCTTGGACATCGCTGCTCCATCCACTCGTGGTTTCGGTGCAGCAGGTCTCCTGGCTCCCAGATCGATGCTTGGCTGCGCCTTCCCAGGGACGGGACGAATCCCGGCACCCCAGTGGCTGCGTGCAACGTCGCTCCCTGGTCACAGTGGCGAGGACCGCGCCGGACTTCCACCGGCTTCCCTCACCGCGAATGCAACGCTAGCCGGGCGTACACACCGCCGACCACCCGGCGACGAGGTGGGCGAGGCGCCCCCGTACGAACTTGGGCGAACCGGTGAGACGCCGTTCACCCGGCCCGGGCGAGAGGGTCCAATGGCCCTAGTGCTACAGCGAGTAGGAGTCCATCCTTCTCCTCATCGACCACATCGAGGAAGGGATCCGATCATGATGTACTGGAACGGCTCGGGGGACTGGGGCTGGGCGGCCTGGTTGGCGATGGGTTTCATGATGCTTCTCTTCTGGGGGGTCGTCCTCGGCGCCGTCGTCGTGCTAGCACGGGGTGCACTCCCCGGAGCGGCGAGACCAGACGTCGCCGGCCCGGAGCGTCTCCTCGCTGAACGCTTCGCCCGTGGCGAGATCGACACCGATGAGTACCACGCCCGGTTGGCGGCGCTTCGCACGGGGCCGGGCACCAAGCCACCAGGTTGACAGACAGCCGGGCGTCGGGCAGCCGGTAGTCTCCTACAGCCCGTCGTAGCTCGTTCTCCCCACGTTCGGCCCCCAAGGAGCATCCATGTCCGCGCCGTTGCGCATCGACCGCCGCCGGTTCCTCCAACTGACCGGCGCCGGCCTCGTGTTCGTGGCAGGCTGCGCGAGCTCGGACACCACCGCCGCGCCGACCCGTCCGACGGTGGGACCCACCGATCCGGTGGTGGCCGCCGTCGAGCGGGCTCGAGCGAGGCCCGGGGCCTCGGTGACGAGGTTCGATCTCCGTGCGTCTCCGGCCACGATCGACCTTGGCGGCCGTCAGGTCGACACGTGGGCCTACAACGGTGGTGTGCCCGGCCCGGAGTTGCGGGTGACCGAGGGCGACGTGCTCGAGGTCGCGGTGCGCAACGACCTCCCCGAAGCCACCACCATCCACTGGCACGGCGTGGCTCTGCGCAACGACATGGACGGCGTGCCCGACCTCACGGGCGCGTCCATCGACCCGGGGGCGTCGTTCACCTACCACTTCACCGTCCCCGACGCCGGCACGTACTGGTTTCACCCCCACATGGGCCTCCAACTCGATCGGGCCCTGTATGCCCCCCTCGTCGTCGAAGAACGAGCGGGCCCGGGCGATTACGACGTCGACCAGGTCGTGGTGCTCGACGACTGGCTCGACGGGGTGACCGGCACGCCGGAAGACATCTACGCCGGCCTTGCTGGCATGACATCGATGGGATCGGGCGGGATGAGCGGCATGGGCGGCATGAGCAGCCAGCGCGGCACGGGGATGTACCAATCCGATCTGTTGGGGGGCGATGCCGGCGATGTGGGCTACCCCTTGCACTTGCTCAACGGTCGGCCGGTGTCGGATCCGCCTACCGTCCGCGTGCCGGCAGGCGGACGGGCCCGACTGCGGCTGATCAACGCGGGATCTGACACTGCCTACCGCGTTGCCCTCGGCGGTCACCGCATGACGGTCACCCATGCCGACGGGTTCCCTGTGAAGCCGGTGGAGGTCGAGGCTGTGCTGCTCGGGATGGGGGAGCGCTACGACGTCTTGGTGCAGCCCCGCTCGGGTGCCTGGCCTCTGGTCGCGCTCGCCGAGGGGAAGGACCGGACGGCCATGGCGGTGGTCCGAACGGCGGGTGCGGGATCGACTGCACCGCCGTCATCCAACGTCCGACCGTCAGAGCTCGACGGCCGCCTCCTCCGCTATCGGGATCTCCGAGCGACCGAGTCGGTGCGACTCGGACGTCGCGAACCGGACCTCGAGCAGGTCGTGCGGATCACGGGTTCGATGATGCCGTATGACTGGTCCTTCGATGGTGTGGCGTTCCCGCAACACCCGCACCTCGAGGTCGAACACGGCCAACGGGTTCGGCTCACGTTCGACAACACCTCGCCGATGTGGCACCCGATCCACGTGCACGGCCACACGTTCCGCCTCGGCGAGGCGCCGAGCGGACCCCGCAAGGACACCGTCAACGTGCTGCCGGGGGAGCGCGTAGTCGTCGAGCTCGACGCCGACAACCCTGGCCAGTGGATGGCCCACTGCCACAACACGTACCACCTCGAGCGTGGCATGGCCTTGGTCATGTCGTACGTGACCTGACCGAAATGGTCACACCCGGCGCAGGGGAGCGGACGAGCGGTCGGTCAACGGTCGAGATCCCAGTTGACGTTCACGGGTTCGGGGAGCCCGGGGACGGTGAGGATCGCGGTCCCGGTGGCCGGTCCGCCCGGCTCGAAGCTCAGCTCACCTTCGCGGTGGTGACCTCCCGGCCCGTCGCCGGACCAGGCGTCAACTGCCCACGCCGAGCCATCGACCGTCAGCGTGGCGAGCGTGAGGTCGGCGGACAGATCCTCGGAATGGGTGTCGAGCGCGACGTTGAAGACGGCACCGGCGTCATCGATCCGCACCGGCTCGATGCGGACCTCGACCTCGCCGGCTGAGATCTCCTGTGCTTGCAGCCCAGAGGTGGTGTCGGTGCCGGGGTCTGGGTCCCCACCCCGGTTGACCAGGTAGATGGCGCCACCGACGAGGACGATGGCGATGATCGCGACGGTCAGGCGGCGGCGCATGCCTCGACCTCCTCGTGTCGTTGCCGCTGAACATCGGTCGTGCGCTCGAGCCTGTGGGCGGCGATGGCGATGCCGACGGCGTTCACGCCGATGCCGATGACCATGAAGGCGATCCGGTAGTCGGTCAGGAACGCGGCGGCGCCCGTGGCGCCGATGAAGGGGAGGAGATCGGCGAGGTGGTGGGCGCAGCACGCCACCATCCCGACGGTCGAGGCGCCTGCCCCTGCTCCGCCCGCCACGGCGACATCGTGCTGGAGTCGCTGGCGATGGCGCAGCTCGGCCAGGAGCGCGACCTGGACACTGAAGCCAGCCAGGATGGCCAAGAGGTAGTACCAGTCCTGGCGGGCCTGGTCGGCCAGGTGCTCCCACGAGCCCGATGCGCCGACCACGACGATCACGTAGAAGAGGGCCATGCCGGCGCCTGCGAGCGCCCCTGCACGGAGGGAGCGGCCACTCAGATGGGCATTCGCTGGTCGGCGGTCGAGGCTGTCGGTCATGGTCTTCCTTTCGCTGTCCTGATCATCGGCGGTGGCAGACATCCCGCCATCCGCAGGGCTTACGGAAACGTCGCTGCGGGCGAATACGTACGGGACCACGGGAAGCTCGTTGGGCTGCGGCACGACCTCCGACACCGTGTCGTGGGTGACGGATAGGCTCGGCTTGTGCCTGCAAGCGCCGACGCTCGCTTGGACGCGCTGCTGGCCTCGGCCCTCGAGCTTTCCGCCGAACATGACGTGGACCAGATCTTGGATCGGGTCGTCCGTTGCGCCGCGACCGTTGCCGGCGCCGGGTACGTTGCGGTGGGTGTGTACGGCCCCACCGGCCGCATCGAGCGCTTCGTCCATCACGGGCTCGATGCCGCTGCGGTGGATCGCATTGGGGCGCTTCCGGAAGGTCGGGGCCTGCTGGGGGAAGTGATCGTGGCCGAGGGCCCCATCCGCCTCGCCGACCTGAGCGCCGACTCCCGGTCATGCGGGTTCCCTCCCCAGCACCCGCCGATGCGGACCTTCCTCGGCGTCCCCGTCGGGATCGCCGGGCGCCGCTACGGGAACCTCTACCTGACCGAGAAGCTCGGCGGCCAGGAGTTCGATGACGACGACGAGCACCTCGTCGTCACGCTGGCGGCGTTCGCCGCATGTGCCATCGAGGCCGCGCATCTCGTCGCGGCCGAGCGCGACAGAGCCGCCGCCATGGCCGAGCTCGCGGCTGCGCAGGAGCGGGCGCGGACCCAGCGAGAGGTCCTGGCTCTGGTGATCGACGCCCAAGAGGCCGAGCGGGCGCGGGTGTCCCGTGACCTCCACGACCAGATCGGCCAGGCGCTCACGTCGGTGCTGCTCGGTCTGCGCCTGGTCGATGGGTCGCTTCCGGAGGGCCGGGGCGATCTTGGTGAAGTTCGCGAGCGCACTGGTGAGGTCCGGGAGCTCGTGGCGCAGGCCCTCGACGAGGTCCGCCAGCTCGCCTTCGACCTGCGCCCCACGGTGCTCGACGACGTGGGCCTCCTCGCGGCCGTCAGTCGTTTGGCCGACGACCTCACTCGTCGGTCGGGGACCCGTGTCCAGCTGGCTCTGGCCGATCTGGACGACGAGAGCCGCCTGCCCGCTGAGGTCGAAACGGTCGTGTACCGGGTCGTGCAAGAGGCACTGACCAACACTGCCCGCCATGCCGAGGCCTCGCTCGCGACGGTCGCCATCGAGGTCGACGCCAGGGCTGTGAGGGCCACGGTCACCGATGACGGCATCGGGTTCTCGGTGGGCGACGGCTCCCCACGCTCGCTCGGGCTGGCCGGCATGGTCGAGCGGGCCGCGCTGATCGGCGGTCAGGTGCAGATCGAGTCCACTCCCTCGACCGGTACGGCGGTGCTGCTCGAGGTCCCGCGATGACCGGCTCCATCCGGGTGGCGCTCTGCGACGACCACGCGATCGTGCGCAGTGGCCTGGGTCGGATCCTCCTCGAGGAGCCCGACTTCGAGGTCGTCGGCGATGCGGGCACCGCGCTGGAGGCGGTCGCGCTCGCCGAGGCCCACCTGCCCGACGTGTTCGTCATGGACCTCGGCCTGCCCGACCTCAGCGGCGTCGAGGCGACCCGGCGCGTCGTCGCGGTCAGCCCACAGACGAAGGTCCTGGTCCTCACCGTGCACGACGATGTCGGCTACCTCCGCAAGGCGTTTGCCGCAGGAGCTCACGGCTATCTGGTCAAGGACGCCGCCGACGTCGAGCTCGTGCTCGCGATCCGCGAGCTCGCGGCGGGAAACGAGTACGTCCACCCCCGCTTGGGGGCCGCCCTTCTCGATTCGGCCGCGTCGGTGCGCGCCGGAGGCCCTGGGGGTGAGCTCTCCGAACGGGAGTTGGACGTCTTGCGCCTCGTCGCCCTCGGCTACACGAACGCCGAGATCGCCGCCGAGCTGTACGTGTCGGTGCGGACGGTCGAGACGCACCGTGCCCACGTCCAGCAGAAGCTCGACCTCAAAGCCCGCGCTGACCTCGTGCGCTACGCCCGCGAGCACGATCTGCTCGACGAGGACGGCAAGAACCGGTAGCTGGCAGGGCGAGCTCGGCGAGGATCCCGCGTGCTGGACCGGCACGCACCCAGGTGTTGTGGTGGCAGACCACAGGCCCGCATCCGTACTCCTCCCGGATGGCGTTGATCGCCGGCTCCGTCACCATTGGTGTCATGCCCTACGATCACCACGCTGGCGACCTGTTGCCGGTCCCGGCGGCCGACTGCCCGTCGCACCTGACCGTGCCGGTGATCCTCGATGCCATCCGACACCCGGTGATGCGTCGCTGGAGCTACGAGCTCCTTGTGAGCGAGCGTGGTTGTTGGACGGTTGCTCAAGCAGCACCCGGTGAGATGTTGGCCGCCGCGATCACCCGCAGCGAACCTGACGTGGTCATCGTCGACACCGTCGACTTCCCGGCCTGCTGCCAGGCGACCCTCGACACCCTGCCGCCGGGGCATGTCATCGTCATCGGTCCTGAGCCTGACGCGGCGTACCGGTCCGCAGCCATGGCCCAAGGGGCCGCGGGTTGGATCAGCCGGGAGGACGTCGGCGGCGAGCTGGGCCCTGCTGTTCGTCGTGCCCTCGGCTGCCCATCCCAGGTCTGCCCCGAGGAGACGGCCTTGCCTGCCCAAGCAGGGCGAGCAGGGAAGGCCTCGCCAGCTCAGTCTGCCCGAAACGGAGGTTCGTCGAGATGAGTGTCATCGATGTCGTGGTGGTGGTGACGGCGGCACTGTCGAGCGTGGGCTTGTGGCGGTTCTTCTTCGGCCCGAAGGAAGCGAGTCGGGCCGAGCTGCGCAACGGGGTGCAGGAGATCACCGTGACCGTGAAGGGCGGTTACTCGCCTGACCGGGTCGAAGTCCAGCAGGGCGTTCCCGTCAGGCTGGTCTTCGATCGCCAAGAGACGGGTGACTGCACCTCCCGCGTGGTGTTCTCCGACTTCGGGATCAACCAGTCGCTGCCGGCCTACGCCCAGACCTCCGTCGAGCTCCTTCCCGAACGAACTGGTGAGTTCGGGTTCGCATGCGGGATGAACATGGTGCACGGGAGGCTGGTCGTCGTCGATGCGACGGATGGTTCGGCCGCCACGGATGCCGGTCCGCACGACAGGGCTCCGCAGTCGCCCGACGAACACGAGGACGCATCAAGGGGGGCGGCGCCCAGCGCCGTGGATGCCAGGGATGAGGACGAGGACGCCGAGGCAGTAGCGAGGCGTCTGGAGATCGCCGACCTCTCCCGCCGGGTCGCCATCGGCGCGGTCCTGAGCGCGCCCGTCGTGTTCGCGGTGATGGCCCACGAGCTCTTCCACGTCGACTGGGTGCCCGAGATCCTGCTCAACCGTTGGGTGCAACTGGCTCTGATCGCCCCAGTGATGTTCTACACAGGATGGCCGATCCACCGGACGGGGTGGCTCACGCTGCGACACCGCACCGCGGACATGAACACCCTGATCATGCTGGGGACGGCCGCCGCCTTCGGCTACAGCCTCTTCGTCACGGTCGCACCCGGTCTGCTGCCCGATGACGTCCAGGAGGTGTACTACGAGGCGGTCGGGGTGATCATCACCCTCATCCTCCTGGGCCGCCTGCTCGAGGTTCGGGCGAAGGCCGGCACCGGTGAGGCGATCCGGCAGCTCATCGGTCTGCAGGCCCGCACGGCGCGCGTGGTCCGCGAGGGCGTCGAACTGGAGGTGCCGATCGAGGCCGTGTCGCTCGGCGATCTGGTGATCGTGCGACCGGGGGAGAAGATCCCGGTCGACGGCGAGGTCACCGAAGGCACCTCTGCGGTGGACGAGTCGATGATCACCGGCGAGCCGATCCCGGTGACCAAGCAGGTGGGTGACACGGTGATCGGGGCCACCATCAACCAGACGGGGGCCTTCCGGTACCGGGCCACCGCCGTGGGCTCGGAGACGATGCTGGCCCAGATCATCAAGATGGTCGAGGCGGCGCAGGCCTCGAAGGCGCCGATCCAACGTCTCGCTGACCTGGTGTCGAGCTTCTTCGTGCCTGCGGTGGTCCTCATCGCCATCTGGACGTTCGTCGCGTGGTTCCTCTTCGGGCCGGCGCCCGCATTCACCTTCGCCCTCGTCGCGGCGGTGGCCGTCCTCATCATCGCCTGCCCGTGCGCACTCGGCCTGGCCACCCCGCTGTCGATCATGGTCGGCACCGGCAAGGGCGCCACATCCGGCATCCTGATCCGTTCCGCCGAAGCGCTGGAGACCGCGCACAAGCTCGACACCGTGATCCTGGACAAGACCGGCACGATCACCAAGGGTGCGCCCGCCCTCACCGACGTGGTCGTGGCGGCACCGATGGCCGAGGACGACCTGCTCCGGCTCGTGGCGTCCGCCGAGCGGTCGTCCGAACATCCCCTTGGCGCCGCGATCGTGACCGGCGCGCAGGACGCCGGGTTGTCGCTCGCAGATCCGACGGAGTTCGACTCGGTCACCGGTCAGGGCCTCCGCGCCGTCGTGGACGGACATGTGGTGCTGATCGGGAACCGCCGGCTCCTCGAGGGAGCTGGCATCGACGCCTCGGGTCTGGACCCGCCTACCGATCGCCTTGCGGCGGACGGGAAGACACCGATGCTGGTAGCCGTGGACGGGACTGCCGCCGGGGTCATCGCGGTTGCGGACACGCTCAAGGAAGGCTCTGTCGCGGCGGTCGCCGCCCTGCAGGACCTGGGGATCGATGTCGTGATGATCACCGGTGACAACCGGCGCACTGCTGCGGCGATCGCGAAGACGGTAGGCATCGATCGGGTGTTGGCCGAGGTGCTCCCGGAGCACAAGGCCAACGAGGTCCGCCGCCTGCAGAGCGAGGGACGCAGCGTGGGGATGGTCGGGGACGGGATCAACGACGCCCCGGCACTGGCGCAGGCTGACGTGGGCTCGGCCATCGGCACCGGCACCGACATCGCCATCGAGTCCTCCGACATCACCCTCGTCTCGGGGGCGCTCTCGGGGCTGGTGACCGCGATCCGGCTGTCCCGGGCCACCATGCGCAACATCCGCCAGAACCTCGCGCTCGCCTTCGTCTACAACACCGTCGGGATCCCGATCGCCGCCGGCGTGCTCTATCCGTCCTTCGGGATCCGGCTCAGCCCCATCATCGCCGCTGCGGCCATGGCGCTGTCGTCGCTGTCCGTGGTCACCAACGCCAACCGCCTCCGCAGGTTCCACGCCCCGTCTCTGCCCTTGGACGTCACCGCACGCCAGGTCGAGCCCAACGTCGAGATCGGCGCCGATGCCGAGCAGGAGCCCGAGTCCGTGCCGGCGCTCACCGACCCGGTGTGTGGCATGTCGGTCGATCCGACCTCAGCGCTCTCCGCGACGACTGGCGGCCGGGAGTTCTTCTTCTGCTCTCCCTCGTGCCGTGAAGCGTTCACCGCAGACCCCGACCGGTACACGAGCGAGGCAACCCGGCGTTGAGCGGGTCGGACAACGCGGCACCAGCCGCCCGAAGCCGGCTCTCACGTCGAGCTCGGTCCGATGACTACCGTCGCCGAGTCCAGATGTCGTACGAAGGCAGAGGCGGTCGCTCGTCTCCTGCGCGTGGCCCGCACGTCGGTTCCGTGGTGATCCCCGATTCAGCGGTGTCCCCTATTGGCCGACGATGATGAGCATGCGGATCGTGATCGCCGCCGCACTGCTCGTCGGCTTCGACGCCCTGATCTTCGTGCTGCTCGCCGTCCTCATGGTGGCGTGCGCCGCGGGCATCGGGCGCCTGCTCTGGCTCCTCGACGGGAGCCCGGCGCTGGACCGTCCCGGGTGGTGGCCCGGCGCCACGACCGCCGACGGGGAAGGGGCAGCGGTGTGCAGCCGATCGCGGCGAGCAAGGGCCGCAGGCGCGTGTGCCGCGTGTTGTGGCGCACCGTTGCTCCTGCTCGCGGTCGTCGTCTCCTTGGGTGTGGCGAGCGCGGTCGGCATCATCGCCGGGATGCTCGTGCTCGGAGGCGTGATCCTGTGGGCGGTGCGGACAGGTCGAGTAGGACGCCGCGCGCGAGCACATCGTCCATGACCCTTGGATGCGTCGCGCGTCCGCACGCCCATCGACGGCCAGGAGTGCCGGTTCGTAGCTGACGGTGGCCATCATCGTCTGTCGAGCAATCGAGGGCATCCGTGGTGGCCACGGACCCGGCTGCGGTGCGCCCGCTCGCGATCGCGACGCACGGCCGCCGCTTGCCCCGGCCGGTGACCGGCATCGCCGCAACGTACATCCGTGCCTCCCCCCGATGTGCGCTTCACCGCCCCGCCGTACGGTCGAGCTGTCGCCGATCCAAGGAGGACTCGACATGGACTACGGCTACGGGCTCTGGGCCCTCGTCATCGTCAACTCTGCCATCTTCATCATCTTCACGCTCAGCTTCTTCCGGCCCGGGAACCGGCGAGACTGGACCGCGATGGGAGCCTTCTCCGCCTTCATCATCGCCCTGTTCACCGAGATGTACGGCTTTCCGCTCACGATCTACCTGCTGACCGGTGCGCTCGGCAGTCGCTTCGAATCCCTCAACCTGACCCACGATGGTGGGCACCTCTGGTCCGACGTCGTCGGCTGGCAAGGCGATCCCCACATGAGCCCCTTCCACCTGGCCAGCTACGTGTTCATCGGGGGCGGCCTGTGGGTCATCGCCGCCGGTTGGCGAGCGCTCTGGGCCTCTGCAAGGACAGGGACGCTTGCTACCACTGGCCCTTATGGGTGGGTGCGCCACCCCCAGTACGCGGGTTTCCTCGCGGTCATGGTCGGGTTCTTGCTCCAGTGGCCGACGCTACCGACCCTGGTGATGTTCCCGGTCCTGGTGGTGGTGTACCGGCGGCTCGCCGTCTCCGAGGAGCGCATCGTGCGGGCAGAGTTCCGCGACACCTGGGACGCCTACGCCGCGGCCACCCCGAGGTTCATCCCCCGCTGGCGAGCAGGACACCGGCCCACCGGAGTCGATCCCAGCGCACATCAGCCTCCTTCGCGAGCGGTCCGGCCGCATCGATGACAGGGCGGTCACACGTCGGGACCTGCAGGGATCGCCTCCTTGCGACTCGCTCGCACGAGGACTGCGTAGAGCAACCCATTGGTGGCGCCGGCTTCTGGTTCTCCGATGAGCCCACAAACGGACCCGGGCGCCGGGCTTCTGCACGAGATCCGCAATGCAGATCCGTGGCCATCCCCGATGCGGGCTCGTCTGGCTGAGGCGCACGGTTGAGGTGGAAACACGCTCGCTCGAAGGAGGAGGAGTCTCATGAGCACCAAGAAGTGGCTGGTGAGGTGGGCGGCGGTCCTCGCACTGTTCCTCGGCTCGGTGGTCGCCCTCAACGCGTACTATGGGTCCGACAACGGTGTGACGACGAACGGCCCATCGTCCTCGACGGTGTCGCACGCCACCCTGCAAGGCGACGCCAACATGACCCAGCAGATGTCCGCCCCCACTGCGGCCACCGGCGCGCCGGTCCACGGTGACGATCCGCAGCTCCGGCGATCTCAGTCCTCGGCCTACGTGCGGGCGTTGGAGCAGCACCAGGCCGACATCAACCGGATGCTGGCCCAGGGAGCTCCTTGATGTCCGTACCGTCGAACCCGCGTGCGGTGACCCTGGCCCTCGCGGCTTCGCGCTCAGCGAGGAGCGGGTTGAGCATCACCCCGAGCCCGCCGGCCGGCTCGGTGATGGGATGCAAGTCGACGGGACCTTCGGCACTGTTTGTACACGGTGTCGTAGCCGAGACTCGCGGCATGTTCCTCGAGGCCGCGGCACCGGCGCTCCAGATGCGGGTTGGTTGATGGTGCGATCGGTACCGCTGGCGCGCCGCAACCTGTTGGCGGAGCCGCGCCGCCTGGTGGCGGCGGCGGCCGCGGTCGGCATGGCCCTGATGTTGATCCTGCTGACCGACGGGTTGTGGGAGGGCATCAAGGCGAACGTGACGACCTACGAGGACAACGTCGGCGCCGACCTGTTCGTGGCCCAGCCTGGGACCCGCAACTTCTTCGGCGCCGTCAGCGTGATCCCTCGGTCCACCGTCCGAACCGTCCGCGCCGACCCCGATGTCGATTGGGCCGCTCCCGTGCGGGGGTTCTTCGCCATCGTCGAGCTCCACGGCAAGAAGGTGCCGACCTTCGTGATCGGCTCGGTGCCTGGTGCCCAAGGCGGCCCGTGGGACCTGCTCAGTGGTCGTGCTCCCGAGGCCGACGACGAGATCGCCATCGGCCGGGTCGCGGCGCGACGCCACGGACTGGGCGTGGGCGATCGGCTGGAGGTCATGGGTCGGCGGTTCACAGTGGTGGGGACGACGAGCGATGCGTTCATGGCATCGTTCGTGTTCATGACCCACAGCGCCACCGATGACCTGCTCCGGGCGCCCGGCACCACCAGCTTCGTGCTGGTCGGGACCGGCCAGCCCGCCGCCGTGCGCGCTCGGCTGGGGGCCGAGGGGCTGGCGGTCCTGGACGCCGGGCAACTGGGGCGCAACGACCTCTCCCTCGTCACGCGGGCCTATCAGGTGCCGCTGGACGTCATGCGCGGTGTGGCCTTCGCCATCGGGAGCCTGGTGATCGCGCTGACGACCTACACCGCGATCGTCGAGCGTCGCCGCGAGTACGGCATCGTCAAAGCGGTCGGCGCACGCGGCCGGTTCCTGCTGGCGGTGACGCTGCGCCAGACGCTGATCGTCGCCGCCGTGGGACTCGTCGCAGGCGCTGGCCTCTTCCTCGCCGCCCGCGCCGTCATCGCGTCGCTTCGACCACAGTTCGTCATCCTGGCGACCTCCCAGAGCGTGGGTCGGGCCGTCGCGGCGGCGTTGTTGATGGGGGTGATCGCCAGCGTGGTCCCCGCTCGGCGGCTGGCCCGCCTCGAGCCCGCCGCCGCATACCGGGGCGAGTGATGGCTGCGAGGCGGGTTCCCTTGGCCCGCAAGAACCTCTTCCAGGACCGGCGCCGGGCCGTGCTGTCCGTGGTCGGTGTGGGGCTGTCCCTCGTGCTCGTGCTCGTGCTGAACGGGATCTACGACGGCGCGATGCGCCAGGTCACCGCCTACATCCGCAGCTCGCCGGCCGACGTCTTCGTCGCTCAACAGGACGTGCGCACGATGCACATGACCCAATCGGTCCTGCCGGCGGGTGCCGTCGATGCCGTGCGCGGCGTCGACGGCGTCCGCTGGGTCGAGCCGTTGCGCTACACGACGAGCGTGGTCGACTCGGGGCGAGATGCCCGGCTGACCTACGTGTTCGGCTACGACACCGCCGCGGGACGGGCGGGACCGCAGAAGATCGTTCGTGGCCAGGCGCCCGCCCCGGGCCAGGTGGTGGTGGACCGGGTGGCCGCTGATGAGCTCGGCGTCGGCGTGGGCGACGACGTGCAGGTCCTGGGCCGGCCCTTCCGCATCAGCGGGCTCTCCGCGAACGGCACGAACATCGTGAACACCACGGTGTACCTGCGTACCGAGGACTTCGCCGCGATCCGTGGCGACGCGATCGCCTACCTGTTGGTCGGTGCCAAGCCTGGGGTCGATCCTGACCAGCTCGTGGCCCGCATCGATGCGTCGGTGCCCGGGGTGACAGCGCAGACCCGCGCGGGGTTCACCCATCAGGAAGCGAACGTCGTCCGCGACATGGCCGCCGACGTCATGGGGGTGATGACCGTCATCGGATTCCTCATCGCGCTCGCCGTGGTAGGCCTCACGCTGTTCTCCTCGACCCTCTCCAAACTCCGCGAGTACGGCATCGTCAAGGCGCTGGGCGCGGGTTCGGGGCGCCTGGCCGCCACGGTGCTCGTCCAAGCGGCGTGGTCGGTGGCACTCGGTTTGGCGGTCGCCGTCGTGGTGTCCCTCGCCCTCGGCGGCGCCGTCGCGGCGCTCACGCCGAACGTCCGCATCGTCCTCGAGACGAGCTCGGTGGCCCGTTCTGCGGTCGGTGCGTTGCTCGTGGGCGGTGTCGCGTCCCTCGTCCCGCTGCGGCGAGTCCTCGCCGTCGATCCCGCGACCGCCTTCCGGAGGCCCTGACCATGGAACAGCCTGCCATCTCGGTGCAGGGGTTGACCAAGACCTACGGCGAGGGCCCCTTGGCGGTGCACGCCGTCCGGGCCGTCGGACTGGAGGTGGCCCGCGGCGAGGTGGTGCTCGTCATGGGACCATCCGGGAGCGGCAAGACCACGCTCCTGCTGATGCTCGGTGCCATGTTGCGACCCACCGCGGGATCCGTGGTGGTCGGCGGGGTCGACCTCGCCGCCGCGCATGAGCGCCAGCTCCCGGCCCTGCGGGCTCGGCACCTCGGTTTCATCTTCCAGGACTTCAACCTGTTGACCGCGCTCACCGCACTCGAGAACGTCGAACTGGCGTGCAACCTGGGTGGTGTGACCGGCCGGCCGGCCCGTCAGCGGGCGACCGGTCTGCTCGAGCGGGTCGGACTGGGTGAGCGCCTGCAGTTCCGGCCTGATCAGCTCTCCGGGGGAGAGAAGCAGCGGGTCTCGGTGGCGCGGGCCCTGGCCAACGACCCCACCGTGATCCTCGCTGACGAACCCACCGCGAACCTGGACTCTTCAAAGGGTCGCGAGATCGGTCGGTTGCTGCGCCAGTTCGCGGTCGAGGATGGGCGGAGCATCGTGATGGTCAGCCACGACGACCGCTTGCGCGAGGTGGCGGACCGGGTGCTCTGGCTCGAAGATGGTGCCTTTCGGGAGCTCGGGGCGATGGTGACGGACCCCGTCTGTGGCATGCCCGTCGAACCCGACCCGAACCTCCACCTCCAGGCCGATGGTCGGGAATGGTGGTTCTGCTCCACCGCTTGCCGCGATGCCTTCGATCCCGCCGTTGAAGGTGCCGTGGTCCGGCTGTCGGGATCGTGAGGACCGGTCGACGCGAGGTGGCCCGGCCTGAGGCGATCAACGGTTCAGGCATGGGTGAGTCTCAACAGTGCTTCGTCGAGCTCGGTGACGTCGAAGATGTGGTCGAGCCGTTCGGACAGGGTGCCATCGGCCTTGGCGAGAAGCAGGCTCGGCTCGAAGTCCAGCTCGTAGGCGCGCACGACCTCCGTGGGGTTGGCATCGGCGAGGCTGTCGACGCCGTCGGCGTCGGTGTACACCTCGGCGTGCACGAAGGTCACACCCTGATACCTGGGCGCCGCCTTCATCAGCAGGTCGACAGCGGGAGGGCAGAGGCTGCTGTCGCAATGGCCAGGTGACGCCACGAGGAGCGCGACCCGGTCGTGGCGGCGCAGCGCTTCGTCGAGGCTCACGTCGTGGAACGGGCACGGCGGCGTTCGAGTACAGATCGGGCGCACGCCGCGGTGATGGCTGGTGGTGGGCGTCGGCACCGGGGCCATGGGACGGCCTGGTACTAGGGGGGGCGGTATCGCACCCACGACGAAGGCGGCGCTTGCCTGGTCCCCGGCGACGGTGGCGGTGACCTCGTGGAGGCCCGCGTGCTCGGGGGTCACGACGAGCGGGTAGTAGGGCCGGGGCACGCCGCTGGTGCGCGGGGCCACGGCCACTCGATTGCCCACGGGTTCGCCATTGGTCGTGACCTGGAAGGTGGCCTCGCCTGGCGCGTCGACCAGGAGCCTGCCGGCGCGGTCGCCGAACGCGAAGACCAGGCGCTGCGCGAACCCGACCACTGCTTCGCCGCCCCCGGCGTCGAACAGGGAGATGAGGCTGTACGGGCCAGGCCTCGTCGTGACGGAGACGCCTCTGGTCGAAGTCGACGATGCATCGCCGCTTCCCGAGGTGCACCCGGCGACGGCCAGGCTGAGGGCTGCGGCGACGAAGGTTCGCCGGCTCAGGGTGACGGTGGCCGGCGAGGCCGAGGTTGTGAGGGGGTGAGTTCGGTGCGAGCGCGTAGCCGGGTACCTTTGCACGCAACTACGACATGGCGTCGTCGGCGAGGACCTGTGGAGGTGAGATGGCGGTGCATGCGGCCGTCCAGTCCGGCAGCTCGGTCACCATGCAGGTGCTGGTCATCGCTCTCGCCACCTCCGTCACGCTGTTCAAGCTGCACGGACGTAGTGCGTGGCGCAAGCAGACGGACCGCCGGCTTCATCCGGCGCGGGCCGTCCGGTTCGCGGCCGCGGCAGCCGCGGTGGTCGCCGGCGCAGCACTGGTGACCGGCATGGCTGCCACCTCCAAACCGCGACCGCCGGTACCTCACGCCGACCTGGTCACGGTGCTCGACCCGATGTCGGGGCGGAGCGCGGCCACGTTCGTCTTGTACAACTCAGTGCCTGGGGTGCGCGAACGCCCCGCGCCGCTCTCGTACAGCGGTGCCAGCTACTGACCGCCGGTTCTCCGCCATGGGGGGCCGCGCCCAGGTGGTCGTGGTGGGGGCGCCCGACCTGACGGACTGGGCGGTCGGACGGGTCGCCCAGCTCGAGGAGCGGTGGAGCCGGTTCATTCCCACGAGCGACGTGTCCCGGGCCAACCGAGCCGCAGGCGCCGAGGTGCCGGTCGATGCCGACACTGTGATGCTCGCCACCACTGCCCTCCGGGCTCACGCGGAGACAGACGGTGCCTATGACCCGCTCCTCGGGGATGTCATGGCCCAACTCGGCTACGACCGGACCTTCGATTCGGTCGACCCTCGCACCCGACCGATCCTCTCGGGCCCGTCGCGCGCTGGTCGCCTTGTGGTCGACGACGACCGAGCACGCCTTCTGGTGCCCAGCGGTTGCTCGTTCGACCCGGGAGGCATCGGCAAGGGCCTCGCGGCCGACCTCGTCACCGCCGGACTCGCGGATCGAGGAGCTGAGGGCGCGCTCGTGAACCTCGGCGGTGACATCCGAGTCTGGGGCGAGCCGCCCACCGAAGACGGTTGGGTCCTGTCGGTCGACCACCCGATGGAGGAGGGCGCCGAGCTGGTGCGCGTGGTCCTTGCCGACGGCGCGGTGGCATCGACGAGCCGCCTCCGCCGCTGCTGGGGACCGCCCGAGGCACGCGCCCACCACCTCGTCGATCCCGCGACGAGGCGACCAGCCGACAACGGAGTTGCCGCGGTGACCGTGTTCGCCGGCACCGGATGGCGAGCCGAGGCGTTCACCAAGGCCGCCTTCCTCGCCGGTCCGGATGGTGGAGTCGGAGTGCTCGAGGCCCACGGGCTCGACGGAATCGTCGTCACCGATGATGGCGAGTCTCGGATGACGCCGAACATGGCGGCGATCTCGGTATGAACGGCCAGTTCTGGTGGTACGTGACCCGGGCCACCGGGCTCGTCGCCTGGGCTCTTCTCGGCGTGTCGACGGCGACCGGCTTGCTCCTCTCGGCGCGCCGCACCGTGGGTCGGCGACCGTCCTGGTACGTGGACCTCCACCGCGGGCTATCAGGTCTCGGCTGTCTGTTCGTCGCAGCGCACCTGGCCGCGATCCTCGCGGACAGCTTCGAGCACTTCGGGCCCCTCGATCTTGTCGTGCCGATGCGGACGTCTCTTTCTCCGGGCGCGGTGTCCTGGGGCATCGTCGCCCTCTATCTCCTCGTGGCCGTCGAAGCGACCAGCCTGGCCGTCCGCCGGCTGCCGTACCGCGTCTGGCGGCGCGTGCACTACGCCGGCCTGGCCATCTTCTGGCTGACCACCCTTCATGCCTTCCTGGTGGGCACCGATGCCTCCAACCGGGTCCTGCTCGCGGCAGGCGCGGCGTCGATCGCGGGTTGCGCGTTGCTGTCATTGCGCCGTCTGACCACGCCGCGGCGGAGGAACGAACCGATCCCAGTGTCACCCCTGGGTGAAGCTACGACTGAGGCTGATGACCGGGGGCCGCCGGTGGGTCAACCAGGGCCGTAACCCCTGCCCGGCTGGTCGTACCCCAGGGGGGTAGGGACCTTTGACTCTGTTCTGACACTCTGTCGTAGAACACGATCCGGGGATGCCGATCTTGATGCCCCGCCGTCTCCTGGCCGTCGCTGTCGTGTTCGCCGCAGTGTTGGCTGCGTGCGGCAGCGACCGTGGCGACGCTGACTCTGTCAGATCGGCCGATCCCGGAACCTTCGTGCTCGATGAGTGGTCGGTTGCCGCGCCGACCGCCCAGATCCATGCGGGGTCGGTCCGGATCACGGCAGCGAACCAGGGAAGCGAGACCCACGAGCTGGTCATCGTGCGTGCCGCGGACGCCGCGTCGCTTCCCACCAAGTCCGACGGCTCAGTTGACGAAGAGGCGATACCCGCGGCGGACAAGCCGGGCGAGATCCCCGACGTTGCGGCTGGCGACGTCGCCAGTGCGACCCTCGACCTCGCGCCGGGGCACTACGTGGCCTTCTGCAACATCGTGGATCAGATGGGCACCACCGGCACAGGGGGAGCCGGAATGGGCGGCAGCGGCATGGGTGGGGGGATGGGCAGCGGCGGCATGAGTCACGTCCACTTCCAGCTCGGCATGTCGGTGGCCTTCACCGTGACATGAGAAGCCTGGCCCCCCGGATCGTCTGCGCGGCGAAGGCGTCGCAGAGAGGAGGACTGCGGGCCCGTCAGCGCGAGAGCATCCGTCCCACCGCCGACATGAGCTCCTCGGCTTGGGCCTCGGGTTCGGTGGGGCCGCCGCCGTCGGGCGTGAGGCAGTGACGCACATGGCCGTCGAGCAGGCCCAGCGCCACGTTGTCCAGGGCGGCGCGGACGGCGTTTATCTGGGTGAGGACGTCGATGCAGTAGCGGTCTTCGTCGACCATCTTCGACACCCCCCGCACCTGGCCTTCGATGCGGGCGAGCCGAGCGCGCAGCTGGTCCTTCGTCGCTGTGTACCCGCGAGTGGCCATGTCTGCCTCCTGGGAAGATGGTTGCCATGTACCCCTGGGGGGTATAGGGTACCCATACAGGGTACTAGTAAGGAGCCGGCATGACGAGCACCACCTACCACGTGGCGGGCATGACCTGCGAGCACTGCGTGCGAGCGGTGACCGCCGAGGTGACCGGCATCGAGGGGGTGACCGGCGTCCAGGTCGATCTGCCGACCGGCGCGGTGACCGTCACCAGCGAGGCGCCCCTCGACGTCGATGACGTCCGTGCTGCGGTGGACGAGGCTGGCTACGAGTTGGCGTCATGAACGTCCTCGTCCGCCTCGGGCTGTTCGCCGCCGGGTTGGCCGTCGTCTTCGTGCTCGCCTTCGGCGCTGGTCGAGCTGTGGGGCCGGACGAGGGCCCGGCGCCGACCACCGTGACCACCGACATGCCCGCTGGTCACCAGATGGAGGAAGGCTCGTGACCGACACCGCTGCCACGAACCACCTCGACCTGGACGTCGAGGGGATGACCTGCGCCTCGTGCGCCGCCCGGATCGAGAAGCGGCTGAACCGCATCGACGGCGTGCGGGCCTCCGTGAACTTTGCCACTGACCGCGCTTCGGTCGACCTCGTTGACGGCATCACGGTGGACGAGGTGCTCGAGGCGGTCGAGGCGACGGGCTACCACGCCCGTCCTGTGCCGACACCACACCTCGAGGCATCGTCGACATCGCGTGACGAGGACGAAACGGACGATCTCGCCGACCGCGAGTTGGTATCGCTTCGACAGCGCCTCGTGGTATCGGCGCTGCTCACCGTGCCGGTCCTGGCCATGGCGATGATCCCCGCGCTCCAATTCGAGAACTGGCAGTGGCTCTCGCTCACCCTGGCGTCGCCAGTCGTGGTCTGGGGTGCCTACCCCTTCCACCGTGCTGCGTGGCTCAACCTCCGCCACGGCGCCGCCACCATGGACACGCTCATCTCTCTGGGCGTGTCCGCCGCCTACCTGTGGTCGCTGTACGCGCTGTTCATCGGCGAGGCCGGCGTTCCAGGGATGACCATGACCTTCGACCTCACGCTGAGCCGGGGCAGCGGTCAGCACGACATCTACCTCGAAGTGGCGAGTGCGGTCACCGTCTTCATCCTCGCCGGGCGCTACTTCGAGACTCGGGCCAAGCGCCGCTCGGGCGCCGCCCTGAAGGCGCTGCTGGAGCTCGGGGCCAAGGACGTCGCGGTGCTTCGAGACGGGGTGGAGCGCCTCGAGCCGGTGGGCTCGCTGGCGGTGGGCGACCGCTTCGTGGTGCGCCCCGGCGACAAGGTCGCCACCGACGGCGTCGTCGTGGAGGGCACCTCGGCCATCGACGCGTCGCTGCTCACCGGCGAGAGCGTGCCGGTCGAGGTCGGTCCGGGAGACGCGGTCACGGGTGCCACCGTCAACGCCGGCGGACGGCTCGTGGTCGAGGCCACTCGGGTAGGGGCCGACACCCAGTTGGCCCGCATCGGCCGACTCGTCACCGAAGCCCAGTCCGGCAAAGCACCCATCCAGCGACTTGCCGATCGGGTCTCGTCGGTCTTCGTCCCGATCGTCATCGCCCTTGCTGTGGCCACGCTGGGGTTCTGGCTCGGTTGGGGAGAGGACGCCGCCACCGCCTTCACCGCCGCCGTGGCCGTCCTCATCATCGCCTGCCCATGCGCGCTCGGACTTGCCACGCCGACGGCGCTGCTGGTCGGAACGGGACGAGGCGCCCAGCTCGGGATCCTGATCAAGGGCCCCGAGGTCCTCGAGTCCACCCGCCGCGTCGACACCGTCGTCTTGGACAAGACCGGCACCGTGACCACTGGGGCCATGTCGCTGGTCGACGTGGTCTCCGGAAACGACGTCGCGGAGTCCGAGGTGCTCCGCCTGGTCGGAGCGCTGGAGGATGCCTCCGAGCACCCGATCGGCAGGGCCATCGCCGCTGGCGCCCGTGAGCAGGTCGGCGATCTGCCAGGCGTCGAGTCCTTCCACGCAACGCGGGGGCTCGGTGTACAAGGGGTGGTCGAGGGCCACGCGGTGGTCGCCGGCCAGAGCCGGTTCATGGCCGACTGGTCGCTGGACGTCCCGCCGTCGCTCGCGAAGGCCAAGGAGGAGGCCGAAGCTCTCGGTCAGACCGCGGTACTCGCCGGCTGGGACGGAGAGCTCCACGCCGTGCTCGTCGTCGCCGACACGGTCAAGCCCACCTCAGCGCAGGCCATCGCCGAGCTGCGTGAGCTCGGATTGACCCCGTACCTCCTGACCGGGGACAGCCGGGAGGCGGCGCAGGCCGTCGCGCGCAGGGTCGGCATCGAAGAGGTGCTCGCCGAAGTGCTCCCCGAGGACAAGCTCGAACAGATCCGGCGGCTGCAGCAAGAGGGCCGGGTCGTGGCGATGGTCGGCGACGGCGTGAACGACGCTGCCGCCCTGGCCCAGGCCGACCTCGGTCTCTCGATGGGGACCGGCTCGGACGCCGCCATCGAGGCCAGCGACCTCACCCTCGTACGTGGCGACCTCCGCTCCGCCGCCGACGCCATCCGCCTCTCGCGGCGAACGCTGCGCACCATCAAGGGCAACCTCTTCTGGGCCTTCGCCTACAACGTCGCCGCCCTCCCTCTCGCGGCCGCAGGCTTGCTCAACCCCCTCATCGCCGGCGCCGCCATGGCCTTCTCCAGCGTGTTCGTGGTCAGCAACAGCCTCCGACTGCGCACGTTCAAGGCCACGCAATGAGCGGCGACCGCCCGCTCCTGGTGGCCCTGGCGGCGTGCTGCGCCGGGCCGATGCTGATCATCGTCGTCCTCGTCACCGTGTTGGGCGTCGCCATCGGCCCAGCCCTGGCCATCTCACTCGGGTTGGTCGCCGCCGGCCTCTGTGTCGCGCTCATGGTCGGGCACTACCAACGGAACCACGGACACGAGGGGCCAACATGACTGACATCGCTGCGCAGACCGAGGTGCTCGATGTCCGCGGTCTGCGGTTCGCCACCGAGACCAACGTGGTCGAAGCGACGCTGGGTCGTCGGCCCGGTGTCCTGGAGGTCGACGCCAACCCGATCGCGCAGACAGCCACGGTGACCTTCGACCCGGCGCTGGCCTCGCTGGACGACCTGCAAGCGTGGGTCCGCGAGTGCGGGTACCACTGCGCCGGGCGCTCGGTGCCCCACCACGTCTGTGCCCCGATGCCCGGTGTCGACGGCCACGAGAACGACGGGCACGAGGTCGCCGGCCACGAGGGCGACGAGCACGACATGGCGGTCCACGACATGGCCGGCCATGACCACGGCGGGATGTCCATGGCCGACATGGCCGACGACATGCGCAACCGGTTCGTCGTCGCGCTCATCCTGGCCCTGGTCATCACGATGTACTCCCACATCGGGATGGAGATCCTCGGGCTCGACCTCCCCGTGCCCTTCGGGCTCCGCAACGACGTCTGGCAGCTGCTGTTGAGCCTGCCGGTGATCTTCTGGTCGTCCTCGTTGTTCTTCCGGGGCGCCGTTCGGGCGCTTCGCGCCCGCACCCTCGACATGATGGTCCTTGTAGCCGTCGGCATCGGAACCGGCTGGGCCTATTCGGTGGCGGTCACCGTCACCGGCGGCGACAGCGACGTGTTCTACGAGGCGGCGACCATGCTCGCCGCGTTCGTGCTGCTGGGCCACTGGTTCGAGATGCGGGCGCGCGGGGGCGCCAACGACGCCATCCGCACGCTGCTCGACCTCGCGCCAGCGATGGCGCTGGTCGAACGTGACGGCGCAGCGGTCGAGGTACCCACCGGTGAGGTCGTCGTCGGCGACCTGCTGCTGATCCGCCCGGGGGACAAGGTTCCCGTCGACGCCGTCGTCGAGTCCGGCGAGAGCGAAGTCGACGAGTCGGTCGTGACCGGCGAGAGCCTGCCGGTCCACAAGGCGCCGGGGTCGTCGGTCATCGGCGCCACCATCAACCGCAACGGCGCCCTGCGCGCCCGTGCCACCGGGGTGGGCTCGGACACTGCGCTGGCCCAGATCGTGAAGCTGGTCCAAGAGGCGCAGAACTCCCGCGCGCCCGGCCAGCGGCTGGCGGACCGTGCCGCGTTCTGGCTGGTCCTGGTGGCGCTGGTCGGCGGCCTCCTGACGTTCACGGTCTGGATGACCATCGGCGATGTGGGCGTCGAGGTCGCCCTGCTGTACGCCATCACCGTCGTCGTCATCACCTGCCCTGATGCGCTCGGGCTCGCCACCCCGACGGCGATCATGGTGGGGTCAGGCCTCGGTGCGCAGCGGGGTGTGCTCTTCAAGACCGCAACGGCGCTCGAGACGGCGGCGCGCATCGACGTGGTGGTCATGGACAAGACCGGCACGCTCACCAAGGGCGAGCCCGAGGTCACCGAGCTGGTGTTCGCCGACGACGACGAGGCCACCGTCATCTGTTACGCCGCTGCGGTGGAACGCTCCTCGAGCCATCCCGTCGCAGAGGCGTTCGTGGCATTTGCCGATGATCGCCACCCCGACGGGGCCCGACCCGAGGCCGACGGCTTCGAGAACGTCCCGGGCAAGGGCGCCGTCGCCACGATCGATGGTCACCGGGTGGCGGTCGGCAGCAGGGTGCTGATGGAAGACGAGCACGTCGATCTGGGCGACCTCGAGGAGGCGTGGACGAACCTGGCCACCGAGGGTCGCACGGTCATGTGCGTCGGCATCGACGGCAAGATCGCGGCGGTCTTCGGGGTTGCCGACGCCGCACGAGAAACCTCAGCCGACGCCGTCAAGGCGCTACGCGACATGGACGTCCGCCTCGTCATGCTCACCGGGGACAACGAAGCGACCGCACTCCGCATCGCCGGCGAGCTCGGCATCACCGAGGTCATCGCCGACGTGCGACCCGGTGACAAGGCGGCCAAGGTGGCCGAGCTCCAAGCCGGCGGCGCCTCGGTGGCCATGGTCGGCGACGGGGTGAACGATGCCCCGGCGTTGGCGCAAGCGGACCTCGGCATCGCCATCGGGGCCGGCACCGACGTCGCCATCGAGACGGCCGACCTCGTGCTCATGCGATCAGATCCGCTCGACGTCCCCATCGCCCTGCGGATCGGACGAGGCACCCGCCGCAAGATGCGCCAGAACCTGAGCTGGGCCATCGGGTACAACACCCTCGCTCTGCCCATCGCCGCCGGCGTGTTCGTCCCCGCCTTCGGATTCGGGCTCCGCCCGGAGATCGCAGCCCTCACCATGTCCGGCTCGAGCATCATCGTGGCCGTCAACGCCGTCCTCCTAAAGCGCCTCCACCTCCCCGCACCGGCGGTGCCCGCTTGATCGCGTGCGCCTGAGAGGTGCTTGTCCTGAGGTCCTGCAGACCAGCAACCGCGCTGACGTGCTCTGCGGTTAAGCAGCCGAACCAGAGTCAACGTCTGCGAGCTTGCTGAGCGGGTGACGCCACCGAAATCCGTGTGCAGAACGTCGCATCATCCGTGAGGTTCACGGATCGCCTCCTCCCCGTTGGTTTGTTGCCAGGTGCCCGAGATGTAGGTCGCCGATTCGAACCGAATTGAGCCTGTCAACCAAACGAGGCGGGCGGCGCGTCTACCAAGGCGGAGCACACTTGTGACCGCCACCATGACTGAGACCGAACTCGAGCACCTCTTCTCCGACCACTACGGGCGGTTGGTGGGCGCAGTCGTACTTGCGGGCTCGACACGGGAACAGGCCGAGGACGCGGTTCAGGTCGCGATGTCGAAAGCATGGGAGCTGACTCAGGGCGGCGCCGAGATCGATCATCCTGCCGCCTGGGTCGCCGCTGTGGCCATGAACGAAGCTCGTGGACGCTTGCGTCGTTCCGGTGCCGAGCGCCGTGCGTTAGATCGCTTGGTGTTGTCACTGCCTTCGCGAGGTGACGACGTGGGCCACGAGGCGCAGGTCCTCGACGCGGTTGCGGTCCTGGGAGTCCTACGGCAACTGACGTTCAGGCAACGCCAGGTCGTAGTACTCCGCTACTACCTCGACCTCTCGACAGCAGATGCCGCGTCCGCGCTTCACATCAATGAAGGCACGGTCAAGACACTGCTTGCCCGCGCTCGTGCCGCCCTCGAAGACGCCCTTGAAGACGGCTAGACCGATAGGAGCACTGATGAATACGACCGATGATCGGATCAAAGCAGCGCTCGAGACCCTTGCCGCTCCCGCTGTCGAGAATGCGGATGCTCGGACAGAACCGAGTCCGCCACTCCCCGTTGAGCGGCGTAGCCACCGAGTTGCGATGGCGATCGCGGCGTGCTGCCTGGTTGTTGTCGGAGTCGGAGCACTCCTCGTTCAGCAGGACGCGGACGATCCATCGAGTGTCGTGGACGGTGGCGAGCACGTTGAGGGCGTCGATGCGCCCGCTCCCGTGCAAGATGTAAGCGCCTCGGAGGTGTTCCACTTCACCGATCTCAACGAGATGGTGGCAATTGCTCAGCTCGTCGTGACGGGTGAGGTCGTTGGCGTTGGTCGTGGTCGCGAGTTTCCTGCTGGCGAGGACACCTACCAGGCGCAGGAGTCGCACCTCCGCGTGACCCGCGTGTTGCATTCGGCCTCTGCGACGGATGCGGCGGCGGTTCGACCCGGGGACACGATCACGATCGAAGAGCTCGCTTGGCGCAACGGTGAGCCGATCACGCTCAACGGAGGCACCGAACCGAGCACCGCAGGCCAGGTTGGCGTGTTCTTCTTGGTCCATCCGACATCTGGACCAAGGGAGGCTCAGCGCAACTGGGCACCGGTCGGCAGCCAGGGGCGCTTCTTCGTCACGGGCTCAGGTATCAAAGCGGCTAACCCGAACGAAGAGTTCGCAGCTGCGCTGCAGGGACGGCCTCTTGAGGAGCTGGAGCAGATGGTCATCGAGGCCTCGGCGACCGTCGATACCCCACCCCCGCCGGCCACGACAGTCGCCTCAGCCTCGGCTGACGGATAGGCGTGCCGATGTTTCGGGTACTCGTGGCGGCGATGCCTGAGTTGGGACATGAGCCGTAGTCGTTGATCGTGCTCAGGGGCCTTGTCGTGAACGCATGCTCACGAATCTCACCATGCCCGGCTCGAGCATCATCGGGCGTCAACGCCGTCCTGCTGAAGCGCCTCCACCTCCGGGCGGCGTCAGGGTGAGCCGACGCACGACGGCACCCAGCTCATCAGCAGTCGCACGCGTAGTAGCGGTCGAGGCCGCCGAGGGAGTCATCGGAGGTGTTCACGCCCGGTAGCACGTCGGTGTCCTGGAGCGCAGACTCCAGCTCGGTGAGCGTCATCCCGCCGAGATCGGGTTCACTGCCACCAACGTTGAAACGCGGTGGAAGCAATCGCTGGTCCTGGACCTCGAAAGCGGAGCTCACAGTTTGAAGCCCCCAGACCGACGGTCCTTCAGACTGCCGGTAGAGGACGAACGAACCCACGTATCGGTTGCCGACGGCAAGGCGCCTGCCACCACCGACCTTGTCGAGAACCGCCCCGTCACTGCGCAGAAACGACCCGTCGGTCCACATCTCGAAGCAGTCGGGGAGCGATTCCGCGGAGGGAAAGCTGTAGAGATCGTCGACGACCTGAATCGTTGCCGACCGCCCGATGGGGCTCTCTGGCCGCTCCTCCGGTACGTCGTGCAGCAGAGTTTCTGCGTCTCCGATGACGTCGAAGACGACAACGTGATCACCGAATGACACCCAATCGGCGAGTGAAGTGAACCGAGCACCTTCATCGACTTCCCACGCCACGACCCGGCGCTCCCCGTGCGGCATGACAACGGTGCTCGACGGCGGATCGGCGACCGGACAGCGTCGACGAGCCTCGGACAACTGTCCCGAGCTACACGACATCATCGTGGAGGCGAGTAACAGGAGACTGACCGTCCGGGCTCTCAAGGCGGTTCTTGATGTGGCAGCGTCGGCGATCGCTCGTGTCAGCGTCGCCACGGTGTCAGGCCAGTTTCGCACCGCAGTCGCTCGGTCCCCTGTGCTCTTGTCGTGGACAACTATCTCTCATGTGGCGCGTCACCTCGTCATCGCCGCGGATTCGAGGACGCCCGTCCCGGCCCGCCCCGGATCGCAGCGCCATGGACAGCCCGACGACGATCGGCCAGAGGAGCGCGAGGTTCCCGGCGAGCTGCTGCTGGACGTCGGGGGACAGGGCTGCCTGGCCTGCTGGGTGTCGCAACACGACGGGCGCCCGGTCACCTCGAGCGGCGCTATCTGCTGTTCGAGAGGTGAGCTGGGCCACAGTTCACGGAAGCAGCGTTATCGACGGGCGCCGGTCGCTCGCGCCGTCGAGCGGCGCTTCCCCCTAGTCCCCACTACAGATGACTTCTTGGCACCCCTCACGCACAGTCATGCCCATCACGAATCCCGGCCAGACGTGTGCGTGGGCTTGTCGGTTGGCAAGTACGTCGAGTGTTGCGTGGTCGGAAGGGGCCAACCGACCACTGGCTGACCAGCATCCCGCGGGGCGATTCGGTGTCAGCCCTGCGCGGAGGTCGTGGTGGCGCGGGTGAATGCCGGTCTCAGGCGGCCGCGGACGAGTGGTTTGGCAGGAGAATGTTCAGCCAAGGCGTGGTTGACGGGGTGCGTTCGAGGTGAACGTAACGGTGCATCCTCCGCAGGTCGACGGACAGGGAGTGTCGGGTCGTGCGGGCCTGCCAGGAGGCGACCGCACTTGGGAACGACCAGCCGGCTTCGGCGAGATCGACCAGCGCTTCGAACTCCGCCGCGCTGCACACGAAGCGCGGGTTGCGGTCCGGTCGCTGGCGCGCCAGTTCGCCCTGTAAGGCAGGGGTGCTCTCGAGCGGCTGTTCGGTCACGACGAGGATTGTCGTCATGGCTGGTCGCGGCAGTCCGAGCATCTGAGCGATCTGGTGCAGGTCATCGGCTGTGGCTTCGGCTTGGTCGGCCTCGGCGTGGTACCGCTCACACATCCGTTGGTTCGCCTCGATGCTGCCGTCGGCGATACCGCGAGGTAGGCGCTGTAGAGAGGCCTCGACGGCGATGTACTGATTGAAGTACCCGACGACGGCGTCTCCTCGGGTGGCTGTGGTGGAGGCGGCCTTGATGGTGCGCTCGTGGATGACGGTGTGGTTGTTGGTGAGGCGTTCGAGCTGGTCGTGCATCCAGGCCTCGAACAGTGGGCCGAGCGGCTGCTGGGCGGCTCGTGCGCCGCCGAGTCCTTTGAAGGCCCATCGTTGGATCTGGGTAGCGCGTTCGGCTACGAGGTCCAGGCTGACCGGCACGAGTCGACCGTCAGGGCATTCGATGATGGGGGCGTTGCGGAGTGCGACGTTGTCGGTCTGGGGGAGTGACCCGAGCCCGTGGTAGCGATCTCCTGCGTCGTTGAGCAGCGCGGTCCGCAGGTCTTCGATGGACCCGACGAGCCAATGGTCGAAGGCGTCTTCGAAGGTGCCCTGGAGCGAGATGTGTTCGGATTCGATGTCGGTCTCGAGTAGGTCGTCGCGGGTCAGTGGGAGGGGTGTCTGGCCGAGTAGTGCCCTGGTCCACTTGATGCCGATCAGCCAGACGCCGGCGAGCCAGTTGGCGACTTCCACGCCGACCGTGCGGCGGAAGTAGTCCCGTGCGGCGGACGGCGGCATGTGCGCGCCGACCGTGGACGGGTGGTCGTCGGGCGTTGTCCAGATTGCCAGCCACCGGTCGAGGGTGCGCGCCCAGTCGCCTCGTGCGCGGAGATCGAACGCGACCGCCGAGACGAGCGCCAGCAGCTTCCCGGGTGTGGTGTCGTCGGTATCCTCGAACAGGTCACTCCCGTGGTAGTCGTCGTGGAGAAGCCACACCGCAGTGAGGAGCTCGGACGCCGAGGGTTGGGTGTCCGCTCGGAGGCATCGGAACCACGCTCGGGCCATGACGTGGAGGTCTGACCCGGTCGCTGGTTCCCATTGTGCGGTGTCGGTGAGTTCGTGGTCGTCAGCGGCGACAATCTCGGAAAGGATCCACCTGACGCAGCGTGGCGCAAACAGGGCACCCCCTGCCTGTGCGGCGGCGACGATCCGGGCTCGGATCGGCGCAGGCGCGTCACATCGCCCTGCGAGCTGAGCTTGGACCGTGCCGTCGAGGTCGCACTCGACCCGCAGGGCGAGAGCCGCGAGGATCGCCACGAGTTCCTCTTTAGGCACGCGACACAGAACTGCCCACGCGGCACGTCGAACCGTTGCCGGTGAGAACAGCACCCCGACAGTGCTCGCCGTAGTGAGTGCCTTCACCCGCCAGTTGCGGTCGGCTTGGCGCGCTTCTTCGACACGCGCCGGGACCACGAGGGGGAGATCGTCCGCCTCGACCCAGCGGGGATCGATGCCAGCGCCGGCGATGGTCGTGGGAGGAAGCTGGAACGTCTGGGTCGTAAGGATGTGCGGTAGGGCGAGGGCTTCGGTTGCGAGCGCCCAGGGGGAGCCGGCGGGCAGCGCCGGGTTGGCAACGATGAGGCGGCCGTACTGCGCCGCGGGCGCCGGCACCGGGAAGTGGCAGACATGAAGGGCCGGCTCTTCGCGTCTCGGGAGGTGGAGCTCAAACACCACACTCGGGCGGCGGCTTGTGGTCATGGCGGCCTCGAACTACATAGCTGTCATTCCGAAGCTAGGTCCGGGGCGGGTCCTGGGCAACTGGATTCCCGTGGTCGGCGTTCGAGGTTGTTGTGTCACCGAACCGCTGACGCCGTCCGGCGAGTCGGTTGAGAACACCCCCGGGGCTCAGCGCTGTCCGCAGTAGGCCTCCTTGAATCGCAACAGGTGAGAGGGCTCACGGTCACCTACCAGCCTTGGGCGTCGAACGGCTCGTCATGGCCGCATGGGTCTCGATCACCGTCCGGGTGTCCGGATGGTGTCGAGAACCCATCTGCCGCGCTGACCAGGGAGAACTCGGCGACCCACCCGCCCTTGCGCCGCGTTCTTAGGGCCGCGCTGGCGGTTCACAGAAGCACCATCATCGGCGGCGCGGCGTATGCGCGGAGCACGGTCTCGTAGTCACCTGACGCCCAGTTCCCCGCCTCGGGTGGCCACCCCGTCGGACGCCTCGCCATTCTCCCTCACCTGAGGGTGCCGACACCCGTTGCGTTGAGCACGGGAGGCGCCGCTCGCAGGTAGCCCCACGGGACATCGCCGCGAGCTGGCCTGCCCTCGGTTCCGCGAGACCGACCGCGAAGTTGGTCGGCGCCAACGAGTGTGGATCTGGTTCGGTCGATGGTCTCGGGCGGCTGGTCACCTCTGGCGAGGTATCAAGCCGGTGCTCCAGCGTCCCTGTGGAACCCGGTTCTCAACCGACCGAAGGGTTGAGAGGCGGTCCGTGCCTCTCGGTCGAGGAGGTCCAGATGTTCTTGTCGGGGTGCTGCACCAGCCGTGGTGGGGCGTGGTTCTGTCGTGGCTGTTCGCCCCCTCGCAGCGACTGGTTGGCCCGCCGGGCCGATCAGCACTCGGCGCCTCTGGCTCGGCCGTTGGGGTTGGTCGCACTGTCGTCGGCGGGACTTCGACCACAAAGGGATGAGCGCTGAGTTCTGTCTCAGCTCGCTTGGCGGGCCGCCGCCCTGTCGAGGATGGGACGAGGCCGGTGAAGAGATACAGGCAGTTTCTGGATGACGAGAGGAGTCGAGCATGAGTTGGAACCGGGTGTGGCAGGCGGGGTCGTCCCGCTGGGCGGAGGGGGCGGCCGATGTCTGAAGCGAGCGGGCGCACCCGCGACGAGGGCGAGGAGCTCGACGGTCGCGCGGCCGAGGATGAGGTGTTGGTGGAGTGTCTGGCGGCAGGGATGTCGTTCCCGGCGGCGGGGGAGATGGCGGGGTGCTCGGCGCGTACGGTGAGCCGCCGGATGTCCGACCCGGAGTTCGTGTTACGGGTGAGCCGACGTCGGGGCGAGCGGGTCCGGGCGATCACCGGTCAGTTGACGGCGTTGGCCGATGACGCGCTCACCACGATCCGGATGGTGCTCGAGGGCGGTGAGCGCGACGCCGACCGGTTGCGCGCCGCGCACCTGGTGCTGAGCCATCTGGGCCGGTTCCGGGCCGACACCGATCTGGAGGAGCGGTTGGCCGAGTTGGAGGACCGTTTGGCCGGCGACGGCGGGGAGGTGGCGTGATGGGCACCAACCGGGGCCGGCTGGACCGGGTGGAGAAGCAGGTGCGGGCCGTCCATGAGGCCCGCGGCAAGCAGGAGGTGGGTTTCGACCGCGCCGGCCACATCGTGGAGTTCGCGACCGACCAGCGGTTCTTGGGCATGAAGTTGTTTCCGCGGCAGGGCTCGCTGCTCAAGGCGATGACCTTGGACGTGGAGCACATGACCGAGTTCGACCTCCGGGTGTACGCCGAGTGGGGCGCCGGGTTCGTCCCTGACCTGGACGGCGATCGCCCGGCGTGGCAGGGCACGGCGGGGACGACCCCGGATCTGATGGAGCGGGTCATGTGGTGCCGCGGTCAGGGGCGCCGCTGGTTCCGTGAGACGTTGCTGTTGATCGGCCGGCGCGGCTCGAAGGGCTACCTGGCCGCCATTTTCGGTGCGTGGCAGCTCCACGTGTTGTTCTGCGACGGCGATGTGCACGAGCGTCACGGAGCCGACCCGTTCAAGCGCCTGTCGTGGGTGGTGTTCGCCGGCAAGAAGGACCAGGCCGTCGCCAACGTGTTCCGCGACTTCAAGTCGGTGGTGACCCGCTCGCAGTGGTTCAAGCCGTTCATCGCCGAGACGACCAAGGAATCGGTTTTGTTGTTCACGCCTCGTCAGCTCCGAGACGGCGTCGACACCTCCGACCCGGACCTGGCGCTGATCGAGATCCGGGCGGCGGCGACCACGGACCTCGACCAGCGCGGTCCGGCGGTGCTGTCGATCTTCATGGACGAGTTCGCTCATCTGCACGGGTCGGGCGCCACGTCCTCGTCGGTCGACATCTACAACGCGGCGACCCCCGCCACCGCCCAGTTCGGTGTCGACGCCGCGGTCGTGCAGACCACTTCGCCGTGGGACAAGCACGGCCAGGCGTGGTTCACCTACAACCGGGCGCTCGAGTTCGACCCGGTCACTGGCGGTGCGGTCAACCCGGACTTCCTGATAGTCCAGTTGCCCTCCGACGCCCTGTACCTCGACGCCGACCGGGCCGACACGATCCCCATGTGGCCCGGCGGCCCCACCTACCCCGGGGGCCGAGGGCCGGTCTTCGAGTTCGACGAGGCCCGCCTGCGAGACGAGCAAGCCAACCCCGACGCCTTCGCGACCGAGTACCGGGCGCAGTGGCGCTCGAGCCCCGACGCCTATCTCCCCGACCGCTTCGTGGACCGCCTCTGGCGCGTCTGGAAGGGCGTGCAGCTGGCCATGGCCCAGCGCGCCCCGCTCAGCACTCAGTACTTCGCCCACGCCGACCCGTCGCTCTCCCAGGCCAACTTCGGCTTCGCGATCTGTCACCTGGAGTGGGACGACGACGACGTCGCCCACGTCGTGTTCGACGTAATTGACCACTGGCGGCCCCAGGACTTCCCCGACGGCAGCGTCAGCTACGTCCAGATCGGCGAGAGGATCTTCGACTACATCCGACGGTTCAACATCTCCGAGCTCACCTTCGACCACTGGAACTCCGCCGAGCTCATGGAGCGGCTCAACGACCGCGTGGCCGCGGCTCGCCTCCCCAAGGCGTGCCGCATCCACGAGCGGCGACCCAACCAGCAGCTCAACCTCGACGTCTGGGAGATGTTCAAAACTGCGCTCGGCCACGACCTCGTCCATGCGCCCTACTACCAGCAGGCCGACCTCGAGCTCCGGGCCCTCGAGTTCCGAGGCGGCCGGGTCCAGGCGCCCACCGCCGGCGAGATCCGTACCCGCGACGTGGCCGACGCCATGGTCTACGCCTTCTACAACGCCTTCGAGGGCGTCGCCTCGTCGGTGTTCGCCCGCCTCTCCGGCCTCGCCCCCATGCTCATCCAGGGCCCCTCGGTGCCCGAGGCGACCCTCCGGGCGTTCGCCAAAGCGCAGGCACCCGACTCGCACCAGCAGCTCACTGAACTCACCCGCTCCTGGGGCCGAGGCCCCATGAACGCAGCCCGACGCGGGCCCGGCGCCTACAACCCCGCCCGCGGCGGCCTCTACGACCAGTACGGCAGGAGGCGCCGTAACGGCTCTTAGCCACGACAATCCACGACAAACCACGCCACCGAAGGCGTTACCGATCTGACCGGATCCGTTACCGGCCCCACCCGCCAGCCCCCAGCCCAGGCATTTCCTACCGGCCCCACGCGGGCCGCGGGCACGCGGGCCGCGGACACGCGGGCCGCGGGCTTTGGCGATGGCACCTTAGCAGGTGGGAAAACTCGCCGTACTCGTTGTGTAAGCATATACGCTTACAGCATGAGAACGGCTGAGCTGGTGCGGAGGGTCCGTGGTGATGCGGCCCTGTCACTGCGCGAGTTGGCCTCTCGATCGAACCTCGCCGTGAGCACGATCCATCGGATCGAGCAAGGGGAGCTCCACCCGACGGTCGACACCCTCGAAAAGCTCGTCCGGGCCACCGGGCGGCGCCTCGCGCTCGAGGTGCCGCTGGACTACGCCGCGAGCGTCCTCGGGCTCGGCCTGGCCATTCGTGCCGACCTCGTGGCTGCGGATCCGTCCGCCATCGTGCGCAAGAGCGCGGAGCTCGTCTACCGCTTCCACACGTCCGACCTCTCGGAGCAGCGCCGGATGCTCGCCGCCGAACCGCCGTCCACCGGTCAAGTGGAGTGGGACGCCTTCCTCGGCGGGCTCGGCGAGTGGCTGGCCACGATGGGTGGCCTGGAAACGCCGGGTTGGGCGTCGGTGCCGGCGCGATTCCTCGGGCGAGGGTGGTGGGTGACGCCCATGGCCTCGATGCGGGCGTGGGAGTACGCCGGCACTCCCGTGTCCCTTCAGCGCCATGGCGTGTATCTCCACCGCGACTCGCTGATCAACCGATGAGGCAGCCTCCGTGTTGACTCGTGAGCGGATCCTCGAGCTGTTCGCGGAGCTCGATGACGAGCTCAGCCAAGACGGGACGCGGGGTGACGTCTTCATCGTCGGAGGAGCGGCGATGGCGGTTGCCTATGACGCCCGCCCGTCGACCCGCGACGTGGACGGCATCTGGCATCCGTCAAGGGAGGTGCGCGAAGCCGCTGCACGTGTCGCTGCTCGACATGACGACGTCGACGCCGATTGGTTGAACGACGGGGCGAAGGGTTTCCTGCCGGGCGAGGACCTTGGCGCCAAGCCTGTCGTCTATGAGGGCGAGCATCTCACCGTGTCGGCGGGGTCACCCGAGTACCTCCTCGCTACCAAGCTCCTGGCCAGTCGAGTGAGTCGCGACGAGGACGACATCCTGCTTCTGTTCCGCCACTGCGGGCTGACGACTGTCGACGAGGGTCTCGACCTGCTCGAGCGGTACTACCCCGGACGACCGATCGAAGCAAAGGTCCGGTTCTTCCTAGAGGAGCTCCTGGCCTCCGGCGGCTGATCGCGTTCCCGAGTCGGCGAACGCCACACCCGTCCTCGTGGCCCCGGGCCCGGTCCCCCCGACCGGGCCCGGGGCCAAGGGCAGTCCGGTCAGCCTGCGGCCGCGCCCAGGCGGGAGAGGTCGCGCAGGCCGGCGGTCGCCGTGTTCCGGGTGGTCAGCTTCCTGCCGGTGACGGACATGGCCCCACCCGCGATGAGCGAGACCAGACCGGCGAGTGCCAGGAAGAGCGTCCCGGGGCGGGCGCCGGTCATCGCCAGGACGCCGACGCCGGCATCGAGCACTGCGGCGCTGACGCCGGGGGTGCCGACGCCATGGGCGCCGCCGAGGGAAACGGGGCTGGTGATGCCGCTCGCGAGGACAGCAGGGGGGGGTTGCGGCATGGTCATTGGGTCATTTCCCTTGGTTGGGGGTGAAGTACAGGTGTGGCCGGCGACGAGTAGCGAGCGGGGGACTCCCAGACGCAGTTCTCGACGAGCGGTTGGCGGACGCCCTTTGATGAAGGCATGGACGTAGACGGCGCGATACACCCAGTCCGTGACCAGGAGGAAGGGGACCAAGGCCAGGAGTTGTCACCGCCGGAGCACGATCGCGCCCACGGCTGACCAGGCGAAGTACCCGATGAGGAACGCACTGAGCGTGGCGACGATGCCGGCGTTGGTGAGCGTCAGCGTCAAGACCAGCCAGAGGGGCCAGACGACGACGAAGAGCACCCAGTCGCGCATGACGCCCACGTAGGCGACGTCGAACCAGGAGGCAGGGCGACCCACGCTCATACCCGGCGCTGTTCAGCTAGCGTTTCCGCAGGTCACAGGCACCGACGAGTTCCCGGCACCCTCAGCGACGCCGCCTCGACCACCGGACTTGAGCTCGGTAGCGCGGCCAGCGGACTCATCCCACGTCGGCTCCGGGCTGCCACGGCCCTGCGTGGCCATTGCCGTCGGTGTCGGCGCAGATGCCAGGGGCCTCAGCGAAGTCTGCGATGCACTGGTCGTACCCGATGGGCTTGTCGGCGGCGGCCTGAGCTTCAGCAGCGGCCGCCGCCGCTGCAACCTCGGCATCCATGATCGCCTGCTCGTCGGCGGCGCACCGCTCGATCTCGGACTGCACGGCGGCAGGTCGAGCATGCGACCCCAGCGAGCGGGAAGCCCGTCGAGTGTGTCGTCGGCTGTCGTAGTGAGGGTGCAAGCGACCACGGCATGGCCGGCGGGCGGGTCGGTACCGTTCAGGAACGATATGGGTTCTCGCTGTTGTGGGGCCCCAGACGAGAGCCAGGCGGGCATCGGATTGTTGTTGGTTTGTCACTGCCTCGTGCAGGTCCAGGAGTGACCCTCGTCTTCGGCGTCCCAGTCGGCCTCCCCAGGGTGTCGGTACTGGGCGTCGGAGAAGCGCACCTCGTTATGACTGATCACATCGACTGAGGCTCGAATGGAGAAATCGTCGGTCGACCCACCGTCCTCCAACAGTTGTCGATCCATCTCGATCTGGTCCGTGTCCTCGGAGAGGAGATCGGCGTCAATGAGAAATCGGAGAGCGATGCTCTCGGTGTCGGCCTCCCCAGTGATCTCAAGCTTTCCGTTCGTGATCTCCCACGATCCCTCGAACGGTTCCGACCGGCCGTCCACCTCCGACTGATCATCTACGACTCGGAACTCGCCGTCTCCAACGGTGTAGGTGTATGCAGGTCCGCCGCTATCAGACCCGTCCTCGACACAGTGCCAGGTCCCGATGGCCTGTTCGGTGATGGCGTTATCTTGGGCGCTCTTGGCCTGCGAAATGAGAAGCCATGCAGCTAGCGTAATTATCAGTAACGAGCTCAGCACAAGACCGATCACTATTGGTGCGACCCGCCTCCGGCGGCCTTCTCTGATCTGTGGTGCAGCGGGAGACTGATTGGCTGATCGGGTACTGAAGTCGGGCTTCGAGCCCGACTCCTTCAACCTGACCTCGAAGGCTTGCTCGTCCTGCTCGACCTTACGACCACATCCGGGGCAGAAGTGCGCGTCAGATGTCAGCGAGAGACCACAGGTGGTACATATCGGTACTGCTCTACGTTTAGATCCGCACTCGCCGCAGAATATGGCATCATTGTCCAGCTCATGACCGCAGCCCTCGCAATACGACATGTTCTCGACCCCTTGCCCCATCGGCACCCGCGTAAGCGATCGTAGCCCAAGCGAGCAGGCCGGTCGGCTGAGCCTCATGCTGCCGAAATATCGCAGCAAGACATTGACGATTCGGGCTCTCCAGTGCCTGTGCCGATCCAGGATGGCTGGCAGCCTCACAGCGACATGGCACCAGAGACTTGACCGGTCTGCGACTGCAGGAGCGATATGGCGTGTCGACCCCCGAGCCGTGCTGGCGACGCCCGAGAGCGCTTTACGAAATGAGACGTTCTGGGCTGCCCACGGAGGCACCATCGACCGAGAAAGGGACCAGAGAGCTTCGGGTTTGTGGGGTGGAACGTGACCGGTGCCCATCCTGCGCTGGGCCGAAACCCGCCGTCAGGGGACGGCAACGTCGATCCGAGCGCGGCGGTCGTGTCTGTCCTACGGTGGAGGGTTCGGGGCGGGCAGTCAGCCTTGGGGTGCACGCGAGGCGGCGACAGCGGCGGGCTTGAGGGGGATGCGGTGCGGCCACTGAGGAGGAGTCGAGTCCGCATGGCGATGGTGGTCTGCGTCGGTGCCGTTGGCTCACTTGTGGTGGTCCCGGTGGTGTCGGCTGAAGAGGATGTCTGTCCTGACGGGTACGAGTCGTTGCCCACCCCCGTTGACGCCGAAACGCCGTTGGGGCCTGCGGATCTAGATGGCGTCGATCTCTCGTGCGCCGATCTCGGGGGGCAGACCATCGCTGGTCTCGATCGGCTCGGAGGTGACCTCCGGGGGTTTTCGGCTGGCGGCGGAACGGTGTCGGCGACGCGGATCGACAGCGCGGATCTGACGGGTGCGGACCTGAGGGGCGCCGCGCTCGTCGGACTGGTTGCCCCGTTCGCCACGGTCGACGACGTCGACTTCTCGTCCGCGTCCGTGCAGGACTCGGTGTTCGACGAGGTCGACTTCACCAGCGCAGCCTCGTTGGAGGGCGTGCAGTTCGTGCGGGCGTCGCTGCGGAGCGCCTCGTTCGCTGGCCTTGATCTCACGGAGGCGGTGCTCCGGGTCTCCGACTTGACCATGGCGGATCTGTCGGAGACGCGACTCATCGAAGCGTCGCTGTCCCAGGCCCGGCTCGAGCGCACTGACCTGGAGGGTGCGGCGCTGGACCGGGCTGCACTTGACGGGGCACGACTGTGGGGCGCGTCGCTGGAGGAGGCGTCACTCGTCGGTGCCGATGTGCGCGGTGCTGAGTTCGGCGCCGCCGACCTGACCGGGGCGGATCTCCGTCGAACGGACCTGCGGGGCGCTGATCTACAGGGCGCCACCCTGGACGACGTCGTGTGGGCCGGGGCTCGCTGCCCCGACGGCGAGCGAGCCGGTGGTGACGCTGCGACGGCGTCGTGCATGGACCACCTCGCTCCGCTCCGGACGGTTCCCGAGACGGCTGAGGACAACGAGACGGACATTCCGCTGCTCCCGGGCGCGGCGACGGGCCCTCCCGAGGTGGTGGCCGTGCTCGATCAGTCCACCTCGATGGGTCTGCCAAGCGGTGGAGTCGGAACGCGGCTCGACGCGGCCAAGCAGTCGGTCAGCCAGTTGCTCGACGTGCTCGTCCCCCGGCAGACGGCCCTCGGCTTCGTCAGCTACGGCGGGATTGGCCATGAGTGTTCCGTCGCCCACAGCATCGGGATCTCGCCGCTCGATGCAACGTCGGCCGGGCAGATCCGCTCGACGGTGAACGGCATCACCATCGACCCCGACGACGTCCCAGACTCCGCGTCGACGACGGGAACGAGGGGGACGCCGACGGCTGCGGCGCTCGAACATGGTGCCGGTCTCTTCACGACGTCCGGCGCCCGGACCCTTGTGCTGGTATCGGACGGCGAGAGCAACTGCACTGGCGACCCGTGCGACGTGGCCCGCGAGCTGGCAGCGCAGGGCGTGGCCATCACCGTCAACACGGTCGGCTTCCAGGTGCAGTCCAACGGACGCCAGGAGCTCCAGTGCATCGCGGATGCGACCGGAGGCTCGTACGTCGATGTGAGCAACAGCAGGCAACTCGCAGATCGCCTCCAGCTCCTGACGGTGGCGACGGCGGATTGGCTGGCGCTCGGTGACTCCTACTCTTCGGGTGAGGGGGCCGAGGACTTCCGCTCGACGCAGCCGACAGCCAACTTCTGCCATCGCTCGCTCAACAACAACTGGTCGGCGGTATCGGTCGACATGGTGAACCGGTTGCAGGGGACCAACTGGCGTCGGGTCGACCTGTCGTGTAGCGGCGCCACGACCACCAACCTCGAAGACCCCCAGACCGACGGCGACGAGCGTCTCAACGACCCTCAGCTCCTCGGCTTCGACCAGCTCTCGCCCCTCGGTGAGCGGATCGTCACCTTCAGCCTCGGAGGAAATGATTCCGGGTTCGGCGAGGTTCTCGCCGAGTGCGTGATCCATGGCCTGCCCGACGTGCCGGTGGCCGGCATCTCCACCCCATCGGGCTCGGCGTCGGTGACGCTACAGGACATCGCCCGCGACAAGCTCAATGTGCCCGAGCGACCTGGCGAAACCTGCGTCGACCTGGACACCTACGACGGCTCCGAGTCCGGCTACCCAGACGTCGGTCGGCACACCGAGGACTACATCCGTGACAGGCTTCCGCAGGTCTTGGCCACGGCGTACGACAAGATCCGGCAACGGTGGAGTGAGACGAACCAGCACTGGAGGGACATCCTGGGCGCTCAGCTCGACCACACGCCGGCCACTGTCTACGTCGTCGGCTACCCGCAGATCTTCCCGGACCAGGACGAGTCGTGCAGCTACGTCCAGCCCGATGACCTCGACTGGATCCGAGCGCGCTTCACTCAGGCCAACGACGTCATCGAAGAGGCGGTCGAGGCCGCCAATCAGCGATCGACGGCGGATCCGATGCCCGGTGATCCGATCCGGTTCCAGTTCGTGGACGTCGAAGACACCCTCGCTGACCATGACCTCTGCGCGCCGGCCGACAACGAGGCACACCACTTCACCGACGGTTCCGCCAACGGTCCGTGGGTGAACGGCATCCGCAAACGGGACATTCTCGACCGCGTTGAGAGGAAGTACTTCTTCCACCCCAACGCTTGGGGTCACTCCCGCATCTCCGAGGTCCTCACCAACGCCATCACCGGGCGAGAGGAGCCGGGTGCACCCTCAGCGCTCCCTCCGCCCGTCTACGCCGTGGCCATCAACGGCGCGACCTCGGAGGAGGGCGACGGCCCGATCGAGTTGCAGGCCGGTCAGACCATCGAGATCGGTTCTCCTGGCCCGTTCCTGCCGGGGAGCACCGTCGTGGTCTCATTCGCGTCGGATCTACGGGACCTCGCCGTCCTCGAAGTGGACGACCAAGGAGCATTGCACGGTGAGATCAACATCCCAGAGGCGGATCCTGGGAGCCACGAGCTCATCTTGGTGCCCGAGGGGGTGAACGGCGCAGAGCAGCCAGTCGTCGTGGCGCTCACGATCCCTGACAACACCCAAGTGTCGTCTCAAGACTCGACGGGCGACACAAGCGGGGTCTTGGTTTGGCTCGTGATCGGCGTCTTGGTACTGGTTCTTGCCGGCGCGATCGTTGCCATCGTCGTCGTGCGACGGCGGAGGAGGAGATCTGAAGACATCGTCATAACGCTGCGCTGACCTCGTGGAGCAGCAGACGGAGCCGAACGGGTGCTCCCGTGCTGTGAATATCTCGATCTGGGAACTCGGTGTCGCTGTCGACTAGGCGCCTGCGGGCAGTAGCTGCTGTCGGATTCGTTCTGCTCACGGCCGCTGCCTCCGCGAACCAGACGATATGGCGAGATTGCCCGAGAGACTCGACCGGACCACGACCGTCCGAGCGAAATGGCACGTCTTGGCCGGTAGGGGAATGGGCACGGATGAGGGCCGCTTACAGAACCACCGTTCCGGGCTGCTGGGGCCCCACCCGACACTTGACGGGTCTACGACTGCGGGAGCGATATCACGGGTCGTGCACCGACGGCCCGAGGCGGGTAGGCGGATTCGGGGGCGCTCGCTGTTCGGGCCACGGCACAGTGTGTAACCTGCACCCATTCTCTGGTACACAAGTGCAAATTGAGACTAGCGAACTGTTGATTCCACGGCGGAGGGCTACACGTGGCTGAGACTGACCTCGAGCGAGATGAACTACTTGCCGAACTCTATGGCGAGGACAACTCGGATCTCGAGGTTCTTCAAGAGCGCTGGGATGGTTTGTCTGACGATGCGCAGGACGCGGCCTTGCTCTTTCTTGCGGCAGCGGTCGAGTCGCAAAGAGATGTCACCTCTGCGTTAGATCTACTCCGTACAAACAACGTTCCTAGCGACGACAGTCTGTTCCAATCATCCGCCGAGGTAGAGGCGGCGCAGCAGGCTTCGGGCAGGTTGAGGTCTCGACTTGCGAGGGGGATCGAGCATCTGGCGTCGTGGAACGAGGACTTGCAGCATCGTCGTGAGGTCTTGGTGGTCATTCATAAGAGTCAGCGGGGTGCGTTCATTCGCAACGCAGAAGCGATCGAGGAGGCCCAGAGAATCAGCGACCAGAGGTACCGAGAGCTGACTGATGAACTCCAACGAATGGGTGTCAGCAGCCAGGTGTCGGCGGACGCAGGACGGCAACAGCGACTGCTGGATATTATGCGAATGAAGGACCTCGAACTAGTCGTGTCCATTGTGAAGGATCTGGATGAGTTGTTCCAAGCACTGCTTGACCATCTAGAGACCCAGCGCCACCTTGTTGGAGCGCTCATCGTACGCCTGAAGGTCATCAAGTGGATTTTCAAGTTTGAGCGAGAGGTGCTCCGGGTCGGAGTCTCTCTCGCCCTTCTCACGATCGTCGGAGGAGCACTGATCGGTTCGGTGGACGGTCTCCCCCTGGTCTTTGGAGTCGTTCTCACCATCGTGATCTGGGCAGCCGGTGAGTATCTGGTCATCCCTCGACTGAACGCCCTTGTTCGCCGACGTGAGTTGGCCTACGTCGAACGTTCGGCCCACGCCCTTCGCATAGCAACGCAGGCTCAGATGGTTCTACTCCTCACCGCGGTCGGCATCGGACAGACCTCCTGAGTTCTGCCGCTCCGGCTACCCCATGTGCGCGAACGATGGCGCTGCCGGACGTGAGGTCGCCAGCGGCCAGCCAGGTGGCCCGCTAGGTGTAGGCCTCCGCAGCGTCCAGCGCGTGTGCTCCCATGACCTGCGCCGGCGATGGCCGATGACTCTTTACGGAACCCGCGTTCTGGGTCCCACCCCATCCTTCAATCGGATTGCTGTGGGGTGCCAGGGGCGCAGCTAATCCGCCTGTAGGTGCCGAGAAGTCATCGGCGCCACTGGTTGGTGGCCGTCGGCCTGCTCCATCTCGGTGCGCTCGCCGCGGCTGGTTCGCTGACCTGCGAGTTGCGGTCGCCGCAGTGGCGCGGGTGTCTCCGCTGCCCATGAGGCGTGCTGAGGAGATCCACCGCTTCGGCGCCGGCTCGCAGCTTGAGCTGCTCGCTGAGCGTTGCGCTGGGTCCTTGCCCTCGCCGAAGCTCATTCCCGCTGGTGCGGTGGTTCAGGCGGCGGTGCGGCACTCGTTGATGAGCCCGGCGCAGGTGGTGCGCCGCTGGGTCCAGTGGCGGGCGACGAGGCGGCGGGGCCAGCCGATGACGGTGGCCGGCTGCGCGATGAGGAACACGTCGCGGAGGCGGGAGCGGTCGATTGCAGTGGACAACACCGCGAGGATGGTGCGGTCGGTCTCGGTGAATCTCGGTCGGTCGACCTGGCGTTGCAGCACGAGGACCTGGTGGCGCAGCGCGAGGATCTCGGCGTCGCTCTCGTGGCCGGCGGCGAACAGCAAACCGAGGCGGCATAGCACCAGACGAGCGATCGACGGGATGAGGTTCTTGGCGGCGACGACGGTGTCGGTCCCCGCGACCGGTTCGTCCAGCGGTGTTCGTGAGTGAGGTGGGCCGACGACTTCGGCGAGGAGCGCTCGGATCCTGGTCCGTCGCCGCGCGGCGGCATCTGGTTGAAGGCCGCGGGTCAGCGCGGGGAGCGCTGTTCCGCCCGGTCCGAGCTGTCGCCACAGGAGTGCCCGGAGCCGTCCCAGTGCCGGGCCGGCGTCGAAGGCTGCGAAGGGTTCTCGTAGTCCGACCGTTCGAGTCCGGGGGCCGGCGCCGAGGAGACCTCCAAGGTCTGCCCGTCCCGCTCCCACGCGGCGAACGTGTGGGCGATGATGCATGGCGAGCTTGATCCTGCGTCCCGGCTGAAGGCAGACGACGACAGCTGCTTGTGACGCCTCGGTGACGCGCCGCCGGAAGCAGATCGCAGGAGGGACTCCACGTCCGTGTCGTCCCCCAGCAGAGGGACGAGACTCAGCACTCCTTGATCGTCACCTCGGTGCCGGTCGCATCGGCGATGTCATGCAGGACGCTCAACTCTTCTTCGTTGTGCAGGATGAAGAACCGGCTGCTCCACGGACCCTCCTCGAGCACCGCCACGCCACCGTCCCCGTAGCTGCGACATGGTTCAGGGAAGTCCGATTCGTTGACCGCTGAGCGTTCGTCGGCCGACCGGTAGATGGCGAAATAGACATCCACGCCTTCGACGAGACACTCCAGATCGGCCGTTGGCAGGGCGTACTGCGGGTCGTCGCTGATAGCGCCCTCCCGGTCGGAGATGTCGATGTCCCCGTCACACGTCATCCCTGCGTCCAGAATCGCCTGCTGAACGTCCTCCAGGGTCTGCGGAGGCGGGCCATTGTCGCCGGCGTCCTGCGAGCCGGGATCGGTGGCCGATGTGCTCGCCCCGGCATCTGAGGATCCGGCAGCGTCGGGAGCGCTCGATTGAGGGTCAGATGATTCGATGGTGGCCGCGGCGGAGTCGGCCGCGTCATTTGTGCCACCGGAACCGCATCCCGCCGCCAGGAGCAGGAGGATCGACACCACGCCAAAGGTTCTCGCCATACCGCGCGACCGTAGCCGCCCGCGCCCGCACACGCCGTGCCCTCCGCGGCGGTGACGACCCCCTCAACCGTCCGGCGCGCCCGTTCGACGGCGATGTGCGATCAGTTGGACGATCCGCAGTGTACCGACGAGGGCCCAGACCAGGACCAGGTAGGCGGCGAGGACCACGGCGTAGTTGCAGGCAGGAGGGACGGCAGGTCGGGCGTGGCGCCGTAACGGCGCACGAGGGGCCACGACAACAGGATCAGCACGGCGGAGGTGAACAGCGCACAGCGGGCGAGCGGCCAGCCGGCGGGCGGGACGATCCGGGTGAGCGCCCGGCCGGCGGCGAGCACGAGGGGGACGACGAGGAGGTCGTGGAGAAGGTGACGCCGGCCCGATCGACCGCCCAGGACAACAGGGTGGCGCCCGGCGAATGGCCCCGCCCATGGACCGGGTACCCCGCCGCCCGGTCCAGGTAGGTGCGCACGAAGTCATGCGGTGAATCGATGCGGGTCGCGAACGGCAAGAAGTCGAACGTGCCGTGAATGGGCGCGCCCACCCGGGCCCAGCCCGTCGACGCCGCGAGTGCGAGGGCCCACGCCGTCGCGGTCACGCCCGTCAGCACCCGCACCGCGGTCCACCACAGGCGTTGGGCCAGCCGCGGCCCGCACCAGCTGGACGAGGCGGACGCCCTCCCCTTGGTCCTCGGCCGCCTTCCGGCGGGCTATCGGGCCATCGTGGTCGACAACCGATCGGTCGACGGCTCGGCCACGGTCGCGACCGAGCTCGGCGCGCTGGTCGTCAGCGAACCTCTCCGGGGGTTCGGGGCGGCGTGCTGTGCCGGGCTCGAGGCCGCCGACGCCGCGGTCGTCGCCTTCTGCGACGCCGATGCATCGATCGACCCGGTCTGGCTCCCGCGCGTCACCGATCCGGTGACTGCCGGCGTGGTTGATCTCGCCCTCGGCGCCCGCCGGCCGATCGACCGCCGCGTGTGGCCGTTGCACGCCCGCCTGGCCAACCGCTACCTCGCCCACCGCGTCCGCCGGATGACCGGTGCCAGACTGACGGACCTGGGACCGTTGCGGGCCGCTCGCCGCGACGACCTGCTCGACCTCGGCGTGGCCGATCGTCGATTCGGCTGGCCGCTCGAGATGGTGCTGCGCGCGGCCGGCGCCGGCTGGACCATCACCGAGCTCGGCGTCCCCTACCTACCGAGGACGGGACGGTCCAAGGTGACGGGCACGGTCGCCGGAACCCTGCGCGCCGTCCGGGACATGCGCGCCGTGCTCGCGGCGTCCGCCGCCTGGATCTGATCGCGTCGTCGCGGCATCGCCGGTCGCCGGACGGTCACGGTTCTGTCACGATCTGCGGCGGTCCGGTCGGCGGCCCCGGCGACGGGGCAGAGACGGACGGTGTCCACCGACCACCCCGCTGACGGCGCCGCCAGCACGAAACCTCGTCGTCGAGCTCGGCATCATCCTCGCCCTGATGTGGCCCGCGAGCAGGTGGACACCGCCCTGGCCGGGCCCATGGACGGCCACGCCGCCATGGACAGGAGCATTGACGAGGAAGGCTCGCCAGATGCTCAGCGAGATGAACGCATGACCGAGTTGCGCCGCGGGCGAACGCCGACCGGTGCGGGTGGAAGGGTCCGCCGCCCGGGCGCCGGGAGCGGCGGCGTGGCTCGGCTGGCGTCGGGGTCGGCGTGCGCGTCCGGCTGAACGACCTGGTCGAGCGGGCCCGAGTCAGCCTGTTCTTCCTGCCGATGGTCGGCGTCCTCGGTGCCGTGGCGCTCGGAGGCGCCAGCCTGGCCCTCGACCGCCGCTTCGTCGAAGCGTCCACCGATCTCCCGATCGGCCTGGTCTCGACGGTCGACGCCGCCCGGGCCGTCCTCAGCACGGTCGCGGGGGCAACCATCACCTTCGCCAGCATTGCGTTCTCCGTGGCGCTGCTGATCATCCAACAGGCGTCCAGCCAGTACTCGCCGAGGGTGGTGCACACGCTGTTCCGCGACCCGTTCAACAAGCGGGTCATGGGCCTGGTCGTCGGCACCTTCACGTTCTGCGTGGTCGTGCTGCGGTCCGTTCGCACGGCCCTCGAGCAGGGTGGGGACCCCATCGTCCCGAACGTGTCGGTGGCGCTGGCGGTGGTGCTCGGGATCGCCACGATCCTGGCGATCGTCGCGTTCATCAACCACAGCGCCCACTCGATGGACGTGAGCGAGATCCTCGAACGGGTCCGGGTGGACACCATCGAGGTCGTCCAGCGAACGTGGCGCGAGCACGAGACCGACGAGGACGGTCACGTCGACCCGGTCGGCACGCCGTCCCCCGCAGTCGGCGCCGAGCTCCGATTCCGTTGCACCGGCTGGATCCGGCGGCTCGACATCGACGCGCTGTTCGAGGCGATCGAGCCGGGGCACACGCTGCACCTCGAAATGACGCCCGGTCGCTACGCCATCGCCGGGACGATCCTCGGTCACCTCGAGCCTCGGCCGGAGGACCTGGAGGCGGTCCAACGGGCGGTGAACGCCGCCGTCGTCACCGGCACCACCCGAACCACCCAGCAGGACGCCGCGTACGGGCTCCGACAACTTGCCGACGTCGCGCTCACGGCGCTCTCTCCGGGCGTCAACGATCCCACCACCGCCCAAGATGCCATCTTCCACTCGGCCGCGGTGCTCGTCGAGATGCTCCGGCGCGATCCGCCCCTGCCCACCGTGATGGACCGGGACGGCAAGCGAGTCATCGCGGCCGAGAACGCCGCGCCGGCCGAGCTCGTCCGCCTCGCCTTCGCAGAGACCCGGCGAGCGGCTGTGCACCATCCAGCCGTGTGCGTCTACCTGCTCTCGGCGCTGGCGATGGTGGCTGAGCCGATCACCGCGCTCGACCTCGACGAGCGCACCGCTGAGCTCTCGGAGCAGGCCGCGCTGGTCGTCGACGGCTGTCGGGCCGAGGGGCTGCTTCCCGACGATCTGCTCGAGGTCGAGGACGCCTACCGCCGAAAGTTCCCCGCGGCGCCCTGAGGGGCCGTGGTCCGTCCGCTCATGGGGGTCGTCCGGCGCCTCTCGGTGGCGGCGGGACTGCTGCTGACGCTCGCCGGGCCGGCGTCGTGTGGCCTCGCCTCGGGCCCGTCCTCGGGGTCGTCCTCCCCGCCGTCCACCAGCCAGCCCCAGGCACTCGACGCCGACGCGGATCTCTACCGGCCGGCCGACCCGATTCCGGACGGTCCCGCGGGAACGCTCCTGTGGTACCAGGATCTGCCGGCCGGCCTCCCCGATGCACGGGCGTGGCGCATCCTTTACCTGTTTCGACCGGTGGACGGCGAGCCGCAGGCGGTCTCGGGCATGGTCGTCGTCCCGACGGGTGGCCCGCCCCGGTCGGGCTTCCCCGTGGTGGGCTGGGCCCACCCCACCGATGGCGTGGCCGACCGGTGCGCGCCGTCGAAGGACGGACCGGCGACGGTCATCGGCGTCCGCGCGCTGTTCGGGGACGGCTTCGTAGTGGCAGCCACCGATTACGAGGGGCTGGGCACACCGGGGACCCATCCCTACCTCGACGGGGTGAGCGCCGGGCGCACGCTGATCGATGCCGTCCGTGCCGCGAGCCAGCTGCCGCAGACGCCGACGTCGGACCAGACGTTGTTCTGGGGCTACTCCCAGGGCGGGCAGGCCGCCTTGTTCGCCGCGCAGGAAGTGGCCACCTACGCCCCGGAGCTGGAGGTGGCGGGAACCGTCGCGGCGGCGCCGGCGGCGAACCTCCGCCGGTTGGCCGGGGGCGACGACGGGCGCCCCCCGCTGCCCGGATTGGCCCTGATGATGATCGGCTCGTGGGCCCTCGACCGCAGCCTCGAACCCGGGAGCATCCTCGATGACGCCGCGGCGGCCCTGGTCCCACGCCTCGAGGAGACGTGCGATCCCAAACGCCTCATCGCCGACCTCTCCGGACCCCTGGTCTTCGATCCACCGGCTACCCGACAGGCCCCCTGGGACGACCTCATCGATCGCAGCACCCCCGGCTCGTCCCGATCGGAGGGCCCGGTGCTCCTGGTGCAGGGCGGCCGAGACCGGCTGCTCGACCCGGCGTCCACGGCCCGCCTCTTCCGGAGCATGTGCCAGACCGGTTCCACGGTCGAGCTGCGACGCTTCCCCGGCCAGGGCCACGGGGTGGCCCTGCGCGCCGCCGATCAGATCACCCGTTGGCTGGCGCACCGCCGCGACGGCCTGGCCGCCGCCGACGAGTGCGCGCCGTGAGCAGCCGGGTGCGATCGGCCGTGTCGCCCGGCCACCCTGGTCCGGCGTGGCGAGCGCCACGCAGCCGTTCGGGGCTGCCCATTTCCCGGAGGGGTAGGGAGGTCAGGTCCAGTCGACCCGCACGGAGGTGGGAGTGATCGCCATCGAGTCGTGGCCGAGGTGGGTGGGGGTCGCGGCCGGGGCGCCGCTGGCGTACGGGGCCGTCGTCCTCGTGCTGCGCGCCGCGGGCAAGCGCACGCTGAGCAAGCTCAACGCCTTCGACTTCATCGTCACCATCGCGCTCGGATCGCTGCTGGCGACGGTCATGGTGTCGCCGAGCGTGACACTGACCGCGGGCCTCGTCGCTATCGTCGCCCTGATCGGCCTACAAGCAGTGGTCACCTGGGTGTCCGTGCGCTGGTCGTTCGCGCGTCGGATCCTGACGTCGCCTCCCTCCGCGGTGGTGGTGAACGGCTGCGTCGTCGATGATGCGCTCGAGCGGAACCGGCTGACGCCCGGCGAGCTGCGCCAGGCGCTTCGTCAGCACGGCGTGTCGACGATCCACGATGTCGACCTGGTGGTCCTGGAGACGGATGGCACGCTGAGCGTGTTGCAGGGCGAGCGCGCCCTCCACGGGTGGGCGACCCAAGACGTGGAGCGCTGACCGGCGTGGACCTGGACCTCCGGGCGTGGGGAGGTCGGTCCGCCCGCCGATCGAGGCGGGCCGCCTCGACCGCCACGCACGCGCTGCTCAGGCACGGCCCCCTCGTCGTGGTCGCCCTGGCCGGCGCCGTCACGGCCGTCGCCGTCTTCGGGCACGTCAGCGTCCCGGTCGGTCCGTTCGACACGACGATGACCGCGCGACCGGTGAGCGCGGGCGGGACGGACGTCGAGCTCGCACCGCTCGGCAGGATCGAGGTCGACAGCCACCGTGGGCCGCTGGGGCTGGACCTCCGCGTCGATCAACTGCGCGAGCGAGAGGCGCGGTCGTTCATCGATGCTCCCTCCGAGTTCCCGGTGGCCAAAGCGGCCTTGGCCGAGGACGTGCAGCAGGGTCTGCGTCGGTTGATCATCCGCGTCGTGCTGGCGGCCACGCTCGGCGGTGCCCTGGCGGCGCTGGCGTGGCGTCGCCATTGGTCGGCCGCCGTGATCGGCCTGCTGGTCGGGCTCCTCGCCTCGGGCGGTGCGGTCGGGGTGGCACTGGCGTCGTGGGATGCCGACTCCCTCACCGAGCCCCGGTACTCAGGCCTGTTGACGCTGGCACCCCAGGCCATCGGCGACGCCCGGGACGTGGTCGACCGGTTCTCGGACCACCGCGCCCAACTCGCCAACATCGTGGAGAACGTGGCCACTCTCTATCAGACGGCCGATCAACTGCAGTCCTTCCGCCCGGATGGATCGACCATCCGGGTCCTGCACGTGAGTGACCTCCACCTCAATCCCGAGGGCTTCGACCTGATGGAGCAGATCGTCCAGCAGTTCGCGGTGGACGTCGTCGTGGACACCGGTGACCTCAACGACTGGGGGACGACCCTCGAGGGACGCTTCGCCCGCCGCATCCGGGGTCTCGGGGTGCCCTACGTGTTCGTGCGTGGCAACCACGACTCGGCGGCGACCGCGCGGGCCGTGCGGCGCCAGCCCAATGCCGTCGTCCTCAACGGCCACGCCGAAACCGTCGCCGGCCTGACCTTCTGGGGGAGGGGGGATCCCCGGTTCACCCCGGACAAGTCCCTCGAGGGCAGCGGCGACGACGAACGCGCCGTCGCCGAGGAAACCGCGCCCCTGGTCGCCGCCGCCGTCCGGGACGAGCGCCGCCCCATCGACGTCGTGGTCGTCCACGATCCCACCATCGCAACGGATCTCGCCGGCCTGGTGCCGCTGGTGCTCGCCGGCCACCGGCACCGCCCGGATCGGCTCACCCTCGGCGAGGACACGACGGTGCTCGTCGAGGGCTCGACCGGCGGTGCCGGTCTCCGGGCGCTCGATGGCGATGAGGCCGTGCCACTGTCCTGCTCGGTCCTGTACTTCGATGCCGACGAGCGGACGCTCGAGGCGATGGATCGGATCGAGGTCGGCGGCCCGGATCGCTCCCAGGTGAGCATCGAGCGTCACATCGTCAGGGTCGAGGGCGACGGCGACGCTCCATCGGGCTGAGCCCCCGGCACCCGCCGGCTGGGGCAGGCCGACGCGCCCTGTTTCCCGATCGTCGGTAACGCCTTCGTCACGATCGCCGGCACCCGCTCGTCTCCCGGTCGCGCCGCCGGGTAGGTGCCGGTCATGGGGATGTCGAGAGCGGACGGCCATCGGAGGGCGCGGGCACGACGGCGGGCACGGGCACGATGTCTCGCCCACGCCGCCGCGGAACGCCTCGCCCGCCTCATCGCCGGGCCCGTCGGCCCGTGACCACGAACCTCGTCGTCGCCTACGCCCTCCTGCTCTTCGTGGCGGTGCTGTTCTCCGGCCTGGCAATGCGCACCCAGTTCGAGGGGAAGTGGTCTCACCGTGCGGTCGAGCAGCTCGTGGCGCACCGTACGGACCCAGCGTTCGACAGGGCCTCCCTGTCATCGGCCCTTTGCGAGGAGCTATCTCGTCGACGAGCGAGAGAGTGCCGCGCGACGCCAGAACTACGTGAACGCCCGCTTGGCGCGGACGGTGCTGCGGCCCCGGACCCGGATGTCCCTGGCCTTCTCAGCAGCCTCGGCGGTGGAGCGGTGTCGGACTCGGTGCTGCGCTACCGGGGTGAGCTCGGCAACCTACCATTAGTTGACTGACTCAATCAACTAATGGTAGGTTGGCGGCGTGGCCATCGACGGGATCGAGGACGTGCGCCGGCCGTTGGCACAACTGCTGCGCCTCGGCGCCAGCCGGAAGGTGCACGCACGCCAGGCGGCGGTGGCGGGTGCGGCGGTCACCGCTCCGGGCGCAGCGCTGCTGGCGATCCTGGTGGAGCAGGGGCCGCTCAGCCTGAGCGACCTGGCCCGGGAGACCGACATGGATCCCGGCGCCGCCAGCCGCCAGGTGAAGGCCCTCGAGGAGGCGGGTCTCGTCGAGCGGGGTGGGCGAGACGGCGATGCGCGCGTGCAGGTGCTGCGAGTCACCGCCGCAGGGCGGGACGTGCGGGGCCGGATCGCTGAGGTGCAGGACCGCCACATGGCCGACGTCCTCGAGGGTTGGAGCGCCGACGAGCGGGCCCAGTTCGCCCGGCTGCTCGCCCGGTTCGTCGACGACCTCCGCGCCATCGAGTACCGCCCCAACCACGAACGCACCGAAGTCGACCGCACCGATCTCGAACGCACTGATCTCGAACGACGGGAACCCGCCTGATGCCCACGCCCACCACGAGCGTGGCCGAGCGCTACACGATCATCTCGGCGGACTGCCACGCCGGCGGCAACATGGCCGCGTACCGGGAGTTCCTCGACCCGGCCTGGCGCGACGAGTTCGACGCTTGGCGGGGGGAGTACTCGAACCCGTTCCGGGACCTGCAGGGTGACCGCCGCACCCAGAATTGGGACGACGACCGCCGCATCGCCGAGCAGGAGGCCGACGGCGTGGTGGCCGAGGTCGTGTTCCCGAACACGGTGCCGCCGTTCTTCCCGACGGGGGCGCTGGTGGCGCGACCGCCGACCCCCGAGGAGTTCCCGCGGCGGTTGGCGGGGATCCGGGCCCACAACCGCTGGCTGGTCGAGTTCTGCGGGCGCCACCCCGAGCGCCGGGCCGGCATCGCGCAGATCTTCCTCAACGACATCGACGAGGCCATCGCCGACGTCGAGTTCGCCGCCGCCAACGGCCTGCGGGGCGGGGTGCTGTTGCCGGCGGTGCCGCCGGATGCCGGTCAGCTCGAGCCGCTGTATTCGCAGGCGTACGACCCGCTCTGGGCCGCGTGCCAGGACCTGGGCGTGGTGGTCAACCACCACTCCGGGGGTGGGGCACCGGACTACGGGCGCCACGCGGCGGCGGGGATGGTGTGGGTGGCCGAGGCCGCCTTCTGGTCCCGTCGCGCGCTGACCCACCTGATCCTGGGGGGTGTGTTCGAGCGGTTCCCCGGCTTGAAGCTGGTGCTGACCGAGCAGGGCGCGTCGTGGATCGCGCCGACGCTGACCCCGTTGGATGCGTTCCACCAGCAGGCGGCCACCACCGGGCGCATCGGCGAGCTGAAGTACGCCGCCGACGAGGTGCCGCCCCTGTCGCCCAGCGAGTACTTCCACCGCAACGTGTACGTGGCCGCCAGCTTCCCCAGCCCGGTCGACGCCGAGGCCCGCCACGACATCGGCGTCTCGCACTACCTGTGGGGCAGCGACTACCCGCATCACGAGGCCAGCTGGCCCTACACCCGCGCGCTGCTGCGGCGGTCGTTCTCCGGCACCGACCCGGCCGAGCTGCAGCAGGTGCTGGCCGGCAACGCCGCCGAGGTCTACGACTTCGACCTCGACGCGCTGGCCCCGCTGGCCGCCAAGGTCGGGCCAACCGTCGCTGAGATCGCCGTCCCGTTGGAGTCGGTGCCGGCCGACGCCACCAGCCCCGGGTTCCACCGCGCATGAGGCGCTTCGAGGGGCGACGGGTGCTGGTCACGGGAGCGAGCCGGGGGATCGGCGCCGCCCTGGCGGTCGAGCTCGCTCGACAGGGCGCCGACGTGGCCATCACGGCGCGCACCCTGGACGCTCACCCCACGCTGCCGGGGTCGCTGAACGAGACGGCCGCCGCCATCGAGGCCGAGGGTCGCCGGGCGGTGACGGTCGTGGCCGATCTGGTCGACGCCGACGACCGACTGCGGATCGTGCCCGAGGCCGAGGCCGGGCTGGCCGGGCCGCTCGACATCCTGGTCAACAACGCCGCCGCGGCCATCTACCAGCCGCTCGCGGACTTCCCGCTGAAGCGGCGGCGCCTGATCTTCGAGGCCAACGTCCACGCGCCGCTCGACCTGGCCCAGGCGGTCGTCCCCGGCATGGTCGAGCGGGGCGAGGGGTGGATCGTCAACCTGTCCTCCGGCAGCGCCGACGCCCGATCCGGGCCGCCCTTCGCGGACAGCGCCCTCGGCTCGACCCTCGGCATCTACGGCGCCAGCAAGGCCGCCCTCAACCGCCTCACCAACGCCCTGGCCGAGGAGCTGTGGGGCACCGGCGTCCGGGTCAACACGGTCGAGCCCCGCTCGGCCGTGCACTCCGAGGGCGCGGACGCGCTGCTCGACGGGGCCCTCGACGACGACCAGTTCGAGTCGATGGCCGACATGGTCGCCGGCATCCTCGAATGCTGTGACTGCGCCCCGGAGCTCACCGGCCGGCGCCTCATCAGCCTCGACATGATCGGGAAGTGACCGTGGGAGACATCCGCCGCATCGAGTACTCGGGGTCGGTCCACGACGAGGAGGAGATCGACGCGGTCGTGTCCGTGCTGCGGGGCGGGCCGACGGCCCTGCGCATCGGCAAGCACGTCCGCGGGTTCGAACGAGGCGTCGCCGACCTGTTCGGCAAGGCCAAGGGGGTGATGGTCAACTCCGGCTCGTCCGCCCTCTACCTCGCGGTCGAGCTCCTGGCCCTGGAGCCCGGTGACGAGGTCCTCACCTCGCCGCTCACCTTCTCCACCGACATCGCCCCGCTGGTCCGCGCCGGGCTGGTGCCGGTGTTCGTCGACGTCGAGCGCGACACCTACAACCTCGACGTCGACGCGGTCGAGGCCATGATCGGGCCCCGGACCAGGGCGATCCTGGCCCCCAACCTGATCGGCAACGCCCCCGACTGGGACCGCCTCCGCGCCATCGCCGACACCCACGGCCTCCAGCTCGTCGAGGACAGCTGCGACTCCCTCGGGGCCGTCCTGCGGGGCACCCCCACCGGCACCCGCGCCGACATCTCGGTCACCAGCTTCGCCCTCAGCCACATCATCACCGCGGCCGGAACCGGCGGCATGGTGTGCGTCGACGACCCCGACCTGGCCGACCGGGCCCTGCTGCTGCGCCGCTGGGGCCGGCGCTCCGAGGTGCAGCTCTACGGGTCCGCGAAAGGCGTCGACCGCCGCTTCTTCTCCGAGATCGACGGCGGCGATGCGCTCGGAGTGATGGAGTACGACAACCTGTTCATCTTCGACGAGGTGGGCTGGAACTTCGAGCCCTCCGAGCTGAGCGCCGCGTTCGGTGAGGTCCAGCTGCGGAAGCTCCCGCAGAACCTGGCCACCCGCAAACGAAACTTCGCCCGCCTCTACGACGGGTTCGCCGCCCACCCCGACGCGTTCGAGCTGCCCCGCACCCTCGACGGCCTCGACACCGCCTGGCACATGTTCCCGTTGCTGATCCGCCCCGAGGCCGGCATCCGGCGATCCGACTTCCAGGCCCACATGGAGTCCCACGGCGTCGACACCCGCATGGTCTGGACCGGGAACGTGCTGCGTCAGCCCGGGTTCAAGGGCATTGCCCACCGCCAACCCGACGCCGGCCTCCCCAACGCCGACCGGGTCATGGAGTGGGGCGTGGTCCTGCCCTCCAACCACGGCCTCGACGACGCCGACCTCGACCACATCGTGGCCACCGCCGGCGATTTCGTCGAGCGTTCGGGTTGACGAACCAGAGGGCGCGGCGCCGCCCCGCCCGTGGAGGCAGAAGTCGAACGCCGTGACCATCTCGTCCTCACGGTCCTCGCCCGGGTGGACGTCGGCCAGCGACCGCAGTCCTCGAAGCGCCTCGAGATCCGCCGACGAAGGAGCATGGTCCGTCGTTCTGCCCGAGCGCTCGTGGCGGTGCTCGTCGCCCTCGGCTCCCTGGTCGTCCTGCAGGGTCACGACACGCCGCCGGCCGAGGCCGCGTGCACGGCGAGCAACCTCTCGGCCACGCAGCTGAACGCGATCTTCGCCCAGCCCGGTGTCGGTCGTACCGCAACGGCACGGGGGTTCGGCGGCGGCGACTACCAGCACGTGTACGCGTTGCCGGGCGGCCGGAACCTCTGGCTGTTCCAGGACATGTTCTTCAGCAACGACGACGACCTGCGCAACACGTTGGACTACGCGGCCCACAACGCGGGCCTCCTGCAGACCGGCAGGTGCTGGACGCTCGTCGGCGGTCCGCAGATGCACAACTTCATCGGCTCGTCCCTGACCACCCCGCTGTACCGCTGGTTCTGGCCGATGGACGGCGAGATCGGCGCGGACGGCGCGCTGTGGATCTTCGTGGCCGAGATGAGGAACCCCGAGGGCACCGGTGCCACGTGGGGCGCCCGACCGGTCGGGACGTGGGTGGCGCGGGTGCAACCGTCCACGTTGCAGGTCCTCTCGTTCGCGCCGGCGAGGAACTCGGGCACGCGACTGTACGGCTGGTCGGTGGTGAGCGACGCCAACTACTCGTACCTCTACGGCCACTGCTACCGGCAGTTCACCAACCGGGTGAACAGCGTCGATCAGTTCGACGCCGGCTGCATGCCGTCGTCGTACCTCGCCCGCGTGCCGAAAGGCCGGTTCGACGTCGCGCCCACGTACTGGAACGGGACCAGGTGGACCACGAACCGGCACGGGGCGGCGCCCGTGATGACCCGCGGCCACGCCAACCCGATGGACGTGCAGCGCTTCGGCGACGTGTACGTGAACGTCACCAAGATCGACGACTGGTGGGGCACCGTGATCTACGTCGACCGGGCGAGCCGGCCACAGGGGCCGTGGACGCAGGTGCACGCGATCGACGCGCTCGGGCTGCGGCGCTGCGCCGGCGAATGCGGCAACTACCACGCCCACCTGCTGCCGTATCTGGCCGGGAACGGGAAGATGATCGTGTCCCTCTCGAACGGCGGCCGGTTCGACCTCTGGCAGCGGAACGCCTACCTGTACCGGCCCGGCTTCCTCGCGGTGTCGCTGCCGGACTGACCACGCAGGCGGCCGGTTCGAGATGACGATCGCGGGGGCAGTCCGGGTGCCCGAGCCGCCCAGCCGAGCGCGGGTCTTCCGCTGGGTCGGGCCCGTCGTTTTCAGATGGTCGGAGCGTCCGCCGGGAGGCCGGGCGCCGATGCCCTTCGAGGACCGGCACACAGCCCCGCCGCCTGTGGCAGGTCGGCACCTTCCAACACTTCGGCGATGCACTGCAGCGATTGGTCGAGGACCGACGACGGCACGTGGCGAGCGCCGAGCACTCCCGACAGCCACCCCGTGAAGCTGTCGAAGATCTCGTCGTCGGCGAGGTCGACCGCGATGGTCAAGAACTCGAAGATGTAGCTCAGGTCCTTGCGGGTGCTGCTCCATTGGGCGGGGGTGTATGTCGCCATCGCCGGGACCCGCTCGACCATGAGCGAGAGGCAGGCGGCCTGGAGGGAGTCGCCGTCGAGCTCGAGGTCCCGTGCCTCTGGCGGGGTGGGTGGCACCTCGCCGTGCGGGGGGAGGCCGGCGTCGAGCAGCGCGGCGAGGGAGGTCACCGGGGCCAGCCACCCCCGTGCACCGAGCCGTCGCGCCCGCGCATCGTCGTGACCGAACGCGGCACCCACGGCGATGGCCGGCAGCCCGACCTCGTCGACCGCGACGAAGCATCGTCGAGCCCCCGACAGGGTGAGCGGGACCGTGCAACTCACCAGGACGAGCTCGGGCTCGCGTTCGGCGGCGAAGCGCTGCAGGTCGTCCGCCGGCAGGCTGCCGCCGAGGAACGTCACGTCCCAGCCGTCGGAGCGCAGGATCTCGACGCCCATCCGGGCCGGCATCGTGTGGTGCTCCCCCTCGGCGCAGGCGACGAGCACCTCACCCCGTCGCGGACCACGGACGGCGTTCTCCAGCGAGAGGGCGCCGAGCACCCCGTCGATGACCGCCGTGGCCGCGTGCCCGTCCGCCACACTCCATCGGTTGGTCTGCCAGCGCACCCCCACCTCACGCTGCACCGGTGCCAGCAGGTCGACGATGATCTGCCGGGGGGTGGCGCCGTCCGCCAGCAGTCCGAGAGCGAAGGCAATGGCGGGGCGCGGCAAACCGTCGCCGGCGAGCTCGAGCAGGTGCGCGACGGATCCCTCGGCGGTCGTCATCGCGCCACCACCCGGAATCGGGCGAACGACACCGGCCGGGGCGCGTCGGGGCCGCGAGCGATGCGGTCGTGTGAACGCTGGTGGCTCGGCGAGTGCAGATAGGCCGAGAAGGCCGCCGCATCGTCCCACCAGGAGACCATGACGAACCGTCCCTCATCTCGCTCGTCCGCCCAGACTTCGAGTCGGTGGAAGCCCGGCCAACCCTCGACCTCACCCAGTCGGTCCTCGAAGGCGGCAGTGAGCGCGGCGGTGCCCTGTGGCGTGACCCGGATCTCGCTGTGTGCGACGAACGCGCCGGGACTCGATGCCGGAGCGCCGGTGGCGGCCCGATCCGGCCCGATCACAAGAACCCCGCAGGGACGTCGGCCGGTGGTGCCTCGACGGTGCGGTCCCGGCCGAGGTCCTTGGCCCGGTACAACGCACGATCGGCGGCGAGCAGCGCCGCGGTGCCGCCGTCCGGCGTGATGGGGGCGACCCCGGCCGAGAAGGTGACGGGCAGCGGTGCGGTGGTCGACCACGAGGTGCGCAGGCGCTCGACCAGGGCCACGGCGGACGGGGCGTCCACGTCGGCGAGCAGGATGACGAACTCGTCGCCCCCGATGCGGAACATCGCGTCGTCGGCTCGAACCTGGGCGTCCAACACCCGTCCGAAGGAACCCAGGATCTCGTCGCCGGCGCCGTGGCCGTAGCCGTCGTTGACCCCTTTGAACTGGTCCAGGTCGACCATGACGACCGAGCCGGACCGTCGTGCCGGCAGCACCAGGTCGAGGGCCCGACGGTTGCGGAGACCGGTCAGGGGATCCCGAGTCGTGTCGTCTTTGAGGCGCTCGGTGCGGCGGAGGAGGTCGACCGCCTGTCGCGCGTCCTCCACCAGTCGGGGCAACAGTCGTTCCAACTGCATGCGGGCGACCGTGAACCGCTCGACCTCCACCACCATGGACGGGCCCTCACCGAGAGAGACGTCGACGGGCAGAGCGTCGTCGCCCGCGTCGGCCGCCGCCACGATGGTGCCGCCCATCTGGCGCACCGTCTTCTGCAGCAGGGCCGCCGCCGCAGGCGCGGCGTTGACTCGCAGCAATCCGCGCAGCAGGTTCGCAACGGCGTCGGACTCGATGCGATCGGCGGCCACGGCCGAGGTGAGCGCGCCCTGTGGTGCAGGGGCCGGCGATGATGTCCTGGGTCTCCGGCGATCGCGGACGATCGTGGCCACTTGTCGGCCCTGCGGGTCGACGGGTGGCGTGGGCCCGTCGTCTTCGGAGTGCGCGTCGCTCCGCCCCGACGGGACGACACGTTCGAGAGCCACCTCCGTGGGGATGCGGCGAGCGCGCTCGATGGGCACCTCGGCGGCGGATGTGGGGCGGCCGAAGAAGTAGCCCTGCCCCAACGTCGTGCCCATGGTGGCGAGGAAGGCCCGCTGCTCCGCGGTCTCGATCCCTTCGGCGATGACGTACAGGCCCAACTCGGCGCCGAGCGAGAGGACGGCGCGGACGATCGCCGTGTCGTTGGAGTTGATTCCGGCGCCGGCCACGAAGCTGCCGTCGATCTTCAGGGCGTGCACGGGGAAGGTCTGCAGGTAGGTGAGGCTGGCCCACCCCGTCCCGAAGTCGTCGATGGACACCCCTGCGCCGAGCCCGACCAGGGTGCGGAGCGTCTGCGCCGCCTTGTCGAACTCCTCGACGACGGCCGTCTCGGTGACCTCGAGCCACAGGTGGGCAGGGTTGAACCCCGATGCCTGCAGGATGTCGATGAACCGTTCGGCCAGACCGGAGCTCGCCAGCTGACGGGTGGAGACGTTCACCGAGAGCACGATGTCGGCACCGTCGGCCCGCCATTCGGCCGCTTGAACACAGGCCTTGGTGAGCACGAGCTCACCGAGGTCCACGATGAGCCCGCTGCGCTCCGCGGCGTCGAGGAACTCCGATGGCGCGAGGCAGCCTCGGTCGGGGTGTTCCCAGCGAACCAGGGCTTCGAGTGCCAAGAGGTGACCGTCGACCAGATCCACGACCGGTTGGTAGAAGACCACGAACTCGTCGTCGGCGATGCCCTGCTCGACCCGGGCCGCCAGCTCGGCGTCCAACTCCGGCGTGGGTGCCCGACCGGCCACCTCGGCGAGGCGGTTGACCGACACGGTGCCGATCGTCTCGCCGGTGTCGTCGCGCAGGACGGACTTGGAACCCAGGATGTCCACCGTCGACCCGTCGCGGGTGACCTGCGTGAAGGTGCCGCTCCAGCGCCCCGAGCGATCGAGCTGGTCCCAGGCCTCGACGAGCTGCCCGTTGTCGCCGTCCCACTGGAGGATGTCGAGGACGTGGCGGCCCAGGACCGCCGCCTCCGCCCATCCGTAGACGCGCTCCGCCGCCGCGTTCCAGCTCCGTATGTGACGATGGACGTCGGTGATGATCACGGCGTCGGCCACCTCGGACAGGACGCCGGTGACCAACCGACGTAGTCGTGTCGGGGCATCCGACACGAGCGTGAGCTGAACTCGTCGGGCCGGCTGACCATGCCAGTCGGTCGCGGTCGACCGGACTTCGACGGTCACCTCGTCGCCGTCGAATCGAACGAAGCGCATGACCTCCGACCGACGCTGCCGGCCGGCCTCACCATCGGCGAGGCGCTCCGTGGCGGCCGCCAGTGAGATCGGCGCGACGAGGTCGAGGATCTGCATCCCCACCAACGCGTCGGCCTCGACGCCGGCGACATCGCCGGCGACCTCGTCGGCGAACACGATGCGCCCATGGATGTGGATGAGCACACCCACCTGCACGGACGGACCCGTCCCGGCCTGCTCCACGTCGCTCGTGCTCGGCAGGTCGAGCCGGTAGCCGGTGCCCCGGACGGTGACCAGGATGACCGGATGACGAGGGTCGGGCTCGACCTTGTTGCGCAGGCGGCGGATGTGCTCGGTGACCGTGGCGGGTTGCTGCCACTCGGACGCAGAGCGCCACACGGCCTTGAGGAGGTCCTCGCGGGTGAACGCGTGACCCGGCCGCACGGCCAGATACGCGAAGAGATCGAACTCCTTGGACGTGAGATCGACGAGTCGCCCGCCGCACCTGACCAGCCGAGCGCGCATGTCGATCTCGCAGTGGCCCACCTGGACGGTGGAGGCCGCTCGCCGAGGATCGGCGCGTCGCCGCATCGCGACGGCACTGGCGGTCAGCTCCTGCAGCGAGAACGGCTTGACCACGAACTCGTCGGCCCCGCGGAGCAGCGCGTGCACCTGATCACGCTCGGCCGGCGACTCGCTCAGGACGATGACGTGGGCCGCCGACCCAGACTCGCGGAGCTCGTCGAGCACCTCCAGACCTGAGCCGTCCGGCAAGGTGAGATCCACGATGGCCACGAGGAACGACTCCGTGGCCACGGCGCGCTTGGCCTCCTCCACCGTGGCGGTGACGGTCACCTGCACGCCGCGATCCTGGAGCTGATCCCGGACGCGGGCTCGGGTACGGGGTGCGCCGATGGCGACCAGGGCGCTCACCGGTTGCCCGGGCGGGCCGAAGGACGCTTTCGCCTCCCCATCTCAGCCGTTGGCATGTGCACCACTTTCCACCCGTGTCGTGAGCACCCGGGAGTCAACGGGTGCCTTCCTACCCATCCGACCGCAGAAAGGTGCGGTGGCCGCACTCCGAGTTGTCGGCGAATTGTTCACCTCGTGCGGTGGCCATCAGCGTGGCCATCGCATCCCGGACGCGAACGGTCCGCCGCACCGACGTGCGACGGACTCGTTCCCGGTGGAGGTGACGCCAGTCCTCCTAGAGGATGGAGGTGGTCACGGTTCCGGAGTAGTCGTCGGCGAGCGCCCCGGCGGGCATGGTCACGTTGAGGCTGGGGTTCCACGAAGCAGTGTTGTTCCCGGACAGTGAGGTCGGGGCGACAACCGACGCCTGCGTGTCGATCGCGGTGGCTGCGCCGTCGGCGACGGTGATGGTGCCCGTCTCGGTGACCGTGCCACCGGTGTAGGTCACGCCGGTCGACGACGAGCCGAGCGCCCCCGTGAAGGCGGTGGACGCGGCGGAGACGTCCCACTCGGCCGTGCCGCCGCGGTCATCGGTGACCGCCACCGCGCCGAGGTTGCCGCTGACCGAGGTCGAACCTGTGGCGGCGTCGGTCAGGGTCGCAGTGGCCTGGACGCTGAGGGTGAGGTTGCCACCGGTGAGGGTGAACGTCGTGTCGGTGTCGTCGGCGGATGCCGGCAGGGCCATCCCGGCCAGGACGGCGGTGGCGAGAGCGACGATGACAAGCGGCTTGCGTAGCTGCATGTTGGTTCCTTTGGGTTGAAACGGACCGGAGTCGGCCCCTGTCGGGGATCACTTCGGGCGCATCTGCGCCGCGCCTGTAGGCCCGTTGTCAGACTCTTGTGTCGCCGTGGGCCATACGGCACAGGGGCACCGGGGCTCGTTGGCGCTTGCTGCGCACCGCCACGCCCAACGGCCTTCAGGAGCCCGTGCGGGCGTCGATGCAAGTACGGCGAGCCACCCCGGCACCGCTCGAACCGTGAAGGAAGCGTTCAATGAGATCCCGCGTGCCGCTGCTGCTGCTACCCCTACTGCTGGTCGTCGCCGTCCTCACCCCGGTCGCGCTCGACGTGTCGCCGGCCTCGTCGCAGGCGTCCGACCGTGCCCGTCCGGCGGGCGCTCCGGGCATCGGGATCCGTCTCCTCGATGCTCCGGTCGCTACTCGTGACGACCCGCGCGCTCGGGTCTACATCGTCGACCATCTCGCACCGGGAGCGGTCATAGAGCGTCGGATCGAGGTGTCCAACACGACCCCGCAGCCTCAGCAGGTCGCGCTCTACGCGGCCGCCGCGACCATCGACGGCGGGTCGTTCGTCGGCGCCCCGGGGCATCGCGTCGACGACCTGTCGGGCTGGACCACGGTCCATCCCGGTCAGTCGAGCATCCCCGCTGGTGGCCACCTGACGGCACGGGTGACGATCGCCGTGCCCGACGACGCCGCCCCCGGCGAGCAGTACGGCGCGGTGTGGGCCGAGACACGCTCCGTGCCCTCCGCCACAGGCGGGGTCGTCCAAGTGAGTCGCGTCGGCATCCGCCTGTACGTCTCCATCGGGGAGGGTGGGCCCCCGGCGTCCGACTTCACCATCGAGACACTCGCCGCAGGACGCACCGCAGAAGGCAGGCCCACGGTGTCGGCGACGGTGCACAACACCGGAGGACGTGCGCTCGACCTCGACGGGACGCTCCGTCTCGGTGACGGCCCTGGTGGGCTGAGCGCCGGCCCGTTCGCCACGGACTCGTCCACCACGCTGGCGGTGGGCGACACGCAGTCGGTGACCTGGGAGCTCGACCAGAGCCTGCCGGCTGGACCGTGGAACGCTCGGCTGGACCTGATCAGCGGGTTGGTCGAGCGACGCGCCCATGCGGTCATCACGTTCCCTGCCGCGGGCATCTCCCCGCCGGTCGCGGTCGCCCACGCCCCGGCGCGTCCATGGGCCCCGTACATCGCAGCCGTCTGCGGCCTCCTCCTCCTGCTGCTGCTGGCGTTCGGCTGGTGGTGGCGTCGCCGGGGCCGGCGCGGCGGCGGGGCTCGGCCTGATCGGCTCGGGGTGCCAGTCGCCGTCGGATCGCTCGACGCCACGACGGCGCAGTCCGGGGTGGGGTCTCCGGTCCGACCCTGACCGGTTCCCGGTGCGGGCAACCGGCGCGCGGCACGACCACGGCGCCCACCACGTTCACAACCTCTGGACAACGGCGGTCACGCACGGGTCGGACGACTCCGATGGAACGTGGTGACCACGCTTCCGCCGCTCGACAAGGAACAGATCAAGACGGGCGCACTCCAAGAGGCCATCTTCAACAGTGCGTACTTCTCGAGCATCGCCACCGACGAGCGCGGCGTCATCCAGATCTTCAACGTGGGTGCGGAACGGATGCTGGGCTACTCCGCGGTCGACGTGGTCAACCGCATCACGCCGGCGGACATCTCTGACCCCCAGGAGTTGCTCACCCGGGCGGCCGCGCTCAGCGACGAGCTCGACACGCCCATCAACCCGGGCTTCGAAGCGCTCGTCTTCAAGGCCTCCCGAGGCATCGAGGACATCTACGAGCTGACCTACGTCCGCAAGGACGGCAGTCGCTTCCCGGCCATGGTGTCGGTCACCGCGCTTCGCGACGTGGCGGACCGGATCATCGGCTACCTGCTCATCGGCACGGACAACACCGCCCGCCAAGAGGTCGAAGCCGCCCAGGCCCTCCTGGATCAGCAGCTCCGTGACCAGCAGTTCTACACACGGTCGCTGATCGAGTCGAACATCGACGCGCTCATGACCACCGACCCTGACGGGACGATCTCGGACGTCAACCGCCAGATGATGAACCTCACGGGCAGGACCCGCGAGGAGCTCATCGGCGCACCCTGCCGGAACTTCTTCACCGATGCAGAACGCGCGGATGCGGCGATCAGCCGGGTCCTGAGCGAGCACAAGGTGTCCGACTACGAGCTGACCGTTCGGGCCCGGGACGGCCTCGAGACGGTGGTCTCGTACAACGCCGCCACGATCCACGATCGCGACAACAAGCTCCAGGGGGTGTTCGCCGCCGCCCGCGACGTGACGGACCGTCGGCGCTGGGAGCGCACGCTCCAGGAGAAGAACATCGAGTTGGAGCACGCCAGTCGGATGAAGTCCGAGTTCCTGGCCACCATGTCCCACGAGTTGCGCACGCCGCTGAACGCGGTCATCGGCTTCTCAGAGGCACTGAAGGACGGCCTCATGGGCCCGATGTCGGAGAGCCAGCAGGACTACATCGGCGACATCTTCACCAGCGGGCAGCACCTGCTGTCGCTCATCAACGACATCCTCGACCTGTCGAAGGTCGAGGCCGGGATGATGGCGCTCGAACTGGAGACCGTGGACATCGAGTCGCTGCTCTCGAACGCACTGTCGATCGTCCGCGAGAAGGCGGCCGCCCAGCGCATCGACCTGGAGCTCGCCGTGGTTGGCGACCTGGGTGTCTCGCAGCTGGACCAGCGCAAGACCAAGCAGATCATCTACAACCTCCTCTCGAATGCCGTGAAGTTCAGCGAGCACGGTGGCCGGGTGACGGTGAGCGCGCGGCGGGTGCCCCGCAACCGGGTCGGGAGCCTCGACGGGCCATGGCCGGTGCACGGGTTCGCCCTCCCTGACAACGAGTTCACGGAGTTCCTCGAGATCTGCGTGATCGATGCCGGCATCGGCATCTCCCAGGAGGACATGACGAAGCTCTTCCAGGCGTTCAGCCAGATCGACAGCAGCCTGGCCCGCCTGTTCGAGGGCACCGGCCTGGGGCTCGCCATGGTCAAGCAGATGTCCGAGTTGCAGGGCGGGACGGTGGCCGTCGGCAGCGAGGAGGGCGAAGGAGCGTGCTTCGCGGCGTGGCTGCCGCTCCGGGAGCGTGCTCCGGAGCCCTTCGTGGAGCTCCACAGCATCGACCCGCCCGCCGCCGTGGCGCCCGAGCCTCGGGTGCGGGCCGCCCTGGTCGTGGAGGACGACGATCGTGCCGCGGACCTGGTTCGCCTGCTGTTGGAGGCCGAGGGCTTCACGGTCCTGCGGGCCGCAACTGCGGAGATCGCGCTGGTCATGGCGCCCCAGCAGCCGCTGGAGCTCATCACGATCGACATCCAGTTGCCCGGCATGGACGGTTGGGGCTTCCTCGCCCACATCCGTGAGAACGGTGGCCTGGCCCACATCCCTGTCGTGATCATCTCGGGGACCACCGAGAGCAACCTGGCGCTCACCGGCGGCGCCGCGGCCATCCTGCAGAAGCCCATCAGCCGCAGCGAGCTCAAGGTCTCGTTGGCCAATCTGGGCCTGCACGAGTCGCAGGCGCAGACGCGCACGGTGCTGGTCGTCGACGACGACCCCAGAGCGGTCGAGCTCATCGCCGCGTTCCTGCCCACGCCGGCGTACGCGATCGTCCGGGCCTTCGGCGGCGGAGAGGCCATCGTGCTCGCGCAGCGCCTGCGACCCGACCTGATCCTGCTCGACCTGATGATGCCCGGCGTGAACGGCTTCGAGGTCGTCGAGGCGCTCCAACGCAATCCGGAGACCGCGGGCATCCCCATCCTGGTCGTCACGGCCAAGCAGATCACGGCCGACGACCGGGCGTTGCTCAACGGCGCCCGCAGCGACTCCGTGCACATCATCGAGAAGGCGGGGTTCAACCGGCATGGCTTCCTGGCTGAGGTTCGGCGGGCGCTGCCACGCGCCGAAGACGACGCGGAGAGGCCATGACCACCGTCCTGATCGTCGAGGACAACCCGGCGAACATGAAGTTGACCTCGCTGCTGGTCCGCAACGTCGGCCACGACATCCTGTGCGCGGTCGATGCCGAGAACGGCCTGACCATCGCGAGGCGAGACCATCCGGACCTGATCCTCATGGACGTGCAGCTCCCGGGGATGGACGGTCTGACCGCGACGGCCTGCCTGAAAGAGGACCCCGCAACGGCGGCGATCCCCGTGATCGCCCTCAGCGCCCTGGCGATGAAGGCGGACGAGGAGCGGAGCCAGGTTGCCGGGTGCGATGCCTACATCGTGAAGCCGCTGCGCTATGCCGATCTCTACGCCGCCATCGACCGGCTGCTGCCGGCGGGGCCGACCGCGCACCGGCCCGCAGGGTCTCAGGGCGTGCAGTGACCGAGGTGAGGGGCACCATCCTGATCGTCGACGACGAGGCCCGGAACCGACGTCTGCTCGAGGCGCTGCTGCGGCCCGAGGGCTACACCACACGCACCGCAGCAAGCGGCGCGGCGGCCGTCGAGTCGGTCGCCGAGGCCGCGCCCGACCTCATCCTGCTGGACGTCATGCTCCCGGGAATGAGCGGGCACGAGGTGGCGATGCGGCTCAAGGCGGATCCCACGACCAGGTCCATCCCCATCATCATGGTGACGGCGCAGACCGACCGAGCCGCCCGGTTGGCGGCGCTGGATGCGGGTGCCGAGGAGTTCCTCACGAAGCCCGTCGACCGAGCCGAGCTCTGGTTGCGGGTACGCAACCTCCTGCGCCTCAAGTCACTCGGTGACCTCCTGGCGAGCCACCAGAGCCGTCTCGAGGCCGAAGTCGTGGCCCGAACGTCCGACCTCCAGTATCTGGCGCATTACGACGCGCTCACCGGACTGCCGAACAGGACGCTCTTCTACGAGCGGCTGGCATCGACGCTGCAACAGAGCGCGACGGGGGGCTGGACGGTGGCCATCTTGTTCATCGACCTGGACCACTTCAAGAACGTGAACGACACCTTGGGTCACGGTGTCGGCGACGAACTGCTTGTGCAGGCGAGCCGCCGGCTCAGCGGCTGCACCAGGGCCCGTGACACGGTGGGCCGCCTCGGTGGCGACGAGTTCGCGCTGATCGTGGTGATGAGCGACCCTCAGGGCGCGGCCGTCGTCGCCACCAAGATCCAGGAGGCCCTCCGCGAGCCCTTCATCGTGCAGGGGCACGAGCTGACCGTGACCGCGAGCATCGGCATCACGGCACATCCCGACGACGCCAACGACCCCGAGACACTCATCAAGTACGCCGACACGGCCATGTACGAGGCCAAGCAGTCCGGACGGGACGCCTTCCGGTTCTTCACGCCCGAGATGAATGCCGAGGCACTGAAGCGCCTGGAGCTCGAGACCGCGCTGCGACGCGCGGTCAAGGACGCGCAATTCGTGCTCCACTACCAGCCCAAGGTGCTCGTGGACTCGGGGACGGTGTGCGGCCTGGAGGCACTGCTGCGGTGGGATCGCCCTGGCGCGGGCCTCGTTCCGCCCAATGAGTTCATCCCGGCGCTCGAGGAGTGCGGCCTGATCGTCGATGTCGGACGATGGGTCATCTCGGAAGTCTGCGCGCAGGTCGCCCGTTGGCGGGACTCGCCGATCGGGCCGCTGCAGGTGTCCGTGAACGTGTCCAGCCGGCAGTTCGTGGACGGGGACCTGGACCAGGACGTGTTCGAGGCGCTTCAGGCCGCAGCCATCGCGCCGCACCTCCTCGAGCTCGAGCTGACCGAGAGCTCGCTGATGGCCAACACCGACCGCACCATCGCCACCCTCGAATCCCTGAAGGCGCGGGGCGTCCAGATCTCAATCGACGACTTCGGAACGGGCTATTCGAGCCTCGCCTATCTGCGCCGGTTCCCCATCGACAAGTTGAAGATCGACGCCGGGTTCATCCGTGACATCACCACGGATCCCAATGACGCCGCAATCGCCGTGGCGATCATCCGCATGGCGCACAGCCTGGGCCTCGACGTCATCGCCGAAGGCGTCGAGACCGCGGGGCAACTGCAGTATCTCCGTCGGCACCGTTGTGACCAGATGCAGGGCTTCCTGTTCAGCCGGCCGTTGCCCGTCCCGACCCTCGAGCAGCTGCTGCACTCCAGCCGTCGCGAGCCGATGAGCGTCCACTCCCGGCCGCACTCGACGCTGCTGCTCGTCGACGCCGATCCGGCGACGCTCGACGAGTTGGTCGTGCAGTTGGAAGGAGAGGGCTTCGCGGTGCTCACGGCCCGCTCGGCGGCGGAGGCCTTCGATCTGGTGGCGCTCGAGGAGCCCCAGGTCATCTTGTGTGACCAGGGCCTGCCGGACATGAGCGGCACCGACTTCCTGCACCGGGTGAAGGAGCTGCACCCCCGTGCAGTTCGTCTCATGCTCTCCGGATGCACCGACGAGGCCACGCTCGCCGGTGCGATCAACCGGGCAGAGGTCTACCGCTACTACGCCAAGCCCTGCCCGGCGGACGAGTTGCGGCGCGGCGTTCGCGACGCGTTCCGGCGCTACTGGCACAGCAACGACGTCGGTGGCGTGCCGTCCGGAGTCGTCGGTGAGACGCTGCGGCTGGTGGAAACCCCCGCCTGACCGAGGCGCACGGCGGTACCGGGCCCGGCGGCGCGGGCGCCTCCGTGCTCGCCTGAGACAGACGGGCCGCGCGCGTCGGGCCTACGGGCGTCTCCTCGGTATACTCTGGGTATATGGCCTCGACGACCGTGAAGGTGAGCACCGAGACCCGAGACCGCATCCGAGCGCTCGGTGGCGACACGTACGAGGACACGATCGTCGAGGCGCTCAACGCGCTCGAAGCTGATCGGTTCTGGGAGCAGGCGGACGCGGCCGCCGCGCACCGGAGCGCGTTGACCGACGAGGCGCGTGCCGATCTGGCCGCTCGGGAGGCGGAGATCGATGCCGCGTTCGACGGTCTGGAATGACCGATGCGGGTGACGTACACCTCGCGGACCTGAACCAGGAGCGCCGACGCCATGTGCTGGTCGTGTCGAACCGTCGGTTCAATCGGACGTCGGATCGAGTCCTGGTCGCACCCGAGATCACCAGCGCGCCGGACGGCGTCGAGTTCCCCTGGCGAGTCGAGGTCGACGGCACGATCTTCGCCGTGGACCTGATGCGCAGCCTCCCGGCCGAGCGCCTGCTCGAACGGACCGACCGGGCGACTGCCGACGCCATGCGCCAGGTGCGTCGAGCGCTCCTTCAGATCACCTGACCGGTCGTCCTCGACGGTGTTGTCGGGGGCGGAGAGGACCACGAACAGGGCGTCGAGCTCGCCGCCGTCGTATCCGTCCCGGGCGCGCTGGCCGGCGGCGTGCACGTTGCCGCACGCGGGCACGCCGTTCCGCTCCTCGGTCGGCTGTCCCCTCATCCTGTTGGTCTCGGGTCGGGACCTACCCGCGGTGATCGAGGAGACAGACGACGGCGGCTCGTTGGTGACGCGGCCGTGACGGCACGCGGGGCAGGTTCCCGGCACGAGAACGACAGGAGAGGGAGAGCGCCGCCTCGCCGCGGTCGTCAGCGGGCGCCGTGGAGCACAACCGGGCACCGGCCGAGCTCGCGGAGCCAGCGGGCGTGGGCCCGCACCGCCGCGCCGAGTGTCTCGTGGACGTGGTACGGCAGGCCGCGCTCGGCGCACAGCGCCCGCACCCGCGGGCCCATCTGGGCGTAGAGGGTGTGGGGGACGCGGGGGAGCAGGTGGTGCTCCACCTGGTGGTCGAGGCCGCCCATGATCCAGCGCGCCGGGGCACCGAGGATCCGCCCCCGGACCTCGATGTCGGCGGTCGTGCGCAGCTGGCGCACCTCGAACGAGTCGAGCGCGGTGTCACCGTCGAGCGTCGGGAATTCCACCGTGCCGGTGCAGTGCGCCAGCTGGAACACCATGGCCAGGGTGAACCCGACCAGCCACGATGCGACCAGGTAGAACCCGAGCACACCCCACCACGGGAAGAACAGCAGAGGGATGGCGACGGCCCACGTGAGGTGGATCGCCTTGCCGACGTACATCAGGGCCACGTCCCGGCCCTTCGGCCGGGTGGGGAAGCGGTTGTCGCCATAGCCGCCATGGGAGAACGCGTACACGTCCGACACGACGAGCCACTTCACCGTCAGGAAGCCGTAGAGCCCCCACAGGTACACGTGCTGGAAGCGGTGCCAGGGCCGCCACGGCTGGTCCGGTGCCAGCCGCGCGAACGGCGATTGGTCGATGTCGGTGTCCAGGCCGGCGACGTTGGTGTGGGCGTGGTGCAGGTTGTTGTGCTTGAAGCGCCACGCCGCCGAGCTCGCGCCGACGATGTCGGAGCTGTACCCCGCCAGCCGGTTGAGGCGACGGGACCGGCTGAGGGCGCCGTGGTTGGCGTCGTGCATGACGCCGGTGCCGATGGCGACGATGGCGACCACCAGGGCAAGCGCGAGGCCGACCCGGGCCAGGAAGGCGACGGGGCTGAAGACGAGCCCGCTGTAGCTCGCCACCGCCAGGGCGGCGATGCCGAGGGCCTTGGCCTGCAGCCGTCGCCGGCCTCGGGCCATCTGCTCGTCGCTCGGACGGACCGCGGTCGACAGCGAGGCGGGCGCCGCGTCCGGGGAGGAACGGCGGGCGAGGAGGGTGGAGGTGGCCATGGCGCTGCTTTCGCGGGTCGAGTCGAAAGCGCTGCCAGGGGCTGGAGCACCGCATCCGCACCGGGGGATCCGGTCGAGACGTGGGGGGTCTGTCGGTTCCAGGCTACCGGGACGGAGGGCTGCCGCGCCGGTAGCGGAGGCGACCGTCATGTCGCGTCGCCCGCGTTCCGCGGGCGGGTTGTCGAAGAGTTGGCAGAAGAGGTGCGGCGGTGGCGACTCCTGGGATGGTTGGTGCGATGCGGTGCCTAGGCGGACCTGCCGCCGGGAGGACTCCGTCTTCACCTCGAGCACCTGCAACCGACAGGTGCAATAGTGGATTGAGTTTGCTGATGAATGACCGGCGAAAGCAGGAGAGCCGACCACGGTCGGAACGACGTATTGGCGCTCTTCGGCCTCTTGTCGGCCCCGCGAGGCGATGCCCTTCAGAGGAGAAGCGATGAACCGATCCGCCGGTGAGCTGCGTCAGGCCTTCGTCCCACAGGGCAAGGTCATCGGACTCGTGTTGGCGGCCGCCTTGGCGGTGGCCTCCTGCTCAGGCGACAGTTCGGCGCCGGGAGGCGACGAGGCGTCTCCAATCGAAGCAAACAACATCCTCAGCGAGGAGCCCGGGTCGGAGGAGCGACCCGTCGAACCAGGCACGTGGGCGCTCATGACACAAGGCTCGCTTCCGATCGCAGCCGATGGCGAGGACCCAGGGCCGGACTCGGTGGACTTCGAGATGCGAATCGCATCCATCACCGAGGGTGACCTGAGTCGGGCCAGCAACCCGGCGATGTTCACTGCGGACGGGCCGTTCTACATCGTCGACATCGAGGGACGGTCCGACTTCGACGAGGCCCTCGACATCTACTTCACGGTGACGCTCGGGGCCCCTGACCACCCGTACAACTTCCAGCAGGGTGTCGGCGTCCCGTGCGCCGGTGAGACGGTGGGTGAGAGCGGACTCGTGATCACGCCCGGCGAGACCGCGACGATGCAGGTCTGCGTCGGCCTGACCGAGGGTCGCGAGCCCGATGACAGCCTCGAGCAGGCGATGTTGCTCGAGGCAGGCAGCTTCGGCGGAGCGATCTACTACAGTATTCCGTAGAACGACCGGTGGATCCGCGGAACGCCGGCTTGATCTCCTTCACGCAGCGCCGCTCGGGCCGCCCGCCGACGGGGCGCCCCACCAAGTCGACGTGCCGTCGTCCAGACCCTACGACAGCAGAGGTGTCGCCTCTGCGCCCGTCAGGTCCGTCTGGTCACGAACTTGACCTTGTCCTTGACCGTCGGGTCGGTGTTCGAGGATGCAGTGACGTTGCCGGTGAGGCTGGACCCGGCCGGGGCAGCGGCCTCGACCTTGACCTTGACCTTCACGACGACTGCGGCCCCAGAAGCCAGCGTGGGGGTGTTGTAGGTCCCCGCTGCCACTTGCGAGGTGATGTCGAAGCCATTGGTGGAGTACCGAACCGTGAATCGGCTCGTCGAGGACGTCCCCCGCAGACGTAGCACGTCGGGGAATGACGCGTCGTTCTGGACCGACACGAAGTAGGTGACCGTTTCGCCGCGGGCTGCGGATCCGGTGCGGGTCTGGCCCGTGCCAGTGGTGTTGTAGACGTTGTTGCCCGTGTAGGTGCCCGTGGCGCGCTTCTTGATGCGGCCATCGGGGAGGGGCGGGGCGCGGACCGTGTAGGTGTGAGTGACGACGCGGCGGTTCCCGGCGTTGTCGGTGGCGGTGACGGTGAAGTTGTGCGAGCCGAGGGTCGAGGTGGTGATCCGTGCCCCGTCGGCCACGGTCCCGACACAGGAGGCCAACCCCGAGCCGCCCGTGTCCGCGCAGGAGAAGTCGGCGGTCACGGACTGGTTTCGGGTGTAGGCGGCTCCGCTGGGCGGCGTGCGGAGGTTGACCGTCGGCAGGGTCGTGTCGGGCCCGAACTTCTGCACCTGGTAGGTGTCGAGGACATACACGTTGCCCGTTCTGTCGACCGCCACCGCGAGCGTGAAGATGAACAAGCCGCCGGCGCCAACCCCACCGGCCCCCCACTTGGTGAGGAACGTGCCCGTGGAGGTGAATTTCTGCACACGACGGTTGCCGTAGTCGGCCACGTAGACCCGGTTGTTCCTGTCGACAGCCAACCCTTGTGGGGCGTTGAAGGTGCCGTCGCCGGACCCGAAGCCACCCCAGCTAGTGAGGTAGCTGCCGGCGGATGTGAACTTCTGCACGCGATTGGTGGCGCCTTCGATGGTGTAGACGTTGCCGCTCAGGTCGACCGCGACGCCTGCCAGCGCCTGGAAATGTCCGGCGGCGGTGCCCGAGCCACTCCACTGCGTGACGTAGGCGCCGGTCGAGGTGAACTTCTGGACGCGAATGTTGTTGGCGTCAACGACGTAGACACTGCCATCGCTGGCGACCGCAACCCCGGTAGGGTTCTTGAACTGGCCGTTCCCGGTCCCGAAGGTGCCCCACTTGGTGATGAAGCCCCCCGTGGATGTGAACTTCTGGATCCGATTGTTGTCAGAGTCGGCAACGTAGACGTTGCCGCTGCTGTCGACCGCCACGCCGGTGGGTTTCTTGAACTGGCCGTTCCCGGTCCCGAAGGTGCCCCACTTGGTGATGAAGCCCCCGGTGGGCGTGAACTTCTGGATCCGATTGTTGTCAGAGTCGGCAACGTAGACGTTGCCGCTGCTGTCGACCGCTACCTCGGAATCGGGGCTCAGGTCGAAGTTGCCGTTCGCGGTGCCATTGTTGCCCCATCTGGTGATGAACGGCGGCGGGTTCTCGGCTGCCGCGGGACTGGCCAAGGTCACCACCACCAGGGTGCAGGCCAGCAGAGCGACGACCACCAGGCGGGTTACCCGGAGTCGACGCCTCGACCTCCTGTGCCAGCTATTGGTCCTAATCTGCAATGCTCCGCCGCTCCGCTCGATGCTGCTCACGGTACTCGCCTCGTCAAATACAGGCTCGGAGTGCCGTCGCATCCGAGACGGCCGCCCTCACCCCGCTGGGGTCAAACGGTAGCAGCGGCCAAGAGACTCGGCCGAGAACATGCCCGATGTCCGCCATGGAGGCGGACCATCCCAGGTGGGTCTTGGGCAGAACGGTGACTGCGGTCCCCACCAGAACGGAGCGCATCGACTCGATGAGCCACGCCGCCGACAATCTGGTCCACGCGATCTCCGTTCAGCGTCTCGATGGGCCGGAAGATCCTTCGGGCGCTCGTCTTCGGGTTCCTGCTACGGACGATCGTGGAATCGGTCGGGCGCAAGGACGGTCATCCGGTGTTGTCGAAGGTCTGGGGCCCGATCAGACCGTCCGGCGCCCGTGCCCGAGCTGTCGGCCCTCGGGCGCTCAGTCCACTCGTTCAATGGCCTTTTGGATGAGACTGTCACCCTGCACTGGGGCATCGTCGCTCCAAGCCACCGTGATCAGCACTTGACCCCGACGGAGATACGTCCACTCCATACGCTGTCCTGGGTCTGGCCGACTCAGGCAGTCGTCGAAGCCGGGGCAGGGCACAAGCTCCGATGACTCACGGTCTCCACAGCTCAACTCGGTGTACCCCCCGCTCGCCGAAAACGTCAGTGCCTCACCCCTCCAATTGTCCACTAACAGTGAATCCGGGTCGCCCAGGCTCTGAAACGACCGATCCGCGTCTTCCTCGTTCTCGTAGATGGTGACCACCGAGTCAACCCGAGGGCCGTCTGCAGGAAGCGACGTATCCCCATATGTACCCCCGGCGGAGCCGATGACCTTTGGGGCGTTGTCGGCCCAACAGGAATCCAAGCCGCCTGAAGACGCTTCTATATATGCATCTAAGGCCTCTTCACCCTGGAGATCCGGCGGTCGTTCGTCGTCGCTTGTTACTTCGTCTGTTGTCGCCCGCCACATCTTGAACTCGTGCACATCGAAATCGCCGCTCGCCTCGAGCTGAGAGCGTAAGGAGTCCTCATCAAGAGAACGTGGCTCTCCCGTCAGTCCTCCAACGTCGGCAGAGGTCAACAGGAGGTCTAGGGGGTCTTGCGCCGATAGACCCGTTCCGATGGCTTGTTCCGTATTGGCATCGTCGCGGACTCTCTTGGCATGAAAGAGGAGGATCCCTGTAGCTAGCGCCAGCAACGAGCCCACCACGAGACCGGTCAACATCAGCGCGGCCCCACTCCGGTGGCCCTCTCTGACCTGTGGTGGGGAGGGGTACGAACTCGGTGACCGGGTACTGAAGTCTGTTTGTGAGCGCGACTCCTTCAATGTGACTTCGAAGGAGTGCTCGTCCCGTTCGACTTGACGACCACATCCGGGGCAGAAGTGCGCGTCCAATTTCAGAGAGAGACCACAGGTGGTGCACGTCGGTACTGCTCCACGTCTCGATCCGCACCCGCCGCAGAACTTGGCGTCGTCGGCCAGTTCATGACCGCAGCCCTCGCAATACGACACGTTCACGACTCCCCTATCTCATCGGCACCCGCGTCGGCGATCCTAGCCCAGAGAGCAGGTCGGTCGGCTGAGGACCATGCTGCAGAGATATGCAGGAGACATTGACGAATCAGGCTCTTCAGATCCCGTGCGGGCGCAGGAAACATGGCGGCCGACCAGCCGGTGGCGGCGCTGTGGCGCAGCGGCTTGGAGTACTTGACCGGTCCAGGACCGTCAGAGCGACATGGCGCGACCTGGCGGGTGGATGACCGGGAGGCCTGGAGCGCCGCTTACGTCATGGAGCTTCTGGGCGGTGCCCACGGGCCGGGGCCTCCACTCTTTGCTCGAACTGCCGGCGCCAGCGGGGTGTGTGGTGCCGGCGATTGGGAAGGTGTCGGGAGGTGACGGCACGGTATTGTTTGATGCAGTGCGTTTTGTCGGTGTGCAACTCGTGGGTTTCACCGTCCTTTCCCTTCTGTCCCTCGGTCCTACGGCAGTTGCGCCGGCGCCGGCCGAGGCCGACGAGGGTGTCCCATGCGGTCGCCGCCTCGTCGACTCGGAATCGCTTCCCGTCATTGCTGGTGCGTTGTCGCCGGGCGGCGGCACCGCGGTCGTAGCGGTCACGCGGAATGCTGCGAGCCCCGGCGCCGTCGACTTTGAGTCGTATGACACCGCCACCGGGGATCACCTCGGCACGATCGGGCTCTCCTCGACAGACCTCCGTGGCCTGGCCGTCTCGGATGACGGCGAGGTGGCAGTGGCCGACGGGGGACGAGTCCTGGTGTCGGCGGACCCGGTGGCGCCGCTGACCGAGCTGTTGCCCGTGAGCGGGTCACCTTTCGACGCGGCCCTGGAGTTCGCCGACGACGGTCGCCTCTACTTCACCTACCAGGGTGAGGTCCCTGGGACGCCGGCGAACCCGAACCCGATGGTGTACGTGACCGATCCGGGCTCGGGGGTGTTCGACCCCCTCTTCTCCGCTCCTGGCGGCGGTGTGCCGGACGGTGCGGTACGTCTCGGCGACGTCGCAGCCAGCGGCACTACGGCCGTCGTGCGCTATCGGGCCGCGAACCTGGGTCTCACCACCGCGGTCTACCCGACCAACGAGTCCCCGCTGGCGTTCGTGGACCTGGCGTCGGGCACGTTGACGCTCGCCTCGCCTCGGCAGACGAGCAACGGCTCGACGCTGGGGGTCTCGAGCTCCACGCTCATCTCGATCACCGGTGACGGCCAGTCCGTGTATTGGCGCAAGACCGACCCGTCCAATCCCCGCCCGATGCTGCGCTATCGGCGAGGGCAGACCTTCACTGAGACGGTGTACCAGACGCTCAGTTCGGGCTCGGTCACCGACGACGGGTCGACGATGGCCATCGACCGCAGCGATGTACTGGCGCTCGATGTCGCCTCGGGCACGACCCAGGTGGCCGGCGAGCTCGTGCCCCGGGACTTGCGGGAGACACGATCGCGCGCCGTCACACGCTCCGACGGTGCAAACCTCGTCCTCACCACCCTGGTCGGCGGCAACGGTGCGGTGCTCGTCTCCCTCGATCGCGACTCATGCGTCGTGACGCCGCACCCGGAGTCGTTGTGGTACGGCCTCACGGGCGAGTCGCTCGTGCCCGAGGCGCCGTTCATCGGATCGCCGGCACCGAATCGTCAGGGCTCGACTGTGGCCGGCGATGGGACCTTCCAGGGTCATGTCTTCGTCAATGGCATCACGCCGATCACGGTCGAGGGTGGCACGCTCTGGTACTTCTCGGCGACCGGCACCCCCGCAAGCGGGTGGGGTGACCTTCGGCGGGGGACGCTTGTGTTGCAGTCCTGTGGGGCGTGCCCGTCTGGGCATCAATGGAGTGTGACGGCGAGCACCAGGCTGCTCGGCATGGAGGCTACGGGTTGGTCGGTCCCCGTTGGCGGGGAATTGATCGTGCGCACCACCACACCCATCCCGGGCATTACGTCGAACACCCATGGCGGGTCGCTCGTCCGCTTCGACCTCGCCTCCGGCCGTATCGACCGCTTCCTCACCAGCGGTCAGCACTGGGGCCTGGGGCTGGCGGCGTCGATGGTCTTCGCGGTGAGCCCCGGGGGGCGCTACGTCGTGACGGGCGCAAGGGCGGGACAATCACGAGCCCCAGGGAGCACGCTGCAGCCGATCATCTATGACCTTGAGGCGAACAGCGCCACGGGCGTCGAGCAGGTCATCGGCCAGCCCCTGCACGGCCAGGTGGCGCTGGTGGAGTTCGTCGGCAACGGGAGGGTCTCGTTCTCGATGACCATCCGACAGAGCGGCCCGTCCGGGCTCTTCTGCGACGCCCGGGTGATCGCCAACGCCGCGGGCCCCCTGACCCTGCAGGGCCTGACGATCACCGGGGGGTACGCCGAGCGCTTCTGCGACCTCCAGTCCAACTGTCCGTACCGACCGGAGTTCGGACTGGGTGGGGGGGTGTGGTCCGCGGGCCCCCTGACGGTCGAGGGTGTCGAGGTCGTGGACAACGTGGCCGACAGCGGCGGCGGCGGCTTGGCCTCCGCGTCGACGGTCGACGTCGCCGACTCGACCGTCGCTCGGAACGAAGCCGGCGAAGGCGGTGGGATCCGTGCCGTCGGCGCGGTCTCGATCGTGCGGACCGCGGTGAGCGAGAACCGCGCCGACCAGTGGTACGAGTTCTACAGCAACCGGGTGGGAGCCGGGGGCGGCGTCTTCTCCGAGGCGGCGATCACCGTTGACCACTCCACCGTGGACGGCAACGGTGCGGGGCTCCGGAGCTGCGACGGCGGGGCGGGCGGTGGCCTGCGGGCACCGACGGTGACCGTGCTCTCGTCCACGTTGGACGGCAACGTCGCGGGCGGCAGCACGAACAACGGCTGTTGGCCCGAGCCCCCGTCGGGCGCGGGAGGCGCGATCCACGCGACCACCGTCGCGCTCGACGGTGCGACGATCGTCGGCAACCGGGCCGGCACGGGCTTCTCCCCCGGCCCCGGCTCGGCCATCGTGGCTCGCAACCTCGCCACGACCCGCTCGGTCATCGGCGGTCCGTCGGGGTCGGCCCTTTGCGACGGGCTCGGCATCGAGTCGACCTCGGGCGGCTTCAACCTCGTCACCGACCACAGCTGCCCCTTCCGGACCGGACCCGAGGACCGCTTCGGGGTCGGGGACCTTGCGCTCGGCGACCTCGCGGACAACGGTGGGTCGACCAGGACCCGTCTGCCCGCCGCCGACGGGGCGCTGGCCATCATCCCCATCGACGCCTGCGGCGCGACCGACGACCAGCGAGGCGCCGCCCGCCCGCAGGGGGCCGCGTGCGAGGCCGGCGCCGTGGAGATCCCCGGCGACGTGCCGCCGTCCCCTCGCTACGCATCGAACACCGCGGGCGACGTCCCCGCCTGTGGCGACGCCGCCGTCGACTGGGCCCTCGCCGTGCACGTGCTGATCGACCGACGCGACGGTGACTTCGGCTGGGGCCGCACGGTGCCCCGCCGTCAGCTGGTGACGGCGCTCTGGCGCCTCGCCGGGTCACCGGACGGCCATGCCGAACTGCACTTCACCGACGTCCCCGCCACCGCCGGCTACCGGCCGGCCCTCGAATGGGCCGTCGAGCACTTCGTGATCCGCAACAGCCGGGCCTTCGGCCCGAACCGGGCGGTCACCCGAGCGGCGCTGGTCAGAGCCCTCCAGCCGACGATCGGAACTGACATCCCGTACTACGTGCCCATCCCGTTCACCGACGTGCCGGACGACGCCCCGTACGGCCCGGCCCTGCACTGGGTGGCTGCGCACCGCCTCTGGCCCCGTTCGGGCAGCACCTTCGGCCACGCCGAGCCCATCAACCGTGGCCTGCTGGTGCGCACCCTCTTCCTCGCGGCGTCGACGCCGCTCGCGTGGGCGGGTCGTACGGCGTCACCGACGGTCACCTTCTGAGCGGCCGCCTCGCCGCGGTCGTCAGCGGGCGCCGTAGAGGGTGGCCGGGGCGCCGCCGAGCGCGCGGAGCCAGCGGGCGTGGGTCCGCGCCGCCGCGCCGAGGGTCTCGTGCACGTGGTACGGCAGGCGCCCCGGTAGCGGAGGCGAGCGTCATGTCGCGTCGCCCGCGCTCGAGGGCGGGAGCCGGTCTCCTCGACCCTCGGGGGATGATCCACGATGTGGACCGGCGGCGGAAGCGTGCGGTCGGGTCGGCCACGCGTGGGACCTGGGCGCAGGGTCAGCTGCGGGCGAACTCGCGGAGGACGGTGCCCGGGCGGGCGCCGGTGTTGATGCCGTCCTCGGTGACGACGACTCCGTTGACGAGCGTCGCCGCGTAGCCGCTCGAGCCGACCCGGAAGCGGCCGGCGCCGCCGGGGAAGTCGTTGGCGTACTCGGGATAGCCGAAGGCCAGGCGCTCGGGGTCGAAGACGTTGACGTCGGCGAAGGCGCCGACCTCGAGGGTGCCCCGGTCGACGAGGCCGAGCACGGCGGCCGGCTTCGCCGTGAGGCGGTTGACGGCGTCGGGCAGGGCGGCGGCGCCCTGGTCGCGGCTCCAGTAGGCGAGGTAGTGGGTGGTGGCGTCGGCGTCGCAGATCTGACCGGCGTGGGCGCCGGCGTCACCGAGGCCCGGGATGACGCCGTCGAGCCCGAAGAAGTCGCCCAGGTGCTCGTGGGCGTTGTTGAAGAACGCCACGCAGAACAGCGCCCGACCGTCGGTCTCCACCAGCTGGTCCAGCACGATCTCGACCGGGTGCACGCCGGCCTGTTCGGCCAACTCGGCGAGTGTCGGGCCGACGTAGTCGGGACGATCCGTGGTGCCGAGGGGGCGGACGATCTCGGCACCGAAGCTGATCCCGTTGCGCTCACCGTCCTCGACGAGCGCCCGGCGCGTGGTCGCGTCCCGGATGGCGGCGACCCGCGCCTCGAGGGTCGGGAGGGCCATGAGCGCCTTCCACGCGGGGCCGTACGCCGGGGTGATCTGGTGGAGGCCGAGCAGGAGGCCGCTCGGCCGGGTCATCCCCAGTGCCGTGATCCGACCGGCGTTGGCTCGCACGTCGCCGAGGAAATCGGCGTAGCGCTCGAGGATCCGCGGGACGCGGTCGGCGTTGTTCCCGAGGGCGCCGGAGAACAGCACGTCGCCGCCCCGCCCGGCCATCTCGCGGAGCAGGTCGAACTCTTCGCGGGTCTTGGTCTCGTTCAGCACGGCCTGGAACACCCCGCCGCCGCCTCGGTTCATGGCGGCCGCGACCGTGAACAGCTCCTCGTCCGGCGCGAACGTGCCGGGCACGCACCGGCCGTCGGGGACCCGGTGGCCGGTCAACCGTGACGTCGAGAAGCCCACCGCGCCGCCGGCGATGGCGTCCTCCACGATGGCGCCGATCTGGTCGAGCTCGGCCGGGGTGGGCGCCTCGTCGCCGAGCGCGCGCTCGCCCATGACGTGGTATCGGACCGCGCAGTGGCCGACGAGGCCCACGACGTTCAGCGCCGGGGCCATGCGTTGGACCGAGTCCAGGTACTCCGGGTAGGTCGTCCAGTCCCACGGCAGCGACCCGAGGATCGCCTCGTGGGGGATGTCCTCGACGCTCTCCATCATCTCGGCGAGGTAACGGCGCTCGTCGGGCGCGGCGGGGGCGAAGGCGACGCCGCAGTTGCCGATGAGCGCCGTCGTCACGCCGTGCCACGACGACGACGTCATGCACGGGTCCCAGGAGATCTGGGCGTCGAGGTGGGTGTGGAGGTCGACGAAACCGGGGGTGACGACGAGGCCGGTGGCGTCGATGGTCGACCGGCCGGTGGCCGCACCCAGGTCGCCGATGGCGCTGATGCGGTCGCCGTCGATGGCCACGTCGGCGCGGACGCCGTCGGCGCCCGTGCCGTCGAGCACCGTGCCGCCCGTGATGACGACGTCGTGGATGGTGGTGGCGTCAGACACGAGGTCCTCCCCTGATCGCGGCCGGGCCGGTGCGCGGACGCGGGCTCCATCATCGCCCACCGGCGCCTCGAGCGACGCTCCCGACCGTGCTCCGCCGGCGTGTTGCGCGGTGGTAACCGGCGATCCGTACCGTCCGAGGCGTCGGGATCCGCGCGTCGGCGAGCGCGAAACGCCGGCGTGAGGGAGCGGGGCGACCCCCTCACCCCCGCCCCCTGACCCACCAGCGGCCCCGGCCACCATCCACCCTCGGCGCACCAGCCCACGCCCACACCGCGGGTGCGCTGAGCGCCGCCGCCATCGGGCCGATGGGTCACGGTGCGATGACCGGCACAGGTACGCTCGCCCCTCGAAAGGGGCGCCGCCGGCGATGCAGTGCGATGTCTTGGGCCCGATCCGGGTGATCGATGACGGCGCCGTGGTGGCGATCGGGAGCGAGCGTCAACGTCGGCTGCTCGGGGTCCTGGTCCTCCGTGCGGGCACGTCGGTGTCGAGCGATGTGTTGTGTGAGCACCTCGGTGTGTCACCCGGCGCGTTGCGCGTCGCGGTGAGCCGTCTGCGAGCTGTCGTGGGAGCGGACGCGATCGTGACCACGCCCACGGGCTACGAGCTCCGAGCCGAGCGCATCGACGTCGGTCGCTTCGAGGAGCTCCTCGAGCGTGCGCGGCACGAGCCATCGCAGGCACGGCAGGCGCTGACCGACGCGCTCGCGCTCTGGCGCGGCGCCCCCTATGGGCCGTTCGGTGACGAACCGTGGGCGCAGCCCGAGGTCGTCCGCCTCGAAGAGCTGCACGCCGGCGCGGTCGAGGACCTGGTGGCGTGCCTCATCGACGAGCGCGAATGGACCCGAGCCATCGCGACCATCGGACACCTGATCGAGCAGCACCCCTATCGCGACCGGCCCCGGGCGTTGCTGATGCAGGCGCTCGCCGACTCCGGGCGCCGGCGTGACGCCCTGCGCGCGTTCCAGGACTATCAGGAGTTGCTCGGCGAGACCTTCGGGACGCTGCCTTCGGAGTCGATCGTCGCGCTCGACCGAGCGATCGCACGGCAGGGCGAGCCGCCGGATCCGTCGGGCTCCCTCGACGAGCCGTCCGGGCGGTTCCCGGCTCCATCGACGAGCTTCGTCGGACGTGACCGCGACGTGCGCGAGCTCGTCGATGCGGTGGGGCAGAGCCGCCTCGTGACGCTGACCGGCACCGGTGGGATCGGCAAGACGCGGTTGGCCATCGAGGTGGTCGGGGAGATCCGTGCCGCGTTCGCCGAGGACTACCCCGACGGGTTGGCCTTCGTCGACCTCGTCCCCGTCGATGCGGCCGATTCCCTCGGCGGCGCGGTCGCCTCTGCGCTCGGGATCACGCTGCAGATGGGCCCGAGCGTGGCCGACGCCCTGGCCGGCGCCCTCACGGTCCGGCGGGCGCTGATCGTCTTCGACAACTGCGAGCACCTGCTCGATGCCGCCGCCGAGCTTGTCGCCACGATCGTCGCCCGGGCGCCGTCGGTCACGGTAATCGCCACGTCGCGTGAGGCACTCGGCGTCCCCGACGAACGGGTGTGGGCGGTCCCGCCCCTCGGCCTCGAGGGCGAGGGGGCGTCGCCGGCCGTCGAGCTGTTCGTCGAGCGAGCGCGCGCCGTCCGTCCGGGCTTCACCGGCGCCGAGCCCGCGGAGGCCGAGGCGGTCGCAGAGATCTGCGGGCGCCTCGATGGCCTCCCGCTGGCCATCGAGCTGGCGGCGGCGCGGATGGCGTCGATGCGCACCACCGATCTGTGCGAGCGACTCGCGGAGCGGTTCCGCGTGCTGGCTGCGCCGAATCGCGGCCCAGAGCGTCACCAGACCATGCGCCGCACCGTGGCGTGGTCGTTCGACCTCCTCGATCTCACGGAACGCCTCGTGCTCCTGCGCGCCGCGGTGTTCGCGGGTGGGTTCGACCTCGCGTCCGGTGCCGCGGTCTGCGCGGTCGACGGGGTGGACGAGGCGGCGCTGCTCGACGTCTTGGACTCCCTCGTGCGCAAGTCGCTCGTCGTCGTGTCTCGGCGCTCCGATGGCGGCGTCCGCTATTCGATGGAGGAGACGATCCGGGAGTTCGCGCTCGACGAGCTCGCGGCGTCTGGCGCCGGCCGTGACGTCCGGGCCCGGCATGCTCGGTTCTTCGCCGACGCCGCGGTCGATCACTTCGCGATCTGGGACGGGCCGCGTCAGCGACTCGCGCTCGACTGGGTCGATGCCGAGTTCGCGAACCTGCGTGCAGCCTTCCGATGGGCGGTGTCGAGTGGCGACGTGGCGACCGCGGCCGCGGTCTCGGCCCACGTCGCGCTGATGGCCATGCCCCTGCAGCGCTACGAAGCGTCCGGCTGGGCCGAGGAGCTGCTCGATGCCGCGCGGGCCGTGAGCGACGTCTGGCTCCCGCGCCTGTTGGTGGGGGCGTCGTTCTGCGTGTTCGCCGGGCGAGTCGGCGATTCGATCTCGTACGCACAGGAGGCGCAGAAGCTCGAGGACGACCAGCGCTTCGACGCGTTCGACGCGGGCTGGGCCGCGATGTGCGAGGCCAACGCCTGGCGCTACGCGGGCGACGCCGATCGGTTCGTCGAGATCCTCACGGGGCTCGTCGGACAGCCGGGAGTGGCCGACGTCATCGGACGCAGCGGGGTGCTCGTGGGCCTGCCCGCGGTCGGTCGGGCGGACGACGCCGCGGCGACCGCCGTTGACGCGATCACCGCAGCCGACCAGTACGGCAACCCGTTCTGGATCGCGTACACGCGCTACGGGCACGGCCGGCTCTTGATCCCGTCCGACCCGGACCGGGCCGCGTCGGTGCTTCGTGACGGACTGGCGTACGCGGCGGATCAGCGGCTCACCTACTTCGAGGCGATCATCGCTCGCGAGGCCGCGACGATCCAGGTCACGACGGGGAGCCTGGCCGACCAGCTGTCGTTGCTCGATGCGGCCATCGAGCGCTTCCAGCACGCGGGCGCCGACGCCACCCTGTCTCAGTCGCTGGCCTACCTCGCGCTGCTGTTCGGCCGTCTCGGCCGACCGGAGGAGGCGGCCACGCTGTTTGGCGTCAGCCATGAGAACGCGCTGATCCACACCGTGATCGGCCTCGACGAGGCCGTTGCCGACCTCCGGATGGCCCTGGGTGCCGCCGCGTTCGAGGAGCATCTCGCCGCCGGTGAGGCGATGGAGCTCGTCGATGCCGTGGCCTACGCGCGCGACCAGATCCAGCGCGCCCTCGACGCACCCGCCTGAGCCCTTTCGCGAGCGTGCACCAGCTCGGGCCTGGGGGGGGATCGGGACATGGAACGCAGGTGGACGCGGAACATCGCACGACGCACGCTGGCCACGGGGGTGGGCCGGCCGTCGGCTGGGGCCTATGGCCAATCCGTCGCGGAGGTCGGTGATCAGGGCAGGGCGAGGTGGCCGTCGAGGTTGTTGATGTTGTTGCCGGCGGTGATGTTGACGGTGGTGGCGCTGGTGAAGTCGGGTTGGTTGTCGAAGAACTCGAGGGTGCGGCCACCGTTGGGGTCGACGAACTCGACCCGGTGGGTGCCGGGTGGGAGCCCGACGATGGTGTAGGTGCCGTTGGCGGCGGTGACGGCGCCGCCGGAGATGCCGGTGGGGCCGATGGCGAGGACCCACACACCGGGGACAGGGGAGAAGGAGGGGTCGTCGGTGACGGTGCCGGTGATGGAGCCCCGGTTGCGGTCCAGCGCGGCGTTGGTGGTCGTTGGTGCGGTGACGGTGGTGGCGCCGGCGAGGTTGCTGGCGGGCTGGTTGTCGTGCCATTCGGCGTTGTGGAGGCCGGTGGAGTCGAGGAACACCATCTTGTATCCGCCGGCGACCACGTTGAGGGTGTAGGCGCCGGAGCCGTTGGTGAGCCCGCCGCGGGCGATCGTGAAGTCGGCGGCGTTGAGCGCGATGACGAACACGTTCGCCAGCGGGTTCCCGGTGCCTTGTTCGGTGATGGTGCCCGTGAGCGCGGCGCCGGTGCCGGTGGCGGTCTGGGTGGGGAGCGACCCGTTGGCGACCGTGGAGCCACCGGCGGTGACGTTGACGAGGGTGGCGGACGGGACGTCGGGGGAGTTGGGGAAGAACCGGGTGGGGTGGTTCCCGGTGGGATCGATGTAGGCGAGGAAGTGGTTCGCGGGGTTGAGGCCGGGCAGGGTGAAGTGGCCGGATCCGTTGGCGACGACGCCGGTCTCGGCGATTCCTCCGTTGGTGAGCGCGATGGCCCAGGAGCCGGCGATGGGGGTGTTGGGGCCGGTCTCGGTGATGGCGCCGGTGACCGAACCTCGGGTGGGTACCGCGGTGGGGTCGGCGTCGAGGACGGTGTCGGCGGTGACGGTGAACACGGTGGGCGGCCCGGAGAACCCGGCGGTGTGCGCTCCCGTCGGGTCGACGACGTAGATGAAGTAGGCGCCGGGTGGGACCGACACGGTGTAGTTCCCCGACCCGTCGGCTACCGGACCGGCCGCGATCGAGAAGTCCGCGGTGCGTAACACCGCTATGAACGCCCCCGGGACGGGTGCCGCGGACACCGAATCGACCACCGTGCCCGACACGCCCGTCGCTCCACCCGATCCGAGATCGACTGCCGGCAGACTGAGGCCCATCTCGCCCGCCGAGTCGCCACGGTTGGCGGTGTCGCCGAGACCCAACTGCCCGGAGCCGTTGGTGCCCCAGCACTTGACGGTGGCGTTGTCCAAGCGGGCGCAGGAGTTCGAGAAGCCGGCGGTGACGGTGGTGGCGGTGCGTCCGGTCCCCAGCGACACGGCGGGGAGGGCGTCGCCCATCTCGCCGCCGGCGTCGCCCCGGGACGCCGTGTCGCCCAGCCCCAAACGCCCGGAGCCGTTGGTGCCCCAGCACTTCACCGTGGCGTTGTCCAACCGCACACACGTGTGGGCGTTGCCGGCGCCGACGCCCGTCGCGGTGCGTCCGGCGCCCAGCGACACCGCGGGGAGGGCATCGCCCATCTCGCCGGCGTTGTCGCCTCGATTGGCGGTGTCTCCAAGGCCGACCTGCCCACCGGCGTTGAGGCCCCAGCACTTGACCGTGGCGTTGTCCAGCCGGGCACAGGTGTGGAAACCCCCGGCGGAGACGGTGGTGGCGGTGCGCCCGGTGCCCAACGACACGGCGGGGAGGAGGTCGCCCATCTCGCCGCCCTCGTCGCCCCGGGCGGCGATGTCGCCGAGGCCGAGTTGCCCGGAGCTGTTGCGACCCCAGCACTTGACGGTGGCGTTGTCCAGCCGCGCACACGTGTGGGCGTTGCCGGCGGTGACGGCGGTGGCGGTGCGCCCGGTGCCCAGCGGCACGGCGGGGAGGGCGTTGCCCATCTCGCCGGCGACGTCGCCCCGGGCCGACGTGTCGTTGACGCCCAGTTGCCCGAAGACGTTGGTGCCCCAGCACTTGACGGTCCCGTTGTCCAGCCGGGCGCAGGTGTAGCCCGCCCCGGCGGCGATGGCGGTGGCGGTGCGCCCGGTGCCGAGGTTCACGGCAGGGAGGGCGTCGCCCATCTCGCCTGCGGCGTCGCCGCGGGCTGACGTGTCTCCCAGGCCCAACTGGCCGAAGCTGTTGCCGCCCCAGCACTTGACGGTGGCGTCGTCCAGGATCGCGCAGGTGTGGGACTCTCCGGCGGTGACGGTGGTGGCGGTGCGCCCGGTGCCCAGCGACACGGTGGGGAGGGCGTCGCCCATCTCGCCGGCTGCGTTGCCACGAGCCGCCGTGTCGCCCAGTCCCAGTTGCCCGGACGTGTTCTCACCCCAGCACCTGACGGTGGCGTTGTCGAGGAGGGCGCAGCTGTGGCTGCCGCCGGTGGTGACGGCGGTGGCGGTGCGGGCGCTGCCGAAACGAACGGCGGGGAGGGCGTCGCCCATCTCGCCGGCGTTGTCGCCCCGGGCAGCGGTGTCGCCGAGACCCAAGCCTCCTTGGATGTTGGTGCCCCAGCACTTGGCGGTGGCGTCGTCCAGCAGGGCGCACGTGTGGCCGATGCCGGTGGTGATGGCGGTGGCGGTGCGGCTGGTGCCCAGGTTCATGGCCGGGAGGCTGTCACCCATCTCGCCGCCGTTGTCGCCCCGGGTGGCGGTGTCGCCGAGGCCGAGTTGCCCCAGGGAGTTGGCGCCCCAGCACTTGGCGGTGGCGTTGTCCAGCCGGACGCAGGTGTGGGAATCGCCGGCGGTGACGGCGGTGGCGGTCCGCCCGGTGCCGAGTGCCACGGTGGGGAGGGCATCGCCCATCTCGCCGGCGGCGTCGCCCCGGTTGGCGGTGTCGCCTAGGCCGAGCTTCCCGCTGTTGTTGAAGCCCCAGCACTTGACGGCGCCATTGTCGAGCAGGGCGCACGTGTGGGCATTGCCGGCGGTGATGGCGGTGGCGGTGCGGCTGGTGCCGAGGCTCACGGCTGGGAGGTTGTCGCCCATCTCGCCGGCGTTGTCGCCCCGGTTGGCGGTGTCGCCGAGCCCGAGTTGCCCGCCGAAGTTGTAGCCCCAGCACTTGACGGTGGCGTTGTCCAACCGGGCGCAGATGTGGTTGCCGCCGGCGGTGATGGCGGTGGCGGTGCGGCTGGTGCCGAGGTTCACGGCGGGGAGGTTGTCGCCCATCTCGCCGGCGTTGTCACCCCGGTTGGTGGTGTTGCCAAGGCCGAGTTGCCCGATGTCGTTGGCGCCCCAGCACTTGACGGTGGCGTTGTCGAGCAGGGCGCACGTGTGTCCCGTGCCGCCGGCGGTGATGGCGGTGGCGGTGCGGCCCGTGCCAAGGTTCACGGCGGGGAGGTTGTCGCCCATCTCGCCGGCGTTGTCGCCCCGGTTGGTGGTGTCCCCGAGCCCGAGTTGCCCGACGTTGTTGGCGCCCCAACATCTGACGGTGGCGTTGTCCAGCAGCGCGCACGTGTGCCTGTCGCCGGCGGTGATGGCGGTGGCGGTGCGGCCAGTACCGAGGTCGACGGCGGGGAGGTTGTCGCCCATCTCGCCGGCGTTGTCGCCTCGGGCGGCGGTGTCGCCGACGCCGAGCTGCCCGCTGGAGTTCCAGCCCCAGCACTTGGCCGTGCCCTGGTGCACGAGGGCGCAGCTGTGGCCTTCGCCGGCCGTGATGGCCCGGAAGGCGAACGGGTTGGCCGGCGCCTCGTTGCCGTCGGCGGCTACGGGCGGCGTGGGTGCTGACACCACCAACAGTCCGGCCGCCACTACGGCCACCACCACCGTTCGGGTCACCGGACACCACGAACGCCGGTCGACTCGCATCAGGTGGTCGTCACAGCCCGCCCATCTCGATCGGTGCCCCCACACCGGCAACGTAACACCGATGTCGAATGGGTCCGCCCGGTCAGATAGGTGGTCGGGGACCGGAACGCGTGCTGGGGGCCACAGATCAGGGTCGTGTGACGGCGGTGCTGCTCGACGTCATGGACTCCCTGGTCCGCAAGTTGCCGTTCGTGGCCTCTCGCCGCGTTCGAGGAGCATCTCGCCGCCGGTGAGGCGATGGAGCTCGTCGATGCCGTGGCCTACGCGCGGGATCGCATCCGGGACGCCGTCGACACACTCGCCTGACGCCGCCCCCGACGGGCGCGCCACGTCGTGCCCGGGGCGTGTTGCGCGGCTGTAACAGCCGTTTCGTACCGTCCGACGTGTGACGCACGCACCACGCCACAGGCGGCGCGAGATCGGGGCGCCGGCTCGGGGACGGGACCTGGCCGACGGAACCCAGGTCGACGTGATGCTCACGAACCAGGCCCCTCGCTCACTCAGACCCGGCGTCGGCTTCATGGTCTGAGGCTCGATCGAGCTCGCCGACACCGACGCAGGGGCGGGCGCCGGTGTCGGCGAGTCGTGCGCGTGGCCACCGGCTCCCCGAGCGCCGCTCCCAGGCCAAGATGGAGCCATGACATCGACCGCGGGGGCGGCGTACCGGGCCATGCTCGACGAGCTGATCGGGCTCGGCGAGTGGCTCGACGCCCAGGATCTCAACGACCAGGATCGAGCGGAGGGGTTCCGCCACCTCGGCCACCTCGTGGCGGTCGGGCTCGACCACCACCTCGAGAGCGACCCGGAGCGGCCGCTGTTCACCCGCATCGTCTCGCCGTTCCGCAAGATGCAGGGCGACAACCCCGACGCGGTCTACTTCTGGACCAAGATCCGGGGCGATCGCGACTACCGCGTGACCGGGCGGAACACCGGCGAGGGCTACCTGTCCTTCACCGTCCACGGCGGCGACCCGAACGATGCCAACGCCGAGCGGGTGATCGCCGACGTGAACGAGACGTCGCTGGTCCACGGGCCGGACGGGGTGAGCTACGAGATCACCGTCAGCCCCGACCCCGAGCCCGAGGGCTTCGAGGGGAACTGGCTGCAGACGGCGCCCGACGCCCATTCCATCGTGACCCGCCACTACTTCGAGCGGCCCGACCCCGCCGCCGCCGATCCCGACGTGCACGTCGTCCTGCGCATCGAGCCCGTGGAGGACCCCGGGCCGGCGCCCACCTGGACCCAGGATGCGATCGCCGAGCGCCTGGCTGCGGTCGCCACCTTCGTCGCCTCCAAGACCGCGGGCATGACGCCCCCGACCGAGATGCCCGACATCCCCTTCGTGTCCCGCACGCCCAACGTGCTGCCGCAGCCGTTCAGCTTCCGCGACGCCGGCATCGACGTGCTCGGCGCCGTCGACGCCCACTACTCCATGGGCCCCTACGAGCTCGGCGAGGACGAGGCCCTCGTGCTGGAGGGGACGATCCCGCCGGCCGCCTTCGTGAACGTGATGCTGTGGAACAAGCACATGCAGACCTACGAGTACCGGTCGCACCAGACCTCGCTGAACCGGACGCAGCTCGAGCTGGGCCCGGACGGCAGCTACCGGATCGTCGTCGCCAACCGCGACCCCGGCGTCCCCAACTGGCTCGACACCGAGGGCCACACAAGCGGCTCGATCTTCTGGCGGTTCTTCCTCGCCGAGGAGCGCCCGAGCCCCATCGCCTGCTCGGTCGTGCCGATCAAGGAGCTCTGAGCGGTCGCCGTGCGCCTCCGCGACCTGTTCCTGAAGGCCGGCCTGTCCGCCGTGGTCGTCGCCGCGCTCGCGATCACGGGCGCGGCGGCGCCGGCCGCGCCCGCGGCCGCGGACGGGAACGAGTCGCCCGGTGCGCCGCCGGCGGCCCGGTCGATCACGGCGGGGACGTACCACACGTGCGCGCTGCTCTCGGGCGGCGCCGTGAAGTGCTTCGGCCGCAACACGTACGGGCAGCTCGGTCAGGGCAACAAGCGCAACCTCGGCAACGATCCCGGCGAGATGGCGGCGCTACGGGCGATCGATCTCGGGCCCGGCCGGTCCGCCACCGCCATCTCCGCCGGTGAGGAGCACACGTGCGCGGTCCTCGACGACGGCCGCGTCCGGTGTTGGGGCCTGGGCCTGAACGGCCGTCTCGGCACCGGCAGCACCTCCAACGTCGGGGACTCGCCCGGCGAGGTCGCCGCCAGCAGCGTCGACCTCGGCACCGGTCGGACGGCGACGGCGATCACCGCCGGGGACGCCCACACCTGCGCCCTGCTCGACGACGGCACCGTGAAGTGCTGGGGTGACGGCAGCTTCGGCCGCCTCGGCACCGGCGCGACCGCCGACGTGGGTGACTCCCCGGGCGAGGTGGCTGCCACCCCGCCGATCGACTTCGGGGCGGGCCGGACCGTCACCGCGATCTCCGCCGGCGAGGCGCACACGTGCGCCATCCTCGACACGGGCGACGTCAAGTGCTGGGGCTGGGCCGCCGGTGGCGCCCTCGGAGGGGTCTCGTGGGAGATCGGCGACGCGCCGGGTGAGGTCGCGGGGGTGCCGGCCGTGGTTCTCGGCACCGGTCGGACGGCGATCGCTCTGAGCGCGGGCGGACGGAACACCTGTGTGCTCCTCGACGACACCGGCGTGAAGTGCTGGGGGGAGAACAGCGACGGTCAGGTCGGACAGGGCCACCGGGAGGACGTCGGCCTCTCGGAAACCGAGATGTACTCGCTGCCGCCGGTCGACCTGGGTGCCGGCCGCACCGCGACGGCCATCGCCACCGGCGCCACGCACACGTGCGCGGTGCTCGACGACGCCACCGTCAAGTGCTGGGGCGACGGGCAATGGAGCGCGACCGGACAGGTCGGCGACGCCGACCTCGGGAGCGGGCCCGGTCAGATGGGTGATGCGCTGCCACGGGTCGACCTCGGCGCCGGGAGCGCTGCCGTCGCGGTGACGACGGGCGGCCACACGTCCTGTGCCGTGCTCGACGACACCTCGGTGAAGTGCTGGGGCGCGAACTTCTTCGGCAGCCTCGGCCAGGACGACGACGAGCCGATCGGCGACGAGGCGGGTGAGATCGCGGCCCTCGCGCCGATCGCGTTGGGGACCACGATGCAGGTGCAGCTCACCGCCGATCAGCGCGACGTCCGCGTCGGCGGCGCCATCGACTACCACCTCGAGATCGTCAACTACGGCGCGGCCCCATTGACCGACGTCGTCGTCAGCGACCCTGCCGTCCCTGCGTGCGAGCAGCCGGTGCCCGACCTCGCCGTCGGCCAGTCGTTCACCGTCGACTGCTCTTATACGGCGATGGCCGCGGACCAACCTGCGTTCGTCAACGTCGCCACGGTCGACTCGGCGCAGACCGGTCCCACGGTGTCGAACGAGGTGCGGGTGCGCGTCGGCGTCCTCTCCAGGGCCCCCATGATCGATGCCGGCGACTTCCACAGCTGCGCCGTGTTGGACGACGGTCGGCTCAAGTGCTGGGGCCTGAGCTTCGCCCTCGGTCAGGGCGACCAGGTGAACCGGGGCGACGGGCCCGGCGACATGGAGGCGCTCGCGGCCGTGCCCCTGGACGGCCCGGTCGCCCAGGTCGCCGGCGGCCACTACCACACCTGTGCGTTGCTCGAGGACGGCCGGGTCGAGTGCTGGGGCCACGGCTACTACGGCCAACTCGGGCGCAGGTGGTCCGACGCCTTCCTCGGCGACGCGCCCGGCGAGATGGCGATGGTGCGCCCCGTCAACCTCGGTCCGGGCCGCACCGCCACCCGGATCGTGTCGGGCAGCGACCACACCTGCGCGCTGCTCGACAACCACGCGCTGAAGTGCTGGGGTCGTGGCGCCGGCGGCCGGCTCGGTCAAGGCAGCAGGGACGACCTCGGCGACGACCCCGGGGAGATGGCGGCGCTGCGGCCCGTCGACCTGGGCCCTGGCCGCACGGCGCTGTCCGTCTCTGCTGGCCGAAAGCACACCTGCGCCGTCCTCGACGACCACACGGTCAGGTGCTGGGGCGCCAATCAGGTCGGGCAGCTCGGCCAGGACAGCACCCGTCGCATCGGTGACCAGCCAGGGGAGCTCGCGGCCACGCCGCCCGTCAGACTGGGCCCCGGTCGGACGGCGCTGGCCGTCTCCGCCGGAGAGCGCCACACGTGTGCCCTCCTCGACGACCACTCGGTGAAGTGCTGGGGCGCGGGCCAGTTCGGGATGTTGGGCGGGGGGAGCAGCCCCTACGGCGTCGGCGACGCGCCGGGGGAGATGGCCCGCGTGCGCGCGGTCGATCTGGGCGCAGGTCACACCGCGATCGCCGTCACGACCGGCAACGCGCACACCTGCGCCATCCTCGAGGATCGCACCCTCAAGTGCTGGGGTTACGGCGGCAGCGGCGCGCTCGGCCAGGACAGCCACCGCTTCTTCGGCGACCAGCCGGGTGAGGTGGCGGCGATGCCCCCGGTCGACCTCGGCGCGGGCCAGCGGGTCGCGTCCGTGAGCGCGGGGTACCACCACACCTGCGCGCGCCTCCGGGGCGGGAAGGTCAAGTGCTTCGGCCAGGGAGAACAGGGCCAGCTCGGCCAGGACGTGCCGGACAGCCTCGGCGACGATCGTGGCGAGATGGCCGCGCTCCAGCCGGTGTTCCTCGGCATCCACGGTTAGCCCGGGCACTCGGGGCGCGGCCACGGAGGCTCGGAGGCGATGAGCAGGTCGCGAGAGCTTCAGGGCAACTCGACAGCGCGTTGCGGTGGAGCGGTCAGCCGTCCGGCTGCGCGGGCTTCGTCCCGACGATGCACCGCGCCAGGCCGGGCACCCGGACAGCCCCGTCGTGCTCGTAGGAGCGCACGTTCGCGATGACCGTCGCCCGGATCCGCTCCCTCGCCGGCGCGTCGACCTGCGTCAGCGCGGCCGCGGCGAGTGAGACGTGCTCGCTGATCATGTCCCAGTACTGCTCGGGAGAGTCCGTGACCAGCTCGACCTCGACGTCCCACTCGTGGACCTCGCGTAGGCCGGCGCCCTCGTACAGCGCGCTCACGTAGCCAGGGGCGCCGCATCGGAACATGTTGGGTCCGTCCGGGTCGGGGGGCGGCACCGTCACCTCGGTGGCGATCGCCTGCATGACGATCGACGTCCACGGGTTCTCCTCGGGCTTGACCCACACCGACGAGCAGAGGCGGCCACCTGGCCGCAGGACCCGCACGAACTCGGCCGTCGCCTGGGCCCCGTCGGGGAAGAACATGTACCCGAAGCGCACGGAGACGCTGTCGAACGTGGCATCGTCGAACGGAAGGTCGTCGGCGCTGCACACCTCCGTCTCGATGTTGGCGATGCCCTGCGCGGTGGCTCGTCGGGTCGTCACGTCCAGCATCTCCGGCACGAGGTCGGTCAGGACGACCCGACCCTCCGGTACCCGCGTGGCGATGGTCAGGCCCGGCTCACCGGTGCCGGCGGCGATGTCGAGGTGGTGTTGATCAGCTGCGAGGTCGAGCCCCTCGATGATGGCTGCGCCCACCGGGCCCAGCTGATCCATGATGATCGAGTCCCACTTCTCCCAGCCCGCCGAGAGCCCGGCCCACGTCGCCCGCTGACCGTCCCGGATCTCCTCGGCAGTCGGCATGGGCCCTCCTGGTGACGGTGGGTGCCCAGCCTTGCACGTGCCGCGGCGACGGCACCGTCGTCCCCGCGGCTGCTCGACATCCCGCCCCGCCGACCTGGGGGCATGCCTGGGCCCTCGACGGACCGGCCCGTCTCCCCTGATGGCGTGGCGTCCCGGGTGGCGACGGGTGGCAGATCGGGTCGGTAGGGTCTGGACTCGAGATGGGGGAGGGCGGGTGAGCTACCAACTGGGCGTCGACCTCGGTACGACCTACACGGCCGCGGCCGTGGCGAGGGACGGCCGGGTCGAGACCGTCTCGCTGGGCATGGCCGATTTCGCGGTTCCCTCGGTGATCTGGGTCCGCGCCGACGGGTCGGCGCTCGTCGGCGACGTCGCCGAGGACAAGGCGTTGAGCGAGCCCGACGGCATGGTGCGCCACTTCAAGCGCCGGATGGGCGACCCGGTGCCGATCAGCGTGCGCGATCGCGCCTTCCTGCCCCAGGATCTGACCGCGACGCTGCTCGAGTGGGTGGTCGACCGGGTGACCAGCGAGGAAGGCGAGGCGCCCGCGCACACCACGCTCTGCCACCCCGCGAACTGGGGCCCGTACAAACGGGACCTACTGGCGCAGGCTGCGGTCGAGGCCGGGCTCGGAGACGTGTCGCTGATCTCCGAGCCGGCCGCGGCGGCGATCTACTACGCCGTGTCGGAGAAGCTGGCCGACGGGGCCGTGCTCGCCGTCTACGACCTCGGCGGTGGCACCTTCGATGCCGCGGTGCTCCGCAAGCGGGGCGCTGGATTCGACCTGCTGGGCGAGCCGTGCGGCATCGATCAACTGGGCGGGGTCGACTTCGACGAGCTCATCTGGGACTTCGTGGTGGAGCACAGCACGGCGGACCTGGAGGCGGCCGACCTCGACGACCCGCTCACCGTGGAGGCGCTCAGCTCGCTCCGCGTCCGGTGCGAGCGGGCCAAGGTGGTGCTGTCCAGCGACACCGACGCCTCGATCACCGTCTGGCTGCCGGCGGCACAGGCGAAGGTGCGCCTCACCCGGTCCGAGTTCGAGTCGCTCATCCGACCGTTGCTCGCCGACACGGTGCTCTCCCTTCGGCGGGCCCTCACCAGCGCCGAGGTGGCACCGGAGGACGTGGCCAAGGTGCTGCTCGTGGGGGGCTCCTCACGGATCCCCCTCGTGGGTCAGGTGATCAGCGAGGAGCTGGGTCGTCCGGTGGCGGTGGACGCCCACCCGAAGCGGGCCATCGCCCTGGGTACCGCGCTCCACGCCGGGATGCCCGACGACGAGTCGGCGGTGCTCCACGACGCTTCCCTGAGCAGTCCTCCGCCCCCGGTGCCGTCGCCGCCCACCGGCGGGTCCCACGACACCGACATCGTCGCCCCGCCGCAGACGCCTCGTCCGCGCCCGCAGCGTGACGACGGGCCGAGGGGCGACAGGCAGCGCACCGTCCGGAGCGAGGACCTCGGCCTCATCCGGGGCCGGTACTGCGCCAACGGCCACTTCGATGATCCTCGCCGGCGAGAGTGCTCGGTGTGCGGCGCGCCGATGCTGGGCGACGAGGTGCCCGGCGCGCGGCCACCCGTGGCCGACCTCGTGCTCGTCTCGACGGGTGCCCGGTTCCCGATCACTCGGAACTGCCTGGTGGGGCGGGCCGCCGTCTCGAAAGGCCCTGACACCGACCCGGCGGTGCTGGCCGGCGAGATCGACGTGATCGTCATCGACGACAGCACGCGGACCATCGCGCGGCGCCACGCCGAGCTCCACGTGAACGGGTGGGACGTGAGCATCGAGCACCGGGCCCAGACCAACGGGACCTTCGTGGCCAGCCGCTCGGGCGACTGGGTCCCGGTGGAGCCCGGCGTGCTCAAGCCGCTCGTCACCGGCGCCCACCTGATGCTGGCCAGCGTGGCGTTCCTGCTCGACGCCCACCGGCCCACCGCCGACTGACACCGCCGCCGCCTGACACCCCTCGGCCGCCGCTCCTGACGCGTCGGTCGACGCCGACCCGCCGGCTCCCACCGAGTCCGCCCCGCACGGCGCCGGCCGATGGCCGGTCTGTCATCGCGCCACGACGTCTACTAACACTTGCGTCACATCTGGCGTAGCATCGAGTCATGGCGACTGCTCCTGCGATGCGCGTCTTCGACGCCGACAACCACCTGTACGAGACCACCGACGCGCTGACGAAGTTCGTGCCCGCGCCGTACAAGGGCGCCATCGACTACGTCGACGTCCGGGGCCGCACCAAGATCGTGGTGCGCGGCCAGATCAGCGACTACATCCCGAACCCCACGTTCGAGGTGGTGGCCCGCCCCGGCGCGCAGGAGGACTACTACCGCAACGGCAACCCCGAGGGGAAGAGCCGTCGGGAGATCTTCGGCGAGCCGATGCGGGCCATCCCGGCGTTCCGCGAGCCCGCCCCCCGCCTCGAGTTGATGGACGAGCAGGGCATCGACCGGGCGCTGATGTTCCCCACCCTGGCCAGCCTGGTCGAGGAGCGTCTGCGCGACGACCCCGAGTTGATACACGTGCTCATCCACGCCCTCAACGAGTGGATCCACGAGACGTGGACCTTCGACTACGAGTCGCGGATCTTCACCACCCCGGTGATCACCCTGCCGATCGTCGACCGGGCCATCGAGGAGCTCGAGTGGGTGGTGGAGCGGGGTGCCAAGGCGGTGCTCATCCGCCCCGCGCCGGTGCCGGGGTTCCGTGGTCCACGCTCGTTCGCGCTGCCCGAGTTCGACCCGTTCTGGGCCAAGGTGGTCGAGCACGACGTGCTGGTCACGATGCACGCGTCGGACAGCGGCTACTCGCGTTACGCCAACGACTGGAGCGGCACCGGCCAGGAGATGCTGCCGTTCCAGCCCCAGGCCTTCCGCATGATGAACGCCTGGCGCCCCATCGAGGACGCGGTCACGTCGCTCGTGTGCCACGGGGCCCTGTCCCGCTTCCCCGACCTGCGCATCGCCGTGATCGAGAACGGCAGCACCTGGCTGGGGCCGCTGCTCGACCGCTTCAAGGACATCTACAAGAAGATGCCGCAGGACTTCGCCGAGCCCCCGCTCGAGGTGATCCGGCGCAACATCTGGGTCAGCCCCTTCTGGGAGGAGGACCCGGCCGTGCCCGCCGCGCTCATCGGTGAGGACCACATCCTGTTCGGCTCCGACTACCCGCACCCCGAGGGCCTGGCCGACCCGGTCAGCTTCGCCGACGGGATCACCAGCCTGTCCGACGAGGCCATCGCCAAGTTCATGGGGGCCAACCTGGCCGGCATCATCTCCGCGGGCTGAGCGTCGCCATCGCCCGGAGCGCGGCGGTGGTCGCCGGCGGGGTGCAGTCGCCGTCCGCCCGTCCGGTCTGCGGCCGCCGGGTCCCGGGCACCGACGAGGTCGACGAGGACCCGCTGGCGCCCAGCCCACCTGATCAGAGCCGGGGGCCTTGGGCCCGAACCCCGACACCACCACCTCGACGGGCTCGTCGGGCAGGTAGTACAGCCGACTCCACCAGGCTCGCCTGGGCCAGGAGGTCCTTCGGTCCGAACTCCTCGCTGGACAGGAAGTACCCGATCTCCATGTGCGCTCCTCCTCGGTGGCTGCGCTCGACCGCCAGCCACTACCCAGCGGCACGAGGATCAGACCGGCGTGGATCGTCCGGGTGCGAGCGGCCCACCGTCAGCGGGCGGTCGGGCCGGTCAGCAGGCAGCGGCGGCGTGCCCAGGCACGAGGCCGACCTGCGCGGGTCGCTCCACCGAGCGATGACGGCGCGGCGAAGGCCTCGAATCGACTGGCGCCGGCCAGGGCGACACGGCCCGGCAGGCGCCCACGAGGGCGTCCACGAACGGGCCACCCTCATGTGCGGCGGCGTGGTGGCCCTCGACGATCTCGAACACCGCGGCGTCCGGGATCAGATCGGCCAGCCGTCGCTGCCGGCGGGCCGGTACGAGGTGGTCGCGGGCGGTGACGATCACGGCGGTCGGGACGTCGACCTCCCCGATCCAGTCGCGTGAGCTGAAGCGCCCCAACTCGACCCCGGCCTGCAACACGGCATCGACATCCGACCGCCGCAACTCCTCCACCGCCCATCGACCATGCCGGTGCAGCCCGAAGACGGGGGCGAGCACGCGGTCCGCGCCGCGTGCGGCCACCCGGAGCACCTCGAGGTGCGTGGCGGCCGCCGCCACACCGACGCCCGCGTACAGCAGACGCTCACGAGGGTGCCCGCGGAAGTCTCGGCTGCTCGCGCAGATCACGAGCCCATGCACGCGGTGGGGGGCAGCACGCCACGTCAGCTGTGCCACCGGCCCACCCATCGAGTAGCCGACGGCGGTGAACCGCTCGACACCCAGGGCGTCGGCCAGGGCGAGTACATCGCCGGCGCAGTCCGTGAGCCGGAACGGTGCACGGCTGCGGATGCCCCTTCCGTGGCCACGGTGATCCGGGGCGATCACCCGGAAGTGGTGGCCCAGCGCATCGAATGTGCTGTGCCAGTTGAGGTCGGCGTTGGCGCCCAGACCGTGCAGGAGGATGACGACCGGTGCGCCCGGCGGACCACCAGTGTCCCTCACGAACATCGACCCCCGCCCCGGGAGGTGCACGAAACGACCAGGCGGCAACTCGCACGGAGCAACCACGTCGTCGGCCGCCACCGACCCGAGAGGGAGCATGCCCGACTCCCTTCCCGTCTCGTTCACGCGGCAGAACAACCGTTCTACGCGGTGGTACCGCCTGGTGACCCCGCCTGGTGGCCCCGTCATCTCGTCGGGGAGCTGCTCGCGAGAGGCCCGCCCGCCACCGCCGGCGATCGTCCAGAATGACGGCCAGCCCGCCGAGCGGCGACCGCGGTGGGTTCACCGGGCGATCGGTGCCGGGTAGATCGCCCACGGGAGCGATGTGGGTCAGGTCCCCCCCCACCACGATCTCGGAGGTCCCCGATGGCCAGCACGGCGAACCAAGACGGGGCGAGGCGGCAGCCTGGTCGGTTGTGCCTGCCGGCGCCGCTCCCGCTCGAGCGGCGTGGTTGACGCGCCCGCCCCGTCGGTCGGCGGGTGGGTGGACGCGGATGGTGGGCGCTTCGTGGTGTGGGCACCGGATGCGCGGGCTGTGCACGTCGTCGTGGACGGTGCCGACCACCCGATGGAGCCCGTGCCCGACCCCGGTCCCGATGGTGCGGGTGTCGGCGCCTGGCGCGCGTGGATCCCGGGGGTGGTCGCCGGTACCCGATACCGGTATCGCCTCGACGGGGGCGACCCGCTACCGGACCCGGCATCGACCGCCCAGCCGGCAGGGGTCCACGGCCCCTCCGCGCTGGTCGATCCGTCGTTCCCCTGGACCGACGCCGGTTTCGTGGCGCCGGCCCTCTCCGATTCCGTGTTCTACGAGCTGCACGTCGGGACGTTCACCCCGGACGGCACGTTCGACGCGGTCGTCCCGCACCTCGAGCGACTCGCCGGCCTCGGGATCACCACGATCGAGTTGATGCCGATCGCGCAGTTCCCCGGTGACCGGAACTGGGGGTACGACGGCGTCTTCCCGTTCGCGGCGCACGACACCTACGGCGGGCTCGACGGGTTGCGCCGTCTGACCGATGCCGCGCACGGCCACGGCCTGGCGGTGTGCCTCGACGTCGTGCACAACCACCTCGGCCCCGAGGGGAACGTCCTCGGCCGGTACGGGCCCTACTTCACGGACCGCTACCGCACGCCGTGGGGCGATGCCCTCAACTTCGACGGCGCCGGCAGTCAGCAGGTGCGTCGCTTCTTCATCGAGAGCGCGTGCTTCTGGCTCGGCCACGCGCACATCGACGCGTTCCGGCTTGACGCCGTGCACGCCATCGTCGACGGCTCCGCCTACCCCTACGTGGAGGAGCTCACGCGCACGTTGCACTCGCACGCGAGGGCGCTCGGGCGGTCGGTGCTGGTCGTCGCCGAGTCGGCCTCCGACGACCCCCGGATCGTGCGTCCGGCCGACGCAGGTGGTTGGGGTCTCGACGCGCAGTGGAACGACGACTTCCACCACGCCCTGCACGTGGCGCTCACCGGTGAGCACGACGGCTACTACCGCGACTACCACGGTGTCGCCGACCTGGCCGAGGCGATCCAGCACGGGTTCACCCACCGGGACCGCTACGCGCCATCCCGCCGTGCCCGAGTGGGTCATCCCACGCTCGCCGTTCCGACCGCGGCGATGGTCGTGTGCTCGGCCAACCACGACCAGGTGGGCAACCGGCGCGCCGGCGACCGCCTGACCACCCAGGTCGACGCGGAGCGAGCAAAGGTGGCGGCGGCCGTGGTGGTGCTGTCGCCGTCCTGCCCGCTGCTGTTCATGGGTGACGAGCACGGCGAGACGGCGCCCTTCCCGTACTTCGTGTCGCACGGTGACCCCGATCTGGTGGAGGCGGTGCGACTGGGGCGGCGCCAGGAGTTCGCCGCCTTCACCGGCGAGGCCACGCCGTCGGACCCGCAGGCCGCGGAGACGTTCCGCTCGGCGACCATCGACCACGGGCGGGCGCGCACCGGTGGCCGCGAGGTGCGCTGGCGCTACCACCAGGAGCTGCTGCGGCTCCGACGGGCCCTGGCGCCTCAGCGCCTCGCCGACGTCGGCACCGACGCCGACGTCGGCGGCGTCGAGGCACGTGCGGAGGCCGGCGCGCTGGTCGTCACCTGGACGGGCCGACCGGGCCTGCCCGACCTCGCGTTGCTCGTGTCGTTCCTGGACCGAGCGACCACGCTCCACCCACCTCCCGGTGACTGGGAGGTCGTGCTCGACAGCGCCGATCCGGCGTGGGACGGGCCGGGGGGCGCGGAGCCTGCGGCGACGGACGGGGGCTGGACGCTCGCCGGAGCGTCGGCCGTCCTGCTCTGCGGCACCGGCAGTGGTTGAGGCCGGCTCAGGGCCCCGCTCGTCGCGTCAACAGCGCCACCGGGAACGGCGCGCACAGGTCACCCACGGCCACTCGCCCGGTCCAGGTGCGACCCTCGGCCAGCGCGTCGGCCCACACCCCGTCGGGGAGGGTGCAGGCGGTGTCGCCCCACCCGCCGGCCCGCTCGAGCGTCACCGGCCATCGAGGGACGAGCACCACCACCTCGTCGCCCCGCACGAACGAGACGGCGTGGGCCGCCGCGCTCCCCTCGACGGCGAGCGGCCGGTGGTCACCGCGGAACCCATCGTGGCGCGCGGCGCGGACCGCGAGAGCGCGGTGGAGCAGCCAGAGCTTGGCCAGGCCTTCGCGGGGCTCGGGCCAGACGTCAGCCGGCTCGGCGTGGGCGGCGAGGGCCAGCAGGGCGCGCCGGCGGTCCCAGTCCACGCCGCGACGGTCGTCGGGGTCGGTCAGGTCGAATCGCCACAGCTCGTTGCCCTGGTAGATGTCGGGCACACCGGGATGGGTGAGCTTGAGCAGCAGTTGCGCCAGTGAGTCGACACGGGCGTGGCGGTCGAGGACCCGCCCGAACGCCTCGATGCCCATGACCAGCCGGTCGTCGGCGTACACCGCGTCGACGAGATGGTCGACCGCCGCCTCGTAGCGGTCGTCCGGTGCCGTCCACGAGGTGTGCAGCTTCGCCTCTCGCACCGCCTTGCGGAGATGGGCCCGGATCCGCTGTGCGTCGATGGGCCACGCGCCCACCAGCGTCTGCCAGAGCAGCAGTTCGGTGCGACCGTCGACCAACCCGCCGTCGCAGGTGGCCTCGGCGACGGCGGCAGACCATGACCGCACGGCGCCGGCCCACTCGTCGGGCATCTCCGCCAGCATCCGGAGACGGGAGCGGACGTCCTCGCTGCGCTTGCTGTCGTGGGTGGACGTGGTGACGAGCGCGCTCGGGCGGCGGGTGGCCACCCGGGCCGCATCGTGGAACGCGTCGAGCGAGCAGCCGGACGGCACGGGCGCGGCCCCCACGTCGCCGGGCAGTGCCACCCATCGGTAGAGCGCGGTGTCCTCGACGCCCTTGGCGGTGACGGGCCCGGTGAGCTGCGCCAGCCTCGTCCGGGCCTCCAGGCCGGCGCCGCCCCCCTGCCCGGTGCGGAGCACGGCCTCCAGTCGATCGATCAGGTGGCTGTGGGCAGGCCGCGCCGCCCGCGCCCGGGCGGCGGCGGCCGCGAGGCGCTCCGACGCGCCCGGCGGCATCGGTCCCGACGGCGGGGCGTACATGCGGTACACGTCGAACGAGACGACGACGGCGGCGACCGCGGCCAGCAGCGACTCGTCGTCGGGCTCCTCCAGCGCCGTGGCGAAGAGGGCGGTGAGCCGGCACAACTCGGGCCGGAAGAGGCGGTGGAGTACTTCGCGCGTGTCGTCGGCGACGGCCTCGGCCCACGACCGCTCGTCCGCCGTCATGGCGCGGTACAGCTCGATCAGCGCCTGTTCCCCGTCGGCGCGGGCGAGCACCGAGCCGATGGAGGCCCCGTGCTCGTAGCCCGTCGTGCCGTCCGCCCTCCAGCCGGGATCGAGCTGCTCGTCGTCGCCCAGGATCTTCTCCACCACCACCCAGACGCGGTCGGTCCTGTCGGCGAGACGATCGAGGTACGCCTTCGGGTCGGCGAGCCCGTCGATGTGATCGACCCGCAGGCCCTGCACCACACCGTCGGCGACGAGCTCGAGCACGAGCGAGTGGGTCTGCTCGAAGACGGCCTCGTCCTCCACGCGGACCCCGATGAGGGGGACGTTGTCGAAGAACCGGCGGTAGGACAGCTCGTGCTCGGCCACGCGCCAGGCCGCCAGGCGGTAGTGCTGCGCGTCCAGGAGCACCGGGAGGTCGACATCGGCGCCGTCCCCGAGGTCGGCCGTGGTGCAGCGACCGCTCGTCCCCGCACCGGCATCCTCGGGGGCGCGCAGCGGGAACCGGTGCTCCTGGACGGCCAGCTCGGCACCCGCCGGGCCGGCGACCACCGCCAGCTCGCCGGCGGCGACGGTCTCGGCGACGGGTCGGTTCAGTACCGGCAGCAACACGGTCCCCGCGGGCCGTTCGCGGCCCCCGCTCCAGTCGATGTCGAAGGTGCGGGCGGCATCGCTCTCCTGGCCGTCACGCAGGGTCGCCCACCACTGCGGATTGGTGGCATGGGTGGCCAGGTGGTTCGGGACGATGTCGAGCAGCAGGCCCATGTCGTGCCCGTCCAGCACGGCCCGGAGGCGATCGAGAGCGGGGCGCCCACCCAGCTCCTCGCGGACCCGCGTGGGATCCGTGCCGTCGTAGCCGTGGGTGCTGCCCGGCACCGCCTCGAAGATCGGGGAGAGGTAGAGGTGGCTGATACCGAGCTCGGCGAGGTAGGGCACGACGGCCGCGGCCGTGTCGAGGTCGTGCTCGGGGGTGAGTTGGAACCGGTAGGTCGCGACGGGTCTCGGCGCCGTGTGACCGCCGGCACGGGCGTCAGGCTCCACCGGTCGCTCCTTCCCCCGCCCGATGGGCGCCAGACCAGGCGATGGCCCCGGCCGGTTCGCCCGCCGGGGAGTGGTGTCTCGCGGTGCCACGGTCATTCTCACCGGTGGCGAGGCGGGGTAGAGCGGCAGGCCATGTCCGAGACCAACCACGCCTGGCCCGGTTCGCCGTACCCGTTGGGCGCGACCCACGACGGGGTCGGCACCAACTTCTCCGTGTTCTCCGAGGTGGCCGAGCAGGTCGACCTCTGCCTGTTCGACGAGCAGGGCGCGGAGTCCCGGGTGGTGCTCGAGGAGGTCGACGCCCACTGCTGGCACGCCTACCTGCCGGGCGTCGGCCCCGGTCAGGCCTATGGCTACCGGGTGCATGGCCCGTGGGAACCGGCGGCGGGGCTGCTGTGCAACCCCGCGAAGCTGCTCCTCGACCCGTACGCCCGCGCCATCGACGGCGAGGTCGACTGGGACCAGGCCTGCTTCGGCTACCAGTTCGACGATCACGGGGCCCGCAACGACGACGACAGTGCCCCTCATGTGCCGCGCAGCGTGGTGCACAACCCCTTCTTCGACTGGGGCGACGATCGCTCGCCGGCCACGCCGTTGCACGAGTCGGTCATCTACGAGACCCACGTGAAGGGCTTCACGGCCACCCTCGAGGCCGTCCCCGAGGCGCTACGCGGCACCTTCTCGGGCCTCGCCGACCCCGCGGCGATCGACCACCTCCAGCGCCTCGGCATCACCGCGGTCGAACTGATGCCCATCCACCAGTTCGTCCACGACGCGCACCTCGTCGAGCGTGGCCTGCGCAACTACTGGGGGTACAACTCCATCGGCTTCTTCGCGCCGCACAACGGCTACGCCACCGCGTCGGGCGGCGGTCAGGTGCAGGAGTTCAAGGCGATGGTGCGGGCGTTGCACGACGCCGGCATCGAGGTGCTCCTCGACGTCGTCTACAACCACACCGCCGAGGGGAACCACCTCGGCCCGGTGTTGTCGTTCAAGGGTCTCGACAACGCCGCCTACTACCGGCTCGCACCCGACGCGTCCGACCGCTACTACGACACCACGGGCACCGGCAACAGCCTCAACGTCCGGCACCCGCGGAGCCTTCAGATGATCATGGACTCGCTCCGCTACTGGGTGCAGGAGATGCATGTCGACGGGTTCCGGTTCGACCTGGCGGCCACGCTCGCCCGCCAGTTCCACGAGGTCGACCGCCTGTCGGCCTTCTTCGACCTCGTGCAGCAGGACCCGGTGGTGGGCCAGGTCAAGCTGATCGCCGAGCCGTGGGACGTGGGTGACGGCGGCTACCAGGTGGGCAACTTCCCGTCCGTGTGGTCGGAGTGGAACGGGCGGTACCGGGACACCGTCCGGGACTTCTGGCGGGGCGAGCCCGCCACCCTGGCCGAGACGGCCGCCCGGCTGACGGGCAGCTCGGACCTCTACCAGTCGGACAGCCGCTCACCGGTGGCCAGCGTGAACTTCGTGACCGCCCATGACGGCTTCACGCTCGCCGATCTCGTGGCGTACGACGAGAAGCACAACGAGGCCAACGGCGAGGACGGGCGGGACGGTGAGTCACACAACCGCTCGTGGAACTGCGGTGTCGAGGGCCCCACGGACGATCCGGCGATCCTCGGCCTGCGTGGTCGCCAGCAGCGCAACCTCCTGGCCACGCTGCTGCTGTCCCAGGGCGTGCCGATGATCTCGGGTGGTGACGAGATCGGCCGCTCCCAGCAGGGCAACAACAACGCCTACTGCCAGGACAACGAGACCTCCTGGTACGACTGGGCCCGGGCCGACACGGATCTCCTGGCCTTCACGAGCGACCTGATCCGGCTCCGGCGCGAGCATCCGGTGTTGCGTCGCCGGCGATGGTTCCAGGGCCGGCCGATCCGCGGTGTCCCCGACATCAGCTGGCATCGCCCCGACGGCCGGGAGATGGACGACGCCGATTGGGAGAGCGACTGGGCCCGGTCGATCGCGGTGCTGTTGAACGGCGAGGCCATCGGCGCCCGCGACGAGCGGGGCCAACACGTCGTCGACGACTCGTTCGTCCTCCTCTGCAACGCCGCCGCCGAGGACATCGACTGGACGTTGCCCGAGGGTTGGGACCGCCCGTCCACCGTCGTCGTCTCCACCGGGTCGGATCCCGCCCTCGGCGCCCAGATCGAGCCAGGCGCCACGGTCGGCGTGCCGGCCCGCTCGGTCGTGGTCCTCACCGACGACCAAATCGACCGCTGACCGGACGTCGCCCGCAACCCCCGCCGATCGTCGGTCCGGCGGGCGCACCGGGTCGGTCGGCCCGGCGGCGCGGCCGGCTGAGTTGGCCGTAGGTTCGTCAAGAGGTTTGTTGGGGCGCGCTTGACGGGCCCGGGGTCGGCGGGGGTTTGCTCGGTGGTGTCGCCGGCGGTTGTGGTCGTGCTCTGCAGGGCTCACGCTGATCATGCGACCTGCGTCTCGTGGACGCGGTCAGTTGGCCTGGTTCGAGCTCCTCGGCGAGAGCGGGAGGCCGGGCACCAAACTCAGAACGACGTCGCCGGCGTGCGGCGCGTCACCGTCAGCACGGTGTCGGCCGGCCTCCCTGACCGTTCGCCGTCGGCGGTGGCCCGCAGCGGCGTCGGTGTTCAGGCGACCCAGCGGGCGGGCTCCCATGGTTGTTGGTCGCGGACCATGGCGTAGGCGATCTTGTTGGCCCGGTGGGCCATCGCGCACACGATGATCCCGCCGGGCTTGCCCCGGTCGCGCAGGGCTTGGCCGTAGGCGCGGCTGGCGGGCTCGGTGTGCCAGAGACCGATGCCGAGGTCGACCAGGGCGACACGCAGCGGGACAGAGCCTTCTCGGCTGATGCGGCCGTCTCGGCGGTGACCGGCCGACTCGTAGATGCGGGGTGTGAGCCCGGACGCCCGGTAGAGCTGGCGGTGGCT
>JBGAOY010000040.1:0-22038 GCA_044221555.1 Acidimicrobiales bacterium
GAGAGGGGGGAGAGGATCTACTGAGGTCGGGGAGGGGGGTGCCGGGACGGGGCGCTTGTTGGTATCGTCGGGGTGGATGCTGCTTTCCACCCTCTTCACCGCCTGCCTGCCCGCCGACCCGGGTCCGCTCACCGAGCGGCCCCCGTTCGATTCGGGGCGGACGCCCCCGGACAGCGCGGGCCCGGACACCTTTGCGACCGGGCGCAGGGCCACACCCGCGGGCGGTTCCACGTCGACCGCCGTGACCCAGCCGCCCACCCGGCGGCCGTGGAGGTCGATGCGCACGAGGTCGCCCACCTGGGCCTCCACACCGGGAGGCACCAGGTAGTCGAACTCCTTGTCGATGGCGGTCACGTCCGGCAGGACGCGGACCACCGGCGGTCGCGCCCCGGGGAGCGGTGCGGGAGGACTCCCGACCGTCAGAGCCCGAGGGCGGACTTCAGGCCGTCGACCCGGTCGAGGTTCTCCCAGGTGAAGCCGTCGCCCTCACCCGAGCGACCGAAGTGCCCGTAGGCCGCGGTCTGCTGGTAGATCGGGCGGCGCAGGTCGAGGTCGCGCAGGATGGCGGCCGGACGGAGGTCGAACACCTCGCGGACGGCGGCCTCGATCTTGGCCTGCTCGACCGTCTCGGTGCCGAAGGTCTCGACCATGATCGACATGGGGTGGGCCACACCGATGGCGTAGGCCACCTGCACCTCGCAGCGGGTGGCGGCGCCGGAGGCGACCACGTTCTTGGCCACCCAGCGGGCGGCGTAGGCGGCCGAGCGGTCCACCTTGCTGGGGTCCTTGCCCGAGAAGGCGCCGCCGCCGTGGCGGCCCATCCCGCCGTAGGTGTCGACGATGATCTTGCGACCGGTGAGGCCGGCGTCGCCCACCGGCCCGCCGATCACGAACCGACCGGTGGGGTTGACGAAGACCTCGTAGTCGTCGTCCGCGAACTGCTCGGGGATGACCGGGCGGATCACGTGCTCGATCAGGTCGGGGCGGATCATCGAGTCGCGGTCGATGCCGTCGTTGTGCTGCGTGGACACCAGCACCGTGCGCAGGCGCACCGGCTTGTTGTCCTCGTAGTCGAAGGTGACCTGGGTCTTGCCGTCGGGCCGCAGGTACGGGATGGTCCCCGCCTTGCGCACCTCGGCCAGGCGCTCGGCCATGCGGTGGGCCAGGTGGATCGGCAGCGGCATGAGCACGTCGGTCTCGTCGCAGGCGTAGCCGAACATCATCCCCTGGTCACCGGCGCCCTGCTTGTCGAGCTGGTCCTCCTCGCCGGCCTGGCCCGAGCGGACCTCCTCGGAGTCGTCCACGCCCTGGGCGATGTCCTGGGACTGCTCGTCGATCGAGATCATCACGCCGCAGGTGTTGCCGTCGTAGCCGAACGACTCGCGGTCGTACCCGATCCCGTTGATGGTCTTGCGCACGACCCGGGGGATGTCGACGTAGGCGTCGGTGGTGATCTCGCCGGCCACGACGGCGAGGCCGGTGGTGACGAGGGTCTCGCAGGCGACCCGGCTGGCCGGGTCCTGCGCCAGCATGGCGTCGAGGATGGCATCGGAGATCTGGTCGGCCATCTTGTCGGGGTGTCCCTCGGTGACCGATTCCGAGGTGAAGGTCCAGCTGGTCACGTGTCGCTCCCTGGGTTTTGAGGTGAGGATGGCAGGTCTTGGTGGTGGGCGGCTCGGCTCGAGACCACGGCGTCGAGCACGGCTCTCGCCACTGCTCGCTTGTCGCTCAGAGGGATGTCCCGCTCGATTCCCGAACCCGACATGATTAGCACCTGGTTGGTGTCGTGTTCGAACCCGACCGACGGCGCGGACACGTCGTTGGCCACGATCAGGTCGGCGCCCTTGGCCGCGAGCTTGGCCCCGGCGTTGGCCCGAAGGTCCTGCGTCTCGGCCGCGAAGCCCACGAGGGTCTGGCCGAGGCGCTTGCGGTGGCCCAGCGCGGCGAGGATGTCGGGCGTGGGCTCGAGGGTGATCTCGGGTGTGCCGCCGGCCTTCTTGATCTTCTGGTCGTGGCGCTCGACGGGGCGGAAGTCGGCCACCGCGGCGGCCATGACCACCACGTCGGCGGCGTCGCTGCGGGTGAGCACCGCCTGCTCCATCTCGGCGGCGGTCTCGACCCGCACCACCTCGACGCCCGCGGCGGCGGGCCGATCCACCGTGGTGACCAGCGACACCTTGGCGCCCCGGGCGGCGGCCTCGTCGGCGAGGGCGTGGCCCTGCTTCCCGGACGACCGGTTGCCCAGGAAGCGCACGGGGTCGAGCGGCTCACGGGTGCCGCCGGCGGTGACGAGGACCCGGAGGCCGGCCAGGTCCTGGGGCGTGAGGAGGGCGTCGACCGCAGCCACGATCACCTCGGGGTCGGCCAGCCGGCCCGCCCCGACATCACCGCCGGCGAGGCGACCCTCCGCCGGCGGCACGATGGTGACGCCGCGCTCGGCCAGGGTGCGCAGGTTGTCCTGCACCGCTGGGTGCTCCCACATCTCGGTGTGCATGGCGGGGCAGACCACCACCGGCGCCCGGGTGGCCAGCAACGTGGCGGTGAGCAGGTCGTCGGAGATGCCCGCGGCGTAGGCACCGATGAGGCGGGCGGTGGCCGGGCACACCACCACGACGTCGGCCCCCTGGCCGAGGCGGGTGTGCGGGATCGGGTCGGCCTCGTCCCAGAGCGAGGTCTGCACGGGCTCGGAGGCCAACGCCGAGAAGGTGACCTCGCCGACGAAGCGGGTGGCGCCCTCGGTGAGCACCGGCATCACGTGGGCGCCGGCGTCGACGAGGCGCCGGCACACCTCGACCGCCTTGTAGGCGGCGATGCCGCCGGTGACCCCGAGCACGATGCGACGGCCCGCGACAGCCGCAGGCATGGGTGTGGGTCCCTACTCGGTGTCGGCGTCGGGTGCGTCGCCGGCGCCGTCGGCCTCACCCTCGACCACCTCGACCTCGACGACGGGCTCGGGGTGCACACCGACGATCTTGTCGGCGGCGATCTCCTCGAAGGCGATCGACAGGGGCTTGCGGGCCAGCGAGGTGACCTGCGGGGGAACGGCCGAGCCCAGGCCCTCGCCCAACTGGTTGAAGTAGGAGTTGATCTGCCGGGCGCGCATCGACCCCAGGGTGACCAGGGTGAACTTGGAGTCGACCTTCGACAACAGGGTCTCGATCGACGGGTTCATCATCGTGTTGTGGCGTGACGCCATGCTGGTCTCCCTCGAAGCGGACAGGAAAGGATACCAGCCGGTAACCGGGAATCCCGAGTCTCGGGGCCGCGCCGCGCGGGGCCGTGGCGGGCCATCAGGGGCGACCCCCTCCCTCGATCGGGCAGCCGATCAGCCGGCGGAGGACCCGCCCCGGGCCTCGGCGACGAGGGCCTCGATCTCGTGCAGCGCCTGGGTGAGGTCGTCGTTGACGACCACGTGGGCGCCCAACGAGCGGGCCATGCGGTCCTCCTCGGCGGCCTTGGCCAGGCGCTTCTGGATGGTCGCCTCGTCGTCGCCCCGGCCGCGCAGGCGCTGCTCCTGGATCTCGGCCGACGGCGTGGTCACGAACACGAACACCGCTTCGGGGTAGTGCTCGAGGATGGCCTTGGCGCCGTGGACGTCGATCTCGAACACCACGTCGGCGCCGTCGGGCGGTGCCGGCAGCGGGGTTCCCTGGCGGTAGTCGAGGAATTCGACCCACTCGAGGAACTGGCCTGCATCGACCGCGGCCACGAAGGTGTCGAGGTCGACGAAGTGGTAGGCGTCCTCGGCCTCGCCGGGACGACGCGCCCGGGTGGTCCACGAGCGGCTGAGCCACAGGTTGTCGTCACGCGCCATGAGGCGGTCGACCAGGGTGCCCTTGCCGGCGCCGCCCGGCCCGGAGATGACCAGCTTCACGGCTGCGGCGGGAACGCGGCCAGCAGCTTCTCGCGCTGGTGCTCGCCCACCCCCCGCACGCGGCGGGAGTGGGCGATGCCGATGGTGTCCATCGTGCGGCGGGCCTTGACCTTGCCGACCGTGGGCAGCGACTCGAGGATCGTCAGGATCTTGGTTCCGGCCACGATCGCGTCGTCGCCGGCCTGAACGAACACCTCCGCCAGGGTGACCCGCCCCGCTTTCAGGTCCTCCTTGAGCTGGGCCCGGGCCTGGCGCGCGGCGAGGGCCTTCTCGCGGGCGGCGGCCCGCTGGGCGTCGGTCAGCGATGGTGGTCGGGGCACGGCTCGGACCCTACCGGGGGCGCAGCGGTCCGCCGAACGGTCAGTGCAGGCCCGCCACCAGCGCCTCGGCGGCGGCGACGGGGTCGTCGGCCAGTGTGACGGGGCGGCCGATGACCATCAGATCGGCGCCCGCGTCGAGCGCCTCCTGCGGCGTGGCGGTCCGGCGCTGGTCGTTGGCGTCGGCGCCCGCGGGGCGGATGCCGGGCGACACCCGGTACAGCCGGGGGGCGTACTCGTGCACGTCCTTGAGGTCGGACGCCGCGCAGACGATGCCGCCGCAGCCCGCCTCGGCCGCCACCATCACCCGCTTCGGCACGATGTGGGGCGGCGCATCGGCGTCGCTGGTCAAGACGGTGACCGCGAGCGCCATCGGGGGCTCCAGACCGGCGTTGGACGCGCCCTCGGCCAGGCCCGTGACCCCGGCGCGGAGCATCGGCACCCCACCGTGGGCGTGGAGGGTCAGGTAGCTGACCCCGAGCGACCCCAGCACCCGGGCGGCCTTCTCGACCGTGGTGGGGATGTCGTGCAGCTTCAGGTCGAGGAACACGTCGTAGCCCAGGTCCTTCAGCGCCCCGATCGTGTCGGGCCCGACCGCGCTGAACAGCTCGAGGCCGACCTTCGCGACCCGGAAGTACGGCTGCAGGCGTCGGGCCAGGCGCATGGCCGCGACCAGGTCGTCCACGTCGAGGGCGAGGGCCAGGTGGTCCCGTGCACCCGTGGCCGTGGCGGCCGTGTCGGTCTCAGTCATGTGCTCCTCCGATGATGTCGTCGAGACGGTGCTGCGCCTGCCGTTCCGTCCACTCTGCCAATTCTCGCAGTACGCGTGCCGGTGCGCGTGGATCGGCGAACGTGGCCGTCCCCACCTGCACCGCGCGCGCCCCCGCCAGCAGCAGCTCCGCGGCGTCCGAACCGCACGCCACGCCGCCCACGCCGATGATCGGCAGGTCGGGGTGGGCGGCGTGGGTCTCGTAGACGGCACGCACCGCCACCGGGTGGATCGCGGGGCCCGAGAGCCCCCCGCCGCCGTTGCCCAGGCGCGGCCTCCGGGTGTCGGGGTCGATGAGCAGGCCCATCAGCGTGTTGACCAGCGTCACCGCCTCCGCGCCCCCGACCCGTGCGGCAGACGCGATGGCGGGCAGGTCGGTGACGTTGGGGCTCAGCTTCGCCCACCGAGGTCGCCCGCAGCCCGCGGTGGCGGCCATGGCCTCGGTGGTCGCCGCCTCGGAATGGGCGAACATCGAGTCCCGGCGCTCCACGTTCGGGCACGACAGGTTCACCTCGACCGCCACCACCTGCTCGGGCGCGTCGGCCAGCAGGGCGGCGGCCCGCTCGTAGTCGTCCACCGAGCGCCCCCAGATGGACACCACGACCCGGGCCCCCGTGGCCAGCAGGGCGGGCAGGTCGTCGTGCAGCCAGGCGTCGATGCCCGGGCCCTGCAGCCCGACGCTGTTCAGCATCCCCGCCGGGGTCTCGTGCACCCGCGGCGCCGGGTTGCCCGCCCAGGGCCCTGCGGACAGGGACTTGACCACCACGGCGCCCAGCGACGAGAGGTCCAGATAGGGCGCCAACTCGGTGCCGTGGCCCGCCGTCCCCGATGCGGTCATGACGGGGTTCGGCAGGGTGACCGACCCGATCCTGGTGGTCAGGTCCATCCGCACCCTGGACCAGCGGTCACGTCGAGGGCGCCAGGTCGGTGTGGCTCACCCCGAGGTGGTAGTCCTGCAGGCTGCGCACCGCTAGACGGTGCCGGGACCAGTCGGCCATGCCGTTGACCGCGGCGAGGCCCGCGGCCGCCGTGGTCAGCAAGGGCACCTTGTGGTGGCCCGCCGCGGCCCGGATGTGGGCGCCGTCGGCGCGGGGGCCGCGGCCGCGCGGACTGTTGATGACCAGGTCGACCTTGCCGCTGGAGATCAGGTCGACCGCGTCGATGCCGGTCGCGTCGCCCAGCTTGGCCACGACGGTGGCCACCTCGACGCCGTTGGCCTCGAGGTGGGCGGCGGTGCCGGGGGTGGCCGCGATGGCGAAGCCGAGCTCCACGAACCGGCGCCCGGCCTCGAGCCCGACGGCCTTGTCCCGGTCGGCCAGCGACAGGAACACCGTGCCCGACTCGGGCAGGCGCTCGCCGGCGGCCATCTGGCTCTTGGCGAAGGCGAGGCCCACGGTGAGGTCGATGCCCATCACCTCGCCGGTCGACCGCATCTCCGGGCCGAGGACGGCGTCGGCGTCGGGGAACCGGCTGAACGGCAGCACCGCCTCCTTCACCGCGAAGTGGTCGCCCACCACCGGCTCGCACAGCAGCCCCTCGGCGCGCAGCTCGGCCAGGGTGGCGCCCATCATCGCCCGGGCCGCCACCTTCACCAGCGGCACCCCGGTGGCCTTGGCCACGAACGGGACCGTGCGTGACGCCCTGGGGTTGGCCTCGATCACGAACACCTGGTTGGCCTTCACCGCGTACTGGACGTTGATGAGCCCGCAGACCTGGAGGGCCTCGGCGATGTCGCGGGTGTAGGACTCCAGCACCGCGATGGTCTCGTCCGAGAGGTTGTGCGGAGGGATCACGCAGGCGCTGTCACCGGAGTGCACGCCGGCCTCCTCGACGTGCTCCATCACCCCGCCGATCACCACCTCACCGGTGCGATCACGGATGGCGTCGACGTCGACCTCGACCGCATCCTCGAGGAACCGGTCGATCAGCACCGGGCGTTCGGCGGACAGACCGCCCTCCTTGCCCAGCGACCCGAACGCAGCGAGGGCGGCCATCGCCCGTTGCAGGCTCTCGTCGTCGTAGACGATCTCCATGGCGCGTCCGCCGAGGACGTAGGACGGGCGCACGAGCACCGGGTAGCCCACCCGCTCGACGATCCCCATGGCCGCCTCGAGGGTGGCCGCCGTTCCGCCTGCCGGCTGCGGGATGTCGAGGTGGGCGCAGAGCGAGTTCCAGCGCTCGCGGTCCTCGGCCAGGTCGATCGAGGCCGGGCTGGTGCCGGCCACGAGGCCTTCGGGCAACAGGCCGGCCAGCTTCAGCGGCGTCTGCCCGCCGAGCGCGACGATGACCCCGGCCACCTCCCCTTGGGCGCTCTCGGCATCGAGCACGTTCTGCACGTCCTCGATGGTGAGCGGCTCGAAGTACAGGCGATCGCTGGTGTCGTAGTCGGTGGACACCGTCTCGGGGTTGCAGTTGATCATGACGGTCTCGTAGCCCGCCGCGGAGAGGGCGAAGCTGGCGTGGACGCAGCAGTAGTCGAACTCGATGCCCTGGCCGATGCGGTTCGGCCCCGAGCCCAGGATGACGACCTTGGGGCGGTCGCCGGGGCGCACCTCGTCCTCGTCCTCGTAGGTCGAGTAGTGGTACGGCGTCTGCGCCTCGAACTCGGCGCCGCAGGTGTCCACCGTCTTGAACGTGGGCCGGACACCGGCGGCCAGGCGGGCGGCCCGCACCGCGGGCTCGTCGGCGCCCCACAGCCACGCCAACTGGGCGTCGGCGAACCCCAGGCGCTTGGCCCGGCGCCAGTCGGCCCGCTCCATGGCGTCGAGCCCCACCTCGCGCAGGTGCACCCGCTCCTCCACGATGGCGAGGATCTGGTCGAGGAACCACGGATCGACGCGCGTCACCTCGTAGAGGCGATCGATGGAGATGCCCCGGCGCAGCGCGGCCTCGAGCTGGAACGGCCGATCCGGCGTGCCGATCGCGGCACGAGCCAGCAGCTCCTCGTCGGACCAGTCGTCCAGCACGGCCTCGCCCGGGTCGCAGTTGAGGCCCCACCGACCGTGCTCGAGCGAGCGCAGGCCCTTCTGCAGCGACTCGGGGAACGTGCGGCCGATGGCCATGGCCTCCCCCACCGACTGCATCTGGGTCCCGAGCACGGCGGCGGTGCCGGGGAACTTCTCGAAGGCCCACCGGGGGATCTTCGTGACGACGTAGTCGATCGTGGGCTCGAAGCTGGCAGGGGTCTTCTTGGTGATGTCGTTGGGGATCTCGTCGAGCGTGTAGCCGACGGCGAGGCGGGCCGCGATCTTGGCGATCGGGAACCCGGTGGCCTTGGAGGCCAGGGCCGACGAGCGACTGACCCGAGGGTTCATCTCGATGACGACCATCGAGCCGTCGGCCGGGTTGAGGGCGAACTGGACGTTGGAGCCGCCCGTCTCGACCCCGACGCGGCGCATGCAGGCGAAGGCCGCATCGCGCATGAGCTGGTACTCGACGTCGCTCAGGGTCTGGGCCGGCGCCACCGTGATGGAGTCGCCCGTGTGCACCCCCATGGGGTCGAAGTTCTCGATCGTGCAGACGACCACGCAGTTGTCCGCCTTGTCCCGCATGACCTCGAGCTCGTATTCCTTCCACCCCGCGATCGACTCCTCGATGAGGATCTCCGAGATGGGGCTGGCCTCGAGCCCGTGGGCGGCGGCGGCACGGAACTCCTCGAGGGTGGCGGCCATGCCGGTGCCCCGGCCGCCCAGGATGTAGGCGGGCCGGATGATCACCGGCAGCCCGATGCCGTCGACCGCGGCCATGGCCTCGTCCAGGGTGTGGGCGATCGCCGATTCGGGGACGGCGAGGCCGATCTCCTTCATGGCCACCTTGAACTGCTCGCGATCCTCGGCGGTGGCGATCGCCTCCGACCGGGCGCCGATCAGCTCGGGACGGCCGTCGTGGGCCTCACCGGTGCCGTCCACCACCCCCCGCTCGACCAGTTCCATGGCCAGGTTCAACGCCGTCTGCCCCCCCAGGGTGGGGAGCACCGCGTCGGGCTGCTCGCGCTCGATGATCGCGGTGAGCACGTCGACATCGAGCGGCTCGACGTAGGTGGCGTCGGCGAAGTCGGGGTCGGTCATGATCGTGGCCGGGTTCGAGTTGGCCAGGATCACCCGGTATCCCTCCTCGCGGAGGATCCGGCAGGCCTGGGTGCCCGAGTAGTCGAACTCGCAGGCCTGGCCGATCACGATCGGCCCCGACCCGATGATGAGGATCGAGTGGAGGTCGGTGCGCTTGGGCATCAGCGACCTGCGGCGGTGGGAGTCGTCATGTCATTCCGCTCCAGTTCGCTTCGCTCGTTCGCCGTTCGGCCACTGAGACGGCGGGCCGCTCGGGCCACGCCGTCGTTCCTCCCGCTCATGCGAAGTCCTCCATGAGGTCGTCGAACAGGTCGAAGAGGTACCTCGAGTCGTGGGGGCCCGGCCCGGCCTCGGGGTGGTACTGCACCGAGAAGGCGGGCAGGTCGCGCACCCGGATGCCCTCCACGACCCCGTCGTTGAGGTTGACGTGGCTCACGTCGGCCGAGGACAACGAGCCCTCGGCCACCGCGTAGTTGTGGTTCTGGCTCGTGATCTCGATCACGCCGGTGTCGAGGCGGCGAACCGGGTGGTTGCCCCCGTGATGGCCGAACGGGAGCTTGTAGGTGCTGGCGCCGAGCGCGGTGGCCAGCAGTTGGTGACCCAGGCAGATGCCGAAGATGGGCACCTTGCCCAAGAGCCCCTCGATGGCCTCGACGGTTCCCGTGACCGCCGCCGGGTCGCCCGGGCCGTTGGACAGGAAGACACCGTCGGGGTGGCGGGCCAGCACCTCGTCCGCGGACGTGGTGGCCGGTACCACCTCGACGGTGGCCCGCGCGCCGAGGTGGTGCAGGATCGTCGCCTTCATGCCGAGGTCGTAGGCCACCACCCGGCGAGGCCCCTCGCCGATGACGTACGGATCCGCGCAGGTCACCTCGGCGACCAGGTCGCGGCCGTCGGTGCCCGGCTCGGCCAGCGCCGCCGCTTTGAGCGCCACCTCGTCGGCGGTGCCGAAGGCGGCGGGCATCGCGCCCGCCTCGCGGATGTGGCGGGTGAGGCGGCGGGTGTCGATCCCGGCGATGCCGGGCACCCCGTGGGCGGTGAGGAACTCGTCGAGGCCCCCGGTGGACCGCCAGTTGCTGCGTCGCCTGGCCAACTCCCGGACGACCACGCCCCGGCAGAACGGCCGGCGGCTCTCGTCGTCGAGGGGCGTGACGCCGTAGTTGCCGATGTGCGGGTACGTGAAGGTGATGATCTGCCCCGCGTAGGACGGGTCGGTGATGACCTCCTGGTAGCCGGACAGCACCGTGTTGAACACGACCTCGCCGGTGGCGATGCCGTCGGGGGGCTCGGCGCCGATGGCCTCGCCCTCGAAGGTGCTGCCGTCCTGCAGCACCAGCAGGGCGGGTCGGATGCTCATCGTCGCGCTTCTCCTTGCTTGCCTGCGCCGCCTCCGGCGTCGCCCCTCCGGGATCCGACTCGAGCGTGCGCGGCTGCTCCGCTCCGCTCCGCAGCGTCACTCATCGCTGGGCCTCCCCATCGAGCACGACCGGTTCTCCGTACAGGAACGTGTGGCGGACCCGGCCGGTGAGGCTCCGGCCCGCGTAGGGGTTGTTGCGGCTGCGGCTGGCCGACTGGCTCGGGTCGACCGTCCACGTGGCCGTGGGGTCGATCACGCAGAGGTTGGCGGGGCGACCGGCAACCACCGGCCCGCCGTGCTGGTCGGACAGCCCGGCGATGGCGGCCGGCTGCCAGGACAGCAGCGCGAGCACCGTGGCGATGTCGAGGTCGAGCTCGGTCAACGCCAGGGCAAGCGCGGTCTCGAGGCCCAGCATGCCCGGCGGGGCCTGGTCGAACGCCTGCTCCTTGGCCTCCTGCGTGTGGGGGGCGTGGTCGGTGGCGATGGCGTCGATGGCCCCGTCGGCCAGCCCGGCCCGCACCGCCTGCACGTCGTCGTCGGGCCGCAGAGGCGGGTTGACCTTGAACACCGGGTCGTAGGAGGCCACCGCGGCGTCGGTGAGCGTGAAGTGGTGGGTGGTCGCCTCAGCCGTGACGGCGAGGCCGCGTGCCTTGGCCGCACGGACCAGGTCGACCGAGACCGCGGTGGAGAGATGCTGGAAGTGCACCCGCATGCCGGTGAGCCGGGACAGGACGATGTCGCGCGCCACCATCAGCTCCTCGGCCTCGGCCGGGGCACCGGGGATGCCGAGTCGGCTCGACCACTCGCCCTCGTGCATGTGGCCCCCGAGGGCCAGGGCCGCCACCTCGCAGTGCTGCGCCAGGGCGACGTCCTGGGGGAGGCCCGAGGCGTACTCGAGGGCCCGCCGCATGAGTCCCGCGTCCTGCACGCCATCGCCGTCATCGGTGAACAGGCGCACGCCCAGGTCGGCCATCTCCGCCATCGGCGCGAGCTGCTCGCCGCGGCGCCCGACGGTGATGGCGCCGGACGAGTGGACGTCGCACGGCGCGGCGCGCCCGAGCTCGAGCACCTCACGGACCACCGACGCGCTGTCGATGACCGGATCGGTGTTGGGCATGGCCACCACCGCGGTGAACCCCCCGAGGGCGGCCGCCCTCGAGCCGGTCTCCACGGTCTCGGCCTCTTCCCGGCCGGGCTGTCGCAGGTGGGTGTGCAGGTCCACCAGGCCTGGTGCGACCACGCACCCGGAGGCGTCCACGACCCGCCCTCCGTCGAGGCCGTCCCCCACCCCGGCCACGGTGCCGTCGTCGTCGATGGCCACGTCGGCCGTCCGCGCGCCGGTGGCATCGATCACGGTGCCACCCTTGATGACGATCACGACGAGACCTCCAGGGTCTGGAGCACCTTGTCGCTGCCGGGCCCGAGCAGCAGGTACAGCACCGCCATGCGCACGGCCACGCCGTTGCGCACCTGGTCGATGATCACCGAGCGGGGCAGATCGGCCACGTCGGCGGCGATCTCGACCCCACGGTTCATGGGCCCGGGGTGCATCACGATGGCCTCGGCGTCGAGCAGGTCGACCCGGCGCCGGGTGAGCCCGTAGCGCGCCGAGTACTCGCGGAGCGACGGCACCAGCGCCGACGCCATCCGCTCGCGCTGCATGCGCAGCAGGTACACGATGTCGACCTTGGGCAGCACCGCGTCGAGGTCGTGGCTGACCTGGACCGGCCACCCGACCAGGCTCGGGGGCAGCAGCGTCGGCGGCGCCACCAGCGTGATCTCGGCGCCGAGCGCCGTGAAGGCCAGCACGTCGGACCGGGCGACCCGCGAGTGCTTGACGTCGCCGACGATCGCGATCCGGAGCCCCTCGCACGAGCCGATGGTCTGACGGATCGTGTAGCAGTCCAGCAGTGCCTGGGTGGGGTGCTCGTGCCAGCCGTCTCCGGCGTTCACCACCGACGCCTCGGCCCACTTGGCCACCTGCCACGGGGCCCCGGCCGACCCGTGGCGGACCACGATGGCGTCGACCCCCATGGCCTCGATGGTCTGCACCGTGTCGCGCAGCGACTCACCCTTCTTCACCGACGACGAGGAGACCGAGAAGTTCATGACGTCGGCGGACAGGCGCTTGGCCGCGGTCTCGAACGACAGCCGGGTACGCGTCGAGTCCTCGTAGAAGAGCCAAGCGACGGTCTTGCCGCGCAGCGCGGGCACCTTGGGGATGGCCCGCTCGCTGACCTCGACGAACGAGTCGGTGAGGCGCATGACCTCGTCGATGCCGTCGGCCCCGAGGTCGTCGACGGAGAGCAGGTCGCGGCTCATCCGACCCGCTCCTGCGCGCATCGGTCTCGGGTCGCTCGGACCCCGGTGTCGTGCCGCGCGCTCACTTGCGCATCTCCCCCAGGTCGACTCCGTCAGGGGTGACGTCGACCACCTCGTCGCGTCGGGTGGGGAGGTTCTTGCCGACGTAGTCGGGCCGGATCGGGAGCTCGCGATGGCCCCGGTCGATCATCACCGCCAGTTGGATGGCGCGGGGGCGGCCGTAGTCGGTGAGCGCGTCGAGCGCGGCCCGGATGGTGCGGCCGGTGAACAGCACGTCGTCGACCAGGACCACGTACTTGCCGGTGATGTCGAAGGGGATGTCGGTGACCGCCTCGGGCAGGACCGGTCGCAGCCCGATGTCGTCGCGGTAGAAGGCCACGTCGAGCGTGCCCAGCGGCACGGGTGGCGCGTCGGGCTCCTCGCCCACGTCGTGCATGGCGGTGGCGAGCGCCTCGGCCAGGGCCACGCCGCCGGTCTGCAGGCCGATCACGACGGTGTCCACCACGCCCTGGTTGCGCTCGATGACCTCGTGGGCCATGCGCCAGATGGCCCGACGGATGTCGTCGGCCTCCATCACTCGTGCCCGGGCAACGAAAACGCCCCCGTAGGGGGGCGTGATCCGGCGTTCTCGTTCAGCCAAGCGGCATCCTCTCTGTCCGTTCGGGCCTCACGGGACCCGATTCACGGTCAGGAGTGCACCGTAGCAGCTGCGCAGGCCGCGCCGATCGGTCCCTCAGGGACAGACCCAGCGGTCGGGCCCGGCGGCCCGGAACCCGGCGCGCCGCAGCACCGCCGTCGACGCGCGGTTGCGGGGGTCGACCGTCGCCCGCACCTGGCGCAGCCCGTGCTGGTTGAGCGCCCACGCCGTCAGGAGGCGCACCGCGCGGGTGGCGTGGCCCTTGCCCCGGTGCTCCGGGCCGATCCAGTAGCCGATGTCGGCACCGCCGTCGTCGTCGAAGGCCGACAGCGCCACCTCACCCAGCACCACGGGCCTGGCCCCGATCGACGAGATGACCAGGTCGAGGGCCAGGCCGCGTGCCCGCAGCCCCGGCGTGCCCGCGATCCAGCGACGGGCGTCGACGAGGGATCGGCGGGCGGGCGGGGCGCTCCAGCGACCCACAGCCGGGTCGGCCCAGGCGGCCACGAGGGCCGGCGCGTCGGCGGGCTGCCACGGCCGCAGGCGGATCACGCCGTCACCCAGGGGGGGTTGGGGCAGGCCGAGGGGCAGGAGCGGGCGGGACGACCCCGACGACGGCTGGGGAACGGCACGCACCGAGTCGGGCTCGGGCTCGCCCTCGGTGACCACCGGATCCGTCCCGGGCTCGCGTTCGACGCCCGCTGGTGCATGCTCGGCGACCACCGGATCCGCTCCGGGCTCGTGCTCGGCGAGCGACGGCTCGGCGAGCACGGGATCGGTGTGCGCCAGCTCGGCACGCGGCGGCCCAGTGGGCCGGCGGGGCGCTTCGGAGGCGGTCGCGGCCGGCGGGTGCGAGGAGCCGGGGGCGACCGGCAGCTCGAACTCGGGATCGACCCCGAGGTCGATCGTCTCGGTGGGCGGTCGTTCGGGGGGCAGGTGGGGCGGGGGCGCCTCGCCGCCGCGCGTCTCGGTGGCGATACGGGCCAGCAGCCCGTTCACGAACCGGCCCGACTCGTCGGTGGAGTACTCGGAGGCCAGCTCGACCGCCTCGGACACGACGGCGGCGGTGGGCACACCGGGCTCGGCCAGCAATTCGTACACGGCGACCCGCAGCACCGCCCGATCGACCGCCGGCATGCGCTCGAGCCGCCAGCCCTTCGAGTACCGCGACAACAAGGCGTCGATCTCGTCGCCGTACTCCTCGACGCCGCGCACCAGGCGGGCGGCGTAGGGGTCGGGCTCGATGGGCAGCTGGGCGATCACCGCCGCGGGGCTGTCGGATTTGGCCTCCGCCTCGTACAGCAGCGCAAGGGCCCGTTCGCGTGCCTCTCGTCGGCTGCCGGCGGTGGTCATGGGTGGGTCGCTCAGGCGCGGCTGAGGTACTCGCCCGTGCGCGTGTCGACCTTGATGCGGTCACCCGGGCCCACGAACAGGGGCACCTGGACCACAAGGCCCGTCTCGAGCGTGGCCGGCTTGCGGGCACCCGAGACCCGGTCGCCCTGGATGCCGGGCTCGGTCTCGGCGATGGCGAGCTCGACGGCCGCGGGCAGGTCGACCCCGACGATCTCGTCCCGGTACATCTGGAGGATGGCGGCGTTGCCCTCGATGAGGTAGTTGGCCGAGTCGCCCAGCGCGGCCGGGCCCACGTTGATCTGGTCGTACGAGTCGTTGTCCATGAAGACGTAGTCGTCGCCCTCGCGGTAGAGGAACTGCATCTCCCGCTTGTCGATGACGGCGCGCTCGACCTTCTCGCCGCCGCGGAAGGTGCGGTCGACGACGGCGCCGTTGCGCACGTTCTTCAGCGTGGTGCGCACGAACGCGCCGCCCTTGCCGGGCTTGACGTGCTGGAACTCGACCACCTGGAACAGGCCGTCGTCGAGGTCGAGGCTCATGCCGTTCTTGAGGTCGTTGGTGGTGATGGTGGCCATGGTGCGGTCCTTGTGGGCAGCGAGATCGGTGGTGCAGCGAGTGGTGCGGGCGCCAGGTGCTCAGACGGCCACGAGGGGCCGCTTCGGCGCGAGGGTGAGCGCCCGGCAGCCCTCGGCGGTGACCACGACGGTGTCTTCGACCCGCACCCCGCCGTGCTCGGGCAGGTAGACGCCGGGTTCGACGGTGACGACGTGACCTGCGGTGAGCGTAGCAGTGGCCGTCGCCGCCACCCGCGGGTCCTCGTGGATCTGCAGCCCGACACCGTGGCCGGTCCCGTGCACGAACGCGTCGGCCCAACCGGCGTCGCCGATCACCGCCCGGCACGCCGCGTCGACCAGTGAGGTGCCGACACCGGCCCGCACCGCGTCGACCCCGGCCTGCTGGGCCTCGGCCACGACGTCGAGCATGCGCTGCTGGGTGGCCGACGGCTCGCCCACCATGAGCGTGCGGGTCATGTCCGAGCAGTACCCGTCCACCAGCGCCCCGAAGTCGACGACCACCAGGTCGCCCGGGCGCACCTGGCGGTCGCCGGGCCGGTGATGGGGCTTGGCCCCGTTCGGGCCCGAGGCGACGATGGTCTCGAACGAGGTGCCCTCGGCGCCGAGGCGGCGGATGGCGGTGTCGAGGGCCAGCCCGAACTCGCGCTCGGTGGGACCGTCGAGCAGGAGCGCTCGCACCTCGGCCAGTGCGGCGTCGGCGATGTGGGCGGCCCGTTCGATGCGGGCCACCTCGCCCTCGTCCTTCACGGCGCGCAGCGCCTCGACCAGGCCCTCGGTGGGCACCAGCTCGGCGTCGGGGAACCACTCGGCGGCGTAGGAACGCTGCTGTGCCCAGGTGACCGCGCCGGCCTCCAGGCCGAGCCGGGCGATGCCCGATGCCCCGGCCTGCAGCAGCTCGCGTTGACCCACACCCGAGATCTCGATGCGGGCCTCCACCCCGGCGGCGGCCAGTTGGTCGGCGGCCTGCTCGGCGTAGCGGCCGTCGGACACGAACAGCAGGCCGCCGGGGCGCACCAGCAGCAGCCCTGCCGACCCGGTGAAGCCCGTGAGGTAGCGGATGTTCACCAGGCTGGTGACGAGCAGGGCGTCGCAGCCCGCCTGGTCGAACGCCGGCACCAACCGGGCCACCCGCTCGGCCACGGCCATGGGCGGCAACGGCCCGCCGGCGACGTCAGGCACCGGAGCGGCTCAGCAGCTCGGCGACTGCATCGACGGCCAGTCGGTAGCCGTACCCGCCGAACCCCTGGATCGTGCCGGTGGCCACGGGGGCCACCACCGACGTGTGCCGCCACGCCTCGCGGGCGTTGGGGTTCGACAGGTGGAGCTCGACCACCGGGCCGTCGAACGCGGCGAGGGCGTCGTGCAGCGACCATCCGTAGTGGGTGATGGCGCCGGCGTTGACGATGATCGCCGCCGCCCGGCCCCGGGCACCGTGCACCGCGTCGACGAGGGCGCTCTCGGCGTTGCTCTGCAGGTGCTCCAGCTCGAGGCCGTGGCCCTCGGCCCGCGCCCGCGCCGCGGCTACGTGATCGTCCAGCGTGGCCGTGCCGTACACCGCGGGCTCGCGCTCGCCCAGGAGGTTCAGGTTGGGGCCCGAGAGCAGGAGGACCAGTGGCGCCGTCATCGCCCCGCCCCGTCCCGCCACGCTCCGAGGACGCTCCGCACCACATCGGCAGGCACCTGCTCGACGATGGCCACGCCCTCGGGCCCGTCGAGGGCGAAGGTGAGTCCGTCGACCGCCTTCTTGTCACGCTTCATCAGCTCCACCAGCTCGTCCAGGTCGTGCCCGGGATCGAGGCGGTCGGGCAGCCCGTAGCCGGCGACGACCGCCTCGTGCGCCGCCACACGACCGGCGTCGATGCGCTCGAGGCGCTCGGCCAGACGGGCGGCGAACACCAGCCCGATGGCGACGGCCTCGCCGTGCCGCAGGTCGTAGTGCCCGGCTGTCTCGAGGGCGTGGGCCAGCGTGTGGCCGTAGTTCAGCAGCGCCCGCCGGCCGCCCTCGCGCTCGTCCTCGGCGACGATCTCGGCCTTGATCTCGACGCACCGGGCCACACGCTCGTCGAGGGGCAGCGCCCCGAGGTCGTCGCCGGTGAGGAAGTGGTACTTCGCCATCTCGCCGAGACCGCTGGCGTATTCGCGCGCAGGGAGCGTGTCGAGCACCTCGGTGTCGCACAGCACCGCGGCCGGCTGCCAGAACGCCCCGACCAGGTTCTTGCCCTCGGGGAGGTTGACGCCGGTCTTGCCCCCGATGGCGGCGTCGACCTGGCCGAGCAGGGTGGTCGCCACGTGCACGACCGCCACCCCGCGGTGGTAGACAGCGGCGGCGAAGCCGGCCGTGTCGGTGACCACGCCACCCCCGACCGCGACCACCACGTCGCGCCGCGTCAGGCCCCACTGCGCGAACTGGCGGCAGAGGTGCTCGATGGTCGCCAGGTCCTTGGCGGCTTCGCCCTCGTCGATGACGAAGGTGCGGTGCTCGATGCCCGGGTCGACCGGGACCCCGACGCCGGCCTGGGTGACCACCGCCGCCCGGCGCGACCCTGCCGGGAGCACGTCGGCCAGCCGGTGGCGGGCGCCGGCGCCGACGAGCACCTCGTAGCGGTGCTCGCCCAGCTCGACGGGGACGGTGATCATCGACCCACCTCGACCGCGTAGGCCGCGAGCACGCACTCCGCCACCTGTTCGGTGGTCAGGTCGTCGACCACCACGACCGCGTCGGCCACCTCGTCGTACAGGGACCGCCGCTGGTCGGTGAGGCGCTGGAGCAACGGTTCGACGTCGTCGCCGAGCAGCGGGCGATGGCCGCCGGGCGTCAACCGCCCGGCCAGGGTGGCCACCGAGGCCGACAGCCAGATCACGGCGCCGGCGTGGCGCAGGCGCTCGCGGTTCGCGGGATCGAGCACCGCTCCCCCCGCGGCGGCGATGACGGCCGGCACCGGCCACGAGGCGGCCTCGGCGACGGCATCGGCCTCGTGCCGGCGGAAGCCCGCCTCGCCCTCCTGCTCGAAGAGCTCGGCCACCGTGCGGCCGGAGCGCTGCTCGACCAGCGCGTCGGTGTCGAGCAGCGGGCGGTCGAGCGCCTCGGCCACACGCCGGCCCACCGACGTCTTGCCCGAGCCCATCATGCCCACGAGCACCAGGTGGTCAGGCACGGGCCGGGCCGGCCCCACCGTCCAACGCGGCCAGGTACGCGTCGGCGTTGCGGACGAGCTCGGGCACCGAGTCGCCCCCGAACTTGCGGCACACCTCGTCGGCCAGCACCAGGGCCATCATGGTCTCGGCCACCACCCCCATGGCGGGGACGGCAGTGACGTCGGTGCGCTCCTTGAACGAGACCGTCTCCTGCTTGGTGACCGTGTCGACGGTCTTCAGCGTCGGGCGGTTCAGGGTGGCCAGCGGCTTCATCGCCACCCGAGCGATCACCACCTCACCGGTGGAGATGCCCCCCTCCACGCCGCCGGCCAAGGTGGACTCGCGCCGGTAGCGCTGGTCGTCCGCGTCCCAGGCGATGGGGTCGTGCGCCGCGCTCCCCCGTCGGGTGGCCACCTCGAAGCCGTCGCCGATCTCCACCCCCTTCACGGCCTGGATGCTCATGAGGGCCTGGGCCAGCAGCGCGTCGAGCTTGCGGTCCCAGTGGACGTGGCTGCCCAACCCGACGGGCACCCCGTAGGCCACCACCTCGACCACGCCGCCGAGTGAGTCGCCGTCCTTCGACGCGGCCTTGATCTCGTCGATCATGGCCGCCTCGGCGTCGGGGTCGAAGCAGCGCACGGGCGACTCGTCGACCTGGTGGAGGTCGGCCGGCTCGGGCCGGGCGGTGGCCTTCGACTCGATCGGGCCGATGGCGACGACGTGCGAGACGATCGAGACGCCCAGCTCGGACAGGAGGCGCTTGGCCACGGCCCCGGCCGCCACCCGAGCCGCGGTCTCGCGGGCCGAGGCCCGCTCGAGCACGTTGCGGGCATCGGTGAAGCCGTACTTCTGCATGCCGGCGAGGTCGGCGTGACCGGGGCGGGGCTGGGTGAGCGGGGCCGCGGTCTCGCCGGGGGCGGGCGACATCTCCTCCTCCCACTTGCGCTCCCACTCGGTGTTGCCGATCTCGATGGCGACCGGTGAGCCGAGCGTGCGGCCGTGACGGATGCCGCCGAGGAGGCGCAACTCGTCCTGCTCGAAGCGCATGCGCGGCCCGCGTCCGTACCCGAGGCGGCGGCGGGAGAGCTCGGCCTGGATGTCGGCCGCGGTGACCTCGAGGCCCGCGGGCAGGCCCTCGATCACGACCACGAGGGCCTGACCGTGCGATTCGCCGGCGGTGAGGTAGCGCAACATCGTGTCCGAGGTTAGTTAGCCGTACCCCTGATCCCGCTGTCCGTTGCCTCGGAGGCCGTCGCCCGACCCAAGCTCGAGGCGCGTTGAGCGAGGGAGGCAGTGGCCATCGACCCAGGGGTCGAGGCGCGGCGAGCGAGGGACGAGCGAGCCTTGACGATGCGATGAGGCGCCAGCCGAAGAGCAGTCGAACAGGCGCGGCGAGCGAGGGACGAGCGAGCCATGACGATGCGATGAGCCGCCAGGCGAAGAGCCGAGAGCTACGCGTTCTTGGGGAGCTCCGCGAACGGCAGGGTCTTGTCGTTGTTGGGCTCCTTGGGGAGGCCGAGGACCCGCTCGCCGATGATGTTGCGCTGGATCTGGTCGGTGCCGCCGTAGATCGAGGGGCCCTGGGCGAACAACGCGGTGCCGGTGACGAGGGGCAGGAAGGGGTTGCCGGTGGCCTCCTCGATGGCCGAGCCGTCCTGGCCCTCGTAGGCGTGGAGCATCCCGCCGGCGCCGACGATGCGCAGTCCCACGTCGCGGGTGAGCCGCATCATCTCGCTCATCGAGAGCTTGGCGATGTTGGGGATCCCGGGGATGTCCTTCCCGGCGGCCTTCGCCGCCTTCAGGCGCAGGCCGTTGAAGCGGCCGAGCTCGCCCAGGGTGTGCAGGCGCACCAGGTCCTGGCGGATGAGCGGGTCGGACGCCGTGCCGTTGCCCTTGGCCAGGTCGGTGAGCAGCTTGGTGCCGGCGGCGATGGGGCTGGCGGCCCGGCGACGGCTGCGGCGCTTGGCCGCTTCGCCGTCGCTGCTCACGAAGTCGCCCGCCCGCTTGCCGAGGTGACCCATGACCGTTCCCGGCGTCGCCGCGCTGCCCGCGGCGCTGCCGCCGCCCGATCCGAGGGTGGCGCGCTCGTGCATGAGCGTGGTGTTGGTGACGGCCCATCCCTTGCCCAGGCCGCCGATGAGGGCGCTGTCGGCCACCCGGGCCTCGCTGAGGAACACCTCGTTGAACATGGCGTGGCCGGTCATCTCGCGCAGGGGTCGCACCTCGACACCGGGCTGGTGCATCTCGATGGCGAAGTAGCTGATGCCCTGGTGCTTGGGCACGTTCGGGTCCGTGCGGGCGATGAGCATGCCCAGGTCGGCCACCTGGCCCGCAGAGGTCCAGACCTTCTGGCCCTCGACGATCCACTCGTCGCCGTCCTTGGTGGCCTTGGTGGTGAGCCCGGCGAGGTCGGAGCCCGCGCCGGGCTCGCTGAACAGCTGGCACCACCCTTGCTGCCCGGTGACGATGTCGCGGACGAACTTGTCGATCTGCTCCTGGGTGCCGTGGGTGGCGATGGTGGGGGCCGCCAGCATCAGGCCGAGGCCGCCGGGGGCACCGAGCGCGCCGTGGCGGGCGATCTCGTCCTGGACCCGCACCACGTCGTTGCGGGCCAGGCCGCGGCCGTAGGCGTTGACGGGCAGCCCGGGCGCCGACCAGCCGGCCAACCCGAGCCGCTCCCACCACTCGCCGACGGTGAGGTCGGGGTCCCAGTTCTCCTCGAGCCAGGCGCCGAGCTCGTCGATCACGTCGGTCGTCGCCGCTTCGTCCTGTGTGGCGTTGGCCATCAGATCCCCCGGGGAGTCGTGGTCCCGCCGGCCTTGGCGGGAGCGCCGCCGATCGTACGGACTGCGGGCACCGGCTCACCAGTTCCGGGATGCCTCCCAGATCGCCGCGGGAGCGGTCTCCGGGGTTTCGAAGCCACGAGTGCCTGCTGTCTAACATGAAATCACAGAAAACAATCTGAAAAGGCTTGAACGCTGGCTCGGGTGCGGGTATCCTCGAACACATGTTCCGGATCCTCCGAGCGATCAAGGCCCACCTGGCCGCCCTCGCCAAGGACTTCGATCCCGACACCCTCACCGTGGCCCAGGCCGCCGACGCGATCACCCTGCTCGCCGCCATCGAGAAAGCCGCGGCGGGGCTGCGGTTGCTGCTGGCCCGCCGCATCGACAACCAGAGCCTGTGGGGCGAGAGCGGGGAGCGGTCCGCGGCCGACTGGCTGGCCCGACAGACCGGCCAGTCCCCCCGCGACGCCGCCCGCGACCTGGAATGCTCCCGCCGGTTGCGCGCGCTGCCCGACGCGTCCGACGCGGTCCGCAACGGTGAGCTGTCGCCCGATCAGGCCAAAGCGGTGGCCGACGGCGCCGCCGCCGACCCCTCGTGCGAACAGGAGCTGTTGGACACCGCCCGGCGGGGGTCGCTGGGCGAGCTCAACCGGCGGGCCAAGGCCCGCAAGGCCGCGGCGTTGGGCGACGACGACGCCCGGGCCCGAGCCGCGCACCACAACCGGTCGTTCACCACCGGCACCAACACCCTGGGAGAAGGGTGGGGGCGCTTCAACGGGCCCGCCCACCTGGTGGCCCGCCTCAACGCCCAGCTCAAGCCCTTCATCGTACAAGCCTTCACCTAGG
>JBGAOY010000041.1:0-21987 GCA_044221555.1 Acidimicrobiales bacterium
AATCATACACGGCTTGGCTCGAACCTTGTCGGAAGCGCCGATGGCCTTCAAGGCGCGTTCCACCTCATGCTGGGCCGTCTCATGCGTGATCATGACAATGGCGACAGGCTCGCCGGGGGCGCGGCCGCGCTGGTCGAGCCGGTGGTCGGTGCCGACCCGACGGCGGTCGCAGGAGGCCGGCGCCACCGCGGCAGCGGTGGGCGGGGCCCCCGGGCCAAGCGGCGGTCGTCCACATGAACGACGCGTCGACGGTGGTGGGGCGGGTGGCCCGTCTTGGCCGCTACCCGGTGAAGTCGTTGCAGGGCGAGACCCTCGACCGGGCCGAGCTCACGACGCTCGGCATCCCCGGCGACCGGGCCCTGGGCGTCGTCGACGTCGACTCCGGCCGGGTGCTCTCCGCGAAGAGCGTCCCGCAGTTGCTCGACGCGGAGGCCCGCACCACGGGATCGGGTGTAGAGGTGCGGGTGCCCGGCCACTCGTGGCAGGAGGCGCCGTCCCCGACGCTCGACGCGGCCGTGTCGGCCTGGCTCGGGCACGCGGTGCGGGTGGAGCCGCCGCCGCCGGTCGACGACGATGCCCGTTCGTTCACGTTGAGCATGAACATGGACGACCAGAGCGCCGATCGGTTCGACTGGCCGTGCCCGCCGGGCACCTTCTTCGACCTGGCCGCCGTGCACGTGCTCACCACCGCCAGCATCCGGGCCGCCCAGCGGCTCTACCCCGCGGGCGCGTGGCAGGTCGACCGCTTCCGGCCCACCGTGCTCGTCGACACCGACGGGGACCGGTTCGTGGACGACGACTGGGTCGGTGGCCGCCTGTGCTTCGGCACCGTCGAGATCTCGGTCGACCTGCCCACCATGCGCTGCATCATGACCACGCGTCCACAGCGGGGACTGGCTCCCGACCTCGGCATCGTCAAGACGGTCAACCAGCACCACGACGGCAACCTGGGGCTCTACTGCTCGATGGTGTCGGCAGGCGAGGTGGCCGTGGGCGACGAGGTGCACTTCCTCCCCGGCGGCAGCTGAGGCGCGGCGCCGGGGCGCCGCGGTCGCCGCGACGGGGCCGGGCGGCTACGAGGGGGCCGGGCCCCTCGGGTCGTCCGGGCCCTCCAGGTCCGACGCTGCGCTCGGGTCGTCCTCGTCACCACCGCCGGCGGTGGACCCGCCGTCACCCTCGCCGGCGAGGTCGAGATCGAAGTCGATGCCGATCCGGGCCAGCCACAGGCCGGGGGCGTCGACCTCGGCCGGCGTGGGCAGGTCGGTCTCGTCGCCCCACAGGCGCTCGAGGCCCTCGGGGCCGGCCCGCTCGACGATGCCGGTCACGAACGCCGCGCCGCGGTCGTACTGGGGTTGGCCGAGCTCGAGGCCGAGCAGTCGCTCGACGAAGCGGTTGGACTCGTCGGCGGTGACACGCCGCCGGCGGAGCGCCTCGGTGAGCATGTCGTACGACCCGATGAGGCGGCCGCCCACCTGGTCCATCACGTGGTCGACGTAGCCCACGATGACCGCCACCAGCGCCTCGAGGCGGGGGAGCAGCTCGAGCTGCGCCGGGGACTGGACCGCACCCAGCAGCGCCTCGGGGTCGCCCATCACGCTCTGGAACTGGCTGAGCGCGTCACCGCTGGCGGGGTCGAGCTGGCCCAGCCTGGCCTCGAGAGCGTTCGGGTCGGGATCGAAGCCGGCCACGTAGTCGTACAGCAGGCCGGTGAGCCTGGCCCGGACGTGGGGCACGCCGAGCACGGCGTGGTGGGTGATCTCGTGGAGGCACACCCAGAGGCGCAGGTCTTCGGGCGGCAGGCTCCACTCGGCGCCGAACTCCTCGAGGTTGGCCACCACCAGCAGCAGCTCGTCGCTCTCGGGTCGCGGCACCGGCAGGTCGTACTGGCCGAACGAGCGCCGCGACAGGTGGCCCAGCATCGAGCCCGCGGTCATGCCCAGCATCATCGGCCCGATCATGGCCATCAGCCCGCCCAGCCAGGCGGTGGGGTCGCTCCCGGTCGGGGCCAGGGGGTCGGCCGGCTCCGCCGGAGCGTCGGTCGGCACGTCGGACAGCGAGGCCGCCAGGCGCTCGAACAGCGGGCGGTAGGCCTCGAGGCTGCGCTGCACCCACTGCGAGCGGGTGACCGGCACGACGGTGACGCCGCGGCCGGTGGGCGAGGGGTTGAGCCCGCTGGCGTTGGCCACCTGCAGCTCCGCGACCCGGGCGAGCTGCTCGAGCTTCATGCGCTCGAGCGGGTCGACGTTGGGCTCCGACTCGCCACCGCTGGCGATCGAGAGGGCGAGCTGCCCGGCGGCGTCCCAGCTGACCGGGCCCTGCTTCTGGAGCATCTTGGCCAGGTCGCCGAAGAAGGGCATGCCCTTGAAGGGATCGTCGCCGAGTGGACCCGGATCGCTCACAACGGCAATCGTAGAGCGGTGGCCACGGTTGTCCTCACCGGCGCGGGCAGCGCCCTGGGGCGTCGGGTGCGGGCGCGGCTGGATGCCGATGCGGGGGTCGAGCGAGTGGTCGAGGTCGACCTCACCGACGGTCTCGAGCAGCCCGTGGCCGAGCTGAAGGCGGCCATGGAGGGTGGCGAGGTCCTCGTCCATCTCGGCCGCACCGACGGTGCCGAGTTGGACGGCACGGGCGCGGGCGGCGTGGACGTGGAAGGCACGCGCCACTTGTTCGAGGCCGCCGGCGCGGTGGGTGTGAGCCACCTGGTGGTGCTGTCGAGCGCCACGGTGTACGGCGCGTGGCCCAACAACCCGGTGCCGCTCACGGAAGAGGCGCCCGTGCGTCCCAACCCCGGCCTCGCCTACGCCACCCACAAGGCCGAGGTCGAGCGCCTGGCCCTCGAGTGGGCCGACGCCCACCCCGCCGCCTCGGTGGCGGTGCTGCGGCCCACGGTGGCGGTGGCCGAGGAGCGCACCGCCTGGCTGGCGCAGTCGCTGTGGAGCGGCAGTGGCCTGCGTCCGGGGGATGCCGAGGCACCCAGCCAGTTCGTCCACCTCGACGACCTGGCCGATGCCGTCGACCTGGCCCGCCGCGCCCGGTTGCGGGGCGCGTTCAACGTGGCACCCGACGGGTGGATCAAGGCCGACGACCTGCGGGCGCTGGCCGGCCGTGGGCCCAACGTCCGCCTGCCCGAGCGCATGGTCACCCGTGTGGCGACCTGGCGCTGGAAGTTCGGGCTCACCCCCACCCCGCCCGGGGTGGTGGCCTACCTGGCCAACCCCTGGGTGGTCGCCAACGACAAGCTGCGGGCCGCCGGCTGGGATCCGCAGAACAGCAACGAAGAGGCCTACGTGTCCAGCCACCGCCCGACGGGTTGGGCGGCGCTGTCCGGGCGGCGCCGCCAGGAGGTGGCCCTCGGCGTCGTGGGCGCCGTGCTGGTGGGCATCGTGGTGGCGCTGGCCCTGCTGATCCGCCGCTCACTCACACGCCGGAGGTAGGGAGCGCCGAGCGCGTGACGGAGCTGGTGAGGCTGCGGAGCGGAGCCGAGCAGCGGGCGGGACGAACCGGATGCCGAAGGCGCTCCGACGGAGGAGGAGCCGATGTCAGGCGCTCCGACGGAGGAGGAGCTGATGTCGGGGGCCCGCTCAGCTGGCCTCGCCCAGGTGGGCGACGCAGAGGCCCGGCCGGCCGTCACGCAGGTAGGCGATGAGCACGGTCTCGCCGGGCTCGTGACGGCGCAGCTCGACCACGAGCGCCGCCATCGACGTGACCGTGACCGCGCCGACCGAGGTGATGACGTCGTCGGGCGCCAGGCCGGCGACCGCCGCGGGGCTGCCCTCGGCCACGGTGGCCACCCTCGCTCCACCGGCGAGCTGCAGGTCGTCCGCGGTGCGGGCCTCGATGTCGGATCCCTCGATGCCCAACCACGGGTGGTGGACCGAGCCGGTGGCGATGATGTCGCCGGCGACCGCGCGGGCGGTGTCGATCGGCGTGGCGAAGCTGAGGCCGTCGAGGGCGAGGTCGTCGGGGGGATCGGTGGTGATGCCCACCACGGCACCCCGGCCGTCGAGCAGGGCCCCGCCGGTGGCCACGGGGTCGAGCGGCGCGTCGGTCTCGATCATGTCGTGGCGCGTGGGCGTGCCGCCGGCGTCGGCCATGATCGTGCGACCGAGGGCGCTCACGATGCCGGCGGTGAGCGACGGGTCCGCGCCGGGTGCCGGCGCCGAGCCGATGATCGCGGTCACCTGGCCCACCGCGAGGTCGAGCGCCGATCCGAGCACGGCGGTGGGCAACCCGTGGCCGTCCACCTTCAACACCGCGACGTCGGTGAGGGGGTCGGCGCCCACCACGGTGCCGTCCTGGATGGACCCGTCGGCGAGGATCACCCCCACCGAGGTGGCGCCGGCCACCAGATCGGCGCTGGTGAGCAGGTAGCCGTCGTCACGGAACACGACGGCCGAGCCGGTGGCGGTGCTGGGGCCGCCGGCCCCTCCCGGGGTGGGTCGGGCGATCTCGAGGCGGGCGATGGCCGGTGCCACCTGGGTGGCCAGGGCCTCGATGCCGGCGTCGGGACCGCGCTGGATGCCGACAGGGAGCGTGGCCGGCGGGGCCGAGGCCACCCGCTCGACGACGTCGTGCTCGACCACGCGGTGGTCGAGCCCACCCGACACGGCCACGAGCGCGAGCGTGGCCACCGCCCCGGTGAGCCCGGCGACCATGCCGACGAGCCAGAGCGACGCCCGTCCCCGCGGCCGCGGCGGCGCGGAAACGGCCTGCGCCGAGCGTGCGGCCCCGATCTCGGACGGGTGCCGCCACAGGCGGTCCTCGGGCGGGAGCGGGGGGCCGAGCTGGTCCCCGTCCTCGTCGGGGACCTCGGGCGGCAACATGGCGGCGAGACTACCGAGGGCGATCCCGCGGGGGACCGCGGCTCCCCGAGACGCCGGAACCAGGTGACATCCACCACGCGAGCCCTCGGACGCGGCGCCACCGGCCCTACGATGGTCGTGTGGACCCTGTCGTCGAACTTCGTCCCCCCGACGGGGCCGACGATTGGGTCGCGTTGACGGGTGGCCCGCTCCCGGTGGGCCGTGCCGCCGACTGGGCGACACGCCCCGACTGCGGTGCCGTCGTCACCTTCTGCGGCACGGCTCGCGATCACGCCGAGGGGCGCCCAGGGGTCACCGAGCTCAGCTACGAGGCCTACGAGGAGCAGGTGGTGCCCCGGCTGGCCGCCATCGCCGCCGGCGCCCGGGACCGGTGGGACCTCGGTCGCATCGCCCTGTTGCACCGTGTGGGGCCGGTGGCCATCGGCGAGTCGTCCGTGGTCGTGGTGGCATCGTCGGCACACCGCCACGAGGCCTTCAGCGCGGCCCGCTTCGCCATCGATCGCCTCAAGGCCACCGTCCCGATCTGGAAACGGGAGGTCTGGGACGGCGGCGAGGACTGGGGCCTCGACGCCTCGCCCGTCGGCGACCTCACCGACGACACCTTCACCGACGACACCTTCACCGACGTCCCCCCAACCGTCACCACCCCTGCGGGGCGCGGTCGCGCCTCCGAGACCGTCAACTGAGAGACCTTCGTGGGAAACCTCCTGTTCCTCCTCATCGCCATCGCCCTGAGTGCCATCGGCATCTTCATCGTCTGGGTTCGCCACCGGGGCCCGTCCGGGGTCACCCACGGGGTCGACTCGTTCAACGCGCAGATGCGGGCCATCGCCCCGGACCAGGCACCACCGACCGACACCCGGCCGACCCGCGGGCCTGACGGCCCGACGCCCAGGAGGTAAGGCCTCCTGGCCCGCGACCTCGCGATCGACCTGGGTACCGCCAACACCCTGGTCTACGCGCGCGGGCAGGGCATCGTCCTCAACGAGCCGTCGGTCATCGCCCTGAACAACCAGAACCAGGAGGTCCTGGCCGTCGGCTACGACGCCTGGCAGATGATCGGGCGCACACCGGGCCACATCGTCGCCGTCCGGCCGTTGCGCCAGGGCGCCATCACCGACTTCGACATCACCCAGCGCATGATCCGCCTTGTGCTGCAGCGGGTGGGCGTGAACCGCTTCAACCGGCCCCGTGTCGTCATCTGCGTGCCGTCGGCCATCACCGCGGTCGAACGCCGCGCCGTCACCGAGGCGGCCCGCAGGGCAGGGGCGGCCGAGGCCCAACTCATCGAGCAGCCCATGGCCGCGGCCATCGGCGCCAACCTCCCCATCAACGAGCCGGTGGGCTCGATGGTCATCGACATCGGCGGCGGTACGTCCGAGTCGGCCATCCTCTCGTTGGGCGGCGTGGTGGCCCTCCAGGCGGTGCGGGTGGGCTCGTTCGACATCGACGCCGCCATCACCCAGTACATCCGGCGCGAGTACGGCATCGCCATCGGTGAGCAGACCGCCGAGAAGATCAAGATCACGATGGGGTCGGCCTACCCCACGCCCGACGAGTTCAAGGCCGAGGTGCGGGGCCGCGAGCTCATGAGCGGCCTGCCGAAGACCGTGATCCTGTCGCCCGAGGAGGTGCGGGCGGCCATCGAGGAGCCGGTCAGCGCCATCATCGACTCGGTGGTGGCCTGCCTGGGCAACGCCCCGCCCGAGCTGGCCCAGGACCTCATCGTCCAGGGCATCCACCTGGTGGGCGGCGGCGGCATGTTGAAGGGCCTGGCCCTGCGCCTCACCGAGGAGACCGACGTGCAGGTGCGCCTGGTGGATCTGCCCCTCGAGTGCGTGGCGCTCGGCGCGGGCCGCTGCATCGAGTCGTACGAGGCGCTCAAGGTCATGTTCATGGACGACACCTCGCGCCGCTGACCGCGAGCGACCAGAACCAATGCTCCCCGCCCGGACACCGACCCCGCGCTCGTGAGCCACTAGGGTCGAACCCACGTCCGCTCGGGTGGTGCGGGCGGGAAAGAGGGGGGAGCGCCGGTGACACTGCTCGAAGTCGAGGACGTGAGTGTGCGCTTCGGAGGCGTCGTGGCGCTCGACCGCCTCACCTTCACCATCGAGCCCGGGAAGATCTGCGCGCTGATCGGGCCGAACGGGGCGGGCAAGACCACCCTGTTCAACTGCGTCAGCCGGCTGTACCAGCCGACCGAGGGCACCATCACCTACGACAGCCGTGACCTGCTGTCGATCCCTGCCCACGCCATCGCCGCCAACGGCATCGCCCGCACGTTCCAGAACCTGGCGCTGGTGCCGTCGCTGTCGGTGCTGGAGAACGTGATCATCGGCGGCCACTCGGCCACCCGGGCCAACTTCTTCACCGCGTCGTTCCGCATGCCGTGGGCGATCAAGGAGGAGCGCCGCGAGCGCGAGAAGGCCCTCGACATCCTCGATCGCCTCCAGCTCGGCCGCTACGCGCACGTCCCCGCGGCCGGGTTGCCCTACGGCACCCTGAAGCGCATCGAGCTGGCCCGGGCGCTGGTGTCGGACCCCAAGCTGCTGATGCTCGACGAGCCCGCGACGGGCCTCACCCACGCCGAGGTCGACGAGTTGGCGGAGTTGGTGCAACGCCTCCGCGACGAGTTCGGCTTGACCATCCTGCTGGTGGAGCACCACATGGCCATGGTGATGGGCATCTCCGAGTGGATCGTGGTGCTCGACTACGGGTCGAAGATCGCCGAGGGCGTACCGAAGGCGATCCGGGACAACCCGAAGGTGATCGAGGCCTACCTGGGGAGCGCGGCGTAGTGCCCGACTGTCCCCACTGCGGCACCATCACCCGCAAGGGCGCCGAGTTCTGCCCGTCGTGCGGCAAGCCCGTGACCACGCCCGGTCCCGGTCAGGCGTCGAGCGCGAAGCAGGCGCCGGCGACGGGTGGCGGCGCCGCGGCCTCGCCGCCGCTGCTCGAAGCGACGGGGCTCGAGGCGGGCTACGGCCTCGTCCAGGTGCTGCGGGGCCTCGACTTCACGGTCGAGGCCGGTGAGGTGGTGGTTATCCTCGGCGCCAACGGCGCGGGCAAGACCACCACGATCCGGGCCATCACCGGGATGATCAAGGGCAAGGGCCAGGTGCTCGTCGACGGCCGGTCGGTGCTCGGCAAGCGCCCCGACACCATCGTGCGGCGGGGCCTCGCCCACGTGCCCCAGGGTCGGGGCACCTTCGTCGACCTCACCGTCGAGGAGAACCTGCGCCTCGGCGCCTACACCCGCAAGGACGGGGAGGTCGAGGCGGACATCGAGAAGTGGCTGGAGATCTTCCCCCGCCTCGGTGAGCGCCGCACCCAGGCCGCCGGCTCCATGAGCGGCGGCGAGCAGCAGATGCTGGCGATCGCGCGCGCCGCCATCTCACGGCCGCGGCTGCTGCTGCTCGACGAGCCCTCGCTGGGCCTCGCGCCGATCGTGACCCAGGAGCTGTTCGAGCAGTTGGGCGAGCTCAACCGGACCACCGGCACGGCCCTGTTGGTGGTCGAGCAGAACGCCAACCTGGCCCTGGCCATCGCCCAGCGGGCCTACGTGCTCGAGGCCGGGATGTTCGTGGCCAGCGGCACGGCCGACGAGATGCGCACCGACGAGTCGGTGCGCAAGGCCTACCTCGGGTACTAGGAGCGGAGACCGTGGACCAATTCCTCGAGCACCTGATCATCGGCATCGGGCGCGGCTCGATCTACGCCCTGCTGGCGTTGGCGATCGTGCTGATCTACCGCAGCACGGGCCTGCTGAACTTCGCCCAGGGTGAGATGGCCATGTTCTCCACGTTCGTGGCGTGGACCTTCCAGGACAACGGCGCCAACGTCTGGGTCTCGATCCTCGCGTCCATGGCCCTGTCGCTGCTGGGCGGGGCGCTCATCGAGCGGGTGATCATGCGTCCGGTCGAGGGCGGGTCGCCGTTGAACATCGTGATCGTCACCATCGGTCTGTTCCTCGGCCTCAACGCGCTGGCGCAATGGGTCTGGGGCACGGATCCGCGCACGTTCGAGAACCCCTTCTCGGGTGAGGCGAAGAGCGTGGTCGGCGTGAGCATCACCGCCGAGCTCGTGGGCCGGTTGGTGGTGCTGGCGATCGTGGTCGTGCTGCTGTTCGTGCTGTTCCAGAAGACCAAGCTCGGGCTCGCCATGCGCGCGGTCGCGTCCAACACCGAGTCGAGCGGGCTGGTCGGCATCAACGTGGGCCGCATGCTCATGGTGGGCTGGGGCCTCGCCGCCGCGCTCGGTGCCCTGGCCGGCTGTCTCACCGCCGCCTCCGACACCCAGTTCGGCACCAGCCTGATGGTGCAGGTCCTCGTGTTCGCCTTCGCCGCCGCCACCCTCGGCGGCTTGGACAGCCCGATCGGGGCGGTCGTGGGCGGCCTCATCGTGGGCGTGGTGCAGGAGCTCCTGGGTGAGTACGTCGGGTTCGTGGGCACGGACATGCGTGACGGTGCCGCGTTCGTGATCATCCTCGGGATCCTGCTGGTGAAACCGAGCGGCCTGTTCGGCAAGCAACAGGTGGCCCGCGTATGAACACCTTGCCCCCGCTGGCCGAGGAGCCCCCCGAGGCGCCGTGGGCGGCGGAGACCCCTGACCCCGAGCCCCGCACCGCTCGGAACTGGAAGATGCTGGCGGTGAAGGCCGTCGTCATCGTGGTGGTGGCCATCGTGCTGTACGAGCTGCCCCTCTACTACCAGGAGTTCCGGGTCCGGCAGTTCAACGAGGTGATCTACCTCTCGGTGGCGGTGCTCGGCCTCGGCCTGCTCACGGGGTTCAACGGCCAGATCTCCATCGGCCACGGCGCGTTCTTCGGCATCGGGGCCTACACCACCGCCATCCTGGTGGCCGACCACGGCTGGTCCTACCTCGCCACCATCCCCATCGCTGCCCTCCTGGCCTTCGCCGTCGGTGCGCTGGTGGGCCTGCCCGCGCTGCGGATCAAAGGTCTGTACCTCGCGCTCGTCACCCTGGCGTTCGCCTACACCTTCACGAAGCTGATCACGCGGTTCAGCTCGTTGACCGGCGGGACCCAGGGCAAGGTGGTGCCCCGCTTCCAGGTGCCGGAGTGGTCGAACCTCAAGAACGACCAGTTCATCTACTACCTGCTGTTGTCGATGGCGGTCGTGCTGTTCGTGCTGGCCCGCAACCTGGTGAAGAGCCGCGTCGGCCGGGCGCTCATCGCGGTGCGTGACAACGAGGTGGCCGCCGAGGTGGTCGGGGTGAACCTGGCCGCCTACAAGGTGATGACCTTCGGCCTCAGCGCGGCGCTGGCCGGCATCGCCGGGTCGATGTCGGTGATCAACAACCCGTTCGTCGACGCCGGCTCGTTCACGATCAACCAGTCCATCGAGTTCCTGGCCGCCCTGGTGATCGGTGGTGCGGCGACGATCCTCGGGCCGATCATCGGCTCGGTGTTCGTGGTGTTCGTGCCCGAGTACTCGAGCGACATCAACCCCGCGCTCTCGCAGGTGATCTACGGTGGCCTCCTCATCCTCTTGATGCTGGTGCTGCCCGGCGGCATCATGGGCGGCCTCAAGCAGCTGTGGGCCTTCGTCGCCCGCCACCTGCCGGGGTCCGGCCCCGCTGCCACGGCCCCGCCGTCGCCGGCGCCCGCCGATCCCGCTCTTCCCGCGACCTGATCAACGACCCAGGAGATTCACGACATGACCACTCGGACCCGATGGGCGCGGTGGCTCGCGCTGGCGCTCGCCCTCGTCCTGACCGCGGCGGCCTGCGGCGGAGGCGGCCGCGACGACGACAGCAGCAGCGGCGGCGGTGACTCGGGTGGCGGCTCCGACAGCACTGACGCGAGCGGCGGGACGGCCCAGGCCACCCCGCTCGACATCGACACGTCCGAGTGCGTGGGCGACCCCACCCAGGGTGTGACCGACGACTCGGTCACCTTCGGCACCAGCGTCCCGCAGTCGGGGCTGTTCGCCGCGTTCTCCAAGATCGCCGAGGGCTACAACGCCTACTTCGACTACCTCAACTCCGAAGAGGGTGGCGTCGACGGTCGCGAGATCAGCGTGGAGGTCACCGACGACGGCTACGAGTCGGGTCGGACCGTGTCGAACGTGCAGCAGCTGATCCAGCAGGACCAGGTGTTCGGCATCTTCAACGTGGTCGGCACGCCGAACAACCTCGCCATCCGCGAGTCGTTGAACCAGGACTGCGTGCCGCAGCTGTACGCGGCCACCGGCGCCGCGCTCTGGGGCAACCCCGACGAGTTCCCGTTCACCATCGGTTCGCTGCCCACGTACGCCACCGAGATGGGCGTGTTCGTCCAGTACCTGGAGGAGAACGCCCCGACGGCCAAGGTGGCCGTGCTCTACCAGAACGACGACTTCGGCAAGGAGTACCTCGACTCGATCAAGGCCCTCACCGAGGGCACCGACATCGAGATCGTCGCGGAGGAGAGCTACGAGCCTTCCGACAGCGACGTGGACAGCCAGATCACCTCCATCGCCAACAGCGGCGCCGACACCGTCCTGCTGGGCGCGACGGCGCTGAAGTGCCCGCAGGCCCTCGACGCACTGCAGGGCCAGTCGGGCTTCGATCCCGAGACGGTGTGGCTGTCGCAGACCTGCACCTCGTCCACGGTGATCGGCCTCGCCAGCCCGGGTGCGGCCGACGGCGTGCTGAGCGCCATCTACCTGAAGGACCCGGCCGACCCGCAGTGGGACGACGACCCGGCCATGCAGGAGTTCCAGACCCAGGGCGCGGCGCACGGCCTGTCGGCCGAGCAGGTCGAGGACGGCGTGGTGGGCATCGGCTGGACCTTCGGTGAGCTCCTGGCCGAGACCATCCGCAACACGCCCGATCTCAACCGCGAGAACATCATGCAGAGCGCCTACAGCCTCGACGGTGTCGCGGTGGGCCTGCTCCTGCCGGGGGTGACGTTCACCACCAACGGCGCCGAGGACCCGTTCCCGATCGAGACGCTCCAGATCGGCCAGTACAACGGTGACTACTTCGACTTCATCGGCGACCCGATCGATCTCGAAGGCCAGAGCGGCGAGTTCACGCCCGACACCGAAGGCGGCTGAGCCGCACCGCAGTACCGATCACGACGCCGGCGCCCCCCACCGTGGGGGCGCCGGTTCGCGTCCTACGCCAACAGATCCTCGGCGGCCTGACGAACCTGCCAGTCGCGGTCGGAGAGCGCCCGCTGCAGCGCGTCCTCCACCTCGGGGCCCTCGAAGGGGGCCAGGGCGATGACGGCCCGCCGCCGCACCGTGGCCCGGTCGGTGGTGGAGCGCAGGATGGCCGCCAGCCCGGCCTCGTCGCCGATCGCCCCCAACGCCGCCACCGCGGCCTCGCGGCACAGCGGGTCGGCGTGACCGGTGGCCAGCGCGGAGAGGGCGGCCACCGCGCCCGGCTCGGCGGGATGGCGCTCGCCGCACGCCCAGGCCGCCACCTCGACCACGGTGGGGTCGTCGTCGGCCAACAACCCGAGCAGCGACACCGCCGGGCCCGGGTCGTCGGCGGCCACCACCTCGGCGGCCCGCCGGCGCACCGCCGGTGCCGGGTCGGACACCGCGGCCTGCAGGTCGTCCAGGCGTGCCGCGTCCAGGCGGGCCAGCGCGCCGAGGGCGGTGGCGCGCGTGCCGGGATCGGCGTCGTGGAGCAGCGCGCGGGCGGTGGTCTCGTCGCCGACGTGGCCCGCGAGCGCCGCTCGGCGCCGGCGATTTTGGTCGGGTTCGCTCAAGTAGGCCTCATTCGCGCCCGATTGGGGTGTGTTCCCACAGGAAGGAGTACACCGTGTCGCACATGGTGATCTATCGCACTGCTGACGGTCAGCCCGGCTACCACCAGACCGATGCCCTCGACGATGCAGTGTCGTTCGTCGAGCGCCTTCGCAACAGTGACGGCGTCGATCATGCCCGGATCTTCCACATGGAGGAAGTCACCTTCGACTTCAAGCCCTACTTCCGGGTCGAGGTCGGTGGTGACCGCGGGGCGACACCGGCGTCGCCGGCGCATTCCCCGTCGCTGGCACCGGCCGCCGAGCCGTCCCCGCTCGTGGCGCCGTCGTTCTCGTCGCCGGCCCCCGCACCCATGGCCAGCGCCCCCGTCGAGGAGCGCCCCTGGATGGACCTGCCGCTCATGGACGAGCCCGCCTCCGAGCCGGCACCACCCGCCGAGGCACCGTTGCTGATGAGCGAGCCGAACGTGGCCGAGGTCCACTCGTTCCCCGAGGTTCCCTCGTTCTCCGAGCCCGAGCCGGTCGCTCCTGTCTTCGACACGGTGCCACCCCCGCCGCCACCGCCTCCCGCCATGGAGTCGGACGAGTCGGTCGCCACGGGCAACGGCATGGGTGCCCGCCGGGGCCTGTTCGGTCGCTGACTCGGCCCGGACGCGGTCTCGGTGACGGGCCGGGGCGTCAGTTGACGGCGCCCTCGAGCGCCCGGCTGACGTAGACCGCCAGCAATCCGAGGGACGCCGCCAGGGCCAGGCCCACGGCGGTGACGACCAGGACGACACCGAGCGCCGAGCGCAACCGCCGCCCCCAGGTGACCGGTGGTGCAGGGTCGAACGAGTACGTCCCCGGAATCGTGACCACCGAGCCGGCGGCGCTCGGTGCGCGACCCGCAGTGGCAGATTCGGCCGGTCGAGCCGGCACGGCTTGTGGGACCGTGCCCTCGACCGGCCCCATCGCGTCCGCCACCATCACCCCGTGCGGGGTGTCGGCTGTCGTCGGCGCCGGGGCCCCTTCGGCGGCGACCAGGCCCGTCACGTCGGCGGGTCGGACATCGTCGGCGGTGGCGCTCTCGTCGTCTGGTGCCTCGTCGGGTGCGACGTCGGCGGCGACCCCGGGGTCGCCGAGAGCATCGTCGTGGTCGTCGTCGAGTGCGGGCCCGTCGTCGACCACGGTGTCGTGCGGACCGATCGCGGCCGCGTCGTCCGCGTGCAGGTCCCCGTCGGTGACGTCGTCGCGAGCGTCGCTGTCGGTGCTGTCGATGCTGTCGTCGCGGGTCTCGGCGGGGCCGCCGGGCGCACCCTCATCGACGGCGCCGGCCGGGGCGTCCCGATCGTCGACGGCCACGCCGGCCTCGACCGGGATCACCACCGTGAGCTGCCCGTCGTCGGGGCTGCCCGCGGGTTCGTCGTCCTTCGTGGCAGGCTGAGCCATATCGCCGACGGTGATCCAGAGCACGATCGCTATGGCACCGCCCACCACCACCAGGCTGATCAACATCGTGGACACGACAGACGACACCCTACTTCCCGACGCCGGGCCACCTTCCGAGGCGGCACCCGCAGGTGCACCCGCGCCGGGTGATGGCGGCGATGGGGCCGACCTCCCCGGTGGCGCGGCGCCGACGCGCCCACGTGGTCACCGGCTGCGGTGGGCCCTCGCCATCGTGGCGGGACTGCTGCTGGTCGCGCTCGTCGCCAGCCTGTTCATCCCGCTGCCGTACTACCTGATCGAGCCGGGATCGGCTCGGGCCACCGAGCCCCTCGTGAGCGTGGAGGGCGGGCCGGAGTACCCGCCGGAGGAGGGCGAGATCTACTTCACCACGGTGTCCACCCGCCCGGCGCGGGCCCTCACGGCGTTCCTCGGGTGGCTCGACCCCGACACCGACGTGGTGGACGAGAAGTTGATCCTGGGTGACCACAGCGCCGAGGAGAACCGGCGCGTGAACCTGCAGATGATGGACAACTCCGTCGACGTGGCCGCCGAAGTGGCCTTCGAGCACCTGGGGTTCGACGTCGAGTCGGGTACGGGCGCCGTCGTCGCCGGGGTCGCCCCCGACCTGCCCGTGGCCGAGGCGGTGCGTCCCGGCGACGTGATCGTCGCGGTGGACGGCGTGCGCACCACCACCTCCGACGAGGTGGTCGCGCAGATCCAGGCCCACGAGCCCGGCGACGAGGTCACCCTCCGCGTGCAGCACGACCCCTCCACCCTGGAGGACCCGAACGCCGAGGGGGACGACGACGGCGGCGGGGCCGGCGACGACGACGAGCAGGGCGACGAGGGGGGCGGTACCGATGTGCCGCTGCGGACCCGCACCGAGACGGTCGAGCTCGGCGCCCGGCCCGACGACCCCGACGCACCGCTGCTCGGGGTGCAACTGGGCACACGCGACCAGCAGATCGACCTGCCGTTCCCCGTGGAGATCGACACCGGCAACGTCGGCGGCCCCTCGGCCGGTCTCGCGTTCACGCTCGCCGTGCTCGATGTGTTGACCCCAGGCGAGATCACCGGCGGGAAGGACGTGGCCGTCACCGGCACGATCGACGGCCTCGGCAACGTCGGGCCGATCGGCGGCATCGGCCAGAAGGCCGCCGCGGTGCGTGACCAGGGAGCCGACGTGTTCATCGTCCCTGCCAGCGAGGCCGACGACGCCCGCGCCCGGGCCGGTGACGTCGAGGTGATCGGTGTGGAGACGCTGGACGACGCCCTGCAGGCCCTGGCCGACCTGGGTGGGAACGCGCTCGACCTGCAGGCCCCAGAGGTGGATCAGCCCGCCGGGAGCTGACCGGCCGTACCATCGCTGAGGATGCCCGCCGGCCCCCTCGATCCCGATCGTCTGGCCACCACCGAGTTCGCGACGTCGTTCCGCGGCTACGACACCGCCGAGGTCCGTGCGCTGCTGGTGACCGTGAGCGAGGCCCTGCGCGAGGCGGCGGACCGCGAGCACGACCTCCGCGACCAGCTGGCCCGGGCCGAGGATCACCTGCGCGAGGCGCGTGAGGCGGCTGCCGCCCAGGCCGAGGAAGCGGCCGAAGAGGGTCGTCGCCAGGGTCGCGAGATGGTGGCGGAGGCGCAGCGGGTGCGGGAGCGCATGCTGGGCGACCTGGCCCGGCGCCGGCGTCATGCCCGCCAGCAGGTCGAGCAGTTGATGGCGGGGCGCGAGCGGCTGCTCGAGGCGTTCGACACCGTGCGTCAGACCATCGACGCCGCCACCCACGAGATGCGCACCTCGTTGCCGGAGGCCCGCTCGGCCGCCGAGGCCGCCGGTCGCCGGTTCGATCACGAGGGCGACGAGGAGCCCGACGAGGCGGTGGCCACCCTCGAGGGCGAGATCCAGGCGGCCCGCATCGCCGGCCTGCCGATCGTGGAGCCCGGCCCGACGCCCCCGGACGAGGTCGGGGGCGGGTCGGCCCGATCCGGCGAGGGGCCGGGCCGACGCGGTGAGGCGTCGCTCCTCGGCGAACGCGATGTGCGGGACATGCCGCCGGTGGAGCTGGGCGCCGAGTTCGAGGACGTGCGCATCGTCCCGCTGGAGAACGCCGACGGTGCGGCGGCACCGGACGCAGACGCAGACGAGGTCGAGGTCGACGAGGTCGAGGGCGAGGTCGACGAGGGCGAGGTCGAGGGCGAGGTCGACGAGGTCGAGGGCGAGGTCGACGAGGTCGAGGGCGAGGTCGACGAGGTCGAGGGCGAGGTCGAGGTCGACGAGGTCGAGGGCGCGGCCGGGGATGGCGGCGAGCCGGCGGTCGAGGATCCGGGTGCCGACGAGCGACTCGGGGCCGATGCCGACCCGGGTCCTCCCGACGTCGAGCACCTCGACGACCTGTTCGCCAGCCTCCGCGCCGCCCGGGCCGAGGCGGTGGTGGAGGCCAGGACCGTTCTGGCCCGGGGCGAGGAGGCCCCGCCCGACGAGCCGGTGGCGCCCGCCGAGGAGATGGCCCAGGAGCCGGTGCCGACGTCGGCGGAGGACGTGGAGCAGGCGCCGGCCGTGGGCGACTCGCCGGCGGCGCCGGAGCCGCCCGTCGAGCCCGTCGAGGTCGAGGCGGTGGTCGCCGGCGCCGCCGACCACCTGGCCAGCGCGCTGAAGCGGGTGCTGGCCGACGAGCAGAACGAGCTGCTCGAGCGCCTGCGGGAGCTGCGCACGCACGAGTCCGCGGCCGACGCGCCGGTGCTGGGCGACGGCGCGTCCCTCGCGGCGCGCTTCGCCCGGGCGGCCGCCGACCCCCTGGCGGCAGCGGCGGCCCGAGGGCTGGCGGCCGGGCGGCCGGGCGGGCGCGGGCGACCACCAGCGGCGGTCCCGATGGCCGATGCGGTCGGCGCCACCCTGGTGGAGCCACTGCACCAACGGCTGTCGCGAGGCCTCGCCGAGGCCGGCACCGATCACGAGGAGGCGTCCAGGCGGGTGCGGGCCACGTTCCGTGAGTGGAAGACCCAGCGCATCGCGGCGGTGTCCGCCGATGCCGCCCGGGGCGCCTACCACGCCGGGCTGTTGGCCGGGGTGGCCAAGGGGCGCACCTTGCGGTGGGTGCTCGACGACGCCGATGCCGCCTGCCCCGAGTGCGCCGACAACGCCCTCGCCGGTGCGGTGGTCAGGGGCGATGCCTACCCCACCGGCCACCGCCATCCCCCGGCCCACGACGGGTGCCGTTGCACGCTGCGGCCGGAGGCCGACCCGGAACAGGAGCGAGCGACGTGAGCGAGCGACCGACCAGAACGAGCGGGTGGCCGGCGGAGGCCGCACGGGTGCCCCACCCGTGATCGACCTGTCGTCCGACACCGCCACCCGGCCCACGCCGGCGATGCGTGAGGCCATCGCCTCGGCCGAGGTGGGCGACGAGCAGCGGGGTGAGGACCCCACCGTCAACGAGCTGCAGCGCCGTGTCGCCGAGCTGCTGGGCCAGGACGACGCGCTGTTCGCGGTGACGGGCACCTTCTGCAATCGCCTGGCGGTGGCCTCGCTCACCGCCCCCGGCGAGTCGGTGGTCATCGAGCACGACGCCCACCTCCTGCGCTACGAGTCCGGCGGCCCCGCGCTCATGTCGGGCGTGGTGCTCGAGCAGGTGCCCGGCGAGCGCGGCACCTTCACCGCCGAGCAGCTCGCCGCCGTCCTCACCCCGGGTACCGTCCACATCCCCGCCACCACGCTCGTGGCCCTCGAGCAGACGCACAACCTGGCGGGCGGCGCCCTCTGGCCGCTCGACCGGTACCGGTCGGTGGTGGAACTGGCCCACGAACGCGGCGTGAAGGTGCACGTCGACGGCGCCCGGCTGCTCAATGCGGTGGTGGCGAGCGGCGTGGCCGCCCGCACGTGGGGCGCCATGGTCGACTCGATCTGGATCGACTTCACCAAGGGCCTCGGCGCACCGATCGGGGCGGTGATCGCCGGCCCGGCCCCGTTCATCGCCCGGTGTCGGCGGTTCAAGCACCTCTTCGGTGGGGCGATGCGTCAAGCCGGCATCGCCGCCGCCGGGTGCCTCCACGCCCTCGACCACCACGTCGACCGTCTCGCCGACGACCACGCCAACGCCCGGCGCCTGGCCGAGGGGCTGGCTGCGGCCGGGATCGCCGTCGAGGTGCCCGACACCAACATGGTGTACTTCGACCCGCCCCCGGGCTGGACGATCGGCGCGTTCGGGTCCGCGATGGAGCGCAACGGCGTGCGCATGGGGCCGGCGGGCGGGCGGGTGCGGGCCGTGACCCACCTCGACGTCACCGCGGCACAGATCGAGACGGCCGTCGAGGTGGTGACGGCGCTGGTCGCGGAGGGACCGGAGCATGGGGGCGGGGGCGACCCCGGAGGGGTGCAGGTCGCCGGATAGGCTGCGGCCGAATGCGCGCCCCCTCCGACATGCCACGCGGCCCCGGCCGCGGCGAGCGCCGCCGCCGCACCTCGGGCCGTGGCCGGATCATCCTCGTCCTCGTCGCGGTCGCGCTGTTCCTGCTGGTCACGTCCCTGCGAGGGATCGCCGGCTTCTACACCGATTACCTGTTCTTCGACTCGCTCGGTCTCGAGGGGGTCTGGCGGGGCGTGCTGGGGGCACGGATCGTCCTCGGCCTCATCTTCACCGGCCTGTTCTTCGTGCTGCTCCTGGTGAACCTGATCATCGCCGACCGCTTGGCGCCCAAGTTCCGCCCGGCGGGACCCGAGGAGGAGCTCCTCGAGCGCTACCACCAGGCGGTCGGGCGCCGAGCGGGAGCGGTGCGCGTCGGGGTGGCGCTGCTGTTCGCGATCATCGCCGGCTCGGGGGTCTCGAGCCAGTGGAACTCGTGGATCCTGTTCACCCACCGGGTCGACTTCGGGGTCACCGATCCGCTGTTCGACACCGACATCGGCTTCTACGTGTTCCAGTTGCCGTTCCTGAGCTTCCTCGTCAACTGGCTCTTCGCCGCCTTCATCATCATCTTCATCGTCACCGCCGTGGCCCACTACCTCAACGGCGGGATCCGGGTGCAGGCGCCGCTGCAGCGGGTGACGCCCCAGGTCAAGGCCCACCTGTCGGTGCTGCTCGGCATCCTGGCGCTCATCAAGGCCGCCGACTACTGGCTGCAGCGCTACGAGCTCACCACCTCCACCCGAGGGGTGGTCGAGGGTGCCACCTACACCGACGTCAACGCGCAGCTGCCGGCGATCTACCTGCTGTTGCTCATCGCCCTGCTCTCGTTCGGGCTCTTCATCGCCAACATCTGGCGGCGGGGCTGGGTGCTCCCCGTGCTGGCGGTCGGCCTGTGGGCGTTCGTGGCCATCGTGGCGGGTGGCATCTACCCCGCGTTCATCCAGCGCTTCCAGGTGCAGCCCGCCGAGTCGACCAAGGAGCAGCCCTACATCCGCGACAACATCGAGGCCACCCGCGCCGCCATCGGGTTGGGCTCGGTCCAGACCGAGCAGTTCGACTACAACGAGGATCTCGATGCGGCCGGCCTGCAGGACAACGCGGCCACGGTGCGCAACATCCGGTTGCTCGACCCGGCCATCGTCAGCGACACCTACCAGCGGCTGCAGGCGGACCGCGGCTTCTACCGGTTCAACGACCTCGACGTCGACCGCTACGAGATCGACGGCGACACGACGCAGGTGATCATCGGCGCCCGTGAGCTGAACGAGGCGGGCGTGCCCCAGCAGTCGTGGGAGGGCAAGACGCTGGCCTTCACCCACGGGTACGGCGCGGCCATGGCCCCCGCCAACGCGGTGAACTCGGCCGGCCAGCCCGACTTCCTGATCGGCAACGTCCCGGTCGAGGGCCCCGAGAACATCCCGATCGACCAGCCGCAGCTCTACATCGGTGAGGACCAGACCGGCTACGCGATCGTCGGCACCAACCGCCAGGAGGTGGACTACGTCGCCGACGACGGCGAGACCGTGTCGTTCGAGTACGACGGCGAGGGTGGCGTCCGGCTCGACTCGTTCATCCGCCAGGCCGCGTTCGCGTTGCGCTTCGGCGACATCGACCCGCTCATCTCGGACTTCGTCGACGACAACTCCCGGATCATCTACCTGCGCGACGTGCGCCAGCGGGTGCAGACGCTGGCCCCCTTCCTGCGCTACGACTCCGACCCGTACCCGGTGATCCTCGACGGGCGCCTGTCGTACGTGATCGACGGCTACACCACGACCGACCAGTACCCGTACTCGCAGACGGCCGACAACGAGCAGCTCGATCCGCGATCAGGCCTCAACGGCGGGTTCAACTACGTGCGGAACTCGGTGAAGGCGGTGGTCGACGCCTACGACGGCACCGTCGACTTCTACGAGATGCCGGGCGACGACCCGATCCTGCAGGCCTACCGCGACGCGTTCCCCGAGCTCTTCTCCGACTTCGAGGACATGCCCGACACGCTGCGCGACCACCTGCGGTACCCCGAGGACATGTTCCGGGTGCAGACCAACATGTGGGGCCGTTACCACATCGACGACGCCAAGGACTTCTACGAGCAGACCGGCGGCTGGGCGGTGGCCCAGGACCCTGGCACCGATGTCACCGGCGCCCAGGCCACCCTGACCACCGACGAGCAGGGTCAGCAGACCGGCACCCGCGAGCGGCGCATCGACCCGTACTACCTGCAGATGAAGCTGCCCGACCGTGACAACGAGGACTTCCTCATCCTGCGGTCGTTCGTTCCGGTGTCCGACAACGACCAACGCAAGCAGCTCACCTCGTTCATGGTCGGGCTGAGCGATCGGGATGACTACGGGCAGCTCCGCGTCTACACGATGCCCAACCTCAACGTCGACGGCCCGGCCATCGTCAACTCCAACATGTTGCAGACCGAAGCCATCTCGTCCCGCATCAGCCTGTTGAACCAGCAGGGCTCGACGGTCAAGCTCGGCAGCCTGCTGCTGATCCCGATCGAGAACTCGCTGCTCTACGTGCGGCCGCTCTACGTGGAGGCCCAGGGGGACACCCCGGTGCCGCAGCTGAAGAACGTGATCGTGGCGTTCGGCGACCAGGTGGAGATGCGCACCACGCTGCAGGGCGCGCTGGACGCCGTCTTCGGTGACGCCCCCGACACGCTCGAGGAGCCCGGCGGTGGCTCCGAGGGCGACAACGGGGGCGAGGGCAACCAGGGCGAGGGCGAGGGCACGACCCAGCAGCAGATCGACGCGCTGTTGAACCGGGCCGAGGCCCTGTTCGCCGAGGCCGATGCCGCACTGGCCGACAACGACCTGGGCACCTACCAGGACAAGATCGACGAGGCCCGCGACCTGGTGCAGCAGGCGCTCGAGCTGTCCGGCGGCACCTCCACAACGTCCACCACCACGCCGCCTGACGGCAGCGCCTGATCGGGTGGCTCGCACCGAGCCCGGGTTCGTCGACTTCGGAGCCGGCAGCGAGGCGCGGCACGAGGTGGTGGAGGCCATGGAGGCGGTGGCCGTCGACCTCGACGGGTGGGTCACCTTCGAGCCGCTGTTCGACGAAGACGCCCTGCCGCCGGTGCGGGCGTCGTGGCTCGATGTGTTCTCGGGTCGGGGTCCCATCGTCCCCGATGCCAGCTGGGTGCCGGGCGAGCGCAAGGGCGAACGGGTCACGCCCCTCTCGGTGGGCCTGCGTCACCCCTCGGGGGCGCGTGCGGTGGCCCGGCTCACCGAGGCGGGCCACCCCGTGCCGGAGGGTTGGCGGGTGGTGCAGGACCACTCCAAGCGGGGCGTGGTGCTCGAGGCCCGCCCGGGCGCCGACGTCGATGCCGACGCCACCCTCGACTGGATCTTCGCCGCACTGGCCACGCTCACCCCCGTGCCGCTGACGGGGCTGTGGCGGGCCACCTTCCACCAGCGCCGCTGATCCGGGGTCGACTGGCGCGGCCGTGCGGGTGTGGCCGGGAAAGGCGAGGAACGGTCGCGTCGTGCGGCAGGCGGTACCGCCGAGGCCTGCTGCCTAGATCTCTTGGGGCCGGCGGCCCTGGATTTTGTGACGGGTTTTCATGCGGCAGTGCCGAGTCTCGCGTCTTCGA
>JBGAOY010000042.1:0-21367 GCA_044221555.1 Acidimicrobiales bacterium
GTGGCGGTGTCGGTGTTGTTGTCGGCTCTGGCGTCGGCCGACGCCGCGAAGGCCTGCGCCTGGTTCGTGATCGTGGTGGGCGCGGTGACGACGACCCTGGTGGTGAGTGTGATCGTGGCGGAGGCGCCGTCGGCCAGCACCCCGGGGCGCACGCACGTCACCAGGCGGGAACGCGCCGAGCAGGTGAACCCGCCGCCGGCGGCCGAGACGTAGGTCAGCTCGCCGGGCAGGTCGTCGCGCACGGTCACCGGCCCGCCGATCGGGCCGGGTCCGTGGTTGGTCACCCGCAACCGCCACACCGCCAGGCCGCCGGAGTGCGCGACGAGCGACTTCGTGATCTCGAGGTCTGCGGCCGTGGGGTCGACCACCCGGACCGCCGCGGTGTCGTGGGCCCGCACCAGGTCGCCGCCACCCACGGGCTGGGCGCGGACCGACGCCCGGTTGGTGAAGCCGGTGGTGAGGCCGTTGCGCTCGCACGTCCAGGTCTCGGTCGCGCCTGGTGCCAGCACCCCCGGGAGGGTCCGCCCGCATCCCAACACCTGCGGATCGCTCACCACGACGTCGGCCAGGCCCCGCTCGCCCGTGTTCGTCACCCGGATGCGGAACGTCGCACCGTCGCCGATGGTGACGGTGGCGTCGTCGCCGAACTGCTGCGTTTGCGGGTCGAACACCTTCTTGGTGATCCGCACGTCGGGAGTGCCGGTGACGACGGCGATGCTGGCCCGCTCGAGGGCCGTCAGCCCACCGGCACTGGCCGAGGCCGTGTTCACGAAGCCGGCGGTGAGGCCACGGCGCGCGCACGCGAGCACCCAGGTCTCCCCCACGTCGAGGCTACCCACCGGCTCGGTGTCGCCACTGACGAGCTCGGGCGGGGCATCGCAGGCAGGATCGGTGACGGCCGCGTCCGGCAACGGCTCGTTCCCCTGGTTGGCCAGCGTGAACCGGAAGTGCCCGGCACCGCCCGCGGCGACGACCGCCAGCACGCCGTCGTTGCTCCCCGGCGAGCCCGCGTCCGCATCGGCGTCCAGGTAGCCCCCCGAGACCGGGTCGAGCACCTCCTTGAGGAACACGAGCCGGCGATCCCGACCGAAGTACGAGGCACTGTCCGTCGCCCCTGCCGGCCCCCCCGTGCGCGCGCCCGCACCGGCGACCGCCGCCACGTTGGTGTGCAGGCCCGCCTGCGCCACCCCTCCCATCGGGTCGCACTCCATGGAGTCCCCGGGGCCCAACTCGGCGCGCGGGCAGGCCACCACCGTCGGCCCGTCGGTGAGCGTGATCGCGCCGACCGGCTCCGTGCCCAGGTTCTCGACCTGGAACGTGAAGGTGACCGGGCGGCCGATGTCGAGAGCGACCGGATCGGATGCCGAGTCGGCCGGCGATCCGTTGACCGACTTCTCGAGCGAGAGCATCGGCGCCACCCCGGTGTAGTGGGCCGACTCCCGTGCCGGTGGCGCGGGCTCGCCCGAGTCGGCCCCGTTCGCCGTGGCGGTGCCGATGTTCGTGTACGCACCGGCGACCACTTCGGCGGCGCCCCGGCAGGCGACAACCTGACCTCGGCCGATCTCGGTCTGCGCGCAGGTCACCGCCACGCCCCGGTCGTCGGTCACGGCCAGGTCGGCCAGCGGCTCGTTGCCGGTGTTCGTGACCAGGTAGTCGAAGGTGACCGTGTCGCCGATGGGGAGGGACGGTCCCGGCGCGGTGTCGGCATCAGCGCCCTGCGCCCGCTTCTCGAGGGAGAGGCCGGGTGCCGGCGTCCAGAGCCCGGCGTCCACGCCCGTGTCGCGCTCGCCGGAGGCCACGGCGACGGGCGCGGTGACCCCGGTGTCGGGATCGGCGTCGGAGTCGGTGCCGTCGCCGGGGACCGACCCGAGGTAGGTGAACCGGGCGCCAGTGGGCAACCCGGAGAACCGCACCAGGTAGGTGGCCGGCGCCAGGTCTCCGAAGCCGTAGGCCCCGGTGGCGTCGGTGACGGCCGGCGCCACCGGCGCCCCCAGGCCGCCGGCGGTGACGGGTGCTCCCGACTCGTCGAGCAGGGTCACCGTCACCCCACCGACCCCGGGCTCACCCAGGTCCTGGATGCCGTCGTGGTCGACGTCGGCCCACACCCGGTCGCCCACGGACCCGAGCTCGAGCGGTGGCGCCTCCGACGAGTCGACCTGGGCCACGCCGGTCTCGGCGCTGTCGGTCACGGCGGCGAACACGCCCGTCGTCGTGGCCAACCCGCCGAGCAGCGCGAGCACCGCGCCGAGGCGCGCCACGCTCCCTAGGGCCACGACCGACCGCACCGACCCGCGCCGCCCCACGGCGCGGTGAACACCACGCGTCCGGTGGCGCTTGGGTCGCATGGCCGATGCCGTGCCCTTTCCGTTGATCCACCCCGACCGCTCGGCCCGGGGTGCACCCGGACTCAATCCGAAGGTGGCGACACCACGGCCCAACCACGGCGACACCCGGACCGCAGTGCCGCCCGAGCGTCGGCGCCGGCGCTCTCAGGTCGTGTCGCCGGCTGCCCGGGCCAGGCGCGCCTCGATCCGGGCCCGGCGGGCGGCGGTGAGCCGGCCGAGGAGCACGTGGCGCACCGCGCCGGTCACGAAGGTGAAGCTGGCGACGTCACCGGCGACCGGGTCGACGAGGCGCGCCTCGATGGCGTGGTCGAGCTGATCGAGGACGGACTCCTCGTCGAGCCCTGCCGCGGTGGCGGCATCGACCAGCGCGAAGCGGTTCCCGAGGACCGAAGCCGCCCGAAGGAGGCGCAGCACCTCGTCGGACAACTCGTCGAGCTGGCGGCCGATCGCCACTCGGGTGGGATCGGGCACGCCGACCACGTCCACCCCGCCGAGGGTCGGCGACTGGTTCGTGTCGAGGAGGTGCTTGGCCATCGCCAGCACGACCTCGGGGTTGCCCCCGAGATCGTCGAGGAGGGGGCGGATCTCGTCGGGGTCGACATCCTCGCCCAGTCGCTCGGCCAGCAGCGCGGCGGCGTCGGCGCGCCCGAGCGGCTCGACGCGAACGGTCCGGTAGACCTCGTGGCGCTGCATCTCGTTCAGCACCTCGGCCAGGCCGGGAGGCCACGACGAGCCGTCGCGGAGCAACACGAGCGCCAGGACGGGAAGGGGATCGTCGAGCTTCGGTCGGTCGCACAGGAACCGCACCATCATGACCGTGTACGGATCAGCCCACTGGGCGTCGTCGATCACCAGCAACACCGGACGCCGGCGGGCCTCGGCCTTCATGGCCTCGTAGGTCTCCAGGCCGAGGTCGACGACCGCGGACGACCCGAGCGTCGCCACGTCATCGGCCGGGCGCACGCCGAAGGAGCGGACGGCGCCGCGGAGGATCGACAACGGGATGTCGGGCTCGCAGCGACCGTGCAGCACCAGCCCGCCCTCGTGGGCGACCTGCAGCGCGACCTCCGCCGCCAACCGGGTCTTGCCCACCCCCGCGTCGCCGCACACCGCCAGCACACCGACCACCTCATCGTCCCGGCACCGCCGCCAGACCTCGTGAAGCCGCTCGACGTCCTGGGCGCGGCCGATGAACGGCACCACCTCCTGGTGACGTTCGGCCCACTCGAGGTGGGACGCCACCTCACCGGGTGGCCCACTGGGTGCCGCGTCGACGACCCGACTCGACGCCGAACCGTCGGGGACCGGCTCGGTGGGAAGGTCGAGTGCCGGGTCGTTGCGCAGGATGGCCGCCTCGAGCCGGCGAAGCTCGCCGCCCGGCTCGATACCGAGCTGCTCACCGAGCACCGCTCTCGCCCGCTGGTAGGCGCGCAGAGCCTCACCCTGACGACCGCTGCGGTACAGCGCGAGCATCAGCTGCGCCCAGCGGCGCTCTCGCAGGGGGTGGGCGGCCACGCCACCTTCGAGGGCTGCCACCACCGTGTGGTGCCGGCCGAGGGCCAGCGCGGCCTCGTGCCACTCGTCGATCGCCACCTCGCGCAGCTCGGTGAGGCGGGTGGTCTCCACCTGGCCGACCGGCGTGTCGGCGATCTCCGACAGCGGCTCGCCCCGCCACAAGGCCATGGCCGCCGCCAGCACCCGCTCCGCCTGGCGCGGCGCGCCCTCGGCGAGCAGCCGGCTCCCCTCGGTGAGAAGGCGCTGGAACCGCACGGCGTCCACCCGATCCGGGTCCACGGCCAGGCGATACCCGTCATCGGTGGTCAACAGCAGCTCGGATCCCCCGGTCTGGCTCTCCAGCCGTTGGCGCAGGCGCGAGATGCGTACGTGGATGTTCTTGCGCCAGGAACGCGGCAACTCGTCACCCCACACGTCGGCGGCGAGCGCCATGACGGTGACCGTTCGCCCCGGCTGCAGGGCAAGGGCCAGGAAGACGGACCGCTCCACCTTCGACGGCAGCACGAGCGCGACACCGCCGACCTCGACCTCGAGGGAACCGAGGACCCGAACGTCGACGACCCTCCGGTCCGCCCCCGGCGTGGCCACGAGCTACCCGCGGTCCCGTCCCGCGCCTGCCAGCCGGTCCTGGATGTGGGCTCGCCGCTGGGGTGACAACCGCTCGCTCGTGACGATGCGTTCCACCGCGGTGACGAACTGGAAGGCACCGGTCCCTGTCGGGTCGGCGACCAGGAACCGTGCCGCGATCGCGGCGTCCAACGCATCGAGGGTGGCGTCGGGGTCACTGCCGGTGGCCGCGGCGAGAGCCTCGACGTCGAAGGTCGGCCCGAGCACCGAGGCGGCCAGCAGGAAGCGCACCACCTCGGCGGGCAGCGCCACCAGCCGGTCGTTCACCTGGGCCTGCAGCGTGTCGGGCACCCCCAGCACCTCGAGGCCGCCTGGCTCGACCCTCCGCCCGCTGAGGTGGCGGCCCATCTCGACGATGGCCCCCGCATTGCCACCCAGGTCCTGTGCCAACTCGGCGATCGCGGCCTGCGGCCCCGTGGCCCCCTCCGACGCCAGTCGCTCGGACAGGAGCGCCCGCCCCTCGTCGAGCGACAGGTGCGGGACCGCGAGGTGCTCGGACACTCTGAGGCGGGCGGCATCGCGGGTCATGCCGGCCATGTCCGGCGGCACCGGGACGCCGTCGCGCACCGCCAGCACCACCAGCACCGGGATGGGCTCGTCCAGCGGCGTCGGACGGTCCTGCATCACCCGCGCCAGCGCGATGAGGTCGGCGTCGGCGACCTGGAAGTCGTCGATGAACACCAGCACCGGGCGCGTGCGGGCCACCTCGAACAGGCGATCGACCACCGCCAACGCGTGGGTGACCGCGGGAGCCGAGCCCGGTGTGTGGGCGGAGTCGGGCACCGGCACACCCAGCGGGGCGAACGCCGCGACCAACGCCGACCAACCGCCGCCGGCGACGCACCGGCCGGCCAGCACCAACGCCCCTTCGCCGGCAGCCAGATCGGCCAGCTCGGCCACCAGCCGAGTCTTGCCCACGAGCGCGTCGCCGGTGAGCACGACCAGACCACCGGCGGGTTCGTCGCACACGCGGCGCCAGACGGCTTCCAGGTGGTCGCGCTCGTCACCCCGGCCCACGAGGGGCACGGCCTGCTGCCGTCGTACCCAGTCGAGCGGCCGCTCGACGGGCGCAGCCGCCGTCAGCCCTGGCACCGCGACTGCCCGTCGTGCCGGGTCGGGCGCCAGGTCGAGGCTCGGATCGTTGGCCAACACCGCGGCGTCGATCCGGCGCAGGTCCGGGCCGGGCTCGATGCCCAGCTCGACGTTCAACAGCTCCCGGGCTCGCTGGTAGGCGCGCAGCGCCTCGCTCTGGCGACCGCTCCGGTACAACGCGAGCATCAACTGCTCCCAGCGCCGCTCGCGGAGCGGCTGGTCGGCGACGCCCGCCTCGAGCGCGGCGACGAGGGTGTGGTGCTCGCCCACCCCCAACCTCGCTGCGTGCCACTCGTCGACGGCCACCTCCCGCAGCTCGCTCAGGCGGGAGCGCTCGGCCTGGCCCGCCGGTGTGTCCGCGATCTCCGCGAGCGGCTCGCCCCGCCACAGGGCCGTTGCCGTCCCCAGGGCCCGCTCGGCGTCCACGGCTCGGCCCTCCGCGAGCAGGCGGCGACCCTCGCCCAGCAGGCGCTCGAAGCGGACTGCGTCCACACGATCACCGGGCACCGCCAACCGGTACCCGTCGTCCGTGGTCGCCACCACGTCGGTGCCGGCGATGGTCGGCCCCTCCAGGCGCCGGCGCAGGCGCGACACCCGTACGTGGACGCCCTTGCGCCACGATGCCGGCGGGTCGTCGCCCCAGACGTCCGCGGCGAGCGTCGCCGCCGTCACGGACTCACCACCGCGAAGTGCCAGCGCCACGAGCACCGACCGCTCGACCTTGGAGGGCAGCGCGACGCGCGCGCCGTCGACCTCGACCTCGAGCGGGCCGAGCACCCGTATCTCGACGTCGGGCCCTTCCCCGTCCCCCACGGGTGCACCTTACGGTCCCGCCACCAGCGCCGCCCGGGGCCCGTGGTCCCGGCCCGTTTCCCATCCGGCACCCGGCCGATACCACACGTCGACGACCGTGCAGACACCGAGCCGATCGAGGAGTGACATGGAGATCCCCGAACCCATCACACAGCGCGTCGCCGGTCACACGAACGCGCTCTTCCGCGGGGTCTTCCGCGCCCGCCGGGCCGAGGCACAGGTCCGCCGCCGCCTCGGGCCTGACCGCGCCGGCGAGCCGCCCCCTGGCCCGGGGGCGGACCCGAACCACCGGCCGCACCGCAACGTGCTGTTCATCACGGCTGACCAGCAGCGGTTCGACGCGCTGGGTGCCCACGGGCAGTCGGTCGCCCGGACGCCGCACCTCGACCACCTCGTCGCCACCGGCATCGACTTCCAGCGCTGCCACGTCCAGAACGTGGTGTGCATGCCGTCGCGGTCGACGATGCTGACGGGCCAGCACCCCCGCACCCACGGCGTGGTCGCGAACGGTGTGCCGCTGCCGGGCGACGCGCTCAGCGTCGCCGAGGTGCTCCGGCGCTCCGGCTACCGCACGGCCCTGGTGGGCAAGGCCCACTTCGATCCCCACCTAGACCTCCTGCACCGCTTCGGCGAGAACCGGCTCGTCTCGCACGGCCAGACCGGCCCGTGGCACGGCTTCGAGCACGTCGAGTTGGCCGGGCACGGGGCGACCATGCCGCACCACTACACCGACTGGCTCTACGAGCACCACCCCGAGGCCACGAGGGGCTTCGCGACCGCCCTCACCGGCCGCGGCGGAGGCGACACCGGCGCCCCCGAAGTGCACCACAACCCGATCCCGCGCGACCAGTACCACACCGACTGGTGCGCCGACCGGGCCATCGACTGGATTGCCGGCCGCGGCACCGACCCGTGGTTCTGCTGGCTCAGCTTCCCCGATCCCCACCACCCGTTCGACCCGCCCCTCGACGAAGTCCGCCGCCGGGTCGACTGGCGGGATGTGCCCCTGCCGGCCAACCACCTGCGTGGCCCGGAGGCCCAAGCCGTGCTGGCGGGGAAGCCCGCCCACTGGCTGGCCTGGCTCCACGGCAGGTTCACCAACCCCGAGGGCGGTCCGACCACCGTCGTGCCCGCGCGGATCACCGACGACCAGCTCCGCGAGATGACCGCGATGGTCGCGGTGGAGAACGAGTTGATCGACGACGCGGTCGGCCAGGTGCTCGCCGAGCTCGAGCGTCGGGGCCTCGCGGACACCACCGACGTGATCTACACCTCGGATCACGGTGATCTCGGGGGCGACTACGGCTTGGTGTTCAAGGGCCCCTACCACGTCGACGCGCTGATGCGGGTGCCACTGGTGTGGCGGCCGGCCCCGGTGGCCGCCGTCGCGGCGGCGCGTGTGCCCGAGCCGGTCGGCACCATCGACCTCGCGCCCACGTTCTGCTCGATCGCGGGGCTCGACGTCCCCGACCAGATGGAGGGCGCGCCGTTGCCCACCGCCCCGGGGTCAGGACGAGTGCGCGTCCTGACCACCTGGGACAGCCAGTTCGCCAACGTCGGCATGCACCTGCGGACGATCCACCGCGACGCCATGACGGCCACCCGCTACGACCCGAGCACCACCGACGTCGGCGGCCGGTTCCGCCTGCAGTGGGCGCTGTGGTCCCGGGGTTGCTCGGTGCCCCGCTACGAGGGCACCGAAGGTGAGCTGTACGACCACGACGAGGACCCGTTGCAGCGGACGAACTTGTGGGACGACCCCGCCCGCCGGGGGCAGCGCGACGAGCTCCTCGCCGACCTGGACGAGCACCTCCCGCCGGAGCGGTCGCCCCGGCTCCCGGTCCGGTCGCCGGCGTAGCCGAGGTCCCGGACGGCGGCGCTCAGGTGACCGCCGACCGGCACACCTGGCCCTCCGGCGCGGGGCGCCGGTTCCGGGCTGACTACCGTCGACGGCCGTGACCGGCTCGGACCTGCTCGACCAGGTGGTCGACCGCGTCGTGCCGACGACCGACCGCACACGGGTGCTCGCCATCGCCGGCCCGGTCGCGGTGGGCAAGTCGACCATCGCCGCGACCCTCGCGGAGCGCCTTCGGGGCCGCGGCGCGTCGGTCAAGGTGCTGACCACCGACGGCTTCCTGTGGCCCAACGCCGTGCTCGAGGCGAACGGCCTGGTCGATCGCAAGGGCTTCCCGGAGACCTACGACCTGGACCGCCTCGACGCGCTCGTCATGGCGGCGCGCGACGGCCGCTCCCCGCTCTCGGCCCCGGTCTACTCCCATCAGCGCTACGACGTCCTCGAGGAGCCCGAGCGGTTCGACCGGCCCGACGTGCTCCTCCTCGAGGGCGTGGTGGCCCTCCAGCGGCGCTTCGGCGACCTCGGGGTGTACGTCGACGCGGCCATCGACGACGTCGAAGGGTGGTTCGTCGACCGGTTCCAGGACCTGGTCCGGGCCGCCGCCCACGACCCGGACTCGTTCTACCGCGGCTTCGTGGGTCTCGAGCGCGACGCCATCGACGAACTGGCTCGAGCGGTCTGGACGGCGATGAACCTGCCGAACGTCGTCGAGCACATCGCGCCGAGCGCGGCCCGCGCCGACGTCGTCGTGCACAAGGGCCCGGACCACGCCATCCGGGCCCTCACCTGGTCGGATCCCTAGACGCGGCGCAGGCCGCGGAGCGGGAGCCGGTGTGCCGTCAGGCGCCGGGGGGCGGCGTCGAGCCGTAGAGCTCGAGCGTCTCGGCCACGTCGGCACTGACGTGGTAGCTCTCGTCGTCGCTCGGGAAGCGGCCGGAGCGCACGTCGTCGGCGAAGGCCGACATGGCCGCCACGGCGTCGTCCTTGAGCGAGGCGTAGCGACGCACGAATTTCGGCGCCACCCGGTCCTCGATGCCGAGCAGGTCGTGGAAGACCAGCACCTGGCCGTCGCAGCGGCCGCCGGCGCCGATTCCGATGGTGGGCACGTCGACCGCATCGGTGACCATCGCCGCCACCACGTCGGGCACCCCCTCGAGCACGATGGCGAAGCACCCGGCGTGGGCCAGGGCCTTGGCCTCGGCCACCAGCTCGAGCGCGGCCTCGTGCTCCTTGCCCTGCACCTTGAACCCGCCCATCGCGTGCACCGACTGCGGCGTGAGGCCGAGGTGGCCCATCACCGGGATCTCGGCGGCCACGATGGCCTCGATCATCGGCAGGCGCTTGCGGCCGCCCTCGAGCTTCACGCACTGCGCGCCCGCCCTGATGAGGGTGGCCGCGTTGCGCACGGTGTCCTCGACCGACACGTGGTAGCTCATCCACGGCAGGTCGCCCACGATCATCGCTCGGGGCTTGGCCCGGGCCACCGCCGCGGTGTGGTGGGCCATGTCGTCGACGGTCACCTGCAGGGTGTCGTCGTAGCCCAGCACCACCATGGCCAGCGAGTCGCCCACCAGGATCAGGTCGACCCCGGCCTCGTCGGCGATGCGGGCGCCCGGCGCGTCGTACGCCGTCACCATCACCAGCGGGTCGGCGCCCGCGGACACCTTCCGGGCGCGCACGGCGGGTGCGGTCATCTTGGCTGTGCTCATGTCTGAGCCTCCTTCCCCGTCCAGCGCCCCTCGGCTGCCGGCGGTTGCTGAAATTGTAGCCCGTCTGACCGCTCTTCGGCTGACGCCTCATCGCATCGTCAAGGCTCGCTCGTCCCTCGCTCGCCGCGCGCCTCCTCATGGGGGTAGTGGGTGCGGCACACGAAGCACCAGTGCTCGACCTCGTCCACCACGTCGGCCCGGCCCGGCGTGTCCCACGCCTCGGGGGTGACGTACACCCGGTGCACACGGGTGAGCGGCTCGTCGTCACGCCCGCACGACGTGCAGGACGGGGCGGCGGGCCCGGACGGCTCGCTCACGGCGAGCGGCCCGGTCTTCGCCCGGCCCCGGACCGGCGCTCGTCCACCGCCAGCTCCGCGCCACCGGCGGTGGTGGGCGTGGTGGCCGGTGGCTCGGTGACCGTGACGGGCGGGTCGGTGACCGGCGGCGTGGTGGCGGGGGGCACCGTGACGGTGACGGGCGTCTGCGGCGCCACCGTGCCCACCGGGCCGGTGCCGCCGACCGCGCCGCCCGGCAGGTCCTCGTCGTCGAAGTCCTTGCCGGGGGGGAAGTCGGTGACGTTGGCCAGCTCGCAGTCGTCGTTGAGCAGTCCCTCGTCGGCCACCCGCGTCATGAAGTCGTGCCACATGCGCGCGGGGAGGCGGCCACCTTCCTGCCGCTCGCCGTGGACGCTGTCCATCGGCAGCACCGGGGCCCCGTCGAAGCCGGGGTAGCCCATCCACACCGACGCCACGAAGTTGCAGCGGAAGCCGACGAACCAGGCGTCCTTGTTGTTCTGGGTGGTGCCGGTCTTGCCCGCGACCTCGACGTTGTCGAGCCGAGCGGCGGTGGCCGTGCCGTTGGTGACCACGCCCCGCATGGCCGTGGTGGTGATGTCGGCGATCTCGGGCGAGATCGGCTGCTCGCCGGTCTCGGGCGCTTCCCAGATGACGTTGCCGGCGCTGTCCTCCACCCGGGTGATCACCTGGGGCTCGTAGTGCGTGCCGTGGTTCATGAAGGTGGAGTAGGCCGACGCCATGTCGAGAGGCGACACCTCGCCGGCGCCGAGCACGATCGACGGCACGGGCGGGTCGAGCGGGGCGGTGATCCCCATCTGGTGGGCGGTGTCGATCACGTTCTGGGCCCCGAGCTTGAGCATCAGGGTGGCGTAGAACATGTTCGACGAGTGGGGCAGGGCCGTCATCATGTTGTAGTTGCCGCCGCCGCCCGACACCCGCCAGGTCCCCCCGCCGGCGCCGTAGTCCGACAGGTTGAACTCGGCGCTGCCGGGCACGGTCATGCGGGCCTCGGCCGAGTAGCCCTCCTTGAGCGCCGTGGCGATGGCGAAGGGCTTGAACGACGACCCCGGCTGGCGGCCCGACCCGCCGCCGTCCACGCCCACGGCCAGGTTCACGGACTGGTTCGCGAAGTCGGTGCCGCCCATCATCGCCCGCACCCTGCCCCGGTCGTCGAGGGCCACGATCGACGCGGCGGGGTCACCCGGCACGTTCAGCGTGCTCGTCACGGTCTCGTACGCGGCGTCCTGGATCTGGGGGTACAGGGTCGTGTACACCCGAAGGCCGCCGCCGTAGACCTGGTCCTCGCCGAACCGCTCCACCAGCTGCTGGCGGACGTACTCGGCGAAGTACTCCGTGCCGTGCTCCCAGTCGCGGACCGTGCCCAGGGTGGTGGCTGGCGACCGCGACACGATGTTCTTCGAGGCGAACAGGTCGTCCACCTCCCAGCCCTCGGCCGCGGCGGCGTCGCGCTGCGCCTGGTCGATGTAGCCCTCCTCGAGCATGGCGTCGAGCACCGAGTCGCGCCGCTGGGTGGCCACCCGGGGGTTGCGCTGCGCGTCGGCCCGCTCGGGGGCACGGATGAGGCCGGCCAGGTAGGCCACCTGGGCGAGCTCGACGGGTGAGAACGTCGTGGTCGGGTTGCCGTCGGCATCGGGCACCAGACCGTCGAGCTCCTGGATGTCGTGGCGGAAGTAGGCCTGCGACGCGGCCTGGATGCCGTAGGCGCCGCGCCCGAAGTAGATCGTGTTGAGGTAGCGCTCGAGGATCTCCTCCTTCGAGAGCTCGTCGTCCACCCGCACCGCCAGCACGGCCTCGCGCAGCTTGCGGGTGATCGACCGCTCGCGGGTGAGGTAGACGTTCTTCACGTACTGCTGGGTGATGGTCGAACCGCCCTGGGTGATCTGCTCGTCGTTGGCGTTGGCCATCACGGCCCGGGCGATGCCCACGGGGTCGATGCCGCCGTGCTGGAAGAAGTCGCGGTCCTCGGCCGAGATCACGGCCTCGACCACGACGTCGGGCAGGTCCTCGTAGCGGATGTCGGCCCGGTCCTCGTCACCCTTCAGCTTGAAGTCCGAATTGCCGGGCCCGCAGGTTCCCTGGCGGTCGGCGAAGCAGACGTAGCTGGTCTGGCGCAACTGGTCGTTGGCCGCGGGCAGCTTCACCTGCGACAGCACCCAGAACGCGCCGGCCACACCGGCCACGACCAGCAGCAGGGCGAGGTAGAACACCCGCCGCAGGCGCCAGATGAGGCTGCGCTTGCGCAGCTTCTTCAGCTTGCCGCGCTTGGTGACGCGCATCCCCTCGGGGACGTCTCGCACCGCGCTGGAAGGATCGCTCATGGGTGACTCGGGGCCAGGGGGTCGGGTTGCGCCGCGCCGAGAGGGGCCGCGGCGTCGCAACACAATCGTAACGAGGGCATCGGGGTGTTACACGTCGGCCGGCCCCGGTTGGTTCCGTTCCCCCGCGCCGACCCAGCGGCGATCAGAGCGAGAACACCCGGGCCATGTGGTTCCAGGCGCAGTTGGGGCAGACCTCGATGACGTAGCAGGTGAAGTTCCCCGAGCGGCGGGCGAGCTTGGCCAGCTCGCCCTTCTGGCTGATGCAGCGGCCGTGGGACGGTAGGCGAGGGCCGAAGACGTAGGACACCAGCACCACGTTGGTCTCCTCGCAGATGGGGCAGGGCTGCGAGGTGGGGTCGCCCAGCTCCTTGGCGGCCCGCACCAGCTCGGGGTGAGCGTCGCACACCTCGTGCTCGGCCAGCCGGCCCTTCTTGAACTCGGAGACCAGGGCGTGGCGGGCCAGCCGGTAGTCGATGGTGCCGCCCGCACCACTGGGGGCGGCGCCCTGGATGGCCTGGGGCCCGAAGTCCACGAACAGAGGTTAGGGCGGCCGCCCGACCGATGCGCCCGGGACCGGGCCGTCCGCTTCCGGCGTCAGGTCGGCGACCAGCTGACCGTCATCGGCCCGGCCGCGCCCTCGAAGCCGTCGACGGCGATGCGGTAGGTGGCGCCGGCCACGGCGCTGAAGGTCACCTTGCTGCTGTAGATCGGCAGGAAGTCGCCGCAGCCGTCGTCGTTGCCGGCCAGTGGCGCCAGCGACCCGAGCGCCGTGCCGGAGTAGACCGCCATCACCGTGTCGAGGCCGGGGAAGCTGCCACAGGTGTAGAAGTCGTACGACCCCGTGGTCGGCGCGGTCCACCGGTACCAGACCGAGCGGATGGCGTCGTTGCCCGCGTGGGCCGGCTCGCCGGGCTCGGCCGTGGCGTAGGAGTTGTCCACCTCCACGCTGCCCTCGGCCCCGGCGACGACCAGCGCGTCGGCGAAGTCGTCGTTGGCCGGAGGCGCCGGCGTGTTGGTGAAGGTGCAGGTGACGTGCTCGTACGCGGTGAGGACGATCCGCGCCCGGCGGGCGCCCGGGTCCACGGTCTCCCCACCGTCACAGGTCAGGCCGTGGAGCCCCAGCGCCGGCGCGCCGGTCTGGGTCACCCGGTAGGTGCCCGGCGCCAACCCGCCGAACGTGCGCCGGTCGGGCAGCGTCGGGTCGCGGTCGTCGTCCAGGGCGAAGTCGCGACAACGCGTGCCCCGGCACCGCGTGAAGGTGAAGTCGTCGGGCCCGGCCGGCGACGCCGACTCGACCACGGTGATGGCCGCCGAGCGGTTGGTGAACGTGCAGGCGACGCGCTGACCGGCCACCAGGTCGATCGTCACCCGGCCGTGGGCCCGGTCGACGGTGGCGGCGGCATCGCACCGCAGCCGGGACAGGTCGTAGCCCCGCGCCGCGCCCTGGCTGATCACGTAGCGGCCGGGGGCGAGCCCGGAGGCGACCGTCCGGTTCGACCGCGCGGGGTCGGCGTCGTCGTCCAGCGTGAAGGCCACGCATCTGGTGCCCCGGCACCGGGTGAACGAGAAGTCGGTCGGTGCCTCGGGACGGGTGTCCTGCGCCACCGTGATGCCGGTCGACGTGTCGGTGAACGTGCAGGTGACGTGCTGGTCGGGGCCGAGGTCGACCGTGACCGTCCGTCCCGTGAGGTCCACGCCGGCGGTGGTGGTGCACGACAGGTCGGCCAGGTCCCACCGGGGCACGGCGGCCTGGGTGATGGTGTAGGTGCCCGGCACGAGGCCGTTGGCCGTGTGCCGGTCGTCGAGGGTGGTGGGATCGCCGTCGTCCGACAGCGCCACGTCGTCACACGCCCCATCGGGCCCGCAGACGGTGAACGCGAACTGCCGGCCGTCGGCCGGGGCCGCGTCCTCCACCACCGACAGGGCGGGCCGGCTGGCGAGGAACCGGCTGTTCACCAACCGGTTCGGCGTGCCGGTGCCCGGGTTGGCGACGTGGTCGGTGGTCGCGCCGAACAACAGGGCGGCGCCGACCTCGGCGGGCTCGGCCGTGGGGCGCTCCCCCAGGTAGCGGGCGGCCACCCCCGCCACGTGCGGCGAGGACATGGAGGTGCCGTCGTGGACCGCAGTGGCGGTGTCGCTGTCGGCGACGTCGGAGGTGATGCCCACCCCTGGGGCGAAGAGGTCGACACACGGGCCGAAGTTGGAGAAGCCGGCGCGCCGGTCGCTGCGGTTGCTGGCGCCCACCGTCAACGCCTCGGGCACCCGCGCCGGTGACAGGTTGCAGGCGTCCACGGGCGTGCCGACCAGGTTGCCGTTGCCGGCCGAGACCGCGTACGGGATGCCGGAGGCGATCGAGGTGGCCACCGCCTGGTCGAGGGTGGGGAACACCGCGGTGTCCCCGAACCCCAATGCCGGGCCCAGGCTCATGTTGGCCACGGCCGGGTGCACGGCGTTGGCGGTCACCCAGTCGATGCCGGCGAGCAGGTCGGAGAGCTCGCCGCCGCCGGCGCAGGGGATCACCCGCACCGACACCAGGCTGACCGACTTGGCCACCCCGTAGGTGGCCCCGCCGATCGTCCCCGCCACGTGGGTGCCGTGGCCCTCGCAGTCCTGGCCGTTGCCGCCCCGCGAGTCGAAGCCGACCGACGCCCGGCCACCGAAGTCGGCGTGGCTGGTCCGGATGCCGGTGTCGATCACGTAGGCGTGGACCCCCTCTCCGGAGCCGCCGTAGGTGTAGGTGGTGTCGAGGGGCAGGTCGACCTGGTCGAGGCGGTCGAGGCCCCAGGTCGCGTCGCTCTGGCTGGTGTCGTGCAGCACGAGGGCGGCGTCCTGCTCGACCCGCGCCACTCGGGGGTCGGCGCTGAGGGCCAGCGCCTCGTCGGCGGCGAGGCGGGCGGCGAACCCCCGCAGGGCGGACCGGTAGGTGTGCAGCACCTCGCCGCGGTGCGCGGCGGCCAGCGTGGCGGCCTCGGCCTCGACGTCGGAGGCCTCGGCGCCGGGCGCCAGGGTGACGATGTACTGGCCGTCGACCGGCACGGGCGCCGGTGCCACCTGGCCCACCGGGACGGCGGCCTCCGGGTCGGAGGCGCCGCGCCCGCTGCCGTCGGCGGCGGCCGCGGCCGCGGCGGGTCGAACGCCCGTGCCGGCGAGGCCGGCCGCCACCACGGCGGCCACGGTGAGGAGCGGGACCAGCCGGACCAGCGCGGGAAGACCGGGCCGGCGAGGTGCGGGCGCGGTCACGGGGCCACCGCCCAGTGCAGGTTGAACTGCCCGTTGTCGTCGTGGTAGCCGCCCACGGCCACGTGGTAGGTGGTGCCGGCAACCACGGCGACGCTGACCGAGCTGCTCAGGAAGTCGCAGGCGTCGTCGTTCCCGCCGACGACGGTGAGCGCGTCCACCGCCGCGCCGGTGTAGACGTCGAGGGTGGTGTCGTACGCCGAGTGGTCACAGGTGTCGAAGGTGACCGAACCGGTCGCCGGCGCGGTCCACGTGTACCAGACCGAGTGGGTGCTGTCGCCGGTGTGGGCCGGCTCACCGGCCTCGACGGTGGACAGCGCCGTGGTGCCGGCCACGGTGCCCGACGGGCCCGTCAGCGCCGCGGCGTCGGCGAAGAAGTCGTTGTCGGGCCCGGGGGCGGTGTTGGTGAAGGTGCACGTCACCCGGTCGCCGGCGGCGAGCGTGATCGACGCCTGCCGTCCACCGAGGTCGGTGGTGGCGCCACCGTCGCAGCCCAGCGCGGTGAGCGGCCCGTGTGACGGGTCCTGGACGACGGTGTAGGTGCCCGGCGCCAGGCCGGTCACCGCCGTCCGGTCGGCCAGCGTCGGGTCCTGGTCGTCGTCGAGGAGGACGGCCCGGCAGCTCCCACCGCTGCGGCACACCTGGAAGCCGAAGTCGGCGGGATGGCCGGGCCGGGTGTCCTGCACCACCGTGATCGCGGTGGTCGAGTTGGTGAAGGTGCAGGTGGTGGCCTCGTTGCGGCCGACGGTCACCACGACCCGCCGGTGGGCCCGGTCGACCTGCTCACCGGTGTCGCAGCGCAGGTCGTCGAGCACCCACCGGTCGGCGGGGGCCTGGGTCACCGTGTAGGTGCCCGGGGTGAGACGGGCGAAGAGCTTGCGGTTCGATCGCGCCGGATCGGCGTCGTCGTCGAGGCGGAAGTCCACGCAGGAGCGGGGCCCGGGCCCGCAACGGCGGAACTGGAAGTCGCGGGCGGCGTCGGGCAGCGAGTCCGCGACGATGGCGAGCGCCGACGTGCCCTCCCGGAACGTGCAGGTCACGGCCTCGTCGGCCGCCAGCGTGATGGTGGCCCGCCGGTCCGGCCGGCTGACGCTCTCGCCCGTGTCGCACGTGATGGACCGCAGCTTCCATCCCTCGGCCGGGTCCTGGGTGACCGTGTAGGTGCCGGGGGCCAGCCGCGCCGAGCGGTTCCGGTCGGCCCGCGTGGCGTTGCCGTCGTCGTCGAGCGAGAAGCCGCGACACGTGCCGGGCGTGGGCGTCACCGGGCACAGCTGGAAGGTGAAGTCCCTGGCCGCGTCCGGTGTGGCGTCCACCACGGTGGTGATGGACGGTCGCGGCAGCTGGTACGAGGCATTGAGCAGCCGGTTGGGGCTGCCCGCTCTGGCGTCCACCACCTTGTCGGGGGTGGCCGCGCCGAGGATGGCGTCGGTCACCTGGGCGGGCGTGGCGGTGGGGTCGAGGGACAGGTAGCGGGCGGCGACGCCGGCCACGTGGGGGGTGGCCATTGAGGTGCCGTCCCAGGTGGCCACCCCGGTGTCGGAGGTGCCGAGCGACGAGGTGATCCCCACGCCGGGTGCGAAGAGGTCGACGCACGTGCCGTAGTTGGAGAAGTCGGCCCGGGTGTCGGCGCGGTCGACCGCGGCCACGGTGAGCGCCTCCGGGGCGCCGGCGGGCGAGCTCTGGCAGGCGTCCTGGGGTCGACCGATCAGGTCACCGTTGCCGGCGGCGACCGCGTAGGTCACGCCCGAGGCCACCGAGTTGGCCAGCGCCGCGTTGGTGGCGGCGTCGGCCCCGCCCCCGAGGCTCATGTTGGCCACGGCGGGGTGCTGGGCGTTGGCGGTCACCCAGTCCATGCCCGCGATCACCTGGGCATCGGTGCCCGAGCCCGAGCAGTCGAGCACGCGCACCGCCACCAGGTGGGCGGCCTTGGCGACCCCGTAGGTCGTCCCGGCCGCGGTGCCCGCCACGTGGGTGCCGTGGCCGTGGCAGTCCTGGCCGTTCTGGCCGTCACCGACCGTGTCGGTCCCGATGGTCGCCCGACCGCCGAGGTCGACGTGGGTGGTGCGGATGCCGGTGTCGATGACGTAGACGGTCACCCCCGCACCCGCCTCGTCGTTCGCGTAGGTGTACGAGTCGTCCAGCGGCAGGTCCCGCTGGTCGATCCGGTCGAGGCCCCACGAGGGCGGCTGGCTCTGCGTGTCGGTCAGGTGGACCTGGCCGTTCTCCTGGACCGCGGCCACCCGGGGGTCGAGGCTGAGCTCGAGCGCCTCGGCTTCGGTGAGGGAGGCGGCGAACCCGACCAGTGCCGCCGTGTAGGTGAACAGCACCTCCCCGCCATGCTGCGACGACAGCGCGGTGGCGGTCGCCTCCACGCGGGGCGCGGTGACCGCGCCGTCGCGGAAGGTGACGATGTACTCGCCGTCGACCGCGTCGGCCACGGTGGCGATGCGGCCCTCCGGGCCCGACGGGGGCGCCGGCGCGGGCGCGGCGGCGGTCGCCGTCACGGCCAGGAGGCCCGTGACGGTGGCCAGTGCGGCAAGGGTGGCGACGATGACGCGGCGGAGTCGGTGCGTTCGGTGCATGAGGGCCCCTCCCAAGGCGGTGCCCGCGCCGCGTGCCGGTCGGCCGGCGCGGGCCTCGGCCAGCATGCGCCGCGGGGGTTGCAGCGGGGTTTCAGCGGCCTCGCTCGGGCGTTGCTGCTGCTCCGGTGGCCAGGCGGGCCTCGATCCGCGAGCGGCGGGCGTTCGACAGGTGGTCGAGCGCGACCAGCCGGTCGACCTCGGAGAGGAAGCGGTAGGTGTCGGCCGCCGGTCCCTCCTCGACCAACCGGGCATCCATCGCCTGCTCGAGGCCGGCGAGGGCGTCGTCCTCCCCGAGCCCGGCGCCCCTGGCCACCCGGGCGAGGGTGAAGGTCGGGCCGATCAGCGCGCCCGTGAGCACCACCGCCACCACGTCGGGTGCCTGCGCATCGAGACGCTCGTCCACCGCCAGGCGCAGCGAGTGGGGGACGCCGAGGGCCGCCACCACACCCGCGATCCCGGCGGTGGGGGGGACGGCGGTGGCCGCGGCCGCCCCGTCGCTCAGGTGGGCGGCGTACTCCACCAGCGCCCGAGGGTTGCCGCCCAGCTCGCTCACCAGCCGGTCGAGCGTGGTGTCCCCGATCGACCGCGCCAGGGTGCCGAGCTGGCCCACGAGCAGCGCCCGACCCTCCGCCGGGCCCAGCGCCTCGACCACCATGCGGTCGTTGACGTCGAGGCGCTCGACGTGTCGGTGGAGCTCAGCCAGCCCCGGGGGGCTGTCGTAGCCGCGCTGGGTGAGGACCAGGGCCAGGACGATCATCGGCTGGGTCATCGGCAGGGGACGGTTGCCCATCTGGCGGAAGAGCGTGATCGTCTCGGCACCGGCCCACTGGGCGTCGTCGAGCACCAGCAGGAGGGGCACATCGAGCGACGTGTCGAACAGGTACCCGGCCACCTGGCCCGCGAACTCGAAGGTGGCCGGCGAGCCCGGCCCGAGGTCGCCTGCCGGCAAGGGCACCCCCACGGCCGACGCCGCCGGCAACAGCGCCGACAGCCCGGCGCCGGGCGCGCAGCGCGCCGCCACCACTCGGCCCCCCTCGCGGCGGGCCAGGTCGGCCAGCTCGGCGGCCAGGCGGGTCTTGCCCACCCCCTGGTCGCCGTCGATGAACACCACACCACCCGTGCGCAACCGGTTGACGTCACGCCAGCGGCCGACGAGGCGGGCCAGCTCGGCCTGGCGCCCGATCAGCGGCACCTCGAGTTGTTGGTCCACCCAGACCACGTGCGGCGCCATCGGGTCGCGGGGAGGGCGGTCCCCCTGCCCGCCGGGGCCCCCGACACCGCCGGGCGCCCCCGCCCTCGGCGTCACGACGTCGAGCGACGGGTCGTGGGCCAGCACGGCCGATTCGAGCCGCTGCAGGTCGGGGCCCGGCTCGATGCCCAGCTCGGCCAGTGCGGCGCGCGCCCGCTGGTAGGCCCGCAGGGCGTCGGCCTGGCGGCCGGTGCGGTAGAGGGCGACCATGAGCTGGGCCCACCGCCGCTCGCGCAGCGGATCGTCGACGACCAAGGCCTCGACCCGTGCGATCACCGCCTGGTCGTGGCCGAGGGCCAACTCGGCGTCGGCCAGGGTGTCGAGCGCCTCGGCCCGCAGCGACGCGAGCCGCGAGCCCTCGGCCAGGCCGGTCGGCGAGCCGGCGATGTCGACCAGCGGGTCGCCGCGCCACAGGGCGAGGGCCTGGCTGACGCGGTCGCGGGCGGCGGCGGCGGACTCGGCGCCCTCGGGGACCAGCCGGCGGCCTTCGGCGACCAGGTCGGCGAAGCGGGTCGCGTCGACCAGGTGGGGGTCGACCGCGAGGCGGTAGCCACCCGGGACGGTCTCGACCAGGTCCCGCGCCGCCGGGCCGAGCGCGGCGACGAGGCGCTGACGCACCCGCGACACGGTGACCACCAGGTTCTGGCCGTTCCCGTCCCCCGACGACTCTCCCCAGACGTCGGCGCCGAGCGCGGTGCTGGTGGCGGGATGCCCTGCTCGCGCCGCCAGCGCGACCACGACCGCCCGCTCGGTGCGACCCGGCAGGGGCACTGGCGTGCCAGCGTTCGCGACCTGCAGCGGGCCGAGGATCCCCACCGTCAGCGCCGACCAGTCGGTCACCCGGCGGAGTGTACGGGTGCGGGCTGCGCCGCGTCCCGGCCGGCCGGCCGTCGGCCAGCCGGGCATGTGGGACGCTCAGATCAGATCAGGCGGGGGCCCGGTGCAGTGTCACCGCCCCGGTCGCCCGGCCGTAGCCGTCGACCACGATGCGGTAGGTCGTGCCCGCGGTCGCCGCGAACGACAGCGAGCTCTGGTAGCCGCACGACCCGTCGTCGTTGGCGGCCACCTCGGTCAGGGCCCCCACGGCGGTGCCGGTGTACACCGCCAACATCGTGTCGAAGCTGCTCCCGCAGGTGTCCAGGTCGACCTGACCCGTGGCGGACGCGGTCCACGAGTACCAGATCGAGGTGCCGCCCGAGTGGCCGGTGTGGTCCGGCTCGCCCGCCTCCTTCGTCGCCAGCGCGTTCGACGCCGTGGTGGTCCCGCTGGTCCCCTGCAGCACCTCGGCGACGGCGAAGTCGTCGTTGTCCGGCCGGGCGTTCGTGCTCCAGTTGAGGCTGAAGTCGCCGGTCGCCCCTTCGTAGCCGGCCACCGATATCCGGTAGGTCGTGCCCGCGGTGACGGCCAACTCGACGACGCTGGTCACCGGCGAACCGAACGCGCCGCACGGCGTGTCGTCGTTGCCCGCCAGGGTGGTGAGCGCGTCCACCCGCTCGCCGGTGTACACGGCGAGCATGGTGTCGATCACGCTGCCGCAGGTGTCGAAGCGCATCCGCGTGGTGGTCGGCGCGGTCCACCGGTACCAGACCGAGCGGGTGCTGGGCTCGCCGGCGATGTCGGGCTCGCCCGGCTCGGTGCCGGCGTAGTCGTTGTCGTCGAGCACGTTGCCGGCGCTGCCGGTGATCGCGGTCGCGGCGGCGAAGTCGTC
>JBGAOY010000043.1:0-19671 GCA_044221555.1 Acidimicrobiales bacterium
GCGCCGCAGACCGCGCAGGTCGATCGGATCAGCGCCAGGTCTCCGGACCGGTCGGCGGCGACTGCGGTGGATGCGTCGGTCATCGTCCTCTTGTCGGCACCGAGGCCCCGCCGGTGAGCGGCTCCGGACGGTTGGTGCGCCGGTCGTTGCGACCGGCCCACGACCGCCGCCGGTCCCGTCTCCCCACCGGGGTCGGGCCTACGGTTGCGACGAGACCCGGCCCGCGATCACCGCGTCCCACGGGACCGAACGAGTCGGCGCGGGTAGCTTGCGGGCCGAGCCATCCCGGGAGGACGACGACGACATGGGTGATCTGGCCGAGATCCTGCGCGACACGGTGCCCAGTGAGCACCTGCTCGTCGGCGACGCCATCAACGACGACTACGCACGCGACGAGGCGCTCACCGCGGCACCCGTCCGCCCGGCGGCGCTGCTGCGGCCCGGTACCACCGACGAGGTCGCGGCGATCCTGCGGGTGGCCGACGCCCACGGCATCCCGGTCACCGCACGGGGCAGCGGCACGGGCCTCTCCGGCGCCTGCATCCCGGTCGAGGGGGGTGTGGTGGTCTCGTTCGAGCGCATGAACCGGGTGCTCGAGATCGACACCGAGAACCACATGGCGGTCGTGCAGCCCGGGGTCACCCTCGACCAGCTCGACCAGGAGCTGGCGCCACACGGCCTGGTGTACCCGGTGTTCCCCGGTGAGAACAGTGCGTCACTCGGCGGCAACATCAACACCAACGCCGGCGGCATGCGGGCGGTGAAGTACGGCGTGACCCGCCACCACGTGATCGGGCTCGAGCTGGTGCTGGCGTCGGGTGACGTCATCCGCACCGGCGGCAAGGTGGTCAAGGCCACCGCCGGATACGACCTCACGCAACTCGTCCTCGGGTCCGAGGGCACGCTCGCCTTCGTCACCGAGGCCACCCTCAAGCTCTATCCCCGCCAACCCCACGCCGCGACCGTGCTCGTCCCCTTCGCCACCTTGGAGGGGGTCACCACGGCCGTGCCCCGCATCGTGGCCAGCGGTGTCGGCCCGTTGCTGCTGGAGTACATCGACCTGCTCACCATGGCGGTGATCACCGAGTCGGCGGGCCTCGACCTGGGCGTGCCCGCCGACGTCAAGAACGCGGCGCTGGCGTACCTGGTGGTGGTCATCGAGGGGAGCCAGGAGGACCGGGTCGAGGCCGACGTCGCGACCGTCGCCGAGTTGGTGGCCGAACTGGGCGCGCTCGATGTCTACGTCCTGCCGTCCCACGCCGGGGCCTCGCTGATCGACGCTCGCGAGAAGGCGTTCTGGGTGGCCAAGGCGAACGGCGCCGACGACATCATCGACGTGGTCGTGCCCCGCGCCTCCATGCCCGAGTACCTGGCCGCGGTGGCCAAGGTGGCCGAGGAGCACGAGGCGTGGGTGCCGGGCTGCGGGCATGCCGGTGACGGCAACGTGCACCTCTCGGTGTTCCAGAAGGATCCGGACAAGCGGGACGCGATCATGCGCGGCATCGTCGAGGCGGGCCTCGCGCTGGGCGGCGCCATCTCCGGCGAGCACGGCCTCGGGACCGAGAAGAAGAAGTACTTCCTCGCCTTCGAGGACCCGGTGAAGGTCGCCCTGATGCGCCGCATCAAGGCGGGCTTCGATCCCAACAACATCTTGAACCCAGGAACCATCTTCGACCGCCCCGAGCAGGAGAACCCATCGTGAACGGCGCCCGCGCACTCATCCGCACCCTGGTGGACGCCGGGGTGGACACCTGCTTCACCAACCCCGGAACCTCCGAGATGCACTTCGTCGCCGCCCTCGACGACGTGCCGGAGATGCGCGGCATCCTCTGCCTGTTCGAGGGCGCCGTCACCGGCGCGGCCGACGGCTACGGCCGCATGGCCGACAAGCCCGCGGCCACCCTGCTGCATCTGGCGCCGGGCCTCGGCAACGGCCTCGCCAACCTGCACAACGCCCGGCGGGCGGGAACACCCATGGTGAACATCGTGGGCGACCACGCCACCGACTACGGCCAGGACATCTTCCTCAGCGCGGACATCGAGACGGTGGCCCGCAACCTGGCCGGCTGGATCGGTGCGCCGAAGACGTCGGCCGAGGTCGGCCGGCTCGCGGCCGAGGCGGTCGCCGCCGCCATCGGGGCCCCCAACCAGATCGCCACCCTCATCCTCCCCGCCGACACGTCGTGGGCCGACGGCGCGAGCCCCGCGGCACCCCTCACCCCCCACCCTCGCAGCACCGTCGCCGGCGACCGGATCGACCAGATCGCGGCCGTGCTGCGCTCGGGAGAGCCCGTGGCCGTGATCGTGGGCGGCACCACCACCCGTGAGGCCGGGCTGCGCGCGGTCAGCCGCATCGGGGCCCACACCGGCGCCAAGGTCCTGTGCGAGTGCTTCCCGACCCGCCTCGAGCGCGGGGCCGGCCTGCCCGCGGTCGAGCGCCTCGGCTACCTCGGCGAGTTCGTCCAGCTCCAGCTCGACGGCATCCGCCACGTCGTGCTGGTGGACGCCGACTCGCCGGCGTCCTTCTTCGCCTACCCCGACAAGGCGACCGATCTCCTGCCCGCCGGCTGCGACATCCACGTGCTGGCCGGCCCGGCCGACGACGGCATCGGCGCGCTCGAGGCGCTGGCCGACGCCGTGGGCGCCCCGGCCGGCTGCGAGGTCATCCAGGAGCTGGACCGGCCCGACCGCCCCACCGGCGCGCTCGACCCCGAGACGCTCGCCGCGGGGATCGCGACCCTGCTCCCCGAAGGCGCGGTCGTCGTCGACGAGTCGGCGACCGCGGGGCTCTGGACGACCCTGGCCACCGCGGGTGCGCCCCGTCACGACCTGCTCACCCTCACGGGCGGCGCCATCGGGTTCGGCCTCCCGGCGGCCACCGGCGCCGCGGTGGCGTGCCCCGACCGACCGGTGGTGTCACTCGAGGCCGACGGCTCCGGCATGTACACCATCCAGTCCTTGTGGACCCAGGCCCGTCAGGACCTCAACGTCACCACCGTCGTCTACAACAACCACGCCTACGACATCTTGAACCTCGAGCTGGCCCGCACGGGTGCGGGCGAGCCGGGCCCCAAGGCCAAGGCCATGTTCGACCTGCACGGGCCCGACCTCGACTTCGTGAAGCTGGCTGCGGGCATGGGCGTGCCGGGCAGCCGGCCCTCGACCGCTGAGGAGTTCTGCGACGCCTTCGAGATGGCCCTCGCCGAGCCCGGCCCCTACCTCATCGAGGTCTCGCTCGAGTCCCGCTTCTAGCGGGGCTGCACGCCCGGGTCCGGGGCGCTCGGGTCCGGGGGCGACGGGCCCGGGGCCCGACGGGTCAGCGCCCGCTTCGGCGGCGCATCGAGCGACGCTCCACCACGAGCGGCGACGACCCGTTGGTCGGGGCCTTGGTCACCGAGGACGAGGCCGTGGCGGTGCGCCCGGGCCGGTCGGAGCGGGTCGACTGGCGCACGGCATCGCGGATGATCACGCCCACCGTGGCGATCACCACCTTCACGTCCTCCCAGGGCGACCAGTGCTCGATGTAGTAGTTGTCGAACCGGGCCCGCTCCTCGATCGACGTGTCGCCCCGGAGGCCGTGGATCTGGGCCAGCCCGGTCAGCCCGACGGGGAGGCGGTGGCGATCGGCGTAGTGGCTCACCTGGGCCGAGAACCGGCTGACGAAGTGGGGGCGCTCGGGCCGGGGGCCGACCAGTGACATGTCACCACGGAACACGTTCCAGAACTGGGGCAACTCGTCCAGGCTCAGCCGTCGGAGCCAGCGCCCCACGCCCGTCTGACGCGGGTCGTGGGCCACCGACCAGGTCACGTCGGCATCGGTGTTCACCCGCAACGTGCGGAACTTCAACACCTCGATCTCGTGGCCGTGCTGGCCGATGCGGCGCTGCCGGAAGAGCACCGGGCCAGGGCTGCTGAGCTTGACCGCCACCGCGAGCACACCGAGCAGGGGGGCCAGCAGGGCGAGCACGATCACCGACACCACCACGTCGGCCATCCGCTTCACCTTCCAGGCGCCGGCACGCAGCGCGGCCCGGCGCACCTGGAACAGCGGGATCCCCCAGACGTGCTCGACGTCGGGCCCGCCGGGTGAGAAGCCGAGCTCGAAGAACCGTGGCACGACGTGGAGCTCGACGTCGTGCAGGCCCGTGGAGCGCAGGGTGGCCACCAGCTCCTGCTCGCCCCGGGGGCCGAACGCGACCAGGACCCGTCGCACGTTCTGGGCCTGGATGACCTTCTCGAGGTCGGCCATGCCGCCGAGCAGGTCGAGGCCGGGCTGCGAGGGGACGTCGTCGATGAAGCCCACCGGCACGAGGCCGTATTCGGGATGCTCCTTCAACAGGCGGGAGAGCTCGATGCCCACGGTGCCGGCGCCGACGATCAGCGCGTTCTCCTGCAGTTGGCCGGCGCGGCGCGCGGCCCGGATGACGGCGTAGGTGAGGGTGCGACCGACGACGACCGCGACCCCGGTCACGAGCGCCTGGTCGAACAGCGAGGCGGGGAGGTCGACGAAGGGCGACACACCCCCGAGCAGGAGCAGCGGGATGCCGGCGCCCAGCAGCAGTCGCGGCAGCTCGGACAGGGCGCTCAGGGCCAGGTGCCGACGGTAGGTGCCCACCATCCCGAGCGTGACGAAGACACCCACCGCGTAGGCGAGGTTGGCCCAACCGGCCGACGGCAGGAACGCCAGGCCGACGAGCGCGGCGGCGAGGTCGGCCACGAGTCGGAGGGACCAGGGCGACAGCGGCAGTCGCTGGCGTCCGGCGACGGGCCGCGCGTCGGCGTCGCGTTGGCCGTTCAGCGCGACGAGCGGTCCTTCGGCAACTGCCATGTACGTGATGCCGCCGTTCTCGGGGACTCCGGATGGGACTGCCTCCTTTCGGACGCGCGGCGGTCGCCTTGAGCACGGCCCGTGATCGACGGGCGGAGATCTCGCTCAGTGAGCGACGGCGGATGCCGCCAGCGCCTGCATCCGCTCGGTGAACCGGGCCTCGGCGAACCGGTGGGCCGATGCCGAGACCTCCCGCGGGTCCCAGTCGATGCCGTCGGCCAGGCGCAGCGCCGCGACGAGCGAGGCCGCGCTGGGCTCGGCGAACAGCAGACCCGAGCGCTCGGGCTCGACGGAGTCGCGGGCGCCGCCTTCGTCCAGCGCGATCACCGGCGTGCCCGCGGCCATGGCCTCGACCATCGTGATGCCGAAGTCCTCGACCCCGGCGAACACCAGGCCCCGGGCACCGGCGAGCAGCCCGGGCAGGTCGGCGTCGGGCACGCGCCCGGCGAAGCGCACGTTGGCCGGGGCGCCGGCCTCGAGTTGCGGTCGGGCGCGGCCCTCGCCCGCAACCACCAGCGGCCAACCCAGCTGCCGGAAGGCCTCGATCACCAGGTCGACCCGCTTGTAGGCCACCAGGCGGGAGAACGCCACGTAGTAGTCGCCCTGCGGCGCCGCCAGCGCCGCGGCGAAGCGCTCCACCTCCACGGGGGGGTGCACCACCTCGGCCTCGCGCCCGTAGTCGTCGCGGATGCGATCGGCCACCGCGTGGGAGTTCGCGATGAACAGGTCGGGTCGGCGGCTGCGCCGCAGGTCACCAGGCTTGAGGAGCGCGGCCGCCGCGCCGGTGAGCCTGGTCGAGATCCCGCGCTCGCCGGCGAGCTGCTCGCGCTCCCAGAGGAACCGGGGTGGCGTGTGGCAGTAGACGAGATGGGGGACGTCGGCGGGAACCCGCGCGTTGAGGGCGAACGAGTGGAAGCTGGTGATCACCAGGTCGGCGTCGGGGACCCGCAGGGTGTGCATGGCGGCGGGGATGAGCGGCAGCACCCGCAGGTGCGCGCCCCGCCGGCGGGCGAAGGGCTGCAGGAAGGTGGTGTGCACGTCGTCCCAGCCCGGGAACTCGGGCGCGTAGAAGAGGCTCGTGCTGACACCAGCGCCGGGGAACCCCCGACGGAGAGCCCCGACCACCTTCTCCGACCCCGCCATGTTCGTCAGCCACTCGTGGACCAGCTCGACGCGCACCCGTGGAACCTACAGCCGTAAAGAGTCGTCGGATGGGGCCGATAGGCGCAGGTCGCCCGCTGCGACACCGCCGCCTGGGAGATCGAAGGGCCTCACCGACATGGAATCCTCCAACCCGCTCCGGATCATCTGGGGCTACCGCTGGTGGCTCCTCACCTTCGCGGGGGCCGCGGCCGTGGTGGTGTTCCTGCTCTCCTCGCTCCAGCACGAGCAGTACCAGGCGACCGCGGTCAGCCAGGTGGTGTCGGGACGCGACACCCAGGGTGAGTTCGTCTCCGCCGACGAGCTGTTCCAGCAGGCCAACTTCTACGCCTCCCTGGCCCGCACCCAACCGGTGAAGGATCTGGCCGCCGCCAACCTGGATCCCGATGCCGAAGACCCCGGGCTGCCGGTCCCCGTCACCGTGTCCCCACGGGCCGACGTCCAGCTGCTCGACTTCTCCGCCGTCGCCGGCAACCCAGAGACCGCTGCCCGGGTGGCGAACGCCTACGCCGAGGCCTTCTCCACGTTCATCGACGATCGTCAGGAGGAGACTCGTCAGGAGACGCTGGACCGCATCACCGAACGGGTCGACGCCATCCAGGCGGCCGACCCCGACGGGACCGACCTGGCCCTGGTCACCGAGCTCGATCAGCTGCAGACGCAGGCCGCCACCGTCCGGGGCGCACCGAGCGACGCCGCACGGATCCTCGAGGAGGCGACACCCCCGACCGGGCCCATCGCACCGAAGCCCGTCCGGGACGCGGTCCTGGCCTTCCTCGCCGCCCTCGTGATCGGCAGCGCCGCGGCCTACGCCCGGTCGGCACTCACCGACCGCTACGCCTCCGCCGAGGAGGCCTCGAACGACCTGGGCCTGCCCGTCCTCGCCAGCGTCTCGCGGTCGAACCCCGACAGCGCGGAGGCCGTCGAGGCCTTCCGGGTGCTGCGCACGAGCGTGTCCTACGCCCTGCGCGAGCACGTGGGACCGGTCCTGATGGTCACCAGCGCCACGCCGGGCTCGGGCAAGACCCACATCTCGATCAACATGGCCCAGGCGTTCGCGGCCGAGGGCCGCCGCGTGATCCTCGTCGACTGCGACTTCCGGCGGCCCGCGGTCAACAAGCGCCTGGGCATCCCGGTCAAGCCGGGGATGACCGACCTCGTGGGTGGGGGCACCAGCCGGAGCCCCGAGTTGGCGAACGGGCGCCTGCCCCTGTGGTCCCTGCCCGTGCCGGGGGCCGGTGAGTTCCTCGACGTCGTGCCGGCAGGAAGCGGCATCCTCGACCCGGCGGCCGCGCTCACGACGGACCGGGCCGCCCAGGTGTTCGACAACATCAGCGCCCAGTACGACCTGTCCGTCATCGACAGCCCGCCGACCCTGCCCGTGGTCGATCCGCTCGTCATCGCCCACTACGCCGACGGTGTGCTCTTCGTGGTCGACGCCCGGCGCGACCGCCGCAGCGACGTCCGGCGTGCGCTGGAGACCCTGCGTGCGATCGATGCCCCCGTCATCGGCTTCGTCTTCAACGGTGCCTCCGCCCCGGAGCGGCGCTACAGCTACGCCGACCAGCGGGGCGTGCACGAGGCCGAGGTCGTCAGGTCCTCGGCATGACGCGCGGGTCGCCGCGTGCGGCGGCCGCCACCCGCACGAGCCCCGGCACCGACGGCTCGGCACCCGACGGTCCCGCCGACCGCCCCGCACCGGAGCACCCGTCAGCCGACAGCCCGTCACCGGACAGCGCTGCCAACCTCCGCCGCGGTGTGGCCATCGTGGTCGCCGTGGTGGCGCTGGTCGCCGGCACCTACAACCTGGGCCGGGCCACGTTCGGTCCCCGCCTGGGGCAGGACTTCACCGCCTACTACGTGGCCGGGAAGCTGATCCGCGCCGGTGACGCCGAGCGGATGTACGGCACCCAGGAGGAGTTCCAGCAGCAGGCCGACCGCTTCGGGGTCACCGGGCCGGCGGCCGAGGGCGACCGCGACGGGCGCATCGGCGGCAACGACTCGGTCGAGCCGTTCCTGTACCCGCCGGTCGCCGCCGTCCTGTTGCTGCCGGTGACCCTGCTCCCCCTCGGCGCCGCGAAGGTGGTGTTCCTGCTGCTCAACCTGGTGGCGCAGTTCGCGGCGATCGCGATCCTCTTCGCCGACCGGGCCCCGCCGCGGCGCCGTGTGCTCACCGTCGCCGGCTGGGTCCTCGTGCTCGCGCTCTTCCCGTTCTTCTGGGGCCTCTACCTCGGGCAGGCCAACTCGCTGGTCTTCCTCGCCTGCGCGCTCGCGCTCCGACAGGCTCGCCGTGGCGACCAGGTCGGCGGTGGCGCCCTGATCGCCGTCGCGGCCCTGCTCAAGGTGTTCCCCGTGGTCCTGCTCGGGCTCCTGCTGCTCAAGCGCCAGTACCGCGCCGTGGCCGCCTCGGTCGCGACGATGGCGGTGCTCTCGCTGCTGTCGCTGCCGGTGGTGGGCCTGGCGACGTTCCGTCGCTTCTTCACCGAGGTGATCCCCGAGATCACCAGTCGCGTCGAGCCGTTCGTGCGCAACCAGGGGATCTCGGGCACGCTCCACCGCCTCCTCACCGACAACCCGTACGTCCGCCCCCTCGTCGACAGCCCCGCGCTGGCGCGGGCGCTCGGCACCGCGCTCTCACTGGTGGCGGTGGTGCTCGTCGTCTGGGGGACCCGCCGGGTGGCGCTCGATCGGACCGCGCCACGCCGGTTCGAGCTCGAATGGGGGATCTGGCTCGCCGCCGCCGTGTTGGTGTCGAGCATCTCGTGGGAGCACTACTCGGTGTTCCTGTTGTTCACCTGGCTGCCGCTGGGCGAGCTCCTCCTCAGCAGCGACCTGCGGCGCCGGCGCAACCAGGTCCTGCTGGCGGTCACCGCCGCCACGTTCGCGATCTGGGCGGTGCTCCTGCAGAGCGGCGACGAGTACGACGCGCTCCCGACCGGGCTCGCCCTCCAGCCGGTGGTGAACGCCAAGTTCCTCGCCACCGTGGCGCTGCTGGCCTGCGCCCTCGTGGTCGTGCGCACCGGGCGCCCCGAGGGCGTCGATCGGCCGGTCGAGCCACCAGGGACGGGGACCCCCGTGCCCGCCCCCACGCCCCCGCGCCACGAGCCGGTCGGAGCCCCGGCATGAGCCCGACGGAGGAGGGCGGGGCCCGAACGGCCCGCCGACGCAGTCGGCAGGAGTGGGAAACATGAGCCCGGGCGACGAGGGGACATGAGCGGCGCCGTGGCCGTCGCTCGCTCTGCCGCGGGGACGCTGGTGGCCGGCGCCGCGGTGGGTCTCGTGCTGGGCGTCGGCATCGTGAAGACCGGCGCGATCCTGCCGCTCGGCCTCGTCGTCCTCGCCGGGTGCTGGGCGTTGCTCTGGCGGCCGGCGGTCACCCTGGGGCTGCTGGTCGGCACCGCCGTCGCGTTCGAGGACACGCAGGGCGCGGTCCTGACGGTGTCGCGCTGGTACGAGGGCCTCCCCGTCGTGCTCCTCGGCCCGACCGACCTCCTGTTCTTCGTGCTCATCGCGGGGGTCGTCCTGGAGATCACCCGGGAGCACGACGCCCACCGGCTCACCGGCCCCTTCACGACACCGATCGTGCTGCTGGCCGTGGCCACGCTGGGCGGCCTCGTCACCGGTCGCGCCGCCGGCGCGACGACCACGGCGATCTTCCCCCAGATCCGCCCGCTGCTGTTCTTCATCGTCCTCGTCCCGATCGCCGGCTACCTGCTGTCGAAGCGCGATCGCTGGCGAACGGCGCTCACCGCGGCCGCGGTGCTCATCCCCGTCAAGGCGGCGACGGGCCTCCTCACCCGCTTCCACGGCGGTGAGATGGCGCCCGGCCAGGACCCGGTGACCTTCTACGAGCCCACCGTGAACTTCCTGATGGTCCTCTTCCTGCTCACGGTCACCGGCGCCGCGATCCGCAGGGTGCACCTCCCCCGCTGGATCTGGTTCTCCACGCCGATCGTCACGCTGTCCCTCCTGCTGTCGTTCCGTCGCAGCTTCTGGGTGGCCGCGATCCTCGGCCTGTTCCTCGTCGCCCTCGTCGCCACGGGTCGGCGCAGCCGCCCGTTCGTCGCCCTCGGCGCGGTGGCGATCGTGTTGGCCCTGTGGGTGGCGATCGCCGCCGGCGGGTCGACCGACAGCACGAACCCCATCATCGACCGGGCCGAGTCGCTCTCCCCCACCCGGCTCGAGTCGACGTCGAGCGACCGCTACCGGCTCGGCGAACAACGCAACGTCATCGCCGAGTTGCGTGCCCATCCCCTGACCGGGCTGGGCCTCGGGATCCCGTGGACGATGCGCTACCCCATGTCCGAGCGCCCGATCGGCGGCTTGTACTACACCCACGTCACGCCGCTGTGGTTCTGGCTCAAGCTCGGCCCGCTCGGCGTGCTGGCGTACCTGTGGCTCTGGCTGACCGCCATCCCCGTGGCCCATCGGGTCTGGCGGCGCGGCCCCGACCCGTTGGTGCGTGTGACCGCGCTGGCCATCGCGACCGGCTCGGTGGGGCTGATGGTCGCCGAGCTGACCGGCCCGTTCACCGGCATCGACTTCCGGCTGACCATCGTGGTCGCCGCCGTGTTCGGTTGGCTCACCGCCACGGCCACCACCCTCCGGGCCGACTCCCCGGCCCGGGCCCCGGGCTACGCCATCGCCCGCCGGTAGACCGCGACCGTCCGCTCGACCATCGTCTCGACGCGGTGGCCCTCGGCCCTGGTCAGCGCATCCCGGCTGGCGGCCGGCAGGTCGGCCGCGGCCCGTTGCACCGCCCGGGCCCACCCGGTCAGGTCACCCTGGTCGACGAGCTGCGCGCCGGCGCCCGACCCCCCGGCGACGAGCTCGGCGTGGGGCGGGATGTCCGACAGCACCACCGGCAGGCCCGCCGCGAGCGCCTCCAACGGGGTGAAGGGCAGGCCCTCGTAGGAGGACGGGGCCACCAGCACGTCGGCCGCGGCCATGTCGGCCAGGGGGTCGGACGAGAAGCCCGCCAGCTCGACGAGGCCCGACGCCTCCCCCGCGGCGGCGAGGGCCGAGAGGTCGGGCGCCAAGGGGCCGTCGCCCACCACGCGGAGGTGGGCCTCGACACCGGCGTGGCGGACCGCCGACAGGATCGGCGCGAGGAGCCGGGCGCCCTTCTGGTCGCTGAGGCGACCCACGAACAGGAGCTGCAGCGGTGCTCCCGCGGCCACCGGGCGGCGGGCGGTGCCGCCGCCGACGACGACGCCGTTGGCGACCACCTCGATCGGCGGTGGGCGCCGCCAGCGCTCCACGGCCTCCCGTCGGGCGGCCTCGCCGACGACGATCATCGCCCGGATGCGGTGGTTGGCCATCCGCCGGGTGGTCTCCCAGTGGGGCCCGGCGTGGCGCAGCTGCGGCAGGTGGTCGGTGATCACCGACGGGCGGCCCCACGGCCACAGCAACCAGCTCGCACCCCGGAACGCGAAGGGGTCCACGAAGTTCCAGTGGAGGACATCGGGCGCGTGGCTGCGCACGGCCCGGCCGATCGGGCCAGGACGGCTGCGTCCGGGGAGCACCGTGGTGTCGGGCGCGAGGCGCGACAGCCGGTCGCGCAGGGCCTCGGCCGCCGCCGGGTCGGCGACGAACACGACGGCGGCGACCCGGCCGCCGGCCGAGGCCAAGCCGCCGCCGAGCAGCTCGAGGTAGCGCTCCGCGCCGCCGAACGCGCCGGGGAACTCGTGCACCAGCAGCACCGACGGAGGGGTCACGGGGGAGTCCCTGCGCCCACGGGGACCGTCGACGTCACCACGAGCCCGGCGAGGCGCGGCCACCTCGACCGCACGGATCCCACATCGATCCCCGGGCCCAGCTCGACACCCGCCACGAACCACGGCCAGAGCAGGTCGCGGGCGCGGCCGGTCGCCGCTGGCAGCCGATCGAGCCGCAGGACCACGGGATCGGCACCGGCGAGACGGGCCACCACCGGCAACCACGTCGGAAGGTGCTCGTCCCCCTCGATCAGCACGCAGGTGCCGGCGCCCTGGAGCGCCCGCCAGGTCCGCCACGGCGAACCCAGTGCGACGGCGCGCGCCCCGTCGTCGATCCGGCCGTCCAGGCTGCCCTCGACGCTGCCCTCGACGCTGCCCTCGACGCTGCGGTCGGACGCGGGCACGATCGCCGTCGGCCCGCTGGCCCCCATCAGCCCGCCGAGGTCCTCCCACCGGAGCGACCCGGTGGGCAACAGGAACACGGCGTACGAGAGCACGCCGACACCGAGTTGCACGAAGGGCGGCAGCCAGTAGCCGAGGGCCAGCACGGCCGCCATGGCCACGCTCGCCCGAGCGGCGCGGGACACCCGGGACCACGGCCAGGCGACCCCGAGGTGGCGCCGGATCATGTGCACCAGGCCCACCACCACCGCCACCTCGGTGGCAGTCGTGGCCACGGCCGCGCCGATGAACGAGAACGGCGGGATCAAGGCGATGTTCAGCGCGACGTTCAGACCCAGCCCGACGATCGACACGGTGAGCAGTCGGCCCTGCTCGTGCCCGCTCACGAGGACGGCCGAGAGCGCGGTGCCGAAGAAGATGCACGGGGCCGCCGGCGCGAGGACGGCCAGCGCCACCCCTGCGCCGTCGAAGGCGGCGAAGCCGGGGATGGCCGGGAACACTCGGGCCGCGGTCATCATCCCCGCCACCGCGACGGGGAACGACAGGAGGGCGATCAGGTGCATCAGGTGGCCGTACCGGCGTTGCAGCACGGCCACGCCGGCGACCACGCTCGCCGCGATCACGGGGGTCAGCACCGTCATGGCCAGTGACGGGACCACCACGAAGGTCTCGAGCACCCGGTACGCGGCGCCGTACTGGCCCACGTCGTCGTCGGGCTTGATCGCCGCCAGGATCAGCAGGTCGAGCCGGTAGTAGAGGGTGATGCAGAGCTGGGCCAGCCCCAGCAGCACCGCCGCCCTCGCCAACCGCACCCACAGGACCGGACGCGGCCGCCACTGCAGCCGGCCGCTCTGGCGCAACGCCACCGTGGCGACGATGGCGAAGTTGGCCACGTTGGAGGCCACGAACACCCAGAGGAAGCCGACCACGCCCGCCCCCTGGATCGCCGCGACGAGCGAGCCGGCCGCGAGCACCACGCCTTGGACCACCGCGGCGACCGACACCCAGCCCATGCGCAGGCGCACCTCCAGGATCACCTGGAACGACTCGAGTGCCAGCACCACGAGCAGCACCCCGGCCACCAGCCCGGCCTGGCGCTCCACCGACGAGTAGCCCCCCAGCGTGAGGGCCACGACCAGCACCCCGTAGCCCAGGGCCCCCATCAGCAGGCGGAGGTAGAAGAGGTTGGTGACGAGCTCGCGCTCACGATCGGGCTGCTGGGTGATGTCGCGCATGGCGATGGCGCGCACGCCGAAGTTCGTGACGTAGGCGAACAGGCCGTAGAACGCGAGCGCGAAGGTGTAGGCACCCACCCCGGCCGGGCCGAGGTGGGCCGCGACCAGCGCGAAGGCCAGGAGCTGGAGTCCCAGGGTCGCCACCCTGCCGGCACCGAGGGCGGCGAAGCCGCGGGTCATGCGCCGGGCGACCTGGTCGGTCCCGGCGATCGCCTTGGTGTCGTTCATCTCGGCCACTCGGGGTGCCGGGTCTGGCTCAGAGGCGGGGGTGATGGCGGAAGTGCACCACGCCGCGCCAGTAGCTCGACAGGTAGGTCCAGGGGACGAGGGTCGCCACCGCCGCCAGCGGCACCAGGTCGCGCGCCCGCACCTCCTTCTTCCAGCCGAGCGCCGTGATGTTCGCCGCCCACCCGACGACCACCGTCAACAGGCCGACCCGGGCCAGCCAGCGACGGCGCCCCACGAGTGCGGCCGCCGTCACCACGGTGCCGCCGGCGAACAGCAGCGCCGCGTCATGGCGCGCCCGCCGCAGTGTGAGCGGTCCGACCTTGCGGGTCTCGTTCAGCTCGGCGAACGCGTCGGGGTGCTCGCGGCTCAAGAGCGGATCGAAGTAGTAGCGGCGGGCCAGCTTGACGGGGGTCCAGAACGAGGGCGGGAGCGGCGGGTGCACGACCAGCAGGTCCGGCTCGTAGGCGAACCGCCGGCCCTCGGCCTCGAGCCGGAAGGCCAGCTCGGCATCCTCGCGGAAGTGGACTCGACGCACCGGGTCGTAGAACCGCTCGTCGAACCCGTGGGCGGCGCGGAGCACCTCGCTGCGGAAGATGAGGTTGGCGGCCACGCGCTGCTCGGGCGGCACCGCCTCGGTGGCGTGGGCGAACGGGGTCGCGGGCTCGTCACCGCCGACGGCCATCCGCCCCTCGATCACGTCGGGCGGGTCCGGCACCTCCACGATCGCGGTCAACCGCTCCAGCCAATCGGCGGCGGGCACCACGTCGGCGTCGAGGAAGGCCACCCAGGGGGTGTCGACCAGGGCGAAGCCGGTGTTGCGGGAGGCTCCAGGGCCACCGTTGCGCTCCCGCCGCACCACCTGCACCGTGAGATGGCGGTAGTCGCGATCGGCGAGGCGGCCGGCCAGCGGTACGTCGTTGGCGTCGTCCACCACGACCACCGGGAGGGTGGTGCCCCGGGCCCCTGCCTGCGGCTCGAGCGCGTCGAGCAGCGGCACGACGATGTCGAGTGTGCCCCGAACGGGGATCACGAGGGTCACGAGGGCCACGGACACCTATCGGAACGGCGGGGGTCCCGTTGAGCCGACCACGCCCTCCCCTCGGGCGCGCCGACCCCTCAACGGGCCGGCCCGCGGGCCGATGGGCACGGGCCATGGCTCGCTCACTCACCGACGCGCACACGGCCACGGTCGGCCCCGGGGGCGAAGCCGCCGTCCCCGCGCCCTCCGAACCGCCCGCCGACGACGGCGGGTCGTGGCCGGTCTCGCCCGGTGCCATCGCCGTGGGCGCGACGCTGCTGGCCGCGGCGTTGACGATGTTCCACCTGGGCCACAAGAGCTTCTGGCTCGACGAGGGCTACAGCGTGGGGCACGCCCGGATGCCCTGGGACCAGTTCTGGACCGTGCTCACCCAGCGGGAGCCGAACGGCGCGCTGCACGCGCTGGTGCTGTACCCGTGGATCCGGGTGAGTGATTCGGAGTGGTGGCTGCGCCTGCCGAGCGCGATCAGCGCGACCGCGACGGTTCCCCTGGTGTTCCTCCTGCTGCGCCGCCTGTTCGACCAGCGGGTCGCGGCGCTGGGTGCGGTCCTGATGGCCCTCAACGCCTTCTCACTCCAGTTCGCCCAGGAGGTGCGGGCCTACGCGCTGGTGATGTGCCTGGCCACCGCCAGCACGTTGCTGTTCGTCGCCTTCGTCCAGGACCAGCGCCGGGGTCAGTGGTGGGGCTGGGTCGCGGTGTCGGCCGTGCTGCCGTTCGCCCACCTCTTCGGGTTCTTGATCCTCGGCGTCCAGGTGACCGGAGCGTTGCTCCGCCACGGGTCGCTGACCCGTCCGACCCGTCGTCTGGTGTCGGGTTTCGTGGTGATCGGCCTGCTCTCGAGCGTGGTCGCCTTCCTGGTGCTCACCGGCGACAAGGGTGGGCAGGCCGACGGGATCCCGGGTGTGAGCGCGGTGCGGTTCGTCGGTGTCTACGCCCGCGTCATCGGCAACGGCGGCGTGGCCCTCCTGGCGGTGGTCGGCGCGCTGTGGCTGACGGCGGTCGTCCACTTCGTCCGGGGGCTGCTCCCGGTCCGACCGTTCCACCCCACCGAGCGCCAGTGGGGGTTCCTGTACCTCCTGGCCTGGCTGGTCCTCCCGACGATCGCCATCGCCCTCCTGTCACCGGTGCAGCCACTGTTCGGTGCTCGGTACTTCGTCATCCTGGTGCCGGCGGCCGTCGGGTTCACCGCCCTCGCGGTCGTCACCCTGCCGTCGGGGTGGACGCGGAGAGCGGCGGCGGCCCTCGTCCTCGTCCTCATGACGGTCGCCGCCGCCGCCTGGTACGTGCGGCCACCCGCCGACGACATCCGGGCGAGCGCACGGACGATCTCGGCGGCCGCCGAGCCGGGCGACGGCGTGGTGTTCCTGCCGTGGTTCGTCGAGCTCCCCTTCGACGCCTACGCAGCGCGCGACGCCCGCATCGAGGACGACGTCGAGCCGCTCTGGCCCGCTGCGACCTGGGGCGCGTTCGTACCGGACAACGCCGACCACCCCGACGCCTCCACGATCACCGCGGCGATCCGCGGGCACGACCGCATCTGGATCGTGCTGCGCGACGATCGCGAGGCGGCCGACGATCGCGACCTGGCGACGCTCCAGGCCGAGCTGGCCCGTGACCATCGCCAGGTCCGGCGCGTCGACCTCGACGGCGTCGACGTCCTGCTCTACGAGCGCGGTTGACCGATGGCGCTGGTGAAGGACGTCGCCCGCGACGCCGAGACCCAGACCCCGCCGACCCCGGCGCCCATGCCACCGGCGTCGGGCCGGACCCGCCTGCTGGTCGCGCTCGCCGCCGCCACCGCGTTCGTGCTCGGGCTCTACGACCTGGGTCACGACAGCTTCTGGGTGGACGACAGCTTCACCCTGCTCCACGCCCGGCTCGACAACGCCACGTTCTGGCACGTGATCGTGGACCACGAGATGAACGGCGCCGCCTATTGGATGCTGATGCACGGGTGGGTGCGGCTCGGGCAGAGCGAGACCTGGATGCGGCTGCCGTCCGTGCTGTTCATCACCGCGGCCGTGCCCGTCCTGTTCCTGCTCGGTCGGCGCCTGTTCGACGAGCGGGTGGCGGTGACCGCGGCGTTCCTCTTCGCGGTGAACGCCTACGTGGTCGAGTACTCCCACGAGGCCCGCACCTACGGGCTGACCCTGTTGCTGACCATCACCAGCGTGCACCTCCTCGTGCGCCTCGTCGACAGCCCGTCACGGGGTCGCTGGCTGGCGTGGGTGCTGGTGACCGCCCTGCTCGCGCACGCCCACTTCTTCGGGATCCTCGTCTTCGGCGCCGAGGCCGTGGCCGTCGTCGGTCGGAGGTCGCTGCCCACGCCACGACGCGCCCTGATCAAGGGCTTCGTGGCGATCGGCATCCTCCTGTCGCCGATCGTCTGGTTCCTCGCCACGGGCGGCGACCAGGGCCAGGTGGACGGGGCCCCCGAGCTCACCCCCGTGCGCTTCGTCGGGGTCTTCAGCCGCCTGGTCGGCAACGGCGGCCCCGTCCTCCTGGCGCTGGCCGGCATCGCCATCGGCGTCGGCCTCTGGCAGGGCGTCCGGTCGATCCTCGCCAGCCGGGATGTGCGCACCGAGGCGCAGTGGTCGTTCCTCCTGGCCGTCGTGTGGGTGGCGCTGCCCATCACCACGATCGCCCTGCTGTCGCTCGTCAAGCCGCTGTTCGGCGCGCGCTGGCTGCTGCTGGTGGCACCGGCGCTGATCCTGCTCATGAGCCACGGGGTGTGGCAGATCACCCGCGTGCGCTCGGCCCAGGGCCTCCTCGCCGCGATCGTCGCGGCCTCGTTGGTCTCGACCGCGTTCTTCTACCCGCGCGCGCCGCACGACGACTTCCGCTCGGTCGCCGGCCACGTGCTCGAGCACGCCGAGCCGGGCGACGGCATCGTCTTCCTTCCCTGGTTCACCCGCGGAGGGTTCAGCGTCTACGCCGACCAGCACCCCGCGACCCGCGATCGCCTCGACCCCCTCGATCCCGACCCGGAGTGGGGCGACTGGTTGCTGATCGACCAACCGCCCACGGTCACCCCCGAGCGGGCCGACCGCCTCCTGGCCGGCCACGACCGTGTGTGGGTGGTCGAGCGGGCCGGCGTCGAGAGCGCCCCGCAGGCCGGTGACGCCAACGTGTTCCTCGATGCGCTCGACGCCAACGGCTACGAGCCCGTCGACGAGCAGCCCTACTCCGGCCTCACCGTGACCCTGTACGACAAGGGCCGGTAGCTCGAACGGGCGCGGTTCTGGCGCCCGATCCACGGGCCATCACCACCAGCCCGACCCGCGCGACCCGGCGTCAGCGGCGGGCGGGCGCCAGCCTCTCGACCACGGACTCGACCGTCGGCGCGAACACCGTCCAGTCGTAGCGCTGCTCCACCAGGGCGCGCCCCGCCTTCGAAAGGCGGGTCGCCAGGGCGTCGTCGGTGAGCACCCGGACCGTCTGGGCGGCCAGGTCGGCCGGTGTGTCTCCGAGCAGCAGGTGCTCACCGTCCACGGCGTCGATGCCCGCCGCGCCGAGCGGGGTGGACACCACCGGGGTGCCGGCGGCCATCGCTTCGAGGATCTTTAGGCGGGTGCCGCTGCCCGCCCGCAGCGGCACCACCATCGCCCGGGCCCGGTGCAGGTGGGGCACCACCTCGTCGACCTCGCCGAGCACCGCCACCTGCGGGCCGGCCAGCGCCTGCACCACCTCGGTGGGGTTGCGTCCCGCGAGGTCGACGATCGTGGACGGGACCCGCTCGTGGACCGCCGGCAGCACCTCGGTCACCAACTCGACCGCGGCGGCCTCGTTCGGCCGGTAGCCGAACTGGCCGAGGTACAGCAGCCGCGGCCCGGTGCCCGGCGGTGCATAGGGCACCGCCGTGGTGTCGACACCGTTGGGCACGACCTCGACCCGTCGGCCGCCCCAGGACCGGAACACCGCGGCGTCCGCCTCGCTCGTGGCCACCACGGCGTCGACCTCCCGCACCGTCCGCCGCTCGACCGGGCCCATCTTGGCCGCCTCCCAACGCCAGCGCAGCCGGTGGAGCCGGCGTTCGTCGGTGCGGGCCAGTGATCCCATGATGTCGGTCTCGACGTTGTGAGCGTCGAGCACCACGGGCGCACCGGCCCGCTGCGCCGCCTCGAGGAAGAAGGGGGACGCGATCACCACGAGGTCCCACTGCTCGCCTGCCGCCAGATCGCCGAGTCCCCGGGAGTCGAGCAGCGCGGCCAGGTACGGGCGCCGCCACGATCGCACGAGGGCACGGCGTCGGGAGAAGTCGTGGGCCACGCCCACCAACGCGAACGGCTCGTCGGGGTCGGCCCGGGCATCGCCCAGCGCCGCGACCGTCACGTCACCGTCGGCGGCCAGCAGGCGGGCCAGGTGCAGCACCCGCAGCCGATAGCCGCCGTGCGGGGGCACGGGCGACTCGTACGACAGGACGAGGATGCGCGGCGCCACCGCGCTCACCAGCCTCGGACCCGCTGCTGCTCCTTGTAGGTGGCCGTGCTCACGTGGAACAGCTCCTCGAAGTAGCGCTTGCTCTGGGAGGACATGATCCCCAGGCTCAGCAACTGGACCGCGATCACGAGGGTGAAGCCGCTCACGAAGTAGGCGTGGGGGCGCACGTCGAAGGTGTTGGCGAAGGCGGCCGACATCCGGGGCTCGAAGGCCCCGGAGAGCTGCGAGTACTCGTCGAGGATGTTGTAGGCCAGCCAACCCAGGTTGTAGAGCGCGAAGGCCAGCACCAGCAGGCCCGGCACGATGAAGAAGGCCACGGGGCGGAACATGAACCCCGAGAAGGCGTAGGCCGACGTGCTGCGGCCGATCTGCATCTTCGACTCGCGGCCGGGGGCGGACTGCTGGGCCGACCAGTCGAGGTGCGCGGGCACCTCCACCACGCGGGCGTTCAGCAGCTGCGCCTTGTAGAGGATCTCGGTGTTGATGTCGGTGCCCATCGCCCGCAGGCTCAGGCTGGACAGGAAGGGACGGTCGTAGGCCCGCACCATGCCCGTGAGCGTCGACAGGTTGCCCCCCGACGCCGCCGACAGGAACCGGTTCGCCCCCCGGCTCCGCACCCGG
>JBGAOY010000044.1:0-19158 GCA_044221555.1 Acidimicrobiales bacterium
GCAGCTGCGCCGGGTCGAGGCGGTAGCCGCGCTCGCTGCCAACGGTTAGGATCTGGCCGATCGCGGCGCGGAAGGTCCCCGGATCGCCGTGCGCTGCAAGCTCGCCGACCAGGGCGTCGTCGCAGGCGGGATCGAAGCCGAGGTGCTCGCCAAGGGGAGCCGGGTCGATCTGGCCGACTCTGCTCTGCACGCACCGCAGGCCGGCTTCGGCGACCAGGACTTCTACCCCGACCTCATCGACAAGGCAGCCGTCCTCACCTGTCGCCTGGCGTGGAACCACCCACTGCCGGACGGCAACAAGCGAGCGGCCTGGGCGTCACTCGTGCTGTTCCTCGATCTGAATGGCCGTCGGTGGGACCCTGATCCACCCGATGTCGACGAAGCGGAGGCGGCCATGTTGGCGGTCGCCGCCGGCGAGGTCGACGAAGCGTGGCTCGCGGAGTGGCTCCGAGCCCGCACCTCGCCGACTGAGCGGTGATCGGTTCAGCCGGCTTGCTTGGCCACGGCCTCGGGGGCCGCGCCCCCCGCTTCCGGGTCGAGGTACCGCTCGGTGAGCGGCTTGTCCTCGAGGGGGCGTAGGTCGGCGCCGAGCTCGAACACCAGGGGCATGCCGGTGGGGATGTTCAGCTCGGTGATGTCGTCGTCGCTGATCTGGTCGAGGTGCTTGACCAGGGCCCGCAGCGAGTTGCCGTGGGCGGCCAGCAGGGTCACCTTGCCGGCCCGCAGGTCGGGCACCACCGCGTCGTACCAGTAGGGCAGCATGCGCTCGACCACGTCCTTCAGGCACTCCGAGCCCGGGATGACGTCGGGCGCCAGTCCCGCGTAGCGGGGGTCGTGGTGGGCGCTGCGCTCGTCGCTCGGGTCGAGCGGCGGCGGTGGGGTGGCGTACGAGCGGCGCCACACCTTCACCTGGTCGATGCCGTACTTGTCGGCGGTCTCCTTCTTGTTGCGGCCCTGCAGGTCGCCGTAGTGACGCTCGTTGAGGCGCCAGTGGCGGCGCACCGGGATCCACAGCCGGCCCATCTCGTCGAGGGCTTCGTCGGCGGTGCGGATGGCCCGCACCTGCAGCGAGGTGTGCACCACGTCGGGGAGGATGCCGGCATCGGCGAGGAGGGTGCCGCCGCGGCGGGCCTCGTCCCGGCCCTTGTCGGTGAGGTCGGCGTCGTACCAGCCGGTGAACAGGTTCTCGGCGTTCCACGTGCTCTGGCCGTGGCGCAGCAGGACGAGGGTCACGGGCGGGGTGGTTGATGGGGGCGAGGTGGTCGATGGGGGCGGAGCCATGGTGTCGAACGTACTGCCCCGAGGTCGGTGGCCCCAACGAGCGAACTGGCGCCCGATCCGGTGGCGGTGCCGACCGAATCGGGCGCCAGTTCAGCGTTGCTCAGGGCACCGGGTGCAGGCCGGCGTCGATGGATGCCGTGGTGCCGTTGGTGATGCTGACGGGGGTGGCGGTGTCGAAGATGGGTGAATTGGTGTGGTACTCGCTGGTGTGGGCGCCGGCGGGATCGACGAAGCGGAGGCGGACGGCGCCCTGGGCGAGGCCGGTGATGGCGTAGGTGCCGTCGGCGGCGGTGATGGCGGCGCCGACGACGGTGCCGGTCGGGTTGATGGCGACCACGAGGAGCCCGTTGAGGGGATCGCCGGTGCCGTCGGCGGTCACCGTGCCCGCCACGCCGCCGGTGGAGATCACCATCGATGCGTCGGCGATGCCGGGGGTGCCGGGGCCGGCGGTGACTGAGGCCGCGGCGGCGAGCTCGCTGGTGGCCCGGCCGTCGAACCACTCGAACAGGTGGGTGCCGGTGGGGTCGTAGTAGGCGAGCTTGTAGTCGCCCGGGTCGACGGTGAGGTCGAAGGTGCCGTCGGGGTCGCTGCGGCCGCCGACCGCGAGCGACAGGTCCGAGGCGCGCACAGCCAGGACGACCACACCCCCGAGGGCGTCGCCGGAGCCTTCCTCGGTGACGGTGCCACGGATGTGGGCGCCGCCGGTCGGGGCGGCCTGGGCGGCCAGGCCGGCGTCGGCGCCGACGGTGGTGGCACCGACGATGTCCACGATGTCGACGTCCTCGAGGGCGACGGCGTCGTCGTGGAACTCGGGGAGGTGGCCGCCGGTGAGGTCGACGTAGCGCAACAGTCGAGGCCCTGGTCGCAGGCCGCTCACGGTGTAGTGGCCGTCGGCCCCGGTGACCGCACCGGCCCCCGGTTGGCCGGTGACCAGGTCGACGGTCATGGCGGCCACGTCGGCGAGTGGTCCGAGGGTGGTGTCGTCGTGGATCGTGCCGCTCACGGTGCCTCTGGTGGAGGCGAGCGTCGGGTCGGTGGTGATCGTTGCGCCGGCGGTGACGGTGAGGCGGTCGGGGGCGCCGGCGAACCCGTTGACGTGGGCGCCGGTGGGGTCGAGGACGAACACGAAGTAGTCGCCGGCGGCGACGGCGGCGGCGTAGTGGCCGCCCACCTCGCTGACGTCGAGGCCGACGGGCGAGAAGTCGGACGCGGACAGCACCGACACCAACATGCCCTCGAGGGCGGTGCCCGAGCCCGACTCGGTGACCGTGCCTGACACCACGCCGGAACCGGCCGGCGCGCTCACGGTGACGGGAACGGTGTTCGAGTCGACCGGGTCGGTCTGCGCCGAATCGACCGAAGCCGTGTTCGAGTACGTGCCGAAGTCACCGGACCGGGTCCGGTACGTGCAGTCCACGGTGTGGTGGGCGCCGGGCGCCAGATCGGCGATCGGGCCCGCGCACGTGGGGACGGCGGCGTCGGTCACTGCGATCCCGGTGGCGGCGACGCCCCCGGTGTTGGTGACGGTGAGGTGGTAGTCGATGTCGCCGCCAACCTCCACGGTGCTCTGATCGGCGGCCAACTCGGCGGTGAGCGCGGCGGGCGGCGGAGCGGTGACGGTCACGTGCACCGGGCTGGACGCGACCGGGGCGGTCTGGGCCGAGTCCGCGGTCGCGGTCACCGAGAACGTGCCCACGTCGTCGCCGTCGGTGACGTAGGTGCAGTCGATGGTCTGGTGGGCGCCGGCGGCGAGGTCGCCGACGGGGTCCTCACAAACCGGCGCGGCCGGCACCGACAGCGTCAGGCCCGACAACGCCGGCACGCCGACGTTGGTCACGGTGACGTGCAGGTGGATCGTGTCGCCGGCCACGACCGACGTCTCGTCGGCCGCGACCGACACGCCGAGGGTGGGATCGCCGGGGCCGACGCCCAGGTCGACGGGCCCCGCGGCGGAGGGCACCTCGTCGTCGCCGATGGTGGCGGTGTTGGCGTAGCCCAGACGACCGCTGGTGCCGAGGCCCCAGCACCGCACCCTGCCGGTGTCCAGGATCACGCAGGTGTGGTTGTCGCCGGTGGCGATGCGGGTGGCGGTGCGGCCCGCGCCGAGGTCGACGGCGGCGACGGAGCCCGGTGTCTCGTCGTTGCCGACGAAGGCGGTGCTGAGGTTGCCGAGACGTCCGTTGGTGGCGGTGCCCCAGCACCGCACGCCGCCGTTGTCGAGGATGGCGCAGGTGGTGCTGTCGGTCGAGCTCACCGTCACCGTCGTGGCGCCCACACCACCCATGCTGATGGCCGTGGCGGTGCGTCCGGCGCCGAGGTCGATGGTGCCCACCGAGCCGGGCGCCTCGTCGTCGCCGATGTTGGACGTGGTGGCGTAGCCCAAGCGGCCGTCGCCGTTGTAGCCCCAGCAGCGCACGGTGTGGTCGTCGAGGACGGCGCAGTTGCTGGCCGGGCCGGCCGCGAGCTGGAGGGCGGTGCGTCCGGCGCCGAGGTCGACGGGGCTGACGGAGCCGGGCGTCTCGTTGTCACCGATGGTGGTGGTGTTGCCGTAGCCGAGCCGTCCGTTGGCGCCGGCGCCCCAGCAGCGCACCGCGCCGTTGTCGAGGACGGCGCAGGTGTGGTTGAGGCCGGCGGCGATCGCGACGGCGGTCCGGCCGGCGCCGAGGTCGACGGGGCCGACGGAGCCCGGGGCCTCGTTGTCGCCGATGGTGGTGGTGTTGCCGTAGCCGAGCCGCCCCGAGGTGCCGAGGCCCCAGCAGCGGACGGCGCCGTTGTCGAGGATGGCGCAGGTGTGGCTGTCGGCGGCGGTGATGGCCGTGGCGGTGCGGCCGGCGCCGAGGTCGACGGGGCCGACGGAGCCGGGCGTCTCGTTGTCACCGATGGAGGTGGTGTTGCCGTAACCGAGCCGACCGCTGGTGCCGGGCCCCCAGCAGCGGACGGTGCCGTCGTCGAGGATGGCGCACACGTGCGCGGCACCGGCGGCGATGGCGGTGGCGGTGCGGCCGTTGCCGAGGTCGACCGTGGCGACGGAGCCGGGGATCTCGTTGTCGCCGATGGTGGTGGTGTTGCCGGAGCCGAGGCGTCCGTTGGCGCCGTTGCCCCAGCAGCGCACCTCGCCGCCTTCGAGCAGGGCGCACGTGAAGTCGTCGCCGCCGACCACGCGGGTGGCCCGGAGGGGCGCGCCCACCTGCACGGACACGCTGTTCGAGGTGATCGGGTCGAGCTGGTCGGCGTCCACCGCGGCGGCGTTGGCCCGCGCCGGGTAGTGCGCGGCGGTGGGGGTGAACGCGCAGTTCACGGTGTGGGTGGCGTTGGGGGCGAGGTCCGGCAGCGGCCCGTCGCACGCGGGGGCGTTGGCGTCGGTCACGGTGAGGCCGGTCAGGGTGACGGCGGCCTGGTTGGTCAGCGCCAAGTGGTAGTGGATGGGCGTGCCGGGGCTGACGGCCGGCTCGTCGGCCGACAGCACGGCGCGCACCGCGATGGGCACGATGACCACCGCCGGCGCCGTTGCCGCCGCCGCGGTCTGGTCGCTGTCGATCGTGACCGTGTTGTTGAAGGTGCCGGTGTCGGCTTGCACGACGGTGTGGGTGCAGCTGAAGGTGTGGCTGGCCCCGCTGGCCAGGTCGGGCACCGTTGCGGCGCAGCCGGGCACGGCCGGTGCGGACAGGGTGATGCCGGTGCGCGGCGTGCCCCCGTCGTTGAACACCGACACCTGGTAGTGGATGGTGCCGCCGACGCCCATCGTCGCCTCCTGCGCCGTCACCACCAGGCTGAGGCTGCCGACATCGACGGCGGGCAGGTTGTCGCCCATCTCGCTCGGGTTGTCGCCCCGGCTGTTCGTGTCCCCGAGCCCGAGCTCGCCGCTGGTGTTGAACCCCCAGCACTTGACGCTGCGGTCGTCCAGCAGGGCACACGTGCGCACGAGGGTGGCGCCGAGGGCCACTGCGGTGCGTCCGGTGCCGAGGTCGACGGCGGGCAGGTTGTCGCCCATCTCGCCCGGGTTGTCGCCTCGTGTCGTCGTGTCGCCGTATCCCAGGTTGCCGAGGTTGTTCCGCCCCCAGCACTTGGTGGCGCCGTCGTCCAGCAGGGCGCAGCCGTAGTCGGTGCCGAGGCTGATCGTGACCGCGGTTCTGCCCGAACCGAAGTCGAGGGCGGGCAGGTTGTCGCCCATCTCCCCGGCGTTGTCACCGCGGTTGTTGCCGTCGCCCAGCCCGAGGGCGCCGGTGCCGTTGTACCCCCAGCACTTCACGGCGTCGGTGTCGAGGGTCACGCACGTCTGCGCGCCGCCGGCCACGATGGCGCGGGCGGTGCGGCCGGTGCCGAGGTCGACGGTGGGGAGGTTGTCGCCCATCTCCCCGGGGCCGTCGCCGCGGGTGGTGCCCGAGCCCAGGCCGAGCTCACCGACGCTGCTCGCCCCCCAGCACTTCACCGTGGCGTTGTCGAGGATGGCGCAGGTGTGGAACGACGACGCCGCGATGGCGACGGCGGTGCGGCCGGTGCCGATGGCGACGGCGGGGAGGGCGTCGCCCATCTCGCCGGGGCCGTCCCCACGGTTGGCGTTGTCACCCAGGCCGAGCTGGCCGTGCCCGTTCAGGCCCCAGCACTTCACCTGGCCGTTGTCGAGCAGCGCGCAGGTGTGGCGGCCGGCATTGCCGGTCGTGTTGGCGTTGGAAGCGGTGATGGCCACGGCGGTGCGGCCGGTGCCGAGGTCGATGTAGGGGAGGTTGTCGCCCATCTCGCCCGGGCCGTCGCCACGGTCGTTGGTGTCGCCCTGGCCGAGTTGGCCCTCGCCCGCCTCGCCCCAGCACTTCACCCGGGCGTTGTCGAGCAGCGCGCAGACGTGGAACGCTCCGCCCGCGAGGGCGACCGCGGTGCGGCCGGTGCCGAGGTCGACGGCGCGCAGGTTCACGCCCATGTCCGCCGGGGAGTCACCCCGGGTGTTGAGGTCGCCGTAGCCGAGCGCCCCCGAGTTGGCGCCGCCCCAGCACTTGACCCGGCCGCTCGGCAGGATCGCGCAGCTGTAGGACGACCCGCCGACCACCGAGGCGCCGGCGGCACCCACCCGCACGCGGAGGGTGTTGGAGGGGGCCGGGTCGGTCAGGTCGGAGTCCGCCGTGGCCTTGTGCCGGTGCAGGGGGAAGTCGGCGGCGGTGGTCGTGTAGGCGCAGTCGACGGTGCGGCTGGCACCAGGGGCGAGGTCGGCCACGGGCCCAGCGCACGCGGGGGCGTCGGTGTCGGTCACCGTGATCCCGGTGAGGGTGGTCGCGGCGGCGTGGCTGGTCAGGGTGAGGTGGTAGTGGATGGTCCCGCCAGGGGCGACCGAGGACTCGTCGGCGGTCAGCTGTGTGGTCAACGGCCGGACCACGGTCACGACGGCGGCCTTCGACGCGGCCGGCGAGGTCTCCGCCGCGTCCACGGTCGCGGTGAGGCTGAACGCTCCCACGTTGGCCTCGGTGGCGACGTGGGTGCAGTCGTAGGTCTGGCGGCTCGGCCGGGTCAGGTCGGGCCGCGACTGGGCGCACTCGGGCACCCCGGGGGCGGTGACGGCCACCGAGGTCCCGGTCACCGCGCCGGAGCCGCCGTACTCGATCACCACGTGGTAGTGGATGGCTTCGCCGACCGCGACGGTGCTCTCGTCGGCGGTGACGCTGATGGTCAGGGTGGTGAGATCGGTGATCGGCAGGTTGTTGCCCATCTCGCCGGGCGCGTCGCCCCGGTTGGCGGTCTCGCCGATGCCCACCTCGCCCCGCGCGCTCCGTCCCCAACAGCTGACGACGGTCCCGACGGCGGCGCGCAGGCACGTGAAGAGGTGCCCGCTGGACACCTCGCTCGAGGCCCAGGGCCGGTCCACGGCGGGGAGGTCATCGCCCATCTCGCCGGAGTCGTCGCCCCGGGTGTTCGTGTCGCCGAGGCCGAGTTGGCCGGCGCTGTTGGCGCCCCAGCACTTGAGGCCGCCGTTGTCGAGGACGGCGCACGCGTGGTCCGCCCCCGCCGAGATCGACGCAGCCGTGCGGCCGGTGCCGAGGTTCACGACGGGCAGGTTGTCGCCCATCTCGCCGGGCCCGTCACCGCGTGCGGACTGGTCGCCGGTGCCGAGCGTCGCGCCCGCGCCCCAGCACTTCGTCGCGGCGTTGTCGAGGAGGGCGCAGGTGGTGCGGCCGCCGGCGGCGATGGCGGTGGCGGTGCGACCGGTGCCGAGGTCGACGGCGGGCAGGTTGTCGCCCATCTCGCCGGGCCCGTCGCCACGGTCGTTGGTGTCGCCGAGACCCAGCTGGCCGACGAGGTTGGACCCCCAGCACTTGACCTGGCCGTTGTCGAGCAGCGCGCAGGTCGTCGCCTCCTTGCCCACGGCCACGGCGACGGCGGTGCGGCCGGTACCGAGGTCCACGGCGGGCAGGTTGTCGCCCATCTCGCCCGGCCCGTCACCACGGTTGGCGGTGCTGCCGTAGCCGAGTTGGCCGGCGCCGCCGTCGCCCCAGCACTTCAGGGCACCGTTGTCGAGGATGGCGCAGGTGTGGTCGAACCCGGCGGCGATGGCGGTGGCGGTACGGCCGGTGCCGAGGTCGACGTACGGGAGGTTGTCGCCCATCTCGGCGGCGGTGTCGCCCACGGCGAGGGTGTTGGCGCCGTTGCCGAGCTGGCCCTTGGCGCCCTTGCCCCAGCACTTCACCCGGCCGTTGTCGAGCAACGCACAGGTGTGCTCCTGGCCGGCGGCCAGCGCGGTGGCGGTGCGGCCGGTGCCCAGGTTCACCACCGGCAGGGCTTGGCCCATCTCGCCGGGGGTGTCGCCGCGGTTGGCCTTGTCGCCGAGGCCGAGTTGGCCGAGGCCGTTGTCGCCCCAGCATTTCACCCGGCCGTAGTCGACGAGCGCGCAGGCGTGCTCGTTGCCGGTCACCAGCGTTGCCGCCGCAGTGCTCGGCGGCGCCGGCTGGCGCACCGCCGCCGCCGCCGGGGCGGCATCCGCGAGCGGGGTGGCGATGGGTGCGAGCACCGCCACCCCACTCACGATCACGGCGACCAGCCCGAGGAGCGCCGCTCCCCGGGCCTGCTTCCCGCTCCGCAGGGCCGCTCGGGCCCGTTCCCCGCTCCGCAGCGCCGCTCGGGCCCGTTCCCCGCTCAGCAGGGCCGCTCGGGCCCGTTCCCCGCTCAGCAGGGCCGCTCGGGCCGCGTTGGTCCAGCCTCTGGTCCGTCCTGCATCCATGGTTCGCACCCTCCGCCGTGATCGGCGGGCCGCTCTCCCGGCCCGGCTGTCCCGTCCGCGAGATCGTGCGGCCGGTGGCACCCGTCGTCCATAGGAGGAAATGTCCCGAGTTCGCCGGTTCGGTAGATTCTCGTGAGGTCCAGGGCTCGGCTGGGCTGCTGGTGCGGCGGATGGGCGGTCCGTCGGGCGGGTGCGACGGGAGCGAGGTGTCGGCGATGGAGGAGTGGCGGGCAGCGCTGGCCCGATCCTTCGTCCAGCTCGAAGGCCTACCGTCCGCGCTCCTGGCCGTCGACTCGGCCAGCGGACGGATCGTGGCCGGCAACGGGAGCGCCCGTGGTCTCCTGGGCGGCGCGCTCCCGGGCACCCTCGACGAGGTGGTGGAGGCAGGCGGCTTGTCGCGGCCCGACGCCGACACGATCGCGGGGCATCTGGCCGACGGCCCGGGCGCCCCCGCTTGGCGGGCCGACGTCCGGGTGCACGGGGCCGACGCCACGGTCGAGCTGGGCGTCGTCGGCGTCACGATCGAGAACACGACCTTGGGCGTCCGCACCCTCGTGCTGTTGCTCCACGAGCACGACCGGCGCGAGCCGACCGTGCCGGTCGTCCCCGCGCCCGACGTGCGGAGCGTGCTGCAGTTCGTCTACGACCGGCACATGCGGGTGGTCTCGGCCGATCCTCGCATGGAGGACTACGGCGTGGACCCCGAGTCGATGGTCGGCTCCGTCACGTGGCTCTGGGTGCACCCGGAGGACATCCCCATCGCCCAGCCCCACGTCAGCGAGGTCCTCGAGGGGCGGGCCGAGGTGGCGGAGTACACGGTCCGGGTGGTCAGCCCGTCGGTGGGCGTGTGGACGCCCGCCCACATCGAGTTGCGCCGCCTGGTGGCGCCTGGCGCCGACCTCACGTTGCTCGCCAACGTCACCCCGGTGCTGGAGTTCCGGCGCACGATCGCTCCCGATCTGCTCACCGATCGCGAGCTGGCGATCGTGAACGACCTCTTCGCCGGCCGGCGGGTGCGCCAGATCGCCACGAGCGCCGGCGTGTCCGAGAAGACCGTCCGCAACCAGCTCACCACGATCTTCAAGAAGCTCGACGTGCGCGACCAGGCCGACCTGCTCGGCAACTACAACCCGCCGCCCCGCGCCGGGGTGCGCGCCGCCGGCACCCCGGGCGCCTGATCCCGCCGTTCAAGCGCTCGGCGGCGCCTCTTCGAACGGGTTGACCACGCGCAGCCCGTCGAGGTCCTGGCCGTGTTGCAGGTCTTCGGTGAGTAGGCGGTCGCAACCGCTGGACTTGGCCGCGGCCACGACGAGCGCGTCCCAGAAGTGGAACCCGTACCGGTCCTCGATCTCCCAGGCGGCGCTCATCAGATCCTCGTCGATGCCGACCGGTTGCCAGCTCGCGAGGTCGGCGATGTCCGCTCGGGCCGCCTCGGTCGTCATGGGTGGATCCAGCTTGCGGGTGGTGGTCACGTAGTACTCGTTCAGGACCTGCGTGCTGACCCGACCGGTGGAGGTCTGCCAGAGATGTTCGAGCCACCCCGCCGCCACCGGCTGCTTCTCGGCTTCGTGGACCGCTCGTGCATACACGAGCACGTTGGTGTCCACGAACGTGGTCATCGGTCCCGCTCCTGGCTCGTGCCTCGCCGGGCCGTTCGGGCCCCGCCCTCGTGCCTCGGGCTCATCGCTCGTAGAGCTCGTCGCGGGTCGGGAGGCGCCGGCCGGGTGCTCCCATCGGAACCGGTCCGCGACTCAGGTACGAGCGCATCGCTCGCTCGTACTCGTTGCGTCGGTTCATGTGCTCGCGAAGCATGACTCCGACGAGCTTGGACACGCTGGTGTCGTGGCGGGCGGCCTCGATCCTCGCCCACCTCGCCGTCTCGTCGTCGAGGGTGATCGTGACATTGCGCACGAAATCAGTGTATCACGAGGCTCGTGTTCAGCGCCGCACGCCGTTGACCGGGGCGCTCACCCTTCAGGACCCGGCGGTCAACATCCGGCCGGCCAGGAAATCCACCTGGCATTCGAACTGGAACCTCGCCCGGTCGTCGGGTGAGAGGGTGCTGCCGGCCAGCTCGTCCATCTGCTGCTGGATTGCAGCCTCGTCGGCGAGGATCGCCTCGTCGGCCGCCGTTCGCTCGCTGGGGAGGTCGACGGCGTCGCTCGAGAATCCGGGCGAGGCAGCAGCGGCATCGTGGAACGCCTGCGCCCTTTGGCAGAAGTCATCGAGGGCGGCGCCGCCGGCGCTGCCAGCGCTGCCAGCGCCGCCGCCGGCGCTGCTGCTACAGCCGGCTGCGAACGCGGCCAGCAGCAGGAATACCGATGCAACGACCAGGTTCCTCTTCATGCTTCCACCCCTTATCTCCGACCGACAACGTCCCGTATTGTCGCTATCGAGACGGTAAGAGTGATCCAGATCGTGGTCAACGTGACGTGTGGCATAGCGTCCCTTCGGGCGTCTGGAGATCCGCCCGGATGCCTGCCCACAGGCTGCTTCTCACGTCGAGTGACCCGAGCTGGCGGGCAGGTGTGACGTCAGTCTCGTTGACCCGCATCCGGGTCGTTCGTAGACTCCGACGGGCATCGGGGCGGCATACGGGTGTCGCAGTGCGGGGAATGTGGGTCATGGGGGCACGGCGAGTTTTCGACGGTTCGGTTCGCTCGAGGTGGCTCCGATCGGGCCATGTGCTGACGCCAATGGCTCGCCGAGCGTCGTCGGCGATCGCCGGTATGGCAACCAGCGCGCTGCTCGCCGCCACCCTGGGTTCGGTGGCAACCGTGTCGACGGCCACGCCGGCGGGAGCGGTGGTGGCCACGCCGACGGTGTCGGTGCCCGACATGGTCGTCGGCGAGTCCGACGGCCAGGTCGACATACCGATCACACTCAACGACTCGTCGGCGTCGCCGACGTCAGTGGCGGTGTCGACCTCGGCGGGGTCGGCGGCGGCGAACGGCAGCGACTACGTCTCGGTGAACCAAGTCGTGACCTTCGACCCGGGACAGACGCACAAGACGGTGTCCGTGACGCTGGTCGACGACGCGGTTGACGAGGGTGCGCAGTCGTTCACGGTGGGCCTGTCGAGCTTGAACGGGTTGACGGGTGAGCGGGTGTTGGGGCGGGTGACGATCGTGGATGACGATGATGGGGTGGGGTCGCCGGTGCGGGTGTTCGCCCGGGATGTGGTGGTGGACGAGTCGGCGGGCACGGCGTTGGTGCCGGTGACGTTGGGTGGGGGCCCGTCGGGTGGGGCGCTGGATGGGGTGGCGTCGTCGAGCACGGTGACGGTGTCGTACGCGACCGCGGACGCGGGAGCGACGGCGGGTTCGGATTACACGCCGTCGTCGGGGACGTTGACGTTCAGCCCGGGTGAGACGGTCGAGACGGTCGAGGTGGACATCGCGGCGGACAACGCTTCCGAGGGTCCGGAGGGGTTGGAGCGGGTGGCGGTGAACCTGTCGAGCCCGTCGTCGGGGTCGTTGGGTGACGCGACGGGGGTGGTGTCGATCGCGGCGAACGACCAGGCGGTGGTGGCGACGCCGACGGTGTCGGTGCCGGATCTGGTGGTGGGCGAGTCGGACGGGTACGTGGACGTGCCGGTGACGTTGAACGCGCCGGCGGGCCTGGCCACGTCAGTGACCGTGTCGACCTCGGCGGGGTCGGCGGCGGCGAACGGCAGCGATTACTACTCGGTGACCACCACGGTGCTGTTCAGGGCGGGGCAGACCGAGAAGACGGTCCGCGTCGAGCTGGTCGACGACGCCACCGCCGAACCCCAACAGGCGTTCACCGTGGGCTTGGCGAGCCCGTCAGGGCTCACGGTCGGTCACTCGCCCGGCACCATCACCATCGTCGACGACGACGGCGCCGCGGCGCCGGGCATCGTGGGCACCGTCACCGACGCCGTCTCCGGGGCGCCGGTGGCGAATGCCTTCGTCGCCATCCTCCGCACCGGCGACTTCTCGCTGGCCGGCGGGGCGGTCGCCGACGCGGCTGGGAACTACTCGACGCCGGTGGCGCCTGGTAGCTACTTCCTCTACCTGATCGACCGGACGGGAGGGCACACGCCGGGGTTCCTCACCGGCTCGAGCGTTGCGACCGTGACCGTCTCGACCGGCGAACTGACCCATGTCGACGGGGCGATGGCCCCCACGCAGGGAGCGATCGCCGGCACCGTCAACCAGTCGAGCCCGGCCGCGGCCATCCCGGGGGCATGGGCCATCGTGTCGACCGCGGCGGGCACGCCCGAGCGGGCCGTGGTGGCCAACGCCTCGGGGGACTACACCATCGGCGGACTGCGCACCGGGAACCACGTGATGGTCTTCGTCGATCCCACGGGCGCCCACGCGCCGCGCTACTTCCCGAGCTCGCAGACCTTCCCCGGCGCCACGCCGACCGCGGTGACGGCGGGAGGGTCGGCCACGGCCAACGGCGCGCTGCCCGCCCAGACGGCGTTGGGCACCGGCGCGCTGCTCACCGGCACCGTGACCGAGACCGGCACCGGCGTCCCGCTGGCCGGCGTGCACGTGGTGGCCCTGAGGGCCTCCGACTTCTCCATCGTGCGCGGCGCGGTCACCAACGCGTCCGGGGCGTACAGCCTCAACGTGGTCGCCGGTCCGTACAAGCTCGGGTTCATCGACGGCACGGGCCTGCACGCGATGGAGTGGCACAACAACCAGCCGGGTTCCGGTCTGGGGTCGGCCAGCTCGGTCACCGCGCCCGCGGTCACCAACGCCGCCCTCGACCGCACCACCGGGTCGTTGTCGGGCACCGTCACCGAAGACCCGTCGGGAGGCGCGATGGCCGGCGTGTGGGTGCTGGCCATCGGCCCGAGCGGGATCGCCGGCGGTGCGGTCACGGCCGCCGACGGCACCTACAGCGTCACCGGACTCGCGCCGGGCACCTACCGGGTCGAGTTCGTCGATCCGACGGGCGCGCGGCGGCTCGAGTTCTGGAACAACGCCGCCGACTTCAGCTCGGCGACCACCATCAACATCACCGCCGGCGGTCAGGTCACCGCGATCAACGGCGCCCTTGCGGCGGCCTGATCCACGTCGTCGACCGACACCACCGTCCTGGCGCCAACGAGGTCACCGGGTCACCGACGTCACCGCTGGGCGTTGTGCGACAATCGGCGCCGGCGCGGTCGGACGATTGGGGCGTAGCGCGCAGATGGCGACGGCAACCGTTTCCGTGCTCTTCACGGACCTGGTGGGATCCACCGAACTGATGTCGCGGGTCGGTCCCGAGCGGGCCGACGACCTGCGGCGCCAGCACTTCGGGGCGCTGCGCTCGGCCATCGCCGGCCGGGGACGCGAGGTGAAGAACCTGGGCGACGGGCTCATGGTGGTGTTCGAGAGCGTGACCGCGGCGCTGGCCTGCGCCGCCGCCATGCAACAGGCCATCGATCGCCGGAACCGCAAGGCCCAAGCGGCCTCACAGAGCGGGGGGAAGGCCGGCGACGAGGAGCTGTCGGTCCGCATCGGGGTCTCCAGCGGTGAGGCCGAGATCGAGGACGGCGACTACTTCGGCGTGCCCGTCGTCGAGGCGGCCCGCCTGTGCTCGCGTGCCGAGGGCACCGAGATCCTCGCCACCGACCTGGTGCGGCTGCTGGCGGGAAGCCGCGGCGAGTTCGAGTTCGACCCGGTCGGTGAGCTGCGCCTGAAGGGGCTCGACGAGCCGGTGCGGACGTGGCGGGTGGCGTGGACGCCCGTCGACCCGCCGGATCAGCTGGGGGTGCCGGTGCCGCCGCGGGTGCGGGCCGCCGGCGAGGCGTCGTTCGTGGGACGGGCACCGCAGTTGGACCTGCTGCGCAGCGCGTTCCAGCGGGCCGAGGTGAGCGGCCGCCAGTTGGTGCTGCTGGCGGGGGAGCCGGGAGCGGGCAAAACCGCCATGGCCTGCGCGCTGGCCCAGGAGGTGGCGGCCGACGGCGCGGTGGTGCTGTACGGGCGCTGCGACGAGGACCTGGGCATCCCCTACCAGCCGTGGGCCGAGGCCTTCACCTACCTGGTGGCCCACGCGCCGCGCGAGGTGGTCGACGCCCACGTCCGCGAGCGCCGGGCCGAGCTGGGCACCCTGGCGCCGGAGTTGGCGGCCCGCACCGGCCTCGACGCCGGCCGCTCGGCGGGCGAGGGTGAGGCCGAGCGCTACATGCTGTTCGGGGCGGCGGTCGACCTCCTCGCCCGCATCTGCGACCTGGCGCCGGTGGTTCTTGTCCTCGACGACCTGCACTGGGCAGACCGGCCCAGCGCCCAGCTGCTGCGGCACGTGATGAGCGCGGGCACCGGCCTCCGCCTGCTGGTGATCGGCACGTTCCGGGACTCGGAGGTCGACGTCGACCACCCGCTGGCCGAGACCCTCGCGGCCCTGCACCGGGAGTCGGGGGTCGAGCGCATCAGGGTGGGTGGCCTGGCCGACGACGAGCTGCTCGACCTGGTGGAGGTCACTGCGGGGGCGATGGCCCCGGACGCGGGGATCGCGTTGCGCGACGCCCTCCAGGCCGAGACCGGCGGCAACCCCTTCTTCGCCGGCGAGATCGTGCGCCACCTCGCAGAGACCGGAGCGCTCTACCAGGAGCCCGACGGGTTGTGGTCCACGGCCGCGGACCTCGATGCCACGACGCTGCCGGTCAGCGTACGCGAGGTGGTGCTGAGCCGGGTCGCTCGCCTCGGCGACGACACCCGGCGGGTCCTGGCCATGGCCGCGGTCATCGGACGCGACTTCGACCTCGACCTGCTGGCCCGGGTGGTGGACACGGACGAGGATCACCTGCTCGACCTCCTCGAAGGCGCGGCGGCCGCGGGGGTGATCGCCGAGGCCGAGGCCGCCGGCCGGTTCACGTTCGCCCACGCACTGATCGAGCACACGCTGTACGCCGAGCAGTCCGCGGCGCGGCGCTCGCGCGCCCACTGCGCCATCGGCCTGGCCCTGGAGGACCTGTGCGGCGACCACCCCGAGGCCCGGGCCGGCGAGCTGGCCTACCACTGGGCCACCACCGCGGAGGCGCAGGCCGAGGACCGACCCGTCCGCTACGCCCAGCTCGCCGGCGACCGCGCCCTGGCGGGGCAGGCGCCGGAGGAAGCGGCCCGGTGGTACCGCCAGGCGCTCGACCGCCTCGACGCCTCGCCCGAGGCGGAAGACGCCCGCCGGCAGCGCGCCGAGCTGTTGATCGGGTGCGGTGAGGCGCAACGCCGTCTGGGTGACGCCGGCCACCGCGAGACGTTGCTCGTGGCCGCCGACCTCGCCGATTCGCTCGGTGACGGCGATCTGCTGACCAAGGCGGTCATCGCCAACAACCGGGGTTGGAGCAGCGGGACGGGGCTCATCGACGAGGACCGCATCCGGGTGGTGCGTCGTGCCCTCGAGCGGTTGGGCCAGGTCGACACGCCGGAGCGAGCCCGGCTGTTGGCGGTGCTGTGCGCGGAGCTGCTGTTCGGTGCGCCGGTGGAGGAGCGTCTGGCGCTGGCCGAGGAGGCCATCGCCGTCGCTCGGCGGACCGGCGACCGGTTCGCCCTCCTCGACGCGCTCATCCGTGTCCAGGAGTCGGTCGTCGTCCCCCAGACCCTGGAGCTCCGCCTGGCGTGGGTCGAAGAGGCGCGCCAACTCGGCGACCGCCTCGACGACCACGTGCTGCGCGGCATGGCCTACACCTACAAGCACCTCACGGCGCTCGAGGCCTGCGACCTGCACTGGGTGCGCCACGGCCTCGACGAGTTGGACGTCGAGGCCGAGCACATCGGCCAGGCCACCTACCGATGGATCGCCGCCGTGCAGCGATCCTGTGAGCGGGCGCTGGCCGGCGACCTGGTCCAGGCTGAGCAGGAGGCGGGGCGGGCGTTCCAACTCGGTGCGCAGGGCGGGCAACCCGACGCCGCCGGCGCCTTCGGGATGCAGATCCTCACCATTCGATGGATGCAGGGCCGTCTGGCCGAGGTGGTTCCGCTGGTCGAACAGACACTGGACGCCGTCCCCGGCATCCCCGCCATGCGCGGCGGTCTCGCCTTCGCCTACTCGGAGAGCGGTCAGCTCGACGAGGCCCGCACCATGCTCGACGCGGAGCTCGAGGCGAACATCGAGCACCGTGGCGGCAGTGGCTGGCTGGCGACGCACGCCATCTGGTCGCTGGTGGCGTGGCACACCGGCCACCGGGAGGCGGCCGAGTTGCTGGTCGAGCGCCTGGCCCCGTGGCGCGAGCAGTTCATGTCCACCCACCTCACGACCTACGGGCCCGTCGCCTACCCGGTGGGCCTGCTCGAGGCGCTGCTGGGCCGCCACGACGAGGCCGAGACCGACTTCGCCCTCGCGCTGGCCATCAACGAGCGCATGGAGGCCCCGTTCTTCATCGCCCTGACCAAGGTGGCGTGGGCCCGGATGCTGGCCGAGCGGGGCGAGGGCGACGACGTCGACCGGGCCCGGGCCATGGCTGCCGACGCCCTCGACCTCGCCGTGGAGGGCGGCTACGGCGCCCTGGAACGCCAGGCGGCGGCGCTCAATCGGCGCGCGGAGGCACCTCGAAGGGGCTGACCAGGAGTTCGCTCATCCGCCAGTAGCTCCTCGGCCCCGACGACGCCCGGTGTTGTCCGTCGGTCCAACCACCGTCCGCTTCCGCTGGAACGGCACCGATTTCGAACCCGCCTGAATGCGAATCAGCGGCGGGTGGTGACCAGATCCGCGGGACACACGTCAGCGACCACCGGCCAGTCGATGGTGAGCACCTGATCGTCGATGGCGAACTGCTCGCGCTCGTCGTCGCCGTCCCACCGGATGAAGCGAACGCTGGGCCCCTCCGGATCGGCGATCAGATACGCCCCGATCCCTCCATTGCGGTAGGCGATCCGCTTGCTGTTCGGATCGATGAGGCGGGACGACGGCGAGATCACCTCGACGACGAGCAACGGTAGGGCGCGGTCGAAGCGGCTGGCCTCGACGTCGGCGCCCCGCGCGACCACGACGTCTGGGATGAGCAGGGTGCCGGCGCTGAGCACGACGTCAACGGGGCCCGGGAGCACTTCGAGCTCGGGCGGGCAGGCGGCGTCGAGCAGCAGTTGGAGCCGATGGCAGGCGCGTTGGTGGAGGTTGGTGGGCGACGGGCTCACCAGCAGGGTCCCCTCGATCAGCTCGTATCGATGGCCGTCGTCGGGGAAGTGGTCGAGGTCGTCGATGTGGTAGGGACGACCGTGAGCCACGGCGTTACTCATGCGTGGAGAATACCGAAGAACACTGACAGTATGCAAGGGCTCCGGGGAGCGCAACCCGCGGCGAGGATCAAGGCAATGTCGTCCCGGTCGCGGGGCCCCAGCCGATGAGGGCGCTGGGCCGAGGCCCGCACCTGGGCGACGAACAAGCGTTGAACAAGGAGTGAGTCACGGCGGTGCTCGGGGGCGAAGAGCCTGGCGAATCGCCGCACTGTGACCCCCCTATTTGTCGCCGACGACGTCCGAGGTTGCCGAGTCATCGGGAGGTTATGTGGACGTCTCATGCGGCCAATGTGACGTGTGGCACAGCGGGACCGAGGGCAGTCATTCTCCTCTGGTTCCCTGTTGTCAAGGGGTTCTTGGTATGCCACACGTCACGTTGACCGATTGGAATGGGTCTTCGTACCATCGCTGACATCCGGCAATACTAAGGTTGCCGGCTGGGGGAAGGGTGGGAATCATGATCGATGTCGCGGCCGCAATGAGGTTGGAGCAGGGCAACGGGGGGCACGTCGCCGACGCCGACACGGTGGCGCCGGGCTGGCACTCGGACCCGCTGGGCCAGCACGACTGGCGCTACTGGGACGGTGCCGTCTGGACCGAGCACGTCTCGGACGCCGGGCGGACGCCGCAGCCGGCCCCCGTGGCACCATCGTCCACGCCGTACGCGGTCCTGCCCCCGGGGGCCCAGGCATCGTCGTCCCTGCCCTCGGTGTCCCTGCCCTCCGTGTCCCTGCCCTCCGTGGTGGCCGGGCTCTCGAAGGCGGCGACCGGCCGGGCGAGGACCAGCGCGGTGGTGGCGCTCGTGGGCGGCGTGCTGATGGCCCTCGGCGCGATCCTGCCGTGGGAGGTGGTGACCGTGAACGGCGCCATCGTCGAGAGTGTGAAGGGCCTCTCGGAGGGGGCCGGTGGCCTCACCCTGGGTGCCGGCCTGGTGGTCGGCCTCCTGGCGGTCCTGTTCCTCAACGGGACGCTCGGCCGACGGTCCGCCGTCGCGATGATCAGCATCAGCGCGGTCGCGCTCGTGTTCGTCATGGGCAACTTCATGGCCATCTCGAACGACATCGACCAAGCGGCCGGCGCCGGCGTCGACGGCTTCGTCGCCGTGGACGCCACCCTCGGGATGGGCATCATCCTCGCGATCCTCGGGGGCCTCGTGGCCATCGCCGCCAGCGTGATGGTGCTCCTGTCCAAGGACGCACCTGCGGCGACCATCTAGCCCCGATCGTTCGCGGGCTCGGGTGAGCTGACCGGGTCGCGTCCGCGGAAAAGCCCTCCTGGCCTCGGAGGATTCGTGTTGTCGAGACATGATCCAGCGAGGCGGGGAGGGCACTTCCGCGATCCCCTTGTAGCGGCGGACGCATCCGGCGGCCGCTCAGGTGGATCTGCTTGCGAACGGGCGTTCGGTCGGGTAGGGTCAGGGTCGTTACACGCGCTGCCGTGTGAGAGCCAGGGCCATCACCGGTTTGGGTCGGTGGTGAGGTC
>JBGAOY010000045.1:0-15713 GCA_044221555.1 Acidimicrobiales bacterium
CCCCCGCAGCCCGGCCCCCCACCGGGGTCCCTGCAAGGTGGGGGGCGCCCAGGTCCCCCCCAGCGGCCGCCCCCCCCCCCGCCCAGGCCGAGGGCGACCAGCCCACCATCGCCGGCATCGTGGCCGCGAGTGGCGAGGGCTTCGACACCAACGGCGGCGACTACGACGTGCTGCTGGCCGCCGTCACCGCCGCTGACCTGGTGGAGACCCTCGACACCGCCGGCCTCGACGTCACCGTCTGGGCTCCGAAGGATCGGGCTTTCGTGAAGACCGCCCAGGACCTCGGGTTCGAGGGCGCCATCACCGACGAGGCCGGTGCCTGGGCCTTCCTGGTCGAGGCGCTCACCGCCATCGGCGGCGGCGATCCCATCCCCACCCTCACCACGATCCTGCAGTACCACGTGACCCCCGACGCCCGTGGGCCCGGCCGGGTGCTGGCCGCCAGCCGGTTCCCGACCCTGGCCGACATCGGCATCCGCCACACCCCGGGCAGCACGGTGCTCCAGGACAAGGACCCCGACCTGCGGGACCCCCGCCTGGTGAGCCCCATCAACGTGCGGGCCTCGAACGGCGTGATCCACACCATCAACCGGGTGCTCATCCCCGTCAACCTGTGAGCGCCACCTGAGCGCTCCGACCACCGAGTCGGAGACCAGTAGGAGAGGGGCACGGCCTGCGGGCCGTGCCCCTCTTCGCGCGCTCGCTCCGCCGCTGGCCGCTGGCCGGTGGCCGGTGTTGGGTGGCCGGTGTTGGGTGGTCGGTGGCCGTGGCGGGTGTTCGTGGGCGGTGTTCGCGCACGCCGGTGCATCCGCCGAGGACCCCCGCACCGAAGTCGTTAGCGTGCCCGTGATGACCGAAGCGCCGGAGACGGCAGCGACCGCGGGCGCCGACGGGCTCGACCGGGAGGGTGCTCCCGACGCCGGCCCCGGCCCGGTTCGTGACCCGGCCCCGGGCGCGCTGGCTCGACGCTTCGCCGCCGGCGATCCCGGGGCGCTCGAGGCCGTGTACGCCCAGCACGGGTCGCTCGTCCACACCTACTGCGCCCGCACGCTCGGCTCGACCCGCGCCGCCGATGCCACCCAGGAGGTGTTCCTGGCGGCGTGGAGGTCGCGGCACCGCTACCGGCCCGAGGCGGGAACCCTGCCGGGTTGGCTGTTGGGCATCGCCCGCTTCAAGGTGATCGACATGCTGCGGGCCGAGGGCCGTCAGCCCACCACGGTGCGCGAGCACCCCGGCGCCGAGCCCGAGGTCACCTTCGAGCCGGCCGACGTCGCCTCGATCGGCGAGCGCATGCTGGTGGCCGACGCCCTGTCCACGCTGGCCGAGCGGCCCCGGGAGATGGTGCGTCTCGCCTTCTTCGAGGACCTCACCCACGCGCAGATCGCCGAGCGCTGCGGTGTGCCGCTGGGCACGGTGAAGAGCGACATCCGCCGTGGCCTCGAGAAGCTGCGCGATCAGTTGGGAGGCTTCGACAGTGCACCCGGGTGACGCGTCCCACGACGACGAGGAGGCAGGTGTGGAGGCCGCAACGATCGATCGCATCGCGCGGATCGCGGGCCGGATGGACGACGAGGACTTCGCCCGCGTCGACCCACCCGCGCACGTCTGGGCGCGGATCGCGGCGGCGGTGGCAGACGCTGACGCCGACGGCACCCCGGCCCCCGCCCCGACCCGCACTCCGACGCCCACCCTGACGCCCCGCGAGGTGGTCGGTGCGTCGGCGCCGGTGGTGTCGCTGCACGCCCGCCGGCGGCGCATGAACCGCATCGTGGCGGTTGCGGTCGCGGCGGCCGTGGTGCTGCTGGCCGCGACCGGGATGCTGCTCGTCCGGGGTGGCTCGACGCCCGACGACCAGCAGCTGGTGGCCGCCACCGCGCTGGCGCCGCTCGAGCCCACCGATGCCACCGCCGACGTCCGCCTGGTCCGCGACGACGGCGATCTGCGCCTCGAGCTCGAGGCCCACGACATGGCCGGTGCCCCTGCGGGCCACCACTACGAGCTCTGGCTGCTCGACCCGACGTCCGCCTCGGCGGCCCCGGTGTCGCTCGGGGCGATGACCGGCAGCGTGACGGTCCCCGTCCCCGCCGACGTGGATGTCGACCGGTACGACGTGGTCGACGTGTCGCTCCAGCGCGACGGCCAGACCCAGCACTCCAGCCACAGCCTGCTGCGGGGCACACTGGCCTAGACGTCGGGGTGATCGACCTCAGGGCGTCCGACTTCCGCGCGCCCGCCGACGTCGAGGCCAACCTCGCCCGGGTCACCGCCGCTCCGAGGCGTGGTGCCGGGGCCGGTTCCTGTCCCCTGAGGGCCTCGCTCGGGCCCTGAGGACCTTGGCCTCTGTTGCTCGCGGTGGTCTGCGCGCACGATCGGGGTGGAGACGTCGAGAGGAGGCCGATCATGGCTGACGAGATCCAGGTCGAGGCGAAGGACCCGCGTGACGCGGCGATCGCCCGGCTGAAGGCGCGGCGTGAGTTCGGCCAGCACGTGGTGTCCTACCTGGTGGTGAACACCTTCCTGGTCGGCGTGTGGTTCGTCACCGGCGCGGGGTACTTCTGGCCGGTGTGGATCATCGGTGGCTGGGGCATCGGGCTGGTGCTGCACGCGTACACCGTGTTCTTCCAGAAGCCCATCACCGAGGCGGACATCCAGCGTGAGATCCACCGCCACGGCCCGGCGGCGACGGCCTGATCGCAGGGGTCAGCCCGGACGGACGGGACGCAGGCACCAGTTGTAGAGCAGCTGGAAGTTCTGGCCCGACAGCCGGGCCCCCCAGTTGAACTGCCGCGGGTCGGGCCAGTCGCGCCCACCCCCGCTGTGGATGGCCAGCACGTACCAGCCGGTGACCGGTGCGGTGGGGGCGGCGATGCGGTCGAAGACGGGGGCGCCGCTCTGGCCCTCGGTGGCGTCCATGTTGTAGTAGAGCAGCTTCGCCCTGGTTGCCTGGATACGGCCCGTGTCGAAGTACATGATGTCCTCGGCGGAGGCGTTGCGGACCTCGGTGGGGTAACCGGCCAGTCGGACGAGCTCGTTGGTGCGGTCGACGGGGCTGAAGCCGAGCCAGCCGGTGTAGTCGAGCACGTTCACGTGGTTGTTGATGCCGTCGCTGCACCACACCTTGATGACCCCGATGTCGTCGGTCTCGGAGGGGGAGTCGATGTAGGCCTGGGGCACCCGGATGTTGTCGGGGTTGGAGGTCTGGCAGGTGAAGAACCCGCCTGTGGCGCCGGGCATCACCGCCGGGCGGAAGACCACGTACGACGCCTTCCGACGGGTGCGCTTGTTGTAGAGGCAGTGGGCGGCGGTGGCCACCGTGTCGGAGTACACGAGGAAGCCGGTGCACGGGACCGAGCGCCCGCCCATGGACGAGTACATCTGGCCGATGGCCCCGTGGGGCGACGAGCGAGGGTGGTTGACCTGCTGGCGGTCGTCGGTGCCGAGCACGATCTCGGGCGCCGGCCCGTCCGCCTCGGTGGCGGCCTCCACGCCCCGGGGCAGCGCCGGCAGCCCGGGGGGCGGCAGCGCGCCCGGGGCCGCCGCCTCGGTCTCCGCGGTGGCGGTGGCGCCCGGCGACGAGGCGGGCGGCGACGAGGTGCCGGGTGGCGGGCCGGCGGGCGCGCCCTGCCGGGGCGCCGCGTCGACGGCGGGCACCGCCGACACCAGTGCGACCAGCGTGGTGGCCGCGACGACCAGTGCCGCCATCGTGCGTCCGCCCGTCCAACGTCGTCCCGTCACGGCGCCCCCCTCCTCGCCCTTCCCGCAGTATGCGCCGGTGGCGCGGGCCGGTCCAGAGGCGGGCGCTCAGGACGGCGCCGGATGGCTCTCGGCGGTGGCCGAGGGGACGTCACGTGGCGCCACGGTCAGGCGCGGCGGGTGACGAACTTGACGGTGTCCTTGACGGTCGGGTCGGTGTTGGACTTCGCCGTCGCCGTGGCGATGAGGCTCGAGCCGGCGGGTGCGCTGGGCCTGACCGTGACGACCACCTTCACCGAGAGGCTGGCCCCCGGGGCGAGTGACGGCGTCCGGTAGGTGCCCGCGACGACGGCGGCGGTGACGTTGGTGGTGCCGACCTTGTAGGTGACCGTGAACGCCGAGTTGGATCCGGTGCCCTTCAGGCGGAGGATGTCTGCGGCCGCGCTGTCGTTCTGCAGCTTGATGGTGTAGGTGACCGACGAGCCGCGGGCAGCGGACCCGGACTGGGTCTGGTTGGCGCCGGTGCTGTTGTAGACGTCGTTCCCGAGGTAGCTGCCACTGCCCTTCTTGATGAGCGCGTCGGGTCGGGGGTTGACCACGACCCCGAACTCCTGGATGCGGTGGTTCCCGGAGTCGGCGACGTAGATGTCGCCGTCCGAGTCGATCGCCGCGCCGGCCGGGAGCTGGAACCTGCCGTTGCTGGACCCGAGGGTGCCCCACTGGGTGAGGTAGGTGCCGGTCGAGGTGAACGTCTGGACCCGGTTGTTGCCGCTGTCGGCGGCGTAGACGTTGCCGCTCCCGTCGACCCCGACGCCGAACGGCCGGTTGAACTGGCCGTTGCCGGTCCCGTTGGTGCCCCACGCGGTGACGAACCCGCCGTTGGAGGTGAACTTCTGGATGCGGTGGTTGTCGGTGTCGGCGACGTACACGTTGGCGTTGGCGTCGACCGCGACCCCGAACGGTGCACGGAACTGGCCGGTCGCGGTCCCGTGGCTGCCCCACTGGGTGAGGTAGGTGCCGGTCGAGGTGAACTTCTGGATCCGGTTGCCGAGCTCCTCGGTGACGTAGACGTTGGCGTTGGCGTCGACCGCCACCCCCAGCGGACGGTTGAACTGGCCGTTGCCCGTCCCGCTGGTGCCCCACTTGGCGAGGAAGGTGCCGGTCGAGGTGAACTTCTGGATCCGGTTGTTGAGGTAGTCGGCGACGTAGACGTTCCCGTCGTCGTCGACCGCCACCCCGCTCGGGTTGTTGAACTGGCCGTCGCCGAAGCCGTAGCTGCCCCACTGGGTGAGGTAGGCGCCGTTCGCGTTGAACTTCTGGATCCGGTAGTTGCCCATGTCGGCGACGTAGACGTTGCCGTCCCCGTCCACCGCGACGGCGAAGGGACTCATGAACTGGCTGTTGCCGGAACCGTACGTGCCCCATTTGGTGATGAACGAGGGCGGGTCCTCCGTCGCCCCGACCGGGGCGACGGTGACGACCCCCAGCGCCGCCACCAACACAGCGGCCACGACCAACCACAGGGCGTCGAAGCGAGGTCTCGGCCTCATGGCTCGAACGTCGCGCCGCCGGCTCGGCCGAGATAGTGCCGAAGGTCCCCGGCTCGAGACGGGCCGGTCAGGACCGGCGGGTGACGAACTTGACCTTGTCCTTGATGGTGGGGTCGGTGGTGGACGTGGCGGTCAGTGCTCCGGTGAGGCTCGATCCGGCGGGGGCGCCGACCTTGACCTTGACCTCGACCTTGACCACCAGGGTGGCACCTGGGCTGAGGGTAGGGGTGGTGTAGGTGCCGGCGGTCACCTGGGGGGTGATGTCGATGCCGCCGGTGGAGTACAGCACCCGGAATGCGGCGGTGGAGGCGGTGCCGCGGAGGCGGAAGGCGTCGACGAAGGGGGCGTCGTTCTGGACCGACACGAAATAGGTGATCGTCGAACCGCGTGCTGCGGAGCCGGTGCGGGTCTGGCCGACCCCGGTGGTGTTGTAGACGCCGTCGCCGAAGTAGGTGCCGGCCGCGCCCTTCTTGATCCGCTCGTCGGGCCGGGCGGGCTGGGGAACGTCGCGCACGGTGTACGTGTGCGTGACCGTCGTGGTGTTCCCCGCCCGGTCGGTGGCGGTGACGGTGAAGTCGTGGTCACCGGAGGTCGAGGTGGCGATGGGTGAGCCGTCGGCTGAGGTGCCGACGCAGGAGGCGATCCCGGACCCGCCCGACTCGTCGGCGCAGGAGAAGTCCGCGTTGACGGTCTGGAGCCAGTCGTAGACCGCCCCGTCCGGCGGGTCCCGCAGATCCACGGTCGGGTCGGTCGCGTCGCCGAACTCCTGGATCCGGCTGTTGGCGGTGTCGGCGACGTAGACACTGCCGTCCCCGTCGACCGCGATCCCGTGGGGCCAGTCGAACTGGCCGTCACCGGTGCCGGAGGTGCCCCACTTGGTGAGGAAGAACCTGAACGTGCCGGTGAAGGCGAACTTCTGGACCCGGTTGTTGCCGCTGTCGGTGACGTAGACGTCGCCGTCAGCGTCGACCGCGACCCCGAGCGGGCGGTCGAACTGGCTGTTGGCGGTGCCGTAGGTGCCCCACTGGGCGAGGTAGGCGCCGTCCGAGGTGAACTTCTGGACCCGGTGGTTGAGGAGGTCGGTGACGTAGACGTTGCCGTTGCGTTCGTCGACCGCCACCCCCCGCGGGGCGTCGAATTGGCTGTTGCCGGCCCCGTGCGAGCCCCACTTGGTGAGGTAGGCGCCGGCGGGGAAGCTGAGGCCGTTGGTGTCGAACTTCTGCACCCGGTCGTTGCCGCTGTCGACGACGTAGACGGTGCCGTCCACGGCTGCCACCCCTTGCGGGTCGTCGAATTGCCCGTTGCCCGTCCCCTGGGTGCCCCACTGGGCCATGAAGTTCCCGTTCCCGTCGAACCGCTGGATCCGGTTGTTGCCGCTGTCGGCGACGTAGACGGTGCCGTCGCCGGCGTCGACCGCCACCCCCTGCGGGTATCTGAACTGGCCGTTCCCGGTCCCGAAGCCGCCCCACTGGGTGACGAAGGCCCCGTCCGAGGTGAACCTCTGGATCAGGGCGTTCTCGACATCGGCGACATAGACGCGGTTGGCGTCGACCGCCACCCCGTACGGGCCGTTGAACTGGCCGTTCCCGTTCCCAGGGGTGCCCCATTTCGTGATGAACGACGGCGGGCTCTCCGCCGCCGCGGGGGCGGTCCCGGCCACCACGGTGAGCAACGACGCCAACAGCGCGACCACCACGAACCGCACCACACCCGCCCTGGGCCACGCGGTCGACGTCATGGAACCACCGTCACGCCGCTCCGGTCGATCAGGTAGAGGCGAAGGTCCTGCGCCCTGTCCTTGTGGCCGAGGCCCTTCTGGCAGTGGGGGCCGCCCCAGGGCTCTCGCGAAGATTTCTTCGTGGATGTGCATCCAAGCGGGGAGGTCGGACCGATTTAGTACTAACAACATCCACCCCGTCCAGGAGGACACCCCCATGAACATCAAGCGCATCAGCGCCGGCGTCGCCGCCGCCGTCGCGACGGTCTCGATCGTCGCCACGACCTTCGCCGGCCCCGCCAACGCCAGCTCCTCGCAGGCCGAGGGCGACCCGGGCTCCATCGCCGACATCGTCGCCTCCAGCGGCGAGGGCTTCGACACCAACGGCCGCGACTACGACGTCCTTCTGGCCGCCGTGTCCGCTGCTGGCCTGGTCGAGACGCTCGACACCCCCGGCCTCGACGTGACCGTCTGGGCCCCCAAGGACCGTGCCTTCGTCCGCACCGCCCAGGACCTCGGTTTCGACGGTGCTGACAGCGACGAGGGAGGCGCCTGGAACTTCCTGGTGGCCGCGCTCACCGACATCGGCGGTGGCGATCCCATCCCGACGCTGACCACCATCCTCCAGTACCACGTCACCCCTGATGCTCGTGGTCCTGGCCGGGTGCTCGCCGCCACCCGGTTCCCGACCCTGGCTGAGATCGGCATCCGCCACGTCCCGGGCACCCTCGCCCTGATCGACAAGGAGCCCGACCTGGCCAACCCCCGCCTGGTGCCCAGCGCCATCAACATCCGTGCCAACAACGGCGTGATCCACACCGTCAGCCGGGTGCTGATCCCCGTCAACCTCTGATCCCATCCCCCCGGACCGGAGTGGGGCACGGCCTGCGGGTCGTGCCCCACTTCGGGTTCTCGGGCGCCGCAGTCGCCGACGCCACCGAAGCAGGCGGCCCCGCCGAAGGAGGCTCCGGGCCGGTGCGTCCGGATCCACCCCTCGGACAGGAGTCAGTACCGTGCTGGTCATGTCAGAAGCCGAGGGGTCGTCGCTCGCCGACGAGAACTCCGACGCCCTGTCGGCACTCTCCTTGCGCTTCGCCGCCGGTGACCCCGACGCCCTCGAGACGATGTACGCCGAGCACGGCGCCCTCGTGCACTCGTTCTGCCGACGGTCGCTCGACCCGGCCCGTGCCGCGGACGCGACCCAGGACGTCTTCCTCGCGGCCTGGCGCTCCCGGGAGCGGTATCGTCCCGAGGCCGGGACCCTGGCGGGGTGGCTCCTCGGCATCGCCCGCTTCAAGGTCATCGACGTCCTGCGGGCCGACGGCCGCCAGCCGGTGCTGGTGGCCGAGCCGGGCATCGCCGGCGGCGAGCAGGTGTTCGATCGGTCCGTCGACGAGGCCGGCGTCACCGACCTGGCCGAGCGGATGCTCGTGGCCGAGGCCCTCGAGGGTCTCTCTCCCCGCGCCCGGGAGATGGTGCGGCTCTCGTTCTTCGAGGACCTCACCCACGCCCAGATCGCCGAGCGCACCGGGGTACCGCTCGGCACCGTGAAGAGCGACATCCGCCGCGGCCTCGACCAGATGCGCCGCCACCTGAGTGGGTTCGACCATGTCGCGTGATCACGAGGACCCGGCCGTGGCCCCGGCCGAGTTGGACCGCCTGCGTGCCATCGTGGGTCGTCTCGACGACGAGGACTCGGCCCGGGTCGATCCCCCCGTCGAGCTCTGGGGGCGTATCGCGGCGGCCGTCGCCTCGGACACCGACGCCGATGCCACGCCCGCGGGCGCGTACCCGCCGGTCGTCGAGACGTCTCGTCCGGCGCCGGTGGTGGCGGTCGTCTCCCTCGACGCCCACCGCCGGCGGCGCCACCGCCGGGTCCTCGCCGCCGTGGCCGCCGTCGTGGTCGTGGTCGCCATGACGGTCGGCGTCCTCACCCGGGGCGGCTCGTCCCCGACCGGCGACGAGCCCGAACTGGTGGCCAGCACCGAGCTCGAGCCGCTGGAACCGGTGGGCGGCGCCACCGCGGAGGTACGCCTCGTTCGCCAGGACGACCAGCTCGAGCTCGAGCTCGAGGCTCGGAACATGGCCGCCGCTCCCCAGGGCCAGCACTACGAGCTGTGGCTGCTCGACCCCAGCTCTGCGACCGCGGAGCCGGTGTCGCTCGGCACGATGAGCGGCAGCACCAGCGTCCCGGTGCCCGCGGGGATCGACCCCGACGCCTACGACGTGGTCGACGTCTCCCTCCAGGAGGCGGGCCAGAGCGAGCACTCCGGCCACAGCCTCCTGCGCGGCACGCTCGCCTGACGCCCGCCCGACCGCTGTACGCGGCGTCAGGCGTGGGGTTGCGCCGCAGGGTGGGGGTCGCTGAGGGGTGTCACCGGACGATCGCCGGCGAGTGGCGCCGAAGCTGGACGATGATGAACGCGTCGACGTGCGCCGTCCAGTGCCCCCTGGACGACCTCACAGCACGCCCTGCGTGGACCTGCGACGATGAGCGAGGGCCACGGCGGCGAATCGACGGTGAAGGGGGACGCATGGCCACACCGATGCTCACCGACAGCGGACTCGAGACGTGGCTGATCTTCCACCGCGGGCTGGACCTGCCCGAGTTCGCGTCCTTCACGCTGCTCGATGACGGCGAGGGACGGGCGATCCTGCGCGACTACTACGCCGCCCACCTGGCCGTTGCGGGGGAGGCCGGGGCCGGGTTCGTGCTGGAGACGCCCACGTGGCGGGCCAACGCCGACTGGGGCGCTCGCCTCGGCTACGACCCTGCCGCCCTCGACCGGGTCAACCGCGAAGCGGTGGCCTTCGTCCGCGAGTTGGCCGCGGACCACGCCACCGGCGACGTGGTGGTGAGCGGCAACATCGGGCCGAAGGGTGACGGGTACGCCCCCGATGCGCTGCTCGGCCTCGACGAGGCCGCCGCCTACCACAGCGCTCAGATCAACGCCTTCGCGGCCGCGGGGGTCGATCGGGTCACGATGCTCACGGCCACCCACGCCGGCGAGGCCGCCGGCGTCGTGGCTGCGGCCGCAGCGGCGGGCGTGCCCGTGGTCCCCGCCTTCACGGTCGAGACCGACGGACGCCTGCCGAGTGGGCAGCCCCTGGACGAGGCCATCGAGGAGGTCGACGCGGCGACGGGCGGCGCGGCCCGGCACTTCGGGCTGAACTGCGCCCACCCGGACCACTTCGTGGACACCCTTGGTGGTGGCCCGGCCACGCTCGCTCGACTGGGCCTGCTGCGGGCCAACGCCTCGCGGGCCAGCCACGCAGAGCTCGACGAGGCCGCGGAGCTCGACGACGGCGACCCCGCCGAGCTGGCGGCGCAGTACGCGGCGCTCCTGGCCGACCACCCGCAGCTCGAGGTGCTCGGCGGCTGCTGTGGCACCGACGTCCGCCACGTCGCGGCCATCGCCCAGGCCTGCGTCGTCACGGGCGTCTGACCGGGACGGCGAAGAGAGGCACGTTGTGCACAGCTCGCGCCGGCGGGTGTCGACCTCCTCGCGGGTCCAGGAGGTGTGCAGCGAGCTCTGGCTCTGCTGAGATCGGTCGCTCAGCCGCCGAGTCGGTCGGTGACGCCGGCCATGCCCAGCTCGTGGGCGAGGGCGATGGCCTCGGTGCGGGCGTCGGCGTCGCCGGTCAGCACCGCGAGGTCAGCCAGGGCCTTGGCCAGGCAGGCCCTGGTTCCGGCCCGGCGGTAGTCGGCCACCGCGGTGCGCAGGATCGCCTCGCCCGCGTCGGCCTCGCCCCGGAGGATCTCGAGGGCGCCGAGGCAGTGGTCCACGAGGCTGTCCGCGACCTCCACGCTCGAGCTGGCCCATTGGCCGCGATGGGGGCGGAGCTCGGCGGCCAGGTCGGGGGCGAGCTCGGCGAGGCGGAGCTCGACGGCGATGCCCGAGGCCATGGAGACGGCGTGGATCCGGAAGCTCGCGGGGACGAACGGGAACATCTCCCGGTGCCAGGTGCGGAGCAGGGCCTCGGCGGCGGTGGTCTCGCCGGACCACAGGGCGACGAACGCGGTGAAGGGCCAGAGCGCCCACTGGTCGCGCTGGTCGACCTCGAGCCAGCGGGCGAGCTCGAGGGCCTCGTGGAAGTCCCCCTGGTCGAACAGGGCGCGCATGCGCTGCGCGGCGTCGATCCCCGCGCCGGTCGCACCGATCGAGGCGATCTCGTCGGGGGTGGGGCCGATCACGTCCTGCCACCGACCGTCGAGGATGGCGAGGTTGGCCCTCGTGCTGGCTTGGCCCCACCGGTGGGACAGCGGTAGCCGGCCTCGGTCCATGGCCAGCAGCTCGACCAGCAGGGCCCGGGCCCGGTCGAGGTCGTTGCCGAGGAAGCGGCCCACCATCTCGCCGTAGACACCGAGCGCACAGCTGGGCGGGTGGGCGAACTCCTCGCCCAGCACCCCTATGCGGGCCGCCACCTCGAGCACGTTGTCGAGGTCGCCGACGGCCTGGTACGCGTGCCGGGCGAAGTCGAGGGCGAGGTAGCGGGCCTGGAGGTCGCCGCTCTGCTCGGCCAGTGCGACGCCTTCCATGGCGGTCTCCAGCTGGGCGGCCGGGTCTGCGTCGAGCAGGTGCCACATGCTGCGCTGGGTCAGGCACCGCGCCCGGGCCAGCACCTGGTCGGCGGGCAGCGCCGCCAGGGCCTCGTCGAGCAGCGCCGGGCCGACGGTGTCGGTGAAGTCGAGCCACACGGGGCTCTCCCCGCCGTAGCCGTACGCGGCGCGGGCGAGCAGGTCGGTCCGCCCGGCGTCGCGGGCGGCGCCGGCGGCGGCGACGAAGGGTGCCAGCCCGCTGGCCGGGTCGTCGGCGGTGTTGTGGGCCTCCCCGAGGGCCAGGAGCACCTCGGCTCGACGCTCGGGGTCGGGGGGGTCCAGCAGGTCCTCGCACTCGACGGCCAGGCGACGGAAGGTGATGGCTTGTTCGTAGGCGAGGCGGGTGGCAGCCTCGTCGGCGGCCTGGGCGGCGTACGTGAGGGCCTTGTCGGCGTCGGCGAGGGGGGCGGCCTCGCCGAAGTGGTGGGCCAGGTCGGCGGCCGGCGCGCCCCGGCCCTCGAGGGCCACGGCGACGCGGTGGTGCAGCCGGACCCGACGGCTGGTGCGGAGCTCCTCGAGCAGGGTCTGGCGGATGAGGGCGTGGGCGAAGCGGAAGCGGTCGAGCACCTCGTCGTCCTCGACGACGAGGCGCCGGCTGGCGGCGGCGTCAAGCGCGGCGGCGACGTCGTCCACGTCGCGCCCGACCGCCTCGGCGAGCACGGCGGCGTCGAAGGCGGGGCCGATCACCGCCGCCGCCCGCAAGAGGTCGTTGCCGGCGTCGTCGAGCTCGGCGAGACGCCGGCCGATGACCTCGCGGATCCCCTCGGGCAGGCCGATCTGTTCGATGAGGGTGCGGTCACCTTCCCAGCGGCCGTCGCGCTGCACGAGGGCGCCGGATTCGACGAGGTGCGCGAGCACCTCGCCGATGAAGAAGGGGTTCCCCTCGGTCTCGGCCCAGACCATCTCGGCGAGCACGGTCACCTGCTCGGGGTCGACCTCGCCGCCGCCGGCCTGGGTGAGGAAGAGCCTGACCTCGTCCTGGTCGAGGCCGGAGAGGTCGACACGCGCCACTCCTGCTTCGCGGCGGAGGTCGGCGAGTGCCGCGGCCAAGGGGTGGGTGCGGCCGACGTCGGTGTTCCGGTAGGTGCCCACCAGCAGCACCCGTGCGTCGCCCAGGTTGCGGACCTGGTGGCGCAGCAGCAGCAGGCTCGACTCGTCGGCCCAGTGGAGGTCGTCGAGCACCATCAGCACGGGGGCCTCCTCGCCGGCCCGGGTGAGCAGGTCGGCGACCGCGCCGAAGAGGCGGAGCCGCTCGGTGTCGGCGTCGGTGCGGGGCGGCTCGGGGGCGTCGAGGCCGGGGAGCAGTCGGCCCAGGTCGCCGCCCCAGTCGTCGAGGTGGGCCCGGACCAGTCCGTCGGGGGCGTGGGCGACGAGGTGGCCGAGGGCCTCGGCCCAGGGGCGGAAGGCGACGTCGAGCTCCTCCTCGGAGCGGCCGTAGAGCACCGTTCCGCCACCATCGTTGGCGGTGATGGCCACTTCGGCGACCAGGCGGGTCTTCCCGATGCCGGGCTCACCCGAGACCACCACGAGCCCCGGGCGGCCGGCGATCGCGTCCTTCCAGCGATCCAACAGCGCGTCCCGCTCGGCCACGCGACCGGCGAAGTCGTACCACTGGGCCGCCCGCAGCGCCGACGGCATCGGCGCGCCGACGGGTGCCACCCGGTTCCAGCGCACGGTCGCGACGGCGACCGGCTCGGGCAGGCCCTTCAACGTCCGTTCCCCGGCCGGGGTGAACTCGTGGTCGCCGCGCCCTCGCGCCAACAGGCGCACGAGGTCGGCGACCAGGATCTCGTCCCCGCCTGCCTCGGCGCAGAGCCGGGACGCCTCGACCACGGGGGTGCCGAAGCAGTCGCCCTCCTCGAGGGTGACGTCGCCGGCGCTGACGCCGACGCGCACTGACAGGCGGTCGGCGGGGTGGCGCTCGACGTGGGCGCCGATGGCCTGCTGGATGGCGACGGCGGCGCTCACCGCGCCGGCCGCCCCCGTGAACAGTGCCAGCACGCCGTCGCCGAGACCCTTGACGACCTCGCCGCCGTGGGCGGTGACCGCCTCGGCCAAGAGGCGGTCGTGGACCCGGCGCAGCTCCTCCGCCCGCTCCTCACCGAGCGCGACGCGTAGCTCGGTGGAGCCGACCAGGTCGGTCACGAGGATCGTGGCCGTCTGCGAGCTCACGTCGCCCCCGGCTCCCCGTCGCCGCCACCCTCCACGTCGTCGAGCGCCGCCCGGGCGCGACGTCCGAGCGTGGTGTGGCCGCCGGCCTGGGGGAGGGTGGACGCGCTGCGACACCGCGCCTCCACCTGGCTGTGACCGACCACCACCGCGCCGGTCAGGTCGTCGCGGGCGCGCCTTTTGACGCCGGTGAAGTCCTCGCGACGTGGAGAGCGAAGCTCGGTCGAGCCGACGAGATCGGTGAACAGCACCGACCGCGTGTCGAGCCCAGGTCCCCCGCCCACCCGAGCACCTTCGCACAGATCGCGCGCCCCGCGACGGTCCCGTGCCCGTACGAGCAGGCACGATACGCCGCCTCAGCCACGCCGACCTCTCCCGCCTCCTGCGGGTGGCGCCCGGCGTGGGTGAGGCTTTCCGCTGGTGGTCCGGCGGCGGCGTTCACCTACACTGGCGGATCCCTGCGCTCGTAGCTCAATTGGATAGAGCATCTGACTACGGATCAGAAGGTTGGGGGTTCGAGTCCCTCCGAGCGCGCTGCAGACGTCCAGGTCAGAGCTACAATTGCCCGGGCAGCAACACGGATCGCCCTCGCCGTGAGAACCAAATGAGAACCGGGGGCCTCACAAACCGGTTCTCACGGAGGTTCTCATGCCCAAGCTCCAGGGCGTCTACCGGGCCGACAACGGCTCGTGGTACTTCAAGGCCACCCTCGGTCGCGACCCGCTGAGCGGCAAGCGGCTCCAGGTCACCAAGCGGGGATTTCCCACCGCCACCGACGCATCCCGCGCCCGCCGCGAGCTGCTCGAGCAAGTCGACGACCGTGGCCTGCCGACGGTGGAGGGGTCGATGACCGTCGACGAGTTGCTCGACCTCTACCTCGACGGGATCGATGCCGACGGCCGGCTCTCGCCCAAGACCCGCTACGACTACCGCCGCAACGCCGACGCGTACGTGCGGCCGTGGCTCGGCCGACACCGGGTCCGGTCGCTGACCCCGGAGGTGGTTCTCGCGTGGCAGCGCCAGCTGAGCGCGGGGACTGGCACCAAGCGCGGCAAGCCGCTGGCGCCCAACACGGTCCGTCTGGCGCGAGCCTCGCTGGCCGGCGCGGTCGGTCTGGCGGTGAGGATCGGGCTGCTGCGCACGAACCCGCTGACCTCCGTGCCTCGACCCAAGGCTCGACGGTCCACTCCGAGGCACTGGTCCCCCGAGCAGGCCCGAGCGTTCTTGGCGTCCCAGGCCGACGACCGGCTGTATCCACTCTGGGCGTTCCTGCTCTGCTCGGGGCTCCGCATCGGCGAGCTGGTCTGGCTGCGCTGGCCCAACGTCGACCTCGGTCGCCGCCGGGTCCGCATCGTCGAGTTCGCCACCTCGCTGGGCTGGGACCTTGTCGCGTCCGACGGCAAGAGCGTCACCTCGAGACGAACCATCGATCTCGACGACGGCCTCGTCCAGGTGCTGAGCTCGCAGGCGCAGCAGCAGCGCTTCGAGGCCCGAGCGCTGGGCTACGCCGTCGGCGAGTACGTGTTCACCAAGCCCGCCGGTGGCTCGTACCACCCCCAGCACCTGTCCAAGGCCCTTGCCGAGCTGTCGGTGGCCGCCGGGCTCCCCCGCCTGACCGCCCACGGGCTACGGCACACCAGCGCCACCCTCATGCTCGACCAGGGCGTCGCCCCCAAGGTGGCCGCCGAGCGGCTCGGCCACTCCGATCCCTCCCTGTTCGTCAACCTCTACAGCCACGTCACCCCGACCATGCAGCGAGACGCCGCTGACGCCATCGGCGCTGCCCTCTTCGGCGACGAGGGCGGTTGAGTTCGGCCCCTTCGGGCTCAGCCCGTCGCCCGGCGCCGCAGGTCGTCGAGCGGCGGCAGTTTAAGCGATTTCACCCGGCATCGCGCAAGCATTGGCGGGCCGGTTTGCAGAAGGCGCCGGCCCGCGCGGATAATCCATCCCTTCATCCCCACGGCCTCCGGCAGGACCCGCACCC
>JBGAOY010000046.1:0-15055 GCA_044221555.1 Acidimicrobiales bacterium
ATCAACACCGGGTCGTCCTCTTCGACAAGATCGGCGCTGGCCCTCACCAGTGCCACCACTGCGGCGTCACTGTCCGGTGGGTGGACGATCGGACTGAACCCGAGTACCTCACCGCCGACCACCTCGACCGAGACAAGAACAACAACCGTCCGGCGAACCTCGTCCCGGCATGCAACAGCTGCAACAGCGGATGGGCAGGGCATCGATGAGACCGTGCCTGACCTGCGGCACCCCGACCAACGGCACCCGCTGCCCCGCCCACGAACGCCAACGTCAGCGTGCACGCAACGCCCGACGCACCCACTACCACGGCGACTGGCCGGCCCGATCACGAGCCGCTCGATCAGCGCACCTCGCAGCCCACGGCCCGGTGTGCCCCGGCTACCAGCGACCAGCCCACCCCGTCGACCCGTCCGACCTGCAGCTCGACCACACCACCGGCCGCGTGCTGTGCCGATGGTGCAACGTCGCCGCCGGCCCCGACCCCTCTCGGCCCTCGCAGGATGCGTGACGCCGTGGAGCGTACGTGTGTTGAGTGTGGTGCCATCTTTCGCTCAGAAGGACGGATGGCTGGCCGCAAGAAGTACTGCAGCAATCGGTGCAAGTGGCGGGCCGCCGACCGAGCGAAGGTGGCTCGACATCAGCGTGATTGCGCATGGTGCGGCCACCCGTTCAATTGCCTGCCCCACTCTCCGCAACAGGTCTGCTCGACCAGGTGTAGCCGCAGCCTGCGGCGCACGGGATGGTCTGAACCTTTGGCCCAACCAGGACCACATCCGGCGATGCGCCTGGTGTGATCACGAGTTCTGGTCGCCGGTCTGGCGCCTCACCTGTTCCGAGATCTGCGGTCGGTCTGACTGGCACAGCAAGTGGAAGTCCTCCTGTCGTGTCCACTACTTCAGGTGTCGGGAGTGCGGTGCGCTGGCCGCCGGGCAGTCTCGACGCCGGTTCTGTAGTACCGCCTGTGCCGCCAGAGCCGAGCGGCGGGTTGGGCAACACAGGCGGCGGTCACTCACCCGAGAGGGAGACAACTTCACCATCTTCGAGATCGGCGAGCGTGACGGCTGGATCTGCCACCTCTGCGGCTACGAGGTGAAGCGACCGCCCTACACGCATGACGTCGAGGACGCCACCATCGACCACATCAGGCCCTTGTCCAAAGGCGGCACCCACACCAGAGACAACGTCGCCATTGCCCACATGCTCTGTAACTCCTACAAGGGTGCGGCCGCATGACGGGGGGTAGGGGATGCTTTTTCACTCGAGTTCGGCCCCCCACCAGCACCCCCGGCTACCCGGGCGCACACGGCCGCGGAAGTTGGGGGCCCCTCAGGAGGTTCCGCGGTGTCAGGACCTCGTAAGGGCAGCGGCGGGCGGCCGCCGAAGCCGATCGAGCAGAAGCGTCGGGCGGGGAACCCTGGGAAGCGGTCGCTCCCGGCTCGAGCCGAGTTGGTGGCGGTGGATGCCATCGCCCCGGCCGATCACGAGCATCCGCTTGAAGACGTCGTCGACCGGGTGCTCACCGAGGGTGTCGCCTGGATCGGGTCGACGGACGGCCCGAAGGTCGCTCTGCTCCGTGAGACGGTCGCCTTGTACGCGAGGGCCCGTGACTTCCCGGGGACGCCGGCCCGTGACCTGATCTCCTGGGTGAAGACGATCAACGACCTGCTCTCCGACCTGGGGTTCGACCCCGCGGCCCGTTCCCGGCTCGGTCTGGCGGAGGTGAAGACCCTCAGTGCCGCCGAGAAGATCATCGCCCGACGCGCTGCCCGGACCTCCTAGGTTCCCCGACCCTCTCCCCCGAGGGAAGAAGCTGTGGAGGCCCAAGGGGTCAGGGTGGACCGAAGAGACCACCGACGGCCTCGAGGCCTGCGACCTGATCGGCGCGACCATCCGCCTCACGAAGGGCCCCAAGCGCGGGGAGCTCGTCCGGCTGCGCTGGTGGCAGGGCGACCTGATCTGCGACATCCTCCGCCTCGACGCCGACGGTCGGCGGGTCTACCAGTGCTACGAGGTGTGGGTCGCCCGGAAGAACTCGAAGTCGCTGATCGGGTCCGGGCTCGCCATCGACGGCCTGTTCGACGAGGAAGGCGCCGAGGTCTACTCGGCCGCCGGCGACAAGGACCAGGCCAAGATCGTCTTCAAGGAAGTCCGCACCGCGGTCGAGCTGGACCCGGAGCTGTCCGCCATCCTCAAGTGCTACCGCGACGCCATCGAGTACCCCGCCACCGGGTCGGTCTACCGTGCGCTCTCCTCCGACGCCGGACTCAAGGAGGGCCTCAACCCCTCGAGGGTGATCTTCGACGAGCTGCACGTCCAGCCCGACGACGAACTCTGGAACGTGATGAACCAGGGCTCCGACACCCGCCAGCACCCGCTCGTCGTGTCCCTCTCCACCTTCGGCAAGATGCACGACCGTCACGGAGCCCCGTCGCTCGGCTACCGCGAGTACGAGCGGTGCAAGCGCCTCATCTCCGGCGAGGAGCACGACCCCACGTTCGGGTGCCGGGTGTACGAGACCCCAGACCCTGACTGCGACCACAGCGACCCGAAGAACTGGAAGGCCGCCAACCCCGCCCTCGGCGACTTCCTCCACTCGCGGAACATGGCCGCCACCTGCAGGCGCACCCCCGAGGCCGACTTCCGCACCAAGCGGATGAACATCTGGACCGCCGGCGGCGAGACATGGTTGCCGTTCGGCGCGTGGGCAGACCTCAAGACCGCCCCCAAGCCCGACCCCGACACCCGCTGCGTGCTCGCCTTCGACGGGTCCTACGGCGACGACTCCACCGCTCTCGTCGGTTGCACCATCCCCGAAGAGGGCCGCCCGCCGGTCGTGTGGATCGAGGGCCTGTGGGAACGACCCACTGACGCCGACGAGAACTGGCGGGTCCCCCGATCCGAGATCCGCGGAGCCGTTCACGCGGCGATGGCCCGCTACGACGTCGTCGAACTCGCTCCCGACCCCCCGAAGTGGGAGACCGACATCGAGGAGTGGGAAGACCTCTACGGCGAGGTCGTCGTCCGTTTCCCGACCTGGGTCCGTAAGCGCATGGCTCCCGCCTGCAACCGCTTCTACGCCGCGGTGATGGAACACCAGCTCCTCCGCGACGGTGACGACGCCCTGGCCCGCCACCTCCTCAACTGCGTTACGAAGCACACCCCCGAAGGGGTCGTGATCGTCAAGGCCGCGAAGTCCTCCCCGCGCAAGATCGACGCCGCTGTTGCCGCGGTGGTTGCGCACGACCGGGCCTGCTGGCACGCCGCCAACCCCGGCGGGGGCACCGCCCTCGACGGATCTCTCATGGCCTGAGACGGCCCCGACCTCTCGGAGGTGCACCCGTGGCCACGACCGTCGCCGCCGTCATGGAGCGCATCGACACCGAGGCACGGGAGCTCCACCCCGGCCGCGTCCTCCTCACCCTCCTGGCCGCGCCGTTCTTCATCATCGGGTGGATCGCCGCTCACGTCGTTCGGATCGCGTGGCGGGTGATCGCTTGGTGCTGGGTCGCGATCCTCGTCGGGTACCGGGTCGCGAACGGCCAGGACCCGGCCGGCTGATGGGGCTCCTCGAGCGCATGGCCGCCGTCGGCGCACGGCGGTCATGGCCGGTCGGTGAGACCGTCGCAGTGTTTGACCGTGGCCGCGGGCACGACGACACCCGATTCTCGCCCGCCACCTACGGCGACTACCTCGCCACATCGAACGACGTCTACGCAGTCGCTCACCTCCGCGCCCGGCACATGGGCCGGCTCACCCCGCTCCTCTTCGACGGTGTCGGCCCCGACCGCACCACGGTCACCTCCGGGCCCGCCGCCGACCTGCTCACCAAGGTCAACCCGTTCTGGACGTTCCCCCGGCTGATCCGGATGGACGAGCTGGCCATGTGCGTCTGGGGGGAGACCTACTGGGCGGTCAACCGCAACGCCCGCGGCGAGCCCATCGAGATCTGGTGGATGAAGCCCACCCAGGTGAAGCCTGTGGTCCACGAGACCGACTACCTCTCGCACTACGAGTACACGCCGCTGCACGGCGGCGCTCCGATCCGCTTCGAGGTCGACGAGGTGATCTGGTTCCGGTACCCGAACCCGATCGACGAGTTCTCCGCCCTGTCGCCCCTCGCCGCGGCCCGCCTCGCTGCGGACACGTCGACGTCGATGATGCGGTCCAACAAGAACATGTTCGACAAGGGCATGCAGCTCGCCGGCACGATCAGCCCCCGGTCCGAGGGCGGCAAGGCCGTCACCTTCTCCGAGGACCAGGCCCGAGAACTCGAGATCGACTTGTCGAACCGGTTCTCCGGTGTCGACAAGGCGCACCGCTGGGCCGTCCTGCGCTTCGACGCCCAGTTCAACCCGATGGGCGTCAACCAGAAGGACGCCGACTTCGTCGCCGGTCTCGGCCTCACGTTCCGCCAGGTGTGCCGCGCTTACGGGGTGAACCCGGCACTGCTCGGCGACAACGAGCACGCCACCCTCGCCAACGCCCGCGAGTTCGAGCTGCAGCTCTGGCAGGACGCCCTCCAGCCCGACGCCGACTTCCGCGGCGCCGACATCCGCGAGCAGCTCCTCCCGATGTTCCGCAACGGTCCCGACCACTTCGAGTGGGACTACTCGAAGATCCCTGCGCTCCAGGAGGCCGAGTCCGCCGTGTGGGAACGCGAAGGCGCCCAGCTCGACCGGGGTGCGCTGACCATCAACGAGTGGCGCAAGGCCAAGGGTCTCCCCGAGGTCCCGTGGGGTGACGTCTGGTGGGCACCGGTCAACAAGGCCGCGGTCGCCGACGACCAGGTGAACCCCGCCAACGAGCCTGCCGTCCGCCCCGCAGCACCGACTCCACCGCCGCCTGTCGACCCAGCGACCCGCGACCTCACCATCCTGCGCGCCGCGCTCAACGGGCACGGCCAACTCGAAGGAGCCCACCGATGATCCAGACCGACACCATGCGCGCCTTCGTCGACGGCACGCCCTCGAGCGACGGGCCGATCCGGTTCGTGGCCGGCACCGAGGGCCTCAAGATCGACGGCCGGGACTACCGCATGGATGGCATGGACCTGGGCCGCTACGACGCGAACCCCGTCGTCATGTGGTGCCACGACCTCACCCGCCCCCCGATCGGTCGCGGTGTCCCCGCCATCGACGGCGGCCGGCTCCTCCTCGACGTCGAGTTCGACCTGGCCGACTCCTTCGCCGCCGACATCGACGGGAAGTACCGCCGCGGGTTCCTCAACGCTGTGTCGATGACCGCGCTCCCGACCGACGGCGCCGGCGGTCTCGGCCCTCGCCGCGGCGTCATCGAGCACTCCGAGCTGATCGAGGTGTCCGCCGTCCCCGTCCCCCTCGACGCCGACGCCCTCAAGATCACCGGCCAGCGGGCCATGCGCCACCTCGGCCTCGAGCTGCTCGACCTCGCCGAGCACCGCCGGGAGCTCTCCGTCAACGACAAGCGCGACCGGCTCTACAACCTCGTGACCGAACGCTTCGGCGGCGGCGACAAGACCTGGGTGTGGATCCGCGACTTCGGCGACGACTGGGTCGTGTACGAGATCGAGGACGAGAACGGGTGCACCACCTGGCGGCTCGGCTACACGGTCGACGCCGACGACAACCTCGCCCTCGACACCGGCGACCCCGAAGAGGTCGAGGTCACCACCAGCTACGAGCCCGTCGCCGCACCCTCCCCTTCCCAGGACCAGGTCCCCGACCCGAACAACGACACCGCCATGCGGTCCCTCGTTGAGCGACTCGAGGAGATGGGGTTCCAGAGGTCGACCCCGGCACCCGCCGAACACGACCTCGACGCGCTGCTGGCGATCGCCGACGCGCTGCCGACGCCCAAGGAGGGCTGACCACCATGGCTGATGCCACCACGGTCGAGGAGCTGGCCCGGGACATCCGGCAGCGCCTCGACGCCAACGACGAGGCCATCGAGGCCCGGACTTCGGACGAGAAGATCGCCGAGGTCGTGCGCAGCGTCCTCGACGGCATGACCGACGACGAGGCCGCCGAGTTCTCGCGCAAGATCCGGTTCGCCGCGGGCAGCGGAGACCGGGCGCTCGTCGGCACCAAGTACGCCCGTCGGGGTCTCGCCCTGGCCGACGTCGAGTTCCTCCACGACATGCAGCGCAGCCTCGCCGGGCAGCGCAAGGTCAACGGGTCCGGCGTGTACGAGGGCCCCACCGAGGAGCTCACCCGTACGTTCGACGCCGCGTCCGACGCGTTCTACCTCACCGAGGACGAGATCGCGGCCCGCGACGCACGGGCCGTCGAGGCGACCGGTGACGTCGAGCTGGTGGAGGCCTACCGGCGCGCCATGGACACCGCGGAGTCCGGGTACGGCTCGCAGCTGATCGGCGCGCAGTACGTCGGCGAGCTGTGGGACGCTCCGCGTCGTCTCGGGCGGGTGTTCCCCCTGATCGAGTCGTTCGAGATGGACGCCCCCGTGGCGTACCTCCCGATCGAGGCCGACCTGCCCGAGATGATCCTCGTGTCCGAGAGCACGGCGAACAACTCGAGCAACTACGACACCCAGAAGACCGGGTCGAACCGGGCCACCGTCACCGCGAAGAAGTTCGTGATCCACCAGATGTGGTCCGGTGAGATGGACGAGGACTCGATCATCCCGTTCGTGCCGTTCCTCCGGCGGCAGGGTGCGGCGTCGGTCGCGCACTACAGCGACAGCCTGGTGCTCAACGGTGACACCACCAACGCCGCGACCGGCAACATCAACCTCGACGACGCCGACCCCGCGGACACCAAGCACTACCTGGCGTTCGACGGGATCCGCCACGCCGCGCTGGTCGACAACACCGCCAACGGTCGGGACGTCTCCGGTGCCTACACCTTCGCCGACTTCATGGCGGCGAAGGGGCTGATGCTGTCGCAGACGTACCTCCAGGACTGGGGCCACCCGATCGACCCCAACGACCTGGTCTACGTGGCCGACCCCGGCTCGGTGGACAACATCTCGCTCCTCGACGAGATCATCACCGCCGACAAGTACGGTCCGAACGCCACGGTCCTCAACGGCGAGCAGGCCCGCATCATGCGGCACCCGCTCATCGCCAGCCAGGCCGTGTCGCTCACCGAGGCCGACGGCAAGGTGTCGACCACCGGCTCCAACAACGTGAAGGGCCAGACGGTGGTGTTCAACCGTCGCGGCTTCGTGGCCGGCTGGCGCCGTCAGGTCAAGACCGAGGTCGAGCGGCTCCCCGCGTCGGACCAGACCCGCATCGTGCACTCGCTGCGCCTCGGGTTCGGCCGGTACGCCCCCTCGGGGTCCGCGTCCTCGATCGAGGCCGCCGCGGTCCTGTACAACGCCTCGATCTAAGGGCGTACAACGCTAGGGTATGTGGTAGCGTGGGCCTCGTGCCCACCTACCATCTGCCCTGCGCCGCCTGCGGTCGAGAGTTCACCGCCAAGCGGGCATCCAGCCAAGCTCCGCCACAGTTCTGTTCCCGTGCGTGTTGGTCATCGACCATCACCAAGCGGGCCGGCAAGACCCACACCTGCGAGCAGTGCGGCCAGGAGTTCCCGGACAAGCCCGGCCGCGCTGGGCGTTTCTGCTCGCTCGAGTGCTACTGGAAGGCCGGCGGTCCTGCCGCCAACATCCCCAACGTGCAGCGCGCCAGAACCGGTGTCGAGGCGCCGGGTCGCAAGAGGAAGTACCTCGGTCGGGTCGACGGCAAGCCCCAGTACATGCAGCGTTCCCACTGGTTCTGGAACCAGGCCCACCCCGACGACCCGGTGCAGCCCGGCGAGCACGTCCACCACATCGACCACGACGTCACCAACGACGACCCGTCGAACCTGGCCAAGTACACGGCCGACGAGCACGCTGCACTCCACGCTGCCGAGGGCTCGCTGGCCGGAACGCCGTCGGTGCTCTCCCGGCGCATGACCGCCTACCACAAGGCGAACCCCGGTCGTCAGCGACGGGGCGAGCCGAAGACCTGCCCGATCTGCGGTGTCGAGTTCTACCGGCCACCGTCGGCGAAGGCACAGACCTGCTCCGCCAAGTGCCAAGGCCGGCTTCGTTCGCTTCGAGCGAAGGGAGCCGTCCCTCCCCCCACATGAAAGGAGGCCACCGCGTGGCCACCGAACGGATCTCCTTCCTCGCCCGCTCCGACGACGACGACTGCAAGCTCGGCGACAACGTCAAGCTGTGGTTCGGCGACGGCTCGGATGGCGCCGACAACAACACCGGTGACGTGTCGCTGCACCACGACGGCACCAGCCTCAACGTCAGCACCGGCCGTCTCGTGCTGGGCGGCGTGGTCGGGTTCGGCACCGCCGAGGCGGTCACGATCGCGTCCGGTGTGGCGACGGTCACCCGGTCCTACGTGCGGCTCACCTCGGAGTCGTCGACGTCGGACCAGCTCGACACGATCACCCTGACGGGCGCCGCCGACGGCGACCTGCTGCTGCTCACGACCGTGGCCGGTCACACGATCACGGTCGACGACGCCAGCATCAACCTCGGCGCCGCGACCCGTGCGGTCGCGCCCGGCGGCTCGTTGCTGCTGCGCTACGACGGCGTCGAGAGCGAGTGGACCGAGGTGGCGTTCCTCGCCGCCGCGGACAACGCCTGACCCCCCAGGGAGCCGGTCGGGGCCTGCCGCGACGGCGGGCCCCGACCGCCCCTGAGGGACCGAACTGCTCGAACCCGAACCCACCGAGGAGGCCGCGTGCCCCGATTCACCGTGACCCAGAACTACAGCGCCGAGCGCGCCGCCGGCGACCTGACCGTGTTCGGGCCGTGGCAGGCCGGCGATGAGGTCGAGGTCGACCAGGTCGACGCCGACTGGATCAACGCCGACAGCGACGGCACCCTCGTCCCAGCGAAGGCCGCCACCAAGGCGACCACGAAGAAGAGCACCCCGAAGCAGGCCGGCGACGCGCACTCGACCGCGGACGCCGCCGGGCTCACGAAGGGCGGCTGAGGTGGCGAACAACGAGCCCCGCACCCTGCTCGCCTCCGCGGCGCGCACCGCGACGGTCGCGACCGCGGACCAGTCGAACACCGAGCACCGCGGCGTGCACGTCATCATCGACGTCACCGCGGCGTCGGCGACCCCGTCGGTCGTCGCGACGATCCAGGGCAAGGACGAGCTGTCCGGCCAGTACTACACGATCCTCGCGTCGGCGGCGATCACCGGGACCGGCACCACCGTGTTGCGCGTCTACCCCGGGCTCACCGCGGCGTCGAACACCGTCGCGAACGACGTCCTGCCGTCGACCTGGAGGGTGAACCTCGTGCACGCCGACACCGACTCGATCACCTACAGCGTGGCCGCTCAGGTGGTGATCTGATGGGGCAGAACTGGGGGTCGTGGACGTCGTGGACCCCGGTACTCACCGCGTCGACAACCGCCCCGACGATGGGTACCGGGTCGACCGCTCGTGGTGGGTGGACCCAACAGGGCACGATCGTGCATTGGTGGGCGCAGTGTTCGGGACCTCGCCCAACGCCGGGTCCGGGTACTACCAGCTGGCGCGGCTGCTACGAGGCCGCCACGGGCTGATGGCGGTCACGAACGGGTACGCCACGGTCACCCAGCTGAAGGGGTACATCGATCAGGGCGGCGCCGTCACCCTCGGCACCAACGACGACACCGAACTCGAGTTCGCGATCAACGCCGCGTCCCGCCAGATCGACGCCTACTGCAACCGCCGCTTCTACCTCGACGGGGCGGCCACGGCCCGAGTGTTCGTCGCGGAGCACCCGACCCTGTTGAAGGTGCACGACTTCTCCACCTCAACCGGGTTCATCGTCGAGACCGACACCACCGGCACCGGCACCTTCGACCGCACCTGGACCACCGCGGACTACCAACTCGAGCCCCTCAACGGCATCAGCGCTGGCATCGAGGGGTGGCCGTACTGGCGGGTCAGGGCGATCGATGACGAAGCGTTCCCCGTCGACACCCGGGCCCGGGTTCGCGTCACCGCCAAGTGGGGGTGGGCTGCGGTCCCTGACGCGGTGCTGCAGGCGTGCCTCATCCAATCCCTGGCGAACTTCAAGCGGAAGGACGCCCCGTACGGGGTGGTCGGGTTCGACGAGTACGGCGCCGCCCGCGCCCAGGTTGAGATGGACAAGGGGGCGCAGGGCCACCTCGCCCCGTACCGGCGCGGTGACCTCGTGGTCGCGGTGGGCTGATGGCGTTCGACGTCGGCGCCCAACGCTCCGGGCTCGCCACCCGCCTGGCCACGGTCGCCAACCTGCGGGTGGCCACGACGGTGCCCGATGACGTTGTCCCGCCGATGGCGATCATCGCTCCCGCTGACCCGTTCATCGACTACCACCTCGCGATGGGGAAGGGCCTCGCTGAGGCCAACTGGCGGATCATCGTCGCCGTGTCGAAGACCGCCGGGGCGGCCACCCAGGACCTCCTCGACGACTACCTGTCATCGGGGACCGGACAGAGCCTGTCGATCGTGGACGCCATCGAGGGTGACAAGACCCTCGGCGGCGCCGTGCAGCATCTCCACGTCGGGCAGCCCCGCGCGTACGGGACCATCCAGCTGAACGAGCAGGTGTCGTTCATCGGGTTCGAGCTGCCCGTTGTCACCCGCACCTCGAGGCAGTGACCCAGGAGGTCGACCATGACCATCACAGCGAACGCTGCCCCGTCCGGGGACAACACCATCACCCTGACCGTGTGCGGCGACCGGGTCGTGAACGGGCACACCTCCGGTGAGACGTTCACCTTCGACCTCGGCGACGAGGGCACTGACGAACGCGAGGCGAACGACCGTCAGGTGCGCGCGTGGGTCATGGGCGGCCACGTGGTCGACCCGGTCCTCACGTCGCGCCGACGCAAGCGGAAGCCCAAGACCGGGAAGGAGGCCTGATGGCCACCCAGGCGCTGACCGACGCAGCCATCTTCGTCGCCGGCTACGACACCTCCGGCGACCTGAACGAGGTCGGCCTGACCGTCGAGTTCGACGAGAAGGAAGACACCTGCTTCGGCGACACCTACCGGTCGCGCATCGCCGGCCTCGGTTCTGCGGATCTGACCGGGAAGGGGTTCTGGCAGTCCGCCACGTTGAACGCCCCTGACCCGCAGGCGATGAACAACCTCGCGGTGTCGGATCGGGTCGCGACGGTCGCGGCGACCACGTCGGACCTCGCCGCAGCGTGGATGCTGCAGGTCAACCAGCTGAAGTACGGGCTGGGCGACAAGATCGGCGAGGTGATGCCGTTCACGCTCGACGCGAAGGGGTCGTCCGGGTACGGCGCTGTCCGCGGCCGGTTGCTGAAGCCGAAGACCACCGTCACGGGGAACACGAACGGCACTGGGCTGCAGCTCGGCGCCGTGTCGGCCACCCAGTACCTGTACACGTCGATCCATTGCTTCACTGCGGGGACGACCGCCGACATCATCGTCGAGTCCGACGACAACTCTGGGTTCACGTCGGCGACGACCAGGTCGACGTCCACGATCACTGCGGTGGGTGGGACGTGGGTGACCCGGGTCGCTGGTGCGATCACCGACGACTACTGGCGTGTCCGCACCGCGAACGTGACCGGGACTTTCTCGGTCGCGGTGGCTGTCGGTATCCGCTGAACCTCGTAGAATGAAGTGATCCGGGCGCCGCGCCAACGGCCCCGGATCGTGACCAGCACCGCTCTAGGAGGCGCTGATATGCCCGACGCTACCTGCTCGATCAACGGGTGCACCTTGCCCGTCGCCCGCCCCACGAGGGGTTGGTGCGAGGCCCACTACACGCGATGGCGTCGACACGGGGACCCACTTGCTGGCGGCCCGGACCGCATCCTTGGGAACGATGCAGCGAGGTTCTGGCAGAAGGTCGACAAGACGGAGACCTGCTGGCTGTGGACTGCGGCCATTGCCACGGGCTACGGACGGTTCTACCTCGACGGCCATCTGGTGCCCGCCCACCGCTTCGCCTACGAGCTGCTGGTCGGCCCCATCCCCGCTGGGCTTGACCTCGACCACCTGTGCAGGGTCCGCAACTGTGTGAACCCGGCCCACCTTGAGCCGGTAACCAGGCAAGAGAACCTCGCTCGGACCCCTACGGCGAACATCGCCAAGACCCACTGCCCGCAGGGTCATCCCTACGACGAGTCCAACACCTACGTAGCTGCGACCGGGCGTCAGTGCCTCACCTGCCGAACAGAAACCAGCCGTCGCCGAGCGCGACGCCGAACAAAGGAATGAAGCCATCGCCACTTTTGCGTTCACGAACGCCTACCTCACCGTCAACGCCACTGACCTGTCCGACGACTGCACGTCGCTCGGGCTCGAGCTGTCCGCCGACGAGCTGGAGGACACCGCGTTCGGCGACTCCTACCGGTCGCGGCTCGGCGGTCTGAAGGATTCGTCGTGGTCGCTGGAGTTCAACCAGGACTTCGCGTCGTCGCAGGTCGACGCCACCCTGGCGCCCCTGTTGGGGACGGTGGTGTCGGTCGTCGGGAAGCCGGTCAACACGACCGTCGGCGCGACGAACCCGACGTACACCCAGAACGTGCTGATCTCGAAGTACAGCCCGTTCGGGAACAAGGTCGGCGAGCTCGCCACCGTCGGCGTGCAGTGGCCGGGCGCCGGGACGTGCACCCGCGCCACGTCTTGACCGGTGGGCACCTCCGGGTCAGCCGGCCAGCTGGCCGTGAAGCTCCGCGCTGCCGGCAAGGGGGTCGAGCGGGCCACGTTGGAGGGGGTGCGGGAGGCGGCGATCGCGGGGAAAGCGATCTTCGAGGCTGAGTTGGTCGGAGCGGTCGGCGGTCGTCGCCTGTCGGGTGTTGGCCGGAAGGGCGCCAAGGTGGGGGCCCGGTTCACGAACCCGACCTCGACGGTGAACCCGACAGCGATCGTGATGTACACCGGCCCGGTTCATCTGGTGAACAGCGGGAACCGGCCGCACTGGATCGCCCCCAGGAACGCGAACCACTTCGGGAACTCGCGAGGCAAGGGTGCTCACGCCCTGTACTTCCCGGACGGCGAGGTCCGTGGCTTCGCGGTGTTCCACCCGGGCACGGCCGGGAAGGAGTTCTACCCGACGGCCCGGGAGCGGCTCCAGGCGGCCGCACCAGCGATCATGCAGCGGGCCGAGAACCGGGAACTCCGCAAGGTGTTCGGCGTCGCCGCCTGAGGTCGCCCGCGCGCTGACGCATCAGAGACCTCTGGGAAGAGGACGGACAGGGCCGGGGGTTCGCCCCCGGCCCGTCCGCTTCCCAGCCTGCACCACCCACACCCATCCCCCTTCCCAAGAGGAGCAACGTGATGAAACGCATCCGTCTCGCCATCCGCCGGAGGCAGAGCCGAAAGGCTCCACCGACCCAGAGACGCCAGGCGATCATGGCCGACAGGTTCGCCCGCCAGTGGGCGTACGCCCTCGGCATCGTCCCCGAGGAGACCCGCCGCGTGGTCATCGACGCCGAGGTCGGCCACGTGCTGCGCATCCACGTCGAGAAGCTCGGCGACGAGCGCATGCTCGAAGTCGTCCCGCCATCTCGTCACGGCGCCGAGGTGACCTACTCCGCCTCGGGCGCCAACGCCACGACCCACGCCGATACCTGGAAGCGGCGGGTCGGCCGATGACCCTCACCCTCACCGTCAACCAGTTCCGTGACCTCCCCCCCGACCAACACCAAGCCGTCACCGACTGGCTCAACACCTTCACCGTCGACCACCTCGACTACCCCGCCTGCGTCACCCACGTCGAGGTCCACCCCGACGGGCTCGTCCGCGTCCGGGTGAAGGAGTGGGACCGCTCCCGTGGCGGCGGGATCCGCCTCGGCGAGGACGGCCGGCCGTTCACCGTGACGATGGCCGGCGGTTCGTGGTCCGACGGGATCGAACGCCCCGAGCTGGGGTACGTCCCGGACGGTGCCGTGCTCGAGTCGACGTTCGAGTCGGCGCTCGACGAGGACCTGCCGCCGTTGGTGGCTGTGGCGTTCGGGGCGGTGACGGCGGATGCCTGAGGCCCGCAAGGTCGACCCCACCCCCACCGACCCGCCCACCGGCGGAGAGCTCGTCGACGTGGACCGGTTCTGCGCGGAGGTCGTCGCCGGCCGCCACACCGGCCACCTCACCCAGATCCTCGAAGCGGTCGTCCACGCCGCCGCGACCGGGCCGTCGTCGATGCGGTGGCGGCTCAAGCTGGACGCTCTCGGCGACGGGTATGCGGGGGTCGAAGTCACCGAGGACACCATCACCCTCCCGGCCGTCGTCACCGCCGAGCGTTACGCCGGGCACTCCTGGAAGACCCTCGCCCCGACCGAGTCCGCCGGCGACTGCCACGCCATCATCGTCGGCTGGCTCGTCGAGGACCGGGGCCTCAAGCCGGCCGACGCCCTGGCCGCGGCGAAGCGGGTGTCGTTGCGGGACGTCCTCGACATGATCGACACCTACGAGGTGGTGCACGGCCCAAAAGAGGGTGGGACCCCGAGTGGGCCGAGTCCTGGCTGATCGCCGGTACGCAGGCGTGGGGGTGGCCGCCGGATGTGACCCGGCGGCAGTCGATGGGCGACCTGCGGACGTTGGGTCGCGCTCTGCTGGAACCGGCGAAGGGGAGGTGATTGGCTGATGGCCCTGTCGGAGCGTCTCGCGATCATTATTTCCGCGAACGGCGCGCAGGCGATGGCCGAGTTCAACAAGGTGGGGAAGTCGGCGGAGCGGTCGTTGGCGACGACCGAGCAGCGCGCTCAGCGGCTCGGCGCCCAGTTCACTCGGGTGGGTGCCGGCGCGGTGGTGTTCGGCGCGGTGTTGGCGGCGGGGATGTTCAAGGCGGCGCAGGCTGCGGGGGAGCAGGAGGCCGCGAACCTGCGGTTGGAGAACACGATGGCGAACCAGCCGGCGTTGGCTGGTGCGTCGGCTCAGGCGTTCTACGACCAGGCGTCGGCGTTGCAGCTGGTGACGAGGTTCGGGGACGAGGCGACCGTGTCGGCCCAGTCTCAGCTTGGGGTGTTCGGGCTCACCCAGGACCAGATCATGGAGCTGATCCCGCTGGTGCAGGACTACGCGGCGAAGTCCGGCACGGACCTGGTGACCGCGGCCCGGAACGTGGGGAAGGCGACCGACAGGACGAAC
>JBGAOY010000047.1:0-13706 GCA_044221555.1 Acidimicrobiales bacterium
CGGGCCCCACAACCGCCACAAAGAGACCCAGGACCGCAAACGCCGCAAACCCCCACCCGCAGCCTGAACACCCGGGCCCCTGAAGCTCGTGGCGGCGAGGGGATGCCGCACTGGTCGGTCGCGGGTGCTCGCGTCGGCGAGCGCGTCGGTGTCGTCGAGGGTGCGATCGCGTGCGTGGCCCCCAGGTCTCCGCCCTGCCGTCGGTCGATCGCGAACCCAGTCACCACGCACTGACGTGGCGGGGGAGCGATCGTCCACCGAGATTCAGTCGGCGGCCGCCGCCTCAGCGCCGGGCCTGGGCCCCGGCGCCGGCGAGGCGGCGTGCGGCCAAACGGGAGCGGCGCCCCCACGTGCGGTCCACGGCGGAGAGGTCCGCCGGATCGGGGGCATCGACAGGGCGGGCGGTGCCGGCTCGCCCGACACCCGGACGACGACGTCGTTGAAGTGGGTAACGGGTGCGCCGTCGATGCCGACGAGGATGCCGGACGACAGCAGGTCGAACATCGCTGGTTGGATCGCGCGTCGGGAGGTCGCGAGCCTGTCGCGGACGAGCCGGCTGAGCGCGCTGACCGTCGCAGGGGCAGGCGACCCAGCCAGGATCTCGACCACTGCGGCCTCGACCTCAGCGGTCGGTTGTTGCGCTGCTGTGGGCTCGGCCTTGGTGGGGGCTGGCTGCTGTGCTGCCGCTGCATCCCCGGCCTCTTCGGTGGTCGGCTGCTGCGCCGCCTCCGCTGCATCCCCGGCCTTGGCCCCAGTTGGCCGCACCGCCACCGGCTCGGCAGCCTCGTCGGCCTCGACCCTGGAGCGCGACGCCGTGCGGTCGGCGGCAGGGCGGGGGGCGGCGAGCGCGGCGGTGGTCAGGGCCTCGACATCGCGGCCGTCGCTGACGGTGATCGGGTGGAAGCCGGCCAGGTCCTGCGCGGCCTGCCCGTCGATGTCCGTGGCGAGGAGGATGCCCTGGGGGACCGCCAGCCCGAGCCGCTCGACCAGGTCTGCGAAGCGCCCACCTTCACCGACGAAGCCCCCGCCGCTCTTGACCTCGATGGCGACGACGGCGTCGTCCCCCACCGCCAGCACGTCGATCTCGCGACGGACGCCGTCGTCGAACCGCACCTGTGCGTTGAGCGCCAGGTCGAGGTCGACGCGGGCGGCTTCGGCGGCGCGCGCAAGGTGCCCGGCTGCGCCGCACTCGAGCCAGCGGCCGTCCTGGGTGAGCCGTTGGAGGCGCTCGCCCATCGCCTCGGTCAGCCGCGTGCTCAGGTGCGCCTGCAGGGAGCGGGTGGACTGGTCGATCCGTACGCTGCGCAGATAGCCGAGGCCGCCGAGGCGCTGGGCCACGCGGTGGGCCGGGTTCTCGCCGTCGACGCCGTCGCGGAGGCGGATGCGGATGGTGTGCTGCTCGTTGCGGACGGCGTACCCCAGGGTGCGGAGCAGTTTGCGGGCATCGGCCGATGCGACCGCCTCGGCGACGATGTCGGCCAGCACGGCCTCGGGCCCCGTCACCGGGGTGGCGCTGGTGAGCGTGGCGCTCCGCTCGGTGAGGTACTCGTTGATCCGTTCCATGGGAACCTCCGTGGAAGGGGATGGCGGGGGAACCCTCGGCCTCCTTCATGGCGCTGTGGTGTCGGTCGGTGATCGTGCGGACCGACCTCCTTCGGCCGCGACGGGCGGTGCTTGACCGTTCGCCCGCGGCCCCGAGTGGGGGAGTGTCTGGTCGGAGGCAGCCGTCGCCGTGGCGCCGGCGGTCGGAGCGGGTAGACAGCGCTTGTGGCTGACGGGAAGGACGGCGAGTCGAGGCGTGACGACTACTGCTACCTCACCACGACGGGGCGGCGCAGTGGGCGGCCGCACCGCATCGAGATCTGGTACGCCGCCGACGGCGACACGCTCTACCTGCTGGCCGGCGGCGGACGATCGTCGGACTGGGTGCGCAACCTCGACGCCGACCCTGCGGTGTCGGTCGAGTTGGACGGTGCGCTCCGGTCGGGGCGAGCCCAGGTGGTCGACGCCGGCGACCGGGCGGACCGTGCCCGCACGCTGGTGTTCGCCAAGTACCAGCCCCGGTACGGCGGCGACCTGGCGCGATGGCGAGAGACCGCGCTCCCCGTCGCCATCGACCTGGCGGCGCGGGAAGAGCCGGGCGGCTGAGCCGGCGGCGTGCTCGGACCCCGCAGGTCCGGCTGCGCCCGACCGCTCCAGTGGGGCAGAGTGCGGGGGTGCAGTTCAGCCCTGAGCTCCGGGCGCGGGTGGCCGACGGCTCGATCACCGTCACGTACCGCCTCTGGTCGCGGCTGCAGGTGAAGGTCGGCGGCGTGTACCGCTCGGGCTCGGTGCGGATCGAGGTGGACGACATCGAGCAACTGCCGTTCTCGGCCATCATCGAGGACGACCTGCCCGCCACCGGCGAGCCGGACCTCGAGGCGTTGCGCCGGCGGGCGGCGCACGCCGGGCCGATCCACGACGACACCCTGCTCTACCGGATCGAGTTCCACGTCGTGTCGGACTGACGTCGTCGTGTCGGACTGACGTCGCGAGCGCGGCGGTGGCGCCCGTCGCGCCGGCACGGGCAGATTCCGCTGATCCCGCAAGGCGTGGTCGACGATTGCCGGGCTCCGTAGCGTGACCGCATGAGCGAGCACACGCCCGGCCAGCACCGGCCTGACGAGCGCCGGTTCGGCGTCCCCGAGCAGGCTGCGCAGTGGGACGCCCGCTACGGCGAGCGCGACGACACCATGTGGAGCGGTCGGCCCAATGGTCGCCTCGTCGCCGAGATCGAGCCACTGGTCCCTGGCCGCGCCCTCGACGTCGGCTGCGGCGAAGGCGCCGACGCCGTCTGGCTGGCGGCCCGAGGGTGGACGGTCACCGCCGTCGACGTCTCCGCCGTCGCCGTGGACCGTGCCCGCCACGCCGCGGGCGCGGCCGGCGTGTCGGTCGAGTGGGTCTGCGGCGACGCCCTGGGCGCCCCGTTCCCGGCTGCTTCGTTCGACCTGGTGTCGCTGCAGTACCCGGCGCTCCCCAAGGCGGCGGGCGAGCATGCGGTGCGCACCCTGCTCGACGCGGTGCGACCCGGCGGCGTGCTCCTCGCCGTGTACCACGACCTCGACGACGGGCATCGCGAGCACATGGCGGCGCAGGGCTTCGACCCGGCCGACTACGTGGGCGCCGACGACCTCCGCCCGCTGCTCGCCGACGCCTTCACCCTCGAGGTGGACGTGGTGGAGCCCCGCATCGACCCGCCGCCCGAGAACCCCCACATCGCCGACGTGGTCCTGCGCGCCCGTCGGCGCTGACGAACGGTCCCGCCGCCCCCCGGCCGCGCCGGCCCCCGACCCCGGCCGGATCCCCGGCGCTACCCGTCGAGGAGCGTGAGGAGCTTCGTCGTGGTCGACCAGCTGCGGATGGTCATCTGCCGGTACTCGGGGGTGCCCATGATCTTGTTCAGCTTGCTCCTGGTGCGCAGCTCGCTGAGGCGGGCGAAGTAGAGGACGCCCCTGCCGGCCCAGGCCTGGTCGACGCCGTCGCGCAGCTGCACCACCTTCATCGCCTTCGCCGGCGTGAGCGGGGCCCGCAGGAAGATGGCGTCGGAGTGGTAGCGGTCGGGCTCGGCCCCGAAGCCCGGCGGCGCGTCGTCGACCACGCCCCGGAGCTGGCGGTGGGTGCGCACCACCACGACGAGGGGGATGCCGAAGCGCTCCTCGAGGGCGGCCTCGACGCGCTCCCCGATGGTCCGGATCGGGGCGTCGGTGGTGAACAGCACGTTGCCCGACTGGATGTAGGTGCTCACCTCGGTGTGGCCGTCGGCCTCGAAGCAGGCCCGCAGATCGGCCATGCGCACCGGGTTGCGGCCACCCACGTTGATGCCCCGAAGCAGGGCCACACAGCGGTTCGTCGCCACGGTCCGAGCGTAGGAGGCGCCGGGGTGCCCCCGCCCCTCAGGCCGAGGCGTCGGGGACCGCCGGCGGCTCGTCGGGGCCCTGATCGAGGCGGAACGGCGGGTACTCGTCGGTGAGGAGCAGCACGTAGGCCAGCACCCGGTAGACCCAGCGGTCGAGGCCGAGGACGAAGTCGTACAGGCCGCCCGGGTAGCGCTTGGTGAACAGCAGGGCGAGGGCGGCGAAGGCCACCAGCAGGTAGAGCAGGCCCGGCGCCGAGTAGCGGCCGGCGGTGGAGCTGCCGAGCACGATGCCGAGCACCACGAAGTGGGGGAGGGCCAGCAGCCACCACTTCACCAGCACGAGCCGGCGGGAGAGCTCGGGCGCGTACGCGACCTGGAAGTCGGCCGGGTAGGGGTTCGCGGTGTCGTCGGGGCCGTCGGTCAGCCGGAACGGCGGGTACCGGTCGGTGCCGAGCGCCGAGAACGAGTAGAAGCCCACCCGCCACGACCAGCGCAGCACCCCGGTGGTGTAGTCGAACAGCGCACGGGGGTAGCGCCTCGTGAACAGGATCGAGAAGAAGGCGATCACGCTCACGCCGAACACCCCGATCCACAGCACGAACAGCACCACGAAGTGGGGGATCACCAGGATGGGCTTCACGATCCAGAGCCAGCGGCTGGGCTCGTCGAGGTGACCGGTGAGGGCGACCGCGCCCCGGCGGGCGGGCCCCGGCGGCGGGTCCTGCTGGAGCCGGTGGGCCAGGCCGATGGCCCCCACCAGGAGCAGCACGGTGCCGCCGAGCAGGCTGAACAGCCCGAAGCCGAGCACGCCGAGCCCGGCGGGCAGCACCCAGTTCGCCTTCACGCCCACCGACGCGTTCACGCCGACCGCGGGCGTCGCGTCGGCGTTCATCACCACGACGCTCCACTGGCCGGGCTCGACCGCCCAGTCGAGGGTCTGGCGGCCGGCGCCCTCGGCCCGGGCCGCCCAGAAGCCCTCGTCGCCGGGCGGGTCGGCGGGGGCGCCGCCGTCGACGTAGGAGTAGTCGACCCTCCCCGGGCCGAGGGCGATGCGATCGACGCGGGCGTGGGCCACGCCGTCCAGGTAGGCGTCGACGTCGTCGGTGGGGCCGATGCCCACGAAGACCGGTGCGGCGCCGACGGGCTCGGCCTCGAGCCGGACGGTGGCCAGGTCGCCGAGGTCGGGCACGTGCTCGTCGGACGAAGGGTCGGCGCCGAGGTCGATGCGATCGGAGGCGATGGCGTAGGTGACGGTCTCGAGGCGCTCGGTCCGGGTGGTGAAGAACCCGTCGTCGCGCTGGGTGCCGTAGGCCCACACGAGGAAGCTGCCGGCCACCAGGGCCGCGAGGCCCACCACGATGCCCAGGCCGCCGAGGGCCACGGCCACGATGCGGGCGATGGGGGGTCGCGGAGGGCTCGCGGCGGCACCCGCCGGGGCCGCTGGCGCGGTCGACGGCTCGGGGGTCGTGTCGGTCATGGTCGTACCTCCGCGGTGGGCTGTGCCCACCCTCGCGCGCCGGCCCCCGGCCGGGAAGGGCCGGAAGTCACTGGCCGTCGCGCGCCGACGTCAGACGCCCATGAGGGCGTACATGTTGGCGCCCATGATCTTGGCCACGTCCTCGTCGGGGAGGCCCACCTCGTCGCGGGCGTAGACCGCGTACTCGACGGGGTCGGCCAGGCCCTCGGGGTGGGGCCAGTCCGAGTTGAACAGCACGTGGTCGATGCCGATCACGTCGATGAGCGGCGCGAGGTCGTCCTCCCAGAACGGGGCGACGTAGAGCGCCCGCCTGAGCACGTCGAGGGGGTCCTCGGCGAAGAGGTGGGGCATCTTCCCGTAGCCGTCGGCGAGGTCTTCGACCACCCGACCGATCCACCTGCTGCCGCATTCGATGGTGCCGAGGCGCACGCCGGGGAAGCGCGAGAGCATGCCGTGGATCACCGCCGAGAAGATGGTGTCCATCGTCGGCCGGTAGGCCTGGGACACGGTGTAGAACGGGTGCTGCTCGAAGGGACGCATCTCGCCGTACACGCCGTTCCACTCGTCCGAGAAGCGGCTGTAGCCCGAGTCGGAGGCGTGCAGCATGACGGGGATGCCCGCCTGCTCGACGGCCCGCCAGAACGGGTCGTTGTCGGGGAGGAAGGGTGAGCGCGGCCCCCGGAAGCCGGCGACGGGCGCGGGCCGCACCAGCACGGTCTTGGCGCCCCGCTCGAGCGCCCACTCCAGTTCGGCGACCGCGCCCTCGGGGACGGACAGGTTCACCACCGGGGTGGTGAAGATGCGGCCCTCGTGGTCGAAGCCCCACTCGTCGTGCATCCACTGGTTGAACGCGTGCACCAGCGCCTGCGAGGCCACGGGGTCGTCCATGAAGTTGACCTCGATCAGCGAGGCCAGCGTCGGGAAGTTCACGATGGCGTCGATGTGCATGCGGTCCATCAGCGCCAGTCGGGCGTCGGGGTCGGTGAACTCGGGGATGGCCCGCATCGGCCGCACGATCTCCCGGTAGCTCTTGCCCTCGGTGTTGCGCCCCGAGAAGTACTCCGCCGCCGAGCCGGGCTCGGCCACCACCTCGAAGGTGGGGTTGGGGATGTAGTCCGACACGCGGCCGCGGACGATCATCTTGCGCCGGCCGTCCACGTCGGCGACGCGGATCAGGCCCTTGTACTCCTCCGGCAGGTATCGGGTGAACGAGTCGGCCTCCTCGTAGAGGTGGAAGTCGCAGTCGAACACCGGGTGGTCGACGTCGGTGTACGACATGTCCGGGCGGTGGGCCGTGTACTGCATCGTTGACTTCCCCGTGGTGAGAACGCTGTTTCCGTGACCTTCGCGAGTGGCGCCGCCGCCGTCCAGGGACCTAGGTCCCGAATGTGCGCCCGCCGACGTGGCGGGGGATCAGCCGGGGACGTTGATGAAGGTGCAGGTCACCTGTTCCCACGACGACAGCGTGACCGTCACCCGCCCGCCGGCCAGGTTCACCGTCTCGGCCGTGGTGCACGAGACCGAATTGAGCACGTAGCCGCTCACCGGGTTCTGGGTGATGACGTAGGTCTGGGTGGTCAGGTCGCCGAGCGCCACCACCGAGGGTGTGGAGCCGAAGAGGTCGTCGTCGAGGACGTAGACCCCACAGGTGAACTGCTGGCAGAACAGGTACGTGAAGTCCTGCCCGCTGTTGGGGATGGTGTCCTGCACGATCGTGATCGAGGGCACCCGGTTGGTGAACGTGCACGTCGTCTGCTCGCCGGGCGCGAGGTCGACGGTGACCTGGCGGGCGGCGAGATCGGGCGTCTCGGCGGTGGTGCAGGCGATCGTCAGCCGGGGCGCGCCGGCGGTGACCCCCTGGGTCACGGTGTAGCGGCCGGCGGCGAGCGCGGGGAACGTCCGGGTCGTGGTCAGGGTGGCGTCGCTGTCGTCGTCGAGGTTGAACGAGGTGCAGGCCCCCGTGGTCGGGCACAGGGTGAAGGGGAAGTCGCGCGCGGCGTTGGCCACGGTGTCCACGACCACCGTCAAGGTGGATCGCGACACCACGAAGGTGCAGGTGGACTGCTCGCCGGGCGCGAGGTCGATGGTGACCCGCCGGGCGCGGAGGTCGACCGACTCCGTGGTGGTGCAGGTGATCGACGTGACCGCCCAGCCCGTGGGCAGCGTGTCCTGGGTGACGGTGTAGGCGCCGGCGGCGGCGCCGGTGAGCGCCGCCGACGACGCCAGCGTCGCGTCGGCGTCGTCGTCGAGGGTGAGGGCGGCGCACGATCCCGCGCCGCAGCGGGTGAAGGCGAAGTCCTGCGCGTCGTCGGGCTGGCCGTCGACCACGACGGTGAGCGACGTCAGGCGCAGCGTGAAGGTGCAGGTCACCTGCTCCCCAGCGGTGAGGGCGATCACGGCCCGCCGCTGCCCGACGTCGGTCTCGCCACTGGTGCACGCCAGGGTGCCGAGGGCGTAGCCGGCGACGGCGGCCTGGGTGACCGTCCACGTGGATGGGGCCAGGGCCGCCAGGGTGCGGGTGCTGGGGAGCGTCGCGTCGGAGTCGTCGTCCAGCGCCACGTCGAGGCACGTGCCGGCGGCGCAGGCCTGCAGGGCCACGTCCTGGCCCGAGTTCGGCACGGTGTCCTGGACCAACGTCAGCGAGGTGCGGGTGTGGACGAACGTGCACGTGGCCTGCTCGCCGGGGGCGAGGGTCACCGTCGCGGTGCCGGTCGGGGCGTCGGTCTCGCCCTTGGTGCACGTCAGGCCGGTCAACCCCCAGCCGGCGGGCGCGGCCGCCACCGCCGTGTACGTCCCGGGGCCGAGCACGCCGAGCACCGCCTTGTTGGAGCGGGTGGCGTCGCTGTCGTCGTCGAGGGTCGAGAGCACACAGGTGCTCGGGCTCGGCCCGCAGGTCGTGACGTCGACGTCCTGCGCGTCGTTCGGCGACAGGTCCTCGACGATGGTCAGCGTGGTGGCCGTGGTGGTGAAGGTGCACGTCACCTGCTCCCCCGCCTCGAGGGCCAGCTCCACCCGCCGCGCCCCGATGTCCAGGTCGCCCTTGGTGCAGCTGATCGAGGTGACGCCGTAGCCGTCGACGGCGCGCTGGGTGACCGCGTAGGTGCCGGCGGGGATGCCGGCATGGGTGACCGACGAGGGCAGCGTGGCGTCGGTGTCGTCGTCGAGGGCGAAGGTGGTGCACGCCCCGGCGCCGCCGGCGACGGCGCACCCGTCGAAGGTGATGTCCTGCGCGTCGTTGGGGGACGTGTCCTGGACGATCTTCAGCGTGGTGGCGCGCGCCGTGAAGGTGCAGGTGACCTGGTCGCCGGGCGTGAGCAGCAGCGTGGCCCGCCGCCGCGCCGTCGACACCTGGCCCGCCGAGCAGGAGAGCCCGGTGAGCCCGTAGCCGGGCGTCTCGGCCTGGGTCACCGAGTAGGTGTCCGCGCCCAGGCCGGCGTAGGTCACCGTGCGGGGCAGGGCGGCGTCGGTGTCGTCGTCGAGCCGGAACGTGCCACAGCCGCGGGCGCCGGCGGGGCCCGAGCACCCGGTGAAGGTGAAGTCCTGGGGCCCGTCCGGCGACGTGTCCTGCACGATGGTGAGCGACGTGGCCCGCACCACGAACGTGCACGTCACCTGCTCACCGGGCCGGGGCTCGAACGTCACCCGCCGCAGGCCCCGCTCCACCTCGCCGCTCGAGCAGGTGAGCGCGGTCAGGCCGTAGCCGGGGACGGCGGCCTGGGTGATCGAGTACTCGGTGCCCGGCGCGACCGCGTACGTGACGGTGCGCGGCAGGGTGGCGTCGGTGTCGTCGTCGAGCCGGAAGGGCCCGCAGCCCTGGGCGCCGCCGGGGCCGGAGCACCCGGTGAAGGTGAAGTCCTGGGCATCGTCCGGGGTGGTGTCCTGGACGATCACCAGGGTCGCCCCGCCCGTCCCCGCCGCGCTGCCGTTCACGAAGGTGCAGGTCACCTGCTCGCCGGGCTCGAGGGTCACCGTCGCGCGCCGCGCGCCCAGGGACACCTTGCCGGCCGTGCAGGTGAGGTCGGTGAGGGGCAGGCCGGCGGTGGCCGACTGCGTCACGGTGTAGGTGGCGGCGGCCAGCCCGGTGGCGGTGACGCTCGCGGGCAGGGTGGGGTCGGTGTCGTCGTCGAGCAGGAACGGCACCCCGCACGCGTCGGGCCCGAAGGCGGGCAGGCACCCCTGGTACGAGACGTCGACGCTGGAGTTGGGTTGCGCGTCGTGGACGATGGTGAGGGTGGTCGGCCGGTTGACGAACGTGCAACTGACCAGCACCCCGGGGTCCAGATCGATCGTCACCGTCCCCCGGGCGAGGTCGACCACCGCTCCGGCGCCCGAGCAGCTGACCGAGATCAGGCCGAAGCCCTCGACCGGCTGCTGGGTGAGGGTGTAGCTGGTCGCCGGCAGGCCACGGGTGTCGGTGTTGCCGAGGACGTCGGTGCTCGCCGAGTCGTCGTCGAGCACGAACGGCGTGCACTCGTCGGCCCCGGTCGGTCCCGTGCACCGGGTGTAGGTGAAGTCCTGCGGGCCGTTGGGCTGCGTGTCCTGCGAGACGAACAGGCGCGTCGGCTCGACGGTGAAGGTGCACCGCGGGTGGTCGCCGGGACGGAGGTTCAGCGTGGCCGTCCGGGTGGACAGCGAGGTGAGCCCCTGGGTGCAGAAGAGGCGGGTGAGCGCGTGGCCGGGCACCGGGTCCTGCGTCACCGTGTAGAGGCCTGGGGTCAGCGCTCGATCGGTGACCTCCCGCGGCAGGGTGGCGTCGGCGTCGTCGTCGAGGGCGAACGAGTGGCACCCGCCGGCCCCGCCCGACCCCGCGCAGGTGGCGAAGGTGACGTCGACCGCGCTGTTGGGCTCGGTGTCGTTCACCACGGTCAACGTGGTCTGCGTCGTCGCGAAGCTGCAGGTGCGCTGCTCACCGGCCGCGAGGGTGACCTCGGCCCGCCGTTGGTCGAGCTGCACCTGGCCGCCGTCACAGGTGAGGGTCACCACGGTCCAGCTGTCCACCGCCGCCTGCGTGACCGTGTAGGTGCCGGCGGCGGCGGGGACCGCCACGGTGTTGGGCAGGGCCGGGTCGGTGTCGTCGTCGAGGGCCACCACGGTGCAGGCCCCACCGCTGTCGGGGCAGACGTCGAAGGTGAAGTCCTGGGGGCCGTCGGGGGCGGTGTTCTGGACGATGGTGAGGCTGGTGCGGCGCTCGGTCAGCGTGCAGGACACCTGCTCGCCGGCGTCGAGGTGCACGGCCACCGTTGCCGCCGCGGCATCGGCCTCGCCGCTCGTGCAGGTCAGCCCGGTCGCGCCCCAGCCCGCGGTGCTCGACGCGGTGAGGGTCCAGTCCCCGGCGGCGAGCCCGTCCCACCGGGCCGTCGACGATCGGGTGCCGTCGGCGGGGTCGTCGTCGACCACCGCGTCGACGCAGTCACCGCCGGCGCGGCAGGCCGACACGGTGACGTCGTGCGGGTCGTCGGGCTGGGCGTCGAGCTGCAACGCGAGCGAGGTGGCCCGGTCGGTGAAGGTGCAGGTGGTCTGGTCGCCGGCCGCCAGCTCCACGGTCGCGGTCTGCGCCCCGCGGTCGACGACCTCACCCGTGTCGCAGCTGAGCTGGGCCAGCCCCCACCCGGCGACCGGAGCCTGGGTGATGGTGTAGGTGCCGGGGGTGAGGGTGGTGGCCACCTCGGTCCGGGGCCGGGCCGCGTCGGCGTCGTCGTCGAGGACGACGTCGGTGCAGGTGGCACCGGTGCACCGATGGAAGGTGAAGTCCTGGGGCCCGTCGGGCTGGGTGTCCTGGACCACGGTGAGCGTGGTGGCCCGGTCGAGGAACGTGCACGTGGTCCGCTGCCCGGCCAGCACCACGAGGGTGACCTGGCCGGCGGCCAGGTCGGTGGCCCCCCTGGTGCAGGTGAGGCCGACCAGGCCGTAGCCCGCGACCTCGTCCTGGGTGAGCGTCCAGACCCCGGGGGCGAGCCCGTCGAGCGTGGTCGCGCCCGGCAGGGTGGTGTCGGTGTCGTCGTCGAGGACGACGTCCTGGCAGGGACCGGCCACGGGGCAGGCGTGGACGCTGAAGTCCTGCCCGGCGTCGGGTGCGGTGTCCTGCGCGATCGCGATCGACCCTTGGCGCACGGTGAAGGTGCACGTGGTCGCCTCGCCCGCCGCCAGCTCGGCGATGACGCGCCGCCGGCCCACGTCGACGGTCTCCGCCGTGGTGCAGGTCAAGGTGTCGATGCCCCAGTCGGTGGGCGGGTCGAGCGTCACCCGCACCTGACCGGGTGGCCGGCTGAAGGTCAACCGGTCGGGCAGCGTGGGGTCGGCGTCGTTGTCGAGGCTGAACGACGACGACGTGCCGGCCGCGCAGCTCCCGTCGATCGCCGGCGTGCAGGCGGTGAAGGCCAGGTCCTGCGGCCCGTCGGGGTCGGTGTCGGCGACGACGGTCAGCGATGCCTGCTTCGTGTTGACGAACAGGCAGGTGACCTGCTCGCCCGGCTCGATCTCGACGTGGGCGTGCCCCGAGGGTCGGTCCCACGAGTCACCCGGCCCCCCCGGCAGGCAGGTGAGCGCGGTGAGGTCCCACCCGGCCACGGCCGCCTGGGTGACGTCGTAGCCGCCGGGCGCGATCCCCACCAGGCGCGTCGACGCCGGTCGGGTGGGGTCGTTGTCGTCGTCGAGGACCACGGTCCGGCACGTGTCCGGCGCGGGCCCGCACACGTCGATGGTGAAGTCCTGGGCCGACCCCGGGACCGCATCGGTGGTGATGGTGAGCACCGGCGCCTCGTTGGTGAACCGGCAGGTGGCGTGGGCGTCCGCCGCCAGGGTGACGGTGGCCTGCCGGGCGGCGAGGTCGGTGGTGCCCTGGTCGCAGGTCAGCCCGATGAGGTCCCAGCCGTCGAGGGCTCCCTCGGTGACGGTGTAGGCGGTGCCCGCGGGGAGCGCCATGTTGGCGACCCGGGGGAGGGCCGGGTCGGTGTCGTCGTCGAGGGTGACCGTCTGGCAGGGGCCGCCCTCGACCGGGCAGACGGTGAACGGGACGTCGATCGGGTCGTCCGGGCGCTGGTCGGTGACGATCGTGAGCACCGAGCCGTCGGGCACCAGGTTGGCGTGGACGAGCAGGTTCGGTGATCCCGTGCCCGGGTCGGTGACGTGGTTCGGGGTGGCCCCGTCGTGGACGGCCTGGGCCACCTCGGCCGGGGTGGCGTCGGGCCGGTCCTGCAGGTATCGGGCGACGACCCCGGCGACCAGGGGGGCGGCCCCCGAGGAGCCGTCGGCGAGTTGGGTGGCGGTGTCGTCGGTGTACCAGTCGGAGGTGATGGCCACCCCGGGGGCGAACAGGTCGAGGCACGGGCCCACGTTGGAGGCGGCGGCGCGGGTGTCGGTCGAGTCGGTGTAGCCCACGGTGATGCCGTCGCCGACCCGCGCCGGCGACACGTTGCAGGCGTTCAGGTTCGAGTTGCCGGCGGCGAGCACGTAGGGGACGCCGGCGTCGATCGAGTGCTGCACCGCGTCGTCGAGGGCGGTGCTGTTGGTGGCGCCGAGGCTCATGTTGGCCACGGCCGGCGCCACGTGGTGGGCGGTGACCCAGTCGATGCCGGCGATGACGGAGGCGTTGGTGCCCTGGGCGGCGCAGTCGAGCACCCGCACGCCGATGAGGGTGACGTCCTTGGCCGCGCCCCAGGTCTCGCCGCCCAGGACCCCGGCCACGTGGGTGCCGTGGCCGCTGCAGTCGGCCCCGTTGCGCCCGTCGCCGATGGTGTCGGTGCCGATCGAGGCGCGGCCCGAGAAGTCCTGGTGGGTGGTGCGCAGGCCGCTGTCGATGACGTAGGCGTTCACCCCGGCGCCGGTGGCGCGGTCGGTGTAGGTGTGGTCGAGGGGCAGGTCGCGCTGGTCGATGCGGTCGAGGTTCCACGGTGCGTCGGACTGGGTGCCGAAGGCGTGGACGACCCCGTTCTCCTCGACCGAGGCCACCAGCGGGTCCTGGCTGAGCGCCAGCGCGTCGGCCTCGTCGAGGGCGACGGCGAAGCCCTCGATCGAGTGCTCGTAGGTGTAGAGCACGTCGCCGCCGTAGTCGTCGGCCAGGTCGGCGGCCCGGCGGTCGACCTGGGAGGGGTCGGTGGGGTTGTCGGGGTTGGCGGGGTCGGCCGGGCGCAGCGTGACGATGTACTCCCCGGGGACCGCCTGGGCCACCTGGCCGATCTCGCCCTGCCCGGTGGGTGGGGGCTCACTCGGCGTGGCGGGAGGGTCGCTCGTGCTGCCGTCCGCCGGGCCCGCTGGGTCCGCCGGGCCCGCTGGGTCCGCCGGGCCCGCCGCCGGGTCGGGCGACGTGGTCGTGGGGGTACCCGTGGTGGGTGGTGC
>JBGAOY010000048.1:0-12610 GCA_044221555.1 Acidimicrobiales bacterium
GCAGAGCGGACGAATGCGCTGGTCTTGAAAACCAGTGGGCCGCAAGGTCCCGCGGGTTCGAATCCCGCTCCCTCCGCCAACCAGCTCAGCTGTCGGCGCCGGAGAAGTCCTGGTGGAGGCGGGTGAGGGTGGAGCTGGCGATGCGCCAGCCGTCCTCGGTGCGGGTGTAGGTCTCGCGGTAGTGGCCGTAGCCGTCGAGGCGCAGACCGCTCGGGAAGATCACGATGTCGTGGAGCGCCCAGACCCCGGTGGCCGAGTCGGGACCCGTGAGCTCGATCTCGGGCATGTGGCCCTGGTGGACGGTGACGGCGTCGGCGAGAACGTCGACCAGGAAGGCCACGAACTCGTCGGCGCTCGTGGTGACCGAGCCGCCGGCGGCGGTGGTGTCGATGGCCACGTCGTCGGCGAAGAGCAGCCGGAATCCGTCCCAGTCCTTCGTGTCGAGCAGCCGGAAGTAGCGCGCCTTGAGCTGCTTTATGGCCTCGACGTCGTCGGCGGGTCCGCTCACGGCCCCGAGTCTGGTCGAACCGCCGCCGTGACCGGGGCGCCGCCGCCGAACACGAGGGCATCGCCGTTCCGCGCCAGGGCGTTCAGGGTGGTCCTGCCGGACGTGGAGCCGGCCCGCGTCGCCTCCTCAGCCTGTACGCGCCGACCACCAGCCGCCGCTGTCCGGTGTCCGGGACCGCGCCGACGGCTCCACGAGCGAGGCGGGACGCCCGGCGTGACGGCCCGGCGGGGTCGCCCGCCCGGCCGCGCCGCGCGTGTCGACCCGCTCCGCCGGCGGCGGCTCGGCCTCGACGACCTCGTCGACCACCTCGACCCGCCGGGGGAGGCGGGGTGCCAGCGACGACCAGCCCGCCACCAGGGGGCGGACGAGGCCGATGGCGATGAGGATCATGCCGGTGACGTGCAGGTCGAGGAAGCTGGGTTGGGCGCGCACCGCGAAGGTGAGGATGGCGCCGATCGTGATGAGGCCCAGGCTGGCCCGTGCGGACATGGACCGTCCCTACCCCCTGCAGGACGCGGGGATGCCCTCCGGTGGCGAGCAGTCGGCCAGTCGTGATCGGTCGTGCACATCAGCGGTGCACGTCGTGGCGCTGGTGCTCGACCACGAGGCGCTCGCCCCGCCCAGCGCCGGCGCGTCTCTCAGCAGGCGGCAGCGGGCTCAGGCTCGGGCTGTCGACTCGCGGATGCCTCCGGGACGATGACGGGCTCCGTCACCGTGGTCGTCGTCGGCGGGCAGGCCCCGGTCGCGGTGTTGCCGGCGAGCGCGGCCACCGTGACGGGCGTGGTCGGCGCGGGGGTCGCGGCGACGCTGGTGGACGTGGGTGGGGGGACCGTGGCGGGGACCGTCTCGGCAACCGCCACGGCGACGCTCGACGACGGGGTCGCCGCGGGCGCCACCGTGGTCGAGGGCGTCGTGCTCGACGGCGCGGGCCCCGGTGGCGAGGCGGTGGCGCCGTCGGCCGCGAAGCGAAGCCAGGCGAATCCGCTGAGCAGCACCAGGGCCACGGCGGCGATCGCCACGAGCCGGCGCGGGGTCCGTCGCCGCCCGCCCCGGGGCGCAACCCCCGCGTCGGTCGGATCGGCCCCGGAGGGACCGGAGGCACCGGTGGGCTGGTCAGCCTGGGAGCGCGAGCTCGAGGCCGCCGTGCCGTCCGGCACGAACGGGTCGACGGGCCCAGGCCCGGCCGTCGCGGCGGCCTCGAACGGCGGGTTGGCGACCGGTGGCGCGCCCGCGCGCCCGGGGGCGAGCGGCCGTGTCGGCGCAGCCGCGACGGTCACGGACCCTGCGGTCGGCGGAGCGGGTACGACGGACCGGGCGGTCGGCGCGGCCCACCGCTCGTGCACGACGACCGCGGGCGGCCGATCGGCTGGGTCGCGGGCGGTCATCGCGGCGATCAGGTCCCTCCAAGCCGCCGGCGCCGCGCCCACGTCGGGGTCGTTCACCAGCCGCGCCCGCGCCGCCTCGGCCCACGGGCCGGGGAAGGCCGAGCGGCCGGTCGCGGCCTCCAGCAGCACCAGACCGAGGGCGTAGACGTCGGTGGCCGGCGTGGCGCTGCCCCCTGCCACCTGCTCCGGCGCGAAGTAGGCCGGGGTGCCGATGGCCGTGCCGGTGGCGGTCACGCCGGCGTCGTCGACGAGGCGGGCGATCCCGAAGTCGCCGAGCAGCCAGCGCCCGTCGGCGGCGGTGAGCACGTTGGCCGGCTTCACGTCGCGGTGCACGATCCCCAGCCCGTGCACGTGGGCGAGCGCGCCGGCGACGTCACCGCCGAGGCTGGCGAGCCGGTCCTCGTCGAGCGGGCCGGCGCACAGCAGGTGGCCCAGGGTCGGACCCTCTGCGAGTTGCAGCACCAGGTAGGGGTCGCCCTCGTGCACCCCGGCGTCGAACACCTGCACGAGGTGCGGGTGCTGCAACGACGCCAGCAGGCGGGTCTCGGTGTCGAAGCGTCCCCGGTCCGTGGTGCCCAGGCCGCGGCCGATCTTCACGGCGACGTCGCGCTGGAGGCGGCGGTCGCGCGCGGCGAAGACGTCGGCCATGCCCCCGACGGCCAAGCGCCCCACCACCTCGTACCGCTCGGCGATCAGGGTTCCGGCGTCCACGAGCCGCTCCCTACCCAGATCCTCTTCTCATCGGTTCGCCGAGATACATAGGACGTCCTATGCTTCCTCGGTGGCCACTCAGGGGGAGCGGCGGGCCGACACCCGCCGCCGGCTGCTGCTCGCCGCAGCAGAGCTGTTCGCCGAGCGCGGCGTTGACGGCACCTCGATCGACGCCATCGCCGAGCGGGCCGACCGCACGTCGGGGGCGGTGTACGACCACTTCGGCGGCAAGGACGGCGTGCTGTTCGCCCTGCTCGACACCTGGGTGGAGGAGCTGGGCGCGGTGATCGGCGCCGAGCTCACCACCGCCACCACGCTCGACGAGCGCCTCGGCGTGTTGTGGCGCAACGTGTCGGCGCCGGTCGTGGGCGGCGACCGGTGGATCACCCTCGAGCTCGAGCTGTGGACCCACGCCGCCCGCAACCCGGTGGCGCGCGAGCACCTCGTGCGCCGCTACCGGGGCGCCTGGCGGGGCATCGTCGAGCTGGCCGGCCAGTCCAGCGACGACTCGACCGGCCCGGGCCCGAGCGGCCCCCCAGAGCGGGGAACAGGCCCGAGCGGCCCCCCAGAGCGGGGAACAGGCCCGAGCGGCCCGCCCGAGGGGGGTGTGGGCCCGGCCGTGATCGGCGTGCTGCTCGGGCTCGAGATGATGCGCCGCGTCGACCCCTCCACCGTCGACGACGACCTCGCCCTCGGCGCCCTGCGCGGCGTGGTCGCGGGAACGAGACGCACCGCCGACGACACCCCGCCGGCCGGCGACCAACTGACAGGAGCATCCACCGCATGACCATGACCGATGAACCCACCACCGCGGGCCTCGACGGCATCGACCTGCTGGCCGAGACGTGGGGGCGCACCATCCCCCACGACCAGTTCGACCGGCTGCGTCGCGAGGCGCCCGTCTACTGGCACCCGGAACCGGGCGACACGGGGTTCTGGGCCGTCACCAAGCACGCCGACGTGCGGGCGATCAGCTACGACTGGGAGACCTTCTCCAGCGCGCTGGGCGCCACCTTCATCCCCACCCAGGACGAGGAGTCGATGGCCCAGCTGAGCCTCTCGATCCTCAACATGGACCCGCCCAAGCACAACCGGGTCCGTCGCCTGGTCTCACGGGCGTTCACCCCTCGCCGGATCGCCCAACTGGTCGCGGACATCGAGCAGCGCGCCACCCGGGTGATCGACGACGTCATCGAACGGGGCGAGGCCGAGTTCGTGGCCGACATCGCCGCCCAGGTCCCCGTGCAGATGATCTGCGAGATGATCGGCCTCGAGAAGGAGCAGTGGCCGCGCATGTTCGAGGCGTCCAACGATCTGATCGGGTCGCGGGACGACCCCGAGTACGCCCACGTGAACCCCGAGCTGGCCTCGATGGAGGTGTACGCCCTGTGCGACGCCGTCGCCGAGGACCGCCGGGCCAACCCGCGCGACGACCTCATGACCGCGCTGGTAGAGGCCGAGCTCGACGGCGAGCGCCTCGACAACCTGGAGCTGAACCTGTTCTTCATCAGCCTCGTCGTGGCCGGCAACGAGACCACCCGCAACCTCATCAACCTCTCGCTGCTGGCCTTGCTGGACAACCCCGACCAGGCCCAGCGCCTCCGCGACGACCCGTCGCTGTGGGACACCGCCGTCGAGGAGATGCTCCGCTACGGCTCGTCGATCCACAACTTCCGCCGCACCGCCACCCGCGACACCGAGCTGCGGGGCGTGCCCATCAAGGCCGGCGACAAGGTGGTCATGTACTACGCCTCGGCCAACCGCGACGAGGAGGTCTTCGCCGATCCCCACCGGTTCGACGTGGGCCGCACCCCGAACGATCACGTCACCTTCGGCGGTGGCGGCGTGCACTACTGCCTGGGCGCCAGCCTGGCCCGGGCCGAGATCAAGGCGACCATGCGCCAGATCGTCGACCGCCTCCCGAACATCGCGCTGGACGGCCCGCCCGTCCGGCTCCGCAGCGACTTCGTCAACGGCATCAAGCGGATGCCCGTCACCTGGTGAAAGGACCCACCACCAATGCGCACCCCCATCTGTGACGACCTGGGGATCGAGTTCCCCATCTTCGCCTTCACCCACTGCCGCGACGTGGTCGTGGCGGTGTCGAAGGCCGGCGGCTTCGGCGTGCTCGGCGCCGTGGGCTTCTCGCCCGAGCAGCTCGAGATCGAGCTCACCTGGATCGACGAGCACATCGGCGACCACCCCTACGGCGTCGACATCGTGATCCCCAACAAGTACGAGGGCATGGACGCGGACATGTCCGCCGAGGAGCTCACCAAGATGCTCCAGGACATGGTCCCCCAGGGCCACCTCGACTTCGCCCGCAACCTGCTCAAGGACCACGGCGTGCCCATCGAGGAGGGTGACGACAACTCCCTGCAGCTGCTGGGCTGGACCGAGGCCACGGCCACGCCGCAGGTCGAGATCGCGTTGAACCACCCCAAGATGACGCTTATCGCCAACGCCCTGGGTACGCCGCCGCCGGACATGATCACCCACATCCACGACGCCGGCCGCAAGGTGGCGGCGCTGTGCGGCTCGCCCTACCAAGCCATGAAGCACGCCGCCGCCGACGTCGACATCATCATCGCCCAGGGCGGTGAGGGCGGCGGCCACTGCGGCGAGGTCGGCTCGATCGTGCTGTGGCCCCAGGTCGTGAAGGCCGTGGCCCCCCGCCCGGTGCTCGCCGCCGGCGGCATCGGCAGCGGCCAGCAGATCGCGGCGGCGCTGGCCCTCGGCTGCCAAGGCGCCTGGTCGGGCTCGCAGTGGCTGATGGTCGAGGAGGCCGAGAACACCCCGGTGCAGCAGCAGGCCTACATCGAGGCCGGCTCGCGCGACACCGTCCGCTCCCGCTCGTTCACCGGCAAGCCCTGCCGCATGCTGCGCAACGACTGGACCGAGGCCTGGGAGGCCGAGGGCAACCCCGAGCCCCTCGGCATGCCCCTGCAGTACATGGTGTCGGGCATGGCCGTGTCGGCCACCCACCGCTGGCCCGACCAGACCGTCGACGTGGCCTTCAACCCCGTCGGCCAGGTGGTGGGCCAGTTCGAGAAGGTGGAGAAGTCGGCCGCGGTCATCGAGCGCTGGGTCAACGAGTACCTCGAGGCGACGTCCCATCTCGACGACCTGAACGCAGCGGCGCTGGCGTAGCCCCACCCTTCCGGCCCCAACTCGACGCATCTGGTCCGCTGTGAGCGGACTGGATGCGCCGAGTTCGTGTCAGCTGGTCGACACGGTGACGGTGTAGCCGCCGGCTACGTTGTAGTAGCTGGTGATGACGATGGTCTGCTCGATCGGACCGTCGCCCACGAGCACCTCGGGCTCACCGCTGAGCCCATCGTCGATCTTCTCCGACCCGGCGGTCACCACCAAGTCGATGTTGTCGGTGGTGGTCACGGTGACGGTGGCCACCTTGCCATCCGGGACGACGACGATGTGCTCGGCTTCGCCATCGACCTCCAGGGTGCCGGTGACGGTCGCCTGACCGTCGACGGTGGCCTCGCCCGACGCCACCGGGGCCGGCGCCGTCGGCGCGGTAGCGTCGGCGGCGGTCGTCGTGGTCACGTCCGCCTCGGTCGTGGACGGCGCTTCGTCCGGCTTCTCCTGCGGCTCCTGCGTGCTGACGAGCTGACCGGGCGCCGCCGTCGTGTCGCTGCTGGCGTCTTCGTCGTTCGATCCGCAGCCGGTCGCGAGGGCGACGACGAGCAGAGACGCAACGGCGCCGGCGATGGCACGTCGGGGGGTCGTCAGGGGCACGGGTGCTCTCCTTCGGTCGTGGTAGATGGCACCGCCGCAGCGCACCTCGGGACCAGCCTGTCGATCCGACAGTATCAGTCCTCGTCGGCGGCGACACGAGCGGCTGGCAACCACCGGGCGAGCGGTTCGAGGGCGGCGCCGCCCCGATCCTCGCCGCCCGCTTCCCGCACCTGTTCTCGCCCCACCACTCGGCGCGGACCTTCGTGCTGACCCTCGCCACCATCGTCCACCCCGAGCTGCGCAAGGCCTACGACCTCACCGACGCGCCGCAGTCCGCGTTCGACGCCACCGACCCCGACGTCCTCCTGGTGGGGTACCGGTCGCCGCGGCGGCTCTGCGCGCCGAGGGGTTCATCGCCGGCGCGGCCGCGCACTACGGCGAGCTCGCCGAGATCGAGCACGATCCCTGCATGCTCGACGGCGCCGAGAGCTGCGTCTTCCGGTGCCGCCTCCCGGCGACCGCCGACCGCGCCTGAACGCAGCGGCGCTGGCGTAGCGGCGGCGGTCGGGTAGCGAGTCGCGGAACTGGCTCCCGATTGGACCGCCAGGGCGGTCCAATCGGGAGCCAGAACGGGGGGTCAGGCAGCGGCGAGGGGGCAGCCGTCGATGGTGATGCGGTGCATGACGCGGCGCTGGCCGCGGTAGTCGTTCTTGGCGTTGTGCCAGGTGGCCCGGTTGTCCCAGATGGCCACCGAGCCGGGCTCCCAGCGGAAGCTGGCGACGCGCCGGGCCCGCAGGACCCGGGCGTAGATCTGGGCCAGGAGCGGCGCCGAGCGCACCGTCGACCAGCCGTCGAAGCGGATGGTGAAGCTCGGGTTGACGAACAGCGCCTCCCGGCCCGACAGGGGGTGGCGGATCACCGCAGGGTGGGTGACCGTCTCGAGCGCGTCGGCGACCTCGGTGTTCTCGGACATCACGTGCGGGTCGATCCACTCGCGGACACGTGCGGCCGTGGTGCCGAAGGCGTGCTTGGCCGAGTGCACCGCCCGCATGTCGCGGAGACGGTCCTGCAGCCCGGGGGGCAGGGCCTCGAAGGCGTCGTAGGTGCTGAGGAACTTGGTGTCGCCACCGCTGGTCGGCAGCTCACGGGCCACGAGGACCGAGCCCAGTGCCGGCTCGACGTCGTAGCTGTGGTCGGTGTGCCAGAACCCGCCGACGTTGAGGCGCTGGTCGGCCTCCTTGGCCACCATGGCGATCTCGGGGTGCTCGGGGTGCTTGAGGAAGAAGCGGTTGACGTTGATCGTGCCGAAGCGGCGGGCCAGATCGATGTGGTCGGTCTCGGTCAGCTGTTGGCCGCGCAGGAACACCAGTCCGTGGTGGTGGAAGAGGGCGCGGATCTCCTCGAACTCGGCGTCGCCGAGCGAGCGGACGTCGACGCCGGCGATCTCGATCCCGGCGCCGGGGTGGGGGGTGACGGTCATCGTCTTCATGGGTGGTCCTCGTTCGTGGTGGTCGGGGTGGCGGTCGAGTGGGCAGCGGGGGTGGTGGTCGGGGTGGCCGTCGAGTGGGCGGTCGCGGTGGCCGCGAGGGGGTGGTGGGCGGAGGTGGGGGCGTCGACGAGGCCGCAGCAGGCGTCCACGATCTCGACGGCCAGCGCGTCGCCGGTGAGCTCGGGGGGCAGTGCGCCCACTTCGAACGCGGCCAACGCGACGCACGTGTACCCGAAGATCGATTGGACCCGGAGGGTGCGCACGGCCGGCGGCAGGTGGGTGAGACGGGTCTCGAGTCGGGACTGGGCGGCCTGGATCGCACGGTCGTCGACCGCGGCGAGGGCCGCCAGTCCCGTCGTCGGGTCGCCGATGGCCTGCACCAGGAATCGGGCCCAGTAGCTGGGACGGCGGCCCTGCACCGACTCGACCAGCGGCACGACCAGGGCCTCGACCAGCTCGCGCGTCGATGGGTCGGCACCGAGCGCCAGCAGCATGGCGGTGCGGTGCTCGTTCGTGGGTGCCATACGGGCCGCGACCAGCGCGTTGACCAGGCCCTGACGGCCCCCGAAGTGGTACTGCACCGCGGACTTGTTGCGCTGGCCGGCCGCTTCCTGCACCGCCTGGACGGTGAGGGCGGCGAGGCCGCGCTCGGCCGCGAGGCGCTCCGCGGCGTCGAGCATCTGCTGGGCGGCGTCGTTCACGAAGGCCAGGGTAAGTGTTAGTCCTTACTCTGTCAAGGACTTGTCCTTACTCGTTCGACGGCCGGCCCGGCCGCTGCCGCGGCGCTCGGGCCCCCGCCGCGTCCGCCCGCGATCTACCATGCCCGCCGTGGCGAAGAGCAAGAGCGCACAGCGGGCCAGGACCCAGAGCCAGCGGGGGCAGAAGCGGGCCGCCCAGGAGGCCCGGCGGCGCAAGCAGCAGCCCCACCAGCACCTGCCCAAGGTGGGCAGCCGGCGCGACGACGCCTACCTGCGCCGGCGCCGGGAGGAGGACCTGGTCGACTTCGGCCTGGGCCACCACCGCCGGCGCAACCGCCGACTGGCGATCGGCGCCATCGTGATCGCGCTGGCCGGCCTGGCCACCCTGCTCGCGTACCTCGTGCTCTGACCGCCACCGTGGGGGCGGGCGCGGCGGTCCGGGGCGCGCCGCCCGGGAGGCCCCCACGGCGGGGGGCGCGCCCGCTTCGGCGACCGGGCGCAGCACACTCTTCCCCGTGCCTGGACCGCCCCTGACCGACGACCGGGCCCCGACCCCGAGCCGCCCCGGTTCCGCAAGACTCTCCCCCATGTCCCGACCGTTGCTGGACGACGACCCCCGCCAGATCGGGGCGTGGCGTCTCACCGCCCGGCTGGGCGAGGGCGGGTTCGGTGTCGTCTACGCCGGGGTACGGGCGGACTGGCAGCGGGGCGCGGTGAAGGTGATGCACCGCCACCTGGCCCGCGAGGCGGACTACGTGGCCCGGTTCGGGCGGGAGGTGGCGCTGGCCCAGCGGGTGCGGGGCGAGCACGTGGCCAACGTGTTGGACTACGACCTCGACGCCTCCCCGCCCTACCTGGTGACCGAGTACGTGAACGGCCCCACGCTGCACGAGGAGGTCAGCCTGCGGGGCGCACTCGCCGGCGACAACCTCTACGCCCTGGCCCTCGCCCTCGCCGAGGCCATCTCGTCGATCGCCGGGTCGGGGGTGATCCACCGCGACCTCAAGCCGGGCAACGTGTTGCTCACCGCCCGCACGCCGGTGGTCGTCGACTTCGGCATCGCCTCGGCGGTGGGCCTCGACCGCCTCACCGCCACGGGCCTGGTGATGGGCACGGGCCCGTACATGGCGCCCGAGCAGTTCACGGGCACCGGGGCCAGCCCCGCCATCGACGTGTTCGCCTGGGGGTCGGTGCTGCACTTCGCCGCCACCGGCCGGGCCCCGTTCCGCGACGAGTCCGGCAACGCCTCGGCGGTGATGTACCAGGTGCTCCACACCGACGCCGACCACAGCACGCTGCCCGCGCCGCTGGCCGAGCTGGCCCGCTGGGCCCACGCCAAGGAGCCGGGCGACCGGCCCACGGCCGCCACCCTGGTGTCCCGTCTCGTCGCGCTGCGCGAGCCCGCGGCGGACGACCCGGTCCGTACCTCGGTGATGCTGGTCGAGCGCACCTGGCACCTGATCCCCACCCCCCCACCGTCGCCGCCGCCGTCACCGCCCACACCCGTGGCGCCGTCGCCCGGCCCGGCCCAGGCGCCCGGACCGTCCACACCGGGAGGCCCGCTGGTGCTGCGGCTCCCGCCCGAGCCCGAGCCACCGAACGTGGTGTACACCCCGCCGCGTCCACCCGCACCCCCGCCGGCCCGACCCCAGGCGCGCCCCCAGACCCGACCCCAGGCCCCACCGCCGGCCCGGCCGGTGGCGCCCGCCCCCATGGTGCCGGCACCGCCCCCGGCCCGCCCGGTGCCGCCCGCCCGCTACCCCGTCACCTGGTTGGCCCGGTGGGCCCAGCGCCTGCCCGACTTCGGCTGGGTGGGCACGCTGTCGGCCCTGGTGTACCTGGTGACGGCGCTGGCCTACGACCAGGTGGACGACGGCGTGCTCCCGACCAGCGTCGAGGAGACCCGGGTGGTCGACGCGTGGAACGTGGCGTGGGCGCTCTGGCCGATCGTGGCCTTCCTGGCCCTGGCCTTCGCGGCCCAGCGCATCACGCGCGCGGTCGTGGCCCGCCAGGGGCTCACCCGCGCCGGGTGGCGCACCTACGCGGCGTTCTCGTCGCTGCTCGGGCTCTGCCTGTCGCTGGTGCCGATCCCCGCCACGGTGGCCCTCACCTACGGCGTGGCCGTGCTGGAGCCCCACGGCGTGCTGGACCGGAACGAGGCCGTGGTCGCCGGCGCCGGCGCCGCGGCCATGGGCCTGCTCGCCATCGTGGGGCTGGTGTTCGCCGTGCGCGCCCTCATCCACCTGGGCCGGTCGCTGGTCGGCACCGTGGTGTGGCGGGGCTGACCCGCGCCGCCTACGACCGGGGGATCGCCACCACGCCCTCGCGCACGCCCACGGCCACCGCCTCCAGCTTGGAGTGGACCTGCAGCTTCTCCAGGATGCGCTGCACGTGGTTCCGGATGGTGTGCACGCTGAGGTACAGCTGCTCGCCGATGGCCTTGTTGGGCAGCCCGGCGGCCACCAGCTCGAGCACCTCGATCTCACGGCTGGTGAGCGTGGCGCCCAGACCGCGCTGGGTCGACCGCAACTCGGCCAGCAGGGGCGCCAGCTCGTCCGGCGAGGTCACCGCCTCTCCCAGGTGGGCATGGTGGATGGCGGCGATGAGGCGGTCGGCCCCCTCGCTCTTGGTGACGAAGCCCGAGCACCCGGCGGCCAGGGCCCGCACGAGCGCGGCCCGGTCGGTGCGAGCCGTCAGCATCACCACCTTCACCGCCGGCGAGTACCGCTTCACCTGCTCGGTGGCCTGCGCGCCGTCGCCGTCGGGCAGCTCGAAGTCCATCAGCACCACGTCCGGCTCGTAGTCGATGGCGGCCTTCCGCGCCGCCGCGACCGTGCCGGCCACGCCCACGACCCGCAGGTCGTCCTCGAGCGCCAGGCGCCGCACCAGGCTGTCGACGAAGATCTCGTGGTCGTCCACCACCAGCACACGCACGCGACGGTCGTCCGGAGCGCGTTCGGGATACTCGGCGGCGATGGCCGAGATGGCGTCCATCGAGTCGAGGAAGGCGTCGAGCAGCCGCGGCTCGAACTGAGTGCCACGCCGGCCCGCCATGATCGCGGCGGCCTCCGCGAACGAGTGGCGGGGCCGGTAGACACGATCGGACGTGAGCGCGTCGAACACGTCGGTGACCGCCACGATGCGGGCGGTCTCGGCGATCTCGTCGCCGCGGATGCCCAACGGGTACCCCGAGCCGTCCCACCACTCGTGGTGGCACAGGGCGATGATCGCAGCCTCGACCAGCAGCGGCGACTGCGAGCCCGCCAGCAACCGGTAGCCGTAGGAGGCGTGCTTCTGGATCACGGCGAACTCGGCCGCGGTGAGGCGCCCTGGCTTCAACAGCACCGCGTCGGGCACGCCGATCTTGCCCACGTCGTGCAGGGCCGCGGCCAGGCGCAGGTCGTCGATCGGGACGTCGTCGAACCCCACCGCCGACGCCAGCACCGCCGTGTAGCGGCTCATGCGCTCGAGGTGCTGCGCGGTCTCCTCGTGGCGCAGCGACACCGCGCGGGACAGCCGGTCGATGAGCTCGGCGATGCCCACGTCGGTGAGCCGGCGTTCGCCGGGCCCCGACTCGGGGCCGGCGGCCACCTCGAAGTGCTCGAGGGTGACGTTGAGGTCGCGCACGGCCACCACCGCGCGTTCGTGGCCCTCCGAGAGGAGCCGCCGGGTGTGCTCGAGCGTGCGTCGCTTGAACGCGGTGGCCAGCGCGATCACGAGCTCGGTGCGATCGAACGGCTTGACCAGGTAGGCGTCGGCACCGATCTCGACCGCGAGGGCGGCGGTGGCGGGGTCGGTGATCCCGGTGATCATCACCACCGCGATCGTGGGATGGTCGGCCACCAACGACCGGAGCAGCTCGAGGCCCGACTCGCCGGGCATGCGGATGTCGCACAGCACGGCGTCGATCCCCGGCCCCCCGACCACCGTGCCCCTGCCACCCGCTGCACCCGCATCACCCACTGCCTCGCCGGCCACACCCTCCCAACCCACGCCCTCCCCGTGGGTCTCCAGGACGTCCCGGGCGGCCGCCGCGCTGGCCGCCTGCTTGTATCCCGGGTGGCGGGACACGCCCGACGCCGTCCGGCCGCCGGACGCTTCCCGCGAGAGGCCTTCGATCGCC
>JBGAOY010000049.1:0-11662 GCA_044221555.1 Acidimicrobiales bacterium
GCTCAAGCAGGTCTACCGCACCGTCGACCAGCGTCTCGGCGGCGTGGCCGTCGGTTTCGCCCTCGACTCGACCGGCGGCGGCCGCATGTGCTCCACCACCGTGGGTGCCTCCACCGTGGAGGTGACCCGCCACGTCCACGGTGACCGCTTGTGCGAGGTCTCGACCGCCACGATCCCACCTCCCCAGTCGTGTGCCCGGGCGCGACGCTACCCGCAGGCGCGCACGTTGTCACCGGCCGCGACCGGACGACGCGGGTCAGGCGGGGACGACGCCGGCGATCTCGAGGCGCAGCTCGGCCCGGCGCAGCGCGGCCACGGCCTCGCTGTCGTCGGGGTGCTGCAGGAGGGCTTCCTTGGCGGCACGCCGGGCCTCGGTGGCCCGGTCGATGTCGATGCCGTCGGCCGGTTCGGCCACGTCGGTCAGCAGCGACACCTGGTCGCCCGACACCTCCACGAAGCCGCCGTGGACGGCGAAGAACACGTCAGCGCCGTCCTGGGGCCGGATGGTGACCTTGCCGGTCTCCAGCGCGCCCACGAAGGGGGCGTGGCCGGTGAGGAAGGTGATGTCTCCACCCTCGACGGTCCGGGCCGTGACCATGGCGGCGTCGCCGGACCACAGGATCCGCTCGGGGGAGACCACCTGCACCTGCAGGCTCATGACCGGGTCACTCCCCCGCCGACTTGCGGAGCTCGGCGGCCTTGGCCCGGGCGCTCTCGGCGCCGCCGACGTTCAGGAACGCCTGCTCGGGCAGGTCGTCGAGGTCGCCGTTGACGAGGGCCTCGAACGAGTCGACCGTCTCCTCCACGGGGGTGGTGATGCCCTCGAGGCCGGTGAAGGTCTGGGCCACGTACATGGGCTGCGACAAGAAGCGCTGCACCTTGCGGGCCCGGGCCACGGTGATCTTGTCCTCCTCGGAGAGCTCGTCGAGGCCGAGGATGGCGATGATGTCCTGGAGCTCCTTGTAGCGCTGGAGCACCTCCTGGACGCGGCGGGCCACGTCGTAGTGACGCTGGCCCACGACCTCGGGGGCGAGGATGGTGGAGGTCGACGCCAGCGGGTCCACCGCCGGGTAGATGCCCAGCGAGGCGATCTGGCGGGACAGCTCGGTGGTGGCATCGAGGTGGGTGAAGGTGGTGAACGGCGCCGGGTCGGTGTAGTCGTCGGCCGGCACGTACACAGCCTGCAGCGAGGTGATCGAACGACCCCGGGTCGAGGTGATGCGCTCTTGCAGCTCGCCCATCTCGTCGGCCGTGGGCTGGTAGCCCACGGCCGAGGGCATGCGGCCGAGGAGGGTGGACACCTCGGAGCCGGCCTGCACGAAGCGGAAGATGTTGTCCACGAACAACAGCACGTCCTGCTGCTGCACGTCACGGAAGTACTCGGCCACGGTGAGGGCCGACAGGGCGACGCGCAGGCGCACGCCCGGCGGCTCGTCCATCTGGCCGTAGATCAGCGCCGCCTTCTCGATGACGCCCGACTCCTGCATCTCGATCCAGAGGTCGGTGCCCTCACGGGTGCGCTCACCCACGCCGGCGAACACCGACACACCGCCGTGCTGGGTGGCGACGCGGTTGATCATCTCCTGGATGAGCACGGTCTTGCCCACGCCGGCGCCGCCGAACAGGCCGATCTTGCCGCCCTGCACGTAGGGGGTGAGGAGGTCGATCACCTTGATGCCGGTCTCGAACACCAGGGCCTTGGGCTCGAGGGTGTCGAACGCCGGGGCGTCACGGTGGATGGGCCAGTACTCGGTGATGCCCTCGAGGGGCTCGCCGCCGGTGTCGAGGGGCTCGCCGATCACGTTGAACACGTGGCCGAGCGTGACGTCGCCGACCGGCATCGAGATGCCCCGGCCCAGGTTGCGCACGGCGGTGCCTCGGGTCAGGCCGTCGGTGGGCTTCATGCAGACGGCGCGGACGCGGCCCTCGCCGATCTGCTGGGCCACCTCGGCCGTGATGACGATCTCCTCACCGGCCACGGTCAGGGTCATCTCGAGCGCGGTGTTGATCTCCGGGAGCGAGCCGCGGGGGAACTCCACGTCGACCACGGGGCCGGCGATGGTGACCACGCGGCCCTCCTTGCGAACGACCTCGTCGTTCTGCGAGATGGATTCGGTAACGGTCAAGGGGTTGCTCCTCGGGTCAGGCTGAGCGGTTGGTGAGCGATTCGGGGACGAGCAGCGACGGGGACAGGGCGACCTCGTCGCTCTTCCCCGAATGCAGGGCCTCGGCGCCACCGACGATCTCCATGATCTCGCCGGTGATGGCGTCCTGGCGGGCCCGGTTCATGACGCGGGCGAGGCTGATGATGAGCTCCTCGGCGTTGTCGGTGGCGGCCTTCATGGCCCGCTGCCGGGAGGCGTGCTCCGATGCCGAGGCGTCGAGGAGCGCGGCGAACAGCCGGGCCTCGACGTACCGGGGCAGGAGCTCGTCGAGGATGCCCTCGGGTGAGGGCTCGAACTCGATGCTGGCGTGCAGTTCGGTCGGCCCGGGATCGTCGGGGTCGACGGTCTCGAGCGGCAGGAACCGCCGTACCACCACCTCCTGCGAGCCCGCGGAGATGAAGCGCTGGTAGACGAGGTCGACCGTGTCGCACTCGCCCTCTTCGAACATGGTGCGCACCGCCACCGACACGGCCCGGGCATCCTCGTAGTCCGGACGGTCGGTGAGGTCGTAGAACGACGCCGCGATGTCGTAGCCGCGGAAGCGGAAGTAGGTGTTGGCCTTCTTGCCGATGAGGATCAGCGAGTAGTCGATGCCGTCGGCCTTGCGGGCGGCGATCTCCCGCTCGGCGGCGCGGATGACCGCCGAGTTGTACGCGCCGCACAGCCCGCGGTCCGAGGTGATCACCACGAACGCGGATCGGTTGGCGGTGCCGTCCTTGCGCAGCAGAGGGTGGGTGCCCTCGGTGCCGAGGCCCCCCAGATCGAGGATGACGTTCGTGATCTGCTGGCTGTACGGGCGGGCCGCGTTGGCCCGCTCCTGGGCCTTGACCACGCGGGTCGCGGCGATGAGCTCCATGGCGCGCGTGATCTTCTTGGTCGACTGGACCGACTTGATCCGCCGCCGAAGCGCTCGCTCCTGACCACCAGCCATGGGCTAGTTGTCCTCGATCTCTTCGCGCTCGATCTCGAGCTCGGGCAGCGTGGCCTCGTCGCGGCCTCCGGCCACTTCGATCTCGGCCTCGCCCACCTCGCCCACCAGCTCGGCCTCGATGCCGGGGCCGGCGGCGGCGGTGCCCTCACTCGTCTCGAACGAATCGACGAACTCCTGCACCGCGTCGGCCAGCTCGTCGGGCAAGGCGCCCGTCGTGCGGATCGAGTTGAGCAGGTTGGCGTGGCGGGTGCGCATGTGGTCGAGCAGCTCGGCCTCGAACCGGCGCACGTCGGCCACCGGCAGGAGGTCGAGGTAGCCGCCGGTGCCGGCGAAGATCGACACCACCTGCTCCTCGACCGGCATGGGCGAGTTCAGGGGCTGCTTCAACAGCTCGGTGAGGCGGTAGCCACGGTCGAGCTGGGCCGCGCTGACCTTGTCGAGCTCGGAGCCGAACGTGGCGAAGGCCTCCAGCTCGCGGAACTGGGCCAGGTCGAGCTTGAGCGTGCCCGACACCGACTTCATGGCCTTGATCTGAGCGGCGCTGCCCACACGGGACACCGAGATGCCCACGTCGACCGCCGGCCGCACACCCGACTTGAACAGGTCGTCCTGCAGGTAGACCTGGCCGTCGGTGATCGAGATCACGTTGGTGGGGATGTAGGCCGAGACGTCGCCGGCCTTGGTCTCGATCACCGGCAGGGCGGTGAGGGAGCCGGCGCCGTTCTCGTCGGAGAGCTTGGCGGCCCGCTCGAGCAGGCGGCTGTGCAGGTAGAACACGTCGCCCGGGTAGGCCTCGCGGCCGGGGGGCCGGCGCAGCAAGAGGGCCAACTGGCGGTAGGCCTCGGCCTGCTTGGACAGGTCGTCGTAGACGATGAGCGCGTGCTCGCCGTTGTCCATCCAGTGCTGGCCCATGGCGCACCCGCCGTAGGGGGCCAGGTACTTGAACGGGGCGGGGTCGGAGGCCGGTGCGGCGACCACCACCGTGTACTCCATGGCGCCGCGCTCACGAAGGGTGTTGACGGTCTGGGCGACCGTCGAGCCCTTCTGGCCGATGGCCACGTAGATGCACTTCACGCCCAGACCCTTCTGGTTCAGGATCGTGTCGATGCACACCGTGGTCTTGCCGGTCTTGCGGTCGCCGATGACCAGCTCGCGCTGACCCCGGCCGATGGGGGTCATGGCGTCGATGGACTTGATGCCGGTCTGCAGCGGCTCGTGCACCGGCTTGCGACCGGCGATGCCGGGGGCCTGGATCTCCATGCGGCGCAGCTCGGCGCCTTCGATGGGGCCGGCGCCGTCGATCGGCTCGCCGAGCGCGTTGACCACGCGGCCGAGCATGGCGTCGCCGACCGGCACCGAGAGGATCTCGCCGGTGGCCCGCACGGTGGAGCCCTCCTCGATGGCGGCCACCTTCTCGGACACACCGAGGATGACCGCGCCGATGGTGTCCTCGTCGAGGTTGAGGGCGAGGCCGACGGTGTCGTGCTCGAACTGGAGCAGCTCGTTCACGGCGCAGTCGGGCAGGCCCGACACCGTGGCGATGCCGTCACCGACCTCGAGCACCCGGCCCACCTGGCTCATCTCGAGCTCGGGGCTGAAGCCGTCCAGGTTGGCCTGGAGGGCGGCGGTGATGTCGGCGGTGTTGATGGTGAGTTCAGCCATGAGGCGGAGTTCCCTTGTGGTTCGGGGTGCGGGGCTACGGGCCCGGCGTGACGAGGGTGACTAGTTGGCGTGCTGGCTTCAGAAGACTTCGCGGAGTTGCTGGAGGCGGTGGCGCACCGTGCCGTCGATGACGGTGTCGCCCACCTGGGTGACCACACCACCCATGACGGTCGGGTCGACGATGACCTTCACCTCGACCTGCTTGCCGGTGGCCTTGGCCAGTGCGGCCGCGAGCCGGGTGCGCTGATCCTCGGTGAGGTCGATGGCCGAGCGGACCTCGGCCACCTCCTTGTCGCCCGAGTGGGCGCTCATGGCCACGAAGGCGTCGATGATGCGGGGGAGGTCGCGGGCCCGCCCGGTGCCGACCACCATCGACACCAACGCGGTGGTGGTGTCGGTGGCCTTGCCGGTGAGCACGTCCTCGACGATCTGCTGGCGGCGGGCCGCCGGCAGGTGCGGGTCGGACAGCGCGTTGCGGAACTCGTCGTTGGCCTCGAGCACCCGGGCGAACCGGAACAGCTCGTCGGCGACCTCACTCAGGTCGCCCTCGGCCGACGCCACGCCGAACAGCGACGTGGCGTAGGCGTCGATGGTCTGGTCGCTCACGTCCTCAGCCCCGAGCGTCCACGCTGTCGATGTAGCGCTCGACCAGGGCGACGTTCGTGTCCCGGTCGAGGCTCTTCTGCACGACCTGCTCGGCGGCGCCGATGGCCAGGGCCGCGACCTCGGACTTGACGTCCGACATGGCCTGGCTCTTGGCCGCGTCGGCCTCGGCCTTGGAGCGCTCGCGGTACTCGTTCAGCTCCGCGTCGATCTCGGCCCGGCGCTGGGTCTTGTACTGCTCCATCTCGGCCCGGGCGTCGTCGCGCATGCGGGTGGCCTCCTCACGGGCACCCTTGAGCTGGGCCTGGTAACGGGCCAACTCGGCCTCGGCCTCGTTCTTGGCCGTGTCGGCCCGGTCGAGGTCGGTGCGGATTCGCTCGGTGCGGTCGGCCATGCCCTTCTGGATGGCCGGGTAGCCGAACTTGTAGAGGACCCCGAACAGGATCACGAACGAGATCGCGCCCCAGATCAGCTCGTTGGTGGCCGGCAGGATGGGGCTCGGCGCCTCTTGGCAGTCGGACGGATCGCCCCCGGCCTCGAGCTTCTCGATGCACTCGGTCCGGAGTGCCTCGGGGCTGTCGTCGGAGGCGTGGGCCACGCCGCTGCCCAGGAAGCCGACCAGCACAACGGCGGCGCCGGCGCACAGCAGTCGGATACGCATGTCGGCGCCCTCAGCCCGCGATGATGAAGGCGAGGACGAAGCCGAACAGCGCGAGGGCCTCGGTGAAGGCGATGCCGAGGAACATGGTGGTGCGCACCATGCCGGCGGCCTCGGGCTGGCGGGCCATGGCGGTGATGGCGTTGCCCACCACGATGCCGATGCCGATGCCGGGGCCGATGGCCGCCCCGCCGTAGACGATGCCTCGACCGACGGCGGTGAGACCGGCTTCGAGCTCTCCGGCTGCCTGGCCGCTCTGCTGAGCGAGGGTGACGAGATCAAGCACGTTTCTTCTCCTAGTGCTCTGGGTGCATGGCGCCACCGATGAACACGGCGGCGAGGATGGTGAAGATGTAGGCCTGGAGGAAGATCACCAGGACCTCGAACCCGGTCAGTGCAACCAGCAGCGCCCCGGGAAGCACTGCGAGCGGTGCGAACACCTCGAACAGCGCCGTGGTCAAGACCGCGAAGCTCACGAGGATCAGGTGCCCCGCCAACATGTTGGCGAAGAGTCGGACGGCCAGGCTGAGGGGCCGGACGAAGATGGTGGAGACGAACTCGATGGGCGTCACCAGCAGGTACAGGAACACCGGCACGCCGGGCGGGAACATGAACGACTTGAAGTAGCCGAAGAAGCCGTTGTTCTTGATGCCGACGACGTTGTAGATGAACCAGACCAGGATGGCCAGGAAGGCCGGCAGGGCGATGCGGGCGTTCACCGGCATCTGCAGGCCGGGGATGATGCCCCAGGTGTTGCAGATGAGGATGTAGATGAACAGGGTGCCCAGGAAGGGCGTGAAGCTGAGCCCCTCCTTGCCCATCGTCTGCATGATCACCTGGTTCTCGATGAACTCGACGAAGGTCTCGCCCAGGTTCTGCACGCCCGAGGGCACCAGCTTGAAGTTGCGGCCGGCGGACCACATGAAGAGGAAGGCGATCAGCGCCGACACCCACATGAGCAGCACGATCTTGTTGATGCCGAGCGGGCCGAAGTCCGGCCACTCGATGACGTGGCTCACCGGTGGGAAGTCGAGCGCGAGCAGCGAAGTCACCCGTCAGGCTCCTTTGGAACGTGGTTTGAACCCGGCGGTTGGTTTGAGGCCGGGGAAGGCGAGAGAGGCGGAAACGAAGCGGGTCTCCCAGAACAGGAGCCCGAGGTAGGCGACCAGGATCGTGACGCCGAGGGGCACGGTGTCGACCCAGGCCTGATCTTTCACCAGTTGCACGGCGAGCACCAAAAGGCCCATCCGCAGCACGAAGCCGCCGAAGGCCACCGCCATCAACACGTTGGGGCCCTTCTTGGCCGCCCAGCCCAGGAGGCCGGCGGCGAGCAGGAAGTTGGCGAACACCAGCGCCAGCCCGTACGCGGAGGACGCCACGCCCGCCCAGCCCCAGCCGATGCCGGCGGCGATGAGCAGCACCGGCGCCACGTAGAGGCCACGTCGCACCATGTCGAGCGCGATGTCACGCTCGACCATGGCCGTCTCGGCCGTCTCGGCCGTTTCGGCTGTGTCGGTGGCGGTCTGGGCGTCGCTCATGCCGGCCGCTCGCGCTTCAGCACGCGGTCTTCCTCGGCCCGCATGTTGGCGTCGTAGCCCACGTAGAACTTCCACGACACGTAGCCGAGGGTGAACACACCGAGGCCGATGGCGAACAGCATGCCTGTGCCCAAGCGGGCATCGATGAGGTGGCCGATGAACGCGAAGATCAACGGGGTGAGCACCAGCTCGACCGCTTTCGACAAGGCGTTGCCGAAGCCGTTGTTCAGTTCACGTCGGTCGATCTGGCCCACCGGGGAACCGGCCCTCTGCTCGGGACGGCGGACGCTCCGTTCGGAACCTCCACCCTCGCTTGTGAATTATTTCCCAATGTAGGGCGGGGACGTGCAGACCGCAAGTTGCGGCCGGCGCTGTCCCCGTGCTCGACGCATCCTGACCGCGCCAGGCCCGCCCGGTCCAACCGGCGGGGCGCTCGACCGCGCTAGCGGCCGTTCACGCTCCAGTGCCACGGCTCGCTCGGCAGGTTGAAGAAGCCGTAGCCGTTGGCGTTGTTGGCGAGCCAGATGTAGCAGGCGCTGCCCCGGTAGCTGCAGTTGTCGAAGTCGATGGCCAGGCCCTGCTCGTGCATCGAGGTGCCGGGGATGGCGGTGGGCACCCGGCAGGACGACGGGGACGAGTTCCACACATCGGGACAGCCGTTGATGGTGCGGAGCTGGATCTGGCGGGCGTTGCTCCGCCACCCGCTCCCGGTGAGGATCAGCCCGTCGGCGGCGGCGGCGCTCAACATGTCCTGCAGTTGGCCGGCGATCGACGCGTCGACGGTGATGCCACCCACCGTGACCTGCGAGCCGCTGCCCTGGACGCTGACCCCGCTGGCACGGGCCGCCTCCGCCGCAGCTGCCGCGGCCGCGGCCTCCTGCTCGGCGATCTGGGCCGACAGGCCGAACTCCTGAGCGGCCAGTTCGTCGTCGGCGACGCGGATCGAGTCCATCCGCTCCTCCACGCGGTCCTGCATGTCGCGCTGGTCCTGCTGTGACGAGCGCAGGTCGGCCAGCCGGTCGGCCACCTCGGCACGGTGCTCCTCGGCCCGCGCCGCGGCGTCCTCGGCCCGGGCCCGGGCATCGGCGAGGTCTTCACGGGCGGCCTGCAACTGGTCGGCCACGTCCTCGTTGCGGTTGCCGGTGATGTCCACCAGGGCGCGGCGCTCGGCGGCCTCGGTGGGGTTGCTGCCCGACAGCACGTCCATCCCGCTCTGGTTCGAGCCCTCCCGGATGTACGAGTCGACCAGCAGCTGCTCCTGCTGGGCCTGCAGGCTGTCGATCTCGGCCTGCATGGCCTGCTCTTCGGCGCGGGCGGCGTCGGCGTCGGCATCGGCCTGGTCGGCGGCGCGCTGGGCGTCCTCCACGCGGGCCCGCTGGGCGTCGACGTTGCGGCCGATCGCCTCGAGGGCGTCGGTGATCTCCGCCAGGTCGGCGTTGAGCACGTCGAGGCGGCCGGCCAGCTCGGCCCGTTGCTGTTGGACCTCGGCCCGCTCGGTGCGGGGGTCGGAGCCGCGGCTGGCCAGGACCGGGGTGGCGGCCAGGACGAGGGCGAGCAGGGGCACGCCCAGAGCCGTGACGCGCCATCGAGATGCAGTGGAACCCACAGGCCTACCCCTGAGCGATCGGTGAATCCGTCACGAGAACGTAACACCCGGAACCGAAAAGGGAAACTGGTGTTGGTGGTGTTGCTCGTGTTGCCAATGTTGTCGGTGGCCCCGCGACGGCGTTCGCGGGACCGTCATGTGTCTTGTTCGTCCTCGACCGCGGTGTCGGTGGCGGCGTCGGCGGGCGTCCCGGGGGACGACTCCCCATCGGTCGGGGCAGGGGTCGGGTTGAGGCCCGCGGCCCGCTGGAAGCCCGCGCCGAGGAACACATAGAGGCCGAAGCCGAGCACGACGACACCCAGGGGCACCAGCGCGTCGCCCCTGCCGGTGTAGGTGGGGTAGAGGACGAACACCGACAGGGCGAGGGTCCACCCCCAGAGGATGAGGACGCTGCGGCGCTGCCCGTGGCCCAGCCGCATCAGCCGGTGGTGCAGGTGCTCCTTGTCGGCGCTGGCCACCCCCGCCCGTTTGGTCGCCCGCCGCACGATGGCGAACACGGTGTCCAGGATCGGCACGCCCAGGATGAACAGCGGGATGAACAGCGGCGCGAAGAAGAAGTACACCTGGCCGCTGAAGGGCTCGCTGGAGCTCCCGCCCACCGAGATGGTGGATGCCGCCATCAACAGCCCGAGCAACAGGGCGCCGCCGTCGCCCATGAAGATCCGGGCCGGGTGGAAGTTGTGGGGCAGGAACCCGAGGCAGATGCCGGCGGTGATCAGGGCGACCAACGGCCCCAGGTTGCCCGGCTCGATGACCCCCACGTCGTTCAGCCGCTCGCCGTACAGGAAGAAGGTGCCAGCGGCGATGGCCACCAACCCGGCGGCGAGGCCGTCGAGGCCGTCGATCAGGTTCACCGCGTTGGCCATGCCCACCACCCACAGCACGGTGAGCAGCGCGGACAGGTCGGGCGACAGCACCACGAGGTCGGCGAACGGGATCCGGAAGAACAAGATGCTGACGCCCGCGACCGACAGGATGCTGCCCGCCAGCACCATGCCGGCGATCTTCGCCGGGGCCGACACGTCGCGGAAGTCGTCGATGAGGCCCACGAGGAAGATGACGACCGCCGCGATCACCACGCCGAGCGGCTCGGTGCTCCCTTCGAACACCGCGTCGAACCGTCCGGACTGCCAGGCCACCGCCATCGCCGCCAGGAACCCGGCCAGCATCGCCGCGCCGCCGAGCGTCGCCGTGGCGCGGGTGTGGACCCGTCGTTCGTCGGGCTTCACCACCGCGCCGACCCGGACCGCCAGGCGACGGACCAGGGGCGTCAGGACGACCGTCACCACGAAGGCCACCGCGAAGACGGCGAGGTTCGCGGCCATCTATCTGCTCGTCGGCTGACGCCTTGCCCGATGGCTCTTCGGCTGACGCCTTGCCCGATGGCTCTTCGGCTGACGCCTCATCGCGATCATCATGGCTCGCTCGTCCCTCGCTCGCCGCACGCGGCCGGAACCCGAGCGCGCCCACCGAGGGCAGGACGGCTACGCGGACAAGCGGTCCTGATGGTGGTGCGCTGCCGTTGCGTGGTCCACCCAGCGCTGCACCCTGGCCCTCGTGCGCCAGTAGATGTCCTCCATGAGGATGTGGTCGAACTCACCGTTGCGGCCGACGCTGAGCAGGCCGTCGATGCCGGTGCCGTGGGCGGCCAGGTCGGCGCGGGCGTCCTCGTAGTCGGTCGAGAAGACGGGGTAGGCGATGGGGGTCTTGACCACCCGACAGCCCAGGTAGCGGCGGCGGGCGTCGGGCACCAGCCGCTCGAGCTCGGTGAGGCACCGCTCCCCCAGTGCCTCGTCGTCCATGGTCCAGATCGCCGAGCCCACCTCGGTGCCGATGTCGACGGTGACCATGGTCTTGCCCTCCGGCGCCAGCCACGGCATGGACAGCGGCGCCTCGGTGAGCCGGAAGGTCTCGAAGCTGTGGTCGGGCACCCACATCACCACGTCGGGCAGCAGGCCCCGCCCCTCGAAGCGGAGGTTGGCGAACACCATCGGGCGGAAGCGGAAGTCGGCGAAGCGGTCGAGGCGAGTGGTCCCCTCGACGATGCGGGGCAGCACGCTGACGGGCGCCGTGCTGACGACGGCGTCGACCTCGACCACCTCGCCTCGCACCCGGACGCCGACCACCCGCTCGTCCTCGACCAGCACCTTCTCGACGGGCGTGTCGAGGGCGATGGCGTCGCCCAGCGCATCGGCGAGGGTCTCGCACAGCAGGCTCACCCCGCCCTCGGGGTACACGTGCCACACGTCCACGCTCTGCGGCTTCTCGTTGCAGTAGCCGATGGCCACGGCCCGGCGGGTCACCTTGGCCGCCGCCTTCAGCACCATCGTGTGCACGATGCTGGACGGGATCTTCTGGCCGACCGCGGCGGCGAGCCGATCGGCCGGCGCCCCCGACCACGCCTCGATGAGCGGCAGCACCACGTCGTCGGCGAGGCCGCGGCCGTACTCGGCCCGGAAGAAGTCGGCCGCAGTGACCGGGCCGGTCCCGCCCCGCAGG
>JBGAOY010000004.1:0-404292 GCA_044221555.1 Acidimicrobiales bacterium
CCAGGCCGTTGAGGGTGAGGGCCCAGGCGTTCAACGCGAACGACACGAGGGTCACCGCCACCAGCCCGGGGTGTGGTGGGGGCCCCCCCCCCCCCCCCCCCCGGGCCCGCCCCCCCCCCCCCCGCGGGGGGCCCCCCGGCCCCGGGCGCGGGCGCCCCCGCCGCGGCCCCGCCCGCCCCATCGCCGCCCGCCCCGCCCCCGCCGCCGTCGATCGCGGTGCCGCCGGTCCCCCCAGCGCCGCCGGTGCCGCCGGCCGCGACCCCGGTACCGGCAGCCGTACAACCGGCAGCCGCGGCGCAGGCCTCCGCCGACACTCCCGCGGCGACCGGGGCAACCGCGCCCACGACGCCGGCGCCGGCGGGTGGCTCGAAACGCTCGAAGGTGCCCCTGCTGGTCGGGGTCGCGGTCGTGCTCGTGCTGGTGGTCGTGGGCGCGGTGGTCCTGGCGACCGGCGGCGACGACGGTGGGGGCGACGACGGTGGCGGCGGTGCGGCGGCCGGTGGGGGCGACGACGGCGGTGCGGTGGGCACGGTGGTGGCCACCATCGGTGTCGGGGCGACGCCGCGCGGCGTGGCGGTGGCCGACGATGCCGCGTGGGTCGCCAACCGCGACGACGCCACGGTGAGCCGCGTCGACACGGGCGACAACACCATCACCGCCACCGTGGACGTGGGCGAGGGCCCCCGCGATGTGGCCGTGGGCCTCGGGTCGGTGTGGGTCACCTCGCTCGAGGCGCAGGAGGTGGCCCGGCTCGATCCTGCCGACGGCACCGTGCTCGACACCATCGAGTTCGACGGGGGACCCCAGGCGGTCACCACGGCCGACGGCCTGGTGTGGGTCACCGATCGCGACGATTCCACCGTGGTCGCCATCGACCCCGACACCCTCGAGCAGGTGGACGAGATCCCGGTGGGCGCCGACCCGTCGGCGGTGGTGGCCGACGGCGACGAGGCCCTGTGGGTCACCAACCGCGAGGACGGCACACTGTCGGAGGTCGATCTCGGTGATCGGTCCGTGTCCGCCACCGTCGACGTTGGTGATGAGCCCGCCGAGGCCGCGGTCGACGACGACAGCGTGTGGCTGGCCAGCGAGGGCACCTCGTCGGTGCTGCGGATCGACAAGGAGTCGGGCGAGGTGGTCGACACGCTCGACCTGGGTGTGCGGGTCGAGGGCGTGGCCATCGACGACCAGGGCAACCCCTGGGCCGACGGGCTGTCCACGCTCATCCAGATCGATCCCGACACCGTCGAGGTGACCGGCGAGGTCGAGGTGGGCGGCGAGCTGCGCGAGGTGGCGGCCGGCGACGGCTCGCTGTGGACCGTGCCCCACGACGGCACCGTCCTCAGCCGCATCGACCCCTCCTGACCTGTCGCCCCGCGGGTCAGGGCGTGGTCTTCACCGAGACCGGGAGAAGGCTCGAGCCGGCGTTGTTGCCCGGGTCGCCGAGTTGGCCGACGTTGTTGGTGCCCCAGCAACGGGCTTGGCCGAAGCTCAAGCGCGCGCAGCGGTGGGCGTTCCGCGCGTCGATCGCGACCACGTTGGGCAGCGGCCCACTGCCGACGGTGTTCAAGACGGAGACGGGGAGCGAGTGCTGGTCGCTGGTGCCGTCACCGAGCGGCGCCGCGCCCCAGCACTGCACGTTCCCGGCGGGGAGCAGCGCGCAGGTCGAGGAGCGGCCGGCGCTCAGGGCGGTGACGCCGGTCAGCGGTGCGGTGCCGTCGCTGTTGAGCACCGCAGCGGGTGGTTCCACGTTGCCGGCGGGGCCACGGCCGAGCTGCCCCTGCTGGCCGTAGCCCCAACAGCCGACGTGGCCGCTGGTGAAGCGGGCGCAGGTGTGGGAGGCGCCGAGGGCGAGCTCCTGGACGTCGATCATGGGCCCCGTGCCGGCGGCGTTGCGGACCACGACAGGGAGCGAGCTGTCGGTGGTGGTGCCGTCGCCCAGCTGGCCGTTGAGGTTGCGCCCCCAGCATCGGGCCTCGCCGTTGGCGAGTCGTGCGCAGGTCTGGCCCTGATCCCCACCGGTGTCGGCGGTCTCGATGTCGATGATGCCGGTCAGCGGGCCCGTCCCCTGTTCGTTGAGCACGAGCACGGGTCGCGACCGTTCGGTGTGGGGCCCGGCCACCGCGGCGCCGTTCCCGAGCTGCCCGTAGGTGTTGACGCCCCAGCAGTACGCCTGGTCGTCGACCCGGGCGCAGGCGTGGGTCCCCGAGAGCGAGAGTTGGTCGACGCCGCTGAGTGGGCCCGTACCCGCGGGGTTGGACACCGCCACGGGGTAGGGCGCGCTGTCCGGCGCGCTCTGGCCGTTGCCGAGCAGGCCCCAGTAGGCGCTGCCCCAGCACCGGACCTCCCCGTTCAGCAGCAGCGCGCAGGTGGAGAGCCAGGCGGGGGCGACCTCGGCCACGCCGGTCAGGGGTGCCCCCGATGCGGTCCTCACGATCTGGGGCCAGGGCGTGTTGGTCCGGGCGCCGTCGTTGCCCAGCTGATAGCGATCGTCGATGCCCCAGCAGCGGACCTCGGTGTTGGTCAGGACCGCGCAGGTGTGGGCCGCGCCGGTGGCCACCTGGGCGATGCCCGCGAGCGGCGTCGGGATCGCCGCGTTCGTGAACGTGCAGGTGATCTGCTCGCCCGCGGTCAAGGTGACGGTGGCCGTCCGGCTCGCGACGCTGGATGGCTCACCGCCGTTGCAGCTGATGGCGGTCAGGTCGTAGCCGGGCGTCTGCGCCTGGGTCACCGTGTAGGTGCCAGGAGCGAGGGCCGTGCCGGTGACGGTGCGGGGAAGCGCGGGGTCGGCGTCGTCGTCGAGGGCGAAGGCGCCGCAGCCGGCTCCCTGGCATCCGGTGAACCCGAAGTCCTGTGCGGTGTCCGGGACGGTGTCCTGGATGATGGTGAGCGACTGGGTCCGGTTGGTGAACGTGCAGTGCACGTTCTCGGCGGCGCCGAGGTCGATGGTCACCCGTCGGTTGACGAGATCGACGGTCTCGCCGGTGTCACAGGTGATGGACGCGAGGGCCCACTGGGCCGCCGGCACCGCCTGGGTGACGGTGTAGGTGCCCTCGGCGAGGTTGGTCGCGCCGGCCGTCTTGGGCAGTGTGGCGTCGGCGTCGTCGTCGAGGCTGAAGGTGGAGCACCCGCTGCCGAGGCAGCCGGTGAAGCTGAAGTCCTGGGCATCGTCCGGGCTCGCGTTCTCCGTGATCCAGATCTGCCCCGTCCCTGCAGCGTGGGCAGGGACGGCGCCGAGCGTCGTGGCCGCGATGGCCAGCGCCGCCATTGCCACCGACCACCGTCGCCACAGCGTTGCCCTCATCCACCAAGCCTCCACTGCCCAGTGTGACACGAGCAGCCCCATCCGCGGCGGCCGGTTCCCGGACGATCCTGCGGCCGTCGTAGCCTGCGGGCGTGAGCGAATTCGTGTACCAGGACCTGTTGCCCCTCGGCCCCGACGACACCGAGTACCGGCTCGTCACCACCGACGGGGTGTCCACCATCGAGGCCGCGGGCCGCACCTTCCTCCATGTGGCGCCCGAGGCGTTGACCGCCCTGGCCCGTGAGGCCATGTGGGACATCGCCCACCTGCTGCGGCCGGGTCATCTCCAGCAGGTCGCCGACATCCTCGACGATCCCGAGGCGTCGGCCAACGACCGGTACGTGGCCCTCGACCTGCTCAAGAACGCCAACATCTCGGCCGGCGGCATCCTGCCCATGTGCCAGGACACCGGCACTGCCATCGTGATGGGCAAGCGGGGGCAGAACGTGTTGACCGACGGCGGCGACGAGGCGGCGCTGGCCCGGGGCATCCAGGAGACCTACGACCACGCCAACCTGCGCTACTCGCAGATGGCGCCCCTCACCATGTGGGACGAGAAGAACACGGGCACCAACCTGCCGGCCCAGATCGAGCTCTACGCCACCGACGGCGACGCCTACAAGTTCCTGTTCATGGCCAAGGGGGGCGGATCGGCCAACAAGAGCTACCTGTTCCAGGAGACCAAGGCGGTGCTCAACCCCACCAGCCTCATGCGCTTCCTCGACGAGAAGACGCGCATGCTCGGCACCGCCGCCTGCCCGCCCTACCACCTGGCCGTGGTGATCGGCGGCACGTCCGCCGAGTTCGCCCTCAAGACCGCCAAGTACGCGTCGGCCCGCTACCTCGACTCGCTGCCCACCACCGGCAACGAGCTGGGCCGGGGCTTCCGCGACCCCCAGCTCGAGCAGGAGATCCTGGAGATGACCCGCACCACGGGCATCGGCGCCCAGTTCGGGGGCAAGTACTTCTGCCACGACGTGCGGGTGGTGCGCCTGCCCCGACACGGGGCGTCGTGCCCGGTGGCCATCGCCGTGTCGTGCTCGGCCGACCGCCAGGCCCTGGGCAAGATCACCGCCGACGGCGTGTTCCTCGAGGAGCTCGAGCGCGACCCGGCCCGCTTCCTGCCCGACCTGGCCCATCAGCACCTGGCCGAGGGCGGCGACGTGGTGCAGATCGACCTGAACCGGCCCATGGACGAGATCCGGGCCGAGTTGTCCAAGTACCCGGTGAAGACCCGCCTGTCGCTCACCGGGCCGATGGTGGTGGCCCGCGACATCGCCCACGCCAAGATCGCCGAGCGCCTCGCCGCCGGCGAGGAGATGCCGCAGTACCTGCGTGACCACTGCGTGTACTACGCCGGCCCGGCCAAGACCCCCGACGGTTACGCGTCGGGCTCGTTCGGACCCACCACCGCCGGCCGCATGGACTCCTACGTCGAGCAGTTCCAGGCTGCCGGCGGCAGCTTCGTGATGCTGGCCAAGGGCAACCGCAGCCAGCAGGTCACCGACGCCTGCCGGCGTCACGGCGGCTTCTACCTGGGCTCGATCGGCGGCCCCGCGGCGCGCCTGGCCCAGGACTGCATCCGCCACGTCGAGGTGCTCGAGTACCCCGAGCTGGGCATGGAGGCGGTCTGGAAGATCGACGTGGAGGACTTCCCCGCCTTCATCGTCGTGGACGACAAGGGCAACGACTTCTTCGCCGAGTTCGCCCGCCCCGTCGACATCACCGCCAAGCGCTGACGCCACCCAACGGGGTCGGTCCCGAGGGGAGGGGTCAGTCCCGAGGCGACAGGACGCAGACCTCGTTGCCCTCGGGGTCGGCCAGCACCACCCAGGTGACGTCGGGGCCCTGGCCCACGTCGACCCGTGTGCCGCCCAGCGCCAGGAGGCGATCGACCGCAGCCGCCTGGTCGTCATCAGCCGCGGGCGCGACGTCGAGGTGGATGCGGTTCTTGCGGGTGTCGGCGGAATCGAGGCCGGGTCGGGTGACGAACACCAGGCTCGGGCCCGTGCCTCCCGGATCGCCGAGGGCGACGTAGCGCTCGTTCCGCGTCGTCACGGTCCGGCCGGTGGCGGCGACCCAGAAGTCGCGGAGGGCCGGGCCGTCCGCGGCGGCAACGACGACCGCGGCGATGGCGCCGGCGTGGCGGTACTCGGCCCGAGGGTCGAGCACGCAGAAGGGGTTGCCCTCCGGGTCGGCCAGCACCGCCCACGGCACGTCGTCCGCCTGGCCCACGTCGGCGGGAGTGGCGCCGAGCGCGAGGAGGCGTGCGACGGTGGCGCGCTGCTCGTCGAGGGAGCCGCTGACGAGGTCGAGGTGCACCCGTTGGCGGCCGGCGTCGGGTCGGTCGACAGGCTCGAACACCAGGTCGGGGAACGGCCGGATGGACGGGTCGCTCCCGTTGCCGCCGGGCGCGCTGATGCAGATCTCGTCCTGCTGGTCGACGGTCTTCTCCCACCTCAGTGCCTGGCACCAGAAGTCGGCCAGAGCCGGGATGTCGTGGGCGTCGATCACGACGTTCTCGAAGCGCATCACCGGCTCCCCTCCGCCGGGTGGCCCGAGCCCGGCGCAGGATCCGGCGTCAGGCGCCGGGAATTGCGCCGAGTTCGCCGAGTTCGCCGAGTTCGCCGAGTCGACACGGTCAGTCGGGCTGGCTGGCGATCCAGCCGAGCACGACCGCGCCGACCGCGGTGAGGCCGGTCGACACCGCCGCCCGCTTGGGCAGGGTGCCCCGGGCGCCGGCCAGCACGGAGGCGCAGGCGTCGAGCGAGTCGACCGCCATCCCCACCTGCAGCGAGCGTTGCTGCACATCGGCGTCCTCGGTGAGCAGTGGCGCCACCAGGGCGAACTCGCGCGCCGCGAACAGTCGGCCCAGGTAGGGCGCCGACGGGTTCTGGGCGGGGTCGATGCCGAACAGGCGCGCGCCGAGGTTGGGGAACAACCACCCCACGGCCCCGATGGCCGTGCGCAGCACCATGAGCGTGAGCTTGGCCTGGGTGGCGGTGATCGGGACCCAGTCGGGGACCGGGGGCAGCGGCGGCGCCGAGGGCAGGCGGTCGAGGTCGGGGGCGGTCATGTGGGTGCTCCAGGGTCAGGGGGTGCGGGGAGTGGGGCCGGGGGGAGCGGGTGGCGGAAGAGCGCCGACGCGTTCCGGTGGGTGATCCTGGCGATCTCGTCGGCCGGGAGCCGGCCGAGCCGGTCGTGGAGGAAGGCCTGGGTGTCGGGCCAGGTCGAGTCGGCGTGGGGGTAGTCGACCTCGACCATGAGGCGGTCGATCCCCACCGCGTCGCGGGCGGCCAGCAGCGACGACGGGTCGTCGATGGTGCAGAACCAGAAGTTGCGGCGCAGCACGTCGCTGGGCGACAGGTCGGTGCCGAGGGCGCGCCACGCCCGGCGGCCGTGGCCGGACTGGCCCACGATGTAGTCGAGGCGGTCGATGAGCATCGGCACCCAGCCGATGCCGCCCTCGGACATGGCGATCTTCAGGTCGGGGAAGCGGACGGGAACCCCCGACCACAGCCAGTTGGCGCAGGCGTCGAGCGACAGGGCACCGAACAGGGTGGCGCCGAGCTCGATCATCGGCGCGTCGAGCGGCATGGGCATCATCCCCGACGAGCCGACGTGCAGGCACACCACCGTGTCGGTCTCGACGCAGGCCTGGAGGATCGGGTCCCAGAAGCCGGAGTGGACCGAGGGCAGGTCGAGCTTGTGGGGGTTCTCGGGCAGGGTGACGGCCCGGAAGCCCCGCTCGGCGTTGCGGCGCACCTCGGCTGCACCCAGCTCGGCATCGGCCAGCCAGGTGATGCCGAGGGGGATGGTGCGGTCGGGGTGGGGCTGCCACCACTCGTCGTGCAGCCAGTCGTTCCAGGCCCGGGTGACCGCCAGGCCCAGCTCGGGGTCCTGGGCGCGGGCGTAGACCGTGCCGCAGAAGCCGGTGATCTGCGACGGGAAGTTCACCGACGCCCAGATGCCGGCCAGGTCCTGGTCGCGGATGCGATCGTCGATGCGGTAGCAGCCCGGGCGCATGTGCTCGAAGCGGCGGGGCTCGATGGCCGACTCGTTGCGGTCGCGGCCCACCACCGCATTGAGCCCCAGCTGGGGGAACACCTTGCCCTCGAACTCCCACACCTGGTGGCCCTTGCTCGTCTCGCGGACGTGGGGCGCCCGATCGGCCATCGCCGCCGGCAGGCGCCCCTCGAACAGGTCGGGCGGCTCGACCAGGTGGTCGTCCACCGAGATGACCGTGTAGTGGATCGGGCCGGGCTCGGGGTCGGGCAGCAGGCCGGTGACGGGGTCGGGTGCGACCGGTTCGGAGGCGGCGGCGTCCGAGGGAGCGGTGGCACCGGTCGGTGTGGCGGTCGTCCCCATCGCCGCCAACGGTAACGTCACGCGACACGGGTGGCCGCGTGAGTGGCCCCCGAGACGAGGGGGTGCTGATGCTCGACCTGGTGATCCGCAGGGGCGTACTGGTCGACGGGACCGGCGCCGACCGCCGCCCCGCCGACGTGGGCGTGCGGGGCGGCCGCATCGTGGCCGTCACGCCGCCGGGCGAGTTGGACGACGAGAAGGCCGGTCGTGTCATCGACGCCGAGGGGATGGTGGTGGCGCCCGGCTTCGTCGACCTGCACACCCACTACGACGCTCAGGCCTTCTGGGACACCACCCTCAGCCCGTCGCCGCTGCACGGCGTCACCACGGTGGTGGGCGGCAACTGCGGGTTCAGCATCGCGCCCTTGGGGGCCGACCCGTCCGACGGCGAGTACCTCATGCGCATGCTGGCCCGGGTGGAGGGCATGCCCCTCGAGTCGCTGGCCGCGGGTGTGCCGTGGGACTGGCGCACCACGGGGGAGTACCTCGACCGCCTCGACGGCGCCCTCTCGGTGAACGCCGGCTTCCTGGTGGGGCACTCGGCGCTGCGGCGAGCGGTGATGGGGGAGGACGCGGTTGGTCACGCCGCCACCGACGAGCAGCTGTCGGCCATGGCCGCGTTGCTGGCCGAGGGGCTGGCCGCGGGCGGCCTGGGCTTCTCGTCGTCGTGGGCGGTCACCCACAGCGACGGCGCCGGCGATCCGGTGCCGTCGCGTCACGCCACCCACGACGAGTTGGTCGCGCTGTGCGCCGTGGTGCGCGAGCACCCCGGCACGACCCTGGAATTCATCCCGGCGGTCGGGCCGTTCGACGACGAGCACGTCGAGTTGATGGCCGACATGTCGCTGGCCGCCGACCGGCCGCTCAACTGGAACGTGCTCATCGCGGCCAACGCCCGCTCGGGCGACGACGTGGCCCAGCGCCTGTCCGCGTCGGATCGCGCTGCGGAGCGCGGCGCCCGGGTGCTGGCGCTCACCGTGCCCGATCTGATGCGCATCCGGCTGTGCTTCCTCACCGGGTTCCTGCTCGACAGCTTCCCGGGTTGGGCCAAGACCATGACCCTGCCGCCGGCCGAGAAGCTGGTCGCCCTGGCCGACCCCGACGAGCGGGCCCGCCTGCAGGCGGGTGTGGACAGCCCCGAGGCCGGTCCGTTCGCCCGGGTCGCGCAGTGGCACCGCATGACGATCGAGGAGGCGTTCACCCCCGAGACCAAGGCCCACGAGGGCCGTCTGGTCGGTGACATCGCTGAGGAGTTGGGTGTCGCGCCCTTCGACGCCCTGCTCGACATCGTCATCGCCGACGACCTGCGCACCGTGATCCTGCCGCCCCAGACCGGCGACGACGAGGCCAGCTGGGCGTTGCGGGCGGAGACCTGGCGCGACCCCCGGGTGATCCTGGGGGCGTCCGACGCCGGCGCCCACCTCGACTTCATCGCCACCTTCAACTACACCACCGCGTTCCTGGGCGACTCGGTGCGCGACCGCGGCCTGATGGGCCTGGAGCAGGCGGTGCACCTGCTCACCGACGTGCCCGCCCGCCTCTACGGCCTCACCGGACGGGGCCGGATCGCCGAGGGGTGGGCCGCCGACCTGGTGGTGTTCGACCCCGATCGGGTGGCGCCGGGGCCCGTCAGCATGCGAGCCGACCTGCCCGCCGGTGCGGCCCGGCTGTACTCGGAGCCAGAGGGCATCGAGCACGTGCTGGTGAACGGTGTCGAGATCGTGGGGCCCGGCGCCACCTTCACCGACGCCCGCCCCGGCACCCTGCTGCGCAGCGGCCGCGACACCGAGACCGTCAGCCTCTCGACTCGCTGAACGTGCACGCGGTCTCGGTGCCTGGGGGCTGTCGCGGAATGGCAGGCGCCTGCTGTCGGGTTTCGGCGACCGCCTCTGAACCGGTGCCGTCGCGGCCCGGCCCTCGTCCGATCCCGGAGCGGCGCGTTGCGGGTGTGGAACGGCGCGAAGACGGGGGTGGCACCCGCGTGGATCTCACGCTCCGTACCTGCGGTGCCCTCCGCGGCCGAACTCGAGGCAATAGCGCCCGGAAACCGGGGGCCATTGCCTCGAGTTCGAGAACCGTCACCGATCCGAACGCGGACAGTGGCGTTCTGGGGCATGGGTCCGTCCGTGGGTTGCGCCAGCGGCGATCCCCCGCCCGCGCCGCCCGCCCCTGAGAGCCGCCACCATCCAGCATCGGGTCGAGCGGCGCCACCGGACGACATCCAAGACCCCACTCGCCCCCGTCGTTCGCTCCTTCGGAGCCATCCAGGGACAGTCCGCCTGGCGCCTGGCACGCGGGCAGAGTGCCGAGGTCTGGGAGCGTGACAGCTAGAACGTGTTCCGTGGAAGAGCTGGCCGACGAGGTGCGGGCGATCATCGCGGAGTTGGCGGCCAACACCGTGCCGCCCGACAAGGAGTCCCGAGCGCTCGAGTTGGCCCGTGAGCTGCGCGGCCTGCTCGACGGGCCCCGCCGGGCCCGCTGGTACGACGGGCTGCTCGACGGCACCGGTGTCACCGGGGCCGAGAGCGCGTTCCTCGCCCACGGTGCGCTGCGGGGCACCGAGAACCCGGTGGCGCCGCCGCTGGTGCTCACCGACGGCACCCGGGCCGACGGCTCGCCGGCCAAGGTGGCCACGGTCACCATGAGCCTCGCCTACGAAGGGCCGCCGCACGGGGTGCACGGCGGCTTCGTGGCCGCGCTGTTCGACGACGTGCTCGGCGCCGCGCAGGGCCTCGTGGCCGACCCGGGCGTGACCGGTCGACTCACGGTGCGTTACCGCCACATCACCCCGGTCGAGGAGGAGCTGCGCTTCGAGGCCTGGATCGAGTCGGACGACGGCAAGCGCATCGTGGCCAAGGCCACCTGCCACGCCGGCGGCGGCGAGCTGCTCACCGCCGAGGCGGAGGCGCTGTTCGTCCGAGTCGACTTCGAGGAGATCCAGGCCCGCATGGCCGCCCGCCGCGACGCCTGAGTGAAGCTAGAAGACGGAGCCGGCCAACAGGAGGGCGATCACCGCGGAGAGCAGCAGTACGCCGGCGCTCAGGGCGAGGACCGCGACCAGCAATGAGAGGCCGCCACCCACCTCCCGGTCCTGCGCGCCGACCTGCCAGTCGGTCGCATCGAGTGGCACCGCGGCAGTGTCCACCCGCCCGAGGCGGATGACAAGGCCCGCCCGAAGCAGTGGACGGGTTACAGGTCGTCGATGAGCTTGAAGCGCTCGGCGAAGCCGACCTCGCGCTTGGCGCCGGCCGCCGCCAACTCGTCGAGGATGCGCCCGTGGAAGGCGGCCTGCTCCACCTCGCGGGCGGCGCCGCCGCCGTCGGCGGGCCGGCGGCTGATGCCCATCGTCGTCTCGAACTGGCTCTCGTGGGCCAGCAGCGCAGTCACCTTGGCCTCGGCCTGAGCGAGGGTGACCACCTCGAGGTGGTCGGCCTTGTCGGCCTCGAACAACAGCAGCGCCGACGGTCGGTGGTGGGCGATGGCCTGTTCGGGGAAGAAGTGGGGGTCGCGGGCGGCCACCACGCCGTCGCAGGCCAGGAGGCCGGCGGCCCGGTGGTCGGGGTGCAGCCGGTAGCGCTTCCACGGGTCGTGGCCCAGCACCACGTCGGGGCGCAGGTGCCGGATCCAGTAGGCGATCTCCCAGCGCTGGCGCAGCCCCGCCTCGAGCTCGCCGTCGGGCCAGCCCAGGAACACCACCTCGCCGGTGGCCCCCAAACGCGCCGCCGCGGTGCGCTGCTCGGCCTGGCGGGTGACCACCAGGCGGGCCAGGTCGGCGTGGGGGTCCCAGGTGCCCTTCGAGCCGTCGGTGCAGATGAGGTGGTGCACCTCGCAGCCCGCCTCGGCCCACTTGGCCAGCGTGGCCCCGCACTGGAACTCGACGTCGTCGGGATGGGCGGCGATGGCCAGCGCCCGCTCGGGGGTGGGCAGGTTGACGCTCACGTCACCACGCTAGGCATCCTGTGGCGCCGGCGGCGGGGACCGTCGGAGCGGGCAGGCCCGTGTGCGGTTGGGACCGAGACCGCGAACTGGCGCCCGATCCGGTCGCCCTGACAACCGAATCGGGCGCCAGAACGCGATACCGACGGGCCGCGGGCGTCGGTCAGGTGAGCGCGGTGAGGTCGTCGGGCACGTCGATGTCCCAGCCGAGGGGTACGTCGCGCTCGACGCGCAGCGGCAGGGCGAGACGGGCGGCCTCCTCGCGGTGCCGAGCGAACGACCCGGCGCCGTAGGCCCACCGGAACCCGGCGTTCGCGGGGACGCAGGCCACGTTGGTGCCGTCGTCGTGGCGATCGGGCACCAGGGTGACGCCGTCGAAGTCGGCCAGCCAGCCCAGGGTGGTGGCCAGGGGCAGGTCGGCGTGGGCCACGATCACCTGGTCGTACCCCTCCCCGGCCAGGTGGGCCACGCCGTCGGCCACCGCACCGTTCAGCCCCCGTCCGGGCCGCAAGAGCACCGACGCCTCGTGGGCCTCGGCCCAGGCGGCCACCTCGCCGTCGTCGCAGACGACCCACACCGGGAGGGGATGGGCCGCGGCCAGCACCTTGGCCGCCATCGACCGGGCCAGGGCGGCGCGCTCGGCGGCGGGGAGGGCCGGGGCGAGCCGGAGCTTGGCCTCGCCGAACGTCTTCACCGGCACCAGCACGACAGCGGCCATGAGCGCGGCAGTCTACGGTTTGGCGGGTGAGCATCCCCTTGGCGACGGTGACGGCCCGATGAGCGCGACGCAGGCCGCCGGGAGGACGGCGCCGGCCGCCGGTCGGCCCGGGCCGGACCCCGAGCGACCGGACCGGCGGCGTCGCGACGCCGAGTGTGCACACGGGGGGTTTGCCGTGCCGGCGGCGTTCGTGGCGTCGGCGTCCTCCGCGCAGCAGTTGGCGGGGCGAAGCCGATGAACATCTGCGTCGCGGTGATCGGTGCCGGCTCGTGGGGCACCACCGTGGCCCACCTGGCGGCCCACAACGTCCCCACCGTGGTCTGGGCCCGCAGCCCCGAGGTGGCGGCCGAGATCAACGAGCGCCACCGCAACAGCCGCTACCTCGAGGGCTACGACCTGCACCCGTCGCTCACCGCCACCGACGACCTGGCCGACGCCGTGGGCCACGCCGACGTGCTGGTGATGGGCGTGCCGTCGCACGGCTTCCGGTCCACGCTCGAGGCCGTGCGGCCCCACCTGCGGGCCTGGGTGCCGGTGGTCAGCCTGGCCAAGGGCCTCGAGCAGGGCTCGCGCCTGCGCATGACCCAGGTGATCGACGAGGTCCTGCCCGGCCACCCCTACGGCGTGCTCACCGGCCCCAACCTGGCCAAGGAGATCCTGGCCGGCGACGCCGCCGCCGCGGTGATCGCGATGTCCGACCCCAACATCACCGAGGAGCTGCAGCGGGTGTTCAGCAGCAACCTCTTCCGCGTCTACGTGAACGACGACGTGGTGGGCTCCGAGTTGGCCGGCGCCCTGAAGAACGTGATGGCCCTGGCCGCGGGCATGGCCGATGGGCTGGGCACGGGCGACAACACCCGGGCCGCGGTCATCACCCGGGGCCTGGCCGAGCTCACCCGCCTGGGCGTGGCCATGGGCGGCCGGGCCGACACGTTCGCCGGCCTCGCCGGCATGGGCGACCTGGTCGCCACCTGCATCAGCAGGCAGAGCCGCAACCGCCATGTGGGCGAGCAACTCGGCAAGGGCCGGTCGCTCGACGAGATCATCGAGGAGATGCACATGGTGGCCGAGGGCGTGAAGACCACCAAGGTGGTGATGGAGCTGGCCCGCGAGCACGACATCTACATGCCGATCGCCGAGCAGATGGACCTGGTGTGCAACCAGGGTGCGTCGGCGCACGACGCCTACCGGGGGCTGCTCCGTCACGAGGCCCGCCACGAGCTCACCGGCACGTGACTCCCGCAGGCGGAGCGGGGCCGTTCACGTTGGTGGGCACCACCAACGCCGGCCCGCTGGCCACCGTCGACGGGCGCGGCGGGGTGCAGGGGCTGGACGGCTCGTGGTCGCTCCACTGGTGGGTGGGCGCCGACGACCGCTGGCACCTCCCGGCCGACGAGGCGGCCGTGCGCCAGCGGCGGGTCGAGGCGACGCCCGTGGTCGAGACCGCCATGCGCATCCCGACGGGTGACGCGGTCGCCACCACGTTCGGCGCGCGTGCCGGCGGGGTGACCGACGACCTGGTGGCCCTCGACGTGGCGAACGACTCCACGTTGCCCGTGGCGCTGGCGCTGGTGCTGACCGGCCGGTCGACGGTGGCGGTCGAGGGCCGGCAGGCGGTGATCGACGGCACCACCACGGTGCAGTTCGGCCGGGCCCCGTCGCGCTGGGCCGCAGGCGACGATCCGGTCGTGGTCCGGGCGGCCGTGGTGGACGGCACCGCCACGGCGGCCGACCCCGCCGGGCCCATCGGGCACGGCCGGGTGCTCGCGGTGCTGTTCCCCCTGGCCCACACGGCCCGGCTGCGCACCACCGTCACGGTCCCGGCCGGACGGAACCGAGCCCCGGGGACGGGTGGGCCGGGCCCCGACCCGGCGGCGGTCGCCCCGACGCCGGAGGCCGAGCGGGTGGCCAGTGGATGGCGGGCCCAACTCGACCGGGGACTGACGGTGCGCCTGCCCGACGAGCCGCTCACCGACGCGATCGACCTGGCCAGGGCGGCGATCCTGCTCGCGGCCGCCGGGCCGCTCGGCGACGCCCCCGTGGGCGACCTGGCCCGGCTGGCGCGGGCGTTGGACGGCCAGGGCTTCGGCGACGAGGCGCGCGCGGTGGTGGCCCACCTCGCCGGCCGGCAGCGGCTCACCGGTCGGTTCGGGCGAGGGTCGGCGGCCACCGCCGACACCGCCGCCGCGCTCCGGGCCTTCGGCGACCACTGGCGGTGCACCCACGACCAGGCCCTCGCCGAGGCCCTGGTCGGCCCGGTGGCCAAGGCGGCCCACCGCATCGGCAAGGGCAGGGGCGGTGATGCCGGCCCCGGAGCGGATGGCATCGAGGTGGCCGTGGCGCTGCACGCCGCGGTCGACCTGCTCGACGGCGCCGGCCAGCCGGACACGGCCCGTCTCGTGGCGGCCTTGCCGGCGGCCTCGCTCGACACCGCCGCCCGAGCCACCAGCGCCGGCGCCGGTCCCGTGCCGCTCGACCACGTGTTGGGCGAGGCCCTGGCGCCAGAGCAGCCGTCCGCGGCCGACCGCTCGCGTGCGGGGACGGGCTCCTCCGGTGCCGATCGGGAACCCGGCGCGGAGGTGGCGGGAACGGGCCGGGTCGGCGCCGACGGCTCGGGTGGCGGGACGGGCCCGTCCGCCGCTGGCCGGGGCCCCGGTGTGGAGGAGGCTGGAACGGGCCCGCCCGATGCTGGGCGTGGAGCGGGTAGGCCGGCAGGCGGAACGGGCACGTCCGAAGCGAGCCGTGGGACCGGTGGGCCGACAGTTGGATCGAAGCCACCCGATGCCCACACGCGCTACGCGGTGGCTTCAGCCCGGCTCCTCGAGCGTGTCAGCGTTGCGCTGGTCGACGACGGACGCGGCGCGGCGACCGCCGGCGCGTCGCCCGCCATCACGCTGTTCGCCGGCTTCCCCGATGCGTGGCGGGGCCGCCCGGTCGAGGTGCACGATGCGCCCACCCGCTTCGGCCTGCTCTCGTGCGCGGTGCGCTGGCACGGCGAGCGGCCCGCGCTTCTGTGGGACCTGCGCCCCTGGCCCGACGCGCCGCCGGGGCCGCCCGTGACCCTCGCCGCGCCCTCGCTCGACCCAGGCTGGTCGGCGGTCGAGCCACAAGGGGAGGCGCTGCTGGCCGCACCGGCACCTCCCGACCTCGAGGCCTCGTTCTCGTGAGGCCCACCATCCGGGAGCGAGCCTCGAGAGCCAGGCGTGACCGACGGCTCGGAAACCGTGCGGGCGGGTGCGGTGAACACGTCGTGCGCCTCGGCACGGCACCGAGCCACCACGACGAAGCCGGGCGGGTGTGGCTGCTGCGCGAGCTGGGGGCGTCGTCGGGGTCGGCGGGTGGGGCACCGGGACCAACCGGGCCACGGCCCGTCAGCCACGGCGTGCGTTCACCCCGGCTCGCCCGCCGTGGCTCGTCGACCGGCACCGGACGGCGCCTTGGCGGCTGGTGTCCGGTCGTCCGGAGTCGTGGCCGCCGCCCACCTGCGCACCCGCACCGGGGAAGTCGGCGGTGGTGAAGTTCGGGCGGGCCGGACGGCGGACCATCCGTCAGGTGCTCGAGGGCCTGAAGGTGCCCGAGGACGAGATCGCCGCGGCCGAGCGCGACGGCACGCTGCCGTTGCTGGCCATCGTGCACCTGGTCTTCGAGGAGTCACCCCGCTACGACGCCGACACGGTCGCCGGCAAGGTGGGGCTCCCGTCCGAGCAGGTGTTCCACTTCTGGCGGGCCCTCGGGTTCCCCGACCCCGAGGACGACGAGGTGGTGTTCACCCGCACCGATCTCGACATGATGCGCATCGCCGCCGAGACCATCGCCGACGAGGTGGTCGACCCCGACGTGGCCCTGCAGATGGCCCGCGTGATCGGGTCGTCGATGTCGCGGGTGGCCAACGCCCAGATCGCGGCGCTGGCCAGCCGGGTCGCGAACGAGGCGGCGGAGGCCGCGGAAGCCGCGGAGGCGGCCGCCTCGGCCGCGGCCGGCGACGGTGCACACGACGCCGCCGACGGCCGGACGGCGGTCGACCTCGATGCGCCGCTGCTGGCCCGCACCGAGATGATCCTCGACGTGATGCCCCGCATCATGGACTACGTGTGGCGGCGCCACCTGCAGGACGAGGCCCTCCGTCAGATGTTGCGGCGGCGCGACACCGAGGGCGGCTCGGTGACGGTGGGCTTCGCCGACCTGGTGGGCTACACCGCCCTCAGCCAGCAGGTGCCCGAGCAGGAGCTGGCCCACCTGGTGGCTCGGTTCGAGGCCGTGGCCACCGACACGGTGGCCGGTCGCGGCGGCCGCGTGGTGAAGATGATCGGCGACGAGGTGATGTTCATCGTCGACGACCCCGCGGCTGCGGCACAGATCGCCCTCGACCTGGCCGACGCGTTCCGCGAGGACGAGGCGCTATCCGACGTGCGGGTGGGCCTGGCCATGGGCTCGGTCATCGAGCAGGACGGCGACGTGTACGGGCCGGTGGTGAACCTGGCCAACCGCATCGTGGGCATCGCCTACCCCGGATCGGTGGTGGTGTCGGAGGAGGTGCGCGACGCGCTGCGCGGCGATCCCGAGCTGAACGTGCGCTCGTTGCGCTCCCACACGCTCCGAGACATCGGCCGAGTGCGCCTGTGGCGCCTCCGCCGCGAGCGCGACGTCGACCCCGACTCGCTGCTCGAGAAGGCGCGGCTGCGGCGCGAGGTGGGACGCGAATGGATCGAGGACCACTTCGGATCTGGATTGGAGTCGGAAGAACCCGACGACGCGCTCCCGGACTGACCCGGTCGCCCGGTCGGGTCGGCTGCTCGCTCCTGACGCGCAGCTGAGGCGCCTGCGGCGCAGGGGCTGGCGAAATCGTCGCTCCGCCGCCGTCCCGCCCGGGCGCCCTGGTTTGTTGCGGGGAACGGGGAGGACCGCTACTGGGTCGCGGTCGCGGGGCGGTCCCTCCTCCCTGCCTTGCTTGGGGGAGGGGGGTCGGTGGTGGGTCAGGTGGTTTCGGTGATGGTGGCGGTGGCGATGCGGCCTGGGGGGAGCGTGAAGGACGTGTCCCAGGGCTCGATCGGGGCGCCGCGCAGGTCGACCAGCCAGCCGCTGCGGCCGGCGATGGTCACGTCGGCGGGCGCACGTCCGGGGTTGAACACGCGCACCTCGAGGCGGCCGTCGTTGCGTTGGACCGACGACACGGGTGCACCGGCCACCGACAGCTGCTGCCCGGTGTCGGGGCCGGTGCCCACGCCGCGGGCCCGCCCGACCAGCAGCGGCGAGAAGGCGTCGTCGACCAGGGCGTAGGGGTCGACGTCGTCGCCGACGGCCACCGCGTAGCGCATCACCCGGGGGCCGATCTGCTGGGGGCCCTCCATCGGGGTGAGCGGGCCCGCCGGCAGGGGTCGGTACGACATGGGGCCCTGCGACAGCATCCCGGTGCAGCGCAGCAGGGTGATGGCCAGCGCGCCGGCACTGGTGGGAGCGCCGTCCGCCCCCTCGTCCACCGCCCGGTCCAGGTCGACCAGCTCGTACTCGAGCAGGCCCTCGTGGGCGACGGTCAGCCCGCCCGCCTGCACGAACCGGCGGGACGGGTAGGTGGCCAGCCCCCGTTCGGTGAGGCCGCCCTCGGCGGTGAGGCCCCGCTCCACCACGGCGAAGGCGCACTCGGCCCGTGACACCGCCGCTCGCTCCGGCAGGGGGAACCACGCCCGCAGGCGGTGGTCGCGGCAGGGGTTGTCGAGCCGGGTCTCGACGCGTGCGAACCGCTCACCGGCCCGCAGCTCGAGCACGGTGCGGACGTCGACGGTGGCCAGGCGGCCGTCGCGGGCATCCAGGCCGACCGCCGCGACGGGCCACTCGTAGGCCGCGGTCACCTGGAGCCGGCCTCGGACCGGCCCCTGCTCGAGCACGTCGCAGGTGACCTGGGTCGGGCGGTCCACCTCCTGGTCGGTGCCAGGTGGGCAGTAGTTGTAGGTGTCGCCCACGTCGCCGCCGTCGACCAGGCGACCCAGCCCGCCGTGCCCGTCGAGCGCGAAGGTGCCATCGCTGGGGTCCACCGTGACGGTGACGAGGCCGTTGGTGAGGCTGGTGGTGCCGGAGACGGCGACGGGATGGGTCGGCGGGGCCGGTCTGCTCACCGCCCGCCACCCGTAGCCGGCCACGTCGTCCACCCGGGCCAGCACCTGCTGCTTCGGCGCCTGGCGCACCCGCACCTCGATCGGCGCAGTGGGGTCGGGCACCAGCGCCTGCAGGTCGTGGACGGGGAACGCCGCCGGGACGCGCCGCTCGTCGTCCACGGTGAGCACCACGAGCGCGCCCCCGCCAGGGGTGGCCTCGACGGTGAACGAGTTGGCGCCGAGCTCGTCGATGGCGCGGGGCACGAGCTGCACGGCCTCGTCGACGGTGAGGGTGAACAGCTCGGCATCGGCGGCCCACGTGCGCACCGTCTGGGTGCCGGGCACCTCGTCCTCGCCCGGCACCACCACCGCGACCAGCCCGCCCCTGGTGCGCGGGCTGGGGTTCACGACCACCGAGCCCGCGTGGGCGAGGGTCATCGCGAACCGGTCGACCGCCCGCTTCGACAGGCCGTCGGCGATCTGGGTGGCCTCGGCGTAGCGGTGCAGCACCGCGTCGCACACCTCGTCCACCGAGCAGGCGCAGATGGAGTCGTGGGCCGAGTTGTGCACCATCTGCGTCCAGGCCTCGTCGAGCAGCCGGCCGGGCCAGGCCGAGGCGTCGGCGAACAGGGCCCACAACGGCTCGCACACGGCCTCCACGGCCCGCTCGGCCCCCGCGGCCGCCTGCCGGACGTCGGTGCGGTTGGAGGCCACGCCCATCAACAGGTTGGCGTGCGCGCCCGACCGCAGCTCACCCTGCCAGGTCGGGAGGCCGTCGACCGGCGCGTCGGCGAGGTGGTCGGCCAGCGAGCCGACCCGCAACACCACGCCGTCCTGGGCCCGGTTGGCCTCGTCCACCACCTGGCCCAGCCAGGGCATGGGCACCTGGTGGTCGGTGCCGTTCATCCACAGCACGGGCACCGGCGCCCGGCCCTCGTCGTCCTCGGGGCCGTCGAGCATGGTGCGGTGGCGCTCGACGAACTGGGCGATGCGCTCGACCAGGTCCTTGCCGGACGTCGGCAGCACCGACCCGTTGCCGTAGCCCTCCGGCAGGTACTCGGCCCGCACGGTCGAGCCGTCGGGGGCCTCCCACCAGAACGCGGCCCGACCGATGACGCTCGGGACGCCCCGCCACACGACGGCGTGCTGGAGGCCGAACTGGCGCAGGATCTGGGGCATCTGGGCCACGTGGCCGAACATGTCGGGCAGGTAGCCCACGGGCATGGCCCCGCCGAACGACGCGGCCCGGTCGAGGCCCTTGGCCAGGTTGCGCACGATGGTCTCGCCCGACACCAGGAACTCGTCCATGAGGATGTACCAGGGGCCCATCGCCAGGCGCCCCGAGAGGGCCAGGTGGCGCAGGCGCTCCTCCGCGTCGGGTCGGACCGCCAGGTAGTCGTCCACCACCGCCATCTGCCCGTCCAGCAGGAAGTGGGCGTAGGCCGGATCGGCCTCGAGTCGGGGCAGCAACTCGTCGAGCAGGTCGACGAGGCGGAGGCGGAAGGTCTGGAACGGCGAGTACCACTCGCGGTCCCAGTGGGTGTGGGGAACGATGGTCACGCGGCGGGGGGAGGTGTCCACGACCGGGATGGTAGGTGGCGCCCGCGGGGCGCACCCGGCGTAGCGTCACGTCCATGTGCGACACCCTCTGTGCCCTGGGCCCGGTCAGTGCGGCCGGCCTGACGATGCTGGCCAAGAACTCCGACCGCCCGCCCACCGAGGCCCAACCGCTGGAATGGCATCCGGCCCGCGACGAGGCCACCACCCGCACGACCTACCTGACGATCGACGGCGCCGGCGGCCCGACGGTGCCGTTCCTGGGCTCGCGGCCCTCGTGGATCTGGGGCGTCGAGCACGGGGTCAACGAAGCGGGGGTGGCCATCGGCAACGAGGCGGTGTGGACCACCGTCGACCCCGCCGGCGCCCCCGAGGCCCTGATCGGCATGGACCTGGTGCGCCTGGGCCTCGAGCGGGCCTCCACCGCGGCCGAGGCGGTGGAGGTGATGACCGCGCTGCTCGAACGCCACGGCCAGGGCGGACCGTGCCACCCGGATGGCGGCCAGTCGTACTGGTCGTCGTTCCTGGTGGCCGACGCCACCTCGGCCGTCGTGCTGGAGACCTCGGGGCGCGAGTGGGCCACCGAGACCGTCGACGGCGCCCGCGCCATCTCGAACCGGCTCACCATCCCTGCCTTCCACGACCGCCTGCACCCCGACACCGGCGGCCTCATCGAGCACTTCGTCGACCCCCGCCTCGAGGCCAGCCAGGCCGTGCTGGCCGCCGACCCCGGCGACGTGGCCGCCACCAAGGCCCACCTGCGCAGCCACGTGGGCAACGACGGCTACTCGGTGTGCATGCACGCACCCGCCGCCGACGCCACCACCGCATCGATGATCACGCTGCTCGGCGGCCCCCGCCCGCGGGGCTGGTTCCTGATGGGGCGGCCGTGCCGCTCGGTCTACGTGCCGCTCTGGGTGGGCCGTGAGCTCGGCACACCACCGTCGTGGGAGCGGTTCGCCGGCCTGCGCGACGAGCACCGCGACGCCACCCGCGCCCTCGAGGCGGAGCTCGACGCCGACGCCGCCGACGACGACCACTGGGGCCCGGAGGCGTGGGCCCGGGTGGACGCCCTGTTGTCGTCGCTGGGCCTCTGAGCTCGACAGACCCCCGGCGCAGCGTGGGTTAGCGTCGGACCATGCCCAAGTTCGTCATGCTCTCCACGATCGGCCCCGATGGCTTCGCCACCCTCCGCGAGAACCCTCAGCGGCTCAAGGCGGTGAACCACGACGTCGAGTCCATGGGCGTGAAGGTGCTCGACCAGTACGTGATCTTCGGTCAGTACGACTTCATCACGATCCTCGAGGCCCCCGACGACGTCACCATGGCGCGGGTGGCCACCACCCTGGCGGCACGGGGCACGTTGAAGACGACCACCCTCAAGGCCATCGAGGTGGACGACTACATCGACGCCATGGGCGAGGGTGTGGGCGGCACCCCGGAGTGACGGCGGCGCCCTAGATGGCGCCGGCCGGAGCTCAATACCACCAGGTGGACTTCTTGCGCTCCTTGCGCAGCGACTCGGCCGTGAACGCCACCGGCAGCACCTCGCCGTCGGACAGGCGGCGCAGTTGGTAGAGGTCGTCGCCGACGTAGCCGGCGACCTCGAAGCCGCGTGCCCAGTGCTGGTCGAAGCGGCGGCGCACCTCGACCTTGGTGCCGACGGGAAGCAGGTCTGCGGGCATCGATGCTGGGATGGCTTCCTGGCTGGTGATGGTCATGCCGTCTCCGGGTGGTGTGGCGTTTGTCGTGTTCCCTGCCTCCCCGCCTGTCATCTTCGACGGGGTGACGCGGGGATGCAAGGGGTATCGGACCGGACCACACCGGGGGTCAAGGAGAGGTAAAGGCGGCGGCGGGCGATCGGTGCAGTCTTGCATCCCCGCTCACGGGTCGGCGATCACCACGCTGGCCTCGATGGCGATGTGGGTGCGGAGTGAGTTGGCGATGAAGCACTCGCGGTGGGCCACCCCGAGCAGGTGCTCGACCCGCTCGGCGGTGGTGCCGGGCCCGACCACCACCCGCGGCCGGAGGGTGATGGCCGTGACGCGCACGGGTCGGTCGGCCTCGGGCATCTCGGCCTCGGCCTCGTCCTCGTAGGAGCGCACATCGACGCGGGCCCGTGCAGCCACTGCGAGGAACGACAGCAGTTGGCAGGACGAGGCCGCGAGCAGCAGCAGTTGCTCGGGGTTGAGGAGGGTGGGGTCGCCCCGGAACGCGGGGTCGGACGCCAGGGTGAGGGTGGCGTCGGCCGGGGGCGCCAGCGCGGTGTGGCTGCGGTCGTAGACGTCGTAGCCGGCGCCCGTGGAGCCCGACCAGGTGGTGCGGGCGTGGTAGCGGTGCACGTGATCGCCGGCCATCGACCCCAGTGTCCCAGGTGGCCGCCGGCCCCGTCGGTGGATTCCGGCGAGGGGTACCCACGCGTCATGATGATGCGATGACGACCGCGCCAACCCTGCGGAAGGCCATCAAGGCCAAGTCGCCGGGCCTGAGCGTCGAGCGGTCGCTCTGGGAGTCGGGTCACGAGGTGGTGGTCGGTGTCGACGAGGTGGGTCGCGGCTCGTGGGCGGGCCCGCTGAGCATCGGCGCCGCGGTGCTGCCACGCGACCGCCGGGTGTACAAGGTGCGCGACTCGAAGCTGCTCACCGAGGCCGAGCGCGAGGCCCTGTTCGACCGCGTGGCCGACTGGTGCGTGGCCTGGTCGGTGGGCCACGCCAGCCAGAAGGAGTGCGACGACCTCGGCATGTCGGCGGCGCAGCGTCTCGCCGCCCGCCGCGCCATCGACGGGCTGGGCCTGGGTGAGCCCGATCAGGTGCTCATCGACGGCAACTGGGACTTCGTGGGGGGCGGCCGGACCCAGCGCATCGTGAAGGGCGACGCCACCTGCCTGTCGATCTCGGCCGCGTCGATCCTGGCCAAGGTGACCCGCGATCGCATCATGCGGGCCGAGGCCCCCAACTACCCGGGGTTCGACTTCGAGTTCAACAAGGGGTATCCCTGCCCGCGGCACAAGGCGGCGCTGCAGTGGTACGGGCCGACCGCGATCCACCGGCGGAGCTGGGTGTTCATGGATCATCTGCCGTGGACCGGGTGCCCGCGAGTGCGGCCGCCCGACCCGCAGGGCGTGCTGTTCCCGCCGGGACCTCCGGACGGTGGCATCGCCCGCTGAAACAGGTGCATTCGCGCTGGTTGCCTGACCGGTGAGTCAGGTACAGTTGGGCGTTGTCGATGTAGCCGACGGGCGGTGACAGCGGGGCGGCGGGGGGCATGATGATGGCAACGGGGCGTCGGCGACGGACAGCGATCGTGGTCGTGGCCTGCGTGCTCGCGGCGGCGGGGGCCAACGCCGGCCTCACCCCTGCGTCGGCCCGCACCGCACAGGCCGACGGCACCCGAGCGGGCACGGAGCTCGCCGCCGATCCGTGTCCGGGCGACCTGATCGTGGTCGACTCGGCCGCGTCGGACGGGCCCACGATGTGCACCCACGGGCCCGACCCGGGCGTGAGCCCGGACGACCTCGCCGCCCAGGGCGGCGCCACCGCCGAGGCCAGCGCCGGCATCCAGTGCTATGGCAACGGCACCAGCGGTGCCCGAGTGCAGTTGCTCTACGTGTTCGCCGGCTCCAACCGGCTCGCCACGCTGCGCGACGACATGGAGCAGCGGGCGGCCGAGATCAACGCGATCTACGACGCCAGCGCGCAGCAGACCGGTGGCCACCGCTACGTCCGCTGGTTGACCGATGCCAACTGCAACCTCGACATCCGGGCGATCCAGGTCCCAGCCACCGACATCCCGGTCAGCGGGTTCAGCAGCGGCCTGATCCCCCGCCTCACCGCGCTGAACTTCGACTCGGACAGCCGCAAGTACCTCATCTGGGTCGACACCGGCACGCCCACCACCATCAGCTCCGGCACGTGCTCGGGCGTCGGCACGCTCTTCCCGGACGAGTCATCGAGCCCGAGCCAGAACTGGAACAACCTGTTCGCCGGCTACACGCGGGTGGACGACAAGTGCCTGTTCCCGCTGTTCGACCGGGTGGGCGGCAAGGTCGAGGCCCACGAGCTCATGCACACGCTCGGTGCGGTGCAGGGGCCCTCGGTCCGCACCACCGGCTCACCGCACCACACGCTGTTCGGCCACTGCACGGACGACTACGACATCATGTGCTACGTCGACGGGCCCGGCACCGCCGTGCGCATCGTCTGCACCGACACGTCCAACGAGATGCGGCTCGACTGCAACCACGACGACTACTTCTCGACGAACCCGCGCAGCGGCACCTATCTCGCGACTCACTGGAACACCGCCAACAGCGACTGGCTCGAGTCCGAGCCCGGGGTGGCGCAGGCCCCGGACGCGCCCCAGGCGGTGCGAGGGGTACCGGGTGACGGGCGGGTCACGCTGACGTGGTCGCCGCCCTCGTCCGACGGCGGCGAGCCCGTCCTCGGCTACCAGGTGTACCGCAACGGCCAGCTCGTCGTGCCGACAACCGGTCCCGGCGTGTCGGCCGCCGCCGCGCCGGAGGTCACCACTGCGGGCACGTCGTTCACCGACATCGGCCTGGTGAACGGGACGACGTACAACTACCAGGTGGCCGCGGTGAACGTCGTGGGCGAGGGCGCCAAGACCGCTGCCGTCGGGGTGATGGCGGGGATCCCCCGGCCCGACGCGATGGTGGGCCCGGCCCGCACGGGGCCGTTCGAGGTGGACAACGCCTACTTCACCTCGGTGGCGGGCAACCCCCAGACCCAGACGCAGAACGTGGCGCAGGGCGCGTCGGTGATCGCCTACGTCCGGGTGCAGAACGACCGCCCCGGCGCCGACTCGTTCAAGGTCAAAGGCGTGGCCGCGGGCTCGGGCGGCTACACGGTCCGTTACTTCCGCGGCACCACCGACATCACCGCCCAGGTGGCGGCCGGGTCCTATGCCATCGACAACCTGGCCCCGGGCGCGTTCGTGGACCTGAAGGTGAAGATCACCGCCACGACGGGTGCGGCCGCCGGCAGCAGCCAATCGGTGACCGTGACGGTGAAGTCGAAGACCACCAAGACCATCAAGGACGTGGTGCAGACGAGGGCCGTCCGCACCTGACCCCGTCGGCGGTGACGGACCCTCCGAAGGACCTGACCCTCGGGACCTGACCGTCCGGACGGGCGACGTCGCCCGGACGCCGCCGGCAGGATCAGTCGGTCTGGGTGCCCACCAGCAGGTCCTTGAACGGGGTCTTGGAGTCGATCCCCGGGTCCTTGGGCAGGCCGAGCACCCGCTCGCCCACGATGTTGCGGAGCACTTCGTCGGAGCCGCCGGCGATGCGCATGCCGGGGGTGCCCAGCACGAACTGGGCCCACGAGAACGTGCCCCATTCGCCGGTGTTGGCCACGAGCCGGGGCCCGAGCACCCGGGCGACGAACTCGGCGGTCTGGGTGAGGTTCTGGGTGAGGGCCATCTTGGCGATGGACATCTCGGGGCCGGGGAGCTGCCCGGCCTTGATCTTGTCCAGGGCCCGCTGGTTGGTGAACTTGGCCACCTGGAACTTGATGTGCAGGTCGGCCAGCTCCTGGCGGTAGATCGGGTCCTGGTCGAGGCCGAAGTGGCGCAGCATCTCGCTGAGGCGGGTGCTGTTGGCCAGTCCCATGCCGCCGCCGCCCGAGCCCGCGCCGATCGACGCCCGCTCGTTCATCAGCGTGGTGAGGGCCACGGTCCAGCCCTCGTTGACGTCGCCGAGGCGGTGGTCGTCGGGCACCCGCACCTCGTCGAAGAACACCTCGTTGAAGCTGGCGCCGCCGGTCATCTGGCGCAGGGGCCGCACCTCGACGCCGGGGGCGTGCATGTCGACCACGAAGCCGGTGAGGCCCTTGTGCTTGGGCTGGTCGGGGTCGGTGCGACAGATCACCTCGCCGATGTCGCTGTACTGCGCCCCCGAGGTCCACACCTTCTGGCCGGTGATGACCCACTCGTCGCCGTCGCGCATGGCCTTGGTCTGCAGGCCGGCCAGGTCGGACCCGGCGCCGGGCTCGCTGAAGAGCTGGGCGCCGACGAGGTCGCCCCGGTACATCTTGGCCAGGTACGCCTCCTTCACCGTGTCGGTCGCGTGGGCGAGGATCGTCGGGGCCACCATGCCGAGGCCGATGCCGAAGAAGCTCTGGTCGGGGACGGCGTACTTCGACTCGAGTTGGGCGTAGGCCCGGTCGTAGGACGCGGGCAGCTCGCGCCCGCCGTACCGGGCGGGGCCGAAGATGTAGCCGAACCCGGCGTCGAACCGCTTCGCCCGCCACGCCTTGGCCTTCTCGAGCGCTCGGCGCTCGGCGTCGGGATCGACCTCCTCGAACAGGGAGATGTCGTCCTTGCCCTCGCCCCACACGAACTTCTGGTCGGTGTCGCGCAGCTCGGCGTTGGCGTCGAGGAAGGCCTTGGCGTCGGCGCGGAACTCGTCGAGGGACATATCGGGCATGGCGTGCTCCTGGGTCGTGACCGGATTCTTGACCGCTCGGTCAAGATAGTGCGCGAACCGTGGCCCGTCCCCACACGACCGTTCGCCCGCCGGCGAGGGGCGCTGGATCGCTTTGGGGGCGCCGCGCGACCCCTGCGGGCACTAGCTCGGGGCAGTGGCCCGGAGGGCGGGGGTGCGCTCGGCCGGCAGGTTGTCGTCGAGGTCGGCCAGCAGGTCGTCGCGCAGGGCGCGCTGCGACGGGTCGTCCCAGCGGTTGGCTCGCTGGAACGGGTCCTCGGCGAGGTCGTAGAGCTCGCCCTCGGTGCCGTCGTACTGCGGTACCTGGCAGCCCCGCGACCAGATCGGCCACTGCCAGCGGAACCGCCCGCCGATGCCCGGTGCGGTGGGCAGGTAGCGGGTGACGGTGACGCCGTCGCGGTGCAGCGACTGCAGGTGCATGCCCACCTTGGCGAACTGGCTGTCCCAGGTGGTGACGACACGCTCGCGTCCCGACCCGGGGGCGGTGGGCAGGGCGTCACCGTCCATGGCCCCGGGGGCGTCGAGTCCCGCGATGGCGCAGATCGTGGGCGCCAGGTCGACCAGGCCCACGGGCTCGGGGATCACGGCGCTCGGCACCCCGGCCACAGCCGCGGGCCGCCAGAGCAGCGACACCCGCATCAGCGAGTCGACGTGATAGGGGCCCTTGAACACGAGGCCGTAGTCGCCGCCGAGGTCACCGTGGTCGGAGGTGTAGAAGACGTCGGTGTGGTCGGCCAGGGCGAGTCTGTCGAGCTCGCCGAGCACCCGCCCCACGGCGTCGTCGATGAGCTCGTTCTCGACCGCGATCATCGCGGTGATCTCGCGGATCTGGTCGTCGGTCAGCTCGCCGGGCGCGACCGTGGTGGGACCGCCCTCGGGGTTGGTGAAGGTGCCGCGCCGCCACGCCAGCCAGTGGGCCGGCTTGCCGGCCAGCACCCGCTCGGCCTCGTCGCCTCGAAGGTGGTTCTCGGGGAGGGGCACGTCGCGCCAGGCCACCCGGCGCCGCACCTCGTCGGCGGGGGGATCGTACGGGTGGTGCGGATCCGGGAAGGAGAGCCAGCAGAACCAGGGGGCGGTGCCCTGGTCCCGGATCCACCCGAGGGCCCGGTCCGCGGTCCAATCCGTGTGGTAGAGCTCGCGGGGGATGGGATTGAGGTGCACCTCGGGGGCGCCCGTGTCGCCCCCGCCCGTGCCGGTGAGCACGGTCCCGAAGCCGCCGACCGCGTCGGGATGGTGCTCGTAGAGCCAGTCCGTGTAGTGCAGCGGCATGGCCGGGCCGTGACCGGCCATCTCGACGTGCTCGAACCCGTACCAGGGCCCCCGCTGGCCCCGCGACGCCAGGTTGTTCTCGGTGTTGCGCTGGAGCAGGTCGAAGTGGGGCTGGAAGTGGGCCTTGCCGATCAGCGCCGTTCGGTAGCCGGACCGGGCCAGCACGTCGGCCACGCTCACGGCGTCGGGCGGCAGCGCGACACCGTTGGCCCGCACGCCGTGGGTGTAGGGGTGCTGGCCGGTCAGCATGGTCGAGCGCGAGGGCATGCACACCACGTTCTGCACGTGGCATCGGGTGAAGTCGAGGCCGGCCGCCGCCAACGCGTCGAGGTGGGGGGTGCGGGCGACGGCTTGACCGTGCACCCCGAGTGCGTCGTAGCGCTGCTGGTCGACGGTGATCAGCAGCACGTTGCGTCGACGGGAGGTGTCGTCACGGGGAGGGCCGGGCGGTGGTGCCGGCGCTGCCGGGTCCCGGTCCAGCCCCACCCGCCGGCGCAGGTCGGCCTCGAGACGCCGCCCGCGGAACACCGCTCGCGCCAGGTCACCCACGTGCCCACCGACCCGATGGGCCACTCCCGCCGGAATCTCCATCTCGATCACCGCCGATCTCCGAACCGAACCGGGGGAGACCCTACCGCTGCTCGAATCGGCGGTCCGCACCGGTCGTCGGCCGCCGGTCACGGTCGTTGCCGTCGAGCGTGGCGGACCGCCCGGGCCGGCTGGCGGCGATGCCCTGAGCCGGCCGCAGGACGCCTACCCTGGCGGCGTGCGCCGGCCCCGTCTCGTCCTATGGCTGTTCGTGGCCTGGACCCTGTTCGTCTGGGCCAACCGCATCCGCAACATCTGGACCGACGACACGTTGACCACCTCGGGGCAGGTGGGGCGCACGATGCTCGTGGCGTCCTTCGTCGTGCCGGCGCTCGTCCTCGCCGTGACCCTGCTGCGCGGCACCTGGGGCCGGTGGTTCCCCGGGTTCGTCCGGGCTTTCGCCGCCTGGACCGTCGCGGTGTGGGTCGTGCGCATGGTGGGCATCGCCCTGCACGGCCACGAGGTCGCCTTCGTGGTCGTCCACGCCGTGCTCGCCGTCGTGTCGTCGGTGCTGGCCGTGGCCGCCTGGCGCACTACGATGCCCGCCGTCATGGGACAGCCCGTCACCGTCATCGAAAAGCCCGCCCCCCGCCACGGCATGGTGCGGTTCGAGATCAACCGCAGCCTCACGGGGATGCAGCACGAGCGCTACGAGGCCGGCCAGGACATCGCCGGCCACCGGCCCCCCGACGAGCTGGCCCGGCGCCTGTTCGACCACGGCGGCGTCAACTCGGTGCACGTGAACAGCAACGTGATCACCATCGACCTGGCCGACGGCCACGACTCGGCCGGCCTGCGGGAGATCATCGAGGGGCTCTTCACGTACTACCGCGAGGGCGTCAGCCCCGCACCCGTCGCCGACGCCTGACCCGCTGACCGCCGGTCCGCCCGCGCTCGGGCCGCCACCGTCTGGCGGCTGGTGGCGTCGGGTGCGTGCGGTTCAGCCCGCGTCACCTGTGGTCGAGGGCGGGAGTGTGGCCGGCCCGCCGGTAGCTTCGGCCCATGGCTTCCAGCGCGCGTTTCAAGGTCGGGGTGCAACTGCACCCGCAGCACTGCAGCATCGACGAGCTCCGGGGGGCCTGGCAGGCCGCCGACGCGCTCGGCGTCGACAGCATCTGGACCTGGGACCACTTCTACCCGCTCTACGGCGATGAGGACGACGTCCACTACGAGGGCTGGTCGCTGTTGGCAGCCATGGCCGTCGACACCACCAACGCCCACTTCGGGATGCTGGTGACCTGCAATTCGTACCGCAACCCCGACCTGCTGGCCGACATGGCCCGCACCGTCGACCAGTTGAGCGGCGGCCGCCTGTACCTGGGCATCGGGTCGGGCTGGTTCGAGCGGGACTACGACGAGTACGGCTACGAGTTCGGCACCGCACCGGGCCGCCTGCGTGCCCTCGGCGAGGCCCTGCCCCGCATCAAGGCCCGGCTGGCCAAGCTGACCCCGCCGCCGGCCGGCGACCTGCCCATCCTCATCGGCGGCTCGGGGGAGAAGGTCACGCTGCGGCTGGTGGCCACTCACGCCGACGCCTGGAACACCTTCGGCCCGCCCGCCAACTTCAAGGCCAAGAACGCGATCCTCGACGACTGGTGCGCCAAGGTTGGCCGCGACCCGGCCGCGATCGAGCGCACGGTGGCGATCAACGGTGCGGAGGTGGACGACGTGGATGCCTACCTCGACGCCGGCGCCACCCACCTCATCGTGATGACGGGCCACCCCTTCGACCTGGGCCCGGTCGAGGCCCTGCTGGCCCAGGCCCGGGCCTGAGCCGCCGCCTCCTTCGGCCGAACCCGGATTTCTTGGTGGTTTGCCACCTCGGAGGTGGTTTTCCACCAAGAAGTCCGGGGTTTGGAACACTTGGCGGCGCCCGGTCGTTGAGCAGGCAGAACGCACCAACCGAGGGGGAGTCACCTGATGTCGTTGTTCGGTGGTCACAAGTCATCCATGGTCGAGCCCGACAAGGCCCTGCCCGGCCATGACCAGCCGCTGCCCGGGATCCCGGAGACCCATGCGGTGAACGGCAACCGCATCCAGCCGCCGTTCCCCGAGGGCCTGGCCACGGCCGTGTTCGGCATGGGCTGCTTCTGGGGGGCCGAGCGCCTGTTCTGGAACCTGCCCGGCGTGTACAGCACCGCGGTGGGCTACGCCGGCGGCTTCACGCCCAACCCCACCTACCAGGAGGTGTGCAGCGGCCGCACCGGCCACACCGAGGCGGTGCTGGTGGTGTTCGACCCCGCCCAGACCACCTACGAGGCGCTGCTGCAGGCCTTCTGGGAGGGCCACGACCCCACCCAGGGCATGCGCCAGGGCAACGACGTGGGCACCCAGTACCGCTCGTCCGCCTACTGGGCCGACGAGGCCCAGCGGGCCGCCATCGAGGCCACCCGGGCCGCCTACCAGGAGCGCCTGACCGCCGCCGGCCTCGGCGAGATCACCACCGAGGTGGCCGAGGCGCCCACCTTCTACTACGCCGAGGACTACCACCAGCAGTACCTGGCCAAGGTGCCCAACGGCTACTGCGGCCTGGGCGGCACCGGCGTGAGTTGCCCCATCGGCCTCGCCGGCTGAGGGGGTGAGCGGATAGGCCGCATCGGTGTGGAACGGTCGAGCGTTCTGGCACCGGATTTCGGTGCGATAGCACCGAAATCCGGTGCCAGTTCAGTCGGCGTCCGGCCCTGCGCGTTCGCCTATCCGCGCGGGTCCTAAGGCCGCGCGGATAGGACCCGTTGCCGGTTCTGGCCGCGGCGCTGCGTTCTCCTCCACAACACGCTGGCGCGGCCAGAACGCGGAGCCAGGCCATCGGCTGACGCCGGTTGTCGGCTCTTCTGCTGGCGTCTCATCGCGATCATCACGGCCGGGTCGTCCCTCGCCAGCCGCGTCGTGGAAGGGGAGGGCTCCACTTGCACGTATCGAACAGACGTTCGATACTCGCGCGCATCGCCCTCGTCGAGCCCGCCTCGTCCCCACTGGCCCCTGTCCCGGAGCCCAGGTGGGGGGGCGCGGCCGGGCGGCCGTTGGGGGAGCTGAACGAGCGCATGCGGCCGGTCGCCCTGGCCGAGCAGCGGTGCCTGCCGGTCGTCGAGGCGCTCGAGCCACTGCTGGTGGGTGCCGGCCTGCAGCGGGGCTCGGTGGTGTCGGTCGGCGGGCCGCCGGGAGCCGGCGCCACCTCGCTGGCCCTGGCCCTGGTGGCCGGGCCGTCGGCCGCCGGCTCGTGGGTGGCCGCGGTGGGGCTGCCGTGGCTGGGGCTGCCCGCGGCCGCCGAGGTCGGCGTGCACCTCGGCCGCCTGGCGCTGGTGCCGGCCCCCGGGCCGGCGTCCTGGGCCGGCGTGGTGGCGGCGCTGGTCGACGCCTTCGACGTGGTGCTGCTGCGCCCCGAGCGCCGGGCCCGTCCCCACGACGCCCGCCGCCTCACCGCCCGCGCCCGCGAGCGGGGGGCGGTGCTGGTGCTGCTGGGGCCGCCGGGCGGATGGCGCGAAGGCCCCGACGTGGTGCTGCAGGTGACCCGGTCGCGGTGGGAGGGCCTGGGTGACGGCCACGGCCATCTGCGGTCGCGCGAGGTGCGGGTCGAGGCCACCGGCCGCCGGCGCGCCGCCCGCCCCCGCACCGCGGACCTCCACCTCCCGGCCCCTCCCACGTTCTCTCTCCCGGCCCCTCCCACCCCCGAACTCGACGCAATGGCTGTCGGAAAACGACAGCTGTTGCGTCGAGGATGAGGACGAGCGTGGCCCGCGGCCCGGTCCGGACGCTGGTGGTGTGGTGCCTGGACTGGCCGGTGGTGGCGGCCGGTGTGCCCCTCGACGTGCCTGCGGCGGTGCTGCACGCCAACCGGGTGGTGGCCTGCTCGCCGGCGGCCCGGGCCCACGACGTGGTGGTGGGCCTGCGCCGCCGTGAGGCCCAGGGCCGGTGCCCGGCGCTGGTGGTGCTCGACCACGACCCCGGCCTCGACGCCCGCCGCTTCGAGCCGGTGCTGGCCGCGGTGGAGTCCCTCACCCCCCGGGTCGAGGTCACCACCCCTGGCACCTGTGCCTTCGCCACCCGGGGCCCGTCCCGCTACTTCGGCGGCGACGAGGCCCTGGCCCGACGGGTGGTGCGGGTGGTGGCCGAGGCCCTCGCCGGCCGGGGGGCGGTGGCGGTGGGCGTGGCCGACGGACCTTTCGCGGCTCGCCTGGCCGCCCGTCACGCCGCGGCCCAGCCGGCCGCCGGCCCTGCTGACCGCCACGCGGCTGGCCCTGCTGTTCACCACGCCGCCGGTCCTCCTGGCCCCGCTGACTGCCACGCCGCCGTTGCTGCTGACCACCACGCGGCTGGCCACCGTGTTGGCCGCGACCCTGGGTCCCCCGCCGAGCCGGTGGTGGTGGTCGCCCCTGGGGCCAGCGCCGCCTTCCTGGCCCCGTTGCCCGTGGCGGTGCTCGAGCGCCCCGACCTGGTCGACGTGCTCGAGCGGCTGGGGCTGCGCACGCTGGGGGCGGTGGCGGCTCTGCCCGCGGCCGATCTGGTGGCCCGCTTCGGGCGGGAGGGCCAGGGGGCCCACCGCCTGGCCGCCGGCCTCGACGAGCGCCCGCCCGACGCCCGCCGGCCGCCGCCCGATCTGGTGGTGTCCGCCGAGCTCGACCCGCCGGCGGAGCGGGTGGACACCGCCGCCTTCGTGGGCAAGGCCCTGGCCGACCAGCTCCACGAGCGGCTGGCCGCCGAGGGCCTGGCCTGCACCCGGGTGGCCATCGAGGCCGAGACCGAGCACCTCGAGCACCTCGAGCGGCTCTGGCGCCACGAGGGGGCGCTGAGCGCCGCGGCCATCGCCGATCGGGTGCGTTGGCAGCTCGACGGCTGGCTGAACGGCAACGCCGCGGTGCGGCCCACCGGCGGCATCAGCCGGCTGTCGCTCGTGCCCGACGAGGTGATGGCGGCCCGGGGTCGCCAGCTGGGCTTCTGGGGCGGTGAGGCGGCGTCCGGCGAGCGGGCCCGGCGGGCCCTCGCCCGGGTGCAGGCGATGCTGGGCGCGGCGGCGGTGACCGTCCCTGAGCCGCGTGGTGGGCGGGTGCCGGCCGAGCAGGTGTCGTTGGTGCCGGTGGAGGCCCTGGGGGAAGGCGAGCGCCCGGCCGATGTCGACGGCGGGTGGGGCCCCGCGTCGGCCAGGACGGGGCCGGGCGGGACCGGGTCGGCTGGGACGGCGTCGGGCGGGACAGGGGCAGCCGGTAGGGGGTCGGGCGGGATGGGGTGGGGCGGCGACGGGTCAGGTCCGTCGGGGGTGGGGCCAGGGGCGGTGGGGCCAGGGGCGGTGCCCTGGCCGGGACGGGTACCACCGCCGTCACCGGCGCTGGTGGCTCCCGAGCCGGTGGTCGCCGAGGTCGTCGACGACCGGGGGGCGCCGGTGGGGGTGAGCGGCCGTGGCCTGGTCTCGGCCGTCCCCGCCCGCCTGTCGGTCGCCGGCGGGCCCTGGGTCGAGGTGGCGGCCTGGGCGGGGCCCTGGCCTCTCGACCAGCGCTGGTGGGACCCGGAGGCCCACCGCCGCCAGGCCCGGTTCCAGGTGCTCACCGTCGAGGGCGTGGCCCACCTGCTCACCCTCGAGGGCGGCCGCTGGTGGTCCGAGGCCGTCTACGACTGACCGCGGCAGCGGTGCGTGATCGTCGATCGTGCTCTGCGCTCAGTAGGCTCCGACAGCGGTGGGACAGGCCCAGGGTGAGTCGTCGCCGGACGCTGAACGACGCCGGCGGCGATCGCTGGCCGGCCTGTTGGTGCTCCTCGTGCTGTTCGCCGGCTACCAGGCCCACTGGATCTTCGCCGAGCGCCCCGGGCTGGCCATGGAGATCGACGAGGCGAGCTACTTCAGCCAAGCGCTCGATGTCGCCGACCGTGTGCACGCGTCGGGCCTCCGAGGGGCGACCACGTTCTACTTCGACGAAGGCCATGCCGAGTCGCCCCTGCTGGGCGCGATCACCGTGCCGATCCTGCTCGTGGGGTCACCGTCGCTGCGCTGGTCGCTCATGGCCCAGGTGGCCGCCCAGGTCACGCTGCTCGTCGCGACCTTCCTGCTGGCGCGCCGGCTCGTGGGTGATCCCTGGAGCCTGTTGGCCGTCGCCGTCGTGGGCTGTTCCATCGGGATCATCGACTACACCCGCATGTACCACTTCGCGCTGCTCGCCACCGCCACCATGACCCTCGCCATGTGGTGCCTCGTGGCCTCGCAGCGGTTCACCCGACCGTGGCCCGCGCTCGGCTGGGGTGTGGCGATCGGCTTCGCCCTGCTGTCGCGGACGATGATGGTGGCGCTGGTGCCCGGGCTGGTGCTGGCCGGGGCCGTCGCCCTGGTCCCCGGGGCGGACCGCGGTCGCCGAGCGGCGTGGTTCGCCGGAGGGATCGGCTGCGCCGCGCTGGTGGCCGGTCCGTGGTGGATGGCGAACTGGAGCACGGTGTCCGCCTACCTCACCGGGTACGGCTACGGCGTCGAAGGCAACGTGTACGGCACCCTGTACTCGCCGCTCGAGCCGATGTACTACCTGCGCATCCCCTACCGGATGGCCCAGGGGTTCGCCTGGCCGCTCGCGGAGGTGCTGGTGGTGGGCCTCGTGATCGCGCTGGTCCAGGCCGTCCGGCTGGCCCGGCGCCAGGGCGTCCGTGCCTTCGTCCGGCGCACGATCGACCAGGGCCACCTGCTCGTCGCCGTCGTGATCGCCTCGGGGATCGTCTCGCTCATGTCGTCGCGCAACCGCGGCACGGGGTTCGAACTCCCGCTGCTCCCCCTGGTGGTGGTGCTGGCCGTGCTGGGCTTCAGCCGCGTTCGCCTCACCGCCGTCCGGTGGCTGTTGGTGGGCGGGTTGTCGGTCACGTTGATGCTCAACGCTGCCGTGAAGTCGGGCGAGGTCCCGGCCCTCGCCGGGCCGGTCAACGCCACGTTCACCAAGCGTGAGGAACCCATCCCGATCATCGACGGCCGCAGTCACCTCGAGGACTACCTCGAGCCCTCGCCGTACGGGCCCGACGCGGACGTCACGCAGGTGGCGGAGGAGGTCTTCGACCGGGTGGAGGAGCTCGCGGTGGGCGACCGGCCCCGCGTCGCGACGCAGACGGGCGACCACCTGCTGACCGTGCCGTTCCTGGAGGTCGTCCGGATGCTTCGTCACGACCAGATGGCCCTGTGGACGGTGGTGGGCCTCGAGGGGGATCCTCCCGAGCACTACCGCGACCAGTTGGACGAAGGGGTGACGAACCCGACCGACGAATTCCTGATCACGATGGATCTCGATCGGTCGGAGGCACTGCCGACGGCCGCGGACGCCCCCGCGCTCGAAGCGGGCGCCGCCGCGTTGGGCTTCGTGCAGGTCGGCTCGTACCGCCTACCGGACGGGCGGGGGGTCCGGCTCTGGCAGCGGGTGCCCCCAGTGGGGGAGGGCTGAGCCCGGCGGGCGGTGGTCGACCCTGCGGGCGGGCCTGTGGCTGCGGCGAGGTCCATGGACGGTGGCCGGTCGGCCGGACGAGCGCCGCGTCGCCGGCCGCGGGCGAGCGGGCCGGCGGTCGAGCGCCGGCGCTGATCAGGCGGTGGCGAGCGCCGCCGGCAGGCCGGCACCCATGAGGTCGACGAAGTTGGCCCGGTAGAAGCGGTCGCGCACCTCGTCGGGCCGATCGCCGAGCGAGCGCTCGAAGCGTTCGACCGGGCGCCGGCCACCCTCGACGTGGGGGTAGTCCGAGGAGAAAAGGCAGACGTCGGGGCCGATCTGGTCGGTGATCCACCCCACGTCCTCGGTGGGGTACGGGGTGGCCCGTACCTGGCGCTGGACGTACTCGGTGGGGCGCAGCGTCAGGGCCTTGATCCGCTCCTCGTGGCGGGCGAAGGCGTCGACCGCCGACTCCATCTGGCGCACCCAGCTGGGCACCCAGATGGCCCCCTGCTCGATGACCCCGATCCGCAGCCGGTCGAAGCGCTCGAGCACGCCGTCGAAGATCAAGGTGGCGAGGGTCTGCATGGGTGGGCCGGCGATGGCCATGTAGTCCACCGAGCGGAAGTTCTCGTCACCGCCGTGGAAGTCGGGCGGCACCGGCAGGCCGTTGACGAAGTAGTGCGGGTCGAGCAGTTGCCCGCCGCCCCCCACGTGGAAGACCACCGGGATGCCCGCGTCCTGCGCCTGGGCCCACACCGGGTCGAGGCCACGGTGGCTGGGTGCGTGCCGGGCGGGGCAGGCCGAGGCCACCAGCAGGGCGGCCGCACCACCGGCCACGGCCTCGCCGGCCAGGGCCTCGCTGCGGTCGAAGTCGGCCAGCGGCACGTAGGCGGTGGGCAGCAGGCGGGGATCGTCGGCGCAGAACTCGGCCATGGCCCGGTTGTGGGCGCGGGCCGCCCCGTAGGCCAGGTCGAGGTCGTCCTCGTGCTCGAGGTCGTTCAGGTAGCCGTTGTGGAACGTGTTGAACACCAGTTGGCTGGCGAACCCGAGGCGGTCGAGGGCCACCGAACGGTCCCCGGCCACGTACGAGCCCAGTGCTCGCCAGTTCTTGTCGTCGAGGATCGCGGTGGTCGCGGCGGCCGGCTCGTCCAGGAGGCCGCGGCTGCGCTCGATCTCGGCGGCGATGAACCGGTTGTCGATCGGCGGTGAGTCGAACTGCCGCACCCCGATGCGGTCGCGCACCTCGGGGTCGGCATGGCTCATGAGCCAGTCCGGGATCTCCATGATGTGGGCGTCGGCGTCGTGAACCGTCCGCCCTTCGACGTAGGCCACGCGTCCACGTTAGGCGTCTGCGGCCGCGCGACGAGGCCGACCGCGACGGGACGCCCTGGCGTGGGTGCCGCGCGCCGGTGCGGCCGGTCCCCGCCGCTAGCGTGTCCCGCTCGCGACCAGGGCGGAGGGTGGAGCACATGGACGACGTCCCGCGTCGGGTCGACGAGCACGACGAGCCGCAGGCGCCCGACGAGCCAGCGGGGCCCGACGACGCGCAGGGGCTCGATGACCCCCAGGGGCCCGATCGGCCTCGCCCGGATCGTCGCCGAGTGGTGGTGGCCCTGTTGGTGGCGCTGCTGGCGTCGCTGGGTCTGTACCAGGCCCACTGGGTGCTCACCGAGCGGGCCGACTTCCGGATGCAGATCGACGAGGCCGCCTACTTCGGCGATGCCGTCGGCGCCACTGAGCGGGTGACGGCCAAGGACCCGGGCGAGGTGATGTCGTACTACTTCGCCGAGGATCACCAGACCGCCCCCCTGCTGAGCGTGCTGAGCGTCCCGCTCCTGATCGACGGGCGCATGAACCTGCGGTGGGGTCTCCTTGGTCTGGTCGCCGCGTCGACGGCGTTGCTGGCCGTCACCTACCTCGTGGCCCGTCGGGTGGTCGGCGACCCGTGGAGCCTGCTGGCGGTCGCCATCGTGGGTTGCACCCCGGGCATCGTCGACTACGGCAGGACGTTCCACCTCGCGTTGTTGGCCACCGCCACCTTCACCGCGGCGCTGTGGGCCCTTCTGGCCACTGAGCGCTTCACCCGGCCGTGGGCGGCGCTGGGGTGGGGTGCGCTCGTGGGCCTCACCCTGCTCTCGCGCACGATGATGGTGGCGCTGGTGCCCGGACTGGTGCTCGCCGGCCTGATCGCCGCCGTGGGCCCCGGCGCGGGCCACGCCCGTCGCCGGGCGGCGGCGTGGTTCGGCGCCGGGCTGGCCGCGGCGGCGGTCGTGGCGCTGCCCTGGTGGGCGGCCAACTGGAGCGCGGTGTCGGGCTACCTCACCGGGTACGGCTACGGCGGCGACGGCAGCTCGTACGGCCCGCGCTACTCGCCGCTCGACCCCCTCTACTACCTGCGGATCCCGTACCGGATCGCCCTGGAGCTGTACGCGCCGCTCGCGGTCCTCGTGCTGGTCGGCCTGGTGCTGGCCGCCGTACGGTCCCTCGGTCTCGGCCGCCGGCTCGGTGTCGGGGCCTTCACCCGCCGTGGCATCGACCGCGGGCACCTGCTCGTCGCCGTCGTGGTCGTGTCCGGCGCGGCGGCCCTCATGTCGTCGCGCAACCGCGGCACGGGGTTCGTGCTGCCCTTGGTCCCCGCGCTGGTCGTGCTCGCGGTGTGGGGGATGGCCAGGCTCCGCCTCCCTGCGGTGCGGTGGGCGCTGGCCGGCCTGGTGGCCGTGGTGCTCCTGGCCGACGTGGCCATGAAGTCCCCCTGGGCGCCGGCCCTGGCCGAGGTGCGCCAGGCCGTCCCGGTGACGTCGGAGCCGCCGCTCCCGGTCACCGACGGGCGCAGCCTGCTCGACGCCTACCTCGAGCCCACGCCGTACCCGGCGAACGCCGACGTGACGCCCGTGATCGAGCAGGCGCTCGACCGGGTGGGCGAACTGTCCGCCGGCGGTCCCCGACCCTTCCTCGGGGTGCAGGCCGGCGACTACCTCCTGAACCCGGCGTCGGTCGATGTGGCGCGGGCCGTGCGCTTCGACGAGACCGTCGTGTGGGACGTGTCGCCCGATCACCCCGGCACCGCCGGCGACCCGGTGTCCCGCGCCGACCAGCGGGACCTCCTCGAGGGCGAGGTGCCCGACGGCATGGCCCAGTTCCTCCTCACGATCGACCTCGAGCCCGCGCCCGCCTCGTTGCCCACGTCGGTCGACACCGCCGGGCTCGAGCAGGCTGCCGCCGACCTGGGGTTCGTCGTCGTCGACCGCTACCAGCTCCCGAGCGGGCTCGAGGCCCGCCTGTGGCAGTTGCCGGCCACCGGCTGAGGGGGCGCCGCCGACCGGCGGCTACGCGAGACTCGACCCATGACCGGGGGAGCGGGTGAGGGGTCGGTGGCCGGCGAGGACCGGCGGGCGCGGCGCGAGCGCACCGACCAGTGGTTCATCCACCAGGGGCTGCCCCACTTCATCGACGACTACAGCGTCACCGGCGACGTGCTCACCCGCGCCGTGCCGTTCCTGTCGCTGGTGTTCGTGCTCGAGGCCTTCAACACCTTCAGCGACACCCGCGAGGGATGGGCCGAGGTGGCGCCGTTCTTCGTGGGGCTGGGGGTCGTCGTCGGCGCCCTGGTGCTGGTGAACCGGTTGCGGGGACGGCGGGCGCTCCAGCGGCCCGACCGGGTGGGTGGTGTCGAGATCGCCGTGTTCCTGCTGGTGCCGCCGATCCTGCCGGCGGTGCTGCACGACGACCGCCTGGTCGACTCGCTGGGCATCGTGGCCGCCAACATCGTGATCCTCGGGATCGCCTACGTGGTCACCAGCTACGGCCTGTTGCCCATGACCCGGTGGGGGATCCGGCAACTGGCCGGCCAGCTGGGCGACCTGGCCAACGTGATGGCCCGGGCCCTGCCGCTGCTGTTGATCTTCTCCACCCTGCTCTTCCTCACCACCGAGATCTGGCAGGTGTGCTCGTCGCTGGGCGCCCCGTTCTTCGCCATGACCGCGCTGATCCCCTTCGTCGCCGGCACCCTCTTCCTGGTGCTGCGGGTGCCCCAGGAGCTCGACGCGGTCGCCCACTTCGAGCGCTGGGAGGGGGTGCGCGACCTGGCTGAGGGCACGCCCGTGGGCGATCTCGACCTGGACGGCCTGGCCGACCCGCCCCACTCGCCGCGCCTCAAGCGCCGCGCCTGGTTGAACGTGGGCCTGGTGCTGGTGGTCAGCCAGGGCGTGCAGATCCTGCTGGTGTCGATCGTGGTGGGCCTGTTCTACGTGGCCTTCGGGCTCTTCGCGGTGAGCGAGAGCGTCACCGAGGAGTGGTCCGTCGGCACCGTGCACGTGCTGGCCCGCTTCGAGCTGTTCGGCAACGAGGCGGTGCTGACCACCGAGCTCCTGCAGGTGGCGGCGTTCATCGCCGCCTTCTCGGGCCTGCAGTTCACCGTCTCGGCCATCACCGACGACACCTACCGCCGGGAGTTCTTCGAGCGCGCCGTGCGCGGCGTGCGCGAGGCCCTCGCGGTCCGCGCCCTCTACCTGGCGAAGCTGGTGGAACCGGCGGACTGAGCAGCCGCCCCCCCCCCACGGGGGCGAGCGATGAGCGCGCCCCGAGGGGCGCGGGCCCCGCCGAAGAGCGGGGAACACTAGCGAACATATGTTCGATAGTGTGGGACCGTGACCCACCGAGACGCTGCGCAGCGGAGCGGAGCAGCGGTGGGCGCTTGTGTCGGGTCCCGAAGGGGCGCCGACGGAGGAGGCGCAGGCGGGCATGCGCAGCGGAGCGGAGCAGCGGTGGGCGCTTGTGTCGGGTCCCGAAGGGGCGCCGACGGAGGAGGCGCCGGGTAGATGGCCTACGACAACCCGCCGGTCCCGTGGTCGACGCTCGAGAAGCGGTTGTCGGGCACCGGCCGACCGGCCGGGCCGCCCGGGGTGTGGCCGGGGGCCGACGGTGGTGACAGCCCGGCCTGGTCACGCAAGCGCCAGCCCTACGCCGCCCCCACCCTGGGCCGGTCCCGGGGTGCGGTGCCCTACGCCGAACTGCACTGCCATTCCAACTTCAGCTTCCTCGACGGGGCCTCGCACCCCGAGGAACTGGCCGAGGAGGCGGTGCGGCTGGGGCTCGAGGCGCTGGCCGTCACCGACCACGACGGCTTCTACGGGGTGGTGCGCTTCGCCGAGGCGGCCCGGGCCCAGGGACTGCCCACCGTGTTCGGGGCCGAGCTCACCCTCGATCTCCCGGGGCTCGAGCCGGGCGCGGCCGATCCCGGGGGCCATCACCTGGTGGTGCTGGCCCGCGGCCCCGAGGGCTACGCCCGTCTGGGCACCGCGATCAGCCGGGCCCAGATGGCGGGGGAGAAAGGGGCACCCCGGTGCCGCCTCGACGACCTCGCGGGGGCGGCCGGCGGCCACTGGCAGGTGCTCACGGGCTGTCGCAAGGGTGCGGTCCCCCAGGCGCTCACCCGCAGCGGTCCCCAGGCCGCGGCCCACGAGCTGGGTCGCCTGATCGAGGCCTTCGGCCGCGAGCACGTGGCCGTCGAGCTGTGGGATCACGGCGACCCGCTCGACTCGGCCCGCAACGACGCCCTCGTGCAGGTCGCCCTGCGGGCGGGGGTCGAGCTGGTGGCCACCAACAACGTCCACTACGCCACACCGGCCCGCCGACCGTTGGCCACGGCGCTGGCCGCGGTGCGGGCCCGCCGCTCGCTCGACGAGATCGACGGCTGGCTGCCGGCGGGGGCCGGGGCCCACCTGCGCTCGGGGGCCGAGCAGGCCCGCCGCTTCGCCCGCTACCCGGGGGTGGTGGAGCGGGCCGCCCAGCTGGGCCGGGACTGCGCGTTCGACCTCGCCCTGGTGGCGCCGCGGCTGCCCGACTGCGCCGTGCCCCCCGGCCACACCGAGATGTCGTGGCTGCGCGAGCTGGCCACCCAGGGCGCCACCCGCCGCTACGGCCCCCGCCCCCCGTCGGTCCCCCAACCCCCGCATTCTCGACGCAATAGCTGTCGGAATCCGACAGCTGTTGCGTCGAGTTCGGCAGGATCGGGGGGCGCGGCGGTCGACGCGGTGCGCATCGAGGCGGGGTTGAACGAACGGGCGTGGCGCCAGATCGACCACGAGCTGGCCATGATCGAGCAGCTGGGCTTCCCCGGCTACTTCCTGATCGTGTGGGACATCGTCGAGTTCTGCCGGCGCTCGAACATCTACTGCCAGGGCCGGGGGTCGGCGGCCAACTCGGCGGTCTGCTACGCCATCGGCATCACCAAGGCCGACGCCGTACGCCTCGGCCTGCTGTTCGAGCGCTTCTTGTCCCCCGAGCGCGACGGCCCCCCCGACATCGACCTCGACATCGAGAGCGGCCGGCGGGAAGAGGCCATCCAGTACGTCTACGAGCGCTACGGCCGCGACAACGCCGCCCAGGTGGCCAACGTGATCACCTACCGGTCGAAGTCGGCGGTGCGCGACATGGCCAAGGCCCTGGGCTTCGCCACCGGCCAGCAGGACGCCTGGGCCAAGCAGGTGAGCCACTGGGACCCCGTCGCGGTGGTGGCAGCCGAGGCGGCGGGGGCAGGGACGGGGACGGGGGCAGGGGCGGCGACGGGCCACGTCATCCCCGCCGCGGTGCTCGACCTGGCCCGGCAGGTCGAGCACTTCCCCCGCCACCTGGGCATCCACTCGGGCGGGATGGTGATCTGCGACCGGCCGGTGGTCGAGGTGTGCCCGGTGGAGTGGGGGCGCATGGCCGACCGCAGCGTGCTGCAGTGGGACAAGGACGACTGCGCCGCCGTGGGCCTGGTGAAGTTCGACCTGCTCGGCCTCGGCATGTTGACCGCCCTGCACGTGGCCATCGACCTGATCGCCGAGGCCCACGGCATCGAGATCGACCTGGCCGAGATCCCCCAGGACGACGCGGTCTACGACATGTTGTGCCGGGCCGACTCGATCGGCGTGTTCCAGGTGGAGAGCCGGGCCCAGATGGCCACCCTGCCCCGCCTCAAGCCCCGCACCTTCTACGACCTGGTGGTCGAGGTGGCCCTCATCCGGCCCGGGCCCATCCAGGGCGGATCGGTGCACCCCTACATTCGCCGCCGCAACGGCAAGGAGCCCGTCACCTACCTGCACCCGCTGCTCGAGCGGTCGCTGGCCAAGACCCTGGGCGTGCCCCTGTTCCAGGAACAGCTCATGCAGATGGCCATCGACGTGGCCGGCTTCACCGCCGCCGAGGCCGACGAGTTGCGCCAGGCCATGGGGTCGAAGCGCAGCCGAGAGCGCATGGAGCGGCTGCGGGCCCGGTTGTACGAGGGGATGGCCGAACGGGGGATCACCGGGTCGGTGGCCGACGAGATCTTCGACAAGTTGGCCGCCTTCGCCAACTTCGGGTTCCCCGAGAGCCACTCGGTGTCGTTCGCCTACCTGGTCTACGCCAGCGCCTGGCTGAAGCGCTACCACCCGGCGGCGTTCTGCGCCGCCCTGCTCAACGCCCAGCCCATGGGCTTCTACTCGCCCCACTCGCTGGTGCAGGACGCCCGCCGCCACGGCGTGACGGTGCTCGGCCCCGACGTCAACGCCTCCGCCGCCGACGCCACCCTCGAGCCTCCCGACCACCCCGAGCGCCCGTCGGCGCCCCCGGACGTCCATTCTCGAGGCAATAGCCCCCGGAACCCGGGGGCCATTGCCTCGAGTTCGGAGGTTCCGCCGGCCGAGTGGGGGACAGGGGGCCCGGTGGTGCGGTTGGGCATCTCGTCGGTGCGCCACATCGGCGACGAACTGGCCGAGCGCATCGCCGCCGGCCGCCCGTACACCTCGATGGAGGACCTGTCCCGGCGCACGGGGGCACCGCTCAACGTGCTCGAGGCGCTGGCCACCGCCGGGGCCTTCGGCTGCTTCGAGCTCGAGCGCCGCCCCGCGCTCTGGGGTGCCGGGGCGGTGGCCCAGTCGGGCGCCGACCGCCTCGACGGCATCGTCACCGGGGTCGAGGCGCCGACGCTGCCGCTCCTCACCCCGCGCGAGACCGCCCACGCCGACCTGTGGGCCACGGGCATCTCGGCCGACGGCCACCCCACCCGCTTCCTCCGCGAGCGCCTCGACGCCCTGGGGGTGGTGCCCGCTTCGGGCCTGCCCGGCGTCGACGACGGCGCCCGGGTGCTGGTGGCGGGGGTGGTCACCCACCGCCAGCGGCCGGCCACCGCGTCGGGCACCACGTTCGTGAACCTCGAGGACGAGACCGGCCTCGTCAACGTCATCTGCTCCAAGGGCTGCTGGGCCCGCTACCGCCAGGTCGCGCTCACCGGGCCGGCGCTGCTGGTGCGGGGAAAGCTGGAGAAGGTGGAGGGCGTGGTGAACGTGATCGCCGACAAGCTGGAGGTGCTGCCCATGGGCGAGCCCGTCCGCTCCCGGGACTTCCGCTGAGGTCGAGCCGTGCGGCAAGCTGTGGTCATGGCAGGAGTCGAGGGGGAGACACCGACGCCGCGGCCCCACCGCCAGGGCGCCTTGAAGCTCGGCGACGGCCGCCGGTTGGGCTACGCGGAGTACGGGGTCGAGGGGGGTGACCCCGTGGTGTGGTTCCACGGCACGCCCGGTGCCCGCCACCAGATCGCCCCCGACGTCAACGCAGTCGCCGAGGAGCGGGGCGTCCGGGTCATCACCGTCGAGCGCCCCGGCGTGGGCGAGTCGACGCCGCACCTCTACGACCGGATCCTCGACTGGGCCGACGACGTCGAGCAACTCACCGAGCACCTCGAGGTCGACCGCTTCGCCCTGGCCGGGCTGTCGGGTGGCGGCCCCTACGTGTTGGCCTGCGCGCACGCGTTCCCCGACCGCGTGGTGGCCGGCGCCGTGCTCGGCGGGGTGGCGCCCACCCGGGGCGAGGACGCGGCCGGCGGGGGACTCGTCAGCCTGGCCACCCGCTTCAGCGTGCCCCTCGAGTGGCTCCGTGAGCCCCTGGGCTACGTCCTCTGGGGCGCGATCAACGCGATGATGCCGTTCAAGGAGCAGGCCGTCGGGCTCTACCTGCGCTTCCAGCCGCCCGGCGACCAGCGCGCCTTCCGCGAGCCGGGCATGAAGGAGATGTTCCTCCACGACATCGCCACGGGCTCGCGCCGGCACTTCCACGCGGTGATCTACGACGTGGTGCTGTTCACCCGCGACTGGGGGTTCTCGCCCCGCGACGTCCAGGTGCCCATCCGGTTCTGGCACGGCGACGAGGACCACATCGTCCCCCTCGTGCACGGCCACCACGTGGCGTCGTTGATGCCCGACGCCCAGGTGTTCGAGCGGCCGGGTGAGAGCCACCTCGGCACCCTGACCGCGCTCGACGAGGTGCTCGACGTGCTGCTCGACCTCTGGCCCGACCGCGCCAAGGCCACGGCGGAGGCGAAGCGCACCACGCGCTGACGCGCCAGGCGCCACTGACGGCGCCGCCCCCGAACCGCTGACCCGAACCGAACCGGGTGTCGTGGCGGAGCGGAGCGGAGCCGCAGCGCCGGCGAACCGGATGGCGAAGCCGCTCCGACGAAGGAGGAGCCAATGTGACGCCTCAGTGCCAGCGGAGGGTGCGCTCGAGGTGGTCGGGGCGCTCGCGGGCGCCGGCGAGGACGAGGGCGGTCGCCTCGGGGGTGCCCGCCCGGACGAGCCGGCTGCCGGGGACGCGCCAGCGGAAGCGGGCCGCGAACGCCTCGGCCGCCTCGCGGGTGGCGCCGACGACCGTGGGGACGCGCCAGGTCGCGCCGGGCGTGGTGACCATCCACCGGGGTCGGCCGAGGGGCCCGAGGGCCTCGGCGAGGGCGCCGGCCCACACCGCGGCGGCGTCGTCCTGCACCCCGGTCACCGTCGCCACCTGACCACCGGCGGGATCGGGGGCCACCGACACCCGGCCCGATGCGAGGTCGTGGCGGCCCGCGGCGACGAGGCCGGCCAGCACTGCGTCGGCGAGGGCGGCGAAGGTGTCGGCGTCGTCGCCCACCCGCCCCCGCCCGTTGGTCACTCCCACGACCGTGGCCGCCGCGCCCAGCGCCACCACCGGCCACAGTGCGGGGAGCGTGAGGCCGACCACGAGGGCCAGGGCGCCGGCTCCGACGCCGGCGCCGGCCACCGCGCCGCCGGTCCAGCGACGCCAGGTGCGAGGGCGGGTGCGGACCCGGCGTCGCCGGTGGGTCTCGACCCGCACCGCCGCGGTGCCGACGCCGCCGGGATCCACCGCCCGCCAGGCGGCGCGGGTGGTGTCCACGTCGGCGACCGCTCGGGCGCTCTCGGCGTTGACGGTGTCGAGCTCGGCCGGGGACGGGAGCCGGGGAACGGCGGCGCGGGGGTGCACCTTGGCGGCGCCGGTGACGACCTCGCCGGCGGCGTCGGGGCCCCACCACCGGGCGTGGCGCCGGCGGAACCGGTCCCAGTCCGTCGCCACCGCGGGGTGGACGACGGCGACGTCCCAGAGGGAGACGATCTTGTCGGGTCGGGCGGGGTCGAGCCGCAGTGCCCGCCCTCGCAGTTGCGTGGTGGCGCCGGCCGCGGCCACTTCGGAGAGGTCGACGAGGACGTCGAGGGCGGGGTGGTCCCACCCCTCACCGACCAGGCCGCGGGTGGCGACCAGCACCCGGGCGGCGCCGGCGTCGAGCGCCGCTTCGGCCGCAGACAGCCAGCGGGCCGCCGACCAGCCGGGGCCCTCGCCGACCAGTTGGACGGCGCCGCGGATGTCGCATCCCGCGGTGCGGGCCCAGCGCCGGCCGTCGCCCGTGACCTCGGGGGCCAGGTTCAGCGCGGTGACGACGGCGTCGGCGTCAGCCGCGCTGGCCCAGGCGCCCCGCCCGGTGACCGTGATGATGCCGAGGTCGGCGATCTCGGCGCGGGCACACAGGCGGGCGAGCACCCGGGACGCGGTGCCCGCGTCCTCGCCGAGCACGGCGCGCGCCTCGGCCGGCGGCGAGGTGGCCTGGTCGCGCTCCACCACCACCAGCGCCCGGAGGGCGTCGCCGCGCCGGCGGGCCTCGTCGGCGAGGATCGCGGCGGCGGCGTCGCCCTTGGCCGACGAGCGGGCACAGACCAGGTCGCCGACGGAGCGACCCCACCGCACCCCGGCGGTGGTGAAGGACAGGCCGTAGCGGTGGGCCAGGGCCTCCACCGCCCGACGGTCGGGCTCGGGTGCCTCGCCCGCCGGATCGTGCAGCCACGCGTCGACGAGCACCAGGCGGTCGGCCAGGTCGAGCGGCCCCGCGGCCTCGGCCGGTGCCTCGAAGCCGGCCGGCAGCGCGAGGCCGCGGTGCGCCCACCAGCGGGCCACCGCGGCGGCGGCCAGCGGATCGCGGTCCCAGAAGGCCTGCCAGGCGCCGGCGTCACCGCCGCCGGCCGACGCGAGGGCGTCGTCCTGCGTGGGCACGCTGATCTGCGCCACCGCCCAGCCGATGACGGGCTCACCGGCAAGCACCTCGTCGAGGGCGGCGGTGAGCTGTGCCTGCCACCCGTCGAGGAAGCTGGCCTCGTCGGGGGTGGGCGCGGTCAGCCGCACGCCGTCGCGCCAGGGGGCCAGTGCCCCTTCGGCGACCAGGGCGGCGAGGTGCAGCTCGGCGTCGACCGGGCCGAGCAGGCCCTCGTAGTTGGCCGCCTCGCGGCTCGACGACGGCTCGGGCAGGGTGGCGGTGAGCCCGACGACGGCCACACCGCCGGGCTGGGCGGCCAGCCGGTCGACGAGGACGTTCACCACGAGGGCCCACCAGTCGAGCAGGTGGTGGCACTCGTCGAGCACCAGGCAGCCGAGCCCGCTGCTGACGAGTCGGTCGACGAGGGCCGAGGTGCGCGGCCCGAGCAGCTCGGCCCGGGGGACACCCACGTCTGCACCCGTGGCCAGGCTGCGGCGGAGCGCCCGCACGTGGCGACCCAGCTCCAGGCCGGCGCGGGCCGGATCCCCTTCCTCGGTGGCCCGCACCCTCGACTCGGCCGCCGCCGGCTCCAGGTCGGCCCCGACCTCCGCCACCCAGAGGCGGCGGGCGGCGGCCCGCAGCTCCTCGGCCGCCTCGCCCGGGTTGCCGAGCAGCTGGTAGGTGACGCAGCGCAGGGGGACCCGGGCCTCGGGGTCGGTGCTGGCGAACGCCTCGGGGTCGGCCCCGAAGAGGGCCACCGATGCCTGCCACTGGTCGCGGATGGCGGTGGTGGGGCCGAGCACGAGTGCCGGGCGGGCCACCTGGCGGGCCAGTTCCAGGCCGATCAGGGTCTTGCCGGAGCCGGGCGGCGCGCACAGGTGCCACCGGCCGTCGGTGACGTGGCCGGCCAGGTCGAGCAGGTGGCGCTGCGACGGCCGCCACGCGAACCGGGCGCCGACGTCCGCCCACGACGTCGCCTCGGCCATGGCCAGAGCTTGCCAGCCGCCGGGCCGCTCCGACCGCGCGCCGGGCTTGTGATGGCCGAGTGTCGGCCACGCGTTGGCCGACTGTTGCCCGTCGCGGGCATCCGGGCGTTCCTTCTGGTGGCTCGAACGCGACGCTGGCAACAGGGGCCGGCCACCGGAACGTGGGTCCGGGGCCGGCCGGGTGCGTCGGGGTGCCCGTCCGGTTGCGCAGTTGGGCGGACCGGAACCACCGGAGCCACCTGAGCCGACCGCTCCGGGCCGGGTGGCGCATAGGCTCGCCGCCCCATGGAGGTCTTCCGCATCGCCGCCGTGCTGGCGGGTTCGGCACTGGTGGTGTGGACGCTCCTGTCGGCGGTGCGGGCGGTCATCCTGCCGAGGGGCGACGTGGTGCTGCTCACCCGAGTCGTCTTCGTGGCCCTGCGCTGGGTGTTCGACCGGATCACCGGACTGGCCCGCTCGTACGAGGCCCGCGACCGGGCCATGGCCATGTACGCGCCCATCGGCCTGCTGTTGCTCGCGGCCAGTTGGGTGACGCTGGTCATCGTCGGGTTCACCGTGGTGTTCTGGGGACTGGGTGTCGACCCGCTGCGCCAGGCCTTCGTCGAGAGCGGCTCGTCGCTGCTGACCCTGGGCTTCGTGAAGCCCGACGACATGCCCTCGACCATCGCCGCGTTCATCGAGGCGACGCTGGGGCTCGGGCTGATCGCCCTGCTCATCAGCTACCTGCCGTCCATCTACTCGGCGTTCCAGCGTCGTGAGCAGGCGGTGGTGATGCTGGGCACCCGTGCCGGCGAGCCGCCCGATCCGGCGGTGATGATCATGCGGGCCCACAGCCTCGCTCGCCTCGACAGCCTCAACACGGTCTGGGTGCAGTGGGAAGCCCTGTTCGCCGACCTCGAGGAGACCCACACCTCGCAACCGTCGCTGCCGTTCTTCCGCTCACCGATCAGCGGCCGCTCGTGGGTGACGGCGTCGGGCGCGGTGCTCGACGGGGCTGCCCTGGTGCTTTCCGTCGTGAACACGCCCACCGACCCCCAGGCCGCCATGTGCCTGCGGTCCGGGTTCCTGTGCCTGCGTCGCATCGCGGACTACTTCCAGATCCCCTACGACCCCGACCCCGATCCCGACGACCCCATCTCGATCGATCGCTCCGAGTTCGACGCGGTCTACGAGCAGTTGGCGGGCTACGGCGTGCCCGTGCGCCGCGATCGTGAGAAGGCCTGGCGGGACTTCCAGGGGTGGCGGGTCAACTACGACCTCCCGCTGTTGGGCCTGGCCGCCCTGACCATGGCGCCCTACGCCAAGTGGTCGTCCGACCGATCGGTGAACCTCGGCCTCCCCACGGTGCGGGCCGCGCTCCGGCTGCGCTGGGCCGGCCGCGTGCGGGGCGCCGGCCGGCGTGCGGGCCCGACTGCCACCGATCCACCGTCCACCTGACCCCGAGCGGCCCCACGCCGGTCGAGTGGGTCTGACCCGCAGGTCGTGTGGGTAGAGGAGGCCGGTGTTCGAACCGGGGTCGCTGCTCGACGGGCGGTACCGGTTCATCGAGCGGCTCGGCGCCGGTGGCATGGCCGAGGTGTGGCTGGCCGAGGACATCCGCCTCGAACGTGAGGTCGCGGTCAAGGTGCTGCGCGAGCGTGATGAGGGACTTGCTCGCCGGCTGCGCCGTGAGAGCCGCGTGCTCGCCGGTCTGTCCCACCCGGCCGTCGTGGCCGTCCTCGACGCCGGCGAGGTGGACGGCCGACCCTTCGTGGTGCTCGAACGGGTGCGCGGCGAGACGTTGGCCGAGCTGTTGCTGCGGGACGGTGCCTTGGCTCCCGGGCAGGTGGCGTCGCTGGGGGCCGAACTGGCCGACGGCCTGGCCCACGCCCACGCCCTGGGTGTCGTGCACCGTGACGTGAAGCCCTCGAACATCCTCGTCGACGAGCACGGGCGAGCCCGCCTGGTGGACTTCGGCATCGCCCGCACCGACGACGCCACCCACCTCACGGGCACGGGCCTGTCGGTCGGCACCGCCGCCTACCTGGCCCCCGAGCAGCTCGAGGCTCCCGATCAGGTGGGACCGCCCGCCGACGTCTACGCGCTGGGCCTGGTGCTGGCCGAGGCACTGTCGGGCCGGCGGGTGTTCCCGGGTCCCGCCCCGGCGGCCGCGCTCGCCCGTCTGCGCGCCGACCCACCGCTGCCCGTGGTCGGCGACGCCTGGTCGCACCTCCTGCACGTCATGACCCGACGAGATCCCTCGTCCCGCCCGACCGCGTCCGCCGTCGCCGCGGCCGTGCCGCTCGCATCACCCGATGCGGCGGCCGATGCGGCGACGGAGGTGGCGGCGATCACGACGCCGGCCGTCTCGGACGGCGCCACGGAGACCGCGGCGTTCGCCACGACGGCGGCCGCCTCGGACGGCGCCACGGAGACCGCGGCGTTCGCCACGACGCCGGCCGCCTCGGATGGCGTTGCGGAGACCGCGGCGTTCGCCACGAGGCCGCTCGCGCCGACGCCCGGTGCCCACCGAGGGGGCCGAGCCGCTGCGGTCGACGTCAGGCACCACGACCGCCGCGTGCTCTGGCTGGCCACCGCGGCGGTGGTGGCGGTGCTGGGCCTCGGGATGGCGGTGGCCCTCGCGGCACGTGCCGGTGACGGGGGCGACCCGATCGACGACCGGTCCGTGCCGACGGTGGCCCCGCCCACCGTCGCGCCCACCCCGGTCACCGCCGCCCCGGTCGTCACCGCGGCCCCCGCCCCGACCACGGTCCTGCCGGCTCCCTCGTCGACCGTCACCGGCCCGGCGACGACCCGCCCCGGTCACGGCCCGAAGCCACCCAAGCCCCACGGCGGGGGCCACGGGCACGACCGCTGATGGTCCGTGCCGTGTCCCGCGAGGGTCCGGTGCAGGCCGGCCCGACCGCGACCCCGACGGGCGGCATGCCCAGAGAGCTGGTGCGGGCGAGGTAGCTACGACCTGGGGTGGCCGATGCGCACGGTCGGCGCGCCGGCGTCGCGGACGGCGGCCTCGACCTCGAAGTACGTGCGGGTGGTGAAGCCGCACAGCCGGGCCACGAGGTTCGAAGGGATCGACTCGACCCGGGTGTTGTAGTCGCGGACGTTGCCGTTGAAGATGCGCCGCGCCGCCTGGATGCGGTTCTCGGTGATCACCAACTCGTCCTGGAGCTCGGCGAACCGGTGGCTGGCCAGGAGCTCGGGGTAGGCCTCGGTGACCGCCAGCAGGCTGCGTAGCGCACCCACCAGCACGTTCTCGTCGCTCGACTGGGACGCGGCGTTCCCGTCCGAGCGCATCGCCTGGGCCCGCGCCCGGGTCACCGCCTCGAACGTCCCCCGCTCGTGGGTGGCGTAGCCGGCCACCGTCTCGACCAGGTTCGGGATGAGGTCGTACCGGCGGCGGAGCTCGGTGTCGACGTTCGACCAGGAGTTGTCGATCAACTGGCCGTCGCGGATGAAGCGGTTGTACGACACCATCACCAGCGCGAGGAGGAGCAGCACCCCGCCCAGCACGACGTAGACCGGGCTCACGTCGCCCACTTCTGGCTCACACCATGCCTCCGTCGAGCGAGGCCCGGGGGCCCTGGGGGTAGAGCTCCCACACCAGCGGCGGGATCACCGCCCGGAGCGCGTTGGACAGGTTCATCAGCCCGGGGAAGCCCCGCGGGGGCAGCTGGCCGGTGGACACGAGCACCCAGCGGCCTCGCACCTCCACCTGGAACTCGCCCTTGGTGGTCAGCAGGAAGTCGATCATCTGGGCATCGATGAAGGTCTGGGCGAAGTGGCGGTCCTCGCAGGTGATCCGGAACATGCGGTTGAACTCGCCCGACTCGAAGTCGATGTCGTCGCCCACGATCACGTTGATCAGGCGGGTGAGGCCCTTCTGGGGGGTGATCACCAGGTGGGGCCACACCGCGGGCACCTCGGTGAGCGCGCAGGTGAAGTGCCGGTACCGTCGGGTCGGCTGCTCCACCCGGCCCCCGCCGAGCAGCACACCGGTGAGGCCCAGGCCGGACGTGTCGAGGCCCGTGGTGCCGAGGCCGGAGGTGCCCACCCGCCCGTTGTTCGACTCCACGTAGTACGAGAAGTCGAAGGCCCGCACCGGGGCGCCGTCGGGGGCCCGTCCCCACATGGTGTTCGTCACCTCGTGGCCGTCGCCCTGACGGAACAGCTGGAACGGCACCCGGGCGCTGTCGAAGGCGTCGCCCTCGGAGAACGACAGGCCGGCGCGGCGGGCCACGCGGGGCAACTCCGCCTGCCGGTCGGCGTGGCGCTTCCACGCGGCCAAGCTGGCCAGCCCGAACACCATGACTGCGGCGAGCAGCAGGAACGGCAGCATCATCGCTCTATCGGCCGTTACCGTCGGCGGTGTGAGCCACCGATTCTCCGACGACACCGCGGTGACGCCTCGGGGCGACGGTCGCTTCAGCGCCCGGATCGACCCGGGGTGGTGGATCGAACGTGGGCCGAACGGCGGCTACGTCGCCGCCCTCATCCTGCGGGCCATGTCCACGGCGGTGGCCGATCCGTCCCGACCCGCCCGGTCGCTCACGGTCCACTACCTGCGCCCCCCGCACGAGGGCGACGCGCAGGTCGACGTGGCCGTCGAGCGGTCGGGTCGCACGGTCTCGAACGTCACGGCACGACTCGAGCAGGACGGACGGCTGCTGGCGCTGGCCATGGCCGCCTTCGCCGACCCGCGCCCGGGCCCCGAATTCCACGACGCCCCGATGCCCGACGTGCCCGGCCCGGAGCAGTTGGCGCCGATGCCGGCGCCGCCGGTCACGATCCGGATGCGAGACCGCTACGACAGCCGCTTCGCGGTGGGATCGCCCCCGTTCGCAGGGTCGCTGGACGCGGTCTCGGGCGGATGGATCCGCCTGGCGCCCGACGAGTCGGCCGACGAGGTGGTCGACCAGCACGTGCTGGCCGCCTTCACCGACGCGTGGATCCCGCCGGTGTTCTCCAAGGTCACCGCACCGCTCGGCGTGCCGACCGTCGACCTCACCATCCACTTCCGCAACCCCGGCCACCCGGTGGCCGCGGCCGACTTCTGCCTCACCCGGTTCCACACCCGGGTGGCCGCCGAGGGCTTCGTCGAGGAGGACGGTGAGATCTGGGCCCCCGACGGCGTGCTGCTGGCCCAGTCCCGCCAGCTGGCCGCCATCCTCGCCCCCTGACGGCCCAGCTACCTCCTCAGCCTGGCGACTCGTAGGTCACGGTGAGGGCGGCGCTGGCGCTCGACAGCCGCGACACCGTGTCGATCACCGCCGCCCCGTTGGTCTCATCGGGCCCCAGGAAGTCCACCGCGGTGGCCGGGAGCGCGTAGACGGTGAACACGTAGGTGTGGCGCTGGCCGTCCGGCGGGCACGGTCCGCCGTAGGCGGCGTCGCCGAAGTCGTTCGGGTACTCGACCGCGCCGGCCGGCACCTGGTCGGGCCCCAGCGCGCCGACGGTCGGGTCGATGTCGATCACGGCCCAGTGGACGAAGTCCTGGGCGTCGGGGTCGGTGAGGGACAGGGCGAGCGACTCGGTACCGGTGGGCACCCCGTCGATCGAGAGCGGCGGCGAGACGTCGGCACCGTGGCAGGTGAAGCGGGTGGGGAGCGATCCGTTCACCTCGACCACCGGGCTCTTCAGTGACAGGAACGGGCCCAGGCTGGTCGGTGGCACCGTGGTGGGCGGCGTGGTGGCGGTGAGCCCGGGGTCGGGTCGCGCCAGCTGACGGCCGTCGGTGTGGCTGCACCCGGCCGCCATCAGGGCGGTCACGGCCACGGCCAGGGCCATGGCGGCGATCCCACGGCCGCCGCCGGCGACCGCGCCGGTGGTCCGGCGGGCTGCGGGTGTGGCGGCCCGCGAGCGGGCGCGGCGGCGGGAGGGAGCGGCGGGAGCGGGCATCGGCGGGCAAGTGTCGCAGGTGCGGCAGTGCAGGTGCACCAGACTGGCCCGCGATGGCCCGTCGCGCTCGGCTCCCCAAGGGCCTCGCCGCCCTGTTCGGGGCGGACGTGGTCGTGGTCCGCCAGAGCCTCGTCGCGCTCGTGCTCAACACCAGCACCAGCCTGGTCGCCGGCGCCTTCCTGGGGTCGATCACCTCGACCTTCGAGGACCTCCCCGGACTCCTCGTCCTGGTGCCCGCCGCCATCGGCCTCCGCGGCAACATCTTCGGCGCGTTCGGCAACCGGATCAGCACGTCGATCCATGCCGGCGGGTTCCGGCTGTCGGTGCGGCGCGACACCGTCCTGGGCCAGAACGTGCTGGGGGCGGCGATCCTGACCGTCGGCATGTCGCTGCTGCTCGCCGTGTCGGCCAAGGTGATCGCCGTCGGCCTGTCGCTGGAGGGATCGATCCCCTTCACCGACCTGGCCCTGGTCTCGGTGGTCGGCGGGGTGCTCGGGTCGATCGTGGTGATGGCGGCGACGCTGGGCCTCGCCGGCGGCGCCGTGCGCTACGGGTGGGACCTGGACAACGTCACCGCGCCCCTCGTCTCGACGCTCGGCGACGTGTTGACCCTGCCGGCGCTCTTCCTGGCCACCGGCCTGCTGGGCTATGCGGTCCTCACCCCCACGCTCGGGGTCGTGGCCGTGGTCGTGGCCGCCGCCGTGCTGGTGCTCGGCTGGCGGGCCAAGCTCACCGACCTGCGGCGGATCGTGCGCGAGTCGGTGCCCGTGCTGTTGGTGGCCGGCTCGGTGAGCGCGATGGCCGGGGTGGCGCTCGAGAAGAGCTTCGACTCGTTCTCCCGGTACCCCGCGCTGTTGATCCTGGTGCCGGCCCAGCTCAGCTCGGCCGGCGCGTTGGGCGGCATCCTGTCGGGTCGACTGTCCAGCAAGCTCCTCCTCGGCGTCGTCGATCCCACCCCGGCACCGAGCCGTGAGGCGCGCCGCGACATCTCGCTGGTGCTGATGCTGTCGCTGCCCGTGTACCTGTGCAACGCGCTCGGCGCCGAGCTCATCGGCGACGCGCTGGGCCAGGCCACCCCGGGCCTCGCGATGATGGTGTCGGCATCGCTGCTCGGCGGCGCCGCGGCCATGGCCCTCGTGGTGCTCATCGCCTACTACGCCGCCATCGTGGCCGTCCGCACGGGCCTCGACCCCGACACCTACGGCATCCCGGTCGTGAGTTCGGCGGTCGACTTCGTCGGCGCCCTCGCCCTCGTCCTGGCCATCAGCGCACTGGGGATCGCCTGATGGCACGTGACATTGGCTCCTCCTTCGTCGGAGCGCCTTCGGCATCCGGTTCGCGCTCGTGGCGGCTTCGCTCCGCTCCGCCACGTGGCCGGCTCGGATCTGGCTCCTCCTCCGTCGGAGCGCCTTCGGCATCCGGTTCGCATCCGCCGCGGCTTCGCTCCGCTCCACCGCCTGGCCCGCTCGGATCTGGCTCCTCCTCCGTCGGAGCGCCTTCGGCATCCGGCTGCTCACGTTCTCCCCTCGATCGATCTACGCTCGAAAGGCACCAGCACCATGGATGACCGCCCTCGAAATCTCCGCACCATGCTCTCGGAGGCCAAGGACACCTCCGAGCTGATGGTCGACCTCGCGTACGCGGCGCTGTACTTCGGCGACCCCGACATGGCCGACGAGGTGGCCGAGCTCGAGGAGCGCATGAGCGACCTCGTGCACGACATGCGGGCGGTGTGCATCATGGCCGTGCGCGCCCCGCGCGAGGCCGAGGCCATGTCGTCGGTGCTGCAGGTGGTCGACGCCATCGAGGGCATCGCCAACGGTGCGGTCGACATCGCCCGCATCGTCACCCACAACCTGGGCATCCCCCGCGAGCTGGTGGCCGACCTCTCCGTGGCCGAGGAGGTGTCGCACCGGGTGATGGTGCGTGAGGGCTCGCACATGGCCCACCGGCCGTTGTCCGCGCTGGAGCTGCCGGTGGCCACCGGCATGCGGGTGATGGCCATCCGCCGCGATCGGGACTGGAACATCGACGTCGACGGCGACGACGTGCTGGTACCCGGCGACGTGCTGTTCCTCGAGGGGTCGCCCGCCGGCATCACCCGGTTGCGCGAGCTGGCCAACGCGCCCCTGTGGCAGCCCGCGGCCCCGCCCGAGGACGGCACCGTCGACGACCTCGACCGGGCCGTCGACGTGCTGGTGGAGATGAAGAACATCTCGGAGGTGGCCGTGGGCCTGGCCTACTCCGCGCTGGTGTTGCGCGACGCGGGCCTGGCGGCCGAGGTGCGCCACCTCGAGGACCGCCTCGACGAGATGAAGGACCGCCTCGAGCTGTGGGTGCTGCGGGCCGCGGCCGACGACATCGACCCGTCGCCGCTGCGGGGGCTCCTGCACCTCTCGCAGGCGGCCGAGTCGATCGGCGACGAGGCCCAGTCCATGGTGTGGATCATCGAGCAGGAAGAGGACGTCCACCCGATCCTCAACATCGCCCTCGGCGACTCGGACGAGGTGGTGATGCAGGTGCCGGTGGCCGCGGGCTCGATGGCCGACGGCTCGACCCTGTCGGCGCTGCGCCTCGACATCGAGCCCGGGTACCACGTGCTGGCCGTCCGCCGTGGGGGCCGCTACCTGTACCGCCCGCGGGGCCACATCCGCCTGGAGGCGGGCGATCAGCTCATCGCCGCGGGGCCCGACGAGGGCCGCTCGCACCTGGCCGAGCGCTGCGGCTGGCGCCTGCGCTTCGACGAGGACACCGGCGAGAGCGAGCTGATCCCCGCCGAGCGGGTGTAGCCGTCGCCCTGGCGCCCACGACCGCGGTGCGTGCTAGCGGGACGGCGGCGCGGGCCTCGGCGGCGCCGGCGGTGCGGGTGCTGACGGCGGTTGGTCGCCGTTGCCCGTGAACAGCTCGGCGATGCCCCCGATCGACCCCATAACGCCCGCCATGTCGGCCGGCAGGAAGATCTTGGTGGCCCGCCCGTTGGCGATGCCCTGCAGGGCCTCGAGGTACTTGACCGCCAGCAGGTCGGGGGTGGGGTTGCCGTCGTGGATCGCCCCGTACACGCTGCGCACGGCCTCGGCCTGGCCGGCGGCGACGGTGAGTTGGCGGTACTTCTCGGCGTCGGCCACCGCCCGGGTGGCCTCGGCCTGACCCTGGGCATCGAGGATGGCCTTCTGCTTGTGGCCCTCGGCCTCGAGGATCTGCGCCTGCTTCTGGCCCTCGGCCTGGGCGATGGCGGCCTCGCGTTGGCCGTCGGCGGTGGTGACCACCGCCCGCCGGGTGCGCTCGGCCTTCATCTGCTCGTGCATCGCGGCCATGACGTCGGGCGGCGGGTCGATGCGCTGGATCTCGACGCGGGCCACCCGCACCCCCCATTTGTCGGTGGCGTCGTCGAGGATCTGGCGCAGGGCCAGGTTGATGCTGTCGCGCGAGGTGAGCGCGGAGTCGAGCTCCATGTCGCCCACCAGGTTGCGCAGGTTGGTCTGGGCCAGCTTGGTGATGGCCAGCAGGAAGTTGGCCACGTTGTAGATGAGCCGTTGCGGGTCGCTGGGCTCGTAGTAGATGACCGCGTCCACCGACACCACCACGTTGTCGGAGGTGATGACCTCCTGTGGCGGCACGTCGACGACCTGCTCGCGCATGTCCACGAGGCGCATGGTCTGCATGAACGGCAGGATCATGCGCAGGCCCGGGTCGACGGTCTGCTTGTACTTGCCGAGCTGCTCGACGATGCCCCGTTGGTACGGGCGCACGATCTTCACCGACGACGCGACGATGATCAGCAGCACCAGGACGATGACGCCCAGAACGATGATGGCGGCCACGGGGGTCTCCTAGCTCGGCCCGCCGGGCGCGGCCGGCGGGGTGTGATCGGGGGAGTCGGGTTCGAGGTCTGGGTCGGGTTCGGCGTCGGCCGCGTCGTCCTCGCTACCGGCGCTGGCGCTGGCGCTGCCGGTGGTGGTCGTGGCGTCGGCGGGGCCGCCCGCGGCGGGTGGCAGCGGGTCGACCGGGAACACCACCACCCGGGTGCCGCGCACCTCGACGATCTTCACCTGGCTGCCCACCGCGATGGCGGCGCCGTCGCCGCTCTCGGCCCGCCACTCCTCGCGGTCCACCCGTACCGTGCCCAGGTCGTGGGCGCCGTCGATGGCCTCGATCACCCGGGCGGGCTGGCCGATGAGGCGCTTCGACCCGATGCCCTCGGTGGGCTCGTTGCGGTCGAGCCGGTGGGCCAGCTTGCGAAAGCCCGCCAGCGCCACCAGCGAGACGATGATGAACACCACCAGTTCGACGGCCACGTCGACCCCGGCGAAGGCCAGCACCGCGGCCGCCGCGGCGCCGATGGCGAAGGGCAGCAGGAAGAACGTGCCGGGTGCCGACAGCTCGCCGATGGCGAACACGGCCGCGACCGCCAGCCAGATCCACCGCCAGGATTCGGGTTCCACGGCCAGGAATCTAACCCCGAGACCGATGAGCCGTCGCTGAACTCCCGGTAGCTTCGCTCCATGGCCACCCCGCTGTCGCTACTGACGGTCCACGCCCATCCCGACGACGAGGCGTCCAAGGGGGCGTCCACCGTGGCTCGGTACAAGGCCGAGGGCGTGCACACCACGCTGGTGTGCTGCACCGGTGGTGAGGCCGGCGACATCTTGAACCCGGCGATGGACACCCCCGAGGTGCGCGAGCGCATCGACGAGGTGCGTCGCGACGAGTTGGCGCTGGCCGCCCGGGTGATCGGCTACGACCGGGTGGCGATGCTCGGCTACCGCGACTCGGGCATGCCCGACACGCCGGAGAACGAGGATCCCCGGTGCTTCGCCAAGGCCGACCTCGACGAGGCGGTCGGGCGGTTGGTGCAGGTCATCCGGGCCGAGCGGCCGCAGGTGATCGTCACCTACGCCGACGACCAGGAGGGCTACCCGCACCCCGACCACCTGCGGGTGCACGACATCAGCCTGCCCGCCTTCGAGCTGTCGGCCGACCCCGAGGCCTACCCCGAGCTCGGTGCGCCCTGGCAGCCGCAGAAGCTCTACTACGTGGTGTGGTCGCGGGCCCGCATGCTGGCCACCCACGCCAAGTTCACCGAGCTCGGCCTCGAGTCGCCGTTCACCGAGAAGTGGTTCGAGCGCCCCAGCCAGGACGATCGCATCACCACCCAGGTGCCGATCGACGGCTACCAGGACGTGCGCCTCGAAGCGCTGTTGGCCCACGCCACCCAGGTGGATCCCGCGTCACCGTTCTGGTTCGGCCTGCCCCGCGAGGTGACCCGCGAGATCCATCCCTTCGACGACTACATCCTCGCCCGCAGCCTGGTCGACTCGGACGTCCCCGAATCCGACCTCTTCGCCGGCCTCCGCGCCTGACCCGCCGCTCGGCGGGTCAGCCGGCGCGCTGGAGGGCCCGCAGCTCGCGGAAGCCCACCAGGGTGACGCCGGCGTCGGCCGCCTGGGCGGCCAGGCCGCGAGGGTCGGTGACGTAGGCGTGGTCGTCCACCCGGTGGGCCCAGTCGGGGCTCAGGGCCCGCAGCTCGGGCGTGTCGATCGCCGGATGCACGTACACCTCGGTGACGCCGGGCCGCAGGCGGGTGAGCACGTCGGCGATGGCGCCCCGGCTGCCGAGGCCCTGGACGTGCACGAAGTGGTCGGCGAACACCACCCCCTCCTCGGTGGCCAGGCGCCGGAAGGGGAACCCGATGGTGCGCTCGGTGGCCGCGCCCGACAGGCGCAGGGGCAGCCCGAAGTCGACCGCCAGCTCCAGGTAGACGTCGAAGAACTCGGGCCGCAGCTGCAGGGTGCCCATGTGCGAGTCGAGGTGGGTGACGTCGAAGCCCCACAGGATGGCCCGCTCGACCTGGGCACGGCACTCGCGGCGCACCTCGTCGAGGTCGGCGTGGTCCCACGTGTCGGTGACGGTGCGGGGGAACCCGCCGTCGCCGTCGAGCAGCGACGGTGCCTGGGTGATGGGCCCCCACCGGTAGACGTCGTGCTCGGCGTTGAGGGTGAGGTGCACGCCCACGTCGTCGCCCCGGTAGCGGGCGGCGGCCTCCCGGGCCCAGGGCGCCGGCACCATCAGCGACGCGCTGGTGGCGGCACCGTCGCGCAGGGCGTCGTAGACACCGACGTTGGCGGCGTGGCTCAGGCCGAGGTCGTCGCAGTTGACGATGAGCACCCGGGCGTCGGGGGAGTGCCCCAGCCGTTCTGCCAGCGGGCGGGCGGCGGACGTCGTCACCCACCCAACGCTAACCAGCCGGCACGTCGGGACCTCCGCACGCGCCCCACAACCCGACGCCGCCTGCTCGCGCCGCGGCCACCGCTCGGGCCAGTTCGGCGGCGTGGGCGCCGTTGGGAGCGATGTCGAGGGTGTCGGCGAAGCCGTCGGTGATCAGCGACCGGTTGACGAACAGGTCGTCGGTGGCCCGGTAGACGTAGGCGAGGAGCCGGCCGTAGCGGTCGCGGGCCTCGACGTCACGCACGAGGCGCACGCGGCTGCCCACCGGAAGGAGCTCAGCGGTGCGGGCCGACGCCTCGGCGCCGTAGCACTCGACCGGCTTGGTGGGGTGATGCGTCTCCGGCGTGTCGATGCCGAGCAGGCGGACGGACTCCTGGTGGCCGGCGATGTCGACGTCGATGGTGTCGCCGTCGTCGACTGCGACGACGGTGGCGGCCCCGTCGGTGGGGGCGGGCCGGGCGGGGGTGCAGGCCGCGGCGGTCGCGGCGAGGGTGGCGGCGGCGAGCAGGGTTGGGAGGGGGCGGGCGCGGGCCATGGTGGCCTCCGGTGGTGCGACGGGTGGAGGCGGTGCGCCCACCGCGAGCCCTGGCGCGTGGTGCCAGTGTGCCCGCTGGGTCTGACAGCGGGCGGTCGCCTCTCGCCAGGGGCGTTCACGGGTGGTGCGGGCGCGGCGGGGCGGCCGTCCCCGGGGTGGGGGGCGGCCGCCGGGGCCGGGTGGGTCTGGTGGTCAGCCGCTGGTGGTGAGGGTGGCGTCGATGCCGGTGGTGGCGGTTCCGCCGGTGACGGTGACGGGGGTGGCGTCGTCGTAGCCGGCGGTGTTGTCGTAGTAGAGGGGTGGGTGGGCGCCGGTGGGGTCGACGAAGCGGATCCGGTAGGGCCCGGCGTCGAGGCCGGCGAGGGTGTAGGTGCCGTCGGGGCCGGTGGTGACGTTGGCGACCACGGCGCCGGCGGGGTTGATGGCGACGACCCAGATCCCGGCGAGGGGCCCGCCGGCGTCGGTGACGGTGCCGGTGACCGTCCCGGCCAGCGCGGGGACGGTCGGATCGGCGGTGGTGGTGGCGCCGTCGGTGACGGTGACGAGCGTGGGGGGCCCGTAGAACCCGGCGGTGTGGGCGCCGTCGAGGACGTACACGTAGTAGTCCCCGACCGCCACGGTGGCGGTGTAGCTGCCGTCGGCGGCGGCTTCGGCGCCGGCGGCGAGCGAGAAGTCCGCGGTGCGCAACAGCGCCACGAACGCGCCGGGCACGGGGTCACCGGAGCCGGTCTCGGTCACGGTGCCCGACACGAGGCCGGACCCGGCGGGGATCGCCACGGCGACGTCGACGGGGGTCGAGTCGACCGGGTCGGACTGGTCCGAGTCCACCGTGGCGGTGTTCGTGAACGTCGGGGCGTCGCTGACCGCGGCGACGTGGGTGCAGCCGTAGGTGACGTCGGCGCCGGCGGCGAGGTCGCCGATGTCGCGGTCGCAGTCCGCGACCGCGGTCGAGGTGACCGTCACCCCGGTCAGGTCGATGGGGTCGCCCACCAACGACGCGTTCAACGCGGCGGTGGTCGAGGTCGTGGTCGGGGCAGTCGTGGTGGTCGGCGGCGGGGCCTCGCCGGTGTTGGTCACCGTCACCGTGTAATGGATCGTCCCGCCGGGCGCGACCGTGGTCTCGTCTGCGGACAGGTCGATGGACAGGGACCCGTCGCGGACCGTGTAGGTGTTGGTCACCACGGTCTCGTTGCCGGCCACGTCGGTGCCGGTCACGGTGAAGTCGAACTCGCCGGCGGTCGAGGTGTCGATGGGCTCGCCGTCGGCGACGGTGCCCACGCAGGTGTCGACCCCGGAGCCGCCGGCCTCGTCGGCACAGCCGAACGCGGCGAGTACGGTCGAGCCGCGGTCGTGGACCGCCCCGTCGGCGGGAGTGGCCACCGACACGTCAGGTCCGCTTTCGTCCGGGCACGATCCCGCCGGCTCGAACGAGATCGTCACCGCCGCCGGCCGACCCGTCTGCGAGAACGCGGTGCCGGGAGGCCCGTGGCTGGAACCGCCGCCGCCGCCCCCTCCGCCCGCGTAGAAGGTCGGAAAGATAGGATCCGAAGAGTACTGCGACCCCCCGGGGCCACCCCCCGAGCCGCCGTACCACCCGCCGCCGCCGCCACCCCCGGCCTGACCCGGATGGAAGAGCGGGCCCACTGGAGGCGCGCCCGCTCCCCCGAAGCCGAACCCGCCCTGCGGGCCGTTGCCGAAGAGGCCGCCGCCGCTCGTCGCAGAGGCGCCGCCTCCTCCAAGACCACCGAAGGACGAGGAATCCCCGACGGTAACCCTCGCCCCGGTATCGCCGGGCTGGGCGAAGACATCGACGGCGCCGACACCGGCATCGCCCCCGCGGGCCCCGCCACCGGTGCCCCCGCCGCCACCGGCGACGACGAGCCGGTCGGCCAGACCGTGCGGGCTGCGCCGCACATCTGACGCGCCACCGCCGCGGAACGCCGATGCTGAACCGGCGGCGCCGCCGCCGACGTCGACGTTGACGGCCAACACCTCGCCCGGGGTCACCGCCAGCGCCGCGCGCGCCGACATGGCGTAGCCGCCCGTCGACCCCACGGCATGGGTGGCCTCGACGGTGGTGTCCTCGATGAAGGACTGCGGATTCGTCCCCTCGCCGGCGGCACCGACGGCATCGACCGCCACCTCGCACACCCCCGCGGGGACGGTGAACTCACCCGACTCGGCGAACACCTGCTCGGCGGCGGCGGCGGTTGTGGCGGATGCCGGATCGGGCGCGCTCGCGTTGGGAGCAGCCGCCGCGACGGAACCCGCCGCCACCAAGACGATCATCGAGACACCGAACACCCGCAGCACACCTGTCATCGCACAGCTCCATCATCGGGGACCCCGGGCAACTCCCCCCACAACCGGGGAACGCCCCGATTAGCTGCCTGCGTGCGCAGTCGACATGAGCTCAGTTGTCAGGGCCAAGCTAGCCGACCCCGCCTCTACGGACCGGGCCGGCCCGGCCACGTCGGTCGCCATGCGACCCTCAGGGCGGTGTGAATCCTGGGTGTAGGTTGGCGGGGTTCGACGTGTCGATGCCGAGCAGGCGGACGGACTCCTGGCGGCCGGCGATGTCGACGTCGATGGTGTCGCCGTCGGTGACCGACACCACGGTGGCGGTGCCGTCGGCCGGCGCCGCCCGGCTGGAGGGAGTGCAGCCGCCGAGGGCCAGGGTGGCGAGCAGCGCGGTGAGGAGTGCAGTGAGCAGGGTGTTGAGCAGGAGCGGGCGGGCCACGGCGGCCTCCGATCGTCGGTGGATGGAGGCGGTGCGCCCACCGCGAGCCCGGCTGCGTGCCGCCAGTGTGCCCCGGGGGTGTGACATCGCCGTCTGACACGACCGGACCGCTCCGGGACGTTCGGTGGCGCCGAGTCGGTCGACCACCCGCGCCGCGGTGCCCCGTGCGAGGCGGCCGATGGCCTACGGTGGCTCCGCCTCATCCTCCAGACGAGGGACCGTGGGGCCGATGGACAGTCAGGGGGTGAGCGAGATGGACTCGTACGGTGATGTGGTCGGGGTGCTCGTGGTGGTGGCGATGATCCGGGTGGGGTGGGCGCTGGCCCGCTCGGCCTGGCGGGAGGCGGCGCGACCGCTGCCCGGCATGGTGCTCGACCTGCGGTCGGCGCCCTCCGACGACCGCAACCGCTGAATCTCCGACGACCGCAGCCGCTGACCCGCCGACTGGGGCCGCCGAGCCCTCATCGGCGACCCGGGCCTGCCGACGGGTGAGGCAGCCGCGTGTGCGCGGGAACGGATGCCTGAGGGAGTGAGCGGAGCGTGACAGCGTTGGACACCACGGCTCCGGCCTCGTCGGGACCGGGCACTGCGGGATCCGACACCTCGGCGTCACGAGCCACCGGTGCGGACACGACGGGCCACGCCGCCGCGGACGGGGCCGGATCGCCGCCGGCGGCCGGCGACGATCGTCGGGCCTGGCGGCGGGCGCTCGTGACCGGCGGGGTGGCCTACCTGTTGTCGCGGATCATGGTGATGGCGGGCGCCTCGATCCTCGCCGCGCAGAAGGCGGGCGACGCGTCGGTGCAGGGAGCGGCCCCGCCCGCGAGCGCCCGGAGCACGATCGTCGGCGTGCTCGTGTCGTGGGACTCCGAGTGGTACATGCGCATCGTCCGCCACGGGTACCCCTCCGTCCTGCCCCGCGACCTGAGCACCGCGTTCGAGGAGGCCCGGGCCGGGTTCTTCCCGCTGTACCCGATGCTCGTGACCGCCACCGATCGGGTGCTGCCGGGCAGCGAGGTGTTCGCGGCGCTGCTCGTCAACCTCGTCCTGGGTGCCCTGGTGGTGTACCTGGTGGGGGTGCTGGCGCGTGACCTGTACGGGACGCTCGCCGCCGAGCGGTCGATGATCCTGATGGCGCTGTTCCCGGGCAGCTTCGTGTTGAGCTTCGCCTACAGCGAGGCGCTGCTCATCGCACTGGCGGCCGCCTGCCTGATCGCGCTGCAGCGCCGGCAGTGGCTGCTGGCCGGGGTCGTGGCCGCGCTGGCGACGGCCACCCGTCCCAACGGTCTCGCCGTCGCCGCGGCGTGTGGGGTGGCCGCCCTCGTCGCGATCTGGGAGCGCCGCGAGTGGCGGTCGCTCGTCGCGCCCGCTCTGGCTCCCCTCGGGGTGGTCGCCTTCCACGCGTACCTCCGGGTCCAGACCGGCGAGGACTGGGTGTGGTTCCGCATGCAGAGCGAGGTCTGGAAGGAGCGGATGAGCTTCGGCGTGGCCACGATGTCGGAGGTGGGTCGCTTCCTCACCCACCCCGGCACGTCGACGCAGGAGGCGATCGCCACGGCCACGGTGTTCGGCACCGCGGCACTGCTGTGGGTGGCGTGGAAGAAGCGCCTGCCGTGGCCGATGGCGGCGTACGTGGCGGTGGTGGTGGTGCTGATGCTGCTGCCCCACACGGTGACCGCCCGGCCCCGCTTCCTCTACACGGCGTTCCCACTGCTCGTCGCGATGGGGGCCTGGTGGCCCGACGACCGCGACCGCGCCTGGGCCCGCCAGGGCTGGTCGTTCCTGCTGGCCGTCTCGGGCGCGGGGCTGGTCACCCTGACCGCGCTCTACGGCGTCCGCAACGCCATCCCCTGACCCCCGGCATGAGGCGGGTCAGACGGGGTCGGGCCGCGGTGTGCTCCGGTGCTCGTGCGCTGCGGCCTCGTCGGCCTCTTCGGTGGGTGGCGCCACGGCGTCATCGCCGATCTCCGCGGCGAAGCCCCGCAGGGCGGCGTTGAGGGTGGGGTAGAAGTGGTTGGGGTCGATGGTGCGGGTCAGCTCGTAGCGCTCGATCTTCTCGCGCACGCCGTCGTCCATCTCGGCGAAGGCCAGCGAGATGCCTCGCTCGTTGAGCGATTCGTCGAGGTCCTCGAGCATGTCGGCAGCGGTGGTGTCGACATCGCTGATGGGCTCCGCGGCGATCACGATCCACTTGGGCGGCGGGTCGGCACTGGCGAGGCGCTGCACCTGGTCGCGGAAGGTCCGGGCGTTGGCGAAGAACAGCGGGCCGGAGAAGCGGTAGACCACGACGCCCGGTGGGGTGGCCGCTTCGGGGTGGGTGCGCTTGTCGTAGTACCCGTGCAGGCCCTCGATGCGGCCGAGCTCGGTGTCGGCGGGCCACCAGGCCCGGCGGAACACGTTGAGGATCGAGAGGATCACCGCGATGCCGATCCCGGGCAGCACCCCGAACAGTGCCACACCCAGGAACGCGGCCATCGACAGGTAGAACTCGGTGTGACGCTGCTTGTACAGGCGGACCGTGGCCGGGATGTCGGCCAGCGACATCGAGGCCGCGATGACCACCGCGGCCAGGGTGGGCTGGGGCAGGTTGCGCAGCAGGCCGGGTGCGAACAGCAGCAGGGCGGTGATGGCGGCGGCACCGACCAGGCCGGTCACCTGGCTCTTCGAGCCGGTCTGCTCGGCCACGGCCGTGCGCGACCCGCTGGTGCTCACGGGGAACCCCTGGAAGAACCCCGCGGCCACGTTGGCCGCGCCGATGCCCACCATCTCCTGGTTGGCGTCGATCGTGTCACCGCTGCGGGCCGCGAACGCCGAGGCGGTGGAGATGGTGTCGGTGAGCGACACCAGCGTGATGCCCAGCGCGCCCGCGGCCAGCAGGCTGAGGTCGGACAAGGGCACGCCGGGCCAGGTCAGCGGGGGGAAGCCCTCGGGCAGGGTCCCCACCAGCGACACGCCGCGTGCGGCGGCGTCGACGGCCGTCGCGACCACTATGGACAGCACCACGGCCACGAGCACACCCGGCACCTTCGGCATCCAACGCTGGAACACCACGATCAGCACGAGGGAGAACACGCCGATGGCCAGCGCGGCCGACACCGTGTCGCCGTTGGCCACGCCCTTGACGAAGCCGGTGACGTCGCCGATGAAGTCGTCACTGTCGACGCTGAAGCCGAACAGCTTCGGGAGTTGGCCCACGAGGATGGTGAGGGCCAGCCCGTTCATGTAGCCGATCTGGGTGGGCTTCGACAGCAGGTCGGCGATGAAGCCCAACTTGGCCAACCCCAGGATGATGGCGAACGCCCCGACCAGCAGCGCCAGCATCGACGCCAGGGCGACGGCCTTGGCCGGGTCACCGTCGGCGCCGACCAGGGGGAGGATGGTGGCCGCGATCATCGGGCCCAGGGACGAGTCGGGGCCGAGCACCAGGATGCGCGACGGGCCGAAGGCGGCGTAGCCGAGCAGGCACAGGATGGTGGTGTAGAGCCCGGTGATGGCCGGGAGGCCGGCCAACTCGGCGTAGGCCATGCCCTGGGGCACGAGCAGCGCGGTCAGCACGAGCCCTGCCACCACGTCCTTCGGCAGCCAGGCCCGTTCGTAGTTCGAGATCAGGGCCAGGCCCGGGACCCACTTCCGCACGCCGGTCAGTATGTCCGAGATGGGACCGGTGGGTTACCCCCTGGTGAACGCCACCCCGAGAACGGATGCGCGAGGTGCGCCAAACGCGTCAGATGCGTTCGATGCCTCAGATGCGTTCGATGATCGTGCCCGTGCCGAGGCCGCCGCCGCAGCACATGGTGACGAGGGCGGTGGTGGCGTCGGTGCGCTCGAGCTCGTGGAGGGCCTTGGTGACGAGGATGGCGCCGGTGCCCCCCAGTGGGTGACCGAGGGCGATGGCGCCACCGTTGGGGTTGACCGTGGTGGGATCGGGCTGCAGCTCGCGCTCCCAGGCGAGCACGACCGAGGCGAAGGCCTCGTTGATCTCGGTGACGTCGATGTCGCCGATGGCCATGCCGGTGCGCTCGAGCAGGCGGTGGGTGGCGTCGATCGGCCCGGTGAGCATCAGCACCGGGTCGGTGCCGACCAGGCAGGTGTCGACCACGCGGGCGCGAGGGGTCAGGCCCAGCGCCTCGGCCTTGGCCCGTGTCATCACGAGCACCGCGGCGGCGCCGTCGGAGATCTGCGACGAGGTGCCGGCGGTGTGCACGCCGTCCTCCCGGGCGACGGCCTTCAGCCCGGCCAGGCTCTCGAGGGTGGTGTCGCGCAGGCCCTCGTCACGCTCGACCCGGTGCGTCGTGCCCGTGGGCTTGCCGTCCTCCCCCAGGTCGGGGGCGTCGATGGGCACGATCTGGTTGCCGAACCGGTCCTCCGCCCATGCCCGTGCCGCCCATGCCTGGGACTGCACGCCGAAGGCATCGGTGTCGTCACGGGTGATGCCCCACTTGTCGGCGATGCGCTCGGCGCCCTCGAACTGCGACGTGAACTCGTACTGGGGGAAGTACGACTTGGGGATGGCCTTGCCCACGCCCTGACCCATGCTCGCGCCCATGGGCACGCGGCTCATCACCTCGACCCCGCAGGCGACGGCGACGTCGACCACGCCCGATCCCACCAGGCTCGTGGCCAGGTTGGTGGCCTGCTGCGACGAGCCGCACTGGCTGTCGACCGTCGTGGCCGCCACCGTCAGCGGGAGGCCCGCGGTGAGCCACGCGGTGCGGGCCACGTTGAAGCCCTGCTGGCCGACCTGGCTGACGCAGCCGCCGATCACCTGGCCCACCTCGGCGGGATCGATGCCCGAGCGGTCGATCAACTCGCGCTGCACCGCCGCCAGCAGGTCGGCCGAGTGGATGGTCGACAGGCCGCCGCCACGGCGCCCGATGGGCGAGCGGACGGCTTCGACGATAACGACATCGTTGGGTGTGCCAGGCATGGGTCGAGCCTAGGTCCAGGGCACCCGTCGTGGCGACGGCGGGCCGACGGTGGGCATGGTGGCGCCGGCGGTGGCCGGCCGGGACGGCGAATGGGTCAGGCGGCGGCGCGTTCGTGGATCAGGCGGCGGAGCGTTCGGCGTCGGACGGTGTCTCACGTTTGGCGTCGTCGGCCCGACGGAGAGCCTCACGGGCTCGCGCGATGCCCTGACGCCCCACCGCTCGGGTGTGCTCGTCGAGACGCCACACCGCAGGGGTGTCCTCGAGGAGTGCCAGTTGGCGTTTCATGAATCCATTGTGCCCAGGGGGTGTGACAGGAATGCCGGTGAGGGACAACAGTCACAGCCCGGAAAACCGCGTCAGGTAGCCTGACTGTCATGCGGGCCGTCGGAACGACGCGCTGGGTGGGGGTTGCAGTGCTCAGCGTGGCCGCCTGGGTGTCGGCGGCCGCGAGCGCCCCCGCGCCGGCCGCCCCGACGCCGACGGTCGCCGCGGTGGTCCAACCGGGCGACCTGGTGGTGGCCGACCAGCAGGCCGGCGAGGTGCTCCGGGTGCCCGCGTCGGGCGAGCCCGAGGCGGTCCTGTCGGGCCTGGGCTCGGTCCGGGGGGTGCTGGTGCTGGCCGACGGGGCCGTGCTGGCCACCGACGGTGACGCCGGCACGATCGAGGCGACGGGGGGCCGGTACGGCGACGAACGGGTCGAGGTGGCCAGTGGGCTGGAGGCGCCCGAAGCACTCGCGGCGGCCGGCCCCGACCGCCTCTACGTGTCGTCGTTCAGCGCCGGCACGGTGAGCCGCGTCGACCTGGCCACCGGTCGGGTGCAGACCCTGGCGGCCGGCCTCGACGGCCCGACCGCGGTGCTCGCCCTGCGGGCCCCCCGCAGCCCCACCCACGTGGCGGTGGCGGAGTGGTTCGGTGGCGCCGTGGCGCTCCTGCAGCGCAACGGCGACCGCTCGGGCACCCTGGCCGAGGATCTCGATCGGCCCGCGGGGTTGGCCATGGACGGCGACGGCACGGTGTACGTCACCGACCGTGACGCCGGTGCGGTGGTGGCGATCGGGTCGTCCGGGCAGGTGCGCCGACTGGCCGACCTCGACGCGCCGGCAGGGATCGCCCTCGACCCCGCGCAGCCCGCGGCCGGGCAGTCGTTCGACCTGGTGGTGGCCACCGCCGACGGGATCGAGCGGGTCGACCCCGACACCGGCCGCGCCTCGAGGCTGGCCGACGTGCGCACCGGTGTGGGCGTGGTGGTGGCGCCCGACGAGTTCGTGGCCATCGCCGCCGGCATCGACGACTCCGTGGCCGAAGGTGCCGGCGGTCGCGTCGGCGGCGACGTGGTCGGGGCCGACACCGGGCTCGACATCGATCCGGTGATGGTGGGGCTGGTCGCACTGGCGGTGTTCCTGGCCGGTGTGGCCCTGGTGACCGGCGTGCAGCTGTGGCGAAGCCGCGACGAGCGGGAGGACGACGCCCCGGTCACCGGCACCCGCAGCGAGCGGCGGCGTGCCCGCCGCACCGATCGCGCGGTGCAGAAGGCCGAGCGCAAGACGGCCCGAGAGGTGCTGCGCGCCGAGAAGCGGGCCGCCAAGATGGCACCGTCGCAGGCCGAGCCGGCGCGTGGCGCCGAATCCGAGGTCGCCGGCGTGGCACCATCTCCGCCCATGGCCGCGGCGATGCCCTTGTTCTTGAGCGACATCAGCTCCGCCGACGCCGACGCCGACGGCGGCGCTGCCGGTGGCGCGTCGCCCGCCGACCGGGCCCCGGCCACGCAGACCAGGGCCGGGACCAGGCAGGAGAAGGCCCGGGCCAAAGCCGACGCCAAGCAGGCCAAGGCGGATGCGGCGGCGGCCGAGGCGGCGGCGGCGGACCGGGCCCGCGCCGACGCCAAGCAGGCGAAAGCGGACGCCAAGGCGGCGAAGCGCCAGGCGAAGGCGGACGACAAGGCGGCCGAGGCGCAGGCCAGGGCCGACGCCAAGCAGGCGAAGGTCGACGCGAAGGCGGCCAAGGCGCAGGCCAGGGTGGATGCCAAGCAGGCGCAGGTCGAGGCCAAGCGGGCGAACGCAGGCACGGAGGGGACGATCCCCGCGGCCCCGTCGCCGGCGGCGGTGCCCGACGGACGTGGCGGCGTCGACGATGCCGTCGCGCTCGGGCCGGTCGGCGCCCCACCCGCTCACGAGGGCGCCGCCGCCGCGATCGCCGACGTCGCTCGGCCGGGTGAGGGAGCAGCCCCGCCGCTCGGGGCGCCGACCGAGAGCGATCCGCCCCACGATCCCGACGCGGTGGCGCAGCGGTTGGCGGCGGCACAGGGACCCCCGCGGGCGCCGTCACCCGCCGATGCGGCCGCGCCCGGTACCGAGGCCGCCGACGAGCGGACGCCGCTGTTCGCATCGCCCCAACCGGCCCCGCAGACCCCCGGGCCGTTCCTCGAGTCGCTCTTCGCCACCCCAGCCGCGCCGGCGGCGGAGGACGAAGCACCCGGGCCCGCACCGGCGGCTGCGGTCACCGCACCCCCACCCGACGCACCCCTTCCGGCCCCGCCGCCACCGGTGATCCCGCTGGTGCACCGCCGCCCGCCCCTCGAGCTGGCCGAGTCCACGTCGCTGGGCGACATCACCGATCTCGTCGCCAGGGACGTGCCCCCGCCCCACGGCCTGCTCGGGCGCCGGCGGGCCAGGCGCCGTCACCGGGCTGCGGAGCACCGCCACCAGCAGCTGCGGGCGATCAACGCCCTCCTCGACGTACCGCTGCCGGCCGTGCCACCCCGCCCGACGCGAGCCGAACTGGCCGAGCGCGGTGTGTCGCCGGCCGCCTCGGTGGCCTCGCCCGACCTGCCGCCGGCGCCGCCGGCGCTCGAGGCGGGCGCGGTCGATGTCGGTGGCGACGCAGGCCTCGACGCCCCCGCCAGCGGCCCCGCCGGGGACGAGGGCGGTGGCGTCAGCGCCGAAGCGGACGCGCCGAACGTGGCCGTGCCGTGGCCGGACAGGACCGCGAACGGGACCACCGGGGGCCCGCAGCAACCCTGGCCCGCCGATCCTGCGGGCTGACGCCTCCTGCGGGCTCACGCCACCTCCCGTCGGCGCCCACCGGCACCACGCGGGCGCCCGGTCGTCCCGCACCTAGTCTCGGACCATGGCGAACGACACAGCCCACCCGCGCCGTGCCGCACGGCCGTTGCCGGCCCCGATCGGCGAGCGCGTCCCGTGGCGTGTCGCCGACCGGCAGGTGCTCGCCGCCGCCCGTCACGGTCGACCCAGGCTCGTGGGAGGCGCTCGCTGATGGATGCGGCCGCGTGGCTGGGGCTCGAGCCCACCGACGATCCCCTGCGCTGGCGGGTGCCGGTCACCCCCGGCATCTCGACCATGGGCGACTTCCTGTTCGGCGGCTGCGCCCTGGGCGCCACCATCGGCGCCATGGAGGGGGCCACGGGCCGGCCCATCATCTGGGCCACGGGCCAGTACCTCTCGTATGCACGGCCGCCCTCGGTGCTCGACATCGAGGTCACCGTTCCCCAGTCAGGTCGTCAGACCACCCAGGCCCGGGCCGTGGGCCGCGTGGGCGACACCGAGATCCTCACCGTCAACGCCGCTCTCGGCCGGCGTCCCCTGGACCTGTCCGGCCAGTGGGCGGAGCGTCCCGACGTGGCCCCGCCCGACGACTGCCCCGTCCGCGTCCACCGGGTGGAGCAGCAGAACTCGCTGATGACCCGCCTCGACCAGCGCCTGGCCTCCGGGCGCGAGATGGAGGATCTCGACGGCACGCCGTCGCCTGACGGGCGCAGCGCCCTCTGGGTGCGCATGCCCGAACTGCTGGAGATGTCGGGCGCGGCCCTGGCGATCCTGGGCGACTACGTGCCGTTCGGCATCGGCCAGGCCCTCGGCCAGCGGGCGGGCGGCAACAGCCTCGACAACACCCTGCGGGTCGAGCGGCTGGTGCCCACCGAATGGGTGCTGCTCGACATCCGGGTCCACGCCGTGGCCAACGGGTACGGCCACGGCCTCGTGCACCTCTGGGCCGAGGACGGCACCCTGCTCGCCACCGCGAGCCAGTCCACCATCGTGCGCTTCTGGGAGGAGCCCAAGTGACCGAGGCCCGCTACGGGATGACCATCCCCTTCGACGACGTGCCCCTGCACGCCCAGGCCGACTGGGTCCGCGAGCTCGCCGACCTCGGCTACACCGACGTGTGGTCGAGCGAGGCCAACGGCGCCGACGCCTTCACCCCGTTGGCGCTGGCCTCGGTGTGGGCGCCGTCGCTGCGGCTCGGCACGGCCATCGTGCCCGCCTTCACCCGCGGCCCCGCCTGCCTGGCCCAGTCCGTGGGCTCGCTGGCCCAGGCCGCACCCGGGCGGCTCGCCTTCGGCATCGGCACCTCCTCGAACGTCATCGTCGAGGGCTGGAACGGCATCCCCTTCGAACAGCCCTACGAGCGCACCCGCGACATGGTGCGCTTCCTGCGGGCCGCGCTGACGGGCGAGAAGGTCACCGAGCAGTACGACACCTTCTCGGTGCGCAGCTTCAAGCTCGGCGTCGTCCCCGAGCAGCCCGTGCCGATCCTCGTCGCCGCGCTGCGCCCGGGCATGCTGCGCCTGGCCGGGCGCGAGGGCGACGGCGCCATCATCAACTGGCTCTCGGCCGACGATGTGGCCACGGTGAAGCCCCACGTCGACGCCGGCGGGCCCGGCAAGGAGATCGTGGCCCGCATCTTCGTGGCGGTGTCGGACGACGTCGACCAGGTGCGGGCCATGGGCCGGTTCGCCATCGCCGCCTACCTCAACGTTCCCGTCTACGCCGCGTTCCACGAGTGGCTGGGCCGCGGCGAGCAGCTCCAGCCCATGTGGGACCTCTGGCAGGCGGGTGACCGCAAGGCCGCGCTGGCGGCCATCCCCGACTCCGTGGTCGACGAGCTCATCGTCCACGGGCCCGCCGAGGCCTGCCGCGAGCACATCCAGCGCTACGTCGACAACGGCGTCACCACGCCGGCGCTGGCCCTGCTGCCCTTCGGCACCGACCCCCAGACCGCCTACCGCGCGCTGGCGCCCGCCTGAGAGCCCCCTTTCCCCACGCCGCCCTTCGTTCGTGCGGCGGCGGCCGGGGCGCCCCTGACCGCCTTCCTCACGCGGCGCGTCGATCGGGCGTCGGCGGGACTCGAGATCGGCTCGCGTCGCAAGAAGAGGCGCGGGGAAGGGGGGCGCTGAGCAGGCGCTCGGCCGGAGCGCCGTCATGAAGCCGATTCCTCTGGCCCGCCGGCGTTGCCTCCCGGTGCGCGTCGTCGATCCGCCGACGGTGCCCGGGGGACTCGCGTCGGTCGAAAAGCCGCGAGAAAGGGGCGCAGGGCAGGTGCTTGAGCGGCGCTCGGTTTGCGCGTGGCCGGACGCGGGCGGATCTCACGCAGCGTGATCGCTCAGGAGTCCGCCTGGATTTCATTGGCCGTTTGACGTCGCATAGCGATGTCAAACGGCCAAAGAATCAGATGGGATGGGAGCCAGCCAGCGGAATGGCGTCAACGGCGCTGTTCCTTGCCACGCTGCGTGGCGGCCGACGTCGGCGCCGACGTGCGGGCCACCCCCGCCCCCGCTCTTCGCGTCTTTTGTCTTTTGCCCGGCGGCGCGCGAGCGATCAGTCGGCCATCCAGTTGCCGTGGGGGCCGAAGGGGACCCGGCGGGGGAGGTGGACCCGGGCCACGGGTTCGGCGGCCAGGTCGCGGGCGTCGAGGATGACGAACTCCGAGGTGTCGGCCTCGGCGTCGTAGACGAAGTTGAGCAGCCAGCCGTCGTCCTCGGCGGTGCCGTCGGGGTCGGGCGCGAAGACCGCCTCCCCGCAGACGTGATGGCTGCCGTAGCGGTGCACGCACGACGTGCCCGCCTCGAGGTCGTACTTCACCACGCCGTCGAAGCGGGCACCGGTCTCGGTGAGCGCGCCGGCGTGGGCGACGTAGCCGTAGCGGTTGGGCCGGCCGGCGCGGTGGTCGTTGATGCGGGGGAAGTCGCCCGAGCGGTCGTCGAGGGCCTCCTCGCTCACCGTGCCCGTGGCCAGGTCGAGGCGCCAGCGGTGCAGGTGGGGGAAGTCCCGGGCCTCGGGGGCGCGCTCCTCGCCGAAGCCCACGACGAGGTCGTCGGCCCGGCACCCGTCGACCACCACGGCGTCACCGTCGTCCCAGCCGTTCAGGAAGTGGAAGACGTAGAAGGGGTCGAGCTCGAACCAGCGCACGTCGGCGTTGCCGCCGTCACGCGGCAGCACCCCGATGCGGGCGCCGTGCTCGGGCGCCCAGCGCACGATGGGGCCGCCGTCGAGCATCCCCTCGACGTCGAGCAGCGCCGGCAGGTCGAAGAACACGGCGTGGCGCTCGGTGACCACGAAGTCGTGCATCATCACCGGGTTCGGCAGCTCGATGGGCTCGCTCCGGCTGAGGGCCCCGGCGGCGTCGAGCTCGTAGTAGTGCAGGTACGGGGCGAAGCCGTTGGCCCCGAAGAAGCACAGCGCCCCGGTGTCGGGGTCGGGCTTGGGGTGGGCGGTCATGGGGCCGACCAGGGCGCCGTCGAGGTCGGTCTCGCCGACGGTGGTGAGGTCGGCATCGAGCTCCGTGGGCTGACCGGCCTCCCACAGGGCGAACAGGCGGCCGGCATGGCGGATGATGTTGGTGTTGGCCAGGTTCTTCACCACGCCGACCTCGGCGGCGAGGTCGGCGTCGGGCAGCACGAACTCGGCCATGCCCCCGAAGAGGCTGCGGCCCGCCCGCCGCTCGGCCTGGAGCCCCTTGGTCTGCACCCACCGGTTCCGGTAGGTGGCGGTCCCGCCCTCGAGGCGGACGCCGTGGATCATGCCGTCGCCGTCGAACCAGTGGTAGCTCGGGCGGGGGGGCACCGCGGGGTTGAAGCCGTTGCGCAGGTAGTCGCCCGTGAGAGCGGCCGGGATCTCGCCGGTGACGGGCAGCGTCCCGGTGGTCAGCTCGTCGTCGACCGGGGCGAAGTTGCCCTGCAGCCATGGGTTGACAGTGGGTTCGGCATCGACCGACATTGGGCTCCTCGGGGCGGTGAACACCGTTTACCCTACTGGATCGATCGACGTGACCCGCGGGGAACTGGCGCCCGATCTGGCGGTCCCGACCACCGAATCGGGCGCCAGTTCACGGTTGTGGATGGCGGTTCGTTGCCTATTCGTCGATGCCGACCGGCTGGTCGTCGATGATCTGGTCGAGGTACTCGGACAGTCCGAAGCCCGTGGGCCGACCCTCGACCTGCCACTCCGTGAGGCCCTCGGAGATGCGGGTGACCCGGCCGTCGCGGCGGTTGCGCAGCGGGATGAGGTTCAGCACCGTGCCGTCGATGCGCCACTCCCGCTCGCCCGAGCGGAGCAGGGCGTGGATGCGCTGGTGGTAGTGGTCGTCGCCCTCCCACTCGGTGCTGATCTCGCTGTGGTCGCACAGGTGCAGCTCGCCGTCCTCCCACACGAACCCGCCGCGGGTGCCGTCGCGGTCCTGGCGGGCGATGCGCGACGCCATGAAGCCGAAGTCCGGGCCGTGGTTGCCGGTGAGCCACCGGTAGTACCAGGGCGCCTGCCAGGTGCGCGGCCCCCACGAGTGGTCCCGCAGGCCGAAGCCGTCCACCTCCCAGGAGAGCTCGCCGACGGTGATGGTGCCCGTGGCGCGGACGAGCTGCTCGTAGTGGCCCTTGGCGAACTCCTCGCCGGGACGCTCGTGGGGCTGGTCGGGCTCGCCGCCGACCATGTCGCTCACGCGGGTGTAGGTGAGGTCGGCCGTGGCCCGCTCGTAGGGGTTCTCGGTGAACGCGACCCGGGGGTCGGCCATGGCCAAGGGGTCGTCGAGCATGACGACCTTGCCCTCGTAGCGCACGGTGAGCTCCTCGAAGGGCGTGACCACGTCGAAGCGCATGCCCGCCGCGTCGAAGGCCTCGTTGCTGTGCACCTCCGGCCGCTGGAACATGAAGCCCACCCGCCCGTCGGGCAGGTAGAGGCACACCGTCATCTCCCCCCGGCCCTCGTTGGCCCGGTTGGCCAGGCGGAAGAACCCGCCGAGGTCGTGGGCGGGGTCGTCGAGGTTGAAGTACATCGACTCGTTGAAGGTCTCTTCCGGACCCAACTCGTGCAGGTACTCGTCCTGTGGTTCGAGGCGCACTCCCATGGCCGCGACCCTACGGTGTGGCCATGGACGATGTGACCGAAGGCGGGCGGCCACGCCTCCTGGCGGTGAACGTGGGGCGCCCTCGCCTGCTCCGGGCGCCCGGTGGCCGCACCGAGCCGAGCGCCATCGCCAAGGGCCCGGTGGCGGGGCGCGTGGCCGTGCGGGGCGTCAACCTCGACGGCGACGACCAGGCCGATCGGTCGGTGCACGGCGGGCCCGACAAGGCGGTCTACAGCTACGCCTCGGAGGACTACGCCTGGTGGGAGGCCGAGCTCGGCCGCCCACTGGCCTGGGGGACGTTCGGGGAGAACCTCACCACGGAGGGCGTCGACGTCTCGGGGGCGGTGATCGGCGAGCAGTGGCGCGTGGGGTCGACCCGGCTCCAGGTGTCCGAGCCCCGCCAGCCCTGCTGGAAGCTGACGGCCACGATGGGCGAGCCGAGGTTCCAGCAGCGCTACAACCGCGCCGCCCGCTTCGGCGCCTACCTGCGCATCCTCGTCGACGGCGACCTCGGCACCGGCGACACCATCGAGGTGGTGGACCGGCCCGACCACGGTGTGACCATCCGCGACGTCGGGGTCATCGCCACCGCCGAGCGCGAGCGGGTGGCCGAGCTGCTCGACGTCCCCCAGCTCGCGCCGAGGTGGCACGAGTGGGCGCGGGCGCAGGCCTGAGCGGCGGTTCGCCGCCGCCGGCTCGCGTCAGCCGCCGGCCAGGGCCGAGGCGGCGCGCAGGTGGACGGTGAGGTCGTCGAGCGACGAGTGGGCGTTGAGGCCGCTCGTGGAGGGCATGACGTAGACGGGCACGCCGCCCAGGGCCTCGGGCTGCACGCCGGCCACCGCCTTGCGGTCGACCGCGGTGCGCCAGCCGGCGAGGCCGACGAAGCACACCGCCGTCGGCCGGAGCCACTCGACCAGCCGGGCGACCCGGGCCATGCCCTCGCGGTACTCGTCGGCCGAGAGCTCGTCGGCGCGGGCGGTGGCCCGCTTCACCACGTCGGTCATGCCGATGCCGTGTGATCGCAGGGCGTCCCAGGGGTCGCGGGCCCGGGTGACGAGCCCCGCGGCCAACGCCGCCGGCCAGTAGCGGTTGCCAGGACGGGCGAAGCCGCTGCCCACGTCGGCGGAGTAGACGCTGGGGTTCAGCCCGCACATGAGCAGACGCATGCCCGGGGCGACGGTGTCGGGCAGGGTGCGGGCCCGGGTGGCGGTGACGCGGAACCCCGATCGTCGGGCGGTGCCGCCACCGGTCTCGAACTCGTCGATGCGGAACCCGGCGCCCACCACCACGTCGGCCAACCGCTGCTCGGGCCACTTGGAGAAGGTGCGACCGGGGAATTCGTCCTCGGCGTTCTGAGCCAGCTCGACATCGCCCTCGAACACCAGCAGCTCGAACGGGGCGCCCACCTGGAGCGTGCGGTGCAGGTCGGCCAATGCCATCGGTACCGCGGACTGGGCCACGTGCACGTAGCTCTTGTTGGCGTAGGCGCCCCCGAGGGCCCCGCGGCGGAACGGCAGGGCGTCGATCGAGCCCTGCACGCGCCAGGCGTCGGGCGCGAACTCGGGGACGAGGTCGAGCATGGCGGTGGCGTAGTCGAGGGCGATGGCCGGGTGACCCAGGTCGGCGGTGAACCATCCGGGCCCGCAGCCCAGGTCGACGACCGGACCGTCGGGCGGGGCCACGTCGGCGTCGGCGTGCCCCGCGGCGTGTGCCGCGGACACCCGCGCGCCGAAGGCCCGGGCCGGCGCCCGGTCGGCGGGCTCGCGCTCGGCCCGCCAGCGCCCGGCCTCGGCCTCGTAGACCGCCAGCGTCGGGTCGTCAGCCACGGCGGCGCCACAGACCGGGCCGGCCCGGCCGACCGCCGGGGGCGGGTGCGTGGGGGTGGAGCGGCACGGTCAACGGGCGCCGAAGCCCCCGCCGCCACCCCCGCCGCCGCCGCCGGACGAGAACCCGCCGCCGCTGAACCCCGACGAGCTCGACGAGCTGGGAGGAGTGCAGCTGGAGGTGGCCTTGGTGCCGAAGTTCGAGGCGAAGGACCCCAGCGACGTCATCGAGCCGAGGCCGTGGCCCATGCCGCCGACCGAGTAGCCCACGTACCAGGGCGCCAGCTGGGTCTGGTCCACCTCGGCCGGCAGCTTGGCCTTGAGGCCGTCGATGAGTTGGTCGGCCACCCCCAAGGCCACCGAGGCCACGAGGTAGCGCTCGTAGATGATCATGTCGCCCGACACGGCCTCGTCGAGCCGGCTGAAGTCGGCGAGGAAGCGCTTGAGCCCGCTCCACTGCGCGAAGCGCTCACCACCGGCCGGCGTGCGCTGGCGCAACAGTGGGGTGACACACAACATGCCGACGGCCGAGGCCATCGCGGCACCGCCGATCGCCTGGGCCGACGATCCGAAGGCGAGGAACCCCCAGAGCCCCACCGCGACCGCGGCGCCGAGGTGGAGCAGGTAGGGCGTCGCCCCGTTGCGTGAGATGTACTTGCGCCGGTTCAGCTCGTCGGCGACCTGCTTCTGGAAGCGGGTCCAGAACTTGGACGATTCGCTCTGGTGGGCGCGTGCCCACGCGGTGAACTCGGTCTGGGTGACGGTCTGGCCGGTCTGGAAGAGGGTCCCCAGCAGGTCGCGCTCGAAGGGCAACAGAGCGGACGCGTCCTGGCCCTGCCAGTCGAAGCGGTACTCGGTCTTGTTGCCGAGCAGGCCGCCGGTGCCGGGGGTCTCGGTGATGGTCAGGAACCCGCGCTGGGCCAGATCGACGGTGGTGGCCGCGAACGCGGTGGGGCTGACGGTGCCCCAGGACAACAACGCCACCGCGACGGCGGGTGGGTCGTCGGGGACCTCGCGCCAGTAGTCGCCCAGGTCGGGCGGCGCCGGGGGCTCCTTCCCCCATTTGCGCCAGATCAGGAAGAAGGCCAACCAGCCCGCCGCGATGACGAACGGCGTGACGATGTTGAAGACCAGGCGCACCTGGCGGTCGCGGTCGGCCTGGTCGGCGGCGGCCTGGCGCTGCTGGTTGGCGATCTCGGCCAGCCGGGTCTCCTCGGCCACGATCTCGTCCTCGACGAGATCGTCGTCGAACGGCTCGGCGGTGAAGCGATCGGCCGGGACCAACACCCGGGTGTCGACGAACTGGTTCGGCGGCACGTCGTCGACGCCGAGGACGATGTGGTCGCCGATGCGGTCGATGCTGCCGTTGAGCGGGCCGTGGGCCCAGGCCCGCACGTCACGGCCCGGTCCGGGCACCGTGAGGTCGACGTCGAGGCGGCCGGTGCCGGGCGAGGTGGTGCCGATCCAGTTCCAGTACAACTCGGCCACGTCGGCGTGCACCAGGGCGGCATCCTCGACCGTGTAGCGCAGTTCGTAGGTGTGGGTGCCCTCGACGGTCTTCGTGGCGGTGGTCGTGGGATCGAGGTCCCACTCGAAGAGGCTCTGCGTGTCGGTGACCGTGTCGAGGGGCTCACCGTTCTCGAACGCCTGGATGCCGACGATCTGGTACTCGTCGAACGCGCTGGACTCGAAGTCGCGGACGCCGACGGAGAAGCCCTCGTGGAAGTCGTAGGTGGCGCGCTCGACGACGTCCATCGAGGCGTCGGGGTTCAGCACCGCTTCGACCTCGACGTGGGTGATGTCGAACCCCTCGGTCTCCGGGAGCTCGCAGCCGGCGAGGGTGAGCGCCAGCGCCACCATGACGCCGGCCACGGCGAGTGCGCGCCGGCGCCGCGACGGTCGGAAGGTGTTCACAGCAACCTCATCTGCTCGGTGCGGGCGGCGCGCTCGTGGCCCGGCTCCCACGCCACGGCACCGCGCGGCCCGGTGGTGCGCACCTCGAGGCGATCGAGCGGGATGGCCCGCGAGGCGCCCTTGTCGTCGTGCAGCCCCACGCTCCCGTCGCGCTCGAGCTGCACGACCACGCCCTCGTGCCAGCGCCCGCCCTCCCGCCGCCGGAACCGCACCCGGTCGCCGGGACGCAGGCCGACGGCGGCCAGGCGCGAGTCGGCGGCGGGACCCGTGGCGACCGGCGCCTGACGGGCGGGCGAGCGGCTCACGAGGCTCCCCCGATCCGGCGGGCCAGCTTGCGCATGCCTCCCAACCAGCGGTCGTAGTTCGCGGCCTTGGCCTGGAAGTAGTCGAGCACCTCGGGGTGGGGGAGGATCAGGAACTGCTCGGCGGCCAGGCCCGCGACGACCGCCTCCGCGCACTCCTCGGGCTCGATGGCGCCCTGGGCCAGCACGACCGCACCGGCCAGCTCCGCGTCGCCGCCCTGGGCCTGCCCGCCCAGCAACATGTTCGTGCGCACCCCCTGCGGGCACAGGCACGACACCTTGATGCCCTGGTCGCCGTGGGTGATCGAGAGCCATTCGGCCAGCCCGACCGCCGCGTGCTTGGTGACCGAGTAGGGCCCGGCGCCCAGGTTGGTGAGCAGCCCGGCGGCCGAGGCGGTGTTGAGCAGGTAGCCCTCACCTCGGGCGATCATGCCGGGCAGCACCGCCCGGGCCGCGTACACGTGGGCCATGACGTTGACGTCCCAGATCTGCTGCCAGCCCTCGTTGGGCGCCTCGACGCCACCCACCGGGAACCCGATGCCCGCGTTGGAGCAGAAGAGGTCGATGGGACCCCACCGGTCCTCGGTGATCTCGACCAGGCGCAGCACGTCGGGCTCGAGCGCCACGTTGATCTCGAGCCCGAGGGCCACCTCGCCCAGTTCGCCCGCCACGGCCTGCGCGCCCGCGCCGTCCAGGTCGGCCACGGCGAGGCCCCGCACACCTTCAGCGGCGAAGCGCCGGCACAGCGCGCGACCGATGCCGTTGGCCCCGCCCGTGACCACCACGACCTTGTCGCGCAACTCCATGAGGGCGATCGTAGACGTGCGCCCTGACAGGCAGCCGCTGCCCGGGCCGGTGCGCACTAGCGTCGCCCGCATGGGGGAACATCCAGAAGCAGAGGTCCGCGCCGCGTTCGACGAGTTCATGCGCCTCGGGGCGCACGAGCGGGACTGGCGGGCGTGGGCGGCGCTGTTCACCGACGACGCCACCTACATCGAGCACTACCTGGGTCGGTTCACCGGCCGGGCCGAGATCGAGGAGTGGATCGTGTCGTGCATGGCCGACTACCCGGCCATGACGTTCTCCATCGACTGGTGGGTGATCGAGGGCGACCGGGTGGTGTTCTACATCTGGAACAACCTGCCCGACCCGGCCGGCGGCGACACGCCCTACCGGTTCCCCAACGCGTCGATCCTCCACTACGCGGGTGACGGCAAGTGGGACTACGAGGAGGACGAGTACAACCCGGCCCACGCCGAGCAGGTCTTCCGCGACTGGCTCGAAGCCGGCGGGCGGCGCACCACGCCACCCGACCCCACGTTGACGGGGATCCCCGACTTCACCCCCGAGCCCGTGGCCACGGTGTTCCCACGCGAGGAGATCGAGGCCGAGTTCGAGCACTACAAGAACCGGGCCCGCGCCGCGGTCGCCAGCGGCGACTGGGACCCCTGGGCCGACCAGTTCACCGAGGACGCCCGCTACTTCGAGCACCACTACGGCAAGTTCAACGGCCGTGAGGAGATCCGGGCCTGGATCAAGGGCGTCATGCAGCCCTTCCCGGCGATGGAGTTCCCCTACGAGTGGTGGATGATCGACGGCAACCGGCTGGTGTTCTGGTGCCAGAACCGGCTGCCCGACCCCAGCGGCGGCGACGCCCACTTCGACGTGCCCACCCTGTGCATCCTCCACTACGCCGGCAACGGCCAGTGGTCGTACGAGGAGGACGTCTACAACCCCCGCGAGTTCCCCGAGGTGATCACGGCCTGGATCGAGGCAGGGGGCGAGCTCCCCGAGGGCCTCGACCTCACGGTCGACTGATCGCGGCCCGCATGGTCGCGTCGATGACGGCCATGCGGTCCGGGCCCCAGGGGAGGGGCATGAGGACGGGGACGTCGACACCGGCGGCCACGTAGTCCTCGACGGTGGCCCGCACGTGGGCGGCGTCGCCCATGACGTCGATGGCGTCGACGAACGCGTCCGACACCGCCGCGACGGCGCCCTCGCGGTCCTTGGCGGCGTGGCGCTCGCGGATGGCGGCCACGTCGTCGGCGAAGCCGGCCCGTTCGAAGTTGGCGGCGTAGGCGTCGACGACCGCGTACGAGAACAGGTCGCGCCGGGCCAGCTCGATGCCGTCCTCACGCTCGCAGACGCCGGCGTGCACGTAGGCGTAGATGGTGGCGTCGCCGCCCTTGCGCACCTGCTCGACCGACCAGGGCACGTGCGACGCCGGCAGGTAGTTCAACAGCACGCCGTCGGCCACCTCGCCCGCGAGCGCCAGCATGGCCGGGTTCAGCGCGCCCACCACGACCTTGGGACGCCGGTCGCCGAGGCGCACCCCCAGGCGGAACTTGCTGCACTCGTAGAAGTCGCCCTGGAACGTGACCGCCTCGCCCGACAGGCACTCCTTGAGCAGGGTCACGTACTCGCGCACCCGGGCCAGTGGTCGGTCGCCGTAGGGCACGCCGTGCCAGCGCTGGGTGACCACTGGTGAGGAGATGCCGACGCCGAGGATGACGTCCTGGTCGGGGTGCAGCGCCTGGAGGGTGGCGCCGGCCATGGCCACCACCATCGGTGTGCGCAGCTGCAGGGCCAGCACACCGGTGCCCAGATCGAGTCCCGGCGCCGCGGCACCCGCGGCGGCGAGCAGCGAGAACGCCTCGGGGCCGGTCGTCTCCGCGGTCCAGAAGGACCGGTAGCCCAGTTCGGCGGCGCGGGCCGCTGCGGTGAGCGCGGCCTGGGGGCCGAGGTTCATGAAGCTGGCGAAGGTGAGGCCGAGTGCGTCGGTGCCGAGTTCCATGGTCGCCGACGCTACTGGTCGGCTCGTAACACGGAATTCACGGTCAGATGCAGACCGACGGTGACACGCCGTGGGTAAGGTTCAGTCAAGCCCTCGGGGAGACCGTGACGGCAGTCACGGAACAAACGGGCGGCGAGCCCCGTTGTTCCGTGCACCAGTTCCGTGGAGGTAGCAATGACCGAAACCCGAGAGCTCGACACGATCAACGAAGCGCTCGCGCTGATTGATCAGGGCCTTGGCGACATGCTGCACCGCGAGCTGGTCTCCACCAACGAGGTGGCCGACCTGCTGCTCGACGTGCGCTCGCTGCTCCGCGCCCCCGCCGCCGAGATCACCGACGAGGTCCTCAGCCCCAACTGATCGGGGTTCTCGTGTGCCCGCCCGCCCTGGCGGCGTGCAGGCCGGACGCGCTCGGGCCGTTGGTGCTCATGGCAGGGCGAGGCTGGCGTCGAGGTCGTTGGCCGTGACGCCGGCGGCGACGTTGAAGGGCGTGGCGCCGGCGAAGTCGGGGCTGTTGTCGTGGTACTCGAGGGTGCGGCGCCCGGTGGGGTCGATGAAGGCGGCGCGGTAGGTGCCGGGGGGCAGGTCGGCGATGGTGTAGGTGCCGTTGGCCGCGGTGACGGCTCCGCCGGCCACTCCGGTGGGGCCGATGGCCAGGACCCAGGCGCCGGCGAGGGGGGTGGCGCTGGGCTCACCGATGACGGTGCCGGAGATCGACCCGGTGCTGCGGTCGAGGGTGGCGTTGGTGACGGCGGGGGCGGTGACGCTCGTGGCGTTGGCGAGGCCGGTGGCCGGTTGGTTGTTGTGCCACTCCGCGTTGTGGAGTCCCGCCGAGTCCAGGAACACGAGCTTGTAGGCGCCGGGGACGACGTTGAGGCTGTAGTTGCCCGCGCCGTTGGTGATGCCGCCGCGGGCGATGGAGAAGTCCGCGGCCTTGAGCGCGATGACGAAGATGTTGGCGAGGGGTGTGTTTCCGAGGCCCTGTTCGGTGATGGTGCCGGTGAGCGCCGCGCCGGTGCCGGTGACCGCCTGGGTGGGGAGCGACCCGTTGGCCACGGTGGTCCCACCTGCGGTGGCGTTGACCAGCGTGGCGTGGGGCACGTCGGGTGAGTTGGGGAAGAAGCGGGTGGGGTGCGCTCCGGCAGGGTCGATGTAGGCCACGAAGTGGTTCCCCGGCCTCAGCCCGGGCAGGGCGAACTGGCCGCTGCCGTTGGTCACGGTCCCGCTCTCGGGGACGCCGCCGTTGTTGAGGGCGAGCGCCCAGGAGCCCGCGATCGGGGTGTTGGGCCCCGTCTCGCGGATGGTGCCCGTGATCCGGCCGCGCGTCGGGACCATGGCGGGATCGGCATCGACCATGGTGTCAGCGGTGACCGTCACGGTGGTGGCGCCGGGTTGGCCGTGGAACCCTGCGGTGTGGGCGCCGGTGCGGTCGATCACATAGACGAAGTAGGAGCCGGGGGCCGCGGCGGCGACGTAGTTGCCCGCCCCGTCGGCCACGGCACCGGTGACGATCGAGAAGTCGTTGGTGCGCATCACGAGCACGAAGGCGTTGGGGACCGCCGATGCCGACACCGAGTCGACGACGGTGCCGGAGACGCCGGAGAGGCCGGCCGAGCCGAGGTCAACGAGGGGCAGGAAGGGGCCCATCTCGAAGATGGCGTCGCCCCGGTTGGCGGTGTCGCCGAGCCCGAGTTGGCCCGAGCCGTTCGCGCCCCAGCACTTCACGCCGCCGCTGTCGAGCCGCACGCACGTGTGGGACACCCCGGCGCTGACCGCCGTCGCCGTTCGGTCGAGGTCGAACTGGACCGGGTTGAGCGAGTCGCCCATCTCGCCGCCGCCGTCGCCTCTCGCGGCGCTGTCGCTCAAGCCGAGTTGCCCGGACCCGTTGGCACCCCAGCACTTCAGCACCCCACCGTTGAGGCGGGCACACGTGTGGCTGCCGCCGGCGTCCATGCTTACGACGGTGCGGCCGGCACCCAGGTTGACGACGGGAAGCGCGTCGCCCATCTGGCCGGGCTGCGCGCCCCGGTTGGCGTTGTCGCCGAGGCCGAGCTGGCCTGACGCGTTGAATCCCCAGCACTTGACGGAACCGTCGTCGAGCACCGCGCAGGTGTGGGCCCCGCCGGTGACGACGGTGCTCGCGGTGCGGCCGGCGCCCAGGGCCACCGCCGGCAGGCTGTCGCCCATCTCGCCGCTGGCGTCACCGCGGTTCGTGGCGTCGCCGAGGCCCAGGCGTCCCTCCCCGCCGTACCCCCAGCACTTGACGGTGCCGTTGTCGAGACGTGCGCAGGTGTGGTCGTCGCCGGCGCTCACCGACGTGGCGGTGCGGCCGGTGCCGAGGCTGACCGCGGGCAGGCTGTTGCCCATCTCGCCGCCGGTGTCACCCCGGTTCAGCCCGTCGCCCAGGCCGAGCTGTCCGGAGCTGTTGCGGCCCCAGCACTTGACGCTGCCGTTGTCGAGCCGGGCACACGATGTGCCGAACCCCACCGAGATCGCCGTCGCCGTCCTCCCCGTGCCCAGGCTGACCGCGGTGAGGTTGTCGCCCATCTCCGCCGCCCCGTCACCGCGGTCGGCGGTGTCCCCGACGCCGAGCTGGCCGAATTCGTTGTCGCCCCAGCACTTGACGGTGGCGTTGTCCAAGAGCGCGCAGCTGTGCAGATCGCCGACCGCGATGGCAGTGGCGGTGCGGCCGGTGCCGAGACTGACCGCGGGCAGGCTGTTGCCCATCTCGCCGAGATCGTCACCCCGCGCCGTCGTGTTGCCGAGCCCGAGTTGCCCGAAGGCGTTGCCGCCCCAGCACTTCACCGTGCCGTTCTCCAGCAGGGCGCAGGTGTGGGTCGAACCCGACGCGACGGCGATCACGTGGCGGCTCAAGAGCGCCACGACGGGCAGGCTGTCGCCCATCTGGCCCGGCCCTCCGCCCCTGGCCGCGGCGTCGCCGATGCCCAGCTGGCCCAGGGTGTTGAGGCCCCAGCACTTCAGCGACTGGTTGTCGAGGATCGCGCACGTGTGGTTGTCGCCCGTGGTGACCGCGAACGCGGTGCGGCCGGTGCCCAGGTTGACCGCGGGGAGGTTGTCGCCCATGTCGGCGTTGTCGCCACCGCGGTCGACGGTGTCGCCGAGCCCGAGCTGACCGCTCGAGCCCTTGCCCCAGCACTTGACGCTGCCGTTGTCGAGTCGAGCGCAGGTGTGGTCGCCGCCGGCGCTGACCGACGTGGCGGTACGACCGTTGCCGATGCTGACGGGCGTGAGGCTGTCGCCCATCTCGCCCGGCTCGTCACCCTTGTCGGTGCCGTCGCCGATGCCGAGTTGGCCGGAGCCGTGGGCTCCCCAGCACTTGACGGTGGCGTTGTCGAGCAGCGCGCAGGTGTGGGCGGACCCGGCGCTGACCGCCACCGCGGTGCGGCCGGTGCCGAGGAGCACCGCGGCCAGGTTGTCGCCCATCTCGCCGGGGCCGTCGCCGCGGCTCACGTCGTCGCCGAGGCCGAGTTGGCCGCTGTCGTTCGCGCCCCAGCACTTGACCGCGCCGTTGTCGAGCCGAGCGCAGGTGTGGAAGTCACCCACGGCGACGGCGGTGGCGGTGCGTCCGGTGCCGAGTGGGATGGTGGGCAGGTTGTCGCCCATCTCGCCGGGTCCGTCGCCCCGGTCGAAGGCGTCGCCCAGGCCCAGTGCCCCGTCCGCGTTGTCACCCCAGCACTTGACGGTGCCGTTGTCGAGGATCGCGCAGGTGTGGTCACCGCTGGCGCCCAGGGCGGTGGCGGTGCGCCCGACGCCCAGGTCGACGGCGGGGAGGCTGTCGCCCATGGTGCCCGAGCCGACGACACCGTCGCCGATGGTGGTGGTGTTGCCCTGGCCCAGTTGGCCCGACCCGTTCCCACCCCAGCACTTCACCGTGCCGTTGTCCAACAGCGCGCAGGTGTGCAGGTGACCCGCAACGATGGCGGTGGCCGTCCGGCCCGTCCCCAGGTCGACCACGGGGAGGCTGTCGCCCATCTCGTGGGGGCCGTCGCCCCGGGTGACGATGTCGCCCTGGCCGAGTTGCCCGATGGCGTTGTTGCCCCAGCACTTGACGGCTCCGGTGGGCAACAGGGCGCAGGTGTGGCTGGTGCCGGCAGTGATCGACCGGAACGCCTGCGAGTTGCCGGGCGCCTCGTTGCCGTCGGCTGCCGCGGGTGGGGCGGGAGCGCCGGCGGCCACCACCGTCAGCCCCGCCGTCATCCCGATGGCCAAGGCGGCCCGTGCCATCTTCCCCGCCCAAGCCCGGTCCATGCCCACCCCTACTCGATCTCGCCGCTCGCACGACCCTACAACGCAACGAGGTCCGGGTCCTGTGGTCGGACGAGGGCGGCGCACCCGAACCCTCGGCCCCTACCTGGGGTGTGGTCAGGTGCGGGTGAGGGTGGCGTCGACGCCGGTGAGGGTGGTTCCTGGGGTGATGTTGAGGGTGTTGGCGGTTCCGAAGTCGGGTTGGTTGTCGAAGTATTCGATGGTGTGGTTGCCGGTGGGGTCGACGAAGGCGGTGCGGTAGGTGCCGGGGGGTAGGCCGGTGATGGTGTAGGTGCCGTTTGGGGTGGTGGTGGTGGCGCCGGTGATGCCGGTGGGTCCGATGGCCAAGATGATGGTGTTGGGGATGGGTTGGGCGGTGGTCTGGTCGGTGATGGTGCCGGTGATGGTGCCGCCGGTGGGGTCGAGGGTTGCGTTGGTGGCGGCGGGGGCGTTGACGGTGGTGGCGTTGCCGAGCCCGGTGTTGGGTTGGTTGTTGTGCCATTCCATGTTGTGGTGGCCGGTGGGGTCGATGAACGCGAGTTTGTAGGTGCCGCTGACGGCGACGTTGAGGTTGTAGGCGCCGGTGGTGTCGGTGAACCCGCTGCGGGCGAGACGGAAGTCGGCGGCGTTGAGGGCGACGACGAGGGCGCCGGTGATGGGGGCGCCGGTGCCTTGTTCGGTGAGGGTGCCGGTGAGGGCGGCGCCGGTGCCGGTGCCGGGCTGGGGGGCGAGTTGGCCGCTGGCGACGGTGACGCTGCCGGCGGTGGTGGCCACGGGGGTGGCGTTGGGGACGTCGGGGGAGTTGGGGTGGAACTCGGTGCGGTGGGTACCGGTGGGGTCGAGGTAGCCGATCCAGTGGCTGCCGGGGCGGAGCCCGGTGAGGGTGAACCCGCCGGCGCCGTTGGCGGTGGTGGCGGCCTCGACCGAGACGTTGGGCCCGCCGAGCGACAGCACGGTTGCGCCCGCGATGGGGAGGTTGGAGACCTCTTCGGTGACGGTGCCGTTGATGGTGCCGCGGGTCGAGGTGGCGGTGGGGTTGGCGGTGGTGACGGTGTCGACGGGGACGGTGACGGGGGTGGCGCCGGGGGCGCCGTTGAACGCGGCGGTGTGGGCGCCGGTTCGGTCGATCAGGTAGAGGAAGAAGGTGCCGGGTGGGGTGTAGGCGGTGTAGTTCCCGGCGCCGTCGGTGACCGCGCCGCCCACGATGGAGAAGTCGCTGGTGCGCATGGCCAGCACGAACGCCCCCGAAATCGGGGCGCTCGAGGCGGTGTCGGTGAGCCGGCCGGTGATCCCGGTGGGGGCGGCGGTGCCGCCCAGGTCGATGGCGGCGAAGAGGATGCCCATCTGTAGTGAGCCGTTGCCCCAGTCGAGGGTGTTGCCTCGACCGAGTTGGCCGGTGGCGTTCTCGCCCCAGCACTTGGCCGTGCCGTCGTCGAGGCGGGCACACGTGTGGGCCACCCCCGCGGAGAGCACCGCGGCGGTGCGGCCGGTGCCCAGAGCGACCGTGGGGAGGTTGTCGCCCATCTCGTTGGCCCCGTCCCCGCGAAACGCGACGTCGCCCAGGCCGAGTTGTCCCGAGGCGTTGGCGCCCCAGCATTTCACGGCGCTGTTGTCGAGGCGGGCGCAGGTGTGCACCCCGCCGGCGTCGACGGAGAGGGCGGTGCGCCCGGTGCCCAACGAGATCGCGGCCAGGTTGTCGCCCATCTGGCCGGCGGCGCCGCCCCGGTTGGCGGTGTCGCCCCGACCGAGCTGACCGGCGTTGTTGAACCCCCAGCACTTCACGGTGGCGTTGTCGAGCCGGGCGCACGTGTGCGCGGCCCCCGCCGAAACCGATGTCGCGGTGCGCCCCGTGCCGAGTGCCACCGCGGGCAGGGCGTCGCCCATCTCGCCGGCGCTGTCGCCCCGGTTGGCGAGGTCGCCCAGCCCGAGGCGGCCCTCGCCCGCGTAGCCCCAGCACTTCACCGTGCCGTTGTCCAACCGCGCGCACGTGTGGTCGTCACCCGCCGAGAGCTGCGTGACCGTGCGCCCCGTGCCCAACGCGACCGGCAACAACGTGTTGCCCAACTCGCCCGCCGCGTCGCCCCGGTTGGCGGTGTCGCCCTGGCCCAACTGGCCCGACGTGTTGCGCCCCCAGCACTTCGCGGTGCCGTTGTCCAACCGGGCGCAACTGATCCCATAACCCACGCTGATCGCGGTCGCGGTCCGCCCCGTCCCCAACGGCACCGCCAACAACGCGTCGCCCATCTCCCCGGCGTTGTCACCCCGATCGTTGGTGTCACCCACCCCCAACTGCCCGAACTGGTTGTCCCCCCAACACTTCACCGTCCCGTTGTCCAACAACGCACACGAATGCAGATCACCCACCGCCAACGCCGTCGCCGACCGCCCCGCCCCCAAACTCACCGACGGCAACGCGTTGCCCATCTCCCCCGCACCATCACCCCGACTCACCGTGTCCCCCAACCCCAACAACCCGGAGGTGCCGTCCCCCCAACACCGCACCGACCCACCCTCCAACAACGCACAACTGTGCGTCGCCCCCGCACCCACCGACACCACCCCACGACCCCCACCCGAACCCAGATCCACCGCAAGCAGGCTGTCACCCATCTCGTTCGGTTGGTCACCCCGGTAGGCGGTGTCGCCCAAACCCAGCTCTCCGTCATCGTTGTAACCCCAACACTTGACCGAAGCGTTGTCGAGCAGCGCGCACGTGTGGAGATCACCCGTGGTGACAGCCGTGGCGGTGCGGCCTGCGCCGAGGTTGACGGTGGGGAGGTTGTCGCCCATCTCGTTGGGCCCGTCGCCCCGGTTCGCCGTGTCGCCGAGGCCGAGTTGGCTGTCGTTGTAGCCCCAGCACTTGACGGTGGCGTTGTCCAGGCGGACGCACGTGTAGACGCCGGCGGCACTGACGGCGGTGGCGGTTCGGCCTGCGCCGAGGTTCACGACGGGGAGGTTGTCGCCCATCTCGCCGGCGCTGTCACCACGGTCGGCGGTGTCGCCGAGGCCGAGCTGGCCCGTCCCGTTGTAGCCCCAGCACTTGACGGTGGCGTTGTCGAGGAGCGCACAGGTGTGGCCCCCCTCGCCGGCAAGGCCGCCGGCGGTGATGGCGGTGGCGGTGCGGCCGGCGCCGAGACTGATGGCCGGGAGGTTGTCGCCCATTTCGCCGGCGGCGTCGCCCCGGTTGGCGCTGTCTCCGAGACCAAGCTGACCTTGGGCGTTTTTTCCCCAGCACTTGGCCGTGGCGTCGTCGAGTAGGGCACAGCTGTGGTGCTCGCCGGTGGTGATGGCGGTGGCGGTGCGGGCGGCGCCGAGGTTGACGGTGGGGAGGTTGTCGCCCATCTCGTTGGGCCCGTCACCGCGGTTGGCGGTGTCACCGAGGCCCAGTTGCCCGGCGTCGTTGGCCCCCCAGCACTTGAACGTTGCGTTGTCGAGCAGTGCGCAAGCGAAGTTCTCGCCGGTGCTGATGGCGGTGGCGGTGCGGCCGGTGCCGAGGTTGACGGTGGGGAGGTTGTCGCCCATTTCGTTGGGCCCGTCACCCCGATTGGCAGTGTCGCCCTGACCGAGCTGCCCACGCGTGTTGTGGCCCCAGCACTTGACGGTGGCATTGTCGAGGAGGGCGCAGGTGAACGCGTATCCGGCGCTGATGGCGGTGGCGGTGCGGCCGGTGCCGAGGTTGACGGTGGGCAGGTTGTCGCCCAGCTCGTTCGGACCGTCGCCGTGGTTGGCGGCGTCACCGAGCCCGAGCTGACCAACGAGGTTGAAGCCCCAGCACTTGACGGACCCGCCCGCGGTGATCGCACAGCTGTGGCGACCGCCGGCGGTGATCGATCGGAACCCGAAGAGACTCCCGGGCGCCTCGTTGCCGTCGGCGGCCGCCGGCGTCGCCGGCGCGCCGATGGTCACCAGCAACGCCGCCACCAGCGCGGCGATGGCAACCGCACCGACCGTCCGAACCGTCGTCTGTCGCCGTCCGCGCATCGTGACCCCGCCCTCGCTCAGGTTGTTCAGCACCTTAGTGATCGGTGTTCAGTGGCACCGGAGTTGTGCCGTGCATTGCCAGTGGCAGACCGGGCCGAGTGCTGGGACATGTGCGGGCGGTGCAGCCCGCAGTGGGTCCCATTTGAGGACCGTGACGGTCGGTCGCCAGGCGGTCAGGCGGTCGCCAGCAGCTCGGCGAACGCCTCCTCGATGCACTCGCGCAGCAGGCCCGGATCCTCGATGGCGCCCGTGTCGACCACCAGGCCCATGTTCAACTGGCCGTCGTAGGACAGCAGGGTGAGGTTGAACGCGGTGCCTGCCAGCGGGCCCATCGGGTAGTTGGCCTCGATCAGTCCGCCGGCGATGTAGAGCGGGATGGGGCCGCCCCGCACGTTCGAGGTGGTGAAGTCGATGGTCTCGACCTGCTGGCGGGCCATGCGCACCAACACCGAGGTGGGCAGCACGTTGACCATGCCGGCCATGCCCTCCAGGAGCGCGAAGGCTCGCTCGCCCTTCGTGCGGGCCAGGCGCTCCTGGACCGCCGCGAACTGCTCGCCGGGGTCGTCGATGTCGGTCGGCACCAGCACGCGGGAGGGGGCGAACGAGTTGCCACCCGACGACCGGTCGGACCGGGTGCTCACCGGCATGGCCATGCGCAGTTCCTCCACCGGTGACCCCTTGGCCCGGTGGTAGGCGCCGGCACCGCGGGCCGCGCCCGTGACGAAGAAGTCGTTGATGCTGCCGCCCAGCGCCTTGGCGGTGCGCTTGGCGTCGTCCATGGGCACCGACAGCACCTCGAGGCGCCGCCAGAGCGACCGCTCGGTCCACAGGGGCGAGTGAGCCCGGTCGTTGATCATGGCCTGGCGCACCACGGAGCGCGACGTCTCGAGGCCGGCTGCTCCCACCGCCGCCCAGTGGTCGGGATGGGCCAGCACGCCGGCGGTCTCCTCGACGCCCCGCCGGGTGGCGCCCGCCGTGCGGCGGGCCACGTGCGCGGCGGTGTCCACCAAGGTGCCGAGGAAGTTGAGGCTCGGCGCCGGTCCGGGCCCCGATCCCTCGGCGCCCTCGGCCGGATCGGGTGGCGGCTCCGCCGGGTCGCGCTCGAGGTCGATGAACTGCTCGGACATCCGTACGCCACCCACCCCGTCGGTGATGGTGTGGTGCATCTTCTGCACCATGGCGCCCCGCCCGCCGGGCAGCCCGTCGACCAGCGTGAAGCCCCACAGCGGGCGGGTGCGGTCGAACGGTGCCTGCCAGTAGCGGGCGGCGAAGTCGTACAGGTCCCGATCCGTGGCGCCCTTCGGCAACCCGTCGCGGCGCACGTGGAAGTCGATGTCGAAGCTGGGGTCGTCCTGCCACGTGGGCGGCGCCAGGCGGCCCAGGCCCGGAACGACGCGCTGGCGCAGGCGGGGGATGGCCCGTACCGCCCGGGCCATGCGGCGCCGGAAGCGGTCGAGGTCGGCGGGGCGGTCGAGCACCGTCACGTTCGCGAACGTCGAGCTCAGGTGAGGATCCTTCTCGATGTTCCACATGAGCGCTTCGACGTCGGACATGCGGCGCTCGGAACGAACCTCCCGCTCAGCCATGGTGGGAGGTTACGGCGTCAGCCGAGGTTGCCGTCGACGTCGTTGATGACCCCGCCAGCGGTCACGTTCAACGTGCCCGCACTGGGGAAGTCGAGGGCGTTGTCCCAGTACTCCTGCCCCCGGGTGCCCGTCGGGTCGACGAAGGTCACGCGGTACGTGCCCGGCGCGAGGCCGTTCAAGGTGTAGCTGCCGTTGGCGGCAGCCGTCGTGCCCCCGGCGATGCCGCTGGGCCCGATGGCGAGGACCCAGGCGCCCGCGAAGGGCTGGTTGGTCGTCGCGTCGAAGACGGCGCCGAAGATCGAGCCGGTGGTCCGCGCCAGCGATGCGTTGGTCGCGGCGGGGGCGTTGACGGTGGTGGCGGCGCCGAGGCCGGTGTTGGGCTGGTTGTCGTGCCACTCCATGAGGTGGCCGCCATTGCCATCGACGAACGCCAACTTGTAGCCGCCGGGAGTGACGTTGAGCGTGTAGTTGCCCGAGGCGTTGGTGGTGGTCGCCCGGGCGATCTTGAAGTCCGACGCCCGCAGCGCGATCACGACTACGTTCGACAGCGGGAGTCCGCTGGTCGTATCAGTCACCGAGCCGGTCAGGTTGGCCCCGGTGCCGATGAGGGACTGCGTGGCCATGGAATCGTTCGCGACGGTGGTACCGCCGGCGGTGATGGCCTGCGGGGTGGCATCGGGGACGTTGGGGGAGTTCGGGAAGAACTCGCTGGGGTGGCCACCGGCGGGGTCGATGAACCCGAGGAAGTGCGTGGCCGGACGCATGTTCGCGAGCGTGTAGGCCCCCGAGCCGTTGGCCACCGCGACGGTCTCCGGCACGCCGCCGTTGGTGAGGGCCAGGGCCAGGGCACCCGGAACGGGGTTGCCGCTGCCGTCCTCGGTGACCGTGCCCGTGAAGCGTCCCCGAGTCGGCGCCATCGTCGGGTTGACGGCCAGGTACGCACCGGCCGTCACCACCCGAGGCGGGTTCGACGCGCTGAAGCCGAGGGCGTGCGCCCCACTGGGATCGATCATGTAGGGGAAGTAGGTCCCTGCCGGAAGCTCGGCGCTGTAGTTGCCGGCGCTGTCGGTGACGACCCCTGCACCTATCCCGAAGTCCGTCGAGCGCAGGATCGCAACGAAGGCACCCGGAACCGGTGCGCCCGACACCGCATCCACGACCTTGCCGCTCATGCCGGACGGCTGCCCCGAGGGGAAGGCCACGGCGGGGAGGTTGTCGCCCATCTCCCCGGGCCCGTCGCCCCGGTCGCTGAGGTCCCCGATGCCCAGTTGCCCGACGGCGTTGACGCCCCAGCACTTCACCGTGCCGTTGTCGAGGAGGGCGCAACCGAACTTGCCCCCGAGGCCGACGCGGTCCGCCCGCCGGAGGGCGCCGAAGGCGACGGAGGGCAGGTTGTTGCCCATCTCGTTGGGTCCGTCCCCGCGGGTGTTCACGTCACCGATGCCGAGTGCGCCATTCGTGTTGTTGCCCCAGCACTTGAGCACGCCGTTGTCGAGGCGGGCGCAGAACCGGGCCTGGGTGCCATCCGTGGTGCCGAAGAGAACAGACGCGGTGCGCCCGGAGCCGAGGTCGACCACGGGGAGGTTGTCGCCCATCTCCCCAGGTCCGTCACCCCGGGCAGTGGTGTCGCCCAACCCGAGCTGGCCGAAGCCGTTGTGGCCCCAGCACTTCACCTGGGCGTTGTCGAGGCGCGCACAGGTCGATCGCGGCGCCAGGGCGACGGCGGTGGCGGTGCGGCCCGAGCCGAGGTCGATGGCGGGCAGGTTGTTGCCCATCTCGTTGGGTCCGTCGCCCCGGCTGTTGGTATCGCCCTGGCCGAGCTCGCCGAGCGCGTTGAGGCCCCAGCACTTCAAGGTGGCGTTGTCCAGCACGGCGCAATTGTGGGTGAACGCAGCCCCGATGGCGGTGGCGGTGCGGCCGGTGCCGAGATTGACGGTCGGCAGGCTGTCGCCCATCTCGCCGGGCGCATCGCCGCGGTTGTTGGTGTCGCCGAGGCCCAGTTGGCCGAAGGTGTTGTCGCCCCAGCACTTGACCAGGCCGTTGTCGAGTCGGGCGCACGTGGCGCTGCCGGTGCTGAGGGCGGTGGCGGTGCGGCCGGTGCCGAGGTTGACCGCGGGCAGGTTGTCGCCCATCTCGCCAGGGCCGTCGCCGCGGCTGCCCGTGGCGCCGAGGCCGAGCTGGCCGAGGCTGTTCGACCCCCAACACTTGACCGTGGCGTTGTCCAGGAGCGCGCAGGTGAATTGGAACCCGGCCGATATCGCGACCGCCGTACGGCCGGTGCCGAGGTCGACGATCGGCAGGTTGTCGCCCATCTGGTTCGGCGCGTTGCCCCGGTCGACGTTGTCGCCGAGGCCGAGCTGGCCGAGGTTGTTGCGCCCCCAGCAGGTGACACGTCCGCCGGCCAGGATCGCGCAGCTGTGGTCCTGGCCGACGGTGATCGACACGGCCCGGGCTCCGCTGAAGGAGAGCGAGGACAAGTTGTCACCCATCTCGCCGGGGTTGTCACCGCGGCTGGCCGTGTCTCCGAGGCCGAGCTGCCCGGCGGCGTTGATGCCCCAGCACTTGATCTGGCCGTTGTCGAGCAGCGCGCAGTTGTGGCCGTTGCCGCCGGCGATCACCGCGAACGCGGAGCGCCCAGCGCCCAGGTTGATGGCGGGGAGGTTGTCCCCCATCTCGTTCGGCCCGTCGCCGCGGTTGTCGATGGTCCCGAGCCCGAGTTGCCCGAAGTTGTTCTCGCCCCAGCACTTGACGGTCGAGTTGTCGAGGCGAGCGCAGGCCACCCTGGTGCTGACGCTGACCGACAAGGCGGTGCGGCCCGTGCCGAGGTTGATGGCGGGGAGGTTGTCGCCCATCTCGTTGGGCCCGTCACCCCGCTGCGTCGTGTCGCCCTGCCCGAGTTGGCCCATGTTGTTCAGGCCCCAGCACTTCACGCTGCCGTTGTCGAGGATGGCGCAGGTGGTCACGTAGTCGGCGATGATCGCCGCCGCGGTGCGGCCGGTGCCGAGGTTGACGGTGGGGAGGTTGTCACCCATCTCGCCGGGGCCGTCACCTCGGTTGTTCACGTCGCCCAGGCCGAGCTCGCCGTTGCCGTTCGATCCCCAGCACTTGACCGTGGCGTTGTCGAGCAGGGCGCAGGTGTTGTCGTTGCCGGCGGTGATGGCGACCGCGGTGCGGCCCGTCCCCAGCGCGATCGCCGGGAGGTTGTTGCCCATCTGGTTGGGCGCGTCGCCACGGTTGGCCGTGTCGCCTTGGCCGAGGGCGCCTTGGGCGCCGCCGCCCCAGCACTTGACGGTGCCGTTGTCGAGCAGGGCGCAGGTGTGGTTGCGGCCGGCGGCGATCGCCGTGGCGGTGCGCCCGGTGCCGAGGTTGACGGTGGGGAGACTGTCGCCCATCTCGCCCGGGTTGTCCCCGAGGGTGGTGGTGATGCTGAGACCCAACTGACCCACGTTGTTCAGCCCCCAACACTTCACCGAGCCGTTGTCGAGCAACGCACAGGTGTGGTCGTTGCCCGCCGACAGCGCCGTGGCCGTGCGCCCGGTGCCGAGGTTGACGGCCGGCAGGGATGCCCCCATCTCACCGGGGTTGTCGCCGCGGTTGGCGGTGTCGCCGATCCCGAGCTGGCCGAAGTTGTTGATGCCCCAGCACTTGACCACGGTGCCCCGTATGGCACAGGTGTGTTGTGAGCCCCCGGTCAGGGACGGTGCGTAGACCGACCCTCCCACGGCATCGTTGGCGTCGGCGGCGACGGGCGACGCCGGCGTGGAGGCGAACAGGGCGGTGATGAGCACCGCCGCCACGACGAGATGGGTGGCGCCGCAGCGCCGCCGTCGATCTCCCCACATCGGACACCCCCAACTCGTCGGGCCGCCCTGGCGTGAACGGACACGCCGGTGGGAAGAGTAGCTGCGAGCGTTCGCGCACGCTCGGCGACCGCGAGCAGCGCTACCGGGGGATGCTCGTGTGCTTGAACTCGTTGAGCTGGGGCCAGCCCGTGATCAGGTCGAGGATGCGTTCGACGGTGCGCACGGCGACGTCGCCGTCGTGGTCGGGGCCGTCCATGAGGCGGACGAACACCGACTGCTCGCCGGCGATGAACGTGGGTACGCCCCACACCTGGTGGTCGGCCACCACGAGGTCGTGCTCCTTGTGGACCACGTCGAGGCCGCCGTGGCGGGCCGCGTCGAGGACCTCGTCGCCGTCGAGGCCGTGACGCTCCAGCACGCTCCGCAGCACGGCGGCGTCGCGCAGGTCGGCGCCTTCCACGTGGCGGGCGTCGAAGATCGCCTCGTGGACGTCCAGGAAGGCGCTGGGGTGCTGGTCGCGCACGGTCACGCCCACCTGGAGGGCCAGCAGCCCGGTCTCCTTCTCGGGATCGTCCCAGACGTCGGGCTCGCCCTCGCCGACGTGGGCCTGGCCCAGCGAGAAGGGGGCGAAGGTGACCTCCCAGTCGGCCCCGGCACGCAGGCCCTCGATGACGTGCAGGTGCCCGATGCGGGCGAAGGGGCAGCGGTAGTCCCAGGTGACGGCGAACGACGGGGTACTCATGGTCCGACCAACCCCGCCGGTCGCTCCACCATTCCGGGCGGCCCGCGAACTGGCGCCTCATTCGGTGGTCAGGACGACAGGATCGGGCGCCAGTTGGGCGCGCGTGCCGAACTGGCGCCTCATTCGGTGGTCAGGACGACAGGATCGGGCGCCAGTTCGGCGGGCGCCAGTTCGGCGGGCGCCAGTTCGGCGGGCGTCAGTCGCGCTGCGGGAGGCGCCACAGCCGGCGCGCCACCAGCCCGAGCACCGTGCCCAGGGCGGCGCCGGCCACGATGTCGCTGGCGTGGTGGATGCGGACGTGCACCCGGCTGCCGGCCACCACCGCCGCCACCGCGAACCACACCGCCGGCACGCGGCTGCCGTCGGCCAGCAGCACGGCGGCCATGGCGCCGCTGCTGGCGTGGCCGCTGGGGAACGACGACGTGACCGGGGCCCGCAGGTGATGGGGGCGGGCCTCGGTGGTGACCGGGCGGGTGCGCCGGAAGAGTCGTTTGATGCCCTGGTTGACCAGCAGCGACTCGGCCGACAGGCACACGACCAGACGGAGGAAGGCCTGCTCGTCGCGGCTCGACCGCAGGCTGCGCGCCGAGCCGATGATGACCCACAGGAGGCTGAAGTTGCCCAGCTCGGAGGCGGCGTACATCACCCGGTCGGCCACCGCACGACCTCGCAGGTGGTCGAAGGCGTCGTCCACCAGCTGGTCGAAGCGGGCCACCGGCCCGAAGGCGTCGGCGGGCGACGGCGGCGCGGGCTCGGTGAACGGTGGCCCGGCGACGTCGTCGCGCGGCCACTCGGGGTCGACGGGACCGGCGGTGGTCATCGGGTCACCAGCACCGGGTCGCCCGACAGCACCGGGTCGCCCGACAGCACCGGGTGGCCCGACGAGGTCGGCACCACCGTGGGCACCAGTGACGGGTCGCCCCCCTGGGCCGGGCAGTAGGCGTGGAAATCGCACCAGTCGCAGTGGCGGCTGGGCCGGGGCCGGAAGTCCTCGTCCTGGCAGGCGAGCTCGACCGCGGCCCAGATGGCCTCGAGCTTGCGGGTCAGGCCCCGTGTGGACTGCTCGCTGGGCACCGTGACGATGGCCACGGGCTCGGCCAGGTGGAGCAGTTGGATGCGGGCGGGGCGGACCCCGAAGAACCGCTCGCACAGGTAGGCGTAGAAGTGCACGCCGCCGAGGCGGGCCTGCTCGGCCTGTACCGACGGTGCCCGCCCGGTCTTGTAGTCGGTGACCACCAGACCACCGTCGTGGTCGAGCTCGAGGCGGTCGATGATGCCCCGCAGGTGGATCCCGCCGACCTGGGCCTCGAGCATCACCTCGAGGCCGACGGGGTGGACCGTGGTGGGGTCCTCGAGCTCGAAGTAGCGGTGCACCAGCGCCGCGGCCTCGGCCAGGAACGCGGCCTCGCCGTCGTCGTCGAGTTCGAGGCCCAGGAAGTCGGGCTCGTGGCGGAAGGCCTCGGTGGCCTCGGCCAGGCAGCTGTCGGCCTGCTCGATCGTGCGTCGCGGGGCGGGCAGGTCGAGCAGGCGCTCGAGTGCGGCGTGCACCAGCGTGCCCCGACTGGCCGGCACCGACGGCGACTCGGGCAGCCGATCGATGGCCGAGTAGCGGAAGGCGAGGGCGCAGTCGGTGAAGGTCGACACCTTCGAGGGCGACAGGGTCGCCGGCAACCGCAACGCCATGGCCCAACTCTACGCAGGGGGTGCGACATCGCCGGGACAGCCGGGGCGGCCCGGGCGCGGGGCGTGTCCGGCGGAGGGCGGGCGGTGGCGGGGCGCGGGAGCAGGCGGTAGGTCCCGTCGCTCAGCCGGTGAGGGCCCGGAGGACGTCGTCGGCCACCGCGTCGGGGTCCTGCAGGGGGCCGAAGTGGCCCAGGTCGTCGAACACCACCAGCTCGCCGTGGGGCAGCGCGTCGGCGATCGCGGGGGCGAAGGCGGCGGGGCCCACCGGGTCGACGGCGCCGGTGGCGATGGTGACCGGGATGGCGACGTCGGCCAGGTGGGCGAAGGCTCCGTGCTGCGCGCCCATGCGGTACACCTGCGACTCGTCCACGGGCCGGCAGCGCAGCGTCACCGAGCCGTCGGCCTCCTCACGGAAGCCGCCGTCGAGGTAGGCCTGCAGGGCATCGGGGCGCAGGACGTCCAGGGGCGGTTTGGACGAGAAGTTGGCGAAGGCCTCGCCGGCGGAGGCGAAGGTCGACCGGCGGCGCAGCGCCCCGTCGGCGAGGTGGTTGCCCCGCCCCGTGCCGCTCGCTCCGGTGTCGTCGGGGTCGATGGGCTCGCCGGGGAACACGACGGGCTCGAAGCAGTAGAGGCGGGCGAAGGTGCCGGGTCGGCGCTGCTCGGCCAGGAGCAGGGCGGCGCCGCCCTTCGAGTGGCCCGCGGCGAGCAGCGGACCATCGTCGCCGAGGCGGTCGTGGAGGTGGTCGACCACGGCGAGCACGTCGTCTGCGAACCCGTCCCAGTGGTAGTCGAGCCCGGCGGGGGTGACGGACTCGCCGTGGCCGCGCAGGTCCGGCGCCCAGCAGTGGAAGTGATCGGCGAGCCGCGTGGCGAGGGGGCGCCACACCGGGCCGCAGAACCCGGTGGCGTGGGTCAGGAGTAGGGGAGGTCCATCACCGCCGAGGTCGTGGAGGGCCAACTCGACGCCGTCGGAGGACCGGACTCGTTGCATGTGCCCAGTGTCCCATCCGGCCAGCCGATCAACGTCCAGGCGGGGTCGAGGCGGTGCTCGGCCAGCAGCACGAAGATCCGGTCCATCGTGGTCTCGTCCAGGCGCTGGTGGCCGTCGCGCAGTACGTCCAGCACCAGGTCGGCCGGCACGACCGTCACGTCGCGATGGTGGCCGACGGTCTCGGGCGCGACGAGCAGGGGGTCGAGGAACGGCACCCACGGCAGATGATCGGACAACGCGATGCGCGTCGCGTTGGTGAGCTTGACCAACTCGTACGTGTCGCGCTCGAGGTTGTCACCGAGGACCTGCACGATGAAGCCGCCGGCGGGCCCCACCACGAAGCGGGCCTCGCCGAGGGCGCCGAGCGCGTACTCGCGCCCGAGTGTGGTGAGGAGACGGTCGAGATCCGAGGTCGCCAGGTTCGGAGCGGTCGCCACCCTGCCTTCATCGGTCGGGGGAGCCGCCCTCCTTAGTGCGCGACTCGGCCGCGGCCCACCGGTAGACCCCCTTGGCCATGGTCGACCGCTCCGCCGCGGCCCGCCGCTCGTTGACCTCGGCCCGCACCCGGTGGGCGGTGGACGATCCGGGGTCGGCCAGCGTCGCCATCTCGGCCAGGTGACCGGCCAGGCGCAGGTCGCCGGGATCACCGGTGCCGGCCAGGGCCGAGGCCCGATCCGCCAGCGTCCGGGCGCCACCCGCCAGCGCCGCCACCTCGGTGGCCAACGCGGCGTCCGGTGCCGGCTTCAGGTGGGCGGGGTTGCCGTCGTACCAGCCGCCGTACAGCCGCCACACGTTGCGCACGATGAACTCGGGCTCGTCGTAGACGGGCTGCAGGTAGGGCTTGTCCACCAGCTCGGCGGGTGGCGTGACGGTGTGCAGGATGTCGTCGAGGCGGGCGCCGTCGTTCATGAGGGCGACGGTCTGGTCGTGTAGCGACTCGAGGTAGGTCGCGGTGTCCTCGAGCACCATGGCCACGTCGTCCGCGCCCGCGATGGGCAGGCCGTGGCCGGGGAGCAGCACCTCGGCGCCGAGCGCGGCCATGGCCCGCAGCGCCTCGGCCCAGTCGCGAGCGAAGCGCTGCACCTTCTGGGGGTTGCCGGCGTTCGGTGCGCACCAGATGATGAGGTCGCCCGGGCACAGCACCCGGCGGTCGGGAACCCACACCCAGGTGGCGTCGTCGGTCTCGCCGCGGGCGTGGTGCAGCTCCAGGGTCAGGTCGCCGACGGTGAGGTCGAAGCGGTCGCGGTAGGTGACATCGGGCCGCCGGTACTCGGTGGGCCACCGGAAGTCGGGCAGCTGGAACTGCCGCTGGTTGATCACGCTGTTGTACCCGGCGGTCTGCACGTAGCGGTCGAAGCGAGGGTTGATCTCCTCCTGGGCCACCACCCGCGCCCGCGGCCGGCCCGCATCGTGGTTCTCGGCGTCGAACACCTCGGTGCCGAACACGTGGTCGACGTGACCATGGGTGTAGACGGCGGCGTCGAACGCCTCGTCGGTCCAGGAGCGGACCGCCTCGTGGACGGCCGGCGCCGTGAAGGCGCTGCCCGTGTCGACCAGGCACAGGCCCTCGCCCGTGGTGAAGGCGGACACGTTGGCGAACGACTCGACCATGGCCGTGCCAGGGGCGACCTCGCACAACTCGTTGCTCGCCGCCATCGGGTGGCGCTTCGAGCGTTCGCCCTCACCGTGCAGGATGCGACGGGAGAGGTCCAGCAGATCGGTGGCCACGGTGGTCTCCTGAGGGTGGGTGCCGGAAGGGCGAGCGTACGCTCGGCAGCCATGCGCCGGCCCGCCGTCCTCGTGGTGGCGGCCGTGCTGTGCGCGTCGATGGCCTGCAGCGCCGGGAGCGACGGGGCCGGGCCCACGACGTCGTCACCGTCGGCGGCCCCCGCGGCGCTGCCACCCGGCCAGGACCTGTACTCGCCGCCCGACGAGCTGCGGAACGGCGCGGCGGGCAGCGTGGTCTGGTTCGACGAGCTGCCGTCGATCGGCGAGGCGCGGGCCTGGCGCACGCTCAGCCGCTCGACCGGGTCCGACGGCGAGCCCACGTGGGTGACGGGAGCGGTGTACCGGCCCATCGGACCCGCCCCCGACGGGGGCTTCCCGGTGCTGGTGTGGGCCCACGGCACCGCGGGCACCGCCGACTCGTGCGCGCCCTCACGGGCGGGTGCCACGGTGCCCGCGGTCTCCGATCTGTTGCAGGCCGGCTTCGTGGTGGTCGCGCCCGACGGGACCGGGCTCGGCCCGCCGGGCCCCGCCCAGTACCTGATCGGTGCCAGCGAGGGCCACGCCGTGCTCGACGCGGCCCGGGCCGCCCAACAGGTGCCGGGGGCCGATGCCGGGACCGATGTTGCCCTCTGGGGGTACTCGTCGGGTGGCCAGGCGGTGCTGTTCGCGGCAGAGCAGGCCGATTACTACGCGCCCGACCTCACGCTGCTCGGGACCGCGGCGGTGGCGCCCGTGTCCGACGTGGCCCGGTTCGCCGGGAGCTCGGCGGCGTTCCCGCTGACGTTCGGCTGGGCGTTCCTCACCTTCGGTGCCTGGGCGCCGGTGTACGACGCGGACCTGTCGACCATCTTCACCCCGGGCGTGCTGGACGAGCTGAGCCTGCTCGACGACGAGTGCTCGACCACGATCGCCCCGCACTTCGCCCTCACCCCGATCGACGATCTGCGGGTGGCCGACCCGCTGACCACCCCGCCGTGGCCCGAGCTCATGGCCCAGAACGAGGCCGGCACCGAGGGCACCGATGCCCCCGTGCTCCTGGTGCAGGGGGCGGACGACCCCATCGTCGCCCCCGAGTCCACCGAGGCCCTGGCCCGCCGGCTGTGCGGCCGGGGCGCGGACGTGGAGCTGCGGGAGGTGCCCGGTGAGGCACACGACGTGGTGCTGACCAAGGCCGCCGCCGTCGCCCGTTGGCTGGCCGACCGTGCCACCGCGGCCCCGACATCGCCCACCTGCGGCTCGTGACGCCGACTCAGGTCGCGTACGCGTGCGCGGACGCGTCGCCGTGTCGGCCGGCACCGAACCGCTCCGGGAGGTTCTCGCGCCGTCCCTCTCGGCGTCGGGCGGGGGACACCACCGCTCTCTAGGGTGGTCCCCATGACGGTCACTGACGACGCCGACCGGGAGCAGGCTCGCGCCGCGCTGCTGGACCCCGCACTCGCCCCCATCGTCGACATGGTCTTCTCGGTCGGCGGCCCGGCCGAGTCCCCGGTCTACGAGGTGGCGTCGGCGGAGGGATCGGTGCACTTCACCCGTCACGCCGACGACGGCGCGTGGGCGTTCGAGGTGCTCGACGTCGACGGGCAGGACCCGGTGGCCGACCAGTCGACCGACCGGTTCGCCCCGCTGGCGGAGGAGCGCGCGGTGGCCTTCCCCGAGCGGTCGGACAACGCGTACCCCTTCGCGTTCGAGCAGGTGGCACAACTGTTCGATTCGCCGGCGGCACCCGACTTCTGCGTCATGCACACGGCCGCCCACAACTGGGAGGACCAGGGCGGCCACCGCGGCGAGCACGGGTCGATCGGCGTCGTCCAGGCCCGGGCGCCGTTCATCCTGGCGGGGGCGGGGGTGGCCGCCCGCGGGATGGTCCCGACGGCGTGCCGCCTCATCGACGTGGCGCCGACGGTGCTGGCGCTGGCCGGCGCCGCGCCGCACCCGGACGGCGTGGGACAGAACGGCCTGGCCCTGCCCGGCGCCCTGCTGGCCCGCCAGGACGGCCGTGTCCTCGACGACCTCGTCGACGACGGCCAGGCGCCGCCCGAGCACGTGGTCGGCATCCTGTGGGACGGGGCCAACGCCAACGTGCTCTACGACCTGGCCGCCCGGGGCAAGGCGCCGAACGTGGCCCGGCTGATGGCACTGGGCACCACCTATGCCCACGGCGCCATGTCGTCGCTGCCCACGGTCACGCTGGCCAACCACACGTCGATCCTCACCGGTGCCCAGCCGGGCCACCACGGCATCCTGCACAACGCCTGGTGGGACCGCGAGCGTCAACAGCAGGTCATCACCAACTCGCCGGCCACCTGGCACGAGGCCATGGTCGGCCTGCACGGATCGGTGGAGACCATCTACGACGCCGTGCACCGCAACTGGCCGGGGTCGTTCACCGCCGCGATCAACGAGCCGTGCGACGCGGGGGCCGACTACTCCACCTTCGGGGTGATCCGATCGGGCGGCTCGATCGACCGACCGCCCCGGGCCGACGAGTTGCCCTACGCCACCGAGCGGTTCGTGCGTCCGGTCAAGGAGTACGAGTGGTCGTCACGGGTCGACCACACCAGCGTCACCCAGGCCCGCCAGGTGTTCTCGGGCGAGTCGGGTGACCTGCCCAAGTTCTGCTGGGTGAACTTCACCCTCACCGACGCCGCCTTCCACGAGGGCGGGCCCTACTCCGACATCGCCGAGGCAAGCGTGGCCGACTCCGACGCCCGCCTGGGCGAGGTGCTCGACATCGTGGAGGCCGCTGGCGTGTTCGACCGCACCGCCTTCTTCCTGGTCGCCGACCACGGCATGCAGGAGAGCAACCCCGAGGTCCGCGGCGACTGGGGCGACGCCCTCGCCGCCACCGGCCTGGCCTACCGCGACGAGGGCTACGGCTTCGTCTACGTGAATCCCTGACACCGGCCCTGACCCCTGCCCTCGTCCCTCGGGCGCCTTCGCATCCGGTTCGTCGACGCCGCTGCTCCGCATCACATTGGCTCGGACTCCGTCCGAGCGCCTTCGGCATCCGGTTCGTCGACGCCGCTGCTCCGCTCCGCTCGCAGCATCGGGACCTGATGTCCATGCGCGGTGAGCGAGGGACGAGCGAGCCCTGATGATCGCGATGAGGCGTCAGCCGAAGCGGGCAACAACAGGCGTCAGCCGAAGAGCCGACGATCAGCTCTGGAAGTGGGCGAGGACCTGCTGGAGCTCGTCGGCGAGGGTGGCGGGGGTGATGTAGCCCTCCTCGTCGCGGATCTCGTCGAAGTGGTCGCGCACGTCCTCGAGCGTGAGCTCGGGGTTGTAGTAGCCGTTGGTGAGGCCCACGAACATGCGGGCGATGCGTCCGCCGGCGGCGCTGTAGATCTCGCCGGTGACGGGGCAGTCCTCGTGGGCCAGCCAGGCCACGATGGGCGACACGGTGCTGGGCTCGAGCTTGTCGGCCAGGGGGCCGAGCAGTTCCTCGGTCATGCGGGTGCGGGCGATGGGGGCGATGGCGTTGGCCTTGATGTTGTTCCGGGCGCCCTCGACGGCCAGCACGCGGGTGAAGCCCACCAGGCCCATCTTGGCGGCCCCGTAGTTGGTCTGGCCGAAGTTGCCCAGGATGCCGGCGTTGGACGAGGTGTTGATCACCCGGCCGTAGTTCTGCTCGCGCATGAGCTTCCAGGCGGGGCGGGTGACGTAGAAGGCGCCCTTGAGGTGCACGTCGAGCACGGGGTTGAGCAGCTCGGGCGTCATGTTGTGGAACGCCTTGTCGCGCAGGATGCCGGCGTTGTTGATCACGATGTCGACCTTGCCGAACGCGTCGACCGCGGTCGCCACGATGGCCTCACCGCCCTCGGGGGTGGCCACCGAGTTGGTGTCGGCCACGGCCACGCCGCCCAGGTCGTTGATCTCCTTGGCGGTGGTGTGGGCCGGGCCCTCGGTGCCCTCGCCGGAGCCGTCGACGGTGCCGCCGAGGTCGTTGATCACGATCTGCGCGCCGCGTGAGGCGAGGAGCAGCGCGTGCTCGCGGCCCAGCCCGCCGCCGGCGCCCGTGATGATCGCGACCTTGTTGTCGAACCCGATGTCAGCCATGGCCGACGAAGGTAGTCAGCACGGTTCCCGGACCCGAAATCCACCGGTCGGGCAGACAACTCCCCTTCTGGCTCCCGATTGGACCGCCCCAGCGTTCCGATCGGGAGCCAGAACGAGGGATCAGCCGGTGACGGCGAGGGCCTCGGCCGCCTCGCGCTTGAGGCGCTTGTAGTCGACCTTGCCGTTGGGGGCGCGCCCGATGGTGTCCACCACGACCACCCGCTTGGGGGCCTTGTAGTGGGCCAGGCGGTCCTTCACGTGAGCGATCACGTCGGCCTCGTCGACGGCGGCGCCGGGCAGCGGCTCGACCATGGCGGTGATGGCCTCGCCGAACTTGTCGTCGGGAACGCCCACGGCCACGGCGTCGGCGATGGCCGGGTGCTCCTTCAGCACCTCCTCCACCTCTTCGGGGTAGACCTTCTCGCCGCCGGTGTTGATGCACTGCGAGCCGCGGCCCAGGAGCACCAGGCCACCCTCGGCATCGACCTGGGCGTAGTCGCCGGGAACCGAGTAGCGCTCGCCGTCGATCTCCACGAAGGTGGCGGCGGACTTGGCCTCGTCCTTGTAGTACCCGATGGGCGTGAAGCCCTTCACCGCCACCCGTCCGATCTCGCCGGAGCCCGGCACCACGTCGTTGCCGGCGTCGTCGATGACCCGAGCGTTGTCGCCCAGCAGGAACTTCGCCGTGCCCGAGGTGCCGCCGGCGCTCGACACGGACTGGCCCATGCCGAGGGCCTCCGACGACGAGAAGGCGTCGATGAGCATCATCCCGCTGTGGTGGGCGAGCAGGCCCTGCTTCACCGGCTCACTCCACATCACGCCCGACGAGATGAGCAGGAACAGGCTGGAGAGGTCCCAGCGGTCGGGCTCGGCGTCGAGGGCCCGCAGCATCGGCTTGGCGAAGGCGTCGCCCACGATCACGACCATCTGCACCCCCTGGGCCTCGATGGTGTCGAAGAGCTCGGGGATGTCCAGGTGGCGGGACTCGAGCGTGACGACCAGGCCGCCCACGCTGAGGTTCTGCAGCATCATGAACCAGCCCGTGCCGTGCATCAGCGGGCACGCCGGCATGCCGACGGGGCGACCGGGCTGGGCGGCGAGCTCGCGGACGGCATCGAGGTCCTGCTGGTCGCCGTAGGTGGGCACGGTGGCGCTGGTGATGGCCACGAAGAGGTCGCGCTGACGCCACATCACGCCCTTGGGCATGCCGGTCGTGCCGCCGGTGTAGAGCATCAGGATGTGCTCGCCGGAGCGCCCCCACGGCCCCTGCACCCGCTCGGTGGGGGTGGCCGCGGCCGTCTCGTAGGGGATGGCCCAGTCGGGGCAGGGGCCGCTCCCGTCGTCCACCCACAGCCAGACGCGCACGCCGGGCACCCTGTCGCGGATGCCGTCGATGCGCTCGGCGAAGGTGCCGTGGAACACCACGGCGATGGCATCCGCGTTGTCCCAGAGATAGGTCAGCTCGGCGTCGGCGTAGCGGTAGTTGGTGTTGACGGGCACGAGCCCGGCCTTGAAGCACGCGAAGACGGTCTCGAGGTACTCGGGGCAGTTGTGGACGTACAGCGCGACCTTGTCCTGCTCGGCCGTGGGCGTGTCCGCCGTGCCCGAGTCGAGGATGGTGCGGGCGATGCCGTCGGCCCGCCGGTCCATCTCGCCCCAGGTGATGACTCGCTCGCCCTGGCGCTGCGCCGGGGCGTCCGGAATGGTGTCGGCCACCGTCTCCCACACATCCGCGAAATTCCAACCGGCCATGTTGCTTGGTCCCTCCTTCGTCGGGACGGCTTCGCCATCCGGTTCGTCGGTGCCGCTGCTGCGCTCCGCTCCGCAACGTAGCCCCGCCCGGGTCGGGCGGGTGTGTGCGTGGTGGCTCGGGGGACGGCTTCGCCATCCGGTTCGTCGGTGCCGCTGCTGCGCTCCGCTCCGCAACGTAGCCCCGCCCGGGTCGGGCGGGTGTGTGCGTGGTGGCTCGGGGGACGGCTTCGCCATCCGGTTCGTCGGTACCTGGCGCCGGCGCGCCGGTCTCTGCACGGGTTGCGAGCCGTGGTCGGCCCGGCCGAATGGCAGCGGGTCGTTACGCTGCGGAGCAGAGCGGAGCAGCCGCACCAGTGAACCGGATCCCGAAGGGGCGCCGACGAAGGAGGCGCAAGCCAGCATGGATTTCGACGTGGCGCCGGACGACGACCCTCGGCGGCTCGCGGTGCGGACCTGGCTGGCCGAGCACCCGAACCCGTCGGGTGCCCAGTTGGCCGAGGCGGGCTACGTCGCCCCGCACTGGCCCGAGCCCTACGGCCTCGACGCCGACCCCGTCCACCAGCTGATCATCGACGAGGAGCTGCGCGCCGCCGGCGCCCGCCGGCCCGAGAACCCGATCGGCATCGGCTGGGCCGGGCCCACCCTGCTCCACGGCGGCAGCGACACCCAGCAGCGGCGCTACCTGCCCCGGCTGCTGTCGGGTGAGGACATCTGGTGCCAGCTGTTCAGCGAGCCGGGCGCGGGGTCCGACCTGGCCGGCCTCGGCACCCGGGCGGTGCGCGACGGCGACGAGTACGTGGTGAACGGCCAGAAGATCTGGACCTCGCTCGGCCACGTGGCCCGCTACGGCATCCTCATCGCCCGGACCAACCCGGACGCACCGAAGCAGAAGGGGGTGTCCTACCTCATCTGCCCGATGGACCTGCCGGGCATCGAGATCCGTCCCATCGTCGAGATGACCGGCCTCCATCTGTTCAACGAGGTGTTCTTCACCGATGTGCGCATCCCCGCCGAGAACCTGGTGGGCGACGAGAACGAGGGTTGGACGCTGGCGAAGGTGACGCTCGGCAACGAGCGGGTGAGCCTGTCGAACCCCGGCGCGCTCTGGGGCCGGGGGCCCACCGCCGACGACCTGCTCGACCTCGTGCGGGCCCGCGGGGGCACGGCCGACCCGCTGACCCGCCAGCGGTTGGCCCGCCTGCACACCGAGGCGGAGGTGCTGCGGTTGATCCGGCTGCGCACCGTGAGCGCCCGCATCCGCGGCGAGCAGCCCGGGCCGGAGGCGTCGATCCGCAAGGTGCTGGCCGACGAGCACGGTCAGCACATCATGGCCCTCGCCAAGGAGCTCGCCGGGGCGTCGGGGATGCTGTCCGACACCGGGCCCCTGGGCGCCCCCGTCGACCTCTGGCAGTACGGCTACCTGTTCGCGCCGGCGCTCACCATCGGGGGCGGCACCGGCGAGGTGCAGCGCAACATCGTGGGCGAGCGGGTGCTGGGCCTGCCCCACGACGTCGACGTCGAGGCCGGCAAGACGTGGTCCGAGACCCGCCGGCCGGGCCCGAGGGGTGCCGGCGCGGCCGCCGGAGCCGGCGGGGGATGAGTCGTGCGGGTGCTGGTCACGGGCGGCGCCGGGCTGTTGGGGGCGCGGCTCGTCGCTGACGCCCCCTCCGACGTCGAGGTCCACCGCACCTGGCACCGGGCGGCGCCGCCGAACGCGCCGGTCGGCGCCGACCCCGCGGCCACCCATCAGCTCGATCTCGCCGACGCCCCTGCCACCGCGTCGCTGATCGCACGGGTGCGACCCGACGTGGTCGTCCACACCGCCTACGCCGTCGCCGACGGCCGCCGGGCCATCGTCGAGGCCAGCGCCGACGTCGCCCGGGGTGCTGCCGCGGTGGGCGCTGGCCTGGTGCACCTGAGCAGCGACGTGGTGTTCGACGGCGAGCACGGGCCCTACGACGAGGACGCCCACCCCGTCCCCATCTCCGAGTACGGCCGTCACAAGGCCGAGGCCGAGGCGGTGGTGCGGGCCGCGGCGGCCGGCGTCGCCATCGTGCGCACGTCGCTGATCACCTGGGCCGATCCCCTCGACCCCCGGTCGGCATGGGTGGCCGACGCGCTGCGGGCCGGCGACCCGATCACCCTGTTCACCGACGAGATCCGCTGCCCCGTCCGCCTCGACGACCTCGCCGCCCAGGTGTGGGAGGTCACGCGGCTCGAGGGCGGCGCGAGAGCGGGCGTCTGGCACCTGGTCGGCGCGGAGGCGCTGTCGCGCTACGACCTGGGTGTTGCCATCGCCCGTCACGAGGGCCTCGACCCGGCGGGGATCACGGGTCGGAGCAGCCGCACGCAACCGCATCCCCGCCCCCGCGATCTGCACCTCACCGCAGCCCGTTCCGACCGTGCCCTCACCACGCCGGCCCGCTCGGTGCGGTCGTTGTTCGAACCGGCCTGACCGTCCCGGCCCCGAGGGACTGCCGGCAACCCTCGAGCAGTCGGCGTGGGGGGTCGACGTCGCGGCGGCGTAACCGGCTCCCGGGTTCGACCGCTACGGTCGTCGGCCATGAAGATCAGCATGCAGTTGCAGTACTCGGGCGGCTTCAAGGAGTCGGCGCAACAGGTGGCCGACCTCGAGAAGGCCGGCCTCGACATGGTCTGGGTCGCGGAGGCCTACGGGTACGACGCACCCAGCCTCATGGGCTACCTGGCGGCGCGCACCGAGACCGTGGAGATCGCGGCGGGCATCCTTCCCATCTACACCCGCACCCCCACGCTGCTGGCGATGACCGCGGCGGGCATCGACGCCCTCAGCGACGGCCGCTGCGTGCTCGGCCTGGGCGCCTCGGGCCCCCAGGTGATCGAGGGGTTCCACGGGCTCCCGTACGACAAGCCGCTCACCCGCACCCGCGAGATCATCGAGATCTGCCGGCAGGTGTGGAAGCGCGAGCGGGTCACCTACGACGGCAAGGTCTACACGCTGCCGCTCCCCCCTGAGCAGGGCACCGGCCTCGGCAAGCCCCTCAAGCTGATCACCCACCCGGTGCGGGAGCGCATCCCGATCTACGTGGCCTCGCTGGGCCCCAAGAATGTCGAGATGACCGCCGAGTTGGCCGACGGATGGCTGCCGATCTTCTACCACCCCGAGAAGGCCGCCGACGTGTGGGGCGACGACCTCGCCGCAGGGCGGGCCAAGCGGGCCGACGACCTCGGCCCCCTCGAGGTCGTGGCCGGCGGCGCCGTCAGCATCTGCGCGCCAGAGCAGGCCAAGGCCGTGCGTGACTTCGGCCGGCCCATGGTGGCGCTCTACGTGGGCGGCATGGGCGCCAAGGGCCGGAACTTCTACAACGACCTGGTGTGTCGCTACGGCTTCGAGGCCGAGGCCGAGAAGATCCAGGACCTCTACCTCGCGGGTCACAAGCAGGAAGCCGCAGCCGCGGTGCCCGACGCGTTGCTCGACGCCATGTCGCTGTGCGGCGACGAGGGCTACGTGCGCGAGCGCATCCAGGCGTTCAAGGACTCGGGCGTGACGGTGTTGAACATCATGCCGATCGACCCCGACCCGGTGGCCCTCACCGCCAAGATCAAGGAGTGGGTGGCCTGATCGCCGCTGGTCCTCGGTAGGCGCCGGGGGCGCTGAACATGTGCCGGTGCCAGCGGCCCGGTGTGGCCAGCAGCGCCCGGGGGTAGTCCTCGAACAGCCAGCGGGCGAAGTTGCGTCGCGTCCAGTCGTTGGTCCCCGCGAGCGCCAGCGCGGTCCGGGTGCCCTTGCGGTGCCGCATGGCCCGCACCAGCAGCTTGGAGGCCCGGTGGTCGGCGACCAGGTCGTGGTGGACCGCGGCCCGGTACCGGTCGGCGGCGAGGACGGGATCGTGGGGGCCCGCGGCCAGCACCGCCTCCGCGGCGCGCGTGCCCGTCAGGAGGGCCTGGCCGATCCCCTCGCCGCTCATGATGTCGCACGCCGCCGCCGCGTCGCCGACGAACAGCGCGCGGCCGGTGGCGAGGGTCATTTGGTCGACCCCAGCCGGGATGGGCCATGCCCGGTGCGGGCCCTCGGGCACGGCCCGGTCGCCCAGCACGGCGCGCAGCCGGGGGCGCTCGAGCAGTTCGGGCCACAGCTCCTTCATGGCCGGCACCGCCACCTTGGCCCCCCGGTGGATGCCGAACCCGACGTTGGCCCCGCCTCCGGCGAGCGGGAACGACCACGCGTAGCCGGGCAGCAGGTCGGGCTCGAACCACACGAACAGCTCGCGGGTCGCCGCCGGCGTGACGTCCCGGAAGTACTGGCGAAAGGCGTGCCAGTGGCCTCGGTACCCGGGGAGCGCGGCCCCCAGGTACTTCCGCATCGGCGACCACATCCCGTCGGCGGCGATGGCGTACCGGGCGTCCAACGTCCCGACGCCCTCGACCGCGAGGCGCACGCGGTCCGGCGTGGGGTGGGACGCGCCGGTGCAGCCGTGACCCTCGAGCACGGTCACACCCGCGTCGCGGGCCAGGTCGAGGACGGCGGCGTCGAGCTCGACGCGGCGGGCGACGGCGGCGTAGAGGCCCCGGCCCGCGGGGAGGCGGAAACGCACCTGGCGGCCCGACGGCGAGGTGATGGCCACGTCGTCGACGGCCTGCCACGAGGGGACTGCGGCGGGGTCGAGGCCCAGTCGCTCGAGGATGCGGAGCGCGGCGGTGGTGAGCCCGTCGCCACAGATCTTGTCCCGGGGGAAGCGGGCCTTGTCGACCAGCAGCACCTCGCGGCCGGCCCGGGCCAGGGTGACCGCGGCAGCGGCGCCGGCGGGCCCGCCGCCGACGACGGCGACGTCGGCGATCACGCGGCGACGGGGTTTCGATGCACCGGGACGGGTGCTCCCTTGCTCACTCGCCCGGACCGGCCGCGCGACCTGCCTGATCGCAGCGAGGCGGCTCGGCCGAGGGGGCAGTGGACAAGGGTCCCCTTACGCCAGCGCGAGGATCTCGTCGAAGGCCTCACGCATGCATGCCATCAGGGTGTCGGGGTCGGCCACGGCGGCAGGATCGGTGTTGAACCCGATGTTGAGGTCGTCGCGGTAGCTGAGCAGGGTGATGTTGCACGCGGCGCCGGCCATGGGGCCGAAGGCGAACTGACCGAGGAACTCGGCGCCGGCGAGGTAGAGCGGAATCGGTGCCCCGGGCACGTTGCTGGCGGTGAAGTCGATTCCCTGCATGACCGCCGAGAACAGCCCGGTCGCCACCTCCTTGGGGAAGCGGTTGAGCACGCCGGCCATCGGGTCGACGAGGGCCAGCGCGGGCTCGGCCTTGGCCTCGTCCACGAGCTTGTGGATGGCGCGCATGCGCTCGACCGGATCACCGATGTCGAGCGGGACGTGGAACCGGGCGGGCGCGAACTGGTTGCCGGCGTCGCTCGCCGTGTCCTCCGTACGGACGTTGATCGGCATCGACATGCGCAGGGCATCGACGCTGTGGCCGTGGCGGTCGTGGTAGCGCCGGAAGCCGCCTGCCAGCCCGGCCACGAAGGCATCGTTGAGCTTGCCCTCCGCCGCCTTGGCCGCCCGCTTCGCCTCGTCGAGCGAGACGGTGATGGTGTCGAAGTGCACGCTCAGCGAGCGCCCCCGCATGATCGGGCTGAGCTGGTCGGCGGCGGGCGCCAGCATCCGGGCGATCGACGCCGCCATGTCCGTCGCGGCTCCGGTGGTGCCGATCGGGTCGGCGGCAGCGAGGCCGAGGCCGCCAACGATCGTGCCGACCGACCGCTTGGCGATCCCTTGCACTCTCCGGGTCTCGTGGGCCAGCGCGTCGAGGAACCGCTCGCGCTGGTTCATCACGTGCACGGGCGGGGCGTCGGGCATCGGGCCCCGATCGCCGGGCTCGCGCTCGAGGTCGAAGGTGGCCAGCATGAGGGCCACACCGCCCACACCGTCGGTGATGGCGTGGTGGATCTTCATGATGAGCCCGGCGCGGCCCTCCTCGAGGCCCTCGACCACGGTGTACTCCCACAGCGGCCGGGCCCGGTCGAAGCCCTGCATGGCGATGGGCTCGGCGATCTCGAACAGGTTGCGCATCGAGCCGTCACCGCTGGCCCGCACCCACCGCAGGTGGAAGTTGATGTCGAAGTTGGGGTCGACCTCCCATCGGGGCGGCGCCACCGACAACGGGTTGGACACGACGCGCTGGCGCAGGCGGGGCACCTTGCGGCTGGCCCGCTCGATGATGTCGGCGAGCGTGGCCCGGTCGGGCGACCGGTCCAGGAGCACCACCGACGTGATCGTGCTGCGCAGCATCGGGTTGTGCTCGATGGTCCACATGAGCTTGTCCGCGTCGCTCATGCGGTCCTCGTAGTGGATCTCTCCCTCGGCCATCCCCCGAGGCTACGTCAGTACGTCGCAGATCTCGCCGCTGCTCCGGGGTGGAGGCCGCCCCGCCTCGCGGCGGCCGGGTCTCGACCGGTCAGCGCGCCGGTCCCGGGTCCTGAGGGCCGTCGCCGGGGTGGCCGCGAGTGACGGCTGCGACGGCCGACCTCATCCCACGACCTTGGTCACCGTGTCGCCCGCGCGGACGGTGCCGGCCTGCACCACCTTGGCGTTCACGCCCCGCAGATGGAGCTCGCGTCCGGCGGGGGAGTTGACCATGCGCGCCGCGTCCTGGCCGAAGCGGGCGGCGAACTTGGCGCAGCCGCGATGGGGTTGTTCGGTGATCTCGATGACCGCCGAGCCGAGGGCCAGCCGGGTGCCCGGGGGCACGTTGGCCTCGCTGAGGTCGAGGTCGAGGTGGAGCTGGTCGCCGGCGAGAGCGCGGTGGTCGGTGTCGGGGGCGATCAGCGCGGAGAACCGGGCGTTGATGACGTTGAGCTGCATGTCGGGATGGGGCGACCCGTCAGGGGTGCGTTTGCTGGGTCGGGTGCCCCAGGTGTCGCCGACCAGCCCGGCGGTCGGGTCGAGCTCGCCGACCTCGAGCACCTGGCGCTGGTCGATCGCCGGCCGCGCCACGATCAGCTCGACGGTGCCGTCGATCGACGGGGAGGCCCGTACGTGGTCGAGGCCCTGTTCGAGCTCTGCCGCGTTCAGCGTCCGCATGCGCCCACGGTGACCGACCGAGGGGGGTGTGACCAACCGGTTTTCGTCAGCAGGTCGGTCCGGCGTTGCGGTAGTAGCCGTGGAACGTGTCGTCCTCGGTGTGGCCGTCCACGAAGGTGCGCGTGCGGGTGGTGGTGACGTCGGTGCAGCTACCGCGCGAGCTTGTGGACTGCCCCGTCTGCGCGCCCGTCGCGTAGCGGGTGCTGTAGAGGTGCATGGTGATGCTCGTGTCGGTGTAGGTGGGCCACATCAACACGCCGTAGGGCGTGTTGTTCTCGATCACGAAGTTGGGCTCGGGGTACGACACGGTCGACTCGCGCCCGAAGGGGTACCGGCCGATGTGCTCGGTGTGGAACTGGTAGCTGGGGATGTCGAGGCCGGCGAAGAAGGCGGCGTTGAACGACGTGGTGGCGAACTGCGACACGCCGCCGCCGATGCTCTCGACGTGTTGGCCGTTCTCGATGGCCGGTGCGCTCACGAAACCGTTCTCGACGGTGCGGGGACCCACCACCTCGTTGATGGAGAACTGCTCCCCGGGCATGATCACGTAGCCGCGCACGATGTCGGCCATGCGGTTGATGTTGGTGTTGCGGCCCTCGCAGCAGTTGTGGTGGGTGGTCATCCGGCATCCGCTGGCCTCGCCGGTGTTGCAGGGCTCCTCGTCTGGCAGCGTGATCTCCTCGACGATGCCCAGGTCCTCGGCCTCGGCCGTGGTGAGGTCGGGCTCGCGGGGCCCGAGCTCCAGCTCGACGCTGGTCTCGCCGTTGCGCAGGGCGGTGGCCACGATCGCGGCCGAGCCGTTGGCGCAACAGCCGGTGCCGGGGCGGCCCGGCACCACCTCGGGCCCGAAGGCGCCCACGGTGAAGCTGGCGTCGACCGGCGCCTCGCCGAACGCCGGCAGGATAAGGGGCAGGTCGGTCTTGATCTTCTCCTTGTCGATCTTGAGCTTGAGGCGCTCGGGGCCCACCTTCGAGCTGATCCAGTTCTGCAGCTGGGCGGTGGTGGCGCTGGCGGACTCGCCACCGGCACTGATCTGGAGCGGCTCGTCGGTCATGTCGTTGGCCTGGACGGCGAGGGCCTCGGCGTCGCTGTCGGGGAACCGGGGGGGGATGGTCTTGTTCTCGACCTCGACGGTCATGTCGTCGTCGGGGCCGGTGGAGCCCGCCCCCTCCTTGTTGAGCTCGGTCACGATGTCGGCGGGATCGATGCCCTGCCCCGCCTGGCCCGCCACCACCTGGTACCGGCCGTCCACGACCTCGAGGCCCGGCTCGACGGGGGCGGTGCGCTCCTCGCCCTGCAGGGTGACGAGCGCCTCCTCGACCCGCACCGGGTTGGCCTTGAACACGACCGGGGCGACCGTGCCCTCGAAGAACGACTCGACCCAGTCGACGGGCTGGGCCATCACCGAGCCGCGGCGGCCGATCTCGAGCGCGGCGGCCACGGTGGCCTCCTGGTCGACCTTGGCGCCGAGTTGGCCGACGGTGGTGTCGATGGTGCGGTCGCCCACCTCGATGGTGACCACCGTGTCCTGGTACTGCTCGGCGAGGTCGGCCACCTCGTCGGTGAGCCGGGCCTCGGACAGGGTGCCCACGTCCTGGCCGGCCAGGGTGACGTTGCGTACCACGCGGCCGTCGTCGTGGGTGTCGACCGCCCAGGCGCCGAGGCCGGCGGCGAGGATCACCACGGGGATCACCACGGCCAGCGTGAGGACGATGCGCCGGCCGCGCCGACGCCGGCGCTTGGCGGCGCGGGGCGCAGGGAGTTCGTCGGGGGCGAAGACGCTCGTCGGCGTCGGGTCATCGTCGGGTTCGAAGACGCTCATGGGGGGACGCGAACTGGTGGGGGACGGGGCGCGGGCGGCGGGTGCCACCGGGTGGGTGCACACACGCTAGACATGCCATCATCGCTGGCGGTCGCGCCCATGAGGGGGATTTGAGGAAAACATGTCGGGTATCTGCGAAGGACGAGTCGCCGTCATCACCGGCGCCGGACGAGGCATCGGACGCGAGCACGCCCTGATGCTCGCCGGCCAGGGCGCCAAGATCGTGGTCAACGATCTCGGCGGCTCCATGGACGGCACGGGCAAGGGCGAGGGCCCCGCCCACGACGTGGTCGCCGAGATCGAGGCCATGGGCGGCGAGGCGGTGGCGAACGGCGACGACATCTCCGACTTCGCCGGCGCCAAGGCCCTGATCGACCAGGCCGTCGAGACCTTCGGGCGCCTCGACGTGCTGGTGAACAACGCCGGCATCCTGCGGGACCGGATGCTCACCAACATGACCGAGGACGAGTGGGACCTGGTCATCAAGGTGCACCTCAAGGGCACCTTCGCGCCGACCCACCACGCCGCCGCCCACTGGCGTGAGCGGGTGAAGGCCGGCGAGACCAACGACGCCCGGGTGATCAACACCAGCTCGGCGTCGGGCATCTACGGCAACGTCGGCCAGACGAACTACGGCGCGGCCAAGGCCGGCATCGCCGCCTTCACCATCATCGCCAGCCAGGAGCTGGCCCGCTACGGCGTCACCGTCAACGCCATCGCCCCCGCTGCGCTCACGCGGATGACCGAGGGGCTCGGCATGGGCCAGGCCTCCGAAGAGGTGAAGGAGCAGTTCTCGCCGCGCTGGATCGCTCCCATCGTCACCTGGCTGGCCAGCCCCGAATCGGCCGGCGTCACGGGCCGCGTGTTCGACGTGTCGGGCCGGGCCCTGTCGGTGGCCGAGGGCTGGCACATCGGGCCGTCGGTCGACCCGGTGGACGACCCCACCCAGCTCGGGCCGCTCGTGGCCCAGCTCATGGAGCAGGCCCGCCCCAACGCCGACATGAGCGGCCGCGACGCCAAGAGCTGACGGACCGGGCCCGACCACGGGCCCGTCGAGCCGTAGTGTCGGACTCGCTCGACGAGCGAGGAACGAGCGAGTCTTGATGACAGCGATGAGCCGTGAGGCGCAGAGCCAACGAGAAGGAGAGCGACCATGCCCATCAACCTGGATGCCGTCGGCGTCGAGTCCGAGCCCGGAGAGCGCTCGTGGGACTCGAAGGACTGCCTGCTGTACGCGCTGGGCGTCGGGGCCGGCACCGACGAGTTGGCCTTCACCACCGAGAACAGCGCCAACATCGACCAGAAGGTGCTGCCGACCATGGCCGTCGTGTTGAACGCGATGGGCGCGGGCATGCCCAGCCTGGGCGACTTCAACCCGGCGATGCTCGTCCACGGGGAGCAGAGCGTCGAGCTGCACCGGGAGATCCCGGTGAAGGGCACCCTGCGCAGCACCGGCAAGGTCGAGGCGATCTACGACAAGGGCAAGGGCGCCGTCATCGTCATGTCGACCAGCGCGGTGCTGGCCGACACCGACGAGCCGCTGTTCACCAACACCATGTCGGTGTTCATCCGCGGCGAGGGTGGCTTCGGTGGCGACCGTGGGCCGTCGGGCCCCCAGAACGTGCCGCCCGACCGGGCCCCCGACCACGCGGTCACCTACCAGACCCGAGAGGACCAGGCCCTGCTCTACCGGCTGTCGGGCGACCGCAACCCGCTGCACTCCGACCCGTCGTTCGCCGAGATGGGCGGGTTCCCGCGGCCGATCCTGCACGGCCTGTGCACCTACGGCTTCACCGGCCGGGCCCTGCTCCACACCCTCTGCGGCAGCGACCCCGCCCGCTTCGGGAAGATGGAGGGTCGATTCTCGTCGCCCGTGTTCCCCGGCGAGGCGCTGACGGTCAACATGTGGGTCGACGGCGACCAGGCCGTGTTCCAGACCTGCGGCGACGACGGCCGCGTGGTCATCGACGCCGGCCTCTGCCGCTTCACCCCCTGACGTCGCTGACCCTCTGACGTCACCTCGCGCCCGCTCTGCCGCGCCCCGACGGGTGCATGCCTGTGCCGCGTCGACGCAACGGCAACGGCAACGGCAACGGCGCGGGGGAGGGGGTGCTGGTCGGCCGGATCAACCGGCGTACCTCGGCGGTGAGCCGGGGTTGGGTCGGATCTGCTCGGAATCTCACTCCGGGTGGCCGTCGTGGCGGCGGCCGTCATTCTCGACGACATGACTCTCGTTTTGCGGGGGTCATGTCGTCGAGTCTGCCGGAACCGGCCGTGGACCAGAGGTCTGGTCACGCAGGGTGGCGATCGAAGGGATCGCCGACCGGCGGGCCGCCCCCACCTCCCTCGTCGCGCCTTTGCCTTTGAGGGGCCGGGGGCGACGTGGCGCGTCAGAACAGCTTGAGCTCGTCGGACTCGATGCCGCGGAGTTCGTCGTAGTCCACCTCGACGCAGGCGATCTCGCGGGCGCCGGCAAGCACCCGGGCCTGGGGCTTGATCTGCTGGGCCACGAACACGCCCCGCACGGGCCGCAGCATGGGGTCGAGGTTGAGGCGCTCGAGGTAGCGGGCCAGTTGCTCGACGCCGTCGATGTCGCCGCGGCGCTTCACCTCGACCGCGACCGTCGTGCCGTCGGCGTCCTTGCACAGCAGGTCGACGGGGCCGATGTCGGTGGGATACTCGCGACGGACGAGCCGGAACCCGTCGCCGATGGCGCCGCAGTTGGCCGCCAGGAGCTCCTGGAGATGGGCCTCGACGCCGTCCTTCTGGAGGCCGGGGTCGACGCCCAGGTCGTGGGCTGAGTCGGCCAGCACCTCCTCGAAGGTGATGGTCAGGACCTCGCCCTTGGGGTTGGTGACGGTCCACTCACGCTCGCCCTCGACCAGGCGGTTGGGTGCGTTCATCCAGTTGAGCGGCTTGTACGCGCCGCCGTCAGCGTGGATGGCGACACAGCCGTCGGCCTTCACCATGATCAGCCGCGTGGCGAGGGGGAGATGAGCTGTCAGCCGACCGGCGTAGTCGACAGAGCAGCGGGCGATCACCAGGCGCACCCGGGTCAGGGTAGTGACCGGGCCGGGTTGACTCAGCAGCGCGCGTGGCAGGCGCCCACTGACCCGTCAGCGCGGTTTCACCGCTGCCCGAACGCGTCATACTTGGGGAGCTGTGACCTACACGTGGCCGCTCGTCGGGCGAGACCAGGCGCTGGACCTCGTACGGGGCCAGATGCGCCGGACCGACATCTCGGGCCTCGTGCTGGTGGGACCTCCCGGCGTGGGCAAGACCCGCCTGGCCAAGGAGTGCCTGGCGGTGGGCGAGTCGGCCGGCTTCGCCACCGCGCTGGCGGTCGCCAGCCGTGCCGCGGCGGAGATCCCTCTCGGCGCCCTGGCCCCCCTTCTGCCGCCGGCGGGCGTGGCGGCACAGCGGGGCGTGGCCATGTTGCAGGAGGCCACCGACGGCCTGCTCGAGCTCGCCGGCGGCCGTCCCCTGCTGTTGGTCGTCGACGACGCCCACAACCTCGACGACGCCTCCGCCCTGGTGCTGCACGGCCTGGCCGTCGCCCGCACCGCCTACGTCGTGGCCACCGTCCGGTCGGGCGAGGCCGTGCCCGAGCCGGTGGTGGCGCTCTGGAAGGACGGCATCGCCGAGCGGCTCGAGCTGGGCCCACTCGACCAATTCGAGGTGGCCCAGTTGCTGGAGGCGGTGCTGGGCGGGCCGGTGGAAGGGGCCGTGCTGCAGCAGTTCTGGAACGCCAGCGAGGGCAACGTGCTCTACCTGCGCGAGCTCGTCCTCGGGTCGCTCGACGCCAAGACCCTCGTGGACGACGCCGGCCTGTGGCGACTCGTGGGCACCATCTCCAGCTCGCCGCGCCTGACCGATCTGGTCGAGGCCCGCCTGGCCGGCCTCGACGAGGAGGAGGTGGCCGCCCTCGAGCTGGTGGCGTTCGGCGAGCCCATCGGCGTGGACGTGATCGAGCGCCTCAGCAGCGGCGCGGCCCTCGAGCGCCTGGAGCGCCGGGGCCTGCTGGCCACCGAGGTGGACGACCGCAGGGTCCAGGCCCGCCTGGCCCACCCGATGCACGGTGACGTGCTCCGGGAACGCACACCGCTGTTTCGCGCCCGGTCGGTGCGCCGGGCACTGGCCGACGAGGTGGAGGGCTCAGGCGTCCGCCGCCGGGGCGACGTGCTGCGGGTGGCGCTGTGGCGCCTCGACGGCGGCGGTACCGCCCGTCCCGACCTGCTGTTGGAAGCGGCCCGGCAGGCGGCGTTCGCCAACAACCACGAGGTGGCGGTGCGTCTCGCCCGGGCGGCGTTCGACCTCGCGCCGAGCTTCCAGGCCGGCCACGTCCTGGCTGATGCCCTGTACTCGTCGGGCCAGGTCGACCAGACCGAGGCGGTGCTGTCGAGCGTCGAGCCCCTGGCCGCCACCGAGCTCGAGCGCACATCGGTCGCGCTGCTGCGCTCGTTCAACCTCTTCTGGCACCTGGGACGCCTCGACCAGGCCGTCAAGGTCATCGAGGCGCTCCTGGCCGACCTGGAGGACCCCGAGCTGGTGGGTGAGGCCCGCGGGGTGCTGGCCCTGTACGACGTCGCGCAGGGCCAGCCCGAGCAGGGCCTGCCCACCGTCGAGTACCTGTTCGACGCCGCCGGCGGCCGGGCGTTCCTCCAGGCGGCGTTGGCCGGTGGGCTCGGCCTGGCCGCGCTGGGCCGGGCGGACGAGGCCCTCGACCTGGCCGAGCGGGGCTACGCCGCCCATCGCACCATGGGTCGCATGCTCAGCATGTACGAGCCGTCGCTGCTGCGCGTGGCGCAGTCCCTCGCGCTCACCGCGCTGGGTCGGATCCCGGAGGCCGACGCTCTGGCCCATCAGGGCTACGCGGTCGCGGTCGGCGAGGGCGACGGGGCGGGCTGGGCGTTCTTCTGCCTCGCGCTCGGCCGCAGCAGCCTCGATCGCGGGCGGGTCCTCGACTCGATGCGCTGGTGGCGCGAGGCGGCGGCGCTGTTCGACGCGGTCAACCACCGGGGACCGCAGCGGTGGGCCCTGATCGGCCAGGTGTTCGCTCACGCGTTGGCCGGGGACGCCCGGTCCGCTCGGCGCGTCCTGGGCGAGCTCGACGCCCTCGGGCCGCACCCGGCCACGATGAACGACGCCGACCTCCAGCGGGCGGTCGCGTGGGTGCAGGTGGCCGAAGGCGACCCGGCCGGGGCCCGGGCGCGCCTCGAGGCGGTGGCGGGCGAGCAGCGCCTGGCCGGGCACGCCGGCCTGGAGATGCCGGTCCTGCACGATCTGGCCCGCCTGGGCGATGCCGCCGCCGTGCAGGGCCGCGTCCATGAGCTGGGGGACATCGTCGCGGGGCCGCTGTCGGCCGCCCGTGTGCACCACGTCGACGCGCTGGTCGCCGGCGATGCCGATGCGCTCGCCGCGGCATGTGACGAGTTGGCGGTGTGTGGTGCCTCGTTGATCGCCGCGGAGGCCTGTGAAGCGGCCGCCGAGGAGTACCGGCGCCGCGGGGACGGTCGCGCCGCCACCGCCCGGCTCCGTCGGGCCTCCGAGTTGCGGGCCGACTGCGTGGGCGCGGCCACGCCGGGCCTCGCGCGGGCGCCGGGGCCCACGCCGCTCACCCGACGGGAGAGCGAGATCTCACTGCTCGCGGCGAAGGGGCTGTCCAGCAAGGACATCGCCGCACAGCTGTTCGTGTCGGTCCGCACGGTGGACAACCACCTCGCCCGCATCTACGACAAGCTCGGTGTGGCCGGTCGCGCCGGCCTGGCGGACGCGCTCAAGATGTCCGACGCCGGCTGATCCGGGGGCGCTCGGTGATGATGGTGCAGTGGGCGTGAACTGGCCCCTCACGGGACGAGCCTCCGAGTTGGACCGGTTGCGTCAACTCGTCGAGGCGCGCGAGCAGGCCGGTGTGGTGCTCGTGGGCCCGGCGGGCGTGGGCAAGACCCGCCTGGCCAAGGAATGCCTCACGGCGGGTGAGGCGGCGGGCTACGCCACGGCGCTGGCCGTCGCCAGCCGGTCGGCCGCGGGCATCCCGCTCGGCGCACTGGCGGCGCTGCTCCCCGCCATGCCCGAGGCGGCGGCATCCGGCGTGGGTCTCCTGCAGTACGCGCAGGAGGGCCTGGCCCGACTGGCCGGTGACCGCCCGCTGCTGCTGGTCGTCGACGATGCCCACAACCTCGACGACGCGTCGGCGGTGCTGCTGCAGCAGCTCGCCGAATCGCGGTCGGCGTTCATCGTGGCGACGGTCCGGACCGGTGAGGTGACCCCTGAGCCGATCGCCGCGCTGTGGAAGGAGGGCCTGGCCGAGCGCATCGAGCTGGGAACCCTGAGCGCGGACGCCACGGAGGAGCTGCTCGAGGCCGCGTTGGGGTCCCCGGTCGAGGCGGTGGCGGCACGCCAGCTCTGGGAGGCGAGCCGGGGCAACGTGCTCTACCTGCGCGAGCTCGTCCTGTCCGGGCTCGAGACCCACACCCTCGTGGACGACGCGGGGCTCTGGCGGGTGGTCGGCGAGGTGTCGGCGTCACCCCGTCTGCATGATCTCGTCGAGGCTCGGCTGGCCGGCCTGGACGACGAGGAGATCGCCGCACTCGAACTGGTGGCCTTCGGTGAGCCCATCGACCTCGACGCGGTCGAGCAGTTGGGGGTGAGCGCCGCCGTCGAGCGGCTGGAGCGCAAGGCCATCGTGGCGATCAGCGGTGACGGTGCCGACGCCCAGGTACGCCTGGCCCACCCGCTCCACGGCGACGTGCTGCGCGACCGGACGCCCGTGATCCGCTCGCGCCGGGCCCGGCGCCTGCTGGCCGACGCGGTGGAGCAGGTGGGCGCCGGGCGGCCCGGCGACGTGCTGCGGGTCGCCCTCTGGCGCCTGGACGGCGGCGGTCCCGTCGAGCCCGAGGCCCTGCTGGCCGGCGCCGCCCTGGCCGGCCACGGGTTCGACTACGCCACCGCCGAGCGGCTGGCCCGGGCGTCGTTCGACGCCGAGCCCAGCTTCGCCGCCGGCTACATCCTCGCCGGGGCCATGAACGAGCGGGGCGACGCCGCCGGCGTGGACGAGGTGCTGTCCAGCCTGAGCGACCTGGCCGAGAGTGAAGAGGACGTCGCCAGCCTCGTCGGCCTGCGGGTGGCCAACCTGTTCTGGCGGGCCCGCGACCTCGACACCGCGATCGCGGTGGGGGAGCGGGCGGTGGATGCGCTGACGGAGGAGGAGGCCCGGAACTACGTGACGAGCCACGTCGCGGTGGTGGAGGCCAGCGCCGGGCGGGCGCCGGACGCGGTGGGTCGTGTCGAGCACGTCTTCGCGCTGTCCGGCGGGCGAGCCTTCTATCACGCGGCGCTGGCCGGGGCCCTCGCCCTGCCGCTGCTCGGCCGGGCCCGCGAAGGTGCCGACATCGCGCAGCGCGGCATCGACGCCTTCGCCGAGATGGGCATCCAGGGCCGGATCTTCGAGGTCTCGCTGCTGGGCGTGACCAAGGCGATGGCCCTGTTCGAGGAGGGCGAGGTCGACGAGGCGATCCGCCTGGCCGAGGCCGGCTTCGATCGGGCGGTGGCCGAGCAGGACGACGTCGGGCGCTCGCTGTTCGCGCTGGGCCACGGCCTGATCGACATCGAGACCGGTGAGGCCCAGGCGTCGATTCGGCGCTGGCGCGAGGCCGAGGCCCGGTTCCGCCGTGACCGCCACGACGGCATGACCCGCTGGGCCCTCGGCGGCCTGCTCTTCTCGCAGGCACTGTTGCGCGACCTCGACGGGGCCCACGCCACCGTGGCCGCGCTCGAGGCCATCGGGCCGCACCCCGCCGCCTTCTCCGAGCCCATCATCCTGCGGGCACGGGCGTGGATGCGCCTCGCCGAGCACGATCAGGCCGACGCCATCGCGCAACTGCGGGTGGCCGCCGACCGAGCCGCAGAGGCCGGTGTGCGGGCCCGTGAGCTGCCCGCGCTGCACGACCTGGCCCGGCTGGGCGAGGCGGCGTCGGTGGTCGCTCGGGCCCGGGTCCTGGCCGCAGAGATGACCGGCACCCTGGCGCCGGCCCGCCTGGCCCACATCGAGGCCATCGTCACGGGCGACCCCGACGACCTGGCCGCCGCCGCGGTGGCCCTCGAGGCGTGCGGCTCGATCGTGGCTGCGGCCGAGGCGATGATCGCGGCGGCGGAGGGTTATCGGGGCGCCGGTGACGCCCGTCGCTCGGCGCACTGCGTGCGCCAGGGCCGGGCCCTTGCCGAGCGGTGCCCCGGCGTGGTCACACCCGGCCTGATGCACGCCGAGTCGGTGGTCCCCCTCACCAAGCGCGAGCGCGAGATCGCCGTGCTGGCGGCCGGCGGTCTGTCGAGCCGGGCCATCGCCGAGCGCCTGGTGGTGTCGATCCGCACGGTCGACAACCACCTGGCCCGCATCTACGACAAGCTCGGCATCTCCGGCCGCGCCGAGCTGGCCGACGCCCTGGCGACACCCGACTAGCCCTCGACCTGCCACCGGGGCCCGGGGCCGGAGGGCCTACGAGAGGAGGCCGACCTTGCGGCTGCGCTTGGCGAACCGGCTGCGGATGATCTCGCGCCGCTGCTGCAGCTCGGCGTAGGTGAGGCCCTCGGTGCTGGGGTCGACGCCGAAACTGGCCTTCACCCCTTCGAGGTCGATCTCGTAGCTGCGGGGGTCGATGCCCACGTCGGCCGCGATCTTCTCGCCGTGGGTCTGGGCGAAGTACATCGCCAGGTGCGCGATCTCGGCGAACAGGTCGAGGTCGGGGGCGAGCGTGGCGATGGCGCCGTCGAGGAACACCATGTTCTTCACGAACAGCATCAGTTCCTTGGGCAGGCTCGCCCCGTACGCCAGCAGGCCCTTCATGATCTGCTGGATCTCCCCCACCATCTCGTCCGGGGTGAGGGTGGTGGGGTCGACCGGCGGCCGGTCGAGACCGAGGTCGCGGATCACCGCGGCCAGGTCGGTGTCGGCGGGCAGCGCGCCCAGGTCGCGCAGGGCCGCCAGCTGGCCGGGCACGTCGTTCATCGTGGCGCCCATCAGCAGGCGCAGGAACGCCAGCCGCCGCGGCTCGTCGAGGCGGCCGGTGATCCCGAAGTCGAGCAGGGCCGTGCGGCCGTCGGGCAGCACCCGCAGGTTGCCGCCGTGCAGGTCGCCGTGGAACACGCCGTGGATCATGGCGCCCTCCATGAAGGCGACCATCCCCGTGCGCACGATGCCGTAGGTGTCGATGTCGGCGGCCGTCATCCCGGCCACGTCGTCGAAGGCGTAGCCGTCGAGCCGCTCCATCACCAGCATGCGGCGGGTGACCAGCTCGGGGTGCGGCCGGGGGATGACGTAGCCACGCTGGCCCAGGGAGGCCAGCGAGTGGGCCACGTCGAGCATGTTCTGGGCCTCGAGCCGGAAGTCGAGCTCTTCGGTGATGGTCTCCGCGAAGAGCTCCACCAACGCCGGCGGGTTGGCCAGTGAGGCGATCGGGATCCGGCCCACGAGATGGGGCGCCACCCAGGCCATGACGCGCAGGTCGTCGTGGACCAGGCGTCCGACGGAGGGTCGCTGGACCTTCACCACCACCGCCTCGCCGGTGTGCAGCACGGCGCCGTGCACCTGGGCGATCGACGCCGCGGCGATCGGGGTGCGCTCGAAGCTGGCGAACACGTCCTCGAGTGACTGCCCGAGCTCGCCCTCGACCACCCGGCGCACCACCGAGAACGGCTCCGCCGGCACGCGGTCGCGGCACTTCTTGAACTCGTCGACCAGCTCGGCGGGGAAGATGCCCTCGCCGGACGAGATGATCTGGCCCAGCTTGATGTAGGTGGGTCCGAGTCGCTCGGCGGCGATGCGGAGCCGGCGGGAGATGCCGCTGCGGGACGCGCTGCCGCCCCGGCGGCGCTCGCGCAGCGCCCACAGCCCGAGGGCGAGGCCGAGGTGGCGCAGCACCCGGGCCAATCGGCCGAGGGGCGGCAGGCGACCCGGGGCCACCAGGTCGGGCACCTCGCGGTGGGTGACCTCGCGCACCAGGCCGAGCCCGTCGAGCCACCCCAGCGCGCCGGGGTCGGTCAGCACCCACGGCGGGTGGTCGCTGAACGCGCCCCAGTCGAGGTCGGCGGGCTTCGGCACCCTGTCAGGGTGGCATCCCGCCGCCCGTCGCCACGAACCGGGTGGCAGTACGATCCGGTACTCGTCGGGGGGCGCCCGCAACCGACGGCAAGGGGGAGCCATGTCCGAACGCTGGATCGTCGACGACGAGCCGAGCACCCGTTACCCGATCTACACCCGGGGCAACGTCGGCGAGGTGTTCCCCGATCCGGTGGCGCCGCTGTCGGCCACGCTCGCGATCACGCCGTACGCGGAGCCCGGGTGGCGCGACGCGTTCGAGCGGTCCGGCGTGTTCCGCCACGACGAGTTCGACCCCGACCGCAACGAGATCATCGGCATCTTCGGGGGGTACTGCTACCTCAACGTGTCCATCACCCGCATCATGGGCGTGCGCCTGCCGGGCCTCACGCCGGAGATGATCGATCTCGCCCTGTTCGGCGCGCAGCCCGGCGTCCCGCCCTACGACCCGTTGCCCACCGACGCCGACGACGACCGGTCGATGGCCGCCTTCGAGTGGATGATCTGGGTGATGACCACCACCGAGCTGCCCGAGCTGCTCGAGGACGAGGCCCGCACCAAGGCCCTGCGCGACCACCGTCCCGATGTGCGGGCCCTCACCGACGGGCAATTGGTGGCCCGGACCCGGGAGTTGTACGCCGAGCACTTCCGCCACCTGTTCGCGCAGCACATCTACGTGTCGAACGCCACCCAGATCCCCCTCGGCATCATCGGCCAGGTGTGCGAGACGCTCGGCGACCCCTCGCTGGCGATGCGCCTCATCGCCGGACTGGGCGACGTGGAGTCGGCCGCACCGTCGTGGGCCATGTGGGACCTCGGCCGGCGGGTCGCCGGGTCGGCCACGCTCACCGCGGAGTTCGAGGCCGGTGTGCCGGGCCTGCTCGATCGCCTCGAAGGGGCGCGCGGTGCCGGGGAGGTGGACACCTTCCTCGGGGAGCTGGGCGCGTTCCTGCACGAGTTCGGCTCCCGGGGCCCCAACGAGTGGGACATGCGGTCGCCCACCTGGGAGACCCGCCCCGAGCTGGCGCTGGCCGCCATCGACCGCATGCGCCTCATGGACGACGCCGGCGACCCGCAGGCGCACCACGACGAGCGGGTGGCCGATCGGGAGGCCGTCGCCGAGGAGGTGTACGCCGCGCTCGGCGACCAACCGGAGCTGAGGGAGCAGTTCCAGCAGGCCCTCGGCGCCGCGCAGGTCTTCTTCCCGGGTCGGGAGCGCTCCAAGACGAACGCGGTCCGGATGATCCAGGAGGCGCGGGTGCTGATGCACGAGCTCGGGCGGCGCATGGTCGAGGCGGGCCACTTCACCGAGGTCGAGGACTTCGGGATGCTCACCGACGCCGAGCTCGACCGGTTGCTCGTCGAGCCGGCGGGACTGGAAGACGACCTCCGGCGCCGCAAGGCCCGCTACGACGAGTTGGCGGCGCTCTCGCCACCGTTCGTCTTCGCCGGCGAGCAACCACCGGTCGCGACCTGGGAACGCCGGGCCGACCGCCACGAGGACGTGGCGGTGCCCGGCGACGTGCTGACCGGGATCGCGGGATGCCCGGGGCAGGCGACGGGCCGGGCGCGGGTGATCCTCGACCCGTCCGACCCGGGTGCCCTCGAGCCGGGCGACGTGTTGGTGGCGCCCATCACCGACCCGTCGTGGACCCCGCTGTTCGTGCCCGCCGCCGCCGTGGTCGTCGATGTCGGTGCCCCGCTCAGCCACGCCATCATCGTCAGCCGCGAGCTGGGGATCCCGTGCGTGGTCTCGGTGACCGGTGGCACCCAGAAGATCCCGGACGGCGCGGTCGTCACCGTGGACGGCACCGCGGGGACGGTCACCATCGTGGGTGACGGGGAGGAGGCGTGATGCTCGACCGCTGGATCGTGGACAACGAACCGAGCCCCACCTATCCCATTTACACCCGGGCCAACGCCGGCGAGGTCTACCCCGACCCGGTGTCGCCGCTGGGCGCCACGCTGGCCACCAGCGCCGGCGAGGACGGCTGGCGGGACTCGTGCTGCCTCTACTCGATGCGCGAGGACGAGTTCGACCCGCGGCGCGCCGAGATCATGGGGGTCTTCGGCGGGTACCTCTACCTCAACATGTCGCTCACCCGGATCTTCGGGGTGCGCATGCCCGGCATGACCCCCGAGCAGATCGACCTGCAGTACTTCGGCGACATGCCGGGCATTCCGCCGTATCAGCCACGGCCGTCGGACGAGGACCCGGAGCGCACCGCAGCACTGCAGGCCTGGGTGGGCGAGTTCCTGACCACCAGCGACCTGCCGGAGCTGCGCGAGGAGCGGGCGACGGTGGACGCCCTCGTGGCCGACCGACCCGACCTCACCACCCTCGGCGAGCGCGAGCTGGTGGAACGGCTGCGCTCGTTCGGACCGCTGTATCGCGACCTGTTCAACCGCCACATCACCGTCAGCGCGGCGTCGGGGGTCGGCGTGGGGATCGTGGCGGGCGTGGCCGAGGCGCTCGGCGATCCGTCGATCACCATGGCCGTGATGGCCGGCATCGGCGACGTCGACTCGGCGGCGCCGTCGTACGCCATGTGGGACCTTGCCCGGCTGGTCGCGGCGTCGCCAGCGCTCACCGACGCGTTCGATGCCGGGATCGACGGCCTGGACGAGCGGGTGCGGCGCCTGGGCACGGGTGACGCCTCCGCGTTCGTCGCGGGCTTCGACGCCTTCCTGCACGAGTACGGCAGCCGCGGCCCGAACGAGTGGGAGCTGCGGTGTCCGACCTGGGGCACCGACCCGGCACTGGCCCTCGCCGCGATCGACCGGATGCGACTGATGGGCGACGGCGACGCGCCTCGTCGACACCAGGAGGACCGCCGGGCCGAGAGTGAAGCAGTGGTGGCCCGCACTGCCGCGATCCTGGCCGGCGACCCCGAGGCCCAGGGGCAGTTCCTCGCTGCCGCCTCGGCCGGACGGCTGCACCTGGCGGGCCGCGAGCGCACCAAGACGACGATCATCAAGGTCGTCCACGAGATGCGCCTCGCCGCTCGGGAGCTCGGCCGGCGGGCGCTTGCGGCCGGCACGCTCGCCGACGTCGACCACATCTTCATGGTGAAGGCCGACGAACTGGACGAGTTCCTCGCCTACCCGTCCGGGTTCACCCGGCTGGTCGCCGAGCGAGAGGCCCAGTACCTCCAGCTGTTCGAGCTCGAGCCGCCCTTCATCCTCGCCGGCGAGGTGCCGCCGCTCGACGAGTGGGCGCGGCGTGGGAGCGGTGCGGTGATGACGTCGGCCGCAGGCGACGTGCTCACGGGCATCGCGGGGTGCCCCGGGCAGGCGACGGGCCGGGCGCGGGTCATCCTCGACCCGTCCGACCCGGGTGCGCTCGAGCCGGGCGACGTGTTGGTGGCGCCGATCACCGACCCGTCGTGGACGCCGCTGTTCGTGCCGGCCGCCGCCGTGGTCGTCGACGTGGGCGCGCAGGTGAGCCACGCCGTGATCGTCAGTCGCGAGCTGGGCATCCCCTGCGTCGTGTCCGTGATCGGCGCGACCGCGAAGATCCCCGATGGCGCCGTGGTCTCGGTGGACGGCACCACCGGCACCGTCACGGTGCTGTGACGCTCGAGGGGTATCGGGTCGTCGAGCTGGGGGTCTGGGTGGCGGGGCCCAGCGCGGGCGGGCTGCTCGCGGACTGGGGTGCCGACGTCATCAAGATCGAGTCGCCGGCGGGTGACCCGATGCGCCGGCTGTTCGCGGTGCTGGCCGGACACGGCCAGACCGAGAGCCCCCCGTTCGACCTGGACAACCGGGGCAAGCGCAGCGTGGTGTTCGACCTCACCACCACGGAGGGGCGGGACGACGCACGGGCCCTGGTGGCCACCGCCGACGTCTTCCTGACCAACCTGCGGCCCGAGGCGGTGGACCGGCTGGGCCTCGGCGCCGACACGCTGCTGGCCGCCAACCCTCGCCTGGTCTACGCCAGCGTGACGGGTTACGGCCGGGAGGGCCCCGACGCGCACCGGGCCGGGTACGACGTCGGCGCGTTCTGGGCCCGCACCGGCATCGCCCGTTCACTGGTCCCCGAGGACCAGGCCCCCGTCGACATCCGGGCGGGCATGGGCGACCACGTCACCGGGCTCACCATCCTCAGCGGCATCCTGGCCGCCCTGCTGCAGCGTGAGCGCACCGGCACCGGCCAGCTGGTCGAGACCTCGCTGCTGCGCACCGGCATCTACTGCGTCGGGTGGGACCTGGGCATACGGCTGCGCTTCGACAAGCTGGCGCCCACCCGCGACCGCACGGAGATCATGAATCCCATGGTCAACTGCTACCGGGCCGGGGACGGTTCGTGGTTCTGGCTGCTCGGCGTCGAGTCCGACCGGCTCTGGCCCAAGCTGGTGGCCGCCATCGAGCGTCCCGACCTGGGCGCCGACGAGCGTTTCGCCACCGCCCGGGGCCGGCGTCACCGCCCGGGCGAGTGCATCGCCGCGCTCGACGAGGTGTTCGCGCAACGGTCGCGTGACGAGTGGGTCGAGCGCTTCGACCGTCACGACGTGTGGTGGGCGCCGGCCAACACCGCCGCCGAGGTGATCGAGGATCCACAGGCCATCGCCGCGGGTGCGTTCGTCGAGGTCCCCGCCGGAGCGTCGGGGCCCGCCCACCGCGCGGTGGCCACGCCGGTCACGTTCTCGGCCGACGGGGCGGGTCGAGGCCCCGGCCCGGTGCCCGCCCTGGGGGAGCACACCGAGGCGGTCCGACGTGAGCTCGCCGGTGGTGGGGACGACCTACGCTGAGCACGCCATGACTCGACCACGGATGCTTCGCCTGCTCGTGATCACCGCGCTGACCGCACTGCTCGCGGCGTCGTGCAGCGTGGGCGTGGGCACCCCGCCCGAGGACTACGTGGCCCCCGGCGGGTCGGGGGCCGACAGCGGCGACGGGAGCGCGCCGGCCGATGTCGACCTGCTGGCCGACGGCGCCGACGATGCGGTGGCCGACCTGCGCGACGCGGTCGGCACCGAGCGGGTCAAGGCCCTCCTGCTCGCGATCTACGCCGACTCGGTCTACCTCGAGGCGCAGAGCCCCTCGGATCCTGCCCGGGTCGACATCTACAACTGGAACGCCGGCGAGGGGGTCACCTCCGGCGGCGAGAAGGACGTGTCCGACGTCGATCTCGACGCGCAGCTGTTCCCGCTCAACCAGGTGGACCTGAGCGCCGTGCCCGACCTCGTCGCCTCCGCGCCCGGGCTGGTGGACATCCACGGCGACATCACCTCCAGCGTGACCGTGCAGCGCCCCCCGGGCAGCCCCACGCTGATCACCGTGTTCGTGTCCACCCCCCGCGGCCAGAACGGCGCGGTGATCGCCGACCAGGACGGGAACGTGATCACCACGTCGTGACCCGCGGTGGCCGTCGGCCCCGAGCGCTCAGCGGCTGATGGTGTGCTCGCAGTCGGGACGGTGGTTCAGCGCATCCACCAACGCCTGGTCGTGGTAGTCGTCCACCTCGGGCTGGGCGAGCGACTGCACCTTCTCGTAGTGGACGAAGGTGGCGGTGAGGATGGCCCGAGGTCCTTCGTCGATCAGCTCGTCGGTCAGGGTGGTGCGGATCAGGTCGAGCTGGGCGGTCACGTCCTCGGCCTTGGCGGACGCATCCTCCACCAGGCGACCGATGTCGCCCTCGTCGCCGAGGCCCAGCGCCGCGTACTCGTCGGGGAGTTGGTCGGTGGCCCGTTGCACCGTGTCGGTGGCCTCGAGCAGCAGGCGGCGGGCCTCGTCGGGGTCGCTGCGCCCGGTGATCTGGCGCGACGCCCCGTTCACCGCCTCGGCGACGGTGTGGTCGAAGTCCACGAGCACACCGCAGACGCCGTCGGCGGCCTCGACCGCCTCGCGGCTCGACGCGCCCGCGTCCTGGGTCGAAGGCGCCCCGTTGCCGTCACCGCCGCCGCTGCTGCACGCAGCGACCACCAGCGCAGCGGTGAGCAGGAGGGCGCTCGATCGCAGTCGCTCGGCGGTCGCCGGGATGGCGACACCGGCGGCCGGCCGGCGCCTCACCGCCCCGCGCCGGTGTCGAACCGCGGTGGCCGCTTCTCGCGAAGCGCGGCCACACCCTCGGCGAAGTCAGGCTCGGTGACCATGTGCTCGAGCAGCTCCTCGGATCGTTGGACGGCGGTGCCCACGTCGCCGTGCAGGTCGGCGTAGATCTGGCGCTTGGTGGCCTTGAGCGAGAGCGGGGAGATCTCGGTGGCCAGGCGGCGGGCGTAGTCGTAGGTGACCTCGAGCAGTTCGCCCCGCGCCACCGCCCGGTTGACGAGGCCCATGCGCTCGGCCTCGTCGCCCAGGATCACTCGACTCGACAGCAGCAGGTCGTTGGCGTGACCCACCCCGATCAGGCGGGGCAGCACCCAGGACAGGCCGTACTCGGCGGGCAGGCCCAGTCGCCCCGACGAGGTGGTGAGCTTGGCCCCGGTGGACGCGAACCGCAGGTCGGCGAAGCAGGCCAGCACCAGTCCGACACCGGCGGCGGGGCCGTTGATGGCCGCGATCACCGGTGTGGCCATGCCGAAGTGGAAGGCGAAGGCGTGGTCGAACTCGGGGCGCACGCCGTAGCCCGGCTCGGCCAGCGGTGACCGCACCCCGCTGTCGTAGGCGCCGGCCGCGACGTGTTTGTCCAGTGCCGCGGCATCGGCGCCGGCGCAGAAGCCCCGTCCGGCGCCCGTGACCACCACCACCCGGACCTCGGGATCCTCCTCGGCCTGCAGGAGCGACCAGCGGTACTCCTCGTGCATCCGACCCGTCCAGGCGTTGAGCCGGTGAGGTCGGTCGAGGGTGACGGTGGCGACACCGTCGGCGACGGCGTAGCGCACCACCTTCAGCTCCATGCCCACTGATTAGCATCACGCCGATGGGCCTTGTCGACGATCTCAACCGGCTGAGCGAGCTCCACGCCGCAGGGCAGCTGTCCGACGAGGAGTTCGACGAGGCGAAGACCCGGATGATCCGCGAGTCCACGGGCACGATGTCGTCGGGAGGCGACACCGCGGGCGGGCTCGACACCACCGGCTACGACCCCACCCTCACGCCGCCCATCCCGCCCGGGCCCACGGGCACGGCGGCGGCCGCAGGGCCCACCGCGACGGCGCCGCCCGCGCCGGGCACCACGTCCACCACCGTGCACGGCGCCCGGCCGGCCACCACGGTCATCACCTCGGGGCTCGGCACCGGCTCGGTCACGCTGGGCTCCCTACCCCCGCAGACCCGCCTCCGGACGCGTGTCCAGGGGCTCACGGCCCCGTCCTCGGTGGAGCCGCAGCGCAGCGCCAAGCGCACGTTCCTCACCAGTCTGGGCTGCCTCACCATCCCCGTCCTGTTCGTGGCCCTCATGATCGCCACCGCCGGCGTGGCCATGTTCCCCGGCCTCGCCCGCCTCAGCGCCCCGGTCCTCTGCGACGCCCCGTACGACCACAGCTACGTGGACATCACCCAGAGCAACCCGGTGCCCGGCGAGACCTACATCGAGTGGGAGCTGCAGTGCTACAACGACCGCGGCACCGTGCAGGCCGCCGACGACTTCAAGGTGATGGGCATCGTCTTCGTCGAGGCGGTCGTGGTGCTGTTCGGGATCGTCCTGCTGCTCTCGCTGATCGCCGGGCTCCGTCGCCGGGCCAAGAACGACAAGCAGGACGAGCCCATCCAGCCGGTGCCACCGTCGGGGTCGTTGAGCGATCTGAGCAACAGCGGCGGGCCCATCATCAACCCACCGTCCTGAGCGGCGAGCGGGCCCGGGGCTGAGCCGCCGACGTGTCGCGCCTGCGCCTCCGGGTCACCACCCCGGCCGAGTTCGCGGAGGGATTCGCGGCCATCCGGGCCGAGCTGTCGGTGCCGGCGGCCTTCCCCGCCGCGGTCGAGGCCGCGGCCGAGACCGCGGCGACGCGCGGCCCGCTGGCGCCCCCCGGTGCGCCGGAGGGCGAGCGGGCCGATCGGCGCGACCTCGAGCTGGTCACCATCGACCCGGCCGGCAGCCGCGACCTCGACCAGGCCTACGGGGCCGAGCGTCGAGGCAGCGGCTACCGGGTGCACTACGCCATCGCCGACGTCGCCGCCTTCGTGGCGCCGGGTGGGGCGCTCGACGACGAGGCCCGGGCGCGCGGGGTCACCCTGTACTGCCCGGATGGGCGGTCGCCGCTCTACCCCGACGCCCTGGGGGAGGGCGCCGCCAGCCTCCTGCCCGAGGTGGATCGTCCGGCGGTGCTCTGGGCCCTGGACCTCGACCAGCGCGGCGCCCTGGGCGAGGTGCGGGTCGAGCGGGCCACGGTGCGCAGCCGGCGCATGCTCGACTACCGGTCGGTGCAGGCCGCGATCGACGACGGCTCGGCGCCGCCGGCGCTCCAGCTGCTCCGCGAGGTCGGCACGCTGCGGGAGGAGCAGGAGCGGGCGCGCGGCGGGGTCAGCCTCAACCTGCCGTCCCAGCACGTCGACCAGCGGCCCGACGGCACCTTCGCGATCCGCTACGACGGCCCCCTGCCCGTCGAGGGCTGGAACGAGCAGATCTCGCTGCTGGCGGGGATGGCCGCCGCGGAGCTGATGCTCGAGGCCCGGGTCGGGCTGCTGCGCACGCTCCCGCCGGCGGGCCCAGAGGTGTTCGACTCGCTGCGCCGCAGCGCCCGCGCCCTGGGCGTGCCGTGGCCGGATGCTGTCGGCTACCCCGAGTTCGTGCGCAGCCTCGACCCGCACCGTCCCGCCGAGGCCACCCTCATGACACAGTCGGCACGGGTGCTCCGGGGGGCGTCGTACGCGGCGTTCGACGGCGAGCCGCCCGGGCAGCCGCTCCATGCGGCCATCGCCGCCTCCTACGCCCACGTCACCGCGCCGCTGCGGCGCCTGGCCGACCGCTTCACCAACGAGATCGTGGTGGCCGCATCGGCGGGCCGGCGCCCGCCGGCGTGGGTGCTCGACGCCCTGCCCGAGCTGCCCGACATCATGAACGGGGCCAATCACCACGACCGGGCGCTCGAACGGGCCATCATGGACTTCATGGAGGCCGCCGTCCTGGCGCCCAGGGTGGGGGAGGAGTTCGACGCCATGGTGACGATCGCCGGCCGGGGCGCTGCCAGCGTGCAGTTGCGCGACCCGGCGGTGCTGGCGACGGTGGCGGATCCGTCGCTCGAGCCCGGGTCGGAGGTGCGGCTCCGGCTCGACGCCGTCGACCTCGCCGCCCGATCGGTGTCGTTCACCGCGATCGGCGGGCGGCCGTGAGCGCCGGAGCCCGGGACGAGGGAACCGGCGGGCGGACGCGGGTCACGCTCGTCTCCCACGCGTCGGTGCTGATCGACGCGGGACCGGTCCGCATCTGGACCGACCCCTGGCTGGCCGGGAAGGCGTTCAACGACTCCTGGGCGCTGCTGGCGCCGGCGGCCCTGCCCGATGGGGCGTACGCGGGCATGGACTACCTGTGGATCTCCCACGAGCACGCCGACCACTTCCACGTGCCCACGCTGCGGGGGCTGCCCGAGGAGCTGAAGCAGCGGGTCACCGTCCTGGTGCGCACCGGCGACGCTCCCAAGATGGTGGAGGCGCTCGAGGCCATGGGGTTCCGCACGGTGACCCCTCTCGCGCACCGTGGTCGGGTCACCCTGGGCGACGGCGTCGAGGCCTACAGCTACGAGGTGGGCCAGATGGACACCTGCCTGGCGATCATCCAGGGTGGCGACGTGGTGCTCGACGTCAACGACGCGGAGTTGAGCGAGACCGACTGCCGGTTGCTGCGCCAGGACCTCGGTCCGTGCCGGACGGTGCTGAACCAATTCTCGATCGCCGGCTACGGGGGCCACCCCGACCGGGCGACGCACCTCAGCGCGCAAGCGGCGCGCATCGTGGACTCGGTCGTCCACGACCACGAGGCCCTCGGTGCCGAGGTCACCATCCCGTTCGCGAGCTTCGTGTACTTCTGCCGGGAGGACAACCGCTACGTGAACGCGTACGCCAACCGCCCGAGTGACGTCGACCGCGCCCTCACCGCCGCGGGCGGTCGGGCGGTGGTGCTGGCGCCCGGCGACTCGTACACGGTCGGCGACGACCACGACTCGTCAGCCGCGCTGGCCTGGTGGGACGAGCGCTTCGACACCCTCGACCAGCAGCCCTACGACCCGGTCGAGCCGGTGCCGATGGCCGAGGTCGAAGATGCGTTCCGGTGGCGTTGCACGCAGCTGCGCACGGTGCTCCCCGAGGCGGTGCTGCGCTGGATGGGGCCCATCACCGCGTCCGTGCCCGACCACGGTGAGACGGTGCGGTTCTGCGTCGCCGACCGCTCGTTCGAGACCGTCGGCGACGACGCCGTGACCGACGTGACCGTGAACTCCCAGCCCCTGGCGTTCGCACTGGGGCACCCCTACGGGCTGCAGACGTTGGGTGTGTCGGCCCGTGCCACCGTGCGGCCGGACGCGTCGGGGTGGCGCCGCCACCGCATCGCGTTCGCGGTGGCCAACAGCGGGCTCGACCTGCGGTGGCGCCGGCTGGTCAGCCGGTCGAACGTGCGGCTCGTGGTGCCCCGTGCCCGCGGCGGCCTGGCGCAGATCCGCTACCTGCTGCGCCGCACCACCACGGGGTCGGTGCGGTGATCACCGATACCGTGCGCCGGCGGACCCGGCGCCTGCTGGTGAGCCCCTCGTGGCACCGCATCGTGCCGACCCGGGTGCGGCGGTCGGTCACCGCGGCCGTGTCGCTGGCCGAGACCTCGGCGTGGCTGGCCTCGGCGGGCCCGATGCCGGCCTTCGACGATCGAGAAGCGCTGTACGCCGCGGTCCTGGGCCGCCACGTGGACGAGCCCCTCGACTACCTCGAATTCGGCGTGTCGCGGGGGGCGTCGATCCGGTGGTGGAGCGAGGCGCTGCAGCACCCCGACACCCGGCTGGTGGGCTTCGACACGTTCGAGGGCCTGCCCGAGGACTGGGGCGTCGTGGCCGCGGGCACCTACACCGCCGACGGTCGGGTTCCCCGGCTCGACGACGCCCGCGCCCGCTTCGAGGTGGGGATGTTCCAGGCCACCCTGCCCGGGTGGCTCGCGGCCAACCGGCTCGACCGGCCCACGATCGTGCACCTCGATGCCGATCTCTACTCGTCCACCTTGTTCGTCCTGTCCTCGCTGGCGCCCCACCTCGGCGTCGGTGACGTGCTGGTGTTCGACGAGTTCGGCTCGGTGCGCAACGCCGACCACGAGTTCCGGGCCTTCGCCGACTTCACCGCCGCCTACCGGTGGCGGTACGAGCCCCTGGGTGCCACCCCTGCCTTCAAGCAGGTGGCCCTGCGTATCGCCTGACCCGCGGCACCCGCCGCGGTTCCCCCTGCTCGGTCGGTCCACCCCTCCGCCGATCCGCTCCTGCGCGACCATGGGGTTCGGCAGCGCCGCCGTGCGCCGCGGAGTCAGCCCGAGCCGTCGAGTCGCTCAGCCGTTCAACCGTTCAACCGTTCAGAACGGCGAGGGCGCGTTCGGCGAGCTCGGGGCGACAGATCAACAGGTCGGGCAGGTAGACGTCGGGCTGGTTGTAGACGAGCGGGGAGCCGTCGAGGCGGCTGGTGTGCAACCCGGCGGCGGCCGCCACCGCGACGGGGGCACACGAGTCCCACTCGTACTGGCCCCCCGAATGCGCGTAGATGTCCACCTCGCCCTGCACCACCGCCATGGCCTTGGCGCCCGCGGAGCCCATGGCCACCAGGACGCCGTCGAGGGCGGCCGCGAGCCGCTCGGCGGCGGCCGGCGGCCGGGTGCGGCTCACGACGAGCCGAGGGGGGCCGTCGACCGGGGGAGCGAGCGGCGGCGGGTGCTCGGTGCTGAGGGTGAGGCCCTGCGCCGGCAGGGCCACGGCGCCGGCGATGGGCACGCCGTGCTCGACGAGGGCCACGTGCACCGCCCAGTCCACGCGGGGCACCTCGCTGAATTCGCGGGTGCCGTCCAGCGGGTCGACGATCCACACCCGCGCCGCGGACAGACGGGCCGGGTCGTCCTTGCCCTCCTCGGACAGCACCGCGTCGTCGGGGACGGACGCGGCCAGTTCCAGCACGAGCAACTCGTGCGCGGCCCGGTCGCCCTCGGCCTTCAAGCGGGGCCCGCCGGCGCCCTCGGCGGTGAGGCGCTCCCGCAGGTCGACGAGCAGTTCGCCCGTCTGGGTGGCCAGCCGGTGGGCCAGGGCGTGGTCGGAGGGCGTGGCGGGCATGGCGCGGCGGGTTCCTGACGTGGGTGGGAGGTGCGGGCGGAGGCGGGAATCCCAACCGCGTTGGTCAGGAATTCGAGGCCTCAGATTAGGCTGTTCCTCCGAATGACCTACGAGCTCTCCCATCTGCGCGCCCTCGAAGCCGAGGCGATCCACATCATGCGTGAGGTCGCCGCCGAGTTCGAGCGGCCGGTCCTGCTGTTCTCCGGCGGCAAGGACTCGATCGTCATGCTCCGCCTCGCCGAGAAGGCGTTCTGGCCGTGCCCGATCCCCTTCCCGGTGATGCACGTGGACACCGGTCACAACTTCGACGAGGTGCTCGAGTACCGCGACCGCAGGGTGGCCGAGCTCGGCGCCCGGCTGGTCGTGGCATCGGTCCAGGAGTCGATCGACCAGGGTCGTGTCACCGAGGAGACCGGTCCCAGGGCGTCACGCAACCGGTTGCAGACCACCACGCTGCTCGACGCCATCGAGGCCCATGAGTTCGACGCCGCCTTCGGTGGCGCTCGCCGCGACGAGGAGAAGGCCCGGGCCAAGGAGCGGGTGTTCTCGTTCCGCGACGACTTCGGGCAGTGGGACCCGAAGAACCAGCGACCCGAGCTGTGGAGCCTCTACAACGGCCGCCATCGCAAGGGTGAGCACATCCGCGTGTTCCCGCTGTCCAACTGGACCGAGCTCGACATCTGGCAGTACATCGCCGAGGAGGGCATCGAGATCCCGTCGATCTACTACGCCCACCGACGGGAGGTGTTCCGCCGCGACGGCATGCTGCTGGCCGTGGGCCCGTACGTCACCCTGGCCGACGACGAGGAGCCGTTCGAGATGGTGGTGCGCTACCGCACCGTGGGCGATGCGTCGTGCACCGGGGCGGTCGAGTCCAGCGCCGACACCATCGAGAAGGTGATCGCCGAGGTCGCCGCCACCCGCATCACCGAGCGGGGCGCCACCCGCGCCGACGACCGGGTCTCCGAGGCCGCGATGGAAGACCGCAAGCGCGAGGGCTACTTCTGACATGGAACTTCTTCGCCTGGCCACCGCAGGATCGGTGGACGACGGCAAGTCCACGCTCATCGGGCGCCTCCTGTACGACTCGAAGGCCATCTTCGAGGACCAACTGGAGGCCGTCGAGCGCACCAGCCGCCAGCGGGGCGACACCTATGTCGACCTCGCCCTGCTCACCGACGGCCTGCGGGCCGAGCGCGAGCAGGGCATCACCATCGACGTGGCCTACCGCTACTTCGCCACGCCCCGCCGCAAGTTCATCATCGCCGACACCCCTGGGCACCTGCAGTACACGCGCAACATGGTCACCGGGGCGTCGACGGCCAACCTGGCGCTGGTGCTCATCGACGCCCGCAAGGGCATCCTCGAGCAGTCGCGGCGGCACGCCTTCATCGCGTCGCTGCTGCGGATCCCCCACCTCGTGCTCTGCGTGAACAAGATGGACCTGGTCAACTACGACCAGGAGGTGTTCGAGCGCATCAAGGACGAGTTCCGCGAATTCGCGGCCCGCCTCGACGTGAGCGACCTCACCTTCATCCCCATCTCGGCGCTGAACGGCGACAACGTGGTCGACCGCTCGGCCAACATGCCCTGGTACGAGGGCACGTCGTTGCTGCACCACCTCGAGGAGGTGCACATCGCCTCCGACCGCAACCTGCAGGACCCCCGGTTCCCCGTGCAGTACGTGCTGCGGCCGAAAGACGACGAGTACCACGACTACCGGGGCTATGCGGGCACGCTCGCCGGTGGCGTGCTCAAGCCCGGCGACGAGGTGGTGGCGCTCCCGTCGGGCTTCGCCAGCCGGGTGGCTCGCATCGACACCCACGATGGCCCGGTGGACGAGGCCTTCAGCCCCATGGCCGTCTCGGTCCTGCTCGAGGACGACATCGACATCTCGCGTGGCGACATGATCTGTCGGCCTCAGAACCGGCCCGACACGGGCCAGGACATCGACGCCACCATCTGTTGGATGTCCGAGTCGTCCATCCTGGCCGCGGGCGCGAAGCTGGCCCTGAAGCACACCACCCGGTCGGTGCGGGCACTCATCAAGGACCTGCACTACCGGTTGGACATCAACACCCTGCACCGTGACGAGACCGCCAAGGAGCTCACCCTCAACGAGATCGGCCGGGTCAGCCTGCGCACGACGGCTCCGCTCTTCTTCGACCCGTACCGCCGCAACCGCACCACGGGCAGCTTCATCCTGATCGACGAGGCCACCAACGAGACCGTGGGCGCAGGCATGATCATCGGCCCCACCACCTGACTGCCGTGCTCGTCCGTCGCCGACGTGGTCGGGGCCCCATTCCCAGGCGCCGCGCCACACCGCGGCCTCGTGTGGCCGCGTAGCGTCTGCCCATGGCCAGCGAGAACGTGGTGTGGCACCAGTCCGACCTGCCGCGGCGCGACCGCTGGGCCGCGCTCGGCGTCCACGGAGTCACCGTGTGGTTCACGGGGCTCTCGGGCTCGGGCAAGTCCACCGTCGCCGCCGCGGTCGAGCGCCGGTTGCTCGAGGCCGGCAGCCCCGCCTACCTGCTGGACGGCGACAACCTGCGCCACGGCCTCAACGGCGACCTCGGCTTCAGCGCCGCCGACCGCTCGGAGAACGTGCGCCGCGTCGGCGAGGTGGCCCGCCTGTTCGCCGACGCCGGGGTGGTGAGCCTCGTGCCGTTGATCAGCCCCTACCGGGCGGACCGTGACCGCGCCCGTGCCGCCCACGAGGCCGCCGACCTCCGCTTCGTCGAGGTGTTCGTCAACACGCCCATCGAGGAGTGCGAGGCCCGCGACCCCAAGGGCCTCTATGCCAAGGCCCGGGCCGGCGAGATCACCGGGTTCACCGGGATCGACGATCCCTACGAGGCCCCGTTGCGGCCCGACCTCGAGCTGACGCCGGCCCTCGGTGATGCCGAGACCCTGGCGGGCGCCGTGCTGGAGCTGCTCGGTGTCGTGGGCGCGGCCCACAAGCGCGCCTGACGCGGCGGTGAGCACGACGAGCCCTGTCACGCGGCGCACCGTTCGGTGGCGGAGCCAGACGGCGGTGGTCGTGCTGGTGCTGGCGGCCGGCTGCCTCGTGGCGTCCGGCTGCGGAGGTGAGGACGACGGCCCCGAGGCGGTGGCGACCACCACGTCGACCACCGTGCGCACCGCCACACAGGCCGAGCTCGCCGCGGTCGACCTCACCCCTGGCCTGTTGACGGCCGACGACTTCCCGGATCCCGACCAGGTCGAGCCCATCCTGCTGGCCGGCGACTTCGGTGCGGTGGGCGCCGGCCAGCGCATCAAGCTGTGCGGTGAGGACCTGCGGGCCGACCTCGGGGCCGACATCGGTCGGTTCTCGCAGTTCCGGGTCGACCGCTACGCGGTGACCCAGACCATCAGCGCCCTGCCGGCGGCCCAGGCGACGGCACTCGGTGAGCGCTTCACCGCCCTGGCCCGCGGGTGCAACGAACCGTGGACCCAGCCCGACCCCAACGGCGGCAGCATCACCCGCGAGGTGCTCGGCGGCTTCCCCATCCCCGACCTGGGCACCGACGCCGCGGCGTTCCTCGTGCGGGGCCGGAACGATCTCGGCCAGGACGACGCCGTGGTGCTGTTGGCCGTCGACGGCTCGTACGTCTCGAGCCTGACGGTCACCGGTCCGGTCGGCGACCGGTTCCAGGTCGTCAGGCCGTTGGAGCTGGCGCTGGGGGAGCGTCTGCGGGCGCTGCCGCAGCCCGGCGCGGGCTAGACGCCGCGGACTCCTGCGCATCGCCGTGGGGGCTGCCGGCCTCGGTGTAGCACTCGGCGTGGAAGTGCTCGACGCGGTCCCAGGCGCCCTTCACGTACACGTTGCAGATCACCTGTTGGGCCCGCACCTTGGCCTTGAACTTCACGGGCTCGCCGCAGGCGGCGCAGCTGACCGAGCTCCCTGCCTCGATCCCGCGCAGCACCGCCCGGCTGGTCCACCGCGTGGCTGTCTTGGCCGGCTGTGACCGTCTCGGCGTGCTCCGGCCGGCGCCGGCCGCCGAGCCGGCCCGGGGCTTCGTGGCCGTCTTCGTTGCCATGGGGAACCTGTCGGCCGCCGATCGCCGACGATGAGCCGCCGATCGCCGTGGCACCCGTCGACGGAGCGGTCGGGCGGGGTGCCCGTCAGCTGCGGACGAGCGGCTTGTACTTGATGCGGTGGGGCTGGTCCGCCTCCGCGCCCAGCTCCTTCTTGCGGAAGGCCTCGTATTCGGAGAAGTTGCCCTCGAACCAACGCACCTGCGAGTCGCCCTCGAAGGCCAGCACGTGGGTGGCGACCCGGTCGAGGAACCAGCGGTCGTGGCTGATGATCACCGCGCAGCCGGCGAAGTTCTCCAGCGCACCCTCCAGGGCCCGCAGGGTGTCGACGTCGAGGTCGTTGGTGGGCTCGTCGAGCAGCAACACGTTGCCGCCGTCCTTCAGCACCTTGGCGAGGTGCACCCGGTTGCGCTCGCCGCCCGACAGCGTGCCCACCTTCTTCTGCTGGTCGGAGCCCTTGAAGTTGAACGACGCCACGTAGGCCCGCCCGTTCACGGAGCGGTTGCCGATCACCAGCTCGTCGAGGCCGCCGGTGATCTCCTCGTAGACCGTGCGGTCGGCGTCGAGGGTGTCGCGGGACTGGTCGACGTAGGCGAGCTCCACCGTGGGCCCGATCGTGAGGCTGCCGTGGTCGGGCGCGGTCTCACCGGCGGCGTCGCCGTGCGACTCGGCCACGATCATGCGGAACAGGGTGGTCTTGCCGGCGCCGTTCGGGCCGATCACGCCGACGATGCCCGCCGGCGGCAGCGAGAACGTCAGGTCCTCGATGAGGAGGCGGTCACCGAAACCCTTGGCCAGGTGGTCGGCCTGGATCACCAGGTCGCCCAGGCGCTGACCTGAGGGGATCGTGATCTCGAGCTCGTTGGTGCGGCCCTCCGAGGCCTTGGCCTCGGCCAGCAGCTTCTCGTAGGCGGCGAGCCGGGCCTTGCCCTTGGACTGGCGGGCCTTGGGCGACATGCGCACCCACTCGAGCTCGCGCTCGAGGGTACGGGCCCTGGCCGAGTCGGCCTTGTCCTCTCGAGCCATGCGGTCGCGGCGCTGCTCGAGCCAGGAGCTGTAGTTGCCCTCGAAGGGCATGCCCCGCCCCCGGTCGAGCTCGAGGATCCAGCCGGCCACGTTGTCGAGGAAGTAGCGATCGTGGGTGATGGCGACCACGGTGCCCGAGTAGTCCTTCAGCGTTCGCTCGAGCCAGGCGACCGACTCGGCGTCGAGGTGGTTGGTGGGCTCGTCGAGCAGCAGCAGATCGGGGTGCGACAGCAGGAGACGGCACAGGGCCACCCGGCGGCGCTCGCCGCCCGACAGCCTGGACACGTCGGCGTCGCCGGGCGGCAGGCGCAGCGCGTCCATGGCGATCTCGATCGTGCGCTGCAGGTCCCAGGCACCGGCCGCCTCGATCTTGGCCTCCAGGTCCGCCTGCTCGGCGCCCAGCTTCTCGTAGTCCGCCTCGGGGTCGGCCCACCCGGCCAGCACCGCGTCGTAGCGCGCCAACAGGTCGGCGGTGGCGCCCACCCCGTCCATGACGTTGCCCTGGACGTCCTTGGTCTCGTCGAGGTGGGGCTCCTGCTCGAGCAGGCCCACGGTGAAGCCCTGCGTGAGCTTGGCATCACCGGTGAAGTCCTCGTCGAGGCCGGCCATGATGCGCAGCAGCGACGACTTGCCCGAGCCGTTCGGCCCGATGACGCCGATCTTGGCGCCCGGGTAGAACGCCAGGGTGATGTCCTTCAGGACGTCACGGTCGGGCGGGTAGAAGCGCCCGACCTTGCGCATGGTGAAGATGAACTGGGCTTGTGACGCAGACATGGCTTCCCTGTCTATCGACTCGAACGCGTCGATGGCGCCCCGCCTGATCCGAATCGCGAGGGGCGAAGCCCCTCGCCCTGCAAAACGGGGTAGCGGCGGAGCGGGTGGCGCCGGTTCGGAGGGTCCAGAAGCCGGCCCGTCTTTTGGCCGGTTCTGGATACCGAACCGGGACAGGACCCGCTCCGTCGCGGGGGTAGCCCCCCTGGTCTACTTCTTGCGGCCGATGAGCTTCTTGGCGGCCTGGGCGAGGCCGCCCTTCTTCTTGGCCGGAAGGTCCTGCACGCCGTCGGCCGCTGCTCGCGAGGTGGTGGGCGCCGCCGGCGTCGATGCGCTCGACGCCGACCGGGGGGCGCGGGGCTTGCCGGCGCCCGATCGGCCTGCGTTGGCCGGCGTCGAGGCGCGGTCGGGCAGGGGTGCGGCACCCTTGCGGGGCGCGCCCTCGGTGGCCTTCTCGGTGGCGGCACGGCGGGCTGACGCGGCTTTCGGCGTCTTCTCCTCGGGGGAGGGTGGCGCCGGGGTGCCGGGGAGCCCCGGCAGGATCAGGTCGATGCCCCGCCGTGGGGTGTCGAAGGCCAGCACCACGAAGTCGCGCACCTGGCCGCGGTCGAGGACGTCGCGGGCGCTGCGGGGGGCGGGGTCGCCGAGGGACTTGAGCGAGGCGTAGCAGCGGGCGCCACCGGCGAGGACGTAGGCGCCGTGGGACGAGAAGCGCTCGACCTCGCCCGTGACCGTGCTGCCCACCGGGTGGTTGGCCACGAACTCGATGAACGGCAACGGGTCGTTGGTCTTGTTGACGCTGGTGCGCTTGGCCGGCGCCTCCTCGGACGGCTCGGCCTTGGCCCGTGAGCGTCCCCCCGACTTCGGGCCCGGTGCCGGGGTGTCGGTGGTGGGGGTCGCCGACGGTGCGCCGTCGCCGCCACGCCCTCGTCCGCGCCCGCCCCGGCTGCGCCGCGATCCAGCGGTGGCCTCGTCGGCATCGGACGTGGCGGTGGGTGCGCCCGACGCGTCGTCCGAGGCGGAGCGGGACCGGCCCCCTGACCGGGATCGCGACCCGGAGCGGGTCCCCGAGCCGTTGTCGGCACCGGCGCGCGTGGCGGAGCCCTTGCGGGCCTCGCGCACCGAGCGCTGGCTGGCCGCACCCCGTACCGGCGAGCGGTACAGGAAGACCCATCCCACGTCGGGCACGGGCTTGCCGCCCATCAGGCGGCCCTCGTCGAACAGCCAGGGGTGGGTGCCGTGGAACTCCTGGAACGAGTCGTTCGACAGGATCGTCGCCCCGGCGCGCTCGGCGATCTCGAGCACGAAGGCGTCGCCCCGACCGATGGCGCCGGCGGGCGGCGTGACCATCTCGTTGTTGGCGATGGCCTCGTCGAACGCGGCGCGCTCGGAGGGATCGATGCGGTGGCCGAAGGTGGCGTCCACCACGACCGTGAGCTTGTCGTGGGGGTGCTCGGCGAGGAACGCCCGCACCGCCTCGTCGAGCTGTTTCAAACTGGGGGACGAGCGGCCCTCGGTGGCGATGTTCGAGCCGTCGACCACGACGTGAGTCGATGCCATGACGGTCCAAGTCAACCACCTCAGGAGGCCGGCACCTCGCATGGTGGGGATTTGGGTCCGCGACGCGTCCTGACATCGACCGCTCGATCGGCGGTGCGCCGTCGGCATCCGGTGCGTCCGTGGGCACCGTCGCTCCGCTCCGGTGCGCCCCCAGGGATCTACCATCCGAGGGTGCTGCCACCTCCTGAGACGCTCACCCCCGAGGTCACCGACCTCCTCCAACAGCTCATCCGCAACGCGTGCGTGAACGACGGCACCGAGGCGTCGGGCCAGGAGGTGCGCAGCGCCGATGTGCTCGCCACCTACCTCGAGGGCCCGGGTCTCGACCTCGAGCGCTACGAGGCCGCCCCCGGCCGCACGAGCCTGGTTGGCCGCATCGAGGGCTCCGACCCGGACGCCCCCACGCTGTTGCTGATGGGCCACACCGACGTCGTGCCGGTCACGCCGTCGGGCTGGCGCCACGACCCGTTCGGTGGCGAGCTGATCGACGGCGAGGTGTGGGGCCGCGGGGCGGTCGACATGTTGAATCTCACGGCGTCGATGGCCACCGCGTTCAAGTACCTCGCACGCGACGGCTTCCGGCCTCGCGGCACCCTCGTCTACCTGGCCGTGGCCGACGAGGAGGCGAACGCCACCTACGGGGCCTCCCACCTGGTCGACCACGAGCTCGACGCGGTGCAGGCCGACTACGTGATCACCGAGTCGGGCGGCATCCCCATCCCGTCACCCACGGGCATCAAGCTGCCGGTGATGGTGGGCGAGAAGGGCCTGTACGGCGTCCGGCTGAAGGTCGCCGGGACCCCAGGCCACGGCTCGCAGCCCTTCAAGACCGACAACGCCCTGGTCACCGCCGCCGAGGTGGTGCGGCGGATCGCCGAGTACGAGCCCGCCACCCAGATCCACGACGTGTGGCGCACGTTCCTCGAGTCGATGGGCTACCCCGACGAGTTGGTGGCGCCCCTCCTCGATCCCGACCAGCTGGTGGGTGCGCTCGAATTCCTGCCCGTCGGCATGGCCCGTCAGTTCCACGCCTGCACCCACACCACGATGGCGCCGACCGTCATGCACGGCGGCAACAAGATCAACGTCATCCCCGACGAGGTGGAGCTCGAGGTCGACATCCGCACCCTGCCGGGCCAGACGGGCGAGGACATCCGGGTCCTGCTGGCCGACGCCCTCGGCGATCTCGCCGACCGGGTGACGATCACCGTGGACAGCGACGACCCCTCCAGCGCGTCCCCGGTCGACACGCCGCTGTGGGACACCCTCGCCCGCCTCACGCCCCACTGGTACGGCGAGAGCGCGCTCGTCCCGTTCCTCTCCGTCGGCGCCACCGACGGCCGCTTCTTCCGCCGGCAGGGCGTTCCCGCCTACGGCTTCGGGCTGTTCAGCGAGCAGGTGACCATCGAGGACTTCGGCGCCATGTTCCACGGCAACGACGAGCGGATCGACGTCGAGTCCCTGCGCCTCAGCACCGAGCTCTGGGACGCCGTCGCCCGCGACCTGCTGACCCACCGGTCGGTTCTGGCTCCCGATTGGACCGCCATAGCGGTCCTATCGGGAGCCAGAACTGTCCGGGTTTCAGGCCTTGCCGCCGCAGAGCGCGCGCAGGCGCAGGACCGTGCCAGCAGGGTCGAACCACACCTCGGTGTCCGTGAAGGTCTCGACGCGGAGCCCGACGGCCTCGATGCCGAGGCGGCGTTCGGCATCGGCGCGCTCGTCGATGAGTGCCGCATGGAAGAGCGCGCTGTTGACCTCGATGACCAGGCGCAGGCGCCGGCTGAAGAAATCCACGCGCCCAAGCCACTCGCGACCGAGCAGCTGACGCTGCCGCTCGAGGTCATGCAGCCCCGCCTCCCGTGCCAGCTGCTGGAACCGGTCTTCGAGATTGCTGTCGTTGGGCCGGTAGTCCGGGCCGCGCTCGTCGAGTAGCTCGCGCATCAATGTGATGCCTCGCCGTCCCCGCTCCGCGAGCTCTCGGAGCATCAGATTGACGCTCTGATGGCTGAGCAAGTTCTTGGCCCATGCCCGGTCGAGCGCCTTCTCGGCGAGCCAGGGCTGTGTGGCCGCGAGATCGAACGGGATCCTGGACGGTACGACGACGGGCACCCCATCGAGAATTGTTCGGTGGTGCTCCGGGAAGCATCGGGGCTCGTGGATGATCGTGGCGAGGCGCGCGGGCTGCGAGTTCCGGTTGCGCAGTCGGGTGACCTCGAGGTCGGCGAGGCTGAACCCGTTCAGCCGCCACCACGCGGCGTCGGACCGGTGTGAGAGTGCCGCATCCTCACCCGCGTCGAGAACGGCCTCGACGGTCCGTTGACCTCGTGAACGGGGGCTCCCCGCCCGTCGGAGCACTGACGGCGTGATCCGAGCCCACTCACCCGAGGCGGTGAGGTGCGCGACCTCGCTCTTCGAGGCGCCGAGCGCTTTGACCTGGCGGATCGCCACCGAGCTGTGCTGTCGCTCTGCGAGCGCGATGAGCTGATCGTGATTCTGCATGGGCCCCCGGGGTCGTGTGGTCGACAGGCGGGGGAAGCCGATCGGACCCTATCGGGAGCCAGAACGGCGAGGATTGCGCGCCGGATGACGCACGTTCAGGCGAAGGGGGCGAACGCCGCCGCGAGGATCTCGGCCTGCTCCTGTTGATGCACGGCGTGGCTGCCGGTGGCGGGGCTGCCGGACTCGGTGCGGCTGACGCGGTGGATCTGGTGAGTGTCGCCGTGGGCCTCGTAGAGACGGCCCTTCACCGAGTTCCAGGCGCCCATGTTCTCGGGCTCCTCCTGCAGCCACACGATCTCGCGGGCGTTCGGGTAGCGGGCCAGCACCGCCGCGACCTGCTCGAACGGCCACGGGTAGAGCTGCTCGACGCGGGCCACCGCCGCCGGGGCGGCCAGCTCGTCACGGGTGGCCAGGGCGTCGTGGGACACCTTGCCCGTGGCGAACACCACCCGCGTCACGGCGTGGGCGTCGGCGTCGGCAATCCCGGTGTCGTCGATGACCTCCTGGAAGGTGCCGGAGGTGAGCTCCTCCACCTTCGACCGTGCGGTGCGGGCCCGCAGCAGCGACTTCGGGGTGAAGATCACCAACGGCTTGCGCACGCCGCGCTTCATCTGGCGCCGGAGCAGGTGGAAGTACTGCGCCGACGTCGAGGCGTTGCACACCTGGATGTTGTCCTCGGCGCAGGCGGTGAGGAACCGCTCGATGCGGGCCGACGAGTGCTCGGGGCCCTGGCCCTCGAAGCCGTGGGGCAACAGCATGACCAGGCCCGAGGTCTGTCCCCACTTGTCCTCGGCGGCCACCACGTACTGGTCGATGATGATCTGGGCGCCGTTGACGAAGTCGCCGAACTGCGCCTCCCAGCACACCAATGCGTCCTTGTGCATCACCGAGTAGCCGTATTCGAACCCGAGGGCGGCGTACTCGGACAGCAGCGAGTCGTAGATGAAGAACTTGCCCTGCTCGTCGTCGAGGTTGGCCAGCGGCGTGTACTCGGCGCCGCTCTCGTAGTCGACCAACGTGGAGTGCCGGTGCGAGAAGGTGCCCCGCCGGCTGTCCTGGCCGGCGATGCGGACGGGCGTGCCCTCGAGCAGCAGCGAGCCGAGGGCGATGGCCTCGCCGAAGCCCCAGTCCACCTCGCCGTCGAGGTACATCCGGTGGCGGGTCTCGAACTGCTTGGCCAGCTTGGGGTGCATGGTGAACCCGTCGGGCACCGTCATCAGCGCGTCCATCACCCGGTCGACCACCTCGCGGCTCACCGCGGTGTCGACGTGGGGGAGCACGCCCACCGGCGCGGGCGGGTGGACGGCGATGGCGTTCTCGGGCGGGGCCGATTCACGGGTGTGGTCGAGGGCGACCTGCAGCTTCGACTGGAAGTCGTCGAGGGCCTGCTCGCACTCGGCCAGGGTGATGTCGCCCCGCTTCACCAGCGACTCGGTGTAGAGCTTGCGCACCGAACGACGGGCCTCGATGCGCTTGTACATGAGCGGCTGGGTGTAGCTGGGGTCGTCGCCCTCGTTGTGGCCGTGGCGGCGGTAGCAGATCATGTCGACCACCACGTCCTTGTGGAACCGCTGGCGGTACGCGAAGGCCAGCCGGGCGACGCGCACGCAGGCCTCGGGGTCGTCGCCGTTCACGTGGAAGATGGGCGCCTGCACCATCTTGGCGATGTCGGTGCAGTACTCCGACGACCGCGCCGCCTCGGGCGAGGTGGTGAAGCCGAGCTGGTTGTTGATGATCACGTGGATGGTGCCACCCACGCGGTAGCCCTTGATCTGGGAGCAGTTGAGGGTCTCGGCCACCACGCCCTGGCCGGCGAACGCGGCATCGCCGTGCAACAGCAGCGGGAGCACCGAGAAGCTCTCGGGGCGGTCGACCACGTCCTGCAGGGCCCGGGTCATGCCCTCGACCACCGGGTCGACGGTCTCGAGGTGGGAGGGGTTCGCCGCCAACTCGATGGCGATCTTGGCGCCGGCTCGGCTGACGAACTTGCCCGATTGGCCCAGGTGGTACTTGACGTCGCCCGACCCCTGGATGGTCTCGGGGTCGACGTTGCCCTCGAACTCCTTGAAGATCTGGTCGTAGCTCTTGCCCACGATGTTGGCCAGCACGTTGAGCCGACCCCGGTGCGACATGCCCATCACCGCGGCGTCGAGGCCCTCGTCGGCGGCGCACTCGAGCACCGCGTCGACGAGCGGAATGGCGCTCTCGCCGCCCTCGATGCCGAAGCGCTTCTGGCCGATGTACTTCTGGCCGAGGAAGCGCTCGAAGGCCTCGGCCGCGTTGAGCTTCTCGAGGATGTGGCGCTGGTCGTCGGTGGGCAGGTCGGGGCTGACCCCTTCCACCTGCTCCTGGACCCAGTGCTTCTCGGCCGGGTCCTGGATGTGCATGTACTCGATGCCCACCGTCCGGCAGTAGGCGTCGCGCAACACGTGCAGGATCTGGCCGAGCGGGAGGCTCTGGGTGCCACCGAGGCCCTGGGTGAGGAACTCGCGGTCGAGGTCCCAGATGGTGAGCCCGTAGGTGGCGGGATCGAGCTCGGGGTGCATGTGGGGCTCTTTGGAGGCCAAGGGGTCGAGGTCGGCGATCAGGTGCCCCCGCACCCGGTGCATGTTGATGATCGTGTTGACCTGCATCTGCTTCTCGAGCAGCGCCTGCTCGCGGTCGCGGGGGTTGATGTCGCGCCGCCACTGCACCGCCTCGTACGGCACGCCGATCGAGCGGAACACGTCGACGTAGAAGTCGTGCTCGCCGAGCAGGAGGCCGTTCACCGTCTTCAGGAACAGGCCCGATTCCGCCCCCTGGATGATGCGATGGTCGTAGGTGGACGTGAGGGTGGTGACCTTCGACACGCCGAGGTCGGCGAGGGTCTGCGGGTCGGCGGCCTGGTAGGCGGTGGGGTACTCGATCGACCCGACCCCCACGATGAGGCCCTGGCCGGGCATGAGGCGGGGCACCGACTGCTTGGTGCCGATCGTGCCCGGGTTGGTGAGCGTGACGGTGACGCCCGCGAAGTCGTCGGGGCTCAGCTTGTTGCTGCGCACCTTGCGGATGAGCTCCTCGTAGGCGGCGAGGAACCCCTGGAAGTCGAGCGTGTCGGCGTCGCGGATGCACGGCACCAGCAGGGTGCGCGACCCGTCGGACTTCTCGACGTCGACGGCGAGGCCCAGCCCCACGTGCTCGTGGCGCACGACGGTGGGCTTGCCGTCGGCGGACTCGTGGTACGACGAGTTCATCACCGGCATCGAGTCGGCGATGGCCCGCACGATGGCGTAGCCGATGAGGTGCGTGAACGACACCTTGCCGCCCCGGGTGCGGCCCAGGTAGCCGTTGATGACCTGGCGGTTGACCTCGAGCAGGCGGGCCGGCACCTCGCGGAAGCTCGTGGCCGTGGGGACCGTGAGGCTGGCCTCCATGTTGGCGACGATGCGTGCCGCCGCCCCCCGGATGGGCTGGGGCTCGGCGCCGTCGGTCGGTGCCGGTGTGGCTCGGGTCGGCGCGGTGGCGCCGTTGCCGGCCGTCGGGGTGACGCTGGGGGTGCTGCCGGCGGTCGGGGTGGCGCTCGGGGCGGTGGGGGTGGGTGCCGGCGCCGGAGTGGTGGGCGCCGACGTGCCCGCCGGCCGGTAGTCGGCGAAGAACTCCTGCCAGCTGGCACTGACCGAGGTGGGATCCTCCCGGTACTGGTCGTACATCTCGTCGACGAGCCATTCGTTCGGCCCGACGGTCGGCGTTGCAGAGTCGTCAGCCACGATCCGATCCTAACGGTGAGCTTCTTTTCCATCCGCTCCTCGTTCCTCGGCGCGGCTTCGTCATCGGTGGACTCGCCCCGGTACGTTCCTTCCGTGCGCATCGTGACGTGGAACGTCAACTCGCTGAAGGCGCGCCTGGGCCGGGTGGAGGAGTGGTTGGCCCAGGTGGGCCCCGATGTCGTCTGCCTCCAGGAGACCAAGCTGGCCGACGCCGCGTTCCCCGCCCTCACGTTCCAGTCCCTCGGCTACGACGCCGTCCACCACGGCGAGGGGCGCTGGAACGGGGTGGCCATCCTGAGCCGGCAGGGGATCGACGACGTGGTCTACGGCTTCGGCGGCGACGACCCCGAGTTGGACCGCGAGGCCCGGATCGTCACCGCCACCTGTGGCGGGGTGCGGGTATCGAGCGTGTACGTGCCGAACGGGCGTGAGGTCGGCGCCGATCACTACGTCTACAAGCTGGCCTGGCTGGCCGAGCTGCGCCGCTTCCTCGACCGGGACGGCGCGCCCGGGCGTCCCGATGATGCCGGCCCGGACGCCCTGCGGGTGCTGTGCGGCGACTTCAACATCGCTCCCGACGACCGCGACGTGTGGGACCCCGACGAGGTGCACGGAGCGACCCACGTCAGCCCGCCCGAGCGGGCCGCTCTGGCCGAGCTGTGCGACTGGGGCCTGGTGGACGTGTTCCGCGAGCGCTACGAGGCCGGGGGCCTGTACTCGTGGTGGGACTACCGGGCCGGCAACTTCCACAAGGGCAAGGGCATGCGGATCGACCTCATCCTGGCCTCGCGGCCGCTCGTCGCCGGCCTCGGCGGGGTGCTCATCGACCGCAACGCCCGCAAGGGTCAGTCCCCGTCCGATCATGCCCCACTCCTGGCCGACTTCGAGGTGCCGTCTTGACCGCCGCCCGCGCCCACCGCCCCGCCGACCTCGAGGTGCCGACATGACCGACGAGCCCGTCACCGACGAGACCGCGATCAGCCCCGTGCACGTCACCATCTCACCCGAGGAGGCCCGCAAGCGCCTCACCGACGCCTGGGACGAGACCGCCACCCACGAGTTGACCCCCCACCACCTCGAGATGCGCCGCCTGGCCGACGCGGCGCGGCTCGTGATCGAGCGCCTGGTGTCGTCGGGTGCGCCCGACGAGGCGCTCGCTGCGGCCGCCGACGCCCTCGAGGCCGTCGCCGCCGAGCTCGACGAGCACCCCCACGGCAGCATCTACGAGGGCTTCGCCGAGGCGGCCAATTCCGGGGGCAGCCCGGGCAACGCGTTCTTCGACCACAGCCCGCTCATCGGCAAGGCCAACCCACTGGCGCCGCCGATCGACGTGGCCATCGAGGGCGACCGGGTGGTGGGCCACGCCACCTTCGGCACCGCCTACGAGGGCCCACCCGGATGCGTGCACGGTGGCTTCGTGGCCGCCTCGTTCGACGAGATCCTGGGCGCGGCACAGTCGCTGAGCGGCCTGCCCGCGATGACCGGCACCCTCACCATCCGCTACCGCAAGCCCACCCCGCTGCACCGGGAGCTGCGCTTCGAGGGCGAGTTGGTCAAGGTCGAGGGCCGGAAGGTGTTCGCGGCCGGCCGGGTGTTCGCCGGCGACACCATGACCGCCGAGGCCGAGGGCATCTTCGTCAGCATCGACTTCAAGCGCTTCCGCGCCCTGATCGACGAGCGCGACCACACACCCGGAAGCTGAGAAGGGCCGGGCGGGGCCACCTCTTGGCCGGCAGGGTTGCTCAGCCCGCGGTGGCCACGACCGCCAGCAGCGACTCGCCGTAGCGGGTGGCCTTCACCCGACCCACGCCGGGCAGCGCCAGCAGGCCGTCGACGTCGCGCGGGCGGGCCACGGCGACGGCTTCGAGGGTGGCGTCGGGGAACACCACGTGGGCGGGCACGCGCGCGGCCCGCGCCTGCTTCTGCCGCCACGCCTTCAGGGCGTCGAACACGGCCAGATCGCCGGCACTCAGCGCGGGTCCGCGCGCCGGCGCCGCCCCCCGGCGGCCCGCACCGTCGCCGCCCTGCAGGCGGTCGCGCTCGCGTCGTACCTCGACCAGGCCGTCCACCGGTCGCCGCCCTGCCGCCATGGAGCCGAGCACCTCCCGGACCTCGGTGAGGTAGGGCGAGGGCTGGCGGTTCGACACCCGGGACCCGAAGGTGCGCTGCGTCGCCCACGAGCAGCGCAGCACCCGCTCGGCGCGGGTGAGGGCCACGTAGAACAGCCGGCGCTCCTCGGCCTCGGCGTCCGGCGTCCGGGCGTGGCCGATGGGCACGAGGCCGCCCTCCACCCCTGCCACGTGCACGATGGGCCACTCGAGCCCCTTGGCCGCGTGGAAGGTGGCCACCTCCACGGCGTCGCCGGCGCCAGCGGCGTCGTCGGACCGGGCGGCGGCGTTGAGCCAGGCGGCGAACCCGGCCGCGCTGGCCGACGAGTCGAGCCCCATGTAGTCGCGGCCCAGTTGCACCAGCGCGGCGAGGTTGGCCCGCCGCTCCTGCTCGCCGGCACCGACCTGGTCGGCGCCCCTCGGGGGCCCGTCCCGCTCGTCGCGTCGGGCCCCGCCCGGCTGGGGCGCGTGGCCGTGGTGGGGGCCACTCCCCGGGGGTTGCCGGTCGGTGGTCGGTACCCGGCGGGAGGGCTGCACCCCGCGGCTGGTGGGCGACGGCCTCGAGCCGCGGGGGATGCGGGAGGTGGCGGCGTCGCGGGCGGTGTCGAGCGAGGGGTCGGCCGCCCTGGCGAGGTCGGCCCCGCCCCCACGCGCGCCCTCACCGGGGCGGTCACCGCGGGTGACGGCGTCGTCGTCGTCGACGACGAAGCGGCCCGTGACCTCGGCGTCGAGGTCGGCGAGGGCCACCGCGAACGGCGTCCCCGACGAGCGCATGCGGGCGAGGGCGGACTTGACCTCGGGCCGGGCCAGGAGGGCGACACCCCCTCGGACGCGGTGGGGGATGGCCGCCCGGCCCAGGGCATCGGCGATCAGGGCGGCCTGCGCGTTGGTGCGGGTGAGCACGGCCTGGTCGGACCACGGGCGCCCCGGCCCGTGCGCGTCGCGCACCGCCCGCGCGATGCCCCGGGCCTCGTCGGCGTCGGTGGTGTACTGGACGATCTCGGGGGGCTCGCCGCTCGGCCGGTTGGCGCGCAGGGGCGCGCCCGCTTCACGGTGCCCGATCACCGCGTTGGCCACGGCCAGGATCTGGGGGGTCGATCGGTAGTTGTCCCGCAGTTCGCGCACCTCGCTGCCGGGGAAGTGGCGGGTGAAGTCGTTGAGGTACCCGGCGTCGGCGCCGTTCCACGCGTAGATGGCCTGGCGGGGGTCGCCGACCACGCACAGGTCGGAGCGGTCGCCGAGCCACGCCCGCAGCAGGGCGAACTGCAGCGGGTTGACGTCCTGGAACTCGTCGACGAACAGGTGCCGGAACCGCCACCGTTGGGTCGCGGCGAAGGCGGGGTCGGAGGCCAGGGCCCGCTCGCACAACATGAGGAGGTCGTCGAAGTCGACGAGCCCCCGTCGGTGCTTGTCCTCCTCGTAGCGCTCGTACACCGCGCCCATGTCGTGCGCGGGCATCGGTGGGCGGCGGTTGTGCTGCAGCGCCTCCTCGGCATAGTCCCGCGGCGCGATGCGCCGGGCCTTCGCCCATTCGATCTCGGCGATGGCGTCGAGCGGGTTGACGTCGCGTTGGTTGGCCCGGCGGGGGAGCTGACGGGCGACCATCGAGTACTTGCGGTCCAGCAGCTGGGGCTCGCGCTCGCCCCGCTCGATCCACCGGGCGCGGAGCTGGGCGAGGGCGATGCCGTGGAACGTGCCGGCGGCGATGGTGTCGCGCAGGCCCAGCCCGGCGAGGCGCGCGGTGAGCTCGCCTGCTGCCTTCCGGGTGAACGTGAGGGCGAGCACGCGGTGCGGCTCGGCATCGCCCACCGCCACGCGATGGGCGATGCGGCGGGTGAGCACCCGGGTCTTGCCGGAGCCCGCGCCGGCGATGATGCACAGCGGTGCCGCAGCGCAGATGACGGCGTCGTGCTGGTCGGGGTTCAACCCCTGCAGCAGCCCGTCGGCGTCCATCGGCTCACCCTACCGACGCCCTCCGACACCCGGCCCGGGCCCGGGCATCGGGCGCGGGGCCGGTCGGCCCGCCCGGAGTGGCACCATTGGGCATGCAGCTTCGTTCGGGGCGGGCACTGCGAGGGACCTACGTCGAGCGGGGCGGCGCCGCGGGTGATCGCTCGGTGCGCTTCGTCGCCGAGCCCTCGGGGCGCTTCGCGCTGTGGTGCCAGGACTCCGGGGCCGAGGCCCGCTCCGACGGCGCCAGCGTGTGGGCCATCGACGACGGGGTCGCGACCTTCATCGGCCCCGTTCCCACCGCCGCCGGCGCGGTCTTCGGCCTGGTGCCGCCGACCATCTCCGAGATGCTGCACCCCGAGTCGGCCTACATCGAGGCGGCGTTCGCCGATCCGGGCACGCGCGACGAGGAGCTCGACATGGGCCAGGTGCGGATCACGGGCAGCCGGTCGTCGATCGTCTACGACCGCAGCATCGACATCATCCACGAGTACCGCCGCCCGGACGGCCTCGACCGTCGGGTGACCGACCTCGAGGTCGTCGAGCCCACCGCCGGCGCGTTCCGCTGGGACGGTCCTGTGGCCGATCCCCTCGATGGGGTGGTGGTGGTCACGACCGTCGCCCCCGTGGACGCGCTCGAGGACGTGTGGGCCGCCCCGGTGTTCGCCGCCCATGTGGAGCACCGCACCGACGTGCTCTCGTACTGGCTGGACGGCCCCGGGGCGGGCAGCGGCGGCGCCGACCTGCACGAGTGCGTGGCCTGGGCCGAGGGCCACCACGTCGAGATCGCGATCACCGTCGACCTGGCCGACGGCGACACGGTTGCGGTCCCTCTCGACACGATCCGGCGCTGATCAGGCGGCGAGCAGGCGCCGCCGCGGCGCATCGACGTCGGCCGGGGTCAGCCCGCCGTCCGTGAGGCACCCCTCGATGTCGACCTCCGCCGGCACCGCTTCGATGACGGCGCTCACCGTGGTTCCCTCGCCGGCCACCACCTCGCCCCCGCCCGGGGGTACCACGCTCGGCCCGGACCTCCTTCGCGGCGCCGTTAGCGTTCCGGCATGGTCGAGGTCACGCCCGAGCGGTTCGAGGAGCTCGTCGCCGACGCCATCGACGGCATCCCCGACGAGCTGGCCCGGCTCATGGACAACGTGGCGGTCTTCGTGCAGGACCGCCACCCCGACCGGGCGCTCCTCGGGCTGTACGAGGGCATCCCGCTCACCCGGCGTGATGCGGGCTACGCAGGCATGGTGATGCCCGACCGCATCACCATCTTCCGTGTGCCGATCTGTGCGATGTGCCGCACCGAGCAACAGGTGGTCGAACAGGTCCGGGTCACCGTGGTCCACGAGGTGGGCCACCACTTCGGCATCGGCGACGCCCGCCTCCACGAGCTCGGTTACGGCTGATCCCCGGCACCTGACGACAAGCCGGTGGCGGCGTGCCCGACGGGTCTAGTCTCCCGCCATGGCATATCCGAAGAACCTGCTGATCTCGGGTGAGGAGGTCGTGCTCGACCTCCGGCCCCACTGGTGGTTCCTCACGCCGCGGGCCCTGCTGTCGGTGGCGGCATTGATCGTGGGCATCGTCGTGCTGGCCCAGGGCTGGGAGGGCTGGGCGGCGAGCGGGCTCAACATCGTGCTGGCCGTCGCCATCCTGGTGGCCCTGGTGTGGTTCCTCATGCGGCTGGCCAAGTGGGTCACCACCGAGTTCGTGCTGACCAACAAGCGGGTGATCTACCGCTACGGCGTGATCGGCAAGAACGGCAAGGAGATCCCGCTCGACAAGATCAACACCGTCTTCTTCGACCAGACCGTGTTCGAGCGCATGATCGGGTGCGGCACGGTGGCCATGGAGTCGGCCGGCGAGTCGGGCAAGGACTCGTTCGACCACATCCGCAAGCCGTCGCTGGTGCAGTCCGAGATCTACCGCCAGATGGAGCTCGACGAGGCCCAGGGCAACGAGGCCATCGGCCGGGCGGCGCGGGGTGGTGGCGGCGGTGGGTTGTCGATGCCCGAGCAGCTCGAGAAGCTGCACCAGCTCCACCAGAGCGGTGCCATCAACGAGGCCGAGTACGAGGCGCAGAAGGCCAAGCTGCTCGCCGAGTGAGGCGGTCCGGTGGGCGCAGTGCCGGTGACGGTCTGAGCGCCACCTGAGCGCCCCCGACCACCCGGTGGCCGCCTTGGTGTGACCGGGTGTGAGCGCGTTCGTGGGCTCGAGCGCCGCTCAGCGCAGGTTGCGGACCCGCGCGCCGGCCGAGGGGCGCACCACGGTGCCGTGGCGCACCGCCCCGGGTGCGGCGAGCACCACGATCGATCCGCCGAAACCACCGCCGGTCAGGCGGGCCCCGTAGACGCCCTTGCGGGTGACCAGCGCGGCGACGGCCTCGTCCAACCCCGGGGTGGACACCTCGAAGTCGTCGCGCAGGCTCGCGTGGCTCTCGACCATCAGCCGGCCGGCGCCCGCCAGGTCGCCGGCGCCGAGCGCGCCCACGAACGAGAGCACCCGGCCGTTCTCGCTGATCACGTGGTGGGCCCGGCGGCGCAGCACCGGGTCGTCGATCGCGTCCACGTCGCCCAGCGAGGCGCGGCTGAGCGGCCCGATGACCTCCTGGGCGGCCTCGCACTGGGCCCGCCGCTCGGCGTAGCCCGACCCGGCGAGGGTGCGCGGCTCGCCCGAGTCGATCACCACGACCTCGACCCGGTCGGGCAGCTCGACCGGGGTGATGGTGAGGTTGGTGCAGTCGATGAGCGCGGCGTGGCCCTCGACCCCGGCCAAGGACGTGAGCTGGTCCATCACCCCGCACGGCACGCCGGATGCCCGCTGCTCTGCCCGCTGGCACAGGGTGGCCACCTCGCCGGCGGTACCCCGGACGCCGATGGCCATCGCCACCGCCACCTCGAGCGCGGCGCTCGATGACAGCCCCATCCCCACCGGCAGCGTCGAGCGCACCTGGCCGATGAACCCGTGGTCGGGGTGGGCCTCGGCCACCACCCCCGCCACGTACCGGGCCCACGGCGGGTCGACCGCGCCGGGATCGTCCACGTCGAGCTCGACGATCGCGGGCTCGTCCTCGAGGTCGGACTCGAGCACGACGCGGCGGCCCACGGCCTCCCCGGTGATGGTGACGCCCATCTGTACCGCCATGGGCAGCACGAGTCCGCCGGTGTAGTCGGTGTGCTCGCCGATGAGGTTCACCCGCCCCGGCGCGTAGGCCTCGATCGTCATGCCGACCGGCCCGGGCGCCCACGCCGCCGTCGGGTCCCCGGGGCCGCTCGGGCCCAGGCCTGCCCGCTCTGTGGGGCCGCTCGGGCCCAGGCCGGCCCGCTCTGTGGGGCCGCTCGGGCCCAGGCCGGCCCGCTCTGTGGGGCCGCTCGGGCCCAGGCTGCGATCACCCCACGACGCTACTTGCAGCAGCCGTCAGGCGCCGCGTAGGTCCGCCGCGGCGTCCTGGGGTGCGACCGGGTTGAAGAACATGCCACTTCCCAACTCGCCGGCGGCGACGAAGCGCTGGGTGCCCGGTGAGCGATACAGCGGGGCCACGTGCACGTGGAGGTGGGCGGACGGCCACTCACCGCCGTCGGTGGGTCGCTGGTGGATCCACAGCATGTAGGGCATGGCGTCGTCGAACAGGCGGTCGAGGCGGCCCAGGGCATCGACGAGGACGGCGGCCAGCCCGTCCCGGGAGGCGTCGTCGAGCGAGGGAAGATCGGGTCGGTGGTCCTCCGGGGCGATCATCAGGGCGTAGGGCCAGGTCGCCGCGTCGGGCACCCAGCTGCGCCAGCGATCGACGGTGGCGACCACGCGGGCCCCTGGCTGCTCGGCGCAGATGACGCACGCCCCGGTGCCGAGCTCGGCCGCCGGTGCCGGCGGCACCTCGGGGAACGCGTAGATCTGGCCGTGCGGGTGGGGGATGGTGGCCCCCACCTCCGGGCCGCGGTTCTCGAAGACCAGCACGTAGGCGACGTCGTCGCGAGCGCCGAGGGCGGCGGTCCGGTCGGCCCACAGGTCCACCACCTTGCGGGCGCCGGGCACGCCCAGTGAGGCGAAGCTGGCGTCGTGGTCCGCGGTGTAGAGCACCACCTCGCAGCGCCCGTCCGAGATGGACGGCCAGCGGTTGGTGAACGCCTTCACGTCGTAGTCCTCGGGGGCCTCGATGCCGCCGGGGCAGAAGGGGCACCCGGTGGTGGGGGTGTGCGCGCCCTCGCCGAGGTTCGGTCGGTCCTGGCGCTTGGCCACGATCACCGAGGCCTCACCCGTGAGCGGGTCGACGCGCCGGTCGTAGGCGCTGCTCACGGGGTGCCGAGCTCGTCGATGGCACCGGCGAGGTGGTCGAGGCTGTCGCGGTCCCATGGCGCCCGCATGGCGATGTTGACCTGGTCGGCGCCGGCCGCGACGTACTCGCCGATGCGGTCGACCATGGCGGCCTTCGACCCCATGACCACCCCGGGCCGCACGAAGTCCGCCATGGCTCCGAACTGCAGGCCCAGCGCCTGCTCGTCGACGGCAACGCCCACGTTCACCGCGCAGCGGATCTCGTCGACGTGGCGCCCGGCGTCGTGGCAGTGGCGGTCGAGCACCTGGCGCTTGTGGGCGAAGGTGGCCGGATCCACGAACGGGACGTTCCATCCGTCGGCCCACCGCGCCACGATGCCCAACGTGCGCTGCTCGCCGCCGCCACCGATCCAGATGGGCAGTGCGTCCTGCACGGGCTTGGGCTCGCACCTGGCCTCGGTGAGGGTGAAGTGCTCGCCGGCGAAGTCGGTGACGTCGTCGCGCAGCAGGCTGCGGATGCACTGCACCGACTCCTCGAGCAGGTCGAGACGCCGGCCCGCCGCGGGGAAGGGGATGCCGTAGGCGTCGTACTCGAGCTTGGCCCAACCGGCGCCGAGGCCGAACTCGATCCGACCGCCGCTGAGCTGGTCGATGGTGGCCATGGCGTTGGCCAGCACCGCAGGATGGCGGTAGCCGGCGCAGTACACCAGTGATCCACACCGGACCCGGGTGGTCGACAGGGCGAGGGCGGTGTGGGCGGCCACCGCCTCGAGGCAGTTCGGCCCCGTCAGGTCGGCGGCGTAGAAGTGGTCCCAGATCGAGATCCAGTCGAAGCCCAGGTCCTCGATGTGGGCCCACAGCGAGAGGAGCTCGTCGACCGAGGTGTTCTGCAGGCCGGTGTGCACGCCCCACGCGGGTGACATGTCGGCAGAGTAGGGGGTCAGCCGCGCCGCATGGGCACGTGGGGGATGCCGTCCTCGACGTAGGTCGGGCCGCAGCGCTCGAAGCCGAGGCGGGCGTACCAGGCCTCGAGCTGCTCCTGGGCGTCGAGGGCGACCGGGCCCCGAACGCCCTCGAGGGCGGCGTCGACGAGCGTCTCGGCCAGCCGCCGGCCCCGATGATCGCTCCGGGTGGCGATGCGGCCGACGCGAACCGCACCGTCCGGCTCGTCGAGGCGTCGTAGGCAGGCCACCACCGCGCCGTCGACGTCGGCCCAGAAGTGGACGGTCCCGGGCTCGGCGTCGCGGCCGTCGAGGTCCGCGTAGGCGCAGTGCTGTTCCACCACGAACACGTCACACCGCAGCTTGAACACGTCGTGCAGCACCCGCGGCGCGAGGTCGGCGAGCGGCGCCGAGTGGATGGTGGTGGGCACCGGCCCATCGTCGCGCACCCGGTCGCCCGGCCCGATGGGGACTCGGACCGAGGGGTTTCCGGTGGCGCGGCCACGAGGGCCGGTGGAGTCGCCAAGCGCACCGGGATGAGCCAGGATGACCGGATGCCCTTCACCGACCGCAGCGGCGTGTCCATCTGCTACGAGACCTACGGCAACCCCGACGACGTGCCCCTCATGCTGGTGGCGGGCCTCGGCATGCAGCTGGTGCGTTGGGACTCCGAGCTGCTCGAGTCGCTGGTCGACCGGGGCTTCTTCGTGATCGCCCACGACAACCGCGACATCGGGCTGTCCGAGAGCTTCGCCCACGTCGAGGTCGATGTGATCGCGGCAGTCATGGCTGCGATCGAGGGGGCGGCCGTCGACACGCCGTACCTGCTGAGCGACATGGCGGCCGACGCGATCGCCGTGCTGGACGATCTCGGCGTCTCGCGTGCGCACGTGGTGGGCACGTCGATGGGTGGGATGATCGGCCAGACGATGGCGATCGAGCATCCCGACCGCGTCGCCAGCCTCACGTCGATCATGTCGACCACCGGCGATCTCGACGTCGGCCAGCCCCGGCCGGAGGTGCTCGCCACGCTGATGCCGACCGGCGCCGAGGGCCGGGAGGCCGTCATCGAGTCGACCGTCGAGACGTTCCGCGTCATCGGCAGCCCCGAGCACTTCGACGAGGACCTCACCCGAGCCGCCGCCGCCCGGGCCTACGATCGGGCCCACGACCCCACCGCCCAGAGCCGCCAGCTCGTGGCCTCGATCGCCAGCGGCAGCCGCTCCGACGCCCTTCGCTCGATCTCGGTGCCGACCCTCGTGGTGCACGGCGACGCCGACCCGCTGGTGGACGTGAGCGGTGGTCGCCGCACGGCCGAGGTGGTGCCGGGCGCCGAGTTGCTGGTGATCGAGGGCATGGGCCATGACATCCCGCGGGTGTTCCAACCCCAGGTCATCGAAGCCGTCCTGGCGTTGGTGAACCGGGCCGAGGCGTCGGTGGCGTCATGACGACCGAGCACCAGCCCAAGCAGGGCCCGTTGGTGGGCGTGAAGGTCGTGGAGATCGCGGGCATCGGCCCAGGGCCGTTCTGCGCCATGATGCTCGCCGACATGGGTGCCGAGGTCATCCGCATCGACCGCGCCGGCGCGGTGCGGGGCGTCGACCCGTCCGTGCCGTCCGCCGACATCCTCAACCGCGGCCGCCGGTCGGTCGGCGTCGATCTCAAGAACCCCGACGGTGTCGAGACCGTCCTGGCCCTCGTGGAGCAGGCCGACGCGCTGATCGAGGGGTTCCGCCCCGGTGTCACCGAGCGCCTCGGCATCGGCCCCGACGACTGCCTGGCCCGCAATCCCCGCCTGGTGTACGGCCGGATGACGGGCTGGGGCCAGGAGGGCCCGTGGGCCCTCGAAGCGGGTCACGACATCAACTACATCGCCATGGCCGGGGCCCTCGATCCCTGTGGCCGCAAGGGCGAGGCGCCGGTCCCGCCCATGAACCTGGTGGGCGACTTCGGCGGCGGCGCCATGTTCCTGGCCTTCGGCATCGTCTGTGGCATCCTCGAGGCCCGCGCGTCGGGTGAGGGCCAGGTGATCGACGCGGCCATGGTCGACGGCGCCGCCACCCTCACCACGATGATGCACGGGATGATGGCCATGGGGTTCTGGGACATCGAGCGGGGCACCAACATGCTCGACACCGGCGCCTTCTTCTACGAGGTGTACCGCACCAAGGACGACAAGTTCGTGTCCGTGGGATCGATCGAGCCGCAGTTCTACGCCGCGCTGGTCGAGCACACCGGCCTCGGCGGCGACCAGGCCCCGCCGCAGATGGACCGAGCGTCGTGGCCGGCGCTCAAGGAGGAGCTGGCGGCGATCTTCGTGACGAGGACCCGTGACGAGTGGTGCGAGCTGCTCGAGGGCCACGACATCTGCTTCGCCCCCGTGCTGTCCATGGCCGAGGCCCCGGAGCACCCGCACATGGCGGCTCGCGGCACCTTCGTCGACGTGGCCGGGATCACCCAACCGGGGCCCGCCCCGCGGTTCAGCCGCACGCCGGGGGCCATCACCTCACCGGCGCCCCACGCCGGCCAGCACACCGACGAGGCGTTGGCGGACTGGGGCCTCACGCCCGAGCGTGTCGCCGCGCTGAAGGAGTCCGGTGCGGTCCGCTGACCGCTCGCCGGGTTCGCCCGAGTGAGCAAAGCAGTAGGCTCCTAGGCTGGTCCGCCCATGGCCACCCTCGCCTGCTTCCACGCCCATCCCGACGACGAGACCATCGCCACCGGCGGCCTGATGGCCAAGGCCAAGAGCCAGGGCCACCGGGTCGTGCTCGTGATCGCCACCAAGGGCGAGCACGGTGAGATCCAACCCGACGTGCTCGCCGACGGCGAGGCACTGGCCGACCGCCGTGTGCGCGAGGTCGCCGCGGCGGCGGAGATCCTGGGCGTCGACCGCGTCGAGTACCTCGGCTACGTCGACTCGGGGATGATGGGCGAGCCCGAGAACGACCTGCCCGGGTCGTTCTGGACGGCGGACCTCGACGAGGCCACCGAGCGACTGGCCGCCATCCTCCGCGACGAGGCCGTGGACGTGCTCACCGTGTATGACGCCCACGGTGGCTACGGCCACCCCGACCACATCCAGGTGCACCGGGTGGGTCATCTCGCCGGGGCCGCCGCGGGGGTGCCCCGGGTGGTCGAGGCCACCATGGACAGAGACGCCTTGCTGGCGGGCATGAAGGAGGCGGCCGAGCGAGGCGAACTGCCCGACGACTTCGAGATCCCCGAGGTCACCGACGAGCAGCCCTTCGGCAGCCCGGGAGCGGTGATCACCCACGAGGTCGACGTCACCGAGTTCCTCCCGCGCAAGCGCCAGGCCCTGGCCGCGCACGCCAGTCAGGTGGGGCCCGATTCGTTCTTCCTCTCGATGCCCGATGAGGCCTTCGCCCAGGGCTTCGGCACCGAGTGCTTCATCGACCCCTCGTCGCCGCGGGCGCCTGGCGCGCCCCGCCACGCCGATCTCTTCGAGGGGCTCTGATGGCCGACGGCGCGGTGCAGCGTCCCCCGACGGCGTGGACCCACACCGGGTTCGCGCAGCAGATCCTGTTCGGCGCGGGAGCGGTCGACCGCATCGGCGAGGTGCTGCGGGGCCTGGGCGCCCGGCGGGCCCTGCTCGTCACCACCACCGGTCGCTTCGAGTCGGAGGAGGGCGCCCGGGTGCGCGACGCGATCGGCCGACTGCTGGCGTCGTCGTTCGCCGAGGTGTCGTCGCACGTCCCCACGCCGTTGGTGCAGGCGGCCACGCTGCAGGCCCGTCGCGACGGCGTCGACGCGGTGGTGTCGTTCGGCGGCGGCTCGTGCGCCGACCTCGGCAAGGCCGTCTGCTTCTTCACCGAGCAGGAGTCGGGGACGCCCGGTGCGTCCTACGCCGACCGTCCCGCGCTGCCCCACGTGTCGGTGCCCACCACGTACTCGGGAGCCGAGCTCACACCCTTCTTCGGGATGACCGATCCCGCCACGCGCCAGAAGAGCGGTGGGGGCGGCCCCACCATCGCCCCGATCGCCGCGGTGTACGACCCCCAACTCACCCTGTCCACGCCGGCCCGGGTGAGCGCCGAGACAGGCATGAACGCCCTGGCCCACTGCGTCGAGGCGGCCTGGTCGCCCACGCGCACGCCCGAGGCCGAGGCCATCGCGCTGGCCGGCGCGCACCGCATCCACGAGGCGCTGCCGGCCGTCGTGGCCGACCCGTCCGACCTCGATGCCCGCACCCGGATGCTGCAGGGATCGGTCCTGGGCGGTCGGTGCCTGCAGAACGGGTCGATGGGTGTGCACCACGGCCTGGCGCAGTTGGTGGGCGGCCGCACCGGCATCCCGCACGGCCTGGCCAACGCCATGATCCTGCCCCATGCGATCCGCTTCAACGCGGCGGCGGTGCCGGGTTCCATCGTGGCCCTGGCCTTCTCGATGGGCGTGGACGACCCGGCCGACGCGGTGGCCGACCTGGTGGCCCGGCTGGGCCTGCCTGCGGGCCTGGGCGCCTGCGGGGTCACCGAGGACGACCTCGACGCCGTGGCCCGGTTGTCGCAGTCGAACCCCAACGTGGCCAACAACCCCGCCCCCGTCTCCGAGGCCGACGCCCGGGCGATCCTCGAGGCCGCCTACTGAGGCTCGGGAACCAGCCAGGGCGACCCGTCGGCGCCACCCGCGAGGGCGGCGATGTCGCGGGCGCCGTGGCGGGCCACCAGCCACTCGGTGATCGTGTCGGCGTCGCCGGGCCGGCACAGGTGATAGCCCTGCGAGCTGTCGCAGCCGAGTTGGGCAACCAGGGCCAGCGACGGCTCGTCCTCGACGCCCTCGGCCACCACGGACAACCCGAGGGTCCGGGCCAGGCCGACGATCGACCGGACGATGGCCTGGTCGTCCTCGTCGACCGCGATGTCGGTGATGAAGCAGCGGTCGATCTTCAGCTCGTGCACCGGCAGGCGCTTGAGGTGCGACATCGACGAGTAGCCGGTGCCGAAGTCGTCGATCGACAAGCGGACACCGAGGCTGCGCAGGCGCTCGAGCGTCGCGACGAGCGAGTCGGTGTTGCCGGCGAACGCGCTCTCGGTGATCTCGAGGGTGAGGCACCGCGCCGGGAGGCGGGCCCCGAGGATGATCTGGTGCAGGGTCGGGGCGAGCGTGTCGTCCTGGAGGCCCTTGGGGGACAGGTTGACCGACACGGTGACGTCGAGGCCCGTGGCCCGCCACCGGGCGCACTGGGCCAGCGCCTGGCGGAGCACCTGGGCCGTCAACTCGCCGATCAGCCCGGTCTGCTCGGCGAACGGGATGAACTGGTCCGGAGGTATCCAGCCGTTCGCAGGGTGGTGCCAGCGGGCCAGCGCCTCGACCCCCACCACCGCACCCGAGGTCATGTCCACCTGTGGTTGGTAGTGCACGGCGAGCTCGCCGCTGTCCAGCATCGCCCGCATGTCGTTCAACAGCACGAGTCGGGTCGGTCGGTCCTCGGCGTCCTCGGCCCCGTACACCGCGATGCTCCTGCCCTGGCGCTTGGCGCGGTACATGGCCAGGTCCGCCGACTGCAGCATGGCGGTGGCGTCGAGGGCCTCGGTGCTGTGGCAGACGCCGATGCTGACGCCCACGGTCAGCGTGAGGCCGTCGACCTCGACCGCCCGCTGCAGCGAGTCCAACAATCGGGCGGCGACCGCCTCGGGTCGCTCCTCGCCGGGGGGGTCGTCGAGCAGGAGTGCGAACTCGTCGCCGCCCAGACGCACCACCGTGTCGCCGGCCGGCGTCGCGGCGTGGAGGCGGGCGGCCACCTCGGTGAGCACCCGGTCGCCCACGTCGTGACCGAGGCCGTCGTTGATCTCCTTGAAGCGGTCGAGGTCCATCAGCAGCAGGGCCGATTGCGGCGGGAGGGTGCCGTCGAACCGCGCCGCGAGCTCGCGCATCAGGTGGGAGCGGTTGGGGAGCCCGGTGAGCGGATCGTGGAGCGCTTGGTGGCGCAGGCTCTCCCGGCTGCTGGCGAGGGCTGCGATCTGCTGCTCGAGACGGGCGGTGAGCGCCAGGTTGTCTCGGTGCACGAAGGTCTGGCGCACGAGCAACAGCAGGACCAGCGGCACCCCGACGACGGTGAAGATCGTGCTGAGGTGCCCCTCGCGGAGCTGCGCCGGGACCGCCAGGAGCACAAAGGCCACCATCGGGGCGTACGGGAGCAGCAGCACCCAGTAGGGCTGGCCTCGCGCCTCCGGCCGGGCCCTGCCGTCGTGTCGAGCGTGGAGGGCGGCCAGGGCGAGAACGAGGTACCCCGCCACCCAGCCGGCGTTGAACACGCTGGTGGTGTCGGAGCCGGTGGTGGTGATGTACGCGAACGCGCTGTCGGCGAGGGCCAGCAGTCCCATCGCCACCGCGATGGCCACGACCGCGGCGCGCTGGGCGTCGCCGGCCCGGGTGACGACGGAGATGGTGACCACGAGGAGCACCACATCGCCGAGCGGGTAGGCCATGGCCAGGGCGAGCTCCAGTCCCTCACCCGAGGTCTCGGCCACACGGCCGAGCACGAGGATCCAGCTGACCCCGAAGCACGCACACGCGATGCTGAGGCCGTCGATGATCGAGCGGATCCGCCCCGAGCGGTGCTGGCCGGAGGGGAACGCGAGCAGGGCCGCGCCCGCGAGGGGGATGGCCAGCAGGTACCCGAGGTCGGCCACCGACGGGAAGGGCGCGTCGTGCACGATCGACTCGTAATAGGTCCAGGCGGCCTGGCCCAGACCCCACGACAACGCGGACGCTCCCAGCAGCCACCACGACCGTCGGGTGTCGCGGTCGGCACGGAGCGCGGCACAGAAGCAGGCGCTGGCCGCGAGGAGGGCGGCCATCATCTCGGTGACGTTGTCGACGTCGGCCACCACGGTTGCCCCACCGACGTTCCCGACGACGACTCCGACGTACGCGACCGTCGCGATGGCCACCAGGCAGACATCGCGACGGAGGCTCACCGTCGACCGGGCGGTCATCCCTACCTATCGTCCCCATCGGCGTCGGGGTGAGCCCCGCTTTCCCCTCGCCGGGTCGGCGCGGCGATGATGGAGCCATGTCCATCATCAAGATCAACGCCATCACCGTCGCCGCCGACAGCGGCGACGCGCTTGCGCACCGGTTCGCCCAGCGCGCCGGCGCCGTCGATGGCCAGGAGGGATTCGAGGGCTTCGAGTTGTTGAAGCCCACCGACGATCGCACCACGTGGCTGGTGGTGACCCGTTGGCGCGACGAGGAGGCCTTCCAGGCGTGGGTCAACTCGCCGGCGTTCGGGCACGGACACCGCTCCGAGGGAGAGGCACAGGCTGCCGGTGAGCGACCCGTGGGTATGTCCAGCGAGTTGTGGTCGTACGAGGTCGCCGGCGGCTCGGCCGGTGCCGCGAGCTAGCCGAGCACCGAGCCGTCAGGATCTCCGACAGCACCGCGTCACCCGCTCGTGCTCCGCTTCCACGGTGACTGGGCCTGGGTGGTCGTGGCGACGAACGCCGCGGCGGGCGTCTGGGCACTCGTGGCCCACTGGCGGCCGAGGCTGGCCACCCGCGCCCTGTGGTGGGCCATCGTCGGAGGATGGGCCACGGTCGCGGTGCAGGTGTTCGCCGGCGTGTGGCTGTCGAGCGCCGAAGGCCTCGAGGCGCCGCAGTTCCACGAGTTCTACGGCTTCGTGGCGCTCATCTCGGTCGGGCTCATCTACAGCTACCGGGCGCAGGTGAAGGACTTCCAGTACCTGCTCTACGGCCTGGGCGGCCTGTTCCTGATGGGCCTGGCGCTCCGGGCGATCCACCTGGCCTGACGGCCGTGACGGCGCGGCGCGCCGTCAGAGGTTGACCACCGGGCAGGTGAGGGTGCGGGTGATGCCGTCGATCATCTGCACCCGACTGACCACCATCTTGCCGAGATCGTCGACCGACGGCGCCTCGGCCTGCGCGATCACGTCGTAGGGGCCGGTCACGTCATCGGCCGAGAGCACGCCGTCGATCTGGCTCACCTCGGCCGCCACCTGGCCCGAGCGGCCCACTTCGGTCTGGATCAGGATGAAGGCGCGCACGGACATGGCGCGAAAGGGTAGCGAGAACCCGGCCCGGGGGCCGGGTTCTCGCCGGATCTGATCGGATCGGACGGCGGCAGCGGGCGGTGGCGCGGCCTCAGCTGGCGACGTCGATGGCCCGGTCGGTGCTGTCGACCCCGATGCTCACCTTGCGGGCCTTGGCCTGCTCGGCCATCGGGATCACGACGTCGAGGACCCCGTCGTGGTAGTCGGCCGACACCCTGGAGGTGTCGAGGGTGTCGCCCAGGAACACCTGGCGGGTGAAGCGGCCCTGCCGGCGCTCACCGGCGAGCACCTCGTCGCCCTCCTGCTGGTCGAAGCGGCGCTCGGCCCGCAGGGTCAGGACGTTGCGCTCCACCTCGAGGTCGATCGAGTCGGCCTCGACGCCCGGCAGGTCGAAGCTGATGTGGACCTGCTCGCCGCGTCGCACCGCGTCCATGGGGATGGCGGGTGCGGTCGTGCGGGCGCGCTCGGCGACACGGTCGAACTCACGGAAGGGGTCGTAGCGAAGGAGCATCCTTGCCTCCTGGGGAAGTCGGGTTCCGGTGTTCGAGCCGAAGCTCATGGGTGAGTATACAGGAAACCTGAGTGATAGTCACTCAACTTCGTACAGGTAGGTGCTCACGCGGACCGGCACAACGACGACGGCGCCGGGACCCAGGGTCCCGGCGCCGTCGCCACTGCTCCACACCGGTGTCAGCCGGCCAGGCGCTTCTCCAGTGCCTCGAGCTCGTCGCGCAGCTCGGTGGGCAGGTGGTCGCCGACGAACTCGTAGTGCTCCTCGATCAGCGGGATCTCGGCCCGCCACCGGGCCTCGTCCACGTCGAGGATGCGGGCCAGGGCGGCGTCGTCGAGACCCAGGCCGTCGACGTCGAGGGCGTCGTGGGCCGGGACCCGGCCGATGGCGGTGTCGACCGCCGCGCCGTGACCCTGCACCCGCTCGATGATCCACTTGAGCACCCGGCTGTTGTCGCCGAAGCCCGGCCAGATGAACTTGCCGTCGTCGTCCTTCTGGAACCAGTTGACCCAGAACAGCTTCGGCAGCTTGTCGGCGTCGGTCTGCTCGCCGATCGAGAGCCAGTGCGCGAAGTAGTCGCCCACGTTGTAGCCGGTGAAGGGCCGCATCGCGAACGGGTCGAAGCGCACCTCGCCCACGGTGCCGGCCGCGGCCGCGGTCTTCTCCGAGGACATGATCGAGCCCAGGAACACGCCGTGGCGCCAGTCGAGGGCCTCGGTGACGAGCGGGATGGTGCCGGCGCGCCGACCGCCGAAGAGGATGGCCGAGATGGGCACGCCGGCCGGGTCCTCCCACTCGGGCGCGATCGACGGGCACTGGCCGGCGGGGGCGGTGAAGCGGGCGTTCGGATGGGCGGCCGGCGTGCCGGACGCCGGGGTCCACTCCTGGCCCTTCCAGTCGACGAGGTGGTCGGGCACCTCGTCGGTCATCCCCTCCCACCAGACGTCACCGTCGTCGGTGCGGGCGCAGTTGGTGAAGATCGAGTTGGCCCGCAGCGTGGTCATGGCGTTGGGGTTGGTGGTGTCGCCGGTGCCCGGCGCCACGCCGAAGAACCCCGCCTCGGGGTTGATGGCGTAGAGGCGGCCGTCGCTGTGGAACTTCATCCAGGCGATGTCGTCGCCGATGGTCTCGATGGTCCACCCGGGGAGGGTGGGGATCATCATCGCCATGTTGGTCTTGCCGCAGGCCGACGGGAACGCCGCGGCCACGTAGTGCTTCTCGCCGTCGGGCGGCGTGACGCCGAGGATCAACATGTGCTCGGCCAGCCATCCGTCGTCGCGGGCCATGGTCGAGGCGATGCGCAGGGCGAAGCACTTCTTGCCCAGCAGGGCGTTGCCCCCGTAGCCCGACCCGTACGACCAGATCTCGCGGGTCTCGGGGAAGTGGACGATGTACTTGTTGTCGGCGTCGCACGGCCAGGGCACGTCGGCCTGGCCGGGCTCGAGCGGCGCGCCCACCGAGTGCATGCAGGGCACGAACGCACCGTCGCCCAGCACGTCGAGCACCTCGGCACCCATGCGGGTCATCGTGCGCATGTTGACCGCCACGTAGGCGGAGTCGGTGATCTCGACGCCGATGTGGGCGATGTGCGACCCGAGGGGTCCCATCGAGAACGGCACCACGTACATCGTGCGACCCCGCATGCAACCGGCGAACAGGTCGTTCAGCTCGGTCCGCATCTCGTCGGGGTCGCGCCAGTTGTTGGTGGGACCGGCATCGGCCTCCTCGGCCGAGCAGATGAACGTGCGGTCCTCCACCCGGGCCACGTCGCCGGGGTCGGACAGCGCGAGGTAGCTGTTGGGGCGCTTGGCCTCGTCGAGGCGCTCGAAGGTGCCGGCCTCGACGAGCAGGCGGCACAGGCGGTCGTACTCCTCGGCCGAGCCGTCGCACCACTCGACGCGATCAGGCTGGCAGAGGGCGGCGGCCTGCTCGACGTAGTCGAGCAGTTGCTGGTTGCTGGTCGGGGGGGTCATGGTGTCTCCGAGGGGGGGTCGGCAACAGGGGTGTCGGCAGAAGCGACGGCAGGCGAACCGGCGGACGGGAACCCGGGGGTGCCCATGTCCACCTCTGACCCCAGTCGGAGAGACGCGGCCTGCCCCGCGCCGTCGAGGTCGAACACCACGCGCTGGCCTTGGCGCAGCATGCGGAACACGGAGCCCGCGAGGGCCCCCGCCGCCAGGTCGTACTCGTTCAGATCGGTGTCGCAGACCACGACACCGACACCCGAACCCGGGTCATAGGACTTCACTACGCCTTGCACGAGACCACGCTCCAAGCGGCTGGCGACCAGATGCGGGGCAGGGTAGTTACCCGCACTGCAATCAGCCAGACCGTGTCAGCGTCGGTTTCGGACGAGACCGGCTAGTGGACGAGCTTCTGGACCTTGCCCGCCTTGAGGCAGGAGGTGCACACCTGGACCCGCTTCGGCGAGCCGTTGACCAGGGCGCGCACCCGTTGGATGTTGGGGTTCCAGCGCCGCTTGGTACGCCGGTGGGAGTGGCTCACCGACATGCCGAACGACGGGTGCTTGCCGCACACATCACATACCGAAGCCATCTCACGCACCTTCTCGAGGGGTAGTACCAGGGGACAGCGAGACAGCGTACCGGGCCGTCGCCGGTTCGCCCAAGGTCGCCGTGCATCGCCACGGCGCCGGGCGGCCCACCAGTGCCGTCTGGCGCCGTCGGGCGCCCGTTCGGCCGCGGCGGCGGCGCGCCACCGTCTCCGCGCCCATCAGCATCCTCTAGTCTCGTCCTGCATGGCGTTGCTCGAACAACTCGGAGCCGAGGATCTCCGTCGCGTGATCTCGGGCTACCGGGATGCCTTGGCGGGCCACCGAGACGCCATCAACCGGCTCAACGTCTACCCGGTTCCCGACGGGGACACCGGGACCAACATGGCGCTCACCCTCGAATCGGTGGTCGCCGAGCTCGACGGTGCCGGCACCGACATGGCCGCCACGTGCAAGGCGATCAGCCACGGTTCGCTCATGGGCGCCCGCGGCAACTCCGGCGTCATCCTCTCGCAGGTGCTGCGGGGCCTGGCCGACGTGTTCGCCGAGTCCGAGCACTGCGACCCGCCGTCGTTCGTGCGGGCGCTGAAGGCGGCGTCGGACGCGGCCTACGGCGCGGTGATGCGCCCGGTGGAGGGCACCATCCTCACCGTGGTCCGTGAGTCGTCCGAGGCTGCCTCCGCACTGGCCGAGACCGACGGCGGCGCCTCGCTGGTGGCGGTGCTCGAGGCGGCGCGCATCGCCGGGGGCACCTCGCTCGAGCGCACCCCCGAGCTCCTGCCCGTGCTCGCCGACGCCGGCGTGGTCGATGCAGGCGGTGCCGGCTACCTGCTGCTGCTCGACGTGTTGTTGCACGTGGCCGACGGGCGCCCGGTACCCGACGCCCCCGAGGGCGGTCCCGAGCCCGCCATGACCGCCGCGGTGAGCGAGGCCCACGCCATGTCCGACGAGCACGCGGCGCTGGCCGGCCTGCGCTACGAGGTCATGTACTTCCTCGAGGCCCCCGACGAGACCGTGCCCGCCTTCAAGGACGTGTGGGCCGGCATCGGCGACTCGATCGTGGTCGTGGGCGGCGACGGCATCTGGAACTGCCACATCCACACCGACGACATCGGCGCGTCCATCGAGGCGGCGCTGGACTGCGGCCGTCCCCGCAACATCCGCGTCACCGACCTGCTCGAGCAGGTGGACGAGGAGCGGTGGGTCCGCGAGGCCGAGGCCCACCCCGAGCCCGAGCCCGACCACGAGCCCGTGCCCTGCGCGGTCGTGGCGGTGGCCACGGGTGACGGGATCCGCCGCATCTTCCACTCACTCGGCGTGCAGCGCACCGTCACGGGCGGTCAGTCCATGAACCCGTCGACGGCCCAGTTGCTGGAGGCGGTGGAGGCGGCCCCGGCCGACCACGTCGTGATCCTGCCCAACAACAAGAACATCATCCCGGTGGCCCAGCAGGTCGACGCCCAGACCACCAAGACCGTGCGGGTCGTCCCCACACGGGGCATCGCCGAGGGCTTCGCCTCGCTCCTGGCCTACGACCCGCAGTCCACCGGCGACGAGAACCTCGACGAGATGACCGCGGCCGCCGAAGCGGTCGTGGCCGGCGAGGTCACCCAGGCGGTGCGCGACTCCACGTGCGACGAGGGCCCGATCGTCACCGGTGACTTCCTGGGCATCGCCCGCGAGGGCATCCGCGCCGTCGAGGCGACGCCGGCCGACGCGGCCATCGCCCTGCTCGGCCGGCTGATCACCGACGACCACGAGATCGTCACCATCATCGAGGGCGAGGGCGCCACCGCGGGCACCACCCGCCGCATCACCGAATGGCTCGCCGAGCACCACCCCGACGTCACTCCCGAGGTGCACCACGGGGGTCAGCCGCTCTATCCGTACTTCTTCGGGATCGAGTGAGCGGCCCCGAGTGAGCGGGAGCGGCCACCGCTCTACCCGGCCTGCTCGTCGGGGATCGAGTGAGCGGGAGCGGCCACCGCTCTATCCGGCCTGCTCGTTGGGGATCGAGTGACCGGGCTCGCGCTCCGCGAGTTGGCTGATCGGCCGGTCACCGACCTCAAGGGCGTCGGCGACAAGAAGGGTGAGTCGCTGCAGCGGTTCGGGATCGAGACGATCCTCGACCTGGTCATGCACTACCCCCGCCGGTGGATCGACCGCACCAACCAGAAGCGCATCGCCGACCTGCAGGTGGGCGAGGACGCCGCGATCCTGGTGGAGGTCCGACGGGTGAACCTGCGCCGCACGCGCAAGCGGACCACCAACGTCGAGGTCACCGTCTCCGACGGCAGCGGCACGCTGCAGTGCACGTTCTTCAACCAGCCCTGGCTGGAGCGCAACCTCCACGAGGGCGACGAGATCATCCTCTTCGGCAAGGTCACGCTGTTCAACGGCCGACGTCAGATGGCCAGCCCGCTAATCGACCTGATCGGCGACGAGACCGGGCGGATCGTGCCCGTGTACCCGCAGTCCGGGAAGGAGCGCCTGACCAGCAAGGAGTTCCGTCGGTGGGTGGCGGAGGCCCTGCGGCGCTGCGAGCCCCGGGGGTTCGCCGAGCCCGTCCCCGCCTCCGTGTTGGCGGCGCACGAGCTGATCGACCGGGGGACGGCGTTCCGTCTCATCCACGCCCCGGAGTCCATGGGCGACCTGGCGACGGCCCGCAAACGCCTGGTGTTCGACGAGCTCCTCCGCGTGCAGCTGGCGTTGGTGCTGCGCAAGCGCCAGCTGGAGCGGACGTCGACCGGCATCGCCCACCGGGCGGACGGCGCGCTGACCGCCCGATTCCTCGAGCGGCTGCCGTTCCCCCTCACCGGGGCACAGCAGCGGGTGATCGCCGAGATCACCGCGGACCTCACCGATCCCCGCCCCATGCACCGCCTGCTGCAGGGTGACGTGGGCGCCGGCAAGACGGTCGTGGCGGTGTGCGCCCTGCTCGCCGCGGTCGACGGCGGCCACCAGGGTGCGCTGATGGCGCCCACCGCGGTGCTGGCCGAGCAGCACCACCTGGGCGTCAAGGCGCTGCTCGACGGGTTCACCGTCCCCGACGAGAGCGGGTCGCTGTTCGCTGATCGCGACCTGCGGGTCGAGCTGTTGACCAACCGCACCACCGCGGCCGAGCGCCGCAGGCTGGCCGAGCGCCTGGCCGACGGCACGGTGGACATCCTCATCGGGACCCACGCGCTCATCGAGGAGGGTGTGGCGTTCCGCTCGCTGGGTGTGGTCGTGATCGACGAGCAGCACCGGTTCGGCGTCGAGCAGCGGGCCGCGCTGCGGGCCAAGGCCGCGGGTGAGGCGACGCCGGACGTGCTGGTCATGACGGCCACGCCCATCCCGCGCACCGCGGCCATGACGGTCTACGGCGACCTCGACGTGTCGGTGCTCGACGAGTTGCCGCCAGGGCGCACCCCGATCGAGACGGTCTGGGTGCGCACGGACGAGCCCGCGGCGCCGACGCTCCCCGCGGTGGACGACTCCGAGGGCGAGTCCCAGGGCGGGCCCGACCCCGGTGCCGACGAGCAGGCGGTCTGGGACGTCGTGCGGTCCGAGGTGGTGGCCGGACGGCAGGCCTACGTCGTCTGCCCGCTCGTCGAGGAGTCCGAGAAGCTCGAGGTGTCCTCGGCCGAGGAGACCTACGAGCAACTCCAGGGCGGCGAGTTGCACGGGCTCCGCCTCGGCCTGTTGCACGGCCGGGTGCCGGCGGCCGACAAGGAAGCGGTCATGGCCGGCTTCCGGTCCGGCGACCTGGACGTGCTCGTGGCCACCACGGTGATCGAGGTCGGCGTCGACGTCCCGAACGCCACGGTCATGGTCATCCTCGACGCCGACCGGTTCGGCATCGCCCAGCTGCACCAGTTGCGAGGTCGGGTGGGTCGGGGTGCGGCCCGGTCGCGCTGCTTCCTGGTGGGGTCGGGCGCGACGGACGAGGCCGAGTCGCGGTTGGGTGCCATGGTGCGCACCACCGACGGCTTCGAGCTGGCCGAGGTGGACCTGGACCTCCGCGGCGAGGGCACGCTGATGGGAGAGCGGCAGAAGGGTCGCAACGACCTGCGCCTGGCGTCGCTGCGACGCGACCGGGAATGGGTAGTGAAGGCCCGCGACGCGGCCTTCACCATCGTCGACCACGACCCCGACATGGCTGCGCACGCCGACCTGCTCGACGAGGTCGAGCTGCTGCTGGGCGACGACGAGGCCGACAACCTGCTCAAGTCCTGACCGCGGCACCACACGCCATCCGCGTGGTGGACTGGTGCGGTGATCGCGCCCGAGGCCATCGTCTGCGTCGACTGTGGCGGCACGTGCCACCTCCTGTCCCATCCGCCGCCCGACGAGGAGTTCGAGCCGGGCGACGTGGTGGCCTACCGCTGCTCCGACTGCAACGACCGGTGGGACGTGGTGCTGGCCGACCCCGACGACGACTGAGCCCCGGGCCGACCGGATGGCGAAGCCGCTCCGACGAAGGAGGAGCCAGTGTGATGTGAGGTGCCGGAGCGGAGCGGAGGCGCGGTGGGGGCGAACCGGATGGCGGAGCCGCTCCGACGAAGGAGGAGCCAGTGTGATGTGACAGTGGCGTTACGAGCAGTTCTCCCGGCCTGTACCGTTGGCCCGTGGCCACCGTCTTGTACCCCGGCTCGTTCGACCCGATCCACAACGGGCACCTCGAGATCGTCGAGACCGCCTCCCGGTTGTTCGACGAGGTGGTCGTGGCCGCCATGCGCAACCCGCAGAAGGGCGAGCCGCTGTTCAGCCTCGAAGAGCGCGAGGAGATCCTGGTCGAGACCCTCGGCCACCTGGCCAACGTCCGCCTGACCACCTTCTCGAGCCTCGTCGTCGATCTGGCCCGCGACGTGGGGGCCGACTTCATCGTCAAGGGCCTGCGCGCCGTGTCGGACTTCGAGAGCGAGTTGCAGATGGCCCAGATGAACCACGCCATCTCCGGTGTGGACACGCTGTTCATCCCGTCGGCGTCGACCCACTCGTTCCTGGCGTCGAAGCTCATCCGCGAGATCGCCCGCTTCGGCGGCAACGTCGACTCGATGGTGCCACCGGCCGTCTCCAAGCGCCTGCAGGGGAAGTACGACCGATGAGCGCCGGGAGCGTTCCGATGCCGACGGCCCGAGCCGACGAGCGAGGCGCGGCGTGCCTCGAGGGGAGGCGAGCATGAGCCGGGACGACTTCGCCACCTCGTTGCCCCCGAGCCCGCACCAGGTGCCCGAGGTCGAGCCCCTGCTCCGGCGGGTGGTCGAGCTGCTGGAGGCGGCCCGCCCGATGCCGCTGTCCACCTCGGTGATGATCCAGAAGGACGAGATCCTCGAGCTCCTCGACGAGGCCCTCGAGCAGCTGCCCGAGGAGCTGCGGGCGGCCCGTTGGCTGCTGAAGGAGCGCGAGGAGTTCCTGGTGAAGGTGCGTCGCGAGGGTGACGACATCCTCGACGAGGCCCGGGGGCAGGCCGCACGCATGGTCGAGCGCACCGAGGTGGTGAAGTCCGCCGAGCAGCGGGCGCGCGGGATCATCGAGGCGGCGGAGGAGGAGGCGCGGCGGATGCGCCACGAGGTCGAGGACTTCTGCGACCAGCGCCTCAGCAGCTTCGAGACGGTGCTCGAGCGCACGATGGCCGCGGTCGCGGCCGGGCGCGAGCGGTTGCAGGCCACCGCCCCGCCGCCCGACGACCGCCACGACGACCTTGCCGGCATCGAGGACTTCTCTCCGTCCACCGAGGGCTCAGGCGGGTTCTTCGACCAGGACGTCTGAGATGCCCGTGACCGGCGAGGGCGCGGGTCGCCGGCTGCATGGTCGGGCCCATGGCGCACCCCGGGGGTGTCACGCGTGACCCATCGCCGCCTGCGCGTCGGGGTCACCGAGCTGTTGCGCCATCCCGGCACGCGCCTCGACGTGGTGCGGGTGGTGCCTGCCGCCGACCTGGGCGACCTGGTCGTGGGGTCCAGTCGGGTCGAGCCCGACGCCGACGTGGCGGTCGACCTGGTCCTCGACTCGCAGCCCGACACGATCGTGGCGTCGGGCACGGTCAGCGCGCTGTGGGTGGGGGAGTGCCGCCGCTGCCTCGACGCGGTCATGGGCGAGGTGCGCCAGGACGTACGCGAGGTGTTCGGCGACCTGACCGAGGGCGAGGCCGACGACGGCGACCTCTACCCGCTCGACCACGACCAGATCGACCTCGAGCCGCTGGTCCGTGACGCCGTCCTCCTCAGCCTGCCGGTCGCCCCGCTGTGCGGTCCCGATTGCCGGGGGCCGGTGCCCGAGGCCTTCGTCGAGGGTCCCGCCGGCGACGCGGCCGAGGCCGGCGACGAGGGGTCCGAGCCCGCTCCCGACCCGCGGTGGGCCGCCCTCGATCAGCTCGACTTCGACCAGTGAGCCACCTTCCCGGTAGGATCGGTCGCTCGTGCCCGGTCGGGCGCCCACCAGTCCCCGTACGCAGGTAGAGACCCATGGCTGTTCCCAAGAAGAAGACGTCCAAGGCCAAGAGCCGCAGTCGCCGGGCCTCGGCCTGGAGCCTGAAGGCCCCCTCGCGCAGCGTGTGCCCACGGTGCAACGCCGCCAAGCAGCCCCACATCGTGTGCGGCAACTGCGGGTGGTACGGCGGCCGCCAGGCCATCGACGTCGACTGACCGCTCCGATGGGCGGACTGCGCTGATGCTCCCGGTCGCCGTCGATGCCATGGGTGGCGACGACGCCCCGGGCCAGATCGTGGCCGGCGCGCGCCGTGCCGTGGCCGAGTTGGGCGTCCCCGTGGTGCTGGTGGGCCGACCCGAGGATCTCGCCGACGTGCACGACCTCGAGATCCTGCCGGCGTCCGAGGTGATCGCCATGGACGCCGATCCCGGCTCGAGCGTGCGGACGATGAAGGACTCGTCGCTCGTGCGGGCCGCCGAGGCGGTGCGTGACGGCACGGCCTCCGCCATGGTCAGCGCGGGCAACACCGGCGCCACGATGGCCAGCGCGCTGTTGCGCATGGGGCGCATCAAAGGCGTGTCGCGGCCGGCGATCGCCACGCCCATCCCGGTGCCGAACACGACGCCCACGATCATGCTCGACGCGGGCGCCAACGCCGAGTGCAACCCCGAGTGGCTCGTGCAGTTCGGCCAGATGGGAACGGTGCTGTGCCGCCAGCGCTACGGCATCGAGACCCCCCGGGTGGGCCTGCTGTCCATCGGTGAGGAGAAGACCAAGGGCAACCACCTGGTCAAGGCCGCTCACGCGCTCATGGACGAGCCCGGCTGGCTCGACGTGGCCGGCGGCACGTTCATCGGCAACGTCGAGGGTCGCGACATCATGTCCGACGACGTCGACGTGGTGGTCACGGACGGCTTCACGGGCAACGTGGCCCTGAAGTCCCTCGAAGGTGGCCTGGGCTCGCTCATCAACGCCCTCTACGCGGTGTTCGGGTCGACCGACGAGACCAGGAAGGCGGCCGAGGTGCTGCTGCCGGCGTTGGTGCCCCTGGCCGAGCAGTTCGACCCCAACAACACCGGCGGCGCCATGCTGCTCGGCGTCAACGGCGTGTGCATCATCAGCCACGGCTCCTCGAACGACACCGCCATCGTCAACGCGGTGAAGGTGGCCGACGAGATGATTCAGGGCGGCCTCGTCGACATGCTCCGTCAAGCGGTCGCGCCAGCCGGCTGACGGTCGCGGCGCGCCGGGTCGCGCCTTCACAAGCGCACAAGGTTGGTCCCGATATACTCCCGGCCGTTCGTTGACTGTCTGAGGAGCATTCCGTGCCCGCCGAAACCCATGTGGAACAAGGCCCGCTCGACCGCCAAGGCGTGTTCGAGCTGGTCCGTGACCGCCTCGCCGACATCCTCGAGGTCGATCCGTCCACCATCAACGAGGGCGATTCCTTCGCGGACGATCTCGACGCCGATTCGCTGGCGCTCATCGAATTGGTGGAGGCGCTCGAGGAGGAATTGAGCGAGCGGTCGGTCGGGTTCCGCATCGACGACGAGGATCTCGAAGACCTCAAGACCGTCCGGGACGCCGTCGACTACGTCGTCGGCCGGCTCTGACCACGGTCACGGTCGACACCGCTGACGCCCTGGCCGAGCGCATCGGCCACTCCTTCTCGGACCCCGAGCTGCTGTCGCTCGCGCTGCGGCACCGGTCATGGTGTGCCGAGCACGGCGGGGACTCGAACGAGCGCCTCGAGTACCTCGGCGACTCCGTCGTGGGGTTGGTGGTCAGCGACTTCGTCTACCGGGCCTTCCCCGACCGCTCCGAGAGCGAGCTGTCCAAGATCCGCTCCGCGGTCGTCAGCGGCCAGGCACTGGCCGAGGTGGCCCGCAGCATCGACCTGGGCCGGTTCCTTCTGCTCGGCAAGGGCGAGGACCAGACCGGTGGGCGCGACCGGGCATCGATCCTCTGCGACGCGCTGGAGGCGGTCTTCGCGGCGGTCTTCCTCGACGCCGGCCTGGCTGCGGTCACCGAGGTCGTGCACGGGCTGCTCGACGACCGCATCGCCGCAGCGGCCGAGGGTCCGGGCAGCAACGAGTACAAGTCGCAACTGCAGGAGCTCGCCGCCCGCCGCTTCGAGACACCGCCGCGCTATTCGGTGGTCGAAGACGACGGTCCGCCGCACGACAAACGGTATTTCGCCACCGTGCGCGTCGACGGACAGGTCGTCGGCGAGGGCGAGGGACGTTCGAAGAAACAAGCCGAGACCGCCGCCGCGCACCAGGCATGGGAGCGCTTGGCGGCAACGACCGATGGCGACGCCGATGAAACGGTGGGAAGAGGAACACGTGCCTGAATTACCCGAAGTCGAGACCATCCGACGCGAGCTCGACCGGGAGGTCGTGGGCAAGCGCATCAAGTCCGTGGAGGCCACCGGCGACCGGTCGATCCGCCGCCACGGCTCGCCGAAGGAGTTCGAGGCCAAGCTCGAGGGAGCCAAGTTCACCGGCGTCGAGCGCCGGGGCAAGTACCTGCTGCTCAAGCTCGACACGGGCGATCTGCTGGTCGTGCACCTCGGCATGAGCGGCCAGCTCCGCCGCGCCCAGAACCGCGACCCGCTGGCCGACCACACCCACGTGGTGATCACGTTCACCCAGGCCGGCCAGCTGCGCTTCCTCGATCCGCGCACCTTCGGTGAGATGTTCGTGACCACCCCTGACGAGCTCACCGAGGACGTGCCGGAGCTGGCCGAGCTGGGCTTCGACCCCGTCGAGACCCCGATCTCGTGGACCGTCTTCGGCGAGATGCTCATCAAGCGCCACACCAAGCTCAAGGCGCTGCTCATGGACCAGAAGTTCATGGCCGGGCTGGGCAACATCTACAGCGACGAGATCCTGTTCGCCGCGGGGCTGCGCTACGACCGCCCCGCCGACAGCCTGAGCACCCAGGAGATCCGCCGGCTCTACCGATCCGTGGTCGAGACCCTGCACGACGCGGTCAAGTACCGGGGCTCGACCCTGGCCGACCAGGGCTACGTCGACCTCCACGGCAAGACGGGCGACTACCAGGAGCACCACAAGGTGTACGCCCGGGACGGCCTGGCCTGCCGGCGCTGCCGCACGCCGATCCAGAAGGCCCGCTTCGCCGGCCGCACCACCTTCTACTGCCCCCAGTGCCAGGTGTGAGGGCCGTTGGACGAACACGCGCGCGGGGTGAACCGAGGCCCGGCACGGAGTGGCTACGGTCAGGTTCGGTGAGCGAGGGACGAGCGAGCCTTGACGATGCGATGAGGCGCCAGCCGAAGAGCGTTCAGACGGGTGCGATGAGGCGCCAGCCGAAGAGCGGGGCATAGGTGTTCCTGAAGACGCTGACCATGAAGGGCTTCAAGTCCTTCGCCGACGCGACCGTGCTCGAGCTCGAGCCGGGCATCACCGTGGTGGTGGGGCCCAACGGCAGCGGCAAGTCGAACGTGGTCGACTCCATCGGTTGGGTGCTCGGCGCGCAGGCGCCGAGCACCGTGCGGTCCCAGAAGATGGACGACGTCATCTTCGCGGGCACCTCGAAGCGGCCGGCGCTCGGTCGGGCCGAGGTGTCGCTCAGCATCGACAACACCGCGGGCCTGCTGCCGATCGACTTCACCGAGGTCACGATCACCCGGACGCTGTTCCGTACGGGCGACAGCGAGTACGCCATCAACGGGGTTCCGTGCCGGCTGCTCGACATCCAGGAGCTGCTGTCCGACACGGGTGTGGGGCGCCAGCAACACGTGATCGTGTCGCAGGGCCAGATCGACGCGGTGCTGAACGCCCGGCCCGAGGATCGCCGGCTGATCATCGAAGAGGCCGCCGGTGTGCTGAAGTACCGGCGCCGCAAGGAGAAGTCCGAGCGCCGCCTGGCCGCCACCGAAGGCAATCTCACCCGCCTGGCCGACCTGTTGCGCGAGGTGCGGCGCTCGCTGCGCCCGCTCGAGCGCCAGGCCGACGCCGCCCGCCGACATGGTGCGGTGGTGGCCGAGCTCACCGCGCTGCGGATCTTCATGGCCGGCCGCGAGCTGTCGACCCTGCGCAATCGCCTGGCCGCGGGCGAGGCGCGCCGGGCCGACCTGGAGTCCCGGACAGCGGCGCTGCGAGCCGAGCTGGTCGAGCTGGACACGGCCGTGCTGGCGGCCGAGGCCCAGCTCTCGGCGGCCGGCGGAGACGACCTGGGCGACTCGCTGGCACGTTTCGAGTCGCTCCGCGAGCGCGCTCGGGGCCTCACCGCGGTGGTGACGGAGCGCCGACGGGGGGTCGACCGCGACCGCATGGCGTTTGTGGACCAGGCGGTGATCTTCAGCCTCGAGGCCGACGCCGCCCGGGTGCGCGACGAGTTGGCCGAGGTCGAGTCCGAGGCGGCCGGGCTGGTTCCCGACTGGGAGGACCTCTCCGCGGTCGAGGCCGAGCTGGCCGAGGCCCGGGCCTCGTTCGAGCAGCAGTTCGGCGACGCCACCCTGCCCTTCGGCGGGGGCGAGGCAGCCGAGGCCCGGGGCGAGTTGGCGGCCCGTCGGGGCGGGCTCGAGCGCGACCGGGCCGAGCGCGAGCGGGCGCGGCACCGCCTGGGCAGCCTGCAACAGCGCGCCGGTCGCCTGGCCGACGACCTCGGCCGGTTCGTGGCCACCCTCGCGCAGGCCACCGCGTCCGCTCCAGCGCTCGCCGAGGCGCGTGACGCGGCCGCCGTCGCGCTCGGCGCGGCCGAGGCCGCGCTGGCGGTCGCCGACGAGGAGCGTCGCGAGGCCGAGAAGGACCAGCATGCCTGGGAGGCGCGGGCCGAGGCCCTGGCCATCGCGCTGGACGAGGCCCGTGCCCGGGCCGGCGCCGAGCACCTCACCGGTGTCCGGGGCGTGCTGGGCACCCTGCTCGACCTGGTCGACGTGGACGAGGGCTGGCAGGCGGCATTCGAGGCCGCTGCCGGCGAGGCCGTCACCGCGGTCGTCGTGGGCGACGCCGCCTCCGGTCGCAGCGCGCTCGAGTCCCTGCACGCCGGCGACCTCTCCGGTGCGGTCGTGCCGCTGCTCGACAGCCGTCGTGCGGTGGCGCCACCCCCACTCGGCGAGCCCGTGCGCGGCCACGTGCGGGCCCGGCGTGACGGCGTCGACGCGCTGCTCGACGCCCTCGTCGGCGGCGTCGTGGCGGTCGACGACTGGCCGGCAGCCGTCGACGTGGCCATCGCCCACCCCGACGCGGTGGTCGTCACCCGCGCCGGCGACCGGTTCGGCCCCAGCGGCTGGCGGGTGGGCTCGGCCCAGACCGGGGCCACCGGCGCCGCGCTGGAGGAGGCGCAGGGCCGCGCCGCGGCCGCCGCCAACCGCGCCGCCACCGCCAAGGACCAGGCCGACCTGGCCCGGGCCGCACTCGGTGAGGCACGGCAGCAGGCCGAGGTCACCCGCCGGGCCGCCGACGACAACGAGGCCCTGCTGGCCTCGGCGGCGGACACCCGTGGCCGGGTCGAGGCCGACCTGTCCGACGCCGACACCGAGATCGAGTCGTTGCAGAGCCACGTCGACGAGTTGGACGCCCGCGTCGAACGCGACCAGCAGCGGGTGGCCGAGCTCGAGGCCGAGTTGCCCGCCCTCGAGCGGGTGGACGAGGAGCACGCCGCCCGCGGGCGCGCCCTGGCCGAGGCCCGGGGCAGCATCGAGGAGCGGGCGGCGGCCATCGGCGCCCTGCGCACCGACCTCGAGGTGCGCGCCGCCGGGCTCGACGAGCGCCGCCAGTTCCTGCGTCGGCGCCTCGACGAGCTCGAGGAGCGCCTGGCCCGCGATGCCGCCGAGCGGGGCGCGGCCGAGGCCAAGCGGGTCGAGCTCGACCGGCGCCAGAGCGCCCTCGACCGGTTGGCGGCGTTCGTGGCGGAGCGCTCCCGCGTGGTCGAGGCCGGATTGACCGAGCTGCGCGAGCGCCGCCGCCGCCAGTCCGAGGCCGCCCGTGCCGTGGCCAGCCGCCTCGACGGCCTGCGCACCCAGCGGTCCGAGGCCGAGCGCGCGCTGCAGGAGGCCCGTGAGCTGCTGCAACGCGCCGAGCTCGACGACACCGAGACCCGCCTGCGCCTCGAGACCCACGTCGAGACGCTCCGACGCGACCTCGACTGCGATCCTGATCGGGCCCTCGCCGCCCAGTGCCCGGAGCTGGCCGAGGGCACCACGCCGGCGGCCCGGGCGCGCGACCTCGATCGCGACCTGCGGTTGATGGGGCCCATCAACCCGTTGGCCCTCGAGGAGTACGAGGCCCTGCAGGAGCGCCACGAGTTCCTGCAGGCGCAACTCGACGACGTGAAGTCCAGCCGGCGCGACCTGGGCAAGGTGATCCGCGCCATCGACAACGAGATCATGAGCGTGTTCGCGTCGGCCTTCGCCGACGTGTCGGCGAATTTCGAGTCCCTGTTCGAGACGCTGTTCCCCGGCGGTCGCGGTCGCCTGCGGCTCACCGACCCCGACGACCTGCTCAACACCGGCATCGAGGTCGAGGCCCGTCCCTCGGGCAAGAACGTCAAGAAGCTCTCGCTGCTGTCGGGTGGTGAGCGCTCCCTCACCGCGCTGGCCTTCCTGTTCGCGGTGTTCCGCAGCCGGCCGTCGCCGTTCTACGTGCTCGACGAGGTCGAGGCCGCGCTCGACGACATGAACCTGCACCGGTTCCTCGACCTGCTGCACGAGTTCCGCCAGGAGGCGCAACTCCTGGTGGTCAGCCACCAGAAGCGCACCATGGAGGCCGCCGACGTGCTGTACGGCGTGACGATGCAGCCGGGCGGGTCGTCACGGGTGCTGTCCGAAAAGGTCAGTGCCGGCACCTGACGCCTCGCCATCGTCGAGCGGTGCCGGCCGGCGGTTCCGGGTCGCGCTCGCGATCACGCTCGGCCTACTGGTGGTGCTGATGGTGACCGGCCTGTTCCTCACCTGGGCGTACCGCCCGGAACCGGACGCCTCGACGAGCTTCCGAGTGGCCCACCGCGTGGCCTCGGCGCTCCTCATGCCGGCGTCGTGGGCCCTGGCGTTCACCATGGTGCAGGCCCGGTGGGGCGCCGGCCGGCGCTCGCCGGCCGTGCGGTGGGCGGTACCGGCCCTGATCGTGCTGGCGGTCCCGGCGGCGGCGTTCACCGGGTTCCTCCTGCCGTGGGAGGAGGTGGTCGTGCCGGCGGCCGTGGTGCCGCCTGCGCTGCGGGGCATGGGCGTGGCCTTCGACGCCGGCGTGTCCACGGTGAGCTTCGGTGCCGACCCCATCGCCCGCTCCGTCTACCAGCGCTACGTGCTGGCCCACTTCTTCCTCGGCGCGCTGGTGACCGGGCTGGTCCTGCTCGTCGCCCGCACCGCCGCTCGCCGATCCCGCTGACGAACCGGACGACGGCGCCGCGCCGACGAGGAGGAGCCAGCCGGTGTGCTGAGGGGGACGCCGGTCAGGGCAGGCGGGCGAACCAGGCCAGTGAGAGGGAGGCGGCGGCGAGGAACAGCACGAGGGCGGCGCCGACGAACCACGGCGTGATCTCGCGTTGGGTCGTCTCATGGCCCACCGAGCTGCCGATGTCCTCGAACACCGCGCTCAGCTCCTGCTCGGTGGCCGCCGTGAAGAACGAGCCACCGGTGTCGTCGGCGATCGTCTGCAGCGACTCCTCGTCGACGGGCACCGGGATGACCGTGGGTGGGGTGGTGGCGTCGGTGTACTCGATGGTCCCGTCGGGGGTACCGAAGGCGATGGTGGACACCGGCACCCCCGCCTCGACCGCGGCCGCGGACGCGTCGGCCTCGCTGCGGCCCACCGTCCGGGTGCCGTCGGACATCAAGACGATGCGGGCGGGTGCAGGGTCGTCCGCCCCGCTGTCGGGCATGTCCTCGATGGCCTGCAGCGCGGTGAAGATGGCCTCGCCGGTCGCGGTGCTCTCGCCCAGCTCCAGGCCGTCGACGGCGCGGATGACCGCGTCGCGGTCGGTGGTGGGCGTGACCCGCACCTGCGCGGCGCCGTTGAAGGTGACGAGGCCGAGGTTGATGCGAGGTGGCAACAGGTCGACGAACCGCTTGGCCGCAGCCTGCGCCGCCTCAAGTCGGGAGGGGGCGACGTCGGTGGCGTCCATGGACAGCGACGTGTCGATCGCCACGATGACCGTCGCCCGCTCGACCGGCACCTGCACATCGCGGGCGGGGCGGGCCACGGCCACGATCAGGGCGGCCAGCGCCAGCAGGAAGACGCCCGCGGTGACGTGGCGGCGCCACCCGGGGCGCTTGGGCGCCACCTTGTCGAGCAGCTCGAGGTTGGTGAACCGCACCGCGTAGTCGGGCCGGCGGCGCTGCAGCACCACGTAGACGACCAGCATGGCCAGTGGTGCGAGGAGCACGAGGAGCCATGCCGGCTGCAGGAAGCTCACGGCATCGGCCGGGGCAGGGTCTCGACCCGCTGGCGACGGATCGTGACGAAGCGGACGAGGTCGAGCAGCCAGTCGCGGTCGGTGCGCAGCACCAGGTGGTCGGCGCCGGCGCCGCGAATGGCCCGGGCGATGCCCGTTCGCTGCTCACGGGCGGCATCCGCGTAGCGGCTGCGGAGACGGTGGCTGGTGCGCACCTCCCGCCGCTGGCCGGTCTCGGTGTCGATCAGGTCGAGCACCCCGACATCGGGCAGTTCGAGCTCGCGGGGGTCGACCACTTCCACCGCCAGGACCTCGTGGCGGGTCGCCAGCAGCCGCAGGGGATGGTCCCAGCCGTCGGGCGCGAGGAAGTCGGACACCACCACCACCAGTCCCCGGCGACGGGCCAGGCCGGCGGCGCGCCGCATGGCCGCGCCGAGGTCGGCCGGCTGCGGGGCGCCGCCCTCGTGGGTCGTCGGCGCGGTGACGAGGCGGTGCAGCACGCCCATCAGGTGGGCCCGGCCGCTGCGGGCGGGCAGGGTGTCGACACCGGTGCCACCCGCAGCCAGCACGCCGAAGCGGTTGCCGGTGCGCGCGGTGAGGAACCCGATGGCCGCCACTGCGGCGACGGCGAGGTCGCGCTTCTCGCAGGCCGCGGTGCCGAAGTCGAGGCTCGGCGAGCGGTCGACGACCACCCACGTCTCCAGCTCGCGGTCGGCGATCGTGTCGCGGACGTGGGGCACCTGGGTCCGGGCGGTGACGTTCCAGTCGATCCGGCGGACGTCGTCACCCGGCTGGTACTCGCGCGTGTCGCCGGGCTCGCTGCCGTGGCCGGGGACCAGTCCCCGGTAGTCGCCCTGGAGCATGCCGTCGAGCCGGTGGGTGATGTCGATCTCGAGGCGGCGCAGCACCTGTTCGGGCGCGCCACCGATGGCGGGGGGCGTGTTCACGCGGCACCGACCATCAGGCGGTGATCTGGGCGGCGGGCCCGTCGGGTCTCGCCGACGGACCCGGGACGGTCTGGGGCGCGTGCCCGTGGTGGGGGGTGTGGCCGTGGAGGAGGGCGGGGTCCTGGCTGGGGGCGATGCGGGGGGCGGGCACCGTGGAGAGGATGCGGGCGAGCAACTGGTCGGCGCTGACCGACTGGGCCAGGGCCTCGTAGGACAGCACCAGGCGGTGGCGGAGGATGTCGGGGGCGACGTCGAACACGTCCTGGGGGAGGGCGTAGGTGCGCCCCCGCAGGAGGGCGATGGCCCGACCGGCGGCCAGCAGGCCGAGGCTGGCGCGGGGACTGGCGCCGTAGGCGATGAACTCGCTGATGTCCGCCAGGCCGTGGGTGGCGGGGTCGCGCGTGGCCAGCACCAGGCTGACCGCGTAGTCGACCACCGCACGGTCGACGTACACCGTGTCGGCGGCGTCCTGCAGCCGCTTCACCTCGTCGGCGCCCAGCACGGGCACGGGCACGGGCGGTGACACGCTCATGCGGTAGACGATCTCGACCTCTTCGGCGGGGGTCGGGTAGCCCAGTACCACCTTCATCAGGAAGCGGTCGCGCTGGGCCTCGGGCAGGGGGTACACACCCTCCGACTCGATGGGGTTCTGGGTGGCCAGCACCAGGAACGGGTCGGGGGCCGGGAAGGTCTGACCGCCGATCGACACCTGGTGCTCGGCCATCACCTCGAGCAGGGCCGACTGCACCTTGGCGGGCGCCCGGTTGATCTCGTCGGCCAGCACGAAGTTGGCGAATATGGGCCCCAGCTCGACGTCGAACTGCTCGCTCGACGCCCGGTAGATGCGGGTGCCGATGATGTCGGAGGGCAGCAGGTCGGGGGTGAACTGCAGGCGGGTGAACGAGCAGCCCGACACGGTGGCCAGGGTCTCGATGGCAAGGGTCTTGGCCAGGCCCGGCACACCCTCGAGCAGGCAGTGCCCGCGGGCCAGCAGGCACACCACCAGCCGTTCGAGGGCCCGCTCCTGGCCGACGATGACCTTCTTCACCTCGAAGATCGCCATCTCGAGCAGTTGCGCGGTCTTGGCCGCGGACCGCAGCGCCGCATCGGGGGACGTGGTGGGCGCGGCGCCGGTGGTGGCGATGGCCTCGGGCGCGTCGGCGGTGGGGATGTCGGCGGTGGGGATGTCGGCGGGATGGGCGTCGGCGGGTGACACGTCGGGGGAGGGGTCCATCGGGGCGCTCCTGTCGGTTCGAACCTGCGTCACCCTAAAGGGTGCGGTCCCCGGGGCATCGTCAGGCGGCCCTGTGGGTGGCGGGCCCGGCCGGGCGGGGCCCAGGCCCGGGTGGCACGATGGTTACGTGGGGGTGACGAGCGGGCGAGAGGCCCGTGAACTCGACGTGGACGAGGCCGGCCAGCACGCGGGCGCGGAGCGTGATCTCGCGTCCGCGACCGTGGCGGCGCTCGGTCTGGGCACGGCGGCGGCCGTGGAGCGCCTGGGCGGGATGACCAACCGCAACTTCCGGGTGGACACCGACGCCGGCACCTTCCACGTCCGTCTGCCCGGCGCCGGCACCGAGGCCTACATCGACCGTGGCGTCGAGGCCCACAACGCCCGGCGGGCCGCCGACCTCGGGCTGAACTGCGAGGTGCTGCACCTCGGCGCCGACGGCACCATGGTGTGCACCTTCGTGGAGGGCGAGGTGCTCGCGGCCGACCGGTTGGCGGCGGCGCCGGGTCGGCTCGAGCAGGTGGCCCGGGTGCTGTGGCGGCTGCACACCGGAGCCGACCGCTTCGCCGGCCGGTTCGACCCGCTCGAGATGCTCCGGCGCCACCGTGCCGCCCTGGTCGTGCCGCCCGACGGCATCGACGACCTGATCGCCGAGGTGGCCGCGTTCGACCTCGACGGGCCCCTGGCGCCCTGCCACAACGATCCGTGGCCGCCGAACTTCGTGTGGTTCGACGAGGGCGTGGTCCTCGTGGACTGGGAGTACTCCGCGATGAACGACCCCGGCTGGGATCTGGCCCACCTGTCGGTGGAGGCGGGTCTCGACGACGACGACCACGAGCGGCTCCTGTGGGCGTACTGCGGCGGCCGGCCGCCAGCCGAGCTGCGCCGGCGGGTGGCCCTGCTCCGGGGGGTGACCGACGTGGTGTGGGGGCTCTGGGCCCTGGTGCAGCACGCCGACGGCAACGGGGCGACCGACTTCCCCGCCTACGCCGCCGAGCGTCTCCGCCGCGCGCCGACCTGGTGGTAGCCCGGTCGCGACGGCCGCGACGGTCGCGACGGCGGCCGCGGTCGACCGTCGTCGGGGACAGGGGTCGGCAGGCGACCCGCCGCTCCTCCCACGAGCACGGTCAGCGTCGCTCGACGCCGTCCTCGGTGATGTAGGCGCTCACCAGCGCTGCCGGCGTGACGTCGAAGGCGCGGTTCTGGGCGTGGACCGTGGCCGGCGCGATGCGCACGCCGGCCAACTCGAGCACCTCGTCCTCGTTGCGCAGCTCGATGGGGATCGAGGCGCCGTCGGGGGTGTGGTCGTCGAAGGTCGACCGGGGCGCGGCGACGTAGAAGGGCACGCCGTGGTGGTGGGCGAGCACGGCCACGTTGTAGGTGCCGATCTTGTTGGCCACATCGCCGTTGGCGGCGATGCGGTCGGCGCCGACGACCACGAGGTCGACGTCGCCCGACGCCATCAGCGACCCCGACATCACGTCGGGCACCAGCGTGCACGGGATGCCCAACCGGTCGAGCTCCCACGAGGTGAGCCGGGCGCCCTGCAGGAGGGGCCTGGTCTCGTCCACCCACACCGAGGGCGCCCGGCCGGCGTCGTGGGCCGAGCGGATGACGCCCAGGGCCGTGCCCCAACCCACGCAGGCCAGCGCGCCGGCGTTGCAGTGGGTGAGCACGCGGCCGCCCTCGGGCACGAGCTCGGCGCCGTGAGCGCCCAGGGCCTGGTTGCGGGCCACGTCGTCGGCGGCCAGCCGCACGGCCTCGGCCACCGGGTCATCCGCGTGGAGCGCCTTGTCCACCCCCCACGCCAGGTTGACCGCGGTGGGACGGGTGGCCTTGATCGTGGCGCCGGCCTCCTCGAGCGGCTCCCCCAGGGTGGCGGCGAGGGCCACGCCCATGGCACCGGCCGCCCCGAGGGCCGGAGCACCGCGCACCGCGAGGGTGCTGATGTACTCGCACAGCGCCTCGATGGTGCGGGCCTCGACCACCTGGAGGGTTCCGGGCAGGAGGCGCTGGTCGATCAGTTCGACGTGGGCGCCCTCGCCCGCGGTGGCCAGCGTGTCGCCGCCGATCCACTCGATCGTCGGCGGGATGGGCGATGGGGAGGTCACGGGCTCGTTTTACCTTGGCGTTACAGGTCGCGCCGCTACCGTCGGGTGTGATGCGCGTGCTGGTGGTGGACGACGAAGTCGATCTGGCCGAGGCGGTGGCCCTGGGGCTACGCCGGGACGGGTACGCGGTCGACGTCGCCTTCGGTGGCCAGGAGGCGGTCGACAAGCTGCGGCTGAACGCCTACGACCTGCTGTGTCTCGACCTCACCATGCCCGACCTCGACGGCCTGGAGGTGTGTCGCTGGATCAAGGGCCCTGAGGGGCCCGACACGTCCCCACGGGTGCTGATGCTCACCGCTCGCGACAGCCTCGGTGACCGGGTGGCCGGTCTCGACGAGGGGGCCGACGACTACCTGGTCAAGCCGTTCGCCTTCGACGAGCTGCGCGCCCGCGTGCGGTCGCTGCTGCGCCGCGAGGCCGCCCGCAGCGGGTCGGTCCTGACCGTGGGCGACCTGGAGTTGAACGACGCCCGCCACGAGGCCCGCCGTGCCGGCGCCCTGCTGGAGCTCACCGCCAAGGAGTTCGCGCTGCTGCGCTACTTCATGGCCCACGCCGGCCAGGTGCTGTCGCAGGAAGACCTGCTCGAGCACGTGTGGGACGAGCACGCCGACCCGTTCACCAACACGGTGCGGGTCACCGTGGGCACGCTGCGGCGCAAGCTCGAGCGTGCCGCCGACGATGGCTCCGCCCCGATCGAGACCGTGATCGGCAGGGGCTACCGGCTGATCGAGCCGGGCCCGTGAGCACGTGATGGGCTCGATCCGCGTCCGCCTCACGCTGCTCTACTCCGTGCTGCTGTTCGGCCTGGCCGCCCTGGTGGTGGCCGGCGTGTACGTGGCCCTGTCGCGCAGCCTCGACGACGAGCCCGTGTCCCGCACCATCAACGTCACCCGGCTCATGGTCGACCCCTCGGGTCGGGTCATCCGCGAGGAGCAGCCGGTACGGGCCCAGATCAGCGGGCTGGAGCACCTGGTGAACGAGCGGGCGCTCGAGCAGCTGCGCAACTACTCCTTCGGGGCCCTCGGGGTGCTGTTCGTGGCCAGCCTGGGGGTGGGGTGGTTCGTGGCCGGCCGGGTGCTGCGCCCGATCGGCCACATCACCGACGTGGCCAACGAGATCCAGGCGACCGACCTGTCACGGCGCATCGACCTGAAGGGCCCCGACGACGAGTTGAAGCAGTTGGCCGACACCTTCGACGCCATGTTGGGGCGCCTCGACGCGGCCTTCGAGGCCCAGCGCCGCTTCATCCAGGACACCTCGCACGAGCTGCGCAACCCGCTGGCGGTGATCCGCACCAACCTCGACGTGGCCCTCAGCGACCCCGAGGCCAGTGCCGACGACCTGCGCGAGGCGGGCACCGTCGTCCAGCGCACCGTCGATCGCCTGACCCACCTCGTCGACGACCTGCTGCAGTTCGCCCGCCACGGCGCCCCTACGTTCGCGCACGAGCCCGTCGACCTGGCCGACGTGGTCGCGGAGGTGGCCGCCGAGTTCTCCGGCCCCGCCGACGAGCGTCACCTCACCATCGAGGCGGTGGCACCGACCGGGCTCTGGGTGATCGGCGACCGGGTGGCGCTCCGCCAGGCGCTGCACAACCTGGTGGGCAACGCGGTCCGGCTGGCCCCCGAGGCGACGACCGTGCGCCTGGCCGCGGGGACCGACCACGGCTGGACCTGGATGGCCGTCGAGGACCAGGGGCCCGGCATCCCCGCAGCCGAGCGCGACCTGGTGTTCCAGCGCTTCTGGCGCAAGAGCAGGGAGGGCGGCGAGGCCGAGCGGGGGAGCGGTCTCGGCCTCACCATCGTGCGCCAGGTGGCCGAGGGCCACAACGGCGAGGTGCGTCTGGCGTCCGAGGAGGGCCGCGGCTCGACCTTCTCGCTCTGGCTCCCCGCGGCGCCGGCCGACCGCGTGCCGGGCGACCGGGTACCCCCCGACCGGGTGCCGGCCGACGCGGTCGGGTCGCAGTCCGGCTGAGCGCACTTATCCTGGCTTTCGGGCGCTCTTACCCCCCTTTTAGGGCACGTGGTGCACCGTGTGGTCATCAGCCCCACCGAGGGTCATCAGCCCTGAAGAGGAACGAGGAAACATGTCCAACCCCTGGCCCCCCGATCCGACGGCACCGCCCCTGGATCCCGGTGCCGCGCCGGCCGCCCCGCCCTACGCCTACCAGCCGGCTCCGCCCTATGGTCCCCCGACCAACCCCGGCCAGCCCCCCGCGGGCGGGCCGCCGCTGCCTCCTCCGCCTGCGGCTCCGAGCGCCAAGCCGCCCCGTCGCGGTCCCTGGTTCTTCGTGCTCGGGCTCGTCGCCGTGCTCGCCCTCATCGCCGCTGGCTTCGGCCTCGGCAAGGTGGTCAGCGACAGCAGCGACGACAACGCGTCGGGCTCGTCGCCCAGCCCCGTGCCGACGTCCGACATCAGCCAGGACCGCCCCGCCGACCCCGCCCCGATCGAGGGCAACGGCGACGAGCCCATCGCCGATGTGGCCGCCGCGGTGGCGCCCACGGTCGTGCAGATCGAGACCCAGGAAGGCCTGGGCTCGGGCTTCGTGTACGACGAGTCGGGCCTCATCCTCACTGCCGCCCACGTGGTGGGCACCGCCGACCAGGTCAACGTCCGCCTGGCCGACGGCACGCTGCTCGACGGCCAGGTGCTCGGCGCCGACGACGGAGTCGACGTGGCCGTCGTGAAGGTCGACCCCGCCGACGCCGACCTGCAGGTGGCCGCCCTGGCCACAGGGGTGCCGGTGCAGGTGGGCCAGACCGCCGTCGCCGTGGGCAGCCCCTTCGGCCTCGACCAGACCGTCACCGCCGGCATCGTGAGCGCCGTCGACCGGTCGTTCCCCACCAGCACCGGTGTGGTGAACGTCATCCAGACCGACGCCCCCATCAACTCGGGCAACTCGGGCGGTGCGCTGGCCGATCGCCAGGGCCGGATCATCGGCATCAACGACGCCATCCTCACCGACGGCGCCAGCACCGGCAACGTCGGCGTCGGCTTCGCCATCCCGATCGACACCGCCTTCGCGGCCGCCGAGCAACTGGCCCAGGGCCTGCCGGTGCAGTTCGGCTTCCTGGGCGTGGAGAGCCGGCCCGCCACCTCCGGTGACGCCGGTGCCCAGATCGTCAGCGTCAGCGCCGGCAGCCCGGCCGAGGACGCCGGCATCCAGGAGGGCGACCTGATCACCCAGGTCGGTGACGACGACGTCCAGTCCAACACCGATCTGGCCGCCGCCATCCGGGCCCACCAGCCGGGCGACCAGGTCACCATCACCCTGGTGCGCGGCGGCGACGAGTTGACCGTCACCGCCACCCTCGTCAGCGCCGACGACCAGTAGTCCAGCGCACCACCGACTCGGCCGGCGTGGCCGGGACGGACAACCCACCTCCACACCGGCCACACCGGGGACGACTCCACCGCCGTCCCCGGTGTGGCGCGTCCGGGCGCCGTCGGGGAGGGCCTCGGCGGTGGCCCGGTCGGCACCACGGCGACGGTGCGCCGACCTCGGGTGTCGCCCGGTTCGTCCGAGTGAGACACCGAGCGCCCTCCTAGAGTCTGGGCCTCATGGTATTCCTCATCATCGCCCTCGTCACGCTCGTCCTGCTGGGTGGCGTGGCCACCTACGTCGCCACCCGCAGCCGCCGCCAACTCCCCGGCCCCACCCCGTCCGCGGAGGTGGGCCCCGCCCCCGGGGCGCCCACGGCGACGCGGGGTGCCGAGGCCCCCACCCTCGCCCCGAGTCGCTGGCGGGACCGCCTCGGGAAGGCCCGTGGCGCGCTGTCGGGGGCGATCGGCTCGCTGCTGTCCCGTGGCGGCATCGACCAGGAGACGTGGGACGACCTCGAGGCCGGCCTGCTCCAGGCCGACGTGGGGGTGCCCACCACCACGGCGCTGCTCGAGCGGTTGAAGGCCCAGGTCGCCGAGCAGGGCCTGACCGAGCCCGAGCAGCTGGTCGACGCGCTGAAGGACGACATGAAGGAACAGCTCGGGGGTGCCGACCGGTCGCTCACGTACGAGCCCGGCCGGCCCAACGTCTGGCTGTTCGTGGGCGTGAACGGGGTGGGCAAGACCACCACCATCGGCAAGCTGGCCAAGCGCCAGATGGGCGAGGGCCGGTCGGTCATCCTGGCCGCGGGCGACACCTTCCGGGCCGCCGCGGCCGAGCAGCTGCAGCACTGGGCCGAGCGGGCCGGCGCCGACAGCGTGCGGGGCGACGAGGGGGGTGACCCCAGCTCGGTGATCTTCGACGCCGTCCAGCGGGCCGGCGCCCGGGGCATCGACCTGGTGCTGGCCGACACCGCCGGCCGCCTGCACACCAAGGTCAACCTGATGGAGGAGCTGCGCAAGGTGCGGCGTGTCGCCGACCGCGACCCCGGCACGGTCACCGAGGTGCTGCTGGTGCTCGACGCCACCACCGGCCAGAACGGACTCACCCAGGCCCACCAGTTCACCGAGGCGGTGGAGGTCACCGGCGTGGTGCTCACCAAGCTCGACGGCTCCGCCAAGGGTGGCATCGTGCTGGCCATCCAGGCCGACCTGGGCATCCCCGTGAAGCTGGTCGGTCTGGGCGAGACCGAGGACGACCTCGTCGAGTTCGACCCCGACGACTTCGTCGACGCGTTGTTCGATTAGCCCTCCTTCGTCGGGCGCCTTCGGCATTCGGTTCGCGCTCGTCGTGGCTCCGCTCCGCTCCGCCACGTCACCCCGGTCGGCGCATCTGCGCCAACTGCGACTCGGGCGCCTTCGGCATTCGGTTCGCGCTCGTCGTGGCTCCGCTCCGCTCCGCCACCTCACCCCGGTCGGCGCATCTGCGCCAACTGCGGCACGGGCGCCTTCGGCATCACATTGGCCCCTCCTTCGTCGGGGCGGCTTCGCCATCCGGGTCGCGCTCGACGCGGCTCCGCTCCGCTCCGCCACCTCACCCCGGTGAGCCGCGGGACCCCAGCGTCGTCGAGCGCGACCTGCTAGGAAGTGGCCGAGGCCGAGGGGCGGTCATCGGGGGTGGACTCATGAAACGACGGCTCATCGTCGCGTTCAGCGCGATCGCGCTGCTCGCGGGAGCGTGCAGCAGCAGTGGAGGCTCGGGGGGTGACGAGGGCGCGTCGTCCGCCGACGCGGGCAGTTGGACGGTCCTCGTGTACCAGATCGCCGACAACAACCTCGAGCCCTTCGCGCTCCAGGACCTCCAGGAGATGGCGTCGGTGGGGTCGAACGAGAACCTCGACCTCGTGGTGATGTCCGACCGCTCGGAGGGTGAGGCCACAGGCGGCGTGCTCAACATCGACGAGTGGGACACGGCCAAGACCTTCGAGGTGGGCCAGGACGAGTTGACGGAGGTCTCCGACAGCGGCGAGGCGGACATGGCCGACCCGGCGACGCTCGCCGAGTTCGTGGCCACCGGCTTCGAGGACCACCCGGCCGACAACCACGCCGTGGTGCTGTGGGACCACGGCGCCGGCTGGCCCGGCATGGGCCCGGACGAGTCGTCCGGTGACCTGCTCACCCTGCCCGAGATCCAGCAGGGGCTGACCGACGGGATGGCCACCGCGGGGGTCGACAAGCTCGACCTCGTCGGCTTCGACGCCTGCCTGATGGCCACCTACGAGGTGGGCCAGGCCATGGCCCCGCTGGCCGACTACATGCTCGCCTCGCAGGAGACCGAGCCCGGGATCGGCTGGGACTGGAGCGCGTTCGACGAGCTCTCCGATGGCGGGGCCGACGCCGTGGCCCTCGGCCAGAGGGTCCTGGCCGACTACCAGGCGTTCGCCGACAGCCAGGACCAGGGCGACGACATCACCCTCTCGCTCACCGACCTCGGCCAGCTCGACGCGGTCGAGACCGACCTGGCCACCATGACCAGCGCGGTCGCCGGCGACATCGACAGCTATGCCGGCGTGATCGGCCAGGAGCGCACGCAGAACCTCAGCTTCGGGCGCAGCCCCGACCCGACACAGGACACCGGCCTGACCGACCTCGGCCAGCTGAGCGAGCGCCTGGGTGGCGCCGACGAGACGATCGCAGCGGCCGCCGGGGACGTGAGCGCCTCGCTCGACGCCGCGGTCGTCGACAGCGTGGCCGGGCCGGCGCGTGAGGGTGCCTCGGGGCTCTCGGTCTACTTCCCCGAGACGTCCGAGCAGCTCTCGCCGGACTACGTCGCGGTCGAAGACGACACGTGGGCACCACTGCTCGATGCGTACTACACCGCGGGCGACAACATCCCCGAGGACGAGGTGGTCGCCTTCGACGAGTCGACCTCGGGCGAGTACTTCTTCGACGAGAACGGCCTCACCATCAGCGGGACCTTCGCCTCGGGGAACGCCGACAACCTCTCCGAGGCGGTCATCTACTACGGCCTCCCCCAGGACGACGGGTCGATCGTCTACGTGGGCGAGGAGCCGGGCACCATCTACGACGACGGCACCGCTGACGCCACCTTCGACCTGACCACGCTCACCATCTCGGATGGCCAGGACACCGTCGATGCCTACATCGATCTCGGCTACGACGCGGAGAGTGACACCTTCACCATCGATGTGCCGCTGCAGTACGCCCCCCCCGAGGTGACCTCCGAGGACGAGTACCAGGACCTCACCCTGAGCCTCGTCCTCGACCCCGACTTCAACATCCTCTCCGAGACCTACTACGAGTTCCAGGAGGGCGGCACCATGGGTGAGTTCACCGCCGACCCCGACGGGGTGGTCTTCCCCCTCGTGCAGCTTCAGGGCGCCGACGGCACGCTCGAGTACGTGCCGAACGGCGAGGTGGGCCTCTTCGCCGACCTGCCGAGCCTCGTCTACGAGTTCGCGCCGCTGCCGTCCGGGACGCCTCTGCACGTGGATCTGACGGTCTACGACTTCGGCGGCAACGCCGCCACGGTCTCTGCCGACGACGTGGTGCCGTAGGGGCCGGGGGTGGCGGGCCGCGTGAGGTCGTCCCGCTGACTGCTGCAACGCGCCGGTAGGCTCAACGGTTCATGTTCGACGCTCTCTCCGATCGCTTCGATGGCATCTTCTCGCGCCTGCGGGGACGCGGCCGCCTAGGTGACGCCGACGTCGACGAGGTGCTCCGTGAGATCCGCGTGGCCCTGCTCGAGGCCGACGTCAACGTCAGCGTGGTCAAGGGCCTCGTCGAGCGCATCCGTGTGCGGTGCGTGGGCGAGGAGCTGAGCAAGAGCCTCACACCGGCCCAGCAGGTCATCAAGATCGTCCACGAGGAGCTGATCACCACCCTCGGCGGCGAGACCATGAAGGTCACGTTCGCGTCGAAGCCACCCACCGTGGTGCTGATGGCGGGACTCCAGGGCTCCGGCAAGACCACCACCTCGGCCAAGCTGGCCCGGTGGTTCAAGCAGCAGGGCCGCAACCCGCTGCTCGTCGCCGCCGATCTCCAGCGGCCCGCGGCCATCGAGCAGTTGCGCACGCTGGCCGGCCAGATCGACGTGCCCGTGTTCGCCGGCGATCCCGGGGGCAACCCGGTCAAGGTGGCCAAGCGCTGCCTCAAGGAGGCTCGCTCGCTCGGGCGCGACGTGGTCATCGTCGACACCGCCGGCCGCTTGGCCATCGACGGCGAGATGATGCAGCAGGTCCGCGACATCTCGGGTGCGATCGACCCCCACTACACGTTCCTGGTCGTCGACGCGATGACCGGCCAGGACGCGGTTGCCACCGCCGAGGCGTTCCACCAGACGCTGTCGCTCGACGGCGTCATCCTCACCAAGCTCGACGGCGATGCCCGTGGCGGCGCCGCCCTGTCGGTGAAGGAGGTCGTGGGCAAGCCCATCGCCTTCGCCTCCACCGGTGAGAAGCTCGCCGACTTCGACCTGTTCCACCCCGACCGGCTGGCCGGGCGCATCCTGGGCATGGGTGATGTCCTCACCCTGATCGAGAAGGCCGAGGAGGTCTACGACCAGGAGGAGGCCGAGAAGGCCGCGGCCAAGCTGTTCGAGGGCCAGTTCACCCTCGACGACTTCCTCGAGCAGATGCAGCAGATCCGCAAGATGGGGCCGCTCTCCAACCTCATGGGGATGATGCCCGGCATTCCCAAGGAGATGAAGGACGCCGAGATCGACGAGCGGGAGATCGACCGCCTCGAGGCGATCATCCGCTCGATGACCACCGAGGAACGGGTGAATCCCGTCATCATCGACGGCTCGCGGCGGCGACGCATCGCCGACGGCAGCGGCACCTCGCCCAACGAGGTGACCCAGCTCGTGAAGCAGTTCCGCGAGATGCAGAAGATGATAAAGAAGATGGGCGGGATGGGCGCCATGGGTGGCCGGCGGGCCAAGAAGGCGAAGAAGGGCGGCAAGGGCCGCACCACGCCGCCGGCGGCCCTCCCGAGCCAGCCCAAGGTGCCGTTGCGCCTCCCGGGTTTGAATTGACGGAGGCCGACGGCCTTCAATGGTGTGTTCGCCGGACGCGGGTCACCTCCGAACCCACTGACGACCCGCCGACCGACCAAGCGACACACCGACTTTCGTACAGCAGCATCCCAACGAGTACCGACAGGAAGACACGAACGTGGCCGTAAGACTCCGCCTCATGCGGATGGGTAAGAAGAAGCAGCCGACCTACCGGATCGTGGCGGCCGACGCCCGCTCGCCCCGCAACGGGCGTTTCATCGAGATCGTGGGCACCTACGACCCCCGCCCCGACCCCTCCGAGATCAAGGTCGACAACGACAAGGCCGTGGACTGGCTGCGCAAGGGCGCCCAGCCCACCGAGCGCGTCGAGAAGCTGCTGAAGGTCTCGGGTGCCTGGGACGAGTTCAAGGGCACCGCTCCCGCCGCCCCTGCCACCGCTGAGAGCGACGCATGAGCGACGACGAGTACGACGACACGTACGCGGACGACGCCGATGATGCGGACGACACCGACGCACCCGACGAGGTGGACCCGAACCGGGTGGACGACGCCGACCTCGACGATGACGACGACGACGACGAGGGCGACGACGACGTCGACTCGGCCAACACCATCACCGCGGCCAGCGCCCGCTCGGTGCTCGAGTACCTCGCCCGCGCCGTGGTCGACGACCCCGACGGTGTCGAGGTCGAGGTCGAAGAAGGCCGTCCGGTCACCCTTTCGGTGCACGTGTCCGACGGCGACATGGGCCGGGTGATCGGCAAGCGGGGCCGGGTGGCCAACGCCATCCGCACCGTGGTGCGGGCGGCCGCCGCCCGTGACGGCGTCGAGGTCGACGTCGAATTCGTCGACTGACGCACACGTCCACGTGACCCTCCTCGAGGTGGGCCGGGTCGCCAAGGCCCACGGCCTGCGCGGCGAGGTGATCGTCAGCCTCAGCACCGACCGCACCGAGCGGCTCGACCCGGGCACGGTGCTGTCCAGCGACGTCGGCGACCTGACCGTGGTCACCGCGCAACCGCACCAGCACCGCTTCATCGTCCAGTTCGACGGGGTGTACTCGCGCGAGGCGGCCGAGGCCCTGCACGGCGTGGTGCTGCGGGCCGAGCCCCTCGATGATCCCGACGCGCTCTTCGTGCACGAGCTGATCGGCATGCGGGTGCTCGACACCGCCGGCGTCGAGTTGGGCGTGGTCGAGTCCATCGAGCAGAACCCGGCGAGCAACCTGCTGGTGCTCGAGTCGGGCGGTCTCATCCCGCTGCGCTTCCTCGTCGAGCGCCGCGACGACGCGCTCGTCGTCGATCCCCCCGCGGGCATCCTGGATCTCTGAGCGTGGGCACGGTGAAGGACGAGCGAGCCATGACGGGGGTGATGAGGCGTCAGCGGAAGAGCGAGGAACCAGGCGCGGTGAGCGAGGGACGAGCGAGCCATGACGATGCGATGAGGCGTCAGCCGAAGAGCGATCCAGCATGCGAATAGACATCTTCACGATCTTCCCCGACATGGTGGGCGACTTCGCCGGCCGCAGCCTGCTGGGCAAGGCCGCCGGCGAGGGCGTGCTCGACATCCGGGTGCACGACCTGCGCTCGACCACGACCGATCCGCATCGCTCGGTGGACGACGCCCCCTACGGCGGTGGCGCCGGCATGGTGCTCATGGCCGAGCCGCTCTTCGGTGCGGTCGAGGCCGTGGCGCCACCGCGGCCCCTGTTCCTGCTCGGCCCCGGTGGCCGCCGCTTCGACCAGGACATGGCGCGGGAGCTGGCGTCGCTGGACGGCTTCTCGCTGCTGTGCGGCCGCTACGAGGGCGTGGACGAGCGGGTGCGCACCGCCCTGGTGGACGGCGAGGTCTCGGTGGGGGACTACGTGCTGGCCGGCGGCGAGGTGGCGTCGATGGTCATCCTCGAAGCCGTCGGTCGACTGGTGCCCGGCGTGATGGGCAACGACACCTCGGCCGACGACGAGTCGTTCAGCGACGGCCTGCTCGAGTACCCGCAGTACACCCGGCCGGCCGAGTTCCGGGGCATGGCCGTGCCCGACGTGCTGCGTTCCGGCGACCACGCCCGGGTGGCCCGCTGGCGGCGGGCACAGGCCCTGTTGCGCACCGCGACGCACCGGCCGGACCTGCTCGCGGCCCGAGGCGGGTTGTCGCCCGCCGACGAGGAACTGCTCGACGAGTTCGGTCTCGGTGTTGGCCCGGGCGACGGCCCTCACGTATCCTGAACGATCCGGCGAACCTGCTCGTCGCCCCACCTTCCCCCTCACGGAAACTCCCCACGCCAGGAGCGTGTAGCGCAATGAACTCCACCGACCTCGTCGACCACGCCAGCCTGCGTGACGACATCCCCGATTTCGCCGCCGGCGACACCCTCAAGGTGCACGTCCGCGTCGTCGAGGGCACCCGTGAGCGTGTTCAGATCTTCCAGGGCGTCGTCATCCGGCGCCAGGGCTCGGGCATCCGCGAGACCTTCACCGTCCGCAAGGTGAGCTTCGGCGTCGGCGTCGAGCGGACGTTCCCCGTCCACTCGCCGATCATCGCCAAGATCGAGGTCCACACCCGCGGCGACGTGCGCCGGGCCAAGCTGTACTACCTGCGCGACCGCGTCGGGAAGGCCGCGAAGGTCAAGGAAAAGCGCGACTACTGAGTCGATGACCCGCCAACGCCTCGACCTCGGGGCTGCCGGCGAGGCTGCGGTCGCGGACTGGTACCGCGCCAACGGCTACGAGGTGGTCGAGACCAATTGGCGCTGCCGCCAGGGTGAGCTCGACCTGATCGTGCGCAGGGGCCGCGTCCTCGTGTTCTGCGAGGTCAAGACCCGCAGCACCGACGCCTTCGGTGTGCCCGCCGAGGCCGTCACCCGCGACAAGCGCGACCGTATCCGCCGCCTCGCCGCCAGCTACCTGGAGGACGCCCCCTTCCGCGCCCGCGAGGTGCGCTTCGACGTGGCGGCGGTGCTCGACGGCCAGATCGAGGTCATCGAAGCGGCCTTCTGACCGCGCTCATCGCCGTCGAGGTCTCGCCGGTCCGCCCGACCGGATGCGTGGGGTGGGGCCGCGGCGCAGAGGTCGGCTGCAGTGGTGATCCGCCTGCCCGTGTGGTGCGAACGACGTCTGTCCCCGCAATCCAAGGAGGCGGTATGAGCGTCAGCAGCATCGTCACCCACCGGGTCAGCGACTTCGATGCTTGGCACGAGGTCTACAAGTCCGTCGAGGGGGTCCAGAAGGCCGGCGGGGTCCGCTCCGAGCGCGTCCTGCGGGGCGTCGACGACCCGCAGATGGTCGTGGTCGAGCACGTCTTCGACGATGCCGACACCGCCCACGCGTTCTTCGACAACGCCGAGTTGCGCCAGGCCATGGCCGACGGTGGCGTCGACCTCGAGTCGCTGCAGCTCACCTTCGCCGAGCCGGTCTGAGCCACAGCCGGCCGCCCGCGGCTAGCGCCGCGGGCGGCGGGTGGCGCGCCGATCCCAACAGGCCCGGTGCCAGTGGCGGCGCAGGTCGGGGGCGTCGTGAGGGACCGCCACCAGGTGGCCCGTTCCCTTCGGGATGTCCCTGTTGCACCCGGGGCACAGGTACGTCTTGGCGGCCTGGTACGGCTGCACGAAGCGGGTGTCGACGGCGTCGTCGGCCCACAGGTCGGGATGGCTCATGCCTCCCGCTCCTGGTCCGCTCCCCGCCGGGCCGCTCGGGCCAGGGGCTTGCCCGTCGGGCTCACGGTGTGCGTGTCCCTCAGCCCAGGAAGGCCCATGCCACCAGCGCGGCACACACCAGTAGCGCGATGACGACCATCACGTAGTCGCTCGTGCGTCGAACCTGCTTGCGGGTGGCGTCGAACCCCATGCCCGCAGTGTGCCGGGTATTCCTGTCGTACCCCCTCGGTAGGTTCGACCCACGCTTCGGCGGCCGGCGTCACGGCCCCTCCCACACTCGCCACGCAGGGAGGGTTCGCCGTGCTCGCCATCGTCTCGTCCGCCACCGTGCTCGGGGTCGACGGTCGCCCCGTCACCGTCGAGGTCCACGTCTCCAGCGGGCTGCCCGCCTTCACCATCGTGGGCCTGCCCGACACCGCCTGCCGCGAGGCCCGTGACCGGGTGCGGGCGGCGATCCTGTCCACCGAGCTGCAGTGGCCGATGCGCAGGATCACCGTGAACCTGGCGCCATCGGGCCTGCGCAAGGTCGGCTCAGGGCTCGACCTGGCCATCGCCGTGGGCCTGCTGCTGGCCTCCGACCAACTCGAGGGCGTGTCGGTGGACGGCATCGGGTTCCTCGGCGAGCTCGGGCTCGACGGAGCGCTGCGGCCGGTGCCGGGCATGGTGTCGCTGGCCGAGGCGCTGCCCGGCGAGGTGGCGGTGGTGCCCGCCACCGCGGCGGCCGAGGCCCGGCTGGTGGCCAAGCACCAGGTGCGCCCGGTGACGTGCCTGCGCGAGGTCGTGCTGGCGCTGTTGGGTGAGGCACCCTGGCCCGACGAGCCGCCGGCCCCGGGGCCGGTCCCACCGGCGCCCGAGCCCGATCTGGCCGACGTGCGGGGCCAACCGGTTGCCCGCCTCGCTCTCGAGGTGTCGGCCGCCGGCCAGCATCACCTGCTCATGGTGGGGCCGCCCGGCTCGGGCAAGACCATGCTCGCCCGCCGGTTGCCCGGTCTGTTGCCGCGGCTCGAGCAGCACCACGCCCTCGAGGCCACCCGCATCCACTCGGCGGCCGGCATCCCCCTGCAGGCCGACACCCTGATCTGGCGGCCGCCGCTGCGGGCGCCGCACCACGGCGCCTCGCCGGTGTCGATCATCGGCGGCGGCACCGCGGTCATGCGCCCGGGTGAGGTGTCGTTGGCCCATCGGGGCGTGCTGTTCCTGGACGAGATGGGCGAGTTCGCGCCACAGGTGCTCGACACGCTCCGCCAGCCCTTGGAGGAGGGCGAGGTGCGGGTGTCCCGCGCCAAGGCCAGCGCCACGTTCCCGGCCCGCTTCCTGCTGGTGGGGGCCATGAACCCTTGCCCCTGCGGTGAGGGCTCGGCGCCGGGTGCGTGCATCTGCTCGGACGCGGCGCGGGCCCGCTACCGCCGGCGCCTCTCGGGGCCGCTGCTCGACCGGTTCGACCTGCGGGTCGAGGTGCTGCGCCCCGACGTGGACGACCTGTTGCGCGGCTCGCCGGGGGAGCGCAGCGCGGCGGTCGCCGAGCGGGTGCACGAGGCACGCGAGCGGGCCCACGGCCGGGGGGTCGGTGCCAACGCCGAGTTGACCCCTGCCGCGCTCGACGAGGTGGCCCCCCTGTCCGACGGCGCCGCCCTGCTCGTCGAGCAGGCGCTCCGATCGGGCCGGCTGTCAGCGCGGGGGCTGCAACGGGTGCGACGGGTCGCATTGACCCTCGCCGACCTGTGGGGTCACCACGGTCCGCTGGCGTCCGACCAGGTCGCCCTGGCTCTCAGCCTCCGTGCCGAGCCGGCGGCCTTCTGCCGTGGCTGAGCACCTGGCGGCCGCACGGGCGCCGAGCGTCGATCGCGCAACGAGCAGCGCCGCCCGCTCACCGCTCGTGCCCGAGCGCGGTCCGACCATCGCTCCGGCCGGCATGCGGTGCACCGATGCCGACCCACCGAGCCCACCACCGCACTCCGACCTGCCGCTCGAGGCGTACGGCGCGGCCTTGGCGTCGTTGCCCGGGATGGGCCCCGCCCGGTTGACGGCGCTCGCTCGGTCGTGGCCGCTGGCCGAGGCGTGGGACCGTGTGCTGGCGGCCTCGGTGACCGCGTCGGATCTTGTGGCGCGCGCCCTCGGCAGCGATGGCGCCACCCTGCCCGCACGCTGGTCGGCCACGGCACGACGAATCGACCCCGGCGCCTGTCTCGCCGCCCACAAGCAGGCCGGGATCGGCGTGTCGGTCCTGGGGTCGCGGTCGTACCCACCGGCGCTGGTCGAGGACGTCGAGGCGCCCGTCGTGCTCTTCCACCGGGGCCGGCCCGACCTCCTGGCGGGACCCCGTGTGGCGATCGTCGGCACGCGACGCTGCACCTTCTACGGGCGCGACGTGGCCCGGGCCATGGGCCACGACCTGGCCGCCGCGGGGGTGCGGGTGGTCTCCGGGCTGGCGCTGGGCATCGACGGCGCCGCCCACGAGGGCGCGCTCTCCGCCGACGCGGCACCACCGGTGGCGGTGGTGGGCAGTGGTCTCGACGTGGTCTACCCGCGGCGGCACGTCGACCTCTGGCGTCGGGTGGAGGAGGCGGGTGTGGTCCTCTCCGAGGCGCCGCTGGCCGCGGCCCCCGAGAAGTGGCGCTTCCCCTCCCGCAACCGCCTGCTGGCGGCGCTGGCGGACGTGGTGGTGGTGGTCGAGTCCCACCGCACGGGTGGCTCGATGTACACCGTGGACGAGGCCCTGGCCCGCGACGTCACGGTCATGGCGGTGCCCGGCCCGGTCCACGCCGCGGCCTCTCGGGGCTGCAACCAACTCCTCGTGGACAACCTGCCCGCGGCGCGAGACGCCGCCGACGTGCTGTCGATGCTGGGGCTGTCGGCCGCGGCGGCCACCCGGGGTGCCACCGAAGATCCCCGTCCGGCCCCGACCGCGGCCGAGACGGTCGTGCTCGAGGCGTTCGCGTGGCAACCCGCCGCCCTCGAGCAGTTGGCCGTCCGCACCGGCATGGCGCTGGGCGACCTGGCCGAAGCGCTCCAGGTGCTCGAGGCCGGCGGGTGGATCGAGGGCAACGGCGGCTGGTACGAGCGGGTCGCCCGCCCCGACCGATGACCCGATCCGCCTGGTCCAACCCCCGGCGTCCCTGCGCCGGCTCGGAGCCCGTCGGCGCGCCGTCAGTCGATGCGGGCGATCTTCTTGGTGTACGCCAGTGCCCGTCGCGAGTCGTACGAGCGCAGGATCTGCATCTTCTCGGCCTCGATCGAGCCCTCGGCGTGCACGGCCAGCACGGCGTGGTAGCCGCCCAGGTCGCGGGCGGTCAGATCGCTGATCACGTGCATCAGCCGCAGCCGGTGCTCGGCCGACCCCGCGCCCTGGAAGTACTTCTCGAGCACCGGTCGCACCTCGGGGCTGTCCCAGTCGTCACCGCCCGGGCCCGTCACCAGCAGGCCGCCGGCGCAGTCCTGCACCCACTCGAGGGCCTGGTGGTAGCCGCTGGCGAAGGTGAACTTGGCCATGTTCGTGGTCATCGGGTCGGGGTAGGCGATGCCGTCCTCCACCCGGGCCCGCAGCGCGGCCATCTCGGTGAGCGCCCGCACCGTCTCCGAGTACGAGATCAGGTGGGTGAGCTTGTCGCGGATGTGGCCCGCCCTGCCCACGCCGTTCAGCTCGGCGATGAGCGCCGAGGCGCCCACGAAGGCGTCGAGCAGGGGCAGCTTGTAGGACACCGCGGTGAAGCGGTGGTACTCCACGAAGGTGAGCGCCACAGCGCCGGCCAACTCGGGCTCGCGGCACAGGAACACCCGGTCCCAGGGCACGAACACGTCGTTGAACACGGTGAGGGTCTCGAGCAGCTTGTGGTTGCTCGACAGGGGGAACTCGAACTCGTTGTGCTCGCGGCCCGAGTACGACGACACGTACAGCTCGAGGCCCGGGGTGTTGACCGGGATCGCGAAGGCCACCGCGTAGTCCGCGTCCTCGGCGCTCATGGCCCGGGTGGGCAACACGATCAGCTCGTCGGCGTTGGCACTGCTGGTGGTGTGGCACTTGGCGCCCCGCACCACGATGCCGTCGTCGTTCTCGGACACCACGTGCACGTACAGGTCGGGGTCGGCCTGCTTGCTCGGGCCCAGCGAGCGGTCGCCCTTCACGTCGGTCTGGGCCACGGCCACGGCCAGGTCGTTGTCGCGGCAGTGGTCGTGGAAGGCCTGCACCCTGTCGCGGGCCTCGCCCGTCAGCTTGCGCAGCAGCGCGAACGTGGCGTCGGTGCCGATCTCCTTGATCAGCGTCACCACGGTGCCGCCCTCCGCCGTGCTGGCGTCGATCAGGCGCATGCGCGCCAGCAGGTCCTCGGCGTCGCGGGGGATCTTGTAGTACGCGCTGTGCTCCTGGCCAGTGTCGGGGTCGGTCACGACCGCCAGCGCGCGGAACGCGGGGTCGTTCACCAGGTCGAAGTCGTGTGCTGCGTGGTCGACCGCCACGGCGAGCGCGGGCACCTCGTTGATGTCGTCGACGGGCCGGCCTCGGTAGAACAGCGTTCGCCCGTCGACCAACCCGTTGCGGTACTCCTCGGCAGTGCGCAGACCCATGGGCCAACCCTAAACCGGAGGTGGTCGGGCAACCGAAGACAGCCGCGCCGACCACGGCCCGGCTGCTCCCTGGACGGCGGGGTTAGCGTGAGGTCATGGCCTGGGACCTCGACGGCTTCTCGGCGTCACTCACCGGGGTCGCTCCGGCCACTCGCGAGGCCTACGCCCGCGACCTGCGGGCCTTCACCCGCTGGACCGATCGGTTGGGCCTCGAGGGCCCCGCCGAGGTCGACCGGCGCACGCTGCGGCGCTACCTGGCCTATCTCGCCACGACGGGCAAGGCCCGTCGGTCGATCGCCCGCTCGGCGTCGTCGATCCGGCGCTACTTCGGCTGGCTGCGCCTCACCGGAGGCATCGCCTCGGATCCCTCCGCAGGGCTCAGCGCGCCGAAGGGTGAGGGGCGCCTTCCCCGTGTGCTCCCCGAGTCCGAGGTCAACCAGCTGCTGGACGACCCGGTGCGCACCGACGAGGCCCCGGAGATCGCCGCCCGAGACGCCGCCGTCGTCGAGCTGCTCTACGGGAGCGGGCTGCGGGTGGCGGAGTTGTGCGGGCTGCGCCCGCGCGACCTCGACCTGGCCCAACGCCTCGTGATCGTGTGGGGCAAGGGCTCCAAGCAGCGCCGGGTACCGCTCAGCCCCCCGGCGGTCGAGGCGTTGCAGCGCTGGCTCGACGACGGCCGCCACCTGCTGGTGGGCCCGGACAGCCCGGACGACGCGGTGTTCCTGAACCGTCGCGGGCACCGTCTCACGCCGCGGGACGTCCGCCGGATCCTCGACCGGCGCTCGGCCACGCCCGTCCACCCCCACGCCCTACGTCACACCTTCGCCACTCATCTTCTCGATGGAGGTGCCGATTTGCGTGCTGTGCAGGAGTTGCTCGGCCACGCCGACCTCGCCACCACGCAGCTGTACACCCACGTCAGCAAGGAACGGTTGAGAAGCGTGTTCCAGGCCACCCACCCACGAGCGTGAGACGAGCAACCCGTGTCGAATGACGGCGCCCACGTGGACGCGCTGTGGGCCAGGTACAAGGCCACTCAAGGTCGCGATGCCCGCGACCAGCTGATCCTTCACTACTCCCCCCTGGTGAAGTACGTCGCCGGTCGGGTGGGCGTCGGGCTTCCCCAGAACGTCGACCAGGCCGACCTCGTGAGCTACGGCATCTTCGGGTTGATCGACGCGATCGAGAAGTTCGACCCCGACCGCGGCTTCAAGTTCGAGACCTACGCCATCTCCCGCATCAAGGGCTCGATCCTCGACGAGCTGCGCTCGATCGACTGGGTGCCGCGGTCGGTGCGGGCCAAGGCCCGTTCGCTCGAGAAGGCCTACGCCAAGCTCGAGGGCATCCTCCATCGCACGCCGACCGACGAGGAACTGGCCCGCGAGCTGGACATGAGCGAGTCGCAGCTGCAGGCGCTGCTGTCGCAGATCTCGTTCGTGGGCATGGCGGCGCTCGACGAGATGCTCGCCGGGGGCGACCGCGGCGAGTCGATCACGCTCGGCGACACGATCGCCGACTCGGGCCGTGGGCCGGTCAGCACCTACGAGGCGGAGGAGACCCGCCAACTGCTGGCACAGACCATCAACCGCATGCCCGAGCGCGAGAAGCTGGTGCTGACGCTCTACTACTACGAGGCGCTCACCCTCGCCGAGATCGGCGAGGTGCTCAGCGTCACCGAGAGCCGGGTCTGCCAGATCCACACCAAGGCGGTGCTGCAGCTGCGGTCGCGCATGGCGGCCGCCGAACGCGAGCCGGCCTAGACAGCCCAAGCCAGCACCGGGCCGCCCTCCACGCCGGCCCGGGAAGCGGCGACCGCCGAGCGTCCGGACCGCACGCGGGCCGGCGCGGCGATGAGGACCTACGCCTCTACGACGGCGCTCCGCGGTGTGGTCCGCTGATGGTCGATGGCGGGCCTCACGTGGAGGCGCACGCCGGAGAGCAGAGGCGAGCCATGAGCGACACACCTGGCCCCGAGGCACCGCCCCCCACGGCGGGCATGCCGTCGGGCCACGCGGACGGCGAGTGGGTGCCGGATCCGAGCGGGCGCCACGAGTTCCGCTACGTCGTGCACGGGCAGGAGACCGACTGGGTGAGCGACTCGGGGGTCGAGTCGCTCGATGACCACGCCGAATGGCGCCCCGACCCGACCGGCCGCCATCAATACCGCTACTTCGTCCGGGGCCAGGCCACGCCCGCCGTCAGCGACAACGGTGTGCAGGGGACCGACGCGCCCGTGGCCCCGGTGGGTGGGCGCACGATGCCGCTGTGGCCCTTCCTGGTGGGCGGTGCCGTCGTGGCGCTGGTGCTGATCGTGGTGGCCGCCGTGTTCGTCACCCGCAACGACGACGAGACCTCGACGACGACGACGACCCAACCCGTCACCACCAGCACCGCCGGCCCGACGACCTCGTCCCCGACCACGTCGACGCCTCCCACGACGGGGGGCGGCGGGCGGACCGGCCCGATCAGTGTCTTCGACCTCCAGGTGGGTGACTGCATCGACACGCCGACGGGGCCGACGGCCACTGGGGTGCCGTGCGCCCAGGCACACGACTTCGAGGTGTTCGCCCTGTTCGACATCGCCGGCGAACCGGGGGCCGCCTATCCCGGCGACTCGACCGTCTCCGACCTGGCCAACACCGGCTGCCAGGGCGACCGGTTCACCGAGTACATCGGGGAGGACTACGCCACCTCGTCCATCTACGCCACCTCGCTCAACCCGTCCGAGTCGACGTGGACCGAGCAGGACGACCGTGAGGTGGTGTGCCTGGCCATGGCCCAGACCGGGCAACTCACCGGGTCGGTGCGCGGCATCGGCCGGTAGTTGGCGAGCGGGCATCCGCATCGGGTCGGGCCGCCCGCGGCGCGGGTCGGGCCGACGGCGATCGGGCCTGTGCGACCCCGCGACATCGGCACGCCCTCGCCGTTGGTGGCGTCTCGCGGACGGGTCCGTCGAGCGGTGCCAACGACCATGGCCGGCGTTATCGTCGGGGCGCTCGACCACCTCCCCCTCCGATCCGTTCGACACGAAGGGGGACGCCATGTCCCGCCGCCAGGCCCTCCTGCCCGTCCTGCTCCTCACGATCGCCGTGTGCGGTGTGCTCCACCCGGCGGCGCCTGCGCTCGGTCAGACGTCGAGCGTCACCTACCGGCCACCCGTCGACGCGCCGGTGGTCGACCCCTTCCGGGCACCGGCGTCGCCCTACGGGCCGGGCAACCGGGGCATCGAGTACGCCACGGTCCCCGGCACGACGGTGCGCACCATCGCTCCCGGGACGGTCGTGTTCGCGGGATCCGTGGCCGGCACCCGCTACGTCACGGTGCTGCACGCCGACGGCCTGCGCAGCAGCTACGGCTTCCTCGAGTCGCTGTCGGTGGCAGCCGGTGCGGTGCTGCGCGCCGGCGCCGAGGTGGGACGCGCCGGTGATCGCCTCCACCTCGGCGTGCGGCGGGGTGACGAGTACCTCGATCCCGAGACCCTGTTCGCCCAGGCGGCACCCCAGGTGCGCCTGATTCCGGTCAGTGCCTTCGATGACCCCGGCGACGACGACGAGACCGCGTCGCTCCCGCTCGGCGCCGCGCTCGCCCTCCGGCTTGTCGCCGAGCCGCGTTCTGGGGCCCGGCGGGTGGGCGGCCCTGGTGCGCCCGGGTGGCGTTCGATGCGTTGAGGCGGAGGAGCGCCCGCCGAACGGCGGTGCCATCCCCGGCACGGGTGGTCGGCACGCCGAATCGCGGGCCTGGGGTGTGGCGCGACGGCGTAGGTCAGACGCCGACGGCCACCTCAGCCGGACGGGTGGCCTCGTCCGCCGGTGGGGGCGTGGCACGTGGCCGGCGGCCGCGCCAGGCCAGCACGACGAGCCCGACGACGGCGCCGCCCAGCACCACCGCGTGCAGCACGAGCAACTTCAGCACGGTGGCCGGGGCGACCTCGCTGCCGCCCATGAGCACGAAGCGGACGTCGCCGGAACGCAGCCACGTGTACCCGCTGAGGTTGGTCCCGACCGTGACCGCGAACAGGGCGAGCTGGTCCCAGGGCAGCAGGTACCCCGTGAACAACGCCACCGGCACGGCGATGACCAGTCCGATGCCCAGGGCGAGCCCCGGGCCAACCGGCTCGGTCGGGCGGGATCGTGCCGCCAGCAGCGCTGCCGCCGCGATGGTGGTGGGCACGGCCAGCCACGCCGCCCATCGGTGCACCTCGCGCATGGCGCGGCCGAGGGTGATGTCCCGCGACAGCGACGCGCTGACGTCGGTCCAGGCGTCGGCGGCATCGGGCCGGTAGGCGAAGTACAGCACCACGCCCGTCACCACCAGCACCGCGACCTCGACGGTCAGCAGTCCCAGCACCATCGAGCGGGCCCGGGCGACGGTCACGCCGTCACGCTACGCCACCCGGCTCCCGGCTGGCCTGACGGGGCGGTGTTGCCGGTAGGATCGTCAGCCGACCAGGCGTCCGCCCGGTCGCGTCACACCACACCACACAACTCCCCGGGTCCCCCCACGGTCGCCGCAAGGTGCAGGGCCCGGGTTCACGACCAACCGTTGGGGAAGGAGTCAGCGCGATGGCGTCTGTCGTCACCATGAAGCAGTTGCTCGAGGCCGGTGTCCACTTCGGTCACCAGACCCGTCGGTGGAACCCCAAGATGAAGCGGTTCCTGTGGGGCGAGCGCAACGGCATCTACATCATCGACCTCGAAGAGACGCTGCGGCGCATCGAGACCTCGTACACCTTCGTGCGCGACCTCGTCGCCGACGGTGGCTCACTGCTCTTCGTCGGCACGAAGAAGCAGGCGCAGGACGGGGTGCAGTCCTACGCCGAGAAGTGCGGGATGCCCTATGTGAACCAGCGCTGGCTGGGCGGGATGCTCACCAACTTCGAGACCATCTCGAAGCGGGTGGGCAAGATGCAGGAGTACGGCCGCATGCGCGACTCGGGCGAGTTCGCGGCCATGCCCAAGAAGGAGGCGCTGATCCTCGGCCGAGAGCTCGAGAAGCTCGAGCGCAACCTCAGCGGCATCCGCAACATGACCAAGCGCCCGGCGGCGATCTTCGTGCTCGACACCAAGAAGGAGCACATCGCCGTCACCGAGGCCAACAAGCTCGGCATCCCGATCGTGGCGCTGGTCGACACGAACTGCGACCCGGACGTCATCGACTACGTGATCCCCGGCAACGACGACGCGATCCGATCGGGCAACCTGATGTGTCGCATCCTCGCCGATGCCGTGCAGGAGGGCCTCTACATCCGCTCGAAGCGCAACCCCGAGGTGGCGCCGGCGGTCGAGCGGTCGGCCGAGCAGGAAGCCGCAGTGGCCCAGCAGCAGGCCGAGGCCCGCCGCCAGGCCGCCGCCCAGGCCGCCGAGCGCGACGCCCGCCTCGCTGCGGCCAAGGCCGAGCAGGCCGCCGCCAAGGCGGCACCCGCGTCCGCTCCCGCGGAGGCAGCTGCCCCCGCCGAGACAGCTGCCCCCGTCGAGGTCGAGGCCGAGCCCGCCGCCGCGGAGGCTGCGGCTGCCCCGGCTGAGGCTGCGACGCCCGCCGAGGCCGAGGCCGTCGCCGACGCGGAGCCCGTCGCCGACGCGGAGCCCGTCGCCGCCGCCGAGGAAGCCGAAGCCGTCGACGCCGCGGACGCCCCCGCGGCCGAGTGATCGACGCCACCGAACTCGTGGCCGGGCGGCCGATCTCGCCGCCTAGCCTCGAGGGAGGTGACGACGCCCGAGCGGTCCGTCTGATCGCTCGTCGCCGTGGCCACCACCACGGCGGCGGTGGGCGTCGCCCCGACCTGGACACGACGGTCCCTGGCCCCATGCCCGGGCCCCGAACACCGCAACGAGACCACTGAGCCTGAGGAGGCCGACGCTGTGCCCGACTTCACCGCGAAAGACGTCCAAGCCCTGCGCCAGGCGACCGGCGCCGGGATGATGGACGCGAAGCGCGCGCTGTCCGAGAACGACGGCGACGCCGAGGCCGCGGCCCAGTGGCTGCGCGAGAAGGGCCTGTCGAAGGCCGCCACCCGGTCGGACCGTGAGAACAACCAGGGCGCGGTGGCCATCGCCGTCGACACCGAGAACGTCGTCGCCACCATCGTCGAGCTCAAGTCCGAGACCGACTTCGTGGCCAAGTCCGACCAGTTCAAGGACCTCGCCCAGGAGATCGCCACCCTCGTGCTCGCCGACGGTGAGGAGGCCGCCGCTCAGAAGGCCGACGCCATCGACGAGCTCAAGGTCACGCTGAAGGAGAACATCGAGCTCGGGCGGGTCGTGCGGTTCGCGGCCGCCCCCGGCAACCTGCTCGACACCTACCTGCACGTCCAGAGCGAGCGCGGGGTCAACGCCGTCCTGGTCGAGCTGGCCGGGGGCACCCCCGAGCTGGCCCACGACATCGCCGTGCACATCGCGTTCACCAAGCCCCGCTTCCTGACCCGCGACGAGGTGCCCGCCGACGAGGTCGAGGCCGAGCGCCACAGCCTCGAGGCCATCACCAAGGCCGAGGGCAAGCCCGAGCAGGCCTGGCCCAAGATCATCGAGGGCCGGCTCAACGGCTGGTACAAAGAGCGGGTGCTCCTCGACCAGGCCTTCGTCCGGGACGAGAAGCAGACCGTCAGCCAGCATCTCGGCGACGCCTCCATCGTGCGGTACGCGCAGGTCGTGATCGGCGGTTGAGCACCGTGGAGCCGGCCGGCGTGGCCCGGACCTACCCGCGGCGGCACCGACGTGCCCACGGACTGGCCGGCCACCACGGGCGCGGCGCATGAGCGACGCGGTGGTCGCGGCCGAACCCCGTTGGAAGCGGGTCGTGCTGAAGCTGTCGGGTGAGGCCTTCGCCGGGAGCGCCGGCTACGGCGTCGACGGCGTGATCGTCAAGCAGATCGCCGAGGAGATCGTCGAGGTCCGGCGCGAGCTGGCCGTCGACATCGCCATCGTGGTCGGCGGCGGCAACATCTGGCGGGGGATGACCGGCGCCGGCGCCGGGATGGACCGCGCCCAGGCCGACTACATGGGGATGCTCGCCACGGTGATCAACGCCCTGGCGCTGCAGGACACGCTCGAGCAGCTCGACCAACCCACCCGGGTGCAGACCGCGGTGCACATGTCGCAGATCGCGGAGCCCTACATCCGGCGCAAGGCCATCCGCCACCTCGAGAAGGGACGGGTCGTCATCTTCGCGGGGGGCACGGGCAACCCGTTCTTCACCACCGACACCACTGCGGCGCTGCGGGCGGCCGAGATCGATGCCGAGGCCATCTTGCGGGGCACCCACTCGGGCGTGGACGGCATCTACACCGACGACCCGAAGACCAACCCCGAGGCCACCCTGCTCACCGAGGTCACCTACATCGACGTGTTGAACCAGGGCCTCCGGGCCATGGACTCGACGGCCATCACCCTGTGCATGGACAACTCCATCCCCATCGTGGTGTTCGACCTGCTGGCGCGCGGCAACGTACGGTCCATCCTCGAAGGTAGGTCGATCGGTACGCTTGTCTCCTAGTGACCTCAACGACCCCGCCTGCGCCGCAGGCCACGCCGCGCCCGCGCCGACCTGACGAGGGGCCCGACCGTGTCTGAGGAGATGGTCGACCTCGTCCTCGACGACGTCACCGAGAAGATGGCCAAGGCCGTCCACCACGCCCGCCACGAGTTCTCCACGATCCGCACCGGCCGGGCCGCGCCGGCGCTGGTCGAGAAGCTCCCGGTCGACTACTACGGCCAGGAGGTCCCGCTGCAGCAGTTGGCCGGCTTCTCGGTGCCCGAGGCGCGCCAACTGCTGATCTCGCCCTACGACAAGGGCTCGATGTCGGCGATCGAGAAGGCCATCCAGAACTCCGACCTCGGGCTCAACCCGAGCAACGACGGCCATGTCATCCGGCTGAGCTTCCCGCCGCTCACCGCCGAGCGCCGCCAGCAGCTCGTCAAGGTGGTCAAGCACATGGCCGAGGAGGGCCGGGTCGCCATCCGCAACCTCCGGCGCGCCGCCCGCCACGAGCTCGAGGCGTTCGACAAGGACGGCGAGCTCACCCACGACGAGCTGGCCCGGGCGGAGAAGCGCCTCGACGAGATCACACACCGCGAGGAAGCGGCGATCAACAGCGCCCTGGAGCAGAAAGAGCAGGAGTTGCTCGAGGACTGATGGGCCGACGACGCGTGACCGACCAGTAGCAGGAGGTTCCGGTGGACCAAGACTCCGGCGCACCACCAGAAGGCCAGGATCCCGAGAAGGTCGTTCGGGAGCCCACCGAGGGGGTGCGCATCATCGGTGCCGAGGAGGCAGCCGAGGCGGCCGGCCGACGTGACGTGGTGTCGCGTCTACCCGACGATCGCCCCAAGTTCGGCGATCGCCCCTCCACGGGCGCCGACACACCCCCGCCGCTGCGCTTCCCCGCGCCCGAGGCCTCTGATCCCAACTCGTTCGGTGCGGTGCCGATCATCTCCGCCGACACCCCGCCGCCGCCGGGCATCGGGGGCTCGACCGAGCCGATGCCCGACGAGACCGACGCCTTCGATGGCGGCGCTGACCGCGATCAGGGGGCGACGCTGGGCGCACCGGCGCCGACGGGGCCCTCCATGGCGTCGGACGAGGACGACCTCGGCCGCATGCTCGGCGGCCGCCGGGACCGCAAGGACGAACCGTCAGGGCGCCGCTCGCGGCGCGGCCGGCGCCGCTCGCGCCGGGACGAGCCCACCTCGTCGGGCTTCGAGGACCTGCTTCCCACCGAGGACGACCTGCCGCAGGCCGACGATCACGACCTTCCCCATTGGACCCGGCCGGCCACCGGCGAGGTGCCCAAGGTGCTCGCCACCGAGGGCGGCGACGAGGAGGTGTGGTCGGGCCTCGGCTCCCAGCCGCGCTGGCGCGACGACCACGGCCACGATGAGGTCGACGACTTCGCCGACCTCACCGACCAGACCCACCTCGACACGGCGTCAGCCACACCCGGGGCACCGGCGGCGCCCGTGTTCGACGAGTTCGGCGAGATCCCTCCGCCCCCCGAGCGCCCTGCGCCCGCGCCGATCCCCACGCCGGCTCCCGGCCCGTCCGTCACCCCCGAGGACAACCTCCCACCACTCGGTGGCGAGGGCCCCGGGTCGTACGCGCCCACGGCCAAGCGTGGCGCCACCCCCGAACCGGAGCCCGAGCTCGAGCCCAGCCTCACGCCCGGCTCGCCCTATCCCGATGCCCGTCACGAGCCCGAGACCCTCGGCAGCGAGTTGGGCCACGACAACGGTGGGGGCGCGGGCCGCGATCTGCCGATGGCGGTCGGTGTGGGCGTCGGCCTGTTCCTCGGCTACCTGCTGCTGAACAAGATCGGCACCTGGGCGGTCACCCTGCTGGTGCTCGTGGTGATCGTGATGGGTGTCATCGAGTTCTTCAACGCGGTGCGGCGCGTCGGCTACCACCCGGCGGTACTGCCGGGCCTGGTCGGCACCGCGGCGATGGTGCTCGCCGTCCACTGGAAGGCCGAGGCCGCGTTCCCGCTGGTCACGTTCCTCACCCTCGTGGTGCTAATGCTCTGGTACGTGATCGGGCTGCAGCACGAACGGGCGGTGGCCAACATCGGCATCACCTTCCTCGGCGTCATGTGGATCGGTGGCCTGGGCTCGTTCGCCGCGCTCATGTTGTCGTTGCCCAACGGGGAGGGGCTCCTGGGTGGCGCGGTGATCGCCACCATCGCCTACGACGTCGGCGCCTACGCGGTGGGCCGCCAGATCGGCAAGACGCCGCTGTCGCCGTCGAGCCCGAACAAGACCATGGAGGGCCTGGCCGGCGGCGGCCTGGCCGCCGTGCTGGTGAGCGTGATCGTGCTGGGGGTGATCGGCGTGTTCCCGTGGCAGGTCAGCGACGCCTTCGTGCTGGGCCTGGCCGTGGCCATCGTGGCGCCACTCGGCGACCTGTGCGAGTCGATGCTCAAGCGCGACCTGGGCCTGAAGGACATGGGCTCGATCCTGCCGGGCCACGGCGGGCTGCTCGACCGCTTCGACGCGCTGCTGTTCGTGTTGCCCGTCACCTACTACGTGTACCGGTTGCTCGAGGTCTACACGAACACCAACTAGCGGCGCTGGTCCGTGCGCCGTGGAGCGACCTGACCCGTCACCGACCGCCCGCACCGACACCTGGCCGGCACCTGGCCGGCACCCCGCCGGCGTCCCCGGCTGCCGGCGTGCGGTCGCTCGTCCACAGGGGGCGGGCCGCGCCCGGCCACCCCCGACGGCCACCGCGCTCTACCCTGAGGCCATGACGACCCGGGTTGCGGTCATGGGCTCGACGGGGTCGATCGGCACGCAGACCCTCGAGGTCGTGGCCGCCGAGGCCGGCGACTACGAGGTGGTGGCGCTCGGGGCGTCCTCGTCGGTCGACCTGCTGGTGGCACAGGCCAAGGCCGTGCGCCCGGCGGTGGTGGCCATCGCCGACGGGTCGCGGGCCGCGGCCGTGGCCGACGGCGTGCCTCCCGGCACCGAAGTGCTGTCCGGGCCCGATGCGCTGGCCGAGGCCTGCCGCGACGCCGACGTGATCGTGAACGGGGTCGTCGGCTTCGCCGGCCTGTCCGTCACCCTGGCCGCGCTCGAGGGCGGCCGGCGCCTGGCGCTGGCCAACAAGGAGTCGCTCATCGCGGCCGGCCCCGTGGTGGCCAGGGCCCGCGCCACGCCGGGGGCCGAGCTGGTGCCCGTCGACAGCGAGCACTGCGCGGTCCACCAGTGCCTCCGGGCCAACGACAACGCCGACCGGCTCGATCGCATCGTCCTCACCGCCAGCGGCGGGCCCTTCCGTGGGCGGACCCGGGACGAGCTGGCCGACGTCACGATCGACGACGCGCTCGCGCACCCCACCTGGAGCATGGGCCCGAAGATCACCGTCGACTCGTCCACGCTCATGAACAAGGGCCTCGAGGTGATCGAGGCCCATGAGCTGTTCGGCGCCCCCTACGACCGGATCGAGGTGGTGGTGCACCCGCAGTCGATCGTGCACTCGATGGTGGAGTTCACCGACGGCGCCACCATCGCCCAACTGTCGCTGCCCGACATGCGCCTGCCGATCGGCTACGCGCTGGCCTACCCCGACCGCATCGGCACCCCGTTCGGCCGCATCGACTGGTCGGCGCTCGGCCGGCTCGACTTCGAGCCCCCCGACCACGAGGCGTTCCCCTGCCTGGGTCTGGCGTACGAGGCGGGCCGGGCCGGCGAGACCGCCCCGGCCTGGCTGAACGCCGCGAACGAGGTGGCCGTGGCCGCGTTCCTCGACGGCCTCATCCCCTGGTCCGCGATCGCCGACGTTCTCAAAGCGACCCTCGACCGGCATGATGGAACGAAAGCCACGTCGGTGGACGTTGTGATCGACGTGGACCAGCGGGCCCGCATCGAAGCCCGGCACGTCATCGAGAGGACCTACTGCGCATCATGAGCGCCACGGACACCAACCAGGACGAGGGCCCTCCGTCGGGCGACGAGTCCGATCGGGTCGCGTTCGGCCTGAACGACGTGGCCGTGCCCGGCCAGGGTGCGACCCCCAACGAGGCGCCCCCCGAGATCGTCCAGGTCGTGCAGTCGAACCCGTTGCGACTGCTCGCGGTGATCGCCGCCGTCGTGGCCCTCGGGGTGTTCGTCAGCCTGCCGGCGGTCATCGTGGTGCTGGCCCTGGTCTTCATGATCTTCATGCACGAGCTGGGTCACTACCTCACCGCCCGCCGGGCCGGGATGTTGGTGACCGAGTTCTTCATCGGCTTCGGCCCCCGCATCTGGTCGTTCAAGAAGGGCGAGGTCGAGTACGGCCTGAAGGCCATCCCTGCCGGCGCCTACGTGCGCATCATCGGCATGAACAACCTGGAGGAGGTCGACCCGGTCGACGAGCCCCGCACGTATCGCCAGCAGCCGTTCTGGCAGCGGTTCTCGGTGGCGGTCGCGGGCTCGACGATGCACTTCCTCATGGCGTTCCTGCTGCTGTTCACGATCTTCGTGGGGTTCGGTGAGCGGAACCTGTCGGTGTGGACGATCGACCAGATCACCCCCTCCGAGGGCCTCACCCAGGACGGCGAGCCGGTCGAGAGCCCCGCGGTGGTCGCGGGCCTGCAACCGGGCGATCGCATCATCCGGGTCGACGACGACCCCATCGACGAGTTCACCGACCTCAAGGACGCGATCGAGTCGCGTCCCGGCGAGACGGTGACCCTGGTCATCCGCCGCGACGGCGAGACCGTCGAGGCCACCACCACCCTGTTGGCCAACGGCCCCGACGGTGCCGCCGAGGGATTCCTCGGCGTGTCGGGTGACTCGCCCCGTCAGCGCCTCGGCGTGTTGCCGGCGGCCCGGCGGGCCGGCAGCGAATTCGTGACGATCGCGACGCAGTCGGTGGTCTCCCTCGGCCGGTTCTTCTCGCCCAGCGGCATCTCCAACTTCGTCGACCAGGCCATGAACGCGAACGACGCGGAGGAGCCGGCGCCGAGCACGGGTCAGCCGGCGTCGAACGCCGATGACAACCGCATCGTCTCCATCTACGGTGCCGCCCGCATCGGCACCCAGGCCACCCAGGCCGGGATCGTCTCGCTGCTGTTCTTCCTGGCGCTCATCAACATCTTCATCGGGGTGTTCAACCTCGTGCCGCTGCTTCCCCTCGACGGGGGCCACGTGGCCATCGCCATCTACGAGAAGTTCAAGGAGTGGCGCATCGGCAACCATCGCCGCTACTTCGTCGACGTGGCCAGGCTGCTCCCGGTCACCTACGGCGTGGTCGCCGTGCTGATCAGCATCGGTGTGCTGGCGCTGTACCTCGACATCGCCAACCCCATCAACCTGCCCAACTAGGCCCCGGCGTCATGCCCGAACCGCAGGCCCACAGTCGCTACCCGCGTCGCGAGACCCGCCAGATCGTCCTGCCCCACCCGTCGCGCCCGGTCGCGGTGGGGGGCGACGCGCCGATCACCGTGCAGTCGATGACGATCACCAAGACCGCCGACGTCGAGGGCACCCTGCAGCAGATCTACGCCCTGGCCGGCGCCGGCGCCGACATCGTGCGCTGCACGTGCAACGAGCTGGAGGCGGCCGAGGGCCTGGCCCAGATCGTGCCCCGCTCGCCGGTGCCGATCGTGGCCGACATCCACCACCAGTACAAGATGGCCCTGGCTGCCCTCGAGGCCGGCGTGCACTGCCTGCGGCTCAACCCGGGCAACATCCGCAAGCCCACCCACATCAAGCTGGTGGCTCAGGAGTGCAAGGACCGGGGCATCCCCATCCGCATCGGGGTGAACGGCGGCTCGCTGCACCCCGACCTGTACAAGAAGTACGGCGACCGCATCGTGCCCGAGGCGCTGGTGGAGTCGGCCCAGATGGAGCTGGCCTACTTCGACGAGATCGGCTTCGACGACGTGAAGATCTCGGTCAAGGCGTCGAACGTGCCGCTCATGATCGAGGCCTACCGCCAGCTCTCCGAGGTGACCGACCACCCGCTGCATCTCGGGGTGACGGAGGCGGGGCCGCCGCCGGCGGGCCTCATCAAGGCCACCGCGGGGTTGGCCACGCTGCTGTCCGAGGGCATCGGCGACACCATCCGCTACTCGCTCACCGCCGACCCGGTGGAGGAGGCCCGCGCCGGCCGCCAGCTGTTGGAGGCCATGGGCCTGCGTGAGCGCACCGGTCTCGACCTCATCGCCTGCCCGTCGTGCGGCCGGGCCGAGGTGGACGTGATCGCGGTGGCCAAGGCCGCCCAGGACGCCTTCGCCGACCGCAAGTGGCCCATCCAGGTGGCGGTGATGGGCTGCGTCGTCAACGGCCCGGGCGAGGCCCGCGAGGCCGACCTGGGCATCGCCGCCGGCCGCAAGCGCGGCCACCTGTTCGTGAAGGGCAACGTGGTGAAGGTGGTGCCCGAGGACGAGATGGTCGACGCGCTGCTCGAGTGGGCCGAGCTCATCGTCACCGACGGCGTCGAGGCGGCCTTGGCGCAGGCCGACAAGGGTGCCGCCGCCGAGGCCGAGAAGGACCGTCTGTCCCTGCTCGACGAGCAGGGCCTCGACGCCAACGCCAGCGAGCAGCGCGTCGATCTGATCCACAAGATCACCGATGGTGAGCCGCCGGACGACGACGACGTCGATGGCGGCGACAGTCCCAACGGGCGCCCGACGGCCTGAGCCCGCGCACCCTAGCCATGGCGAGCCACGAGCCGACTCGGTGATCTGCCAAGGCGCTCCAAGCGGCCGGCAAGGATTCGCGTGGAGGACCCTGGCATGAACGACAACGGCACGCTGATCCGCGCGGCCGCCTTCGCCCACGTCGAGGACCTCGCTGACGCGCGGTCGATCGATCCCTGAGCGCCACGCCGGAGGCGTGGGCGGGGGCCGTCCGATGTGGTTGTCGGAGCGTCAGATCTCGATCAGCGTGAGGGCGGGGTCGAGATGTCGGAGGTCGTCGCCGTCGGAGGTGGCGACCGCGTGGCCCGAGCGACGGGCACAGACCACCACGTGAGCGTCGGCGATGTCTGCCGAGTCGGTGGTGGCGAGGAGCTGACCGACGAATGACGCATCGGCGCGGTCAAGCGGAGCGGTCGTGGTGTTCGGTTGGCGCAGGAGGCGCATGAGCCTGGCTTGTCGAGGCGGCGACCGGAGGACCTGGGCCAAGGCGGTTGCGGGGACGAGCACTTCGTCGCCGGCTTCTCGTGCCCGAGCGATCAGCGCGAGTGCTCGCCGGTCCCCACGCTCGACGCCGATCAGGGCGCCGGCATCGAGCGTGATGCCGGTGGTCATGCGACGGTGCGGCCCGGCGCGCCCAGCGCCGCGTCAGCCCATTGCCGCTCTTCGTCGGTAAGGGGTCCTCCGGTCGCCGCGAGGGCTTCGTCCAACGTCCGCTCCCAGCCCGCCACGTCGTCGAGCGCCAACGCGATGGCGTGCTGGGTGAAGGCCGACACGGATCTCGTCCGACCGCCGTCGACGAGGGCGCGGATCGCGGCGAGCTGTTCCTCGGGGACAGTCACCGTGATCTTCCTGGATGCCATATCGAAACCCATACTAGATCGCTCCTTCGATGCTGGACCTCGGAAGAAGGTTGCCCCGAGGGTCTGACAGCTCGAGCCGACCTGATCGCCCGCTCTGTCGGTCGTCGTGGACCGCGCCGCTCCCATGGTGCGTTCCCTCAACGACCGTCGCTGGGGGTCAGGTGTCGAGGAGTGTTCGCACCCGGGCCAGGGTGGCCAGTTGATCGGCGGGCCGGTCGGTGTCAACGGCAGCGCGGATCACATCTGCCAGCTTCGCCGGGAACTGGCACGGCAGGTCGACCGTGATGCCCCAGACCGTGCGGAAGTTGCCCCGGCCGTCGATCAGCGGCACGCGGTCCGGCCAGCGCATCAAGCGGCACACGGCCTCGTACCCATAGCGGGGATGGATGCCGTGATCGCGCTCTGCGACGGCCAACAACCTGGTGGTGCGCACCCGCCGCCGGCGGGGGAGCGCCACCGCAGCGGCAGCCGCCCGCAGCACGCCCACCTCGACGACGCCGAGCCCGGTGCGCTCACTCATCCGCTCTCCGCCTACGCCGCCAGGCCGGGGAAGAGGCCACGCAGGCCGGTGGCGAGGACGCCGAAGGCGATGGCCACCAAGACGATGCCGAAGAGGCGGGTGAGCACCTCCATGCCGGTGACGCCCAGCCGGCGAGCCACGGGCGCGGCGAACACGTAGACCACCCCCGTGAGCACCGCCATGCCCACGCAGATGGCCGACAGGGCGAGTTGGTCGGCGGTGTCCGAGTTCGTGCTGGACACCGCCACGATGAAGGCGATGGCGCCGCCGCCCACGTTGAGGGGGATGGCGATCGGCACGACCGCCATGGTGCGCCAGTGGGTCTCGGGGTCGGCGTCGGCGGCGGGCCCCGGCAGCCCGTGGCCCGACACCATCTGCATGCCCGTCACCAAGAGGATGAGACCGCCGGCCGACTGCAGCATCGGCACAGTGACGCCGAGCAGGCTCAGCAGTCGCTCGCCGACGAACACCACGATCACCATCGCCACGGCCATGGCCAGTGCCGCCCGCAGCGCCACCCTCCGCTGCGTGGGGAGCGGGAGGCCCTTCGTGTACGACAGGAAGGCGCCGACGGTCGTGGGCGGGCTCTGGATGGCGAACAGGCCGGTGGCGAAGAGCAGCAACTCGTGGCCCGTCACGGGTATGGGCTAGCACGCCGAGCGAACTCGGGTGTTCTGGCGCCCGATTCCGTCGCCAGGGCCACCGGATCAGGCGCCAGTTCGGGGATCTGAGCGGATGTCACGCCGGGGGTGCGCGGTGCCGCCCGTAAGATCAGCCGATGGCCAAGCCCCCCGTGTTGACCCCGCAGGCCGACGACTTCCCCCGCTGGTACCAGGACGTCATCGCCAAGGCCGAGCTGGCCGACAACGGACCGGTGCGGGGCACGATGGTCATCCGCCCCTACGGCTACGCCCTGTGGGAGCGCATGCAGGCCGAGGTCGACCGCCGCATCAAGGACGCCGGCGCGCAGAACGCGTACTTCCCGCTGTTCATCCCCATGGACTACTTCCAGCGCGAGGCCGAGCACGTCGAGGGGTTCAGCCCCGAGTTGGCGGTGGTCACCATCGGCGGCGGCAAGGAGCTCGAGGAGCCCATCGCCATCCGCCCCACGAGCGAGACGGTGATCAACCACTTCTTCGCCAAGTGGATCCAGAGCTACCGCGACCTGCCCCTGCTGGTGAACAACTGGTCGAACGTCGTGCGGTGGGAGATGCGCCCGCGTCTGTTCCTGCGCACCACCGAGTTCCTCTGGCAGGAGGGCCACACCTGCCACGCCAGCCACGAGGACGCCCGCGACTACGCCCGGCGCATCCTGCACGACGTGTACGAGGACTTCATGGTGAACGTCCTCGCCGTGCCCGTCCACACCGGCCGGAAGTCGGCCAGCGAGCGCTTCGCGGGCGCCATCAACACGCTGGCCTGCGAGGCGATGATGCGGGACGGCAAGGCCCTGCAGATGGGCACCAGCCACGAGCTGGGCCAGAACTTCGCGAAGGCCTTCGACGTCACCTACCTCGACGCCGGCGGCGAGCAGCAGCACGCCTGGCAGACCTCGTGGGGTGTGTCCACCCGCATGGTGGGCGGCCTGATCATGACCCACGGCGACGACAAGGGCCTCAAGGTGCCGCCCGCCCTCGCGCCCGTGCAGGCGGTGGTGCTGGCGGTGCGCGACGACGTGGAGGTCCTGGAGACGACCGCCCGGTTGGCCGCCGAGCTGCGGGACCACGGGGTCCGTGTCGAGCTCGACCAGCGCACCGACGTGTCGTTCGGCCGTCGCTCGACCGACTGGGAGATCAAGGGCGTGCCGGTGCGCGTCGAGGTGGGCCCCCGCGACCTCGCGGAGGGCAACGTCACCCTGGTCGATCGCGACCGGGGCGAGAAGACCCCCATCCACCTCGCTGGTGTGCCCGGCGCGGTCAAGGTGGCGCTCGACACCACCCAGGCCAACCTGCTCCGCGACGCCACCGAGCGGCGCGACACGGCCACAGCCGACGTGGCGGGGGTGGACGAGGCCCTCGAGGCCGCCGCCACCGGGTTCGCCCGCATCCCGTGGGCGGCCCTCGGGGAGCAGGGCGAGGCCAGGCTGGGGGACAAGGCGGTGACGGTGCGCTGCCTCCAGCGCGCCGACGGGTCGGTGCCCGACGCCGACGACGAGCCCGACCTGGTCGCCATCGTCGGCCGCTCCTACTGACCCGCCCAGGGCCGCCAGTGGCCGCCGTCATCTGAGGTGGCGGAGCGGAGCGGAGCCGCGGTGAGGGCGAACCGGATGCCGAAGGCGCTCCGAGGGACGAGGAGCCAATGTGGTGCCCCTCCGCTATACTTTCGCTGTCTTTAGTTCGAGTTTGTCCGGAAAGGCGTGGGCTCGGCCCACGCCTTTGGTTTCTCTCCTGGGAGGTGTGTGCGCAAGTGAGCTCCGTCGAACGCCTCCGCGCGCTCATCGTCCCCTTGGTCGACGACGCCGGCCTCGAGCTCTACGACATCGACCAGTCGGGCTCCACCCTGCAGGTGCTGGTCACCCGGCCCGGCGGCATCGACGTCGACGCCCTCACCCGGCTGAGCCGGGCGGTCTCACGCACCCTCGACGAGCACGACCCGATCCCCGGGAAGTACCTGCTCGAGGTCTCCAGCCCCGGGCTCGAGCGTCCGCTACGGCGGCCCGAGCACTACCAGGGGGCCGTCGGCACCGAGGTGACGGTGAAGACCGTGGCCGGCACCGAGGGCGACCGGCGGGTGCGGGGTGTGCTGGTCGACGCTGACCACGAGGCGGCCACCGTCGCCCTCGCCGACGGCACCCAGCGCCGGATCGACTATCGCGACATCGAACGGGCCCGAACCGTCTTCGAGTGGCAGGCCACTCCGAAAGACGCCGCCCGGGCCCACCCCCAGAACCGCCCGACGACCAACGCCAGCCGCGCCGCCACCGCAGCGCCGACCCAGAGGAGCGGGACATGAGTGAAGCCAACCCAGAGATGATGGACGCCCTCCAGGCGTTGGCGATCGACAAGGGCATCTCGGTGGAGGTGCTGTTCGGAGCGCTCGCCGACGCCCTGGAATCCGCCTACAAGCGGATGCCCGACGCTCACGAGTACGCCTGGGTGACGATCGACCCCGACACCTTCGAGATCAGCGTGTTCGCCCAGGACCTCGACGAAGAGGGCGAGCCGGTGGGGGACGAGTTCGACGTCACCCCCGACGACTTCGGGCGCATCGCCGCCCAGACGGCGAAGCAGGTGATGCTGCAGCGCATCCGCGAGGCCGAGCGCGAGATGAAGTACGAGGAGTACGCCGGCCGCGAGGGCGACATCGTCACCGGCATCATCCAGCAGAGCGACTCGCGCTACACGCTGCTCGACCTCGGTCGGGTGGAGGCACTGCTGCCGCAGGCCGAGCAGGTGCCCTACGAGCGCCCCGAGGCCAACACCAGGGTGAAGGCCTACATCGTCGAGGTGCGCAAGACCGCCAAGGGCCCCCAGATCGTGGTCAGCCGCACCCATCCCGGCCTCATCAAGCGCCTGTTCGAGCTCGAGGTGCCCGAGATCGCCGACGGCGTGGTGGAGATCAAGGCCTGCGCCCGCGAGCCCGGGCACCGCACGAAGATCGCGGTGTGGTCGAACGACTCCAACGTCGATCCCGTGGGTGCCTGCGTCGGTGCCCGGGGCGCGAGGGTGCGCATGGTGGTCAACGAGTTGCGGGGCGAGAAGATCGACATCGTCCCGTTCTCGGAGGAGCCTGCCGACCTGGTGATGAAGGCGCTGTCGCCGGCCAAGGTGAAAGAGGTGCGGCTCGACGACGAGACCGGCACGGCCGAGGTGATCGTCCCCGACTACCAGCTGTCGCTGGCCATCGGCAAGGAGGGCCAGAACGCCCGCCTGGCCGCCCGTCTCACGGGCTGGCGGGTCGACATCAAGAGCGAGACCCAACTGGCCGAGGAAGAGGCCTACGCCAGCGAGGAATGGGCCGAGGGCGAGTGGGTCACCGATCCCACCTCCGGTGAGCAGATGTGGGTGCCCGCCGAGGGCGGCCCCGCACTGTCCGCCGAGGCGTGGCAGGCCGGCGACGCCGAGCCGGGCGAGGGCGAGGCCGCCGAGGGCGAGGCCGCCCCGGATGAGGGCGCCCCGGATGAGGCCGCCTCGGATGAGGCTGCCACTGATGAAGCCGCCTCGGGCGAGGCTGCCACTGATGAGGCGGCCACGGACGAGGCCACTGACGCCGACGCCGACGCCGGCGAGGGTGGCGCTGCCGAGCCGGCCCCGGAGGCGGCCGAGGCGACCGCCGACACCGCCGAGGGCGACGCCGACACGGCCGGGGGCGACGCCGCCCCCTCCGAGGCCGACGCCAGCGAGCCGGAGGCCTGATCCTGGAGGTCGCGACCACCGCGTCTCGAACCGCGCCCGTGCGGACCTGCATCGGGTGCCGGAGGACGGCGAGCCCTGCCGAGTTGGTGCGGGTCGTCCGCAGGGTGGACGGAACCCTGGCGGTCGGCCGTACACTGTCGGGTCGGGGCGCCTGGCTGTGCGCCGGGTCCGCCGCCTGCCTGGAGCAGGCCCGGGACCGGAACGCGTTCGGGCGTGCCCTTCGAGGCCCGGTCAGCGAGACCGCTCTCGACGATGTGACCGCCGAGCTCCTGCCGGTACCGGTAACAAACTCCTTTCGCGGCGCCGGGATCGGCCGCGCGAGGATTGATCTGAAGCAATCGAAAGGCTGAGAGAACCCCAGTGGCGTCAAGTATCCGCGTGTACGAGCTGGCTCGAGAGCTCGGGCTCACCAACAAGGAGACGCTCGACCTCTGCGACGCGCTCGGGATCGGGGTCAAGAGCCACTCGTCGAGCGTGGTCGAGGCCCAGGCGGACCGTGTCCGGCGCAAGGCCGAACGCGAAGGGCTGATCCGCGAGACCCAACCCGAAGAGCCCGAGGTCGCCAAGCCCGTCTCGAAGACGGCCAAGGCCGCCGAGGCGGCCAAGTCCACCAAGGCGCCCGCCAAGAAGGCGGCGGCCAAGAAGGTCGCCGCGCCCGAGGCCCCCGCGGCGGCGGCCCCGCCCGCCGAGGCCCCCGTCGCCGAGAAGGCCGCGCCTGCCGCGAAGGCCGCGCCCGCCGAGATGCCGGCGCCGGCCGAGCCGGTGGCACCCGCCGCGACGACCGCGCCCGCCCCGGCTGCGGTCGAGCCCGCCGCTGCATCTGTCGAAGCGCCTGCGGCCGCTGCCGAGTCCACGCCCGACGCCGCCCCAGAGCCGCCCGCCGCGCCCCGGCGCGTGGTGCGCTCGAGTGGCAGCGAGCACCCGCCCCGCCGCGACGACGAGCCCGGTCTCGGTGCCGCCGCCGCCGCCCGCCCCACACCCCCCACCCCCGCCGCGCCCTCGGCGCCGCCCGCCGCGGCCTCCCCGCCACCGGTGTCGGTGGGCGCCCCCGCGGCCCAGCCGCCGGCCAGCGCCGCCGCGGCCCAGCCGCCGGCCAGCGCCGCCGCGGCCGGCGCCGCGTCAGGGCCGGAGGCGCCTGCCCGTCCGCCCACCTCGCCCAGCGGCAAGCCCATCCCGCCGCCCCCGGGCCCGATCTCGCGTTCGGGCAAGCCCATCCCGCCGCCCCCGGGCGCCGGGGGCCGTGGCCCCGCCGCCGCCCGTCCGTCCGGTGGGCCCCGCCCCGGTGGTGGCGGCGTCGGCCGTCCGCGTCCGCCCATGGGGGGTCCGCGCCAGTCCGTGCCCGGTGCCGGCCCGGCCCCCGGCCGCCCCGGTGGCGGGGGAGGCCCCGGCGGTGGCCGTGGCGGCCCGCAGCGCCCGCCGCGCCGTCGCAAGGGGCGTCGTCGCCGCAGCCGTGAGGAGCTGCAGCCGATCGACATGCCCGTCTACACGCCCACCGATGCGGAGGTGCCCGAGGGCGTCATCGTCATCGAGCGGGCCACCACCCCCATCGAGCTGGGCCCCAAGATCAACCGCACGGCCGCCGATGTCGTTCGCTTCCTCATGCAGCAGGGCGAGATGGTCACGGCCACCCAGTCGCTGTCCGACGAGATGATCGAGCTGTTCGCGGCGGAGATCGGCGCCGAGATCCGCCTCGTCGACCCCGGCGAGGAGCAGGAGGTCGAGCTCCAGAAGCTCCTCATGCTGCCCGACGAGGACGAGGAGGAGGACGACCCCGACGCGGTGGAGCGTCCCCCGGTCATCACCGTGATGGGCCACGTCGACCACGGCAAGACCAAGCTCCTCGACCGCATCCGCTCGGCCAACGTGGTCGAGGGCGAGGCCGGCGGCATCACCCAGCACATCGGCGCCTACCAGGTCGACCACAACGGCAGGCCGATCACCTTCATCGACACGCCGGGCCACGAGGCGTTCACCGCCATGCGCTCCCGGGGTGCCAACGCCACCGACATCGTGGTGCTGGTGGTCGCCGCCGACGACGGCGTCATGCCCCAGACCGTCGAGGCGCTCGACCACGCCCGTGCCGCGGACGTGCCGATCGTGGTCGCGATCAACAAGATCGACCGTGAGAACGCCGACCCCACCCGGGTGATGACCCAGCTCAGCGAGCGGGGCCTCACCCCCGAGGAGTGGAGCGGCGACACCGTCATGGTGCCCGTCTCCGCGCTCACCGGCGACGGCGTCGACGACCTGATCGAGAACCTGCTCGTGGTGGCCGAGGTCGAGGACCTGCGGGCCAACCCCAACGGGCGCGCCCAGGGCGTGGTGCTCGAGGCCAACCTCGACACCGGCCGCGGCCCCGTTGCCACGGTGCTGGTCCAGCGGGGCACCCTCAAGGTCGGTGACCCGCTCGTCGCCGGCGCCACATGGGGCCGTGTCCGGGCACTCATCGACGACACCGGCAAGCAGGTCAAGGAGGCCGGCCCCTCGGCCCCCGTCCAGGTGCTGGGCCTCTCCGACGTGGCCGCCGCGGGTGACGACTTCGTGGTCGCCCCCGACGAGAAGACGGCCCGCAACGTGGCCGACACCCGCGAGCACTGGCACCGGGTCGCCAACATCGGGCGTGAGGCCCACGCGATGAGCGGTGGCGCCAAGCTCGAGGACATCTTCCAGCAGATCCAGGCCGGCGAGCCGGCCACCCTCAACCTCATCGTCAAGGCCGACGTGAACGGCTCGCTCGAGGCCCTCACCGGCAGCCTCAAGAAGCTCGAGCGTGACGAGGTCAAGCTCTCGTTCGTCCTGCGCGGCGTGGGTGGGATCACCATCTCCGACGTGGAGCTGGCCGCCGCGTCCGACGCCACCATCATCGGCTTCAACGTGCGACCCGACCGCAAGGGCCGTGAGCTGGCCGAGCACGAGGGCGTCGAGATCCGCACCTACGAGGTCATCTACCAGGTCCTCGAGGACATCGAGAACGCCATGGTGGGCATGCTCGAGCCCGAGTACGAAGAGGTCGTCACCGGCGACGCCGAGGTGCGCGAGATCTTCCGCGTTCCCCGTATCGGCGCGATCGCGGGGTGCATGGTGCAGAACGGCGTCATCACCCGGGGCTCGAAGGTGCGCTTCCTCCGGGAGGGCACCATCATCTGGAAGGGCAGCATCACGTCCCTGCGCCGCTTCAAGGACGATGTCCGCGAGGTGGCGGCCGGGTTCGAGTGCGGCATCGGCCTCTCCGACTTCCAGGACCTCAAGCCCGGCGACGTGATCGAGACCTACGAGGAGCGGGAGATCCCCCGCTCGTAGCCTCCGGCCCCGCGGAGCCCCGACGCCATGCACGTCCTCGCGCTGTCCGTCGAGCTCCACCTGTCCGAGTGCCGATCGTTGAAGGCCAAGCGGTCGGTGCTCAAGCCCGTGGTGGAGGGCGCCCGCCGGCGCTTCGGGGTGGCCGTGGCCGAGACGGACCACCAGAACACGTGGCAGCGGGCCACCATCGGGGTTGCGGCGGTGTCGGGCACGGCGAGCCACGCCCAGGAGTTGATCGACGAGGTGGAGCGGTTCATCTGGTCGTTTCCCGACCTGCACGTCCTTTCCGCCACGCGCACCTGGATGGAGTTCGACTGACATGGCTCGACGACCCCGCTCGCGATCACGCGACTACCCCCGCACCGCCCGGCTGAACGAGTTGCTCCGCGAGATCATCGCGGAGGCGCTCGAGCGGATCGACGACGATCGCCTGCAGTTGGTGACGGTGATCTCGGTGGACGTCGACTCGGACCTGCACCGCGCCGTGGTGTACGTGGCCGGTCTGGACGAGTCCGCCGACGACGAGATGCTCGAGGCCCTTGCCGAGGTGCGCGTGCGGGTGCAGGGCGCGGTGGCGCGCCAGGCCCGGCTGAAACGCGTGCCCGAGGTGGTGTTCCGCATCGACGAGGTGCTGCGCTCGGCCGCGCGCATCGACGACCTGTTGCGGGACAACCCCGTCACCGAGTCCCCTGACGGCCCCGGCGAGGTGGGCGGTCCCGGTGGTGCGGGCGGTCCTGACGGCGCGGTCGCCGACGCAGAGCCTGAGGCGTGACCGCGGCGAGACCCCAGGTCGACGGTCTGGCCGTGATCGACAAGGAGGCCGGCTGGACCTCCCACGACGTGGTGGCCAAGGCCCGCGGCATCGTCGGCCAGACGCGCGTGGGCCACTCGGGCACGCTCGACCCCGACGCCACGGGGGTGCTGTTGCTGGGATTCGGGAAGGTCACCCGGTTGTTGAGCTACCTCACCGCGCTGTCGAAGTCCTACGTGGGTGAGGTGGTGCTCGGCGTCGAGACCGACACCCTCGACGCGGCCGGCAGCGTGACCGCCACCCATGACATGCGTCAGGTGACCCTCGACGAGGCGCGCGAGGCCGCCAGGGTGTTCGTCGGCGACATCGAGCAGATCCCGCCGATGGTGTCGGCGGTGAAGATCGGCGGCCGGCGCCTCCACGAGCTGGCGAGGGCGGGCGAGACCGTCGAGCGCCCGCCCCGGCCCGTCACCGTGCACCGACTCCAGATCGACCTGGCCGAGCCCGCCACCGACACCACCGCCATGGTGCTGCGCATGGAGGTGGACTGCTCGTCGGGCACCTACGTGCGCACCCTGGCCGACGACCTGGGGCATGCGCTCGGCGGTGGCGCGCACCTGCGTGCCCTGCGGCGGACCGCGATCGGGTCGTTCGGCCTGGACGAGGCCCGCCCGCTCGAGGCCCTCGAGGTGCTGGCCCCGGCCGTGGCCATGCGGGACTACCCGAGCCTCACCGCCGGCGACGAGGTGGCGTCCCGCATCGCCCACGGCGCGGTGCTGGGCCGCGACGAGCTGGGTGTGGACGCGAGCGACGGCCCCTGGGCGGTGTTGTCCGCAACGGGCGAGCTCCTGGCCGTCTACCAGGGCCACGGCGTCGACCGGGTGAAGCCGGCGGTCGTACTCTGACCGGCGGCGACGGGAGCCCGCCGACGGCTCCTGGCGGCACCGGTAGCCTCGGTGCCGTGGGCCGCACGAGGTCTCGAGGCGGCGACGCCACCGCGCCGGTGAGCCTGGCGTGGCGCGGCGTCCACCTGCTCGCCCTGTCCGCCATCGCCGTGACCGAGCCCGTGCTCGACCTGCTGGGTGGCAGCCCCACGTTCTTCGTGGCCCACACCGCCGGCCCGTTCCGGGTGCTGCTGGTGTGCCTGTTGACCATCGCGGTGGTGCCGGCCGTCATCATCAGCGCCGAGGTGGTCGTCACCTTGCTGCACCGCGGCTGGGGTTGGCGCCTCCATCTGCTGCTCGTGGCGCTGCTCGGCGCGCTCATCGCCGCGCAGTTGCTCGATCGGGTGCCGAGACTCCCGAACGTGGTGGTGCTGGGCGCTGGTGCGGTCGCCGGCGTCGCCTTGGCGCGCGGGTATCGGCGGCGTGAGCTGGTTCGGTCGGCGCTCTCCGCTCTGGCGCTGACTCCCGTGCTGTTCGCGGCGGTGTTCGTGTTCGGCTCGCCCGTCCACGGCCTGGTGTTCCCGCCCGACGTGGCCGCGGCCGATGTGCGCGTGCCGGGTGACGCTCCGCCGGTCGTGGTGCTGGTCCTCGACGAGCTGCCCCTCGCGTCGGTACTCCGACCCGACGGCCGGACCATCGACCGTGATCGGTTCCCCAACCTGGCCCGCCTGGCCGACGACGGGGTCTGGTTCCCCAACACGACGTCGGTCGCGGGGTTCACCCACGAGGCCGTGCCCGCGATCCTCACGGGCGACCGGGTGCACAGCGAGAACGTGCCACCGACCCTCGGCGGCCATCCGCGCAACCTGTTCACGCTGCTGGCGCAGGACTACCGCATCGACGCCCACGAGCAGGTCACCAGCTTGTGCACGCCGACGTTGTGCGGTGCGGGATCGGCCGGCACCGAACCGGTGCCGGTGAGCGTGCTGCTGCAGGACCTGGCGGTCGTGTCCGGCATCGTGTCGCTGCCGTCCGGCCTCGACGGGTGGCTGCCTCCGGTCGACGATTCGTGGAGCAACTTCGGTCAGGGGTCGGCGAACCTCGACCAGGAGGCCGATCGGCTCGGCGGCGCCCGCGACGAGTTCGTCGACGACCTGGGCCGATCCGACCGGGTCGGAGACTTCCGCAGGGCCGTGGCGAGCATCCGCAGGCACCGGCGGCCCACGCTCACGTTCATCCACACGGTGTTCCCGCACGTGCCGTGGAGCTACCACGCCGACGGGGAGCGCTACGCCGACCCCGGCTACCCGGGTCGCGACGGCCCGGGCGTGTGGACCACCGACTTCTCGGCCGACCTGGCCCTGCAGCGCCACCTCCTGCAGGCCGAGTTCGCCGACCACATGCTCGGCGAGCTGCTGGATCGCCTCGACGCGACGGGCCTCTACGACGAGTCGCTCGTCGTGCTCGCCGCTGACCACGGGGTGTCGCTCGAGGCGGGCACCAACCGGCGGCTGCCCGACGCCGACACGTTGCCCGCGCTCATGCCGGTGCCGACCGTGGTGAAGCCCCCGGCGGGGTCGCAGGGCGCCCTCGTCGGTCAGACCGACGATCGCGTGGCGGAGACCGTGGACCTCGTGCCCACCATCGCCGACCTGCTGGGCGTCGACATGCCCTGGCCCGTCGACGGCCAGAGCCTCTTCGGCCCGCCTCGCACGAGCACCGAACGCGGGATCTACACCCGTGGCCACACGGAGCGCACGGATGCCCCGCGACTCGACGTGCAGCCCATCGTCGACCGCATCGACGCCACGTTCGGTCAGGGCGATGGCCTCGTCCTGTACGGCATGGGGCCCGGCCGGCGAACCGTCGGTCATCGGGCCCGGCGGTTCGCGGTGGCCGCGTCGCCGAGCGGGTGTTGGGACCCCGTAGCCATGGCCACCGGGTCGGTGGGCGAGGTGGGTGGCTCGATCCACACCGATGACGAGGGCGCAGTGCCGTTCGCGGTCGTGGTCGACGGCCGGGTGGCGGGGACGTCGGTGACCTACGACGACGGCGAAGGGGAGTCCCACCGGGTGGTCGCCCTGGCCGACCCGACGGGATGGCGGGACGCGGGCACGATCGAGCTCTGGCGGGTCGTCGAGTCGGAGCGTGCCGGGCGCGGTGGGGTGGGGCTGTCACGGCTGCCCGAATGCACCTGAGCCGGGGGCGGGTGGAGGCTGCAGCGTGCAGCGCCGGGTCGGCCTCGGTGTGGGCTACTCGAGGCGGCCGTCGAGGATGTGGGCCACCCGGTCGGCGTAGTGCACCATGCGCTCGTCGTGGGTGACCACGACCGCCGAGATCCCGCGTGCCTTCATCTCCGAGCGGATCAGCTCCATGACGGCTTCACCCAGCTTGGTGTCGAGCGCCGAGGTGGGCTCGTCGAAGAGCACCAGTGCCGGGTCGTTCATGAGGGCCCTGCCGATGGCGACGCGCTGGCGCTCACCACCGGACAGTTGCCCGGGCAGGTTCTTGGCCCGGTCGGCGAGCCCCAACTCGTCGAGCAGTTGGTCGGCCCGGGCCCGTGCCGCCGATCGGCGTCGCCGGCCCAGCTCGTCGACGACCAGCAGGTTCTCCCGGGCGGTCAGGAAGGGCACCAGGTTGACCGCCTGGAACACGAACCCGACCTTGTCCTGCCGGAAGGCCGTGAGCTGTCTGGCCGAGTAGCCGGTGATGTCGTCGCCGCCGACGATCACGCGGCCTTCGGTGGGGGAGAGGATGCCGCCGGCGATCGAACAGAGCGTGGTCTTGCCCGAGCCCGACGGGCCCACGAGGGCCACGATCTCGTCGTCGGCCACGTCGAGGGTGGCGTGGTCGAGGGCGACGACCTCGCTGTCGCCCATCCGGTACACCTTGCGCACGGCCTCCATGCGCAGGGCGAGGCCGGTGGCTCGATCGCCGTCGGCAGCCGACGGGGCGGCGGTGGGTCGTGCGGTCATGTGGAGCTCCCGATGGCGGCGGCAGGGTCGACGCGCAGGACGCGTCGCAACGAGAACGAGCACCCGATCACGGACGCGAGCAGCAAGAACGCCACGCTGCTGACGACGCGCGTGGGGGTGAGCGCGAAGGGGATGGCCCCGGCCGGGATGGCCAGGTCGAGGGCCACGGCGATGGTGGCGCCGATGGTCGAGGCGATCAGGGTGACCAGGACGGCCTGCAGCACCACCCCGGCGAACAACGTCCGCGAGCGGGCGCCGATGGCCTTGAGCACCCCGTAGAGCGCCATCCGCTCGACGGTGAGCAGGGCGAAGAACAGGGCGACCACGACGACGGCGACCACGATGGTCACCCCGATGATCTGGTTGAACACGGACCGCTGCTGCTCCACGCCGGGAAGGGCGTTGACGGCCTCGTCGACGGTGAGGGTCGCGGTCGCGCCGTCGGTGGCGGTGTCGATGCGATCGGCCAGGGCGGCCGGGGTCTCGCCGTCACCCTGGACGACCAGTGCCTGGAACACGCCCGGGCCGACCGTGGCGTCGGGACGGTTGTCATTCTGCACGGCCCGCCACGTGTCGGCCGACACCCACAGCGAGCCCTGACCGGAGAAATTGGTGTCGCTGACGAACCCGATCACCTCGACGGGGGTGCGGGCCGGGCCCACCAGCACCTCGGTGCCGGTGCGGATGCCCTCGTCGCGCAACACCTCGTCGGCGTAGCCCTGACCCTCGGGCGGCGGGTCGGCGACGCCCCTGGGAGCGAGCTCGTAGCCGAAGACCGCCAGGTCGGCCAGGTCGCGCGGGCCGTTGCCCGGCACCCGACCGCCCAGCAGTGCCACGCCGATGCCACCGACGTCGGCGACGCCGGGCACGCTCTCGACCTCACGGCGCAGCTCGGGGGTGATCCGGCTCCGGAAGAACGAGTCGCGAGCGGTCGCCGAGTAGACGATGACGTCGCCGTCCTGGGCCCGGACCGCGCCCGTGCTGTCGCGCAACAGCCCGTCGAGGAGTCCACCGAGGAACATCAACAAGATCGCGATGAGCGTCAGGATGATGGTGGCTGTGGCGAAGCGGCTCGGCCGCCGGCGCAGCTCACGCAGGGCGATCCTCATACCTGCACCCCAGCGCCGGTGGTGGCCTCGACCGGGTCGATCCGCAGCACGCGTCGGGCCGAGAACAGCGAGCTCACCACGCCGAGCACGAGGAGCAGCACGCCCCAGAACACCACCGCGCCGGTCTCGAACCGAAGGGGGATGTCACCCACCCGTTGCACAGAGACCGGTGCGTACAGCAGCGTGCCGAGGGCGATCCCGACCGCCATGACGATCACGACCTGCACCAGCAGCGCTTGCACCAGGCGCCCCGCGGGCGCGCCGACGGCGCGGAGCAGCGTGAGCGAGTCGGCCTTCTGGAACGTGATGATCAGGAAGAACAGGCCCGTCACCAGCGGCACGACCAGGCCGTACAGGAGGAAGATCACCTGGAACGACTGGCGGACCTGGGCCACACCGGGGGTCTCGTCGGCGGCGGTGTCCTTGGGCAGGGCGTCGGCGTCGGCCGCGGCCGCGTTCACGGCCTCGGACAACGTCTGGGCCGAGGTGCCCTCCTGCGGTTCGAGGGCGATGGCGTTCGGCAACGGCTCGCGGGCGTCAGGGTTCACCGAGCGCACCGCGGCCACGTAGGTGTCGTAGGTGGTGAACAGCGTGGGCGTGGCCTGCAGGTTGATGTCCTCGGCCAGGCCCACGACCTCGATCTCGAGCCCCCCGGGCTCGAGGCGCACCCGGTCGCCGATGGCGAAGCCCAGGTCGACGTCGGCGGCGTTGGCCACGGCCTCCCCGTCACCCCGGGGGAGACGGCCGTCGGTGAGCGTCGCCGGTGAGCCCAAGCCCTCCTGCTCGTAGCCGATGATGGCCACATCGGCCAGCTCGCCGTCCACGGTGGCGCTGAACGTGCCCTGGCCGATCCGGCCGGCCCTGCCCACCCCCTCGGTCGAGGTGATCTGCGCCTCCACCGGGGGGGTGATGACGCTGCCCTGCAGGTTGCGGCGACCATCGACGCTGTACACGAGCACCGGTGCCGACTGGTTGCGGATGGCGCCGACGAACGCGGTGAGCAGTCCGTCCTGCAGCGTCTGCTGGAAGAGGATGAGGAACACGAGCAGACCGATGGCGGCGGTGACCAACGCGAAGCGCACCACCGTGCGGCGTAGCTCTTTGAGCGCCAGGAACATGCGGTCTGGAGTGTCGCGCGTCGCGGCGGCGGGACCATCACCGGGCGGCACCGCGATCGACCGTGGAACCGGACCGGGTGGCCGCGGCGACACGGAACCCGATTAGCCTCGGCTCGGTGGACGTGTGGCACGACGACGAGGCGTTCCCGCGGCCGACGGAGGGCTCGGCGGTCACCATCGGTGCCTACGACGGCGTGCATCGCGGTCACCAACTGGTGATCGGCGAGGTACGCCGCTGCGCCCGTGAGCAGGGGTTGCGCTCGGTGGTCGTCACCTTCGACCGCCACCCCGCGAGCGTGGTGCGGCCCGAGTCGGCGCCCAAGCAGCTCACCGATCCCGAGCAGGAGCTCGAGCTGCTGGCCCGGACCGGCGTCGACGCCACGCTCGTGATCCATTTCGACGAGGCTCGATCGAAGGAGCCCGCCGAGGAATTCGTGCACGAGATTCTCGTCGGTGCCCTCAACGCCAAGACGATCGTGGTGGGCGAGGACTTCCACTTCGGGCACCAGCGGCGGGGCAACAACGCGCTGCTGGCGAGGATGGGTGCCGAGTTGGGCTTCACCGTCGACGGCATCGACCTGCTGCAGGCGGGCCCGGAGGGAGCGGTGTCGTCCACCGCGATCCGCGCCGCGCTGGCCGCCGGCGACCTGCGCGCCGCGCACGCGATGCTCGGACGATCCCACGAGGTGCGTGGCGTGGTGGGCCATGGCGACGCCCGGGCGCGTGACCTGGGATTCCGCACCGCCAACGTGGCCATCGCCGACGACGTGCTGCTGCCCGCCGACGGCATCTACGCGGCGTGGTACGAGCGGCCCGATCGGAGCGTGCACCCGGCGGCGGTCTCGCTCGGGCGACGGCCCACCTTCTACGAGTTCGCCGACACGTCGCTGCTCGAGGCCCACCTGCTCGACTTCCAGGGCGACCTCTACGGCGAGGCGGCGAGGGTCCGCTTCGTCGAACGGCTCCGCGACGAGGTGAAGTTCGACACCATCGACGACCTGGTGGCCCAGATGGGGCGCGACTGCGCCCGGGCCCGGGACGTGCTGGGTGCCTGACCCCGCACCCCCGGGGGGCGTCCATCCCGACGCCGTCGTCGATGATGCCGGTGTTCGTTGGGCCGGCGAGGTGGAGCCCCTCACCGGGCCCATAACCCAGCCCCTGCGTGAGGGGATCGAGCCGGCCCGGATCGGGTCGGCGGCCCGGCTGGCGCGCCACCGCATCCGGCTCTCCGACGGCCACGAGGTGGGCCTGGCCGTGTGCGGGCGCGGGATACCCCTGGTGGTGGTGCACGGCTTCTCCGCCGAGGGCTTCCTGTACGCGCAGACGCTGTCGCGCCTCGTGTCGATGGGCTACAAGGTCATCGCCATCGACACCGCCGGACACGGGGGCACGCAGGGCCTGCCGCGCGGCGGCGGCGACCTGGCCCGCTACGCCGAGTTGCTGGGCCGGGCCATCCGTGAGCTCGGTGTCCGGCGGGCGGTGCTGGCGGGCCACTCGATGGGCGGGCGGCTGGTGGTGGAGTTGGCCGCCGACCAGCCCGACCTGGCGATCGCCGTCATCCTGCTCGATGCCATCGTGGGCGACACCTGGGACCGGATGGTCAACGTCTTCCGGGTGATGCCGCCCCTGCTCAGCCTGGTCGGGGCCGCCCTCGCGGTCGACACGGTGTCGACGGTGCCGCTGTTCAAGGACCGGGGTCAGGCGGCCAAGCTCCTGCGCCTCGCCGTCCCCATGGGTGCCGGCATCGCCCGCCACCCGTGGCAGCTGCTCGGCCCCAGCATGTCGATCCTGCGCTCGCGGGGCAGCGGTCACCTGCTCGACAAACTGGCCGAGGAGCGGGTGCCCGTGATCGCGATCCACGGGGACAAGGACGTGGCGGTGCCCATCGCCACCGCCAAGGAGGCGGCCAAGCGGGCCCACGGCCACTTCGTGGTGGTGCGCGACGCCAGCCACTCGTGGCTCCTCAAGGACCCCGAGACGCTGCCGGCCATCATGTACGAGCTGCTCGGTGACGGCCTGGGCTCGGCCCAGCGGCGCGCGCTGCGGGCGGCGGGACTGGCGCCCGGCCTCGCCGACGAGGACGCGGTGGAAAGGGCGCTGTACGACCCCGACGCGCTGGTGCTGCGGCTCACCCCCGAATTCGTGGCGCCCACCCCCGCCGATCGCAAGAAGGTGCATCCCCGCCGCCCCCGCTACCGCTGGAAGGTCCACCCACCCCTCCACTGACGCGCCCACATCGATCGTTCTGGGTACAGATCTCCCGGCTCACCGGTCGATTTCTGCACCCAGAACGAACGGGGTTGGGTTCCCCCGCACGTGGCCTCGCGGCGAGGAATCGTCGGCTTGTGGACAACCCTGGTACGGTGTGTGGGTTGCACCGAGCGCCCCCGCGCGCCGTGCCTGCTTCCGGTTACGCACTTGCGGACCATGAGGCCGGGTAGCACACCCACCCACTGAAGAAAGCACAATCACATTTCCATGCCTGACAGCACGGGCCTTCCCCCGAAGGCCGACACGATTGCCGACAACCGCCTCCACGAGACGGACACCGGCTCTCCCGAGGTCCAGGTGGCGCTGCTCACGGAGCGCATCAACCACCTCACCGAGCACCTCAAGACCCACAAGAAGGACCACCACAGCCGCCGGGGCCTGCTCATGCTGGTCGGCCGGCGCCGCCGGTTGCTCGACTACGTGAAGCGCAACGACGTCGAGCGCTACCGCGCCCTCATCGCGAAGCTGGGCCTGCGCCGCTAGCGCGGCCGGCCTTCCGCGACAGATCTGACATCCAGCGGGCTCTGCCCCGCGAGCACCAACACAACACAACCCACGCGGCGTGCTGGTCAGCTGCCAGTGGCCGGTCGCCCGATCTCATTCATCGGGCGATCGACCACTGGGAACTGGCCCCGCCGCTCGAAGGGGCCACAAGGGCCCCGAGAGGAGGCATCCCAATGGCGGATGCGACCAACGTCTCCGGTGCGATCACCGGTTCCGAGAACACCCTGTCGTTCGAGACGGGCAAGCTGGCCGGACTGGCCGACGGCGCCGTCGTCGCCCAGATCGGCGACACCGTGGTGCTGGTGACGGCCACTGCTGCCAAGGGCGTGCGGGAGGGCATCGACTTCTTCCCGCTCACCGTCGACATCGAAGAGCGCATGTACGCCGCGGGCAAGATCCCCGGCTCGTTCTTCCGTCGTGAGGGCAAGGCCTCCGATCAGGCCATCCTCACCTGTCGCCTGATCGACCGGCCGCTGCGCCCGTCGTTCCCCGAGGGCTTCCGCAACGAGATCCACATCGTGGGCACCATCCTGGGCGCCGACAAGGTCAACCCCCACGACGTGCTGGCCATCAACGCCGCCAGCGCGGCGCTGTCCCTGTCGGGTATCCCCTTCGAGGGCCCGATCGGCGCCGTCCGGGTCGCCTTCGACGCGAGCGGCACCTGGATCCCGCACCCCACCTACCAGGACGGTGACTCCAGCTCGTTCGAGATGGTGGTGGCCGGACGCATCGGTGACGACGGCGACGTCGCCATCATGATGGTGGAGGCCGGTGGCACCGAGGCGGCCTGGAAGCTGTACGAGGAGGGCGCCCCCAAGGTCACCGAGGCGGTCATCGCCCAGGGCCTCGAGGCCGCCAAGGCCTGGATCCGCGAGTCGATCGACCTGCAGAACGAGCTCGTCGAGAAGGTCGGGGGCAAGAAGCCGTCGATCACCTTCACGGCCCAGGTGGACTACAGCGACGACATCTACGCCGCCGTGTCCGCGGCCGGCACCGAGCGCCTCGCCGCGGCGATGGCCATCGCCGACAAGGCCGAGCGTGACGCGGCCACCGACACCGCCCGCGACGAGATCGTGGACGAGCTCGGCGAGCAGTTCGCCGAGGTCGAGAACGCCACCAAGCAGATCAAGGCCGCCGTCCGGTCGCTCACCAAGGCCATCGTGCGCAAGCGCATCGTGGAAGAGGGCGTGCGTATCGACGGTCGTGGCGTCACCGACATCCGGCCCCTGTCGGCCGAGGTCGGCGTGCTGCACGCGGTGCACGGCTCCGGCCTGTTCCAGCGGGGCGAGACGCAGGTGCTCAACGTGGCCACGCTGGGCATGCCCCGTATGGAGCAGATGCTCGACACGATCGGCATCGACGACCGCAAGCGCTACATGCACCACTACAACTTCCCGCCCTTCTCCACGGGTGAGACCGGCTTCATGCGGGGCCCCAAGCGCCGAGAGATCGGTCACGGCCTGCTGGCCGAGCGGGCCCTCGTGCCGGTGATCCCCACCGTCGAGGAGTTCCCCTACACGCTGCGCACCGTGTCCGACGTGCTGTCGTCCAACGGCTCGACGTCGATGGCGTCGGTGTGCGGCTCGACCCTGTCGCTGATGGACGCGGGTGTGCCGATCAAGGCCCCCGTGGCCGGCATCGCCATGGGCCTCGTCTACGCCGAGGGCAAGTACACCGCCCTCACCGACATCCTCGGTGCCGAGGACGCCTTCGGCGACATGGACTTCAAGGTGGCCGGTACCTCCGAGTTCGTCACCGCCCTGCAGCTCGACACCAAGATCTCGGGCCTGCCGGCCGAGGTGCTGGCCAAGGCGCTCGACCAGGCCAAGGACGCCCGCCTCAAGATCCTTGAGGTGATGCACGAGGCCATCGCCGAGCCCCGTCCCGAGGTCGGCCCCACCGCCCCGAAGATCGTCAGCTTCGAGATCCCGATCGACAAGATCGGCGAGGTCATCGGTCCCAAGGGCAAGGTCATCAACGCCATCCAGCAGGAGACCGGTGCCGACATCAGCGTCGACGACGACGGCACCGTCGGCACCGTGAGCATCGGCTCGAACGACAGCGGCGTGGTGGCCGAGGCCGAGCGCCAGATCCGCCTCATCCTGAACCCGCCCACCGCCGAGGTGGGCCAGGTGTACCAGGGCAAGGTGGTCAACATCACCAAGTTCGGTGCGTTCGTCAACATCCTCCCGGGCCGCGACGGCCTCGTCCACATCTCCAAGCTCGGCGGTGGCAAGCGCATCGACCGGGTGGAGGACGTGCTCGACCTCGGCGACGAGATCGAGGTGCGGGTGGACGATGTCGACCCCAACGGCAAGGTGTCGCTCAGCCCCGCCGACGCCCCGCCCTCCACGGGTGGTGGCGGTGGCGGTGACCGCGGGGGTCGTGACCGCGACGACCGTGGTGGCGCTCGCAGCAGCGACCGTCCCCGTGGCCGTGACCGCGAGGACCGCCCGGCCCGTGACCGTGACAGCCGCCCGTCGACCGATGCCGAGTCGTCCGACTCGGGCAGCGGCGCGGTGGCCGTGTCCTTCGAGGACGCCTTCGAGGTCGAGCTCCGCGAGGAGTTCGGCGATCTCGGCCCGGCCGAGACCCCCCGCAGCGGCTCCGGTGGTGAAGGCGGCGGCCGTGGTCGCGGCGACCGTGGTCGTCGCGGCGGGCGTCGCTGAGCGCCACCCTGCCCTCGAACACCCTGCCCTCGAACACCCTGCCCTCCAACGGGCACCCGGGCGGTGCGCCGGCCGACGCCGGCGACACCGTCCGCATCACCACCCTCGACAACGGCCTCCGCGTCGTCACCGAGCGCATGGAGTCCGTGCGCTCGGTGACCACCGGGGTCTGGGTCGGGGTCGGTGCGCGCGATGAGGACGAGGTGCTCTCCGGCGCCTCCCACTTCCTCGAGCACCTGCTGTTCAAGGGGACGGCCTCACGGTCGGCCCAGGACATCGCCGAGTCGGTCGATGCGGTGGGCGGCGAGATGAACGCCTTCACCGCCAAGGAGTACACCGCGTACTACACCCGGCTCCCCGCAGCCGAGGTCGACTTCGGCCTCGACCTGCTGGCCGACGTGGTCTGCGCGCCGGCGTTCCGCCCCGACGAGATCGACGCCGAGCGCCAGGTGATCCTCGAAGAGATCCTGATGAGCGAGGACACGCCCGACGACCGGGCCCACACGCTGGTGTTCGAGGCGCGGTTCCCCGGTCACCCCCTGGGGCGTGAGGTTCTGGGCAGCCCCGACACCATCGAGGCCATGACCCGCGAGCAGATCTCCGGGTTCCACGGACAGCACTACCGTCCGGAGAACCTGGTGGTGGCGGCCGCGGGGTTGTTGGACCACGACGCCGTGGTCGAGCGGGTCGCCGGGGGGTTCGCCGGGCTCGACGCGGGGTCCCGGCCCAATCGGACACCGCCGACCGCAGCGGCGCTCCCGTCGGCGGTGCTTCGTCGGCCCACCGAGCAGGTCCACCTGGCCATGGCGTGGCCGGGCTTCGACCACGAGGACCCCGATCGGTACGCCCTGTCGGTGGCCAACCACGTGCTGGGGGGCGGTACCGCCAGCCGGTTGTTCCAGGAGGTCCGCGAGAAGCGGGGCCTGGCCTACTCGGTGTACTCCTCCCCTTCGTCCTACGTGGACACCGGCATCGTCATGGTCGAGCTGGGCACGGCGCCGAGCAGGATGGGCGAGGCGGTCGACGTGGTCGACCGGGTGATCGCCGACCTGCTCGCCGATGGCGTCACCGACAAGGAGCTCGACGTGGCCCGGGGCTACCTCGAGGGCTCGATGGTGCTCGGGCTCGAGGACAGCGGCAGCCGCATGGGCCGCATCGGCAGCAACATGTGCATCCGGGGCAAGGTCACGCCGCTGGAGGAGCACGTGCGCAAGATCCGCGGCGTCACTCACGACGACGTGCGCCGCGTGCTGCAGCGGGTGTTCGCCGCCGGCCGCACGTTGGCCGCCGTCGGCCCGCTCGGCGAGGCCGATCTGCCCGGATGATCCACCGCCGTCGGCCGTCGGCCGTCGGCCGGCGGGTGGGGCGGCCCCGCACCCGGTGCCTCGTCAGGGCGCGAGGGTGGTGGCGCCGGCCGCCGGTTCAGCGGCCGAGGCCGGCACTGACGACGGCCGTGGTTCCCGCGCCGACGGCGATGGGCGTGGCCCCGGCGAAGTCCGTGGCATCGTGCCAGTACTCCTGGCGACGGGCCCCGCTGGGGTCGACGATGGTGACCCGGTAGGTGCCGGGCGGTAGGCCGTCGATCGTGTAGGTGCCGTCGGCGGCCGAGACGCCTCCACCCGCGGGACCGGTCGGGCCGATGGCGATGACCCACGCGCCGGTCAGCGGGGTGTGGGACGGGTCGTCGGTGATCGTGCCGGTGACGGCCCCGGTCGTGGGGTCGAGCGCCGCCGGCGTGCTGGCCGGGGCGGTGACCGACGCGGCGTCGGCGATCCCGTGGTACGGGCGGCCGTCGTGCCACTCCATGGCGTGGCGCCCGCTGGCGTCGAGGAAGGCCAGCTTGTAGGCGGCGGCGGGCACGTCGATGCGGTAGGTGCCGCTGGTGCCGGTGACGGTGGCCGCGGCGAGCGTGTAGTCCGAGGCTCGCAGGGCGAGCACGATCACCCCCCTGAGGGGCCGGGCCGTGCCCGACTCGGTGACCGTGCCCGTGAGGGGCGCGCTGCCGGGCGTCGCCGCCCGCGCCGGCAGGGCGATGTCGGCCGCCGCCGTCCCGCCGGCGGTCACGGTGACCGACGCGGCCGAGGTGGGGTCGGGGGTGCCGGCGTAGAACCCCGTCGTGTGCGCACCCGTGGGGTCGAAGTACACGATCTTGTACGCCCCCGCGGCCACGTGGTCGAACCGGTAGTGGCCCGTCGCGTCCGCGGCGACGGCCGTCTGCGGCGCACCGGTGGCGGCGTCGAGGGTGACGGCCCAGGCACCCCCTACGGGCGCGCCGCTGGTGCCGTCGGTGATCACGCCGGTGATCGACCCGCGGGTGGGTGCCATGGGCGTGGTGACGTCGGTGGGGAGACCGCGCTCCACCGTCACCGTGGACGGGGCACCGAAGAAGGCCGACCGGTGGTCGCCGCTCGAGTCGATGAGGTACAGGTGGTACGAGCCGGGGGCGGCCGGGACTCGGAAGTTGCCGTCGGCGTCGGCCACGACCGCACCGGCCAGCGACAGGTCGCCGGCCCGCAGCACCGCCACTCCGGCCCACGGCACGGGTGCGCCCGACACGGCGTCGACGACCGTGCCGGTCAACGCGGGTGCGCTGCCCGCCATCGCGTCCATCCCGGCGCGCATGGCCTCGGCGTCGATCTCGTCGGGCTCGACCGGGACCGCCCGGTAGGTGCTGATGCCCTCGACCGTCAGCACCGGCTGGCCGTCCGGGCCGAGCTCGGTGAAGAACGTGTTCCAGCCACCCCAGCTGACGACCCAGTTGCCCCCAGAGGTGCGCCGGGCCGAGCCCAGGCCGAACGAGTAGCCGGCGCGTGCGTCGGTGACGGTCTCGACGAGGGTGGCCCGGCGCGCGGCGGCGTCGATCGTGAAGCGCAGCACCCGCGGTCGCCGCGCCAGCGCCCTCGTGCCGTTGTCGAACACGCTCACCGTGCCGTCCGCCAGGATGCGGGCGTCGTGCTGGCCGCTGAACAGGCGGAGCACCTCGGCCTCGGTCAGTTGCTGCTGGCCGTCGAACACGCTCAGGCTCTGCGGGGTGGTGGTGCCACCGAGCTTCCAGTGGACCCCCCCGGTGGCCATGTCGATGTCGTAGACGGCGTCGAGGTTGCGGATGGACACGAGCACGCGCCCGTTGCCGTCGGGCTCGACGGAGTTGGCGTGGCCCCAGACCAGCTTGTAGGCGTCGGGGGCCATCTCGGCCGCGTCGATGTGGTCCTGGGTGCGCCACGACCACACCTCGTGGCCGGCGGCGTCGAGCCGCACGAAGCGGGCCTCCTCCTCGAGGCCCCGGTCGGAGTCGTAGTACTGGAACCCGACCAGGTCGCCGTCGGGCATCCGCTGCAGGTCGTGATGGTCGAGGCCGTCGTGCACGACACGCGTGGGCGTGCCGTCCCAGGCCCGCACGTAGTAGTCACCGCCGGGCACCGTGGTGACGATCCGGCCGTCGATGATCTTGGCGTCCACCGGGGCGCCCGGGGCCTCGTTCAACCACCAGACCGGCGTGCCCTCGGCGTTCAGGACGATGTCCCAGTTGGTGTGGGTGACCACGTAGAAGGCGGCCTGGGGGGTTCCGGTGACGGTCGTGGTGAGGGTGGGGAAGCCGGACGGGAGGCAACGGATGCGGTAGCGAGTGACCGAGGCGGACGGCTCGGAGGTGGGGGCCACGTCGAAGCGGACGGTCGTGGTCGCCGGGGGCGTGACCGTGTAGGTGAACGAACCCGCCAGCGTGGATGGGGCCGGTGCGCCGGCCCCGAGCGCGACCGCGCGCACCCGGTAGCCCGGCGCCGCGGTCCCCGTGAACGTCAGCGCCTGCCCGTCGTGACAGCGGATCACGTAGTCCCGCCGGTCGGGGGCGAACCCCAGGTTCATGGCGTCGGGAGCGACCGACAGCGCGGTGAGGCCCGCGGCCGCCGCCGGTGCCACACGGTCGGTGCCGGTGGCCCGGCTCGATCCGGCACGGGCGGGGGCCGCCGTCGTGAGGTACGTCGCCACCACCAGCGCGGCCACGCACACGATCCGGGCGCCGCCGACTGTGCGGCGTGGTGCGGTCGTCGGCGAGGGTCCGATGACCGCACGGTAGCCGCGGGCCCCCGTGGGCGTTCTGGCGGTCGGACCGAGCCGTGCGGCCTCACGGTTCGGGGAGCGGGGGCGGTGCGGCGGTGGGCCGGAGGGTGCCCGCGGCGTGCCGGTAGGGTGCGGCCATGACGATCCGCGTCGGGGTGTTCGGTGCCGGCGGCCGCATGGGCGCCACGGTCTGTCAGGCGGTGGCCGACGACGACGGGCTCGAGTTGGTCGCCGCCGTCGACCCCCACCACACGGGCGCGGTGATCGCCGGGGTCACCGTGGCCGACGACGCGCAGGCCCTGGCCGACGCCGGTGCGCAGGTGGCGGTCGACTTCACCCACCTCGAGGCGTCCCGCGAGAACCTGGCGTGGCTGGCGGGGCACGGTGTGCACGCGGTGGTCGGCACCACCGGGTTCACCGACGACGACCTCGACCGCTTCCGGGCCACCTTCACCGCCAGCAACTGCCTGATCGCCCCCAACTTCGCCATCGGCGCGGTGCTGATGATGCGCTTCGCCGAGTTGGCCGCGCCCCACTTCGAGACCGCCGAGATCATCGAGTTGCACCACGACCGCAAGATCGACGCCCCGTCGGGCACGGCCATGCGCACCGCGGAGCGCATGGCCGCGGCGTCGGCGCAGTGGGGCGACGACCCCACCACGACCACCGTCGTCGCCGGCGCACGCGGGGGCGAGGGCCCCGGCCACATCCGGGTGCACTCGGTGCGCCTGCGGGGCGTCGTGGCCCACCAGGAGGTGCTGCTCGGCACCACGGGCCAGACCCTCACCATCCGCCACGACAGCTACGACCGGTCGTCGTTCATGCCGGGTGTGGTGCTGGCCGCCAGAGAGGTGGCGAACCACCCCGGGGTCACGATCGGCCTCGACCCGCTGCTCGGGCTGTGAGCCGAGCCGTCCGGCCGTAGCTCAGCCACCGACGATCCGCACCCTGGACCGTTCGGCGTCGGGGGCCAGGAAGGCCAGCAGGCGCTCACCCTCGGACCGCAGGTCGGCCCGATGGTCGGGGGACACGTCGCCCATCAATTCGACCCGCAACTCCGGCCGACGAGGGGTGTCCGCGTCGAGCCGCCACCATGCCCCGACGAACCCATCGATCAACACGCTCGAGGCGAACGCGCCGTTCGGGCCGGACGCGAGCCCGCGACGCACCTCCTCGTCGACGATGCGGGTGCGGTCGGCGTGCGAGAGCAGCACGTTGTCGTACTCGCCGAGGAAGCGCACCGGTGCGGGCGTGTCCGGCCTGGGCAGACGACCGCCGGGCAGGTCGAACAGCTCGCGGCCTCGCTCGTCGCGGAAGGTGCGCAGACCCGGCCGGAGGCGCTCGAACACCTCGGCCAGGCCGGTGATCGTCGACCACTTCTGGGCGTCGGCCACCGTGGCCGGCCCGAACGCGGCCAGGTAGCGGGGCACGACCGCGTCCCACGAGGGCTCCGGGTGCAGCGGCCGACCCACCCAGGTGTCGACCGGCGTGGTCCGCACCTGGCCGCCCTGGCCGAGGATGCCCCGGGGTGGCACCTGGGCCATCGGGAGGAGGCAGCGGACCGCGTGGGCCAGGGTGCGGCGGTCGACGTCGGGCCACCGCTCGGCCAGGAAGGCCCCGATCTCGGCGTTGGTGCGAGGGTGCGCGTCCACGAACGGGCGCACTGCGTCGATGAGCGCGCCGGCGTCGACCTGCCGGATGGCCGCGTAGGTGGCGTTGCCGTACAGCTCTCGCTCGGTGACCGGCTGGGCCAGGGTGCGCAGCACCAGGGCGTCGTCGGCGGTGAGGAGGTGAACCGTCGAGCGCATGGCTGCGATGCGCACCGCGCGCCGACTGGTGAGCAGCCGGTCGAGCTGTCGGGCCTCGAAGCCGTCGAGCCGGGCCAGCAGGGCCAGGTACGGGGGCAGCGTGGCCTGCGCCTGCAGGCCGACCAGCCGCTCGATGGCTCGCACGGGGCTGAGCCGATGCCGCCGCAGGAGCAGCTGACGATCGAGCAGCGCCCGGTTGAGCGCACGGGTGTCGAGGGTGCGCTCGGCGGCCACCGGCGACGTCCTAGCTGCGGCGGTGCACGCGTGTGGCGCTCGACTGGTCGCGGGCCAGCACCACGATCTGGTCGATGTTCACGTGGCTCGGTCGGGTGGCCGACCAGGCCACGCAGTCGGCGACGTCGGCCGCGGTGAGCGGCGTGACGCCCTCGTAGACCGCGTCGGCCTTGGCCCGGTCGCCACCGAAGCGCACCAGGCTGAACTCGGTCTCGACCATGCCCGGATCGATCTCGGTCACCCGGACGGGCTCGCCGAGCAGCTCCTGGCGCAGCACGCCCATCACCGCGTGGGCTGCGAACTTGGCCGCGTTGTACCCGCCACCGCCCGGGTACGGCTCGATGCCGGCGATCGAGCCGATGGTGATGACGTGCCCGTCGCCACTGGCGATCAGCTTGGGCAGCAGCGCCCGCGTCATGCGCATCACCCCCAGCACGTTCGAGTCGTACATGGCCTGCCAGTCGTCGTCGCTGGCCGCGGCGATCGGGTCGCGTCCCAGCGCGCCGCCGGCGTTGTTCACCAGCAGCGAGCACCGGGGCAGCTGGTCGCAGAACCGCTCGACCGACGCGGCATCGGTGACGTCGAGGGGCAGGGCCGTCGCCCCGATCGGCTCGGCGACGGCGCGCAACCGGTCGAGGCGCCGTGCGCCGGCGACCACCTCGAACCCGTCCGCGGCCAAGCGGGCGGCGGTGGCCGCGCCGATGCCCGAGCTCGCGCCGGTGACCACCGCGACGGGGCGGTGCGATGCCCCCACGGCGCGGGCGGCACCGGAGTCGGCGGTCGCCTCCGGGTGGGTGGGGCCCGGTTCGGTGGCGCCCGGTTCGGTGGCGCCCGGTTCGGTGGCGCCCGAGCGGGCGTCGGTCATGTGGTGCGGTCCTCGTGCTCGGGCGGCTCCCCGGACGCCTCGTCGCCGCGGTCCGTCTGGGCCGCGGCCTCGGCCGCCTCCCAGGCCTCGACCTCCAGCTCGAGCTCATGCTCGTACTCGAGGTCCTCCTCGGCGTCGTCGAGCTCCTCTTCGAGGCGGACCAGCGCCTCCAGCTCGCTCTCGCCCTCGCCGCGGCTCTCGCTCCAGATCAACACCGCGGTGATGGTGACCGTGACCGCGGTGAGCGGCAGGCGGTAGTGGCGGATGAAGTCGACCACGGCGTCGAGGGGGTCGGCGAAGATGTCGCCGACCCATCGGATGATGATGAGTCGCGCGACGGTGCCGGTGATGTTGAGCGCCAGGAACACCGGCGGCGACATGCCCGAGGCGCCGGCGAACAGGCAGATGGGGTTGTTCGGCGCGATGAGGACGAGAGGGTACGACGCCTTCTGGAAGAACTGCTCCACCGACCGCAGGAGGCCGCCGAAGGTGCGCGAGCGCCGCTCGGCCCAACGCACCGCGGCGTCGCCGTAGAAGTAGCCGAGGAGGTAGAAGAGCGGATCGGCCAGCAGCAGGCGGATGGTGCCGACGGTGTAGTACGACACGGCGTCGAGCGAGTTGGTGGCGAGCACCAGGTTGCGGTTGCGGGCGTTGAGGGCGATGAGCCACAGGGGGTGCTTGTCGACGAGGGTGGGCGCGAAGGCATCGCCCACGTAGGACGCGATCACGAGGACGACCAGCGGTCCCACGATGAGCCAGAGGGTGAGGCGGCTCGGCTTCGATCGGGCGGGGGCTTCCAAGAGCTAGATCATCGCATCCGGCGGCACCGGGCAGCGCAGTCGACGGCGGGAGTCCTACGCTGCCGGGCGCACCGCTGTGCCCGTGGCGTCGACAAGGAGATCCATCGTGCAAGGCCTGATGCAGGACACCCCGCTCACGCTGCCCCACCTCTTCAGGCGGGCCGAGCGCCTGTTCCCGGGCAAGGAGATCGTGACCGCGACCGCGGTCGGCCCCGAGCGCCGCACCTACGGCGAGTGGGCCGAGCGCACGCGGCGCCTCGGCGGTGTCTTCGACGCCCTCGGGTTGTCGGACGACGCCCGCATCGGCACCTTCGGGTGGAACACCGCCCGTCACCTCGAGCTGTACTTCGCGGCGCCGTGCACCGGACGGGTGCTGCACACGCTGAACATCCGCCTGTTCCCCGAGCAGTTGACCTACATCGTCAACCACGCCGAGGACGAGGTGATCTTCGTCGACCGTTCGCTGCTGGGACTGCTCTGGCCGCTGGTGGGCACGTTCGAGACCGTCAAGCACTTCGTGGTGATGGACGACGGCAAGGGCGAGGTGCCCAGCCCGGACGGCGGTCGCCCGTTGCACGACTACGAGGACCTGTTGGCCGACGCGGCGCCGGTCGAGTTCGACGTGCGGGACGAGAACCGGGCTGCCTCGATGTGCTACACGAGCGGCACCACGGGCAACCCCAAGGGGGTCGTGTACTCGCACCGGTCGACCTGGCTGCACACCGTCGGGGTGATGACGGCGGACAGCCTCGGCGTCAGCGAGCGCGACGTCATCCTCCCGGTCGTGCCCATGTTCCACGCCAACGCCTGGGGCCTGGCCCACGCGTCGGTGGCCGCCGGCGCCGGCCTGGTGATGCCGGGGCCCGACCTCTCGCCGCCCGCCATCGCGTCGCTGATCGAGTCCGAGAAGGTCACCGTCGCCGCGGGCGTTCCCACCATCTGGATGGGCGTGCTCCCCGAGCTGGCCGGGCGTGACACGTCGGCGCTGCGAGCCATCCCGTGCGGTGGGTCGGCGGTGCCCCGCTCGCTGTCCGAGGGCTATCGCGAGGCCACCGGGCTGCCGATCCTGCAGGCGTGGGGCATGACCGAGACCAGTCCCGTCGCGTCGATCTGCAGGATCAAGAGCGACCTGGCTGACCAGGACGAGGACACGCTGGCCGACCTGCGCAGCACGCAGGGCCTGGTATCGATCGGCGTCGACTTCCGAATCGTCAGCCAGGAAACGACCGACCAGGGCCCGAGCGGCCCCACAGAGCGGGAGGAAGTGCCGTGGGACGGCGAGACCCGGGGTGAGCTCCAGGTGTCGGGCCCGTGGATCGCGGCCACGTACTACAACGACGAGCGCGCCTCCGACTCGTTCACCGAGGACGGGTGGCTGCGCACCGGCGACGTCGCCACGGTGACCGCCGACGGCTACATCCGCCTGGTCGACCGCACCAAGGACGTGGTGAAGTCGGGCGGCGAGTGGATCAGCTCGGTCGAGCTCGAGAACGAGATCATGGGCCACCACAAGGTGGCCGAGGCCGCGGTGATCGGGGTGAACCACCCCAAGTGGGGTGAGCGCCCCCTCGCCTGCGTGGTGGTCAAGCCGGGGGAGACCCTCAGCAAGGAGGAGGTCCTGAGCTACCTCGACGGCCGCATCGCCAAGTGGTGGACGCCCGACGACGTGGTGTTCATCGACGAGGTGCCCAAGACCTCGGTGGGCAAGTTCTCGAAGAAGGACCTGCGCGCCCGCTTCGAGGACCACGTCCTGCCCACGGCGTGAACGATGAGCGCCACAACCCCAGCTGCGAAGGTGTGTGGACCGACGACGAAGGGGGCACCTGGGGACGGAAGGGGAAGCATTGCTCGAGTGGTTCTGTGCAGCCGCTCAGGAGGCCCCCTTCGCTCGAGATGAGCCCCTGATGCGCCACGGTTTCTTCGTCGCGCCCTTCGACGGGCTGTCCGACCCGCAGGTCGTGACCGACCTGGCCGCCTCGTCCGAGGCCGCCGGCTGGGACGGCTTCTTCGTCTGGGACCACGTCCTGTACCGACCGCCGGTCCAGGCGGTGGCGGACCCGTGGGTCGTGCTGGCGGCGGCGGCGACGGCCACCGAGCGGGTGCTCCTCGGGCCCATGGTCACACCTGTCGCGCGACGTCGGCCCCACGTCCTGGCCCGCCAGGCAACGAGCCTCGACCAGCTGTCCGGCGGTCGGCTCGTGCTCGGCGTCGGGCTCGGCCTCGACAGCAGCGGGCGGGAGCTGTCCGCCTTCGGCGAGGAGCTGGACGACCGCGCCCGGGCCGAGATGCTCGACGAGGGCATCGAGCTGATCGCCGCCCTCTGGACGGGGGAGCGGGTCGACCACGACGGCCCCCACTACCGGGCCGCCGACGTGACCTTCCTGCCCCGCCCCGTGCAGCAGCCCCGCATCCCGGTGTGGGTCGCGGGCCGGTGGCCGAACCGCCGGCCGCTGCGGCGGGCCGCGCGGTGGGACGGCCTCTTCCTCATCGACACCGACGGCGGCCCCGACGACCTCCGCGGGGCGCTCGAGGTGGTCGCCGCCGAGCGGGGGACCCTCGACGGCTTCGAGGTGGCGGTCAACGGCCCGCCGGGCGAGGACCCCCGCCCTTGGGCCGAGGCCGGGGCCACCTGGTGGCTCCTCGACCCCGAGTCGACCGACGCCGACCTCGTGGCCGACCTCGCCGCCGCCGGTCCGTCGCGACCCTGAGACGCCGGTTGGAGGAAATGTCCCCCGCAGCGCGGAGGTGTTTTCCTCCAACGAGAGCGGGCGCAGGAACGACCGTGCTGCTTGGTGGCCCGCCGTGGTGGTTGTGGCGCCGACCTCGGCGTGCTCGCCGCCGCCGGCCGGCCGGCCCACCGGCCTGACTGCCGTCGGCGGTGCCCCCCGCCGTAGCCTCGCGGTGTGTACCGCTTCCTGCTGCGGCCGGTCTGGATCCTGTCCCACATCCTGGTGGTGCTGCTGGTCGTGCTGATGGTCAACCTGGCCTTCTGGCAGCTCCGCCGCCTGGACGAGAAGCGCGACTTCAACGCACTGGTCACCTCGCGCAGTGATGCGCCCGCCGCGCCCGTCGCCGACGTGCTGCCCGCGTCGGCCACCTTCGACGACGCCGACGCGGTCGTGTTCCGCAAGGTCACCGCGGCGGGCACCTACCTGGCCGACGAGGAGGTGATCGTCCGGTCGCGCACGTACCAGAGCAAGTCCGGCGCCTGGTTGCTCACGCCCCTCCGACTCGACGACGGCACCGCCGTGGTCGTCAACCGGGGATGGGTGCCGATCCAGGCCGGCATCGACCGCGATCCCTCGTGGGCGCCCCCCGAGGGCCGGGTCGAGGTGGAAGGCCTGCTGGTGGCCACCCAGACCCGTGGCCGCTTCGGGGCCACCGACCCCGAGGGTGAGCGCCTCGACACGCTGGCCCGGGCCGACGTCGCTCGCCTGCAGGAGCAGGTCGACGAGGACCTCGTGCCGGCCGTGCTGCAACTCGACACCCAGAGCCCGGCCCAGCCCGGTGACTTCCCGGTGGCCATCGGCCCGCCCGAGCTGTCCGAGGGCCCCCACCTGAACTACGCCGGGCAGTGGTTCATCTTCGCCACCATCGCCGCGGTCGGGTACCCGCTGATCCTGCGCCGCATCGCCCGGAACAAGGCGGCGGAACGCGCGGCCGCCGAGGCCGAGGACGACGCCGGCGGGGTGGGCGACCCGCCGACCGACCGACCCGACGCCGAGTTGGCCGACAGCAGCCCGTGAACCCTTGCCCGTGACTCCTCACCCATGAGCCCTGACCGCGGCGACGTTCGGGAGCGGATCCTGGGCGCCGCCATCGACTGCGTCGCCGAGCGGGGTATGGGCAAGCTGCGGGTGGAGGAGGTCGCCCGGCGGGCGGCGGTGGGGCGGGCCACCCTCTACCGCTACTTCCCCGGCGGGCGGGACCAACTGGTGAGCGAGGCCATCACCTGGGAGGTGGGTCGGTTCTTCACCGCGCTGGCCGCCGAGGTGGCGGACGCCCCGGACCTGCGGGCCCGCCTCGAGCGAGGCCTGATGTTCGCGCACCGCGCCATGGCCGACCACGGGGCGCTGGCGACCGTGCTCGACACCGATCGCGACCAGTTCCTGCCGCAACTGCACGAGACCTCGCCGCTGGTGATGGCCGTGGTGCGCGACTACCTGGCGCCCGCGGTGGCCGCCGAGCACCTGCGCCCCGGCGTCGACCCGGACGAAGCGGCCGACTACCTGGCCCGCATGGTGCTGTCGTTCATCCCCAGCGCCGGCCAGTGGGACCTGACCGACCCCGAGCAGGTGGCCGAGTTGGTCGACCGCCAGTTCCTGGCCGGGATCCTCGCCTGAGGGTGCGCGTGCTGAGACAGATGTCACAGCCGCTGCCACTAGTCGTGAGACAAAATCGAGCGTATTGTCTCAAGCGATGAGTGCACGCGTCGCCAGCGATGGCCGCGAGCTCCGGGGGGTGCCGGGGGAGGACGACACGGTCGACCTGCGCGTCCCCACCGTCGAGCGGCGCATCCTCGACGCCACCCTGGCGTGCATCGCCCGCGACGGGTTCGGCGGCCTCACCGTCGACGACGTGGCCCGCGCCGCCGGGTGTGGTCGGGCGACGGTCTACCGCGCCTTCCCGGGCGGCAAGGAGCAGGTCGTCCTGGCCGCCGCGCACCTGGAGCTCGAACGGTACTTCCGCACCGTCGGCGCCGACCTCGATGCCGCCACGGATCTCAGCGGCGTCCTGGTGGGCGCCCTGGTCGGCACCGCCCGCTTCCTCGAGTCGAGCGACGCCCTGCGTCACGTGTTCGAGGCCGAGCCCGCCGTGATCCTCGCCCACGTCGCGTTCGACAAGAGCCCGGTCGTGTTCGGTGCCGCCCACCTGCTGCTGGGCCCCCGCCTGGCGCGGTTCCTGCCCGAGGACCAGGTGGCTCCCGCCGCCGAGTGGCTGGCCCGCCTCGCCCTGTCCTACCTCGCCCTGCCGAACCCGGCCATCGATCTCACCGACGCCGCCGCCGCCCGCCACCTCGTGACCACCTTCGTCGTCCCGGGCCTGATCCCGATCGGCGCCGATCCCGCTTCCGACGTCCCGCTCACCCCGTCCACCCCGCGCACCACCGCCCCCACCCCCAGGAGCTGACCTTGTCCACCACCGAAGCCACGTCCACCGAAGACCTCATCGGGCGCGCCGACGTCAACGACCTCGAGGCCATCCTCGGCGTCACCAACACCGACGTGAACGAGCTCGTGCACCACGTCAAGGACAACGCCGACTGCATCTTCACCTGGGACTACGAGAAGGGGCGCCGGCCCGCGCTGAACAAGCTGTACGAGAAGGCCAAGACCGCCCAGTGGAACGGCCAGACCGACCTGCCCTGGGACACCGAGGTGGACCAGGAGGCCGTGGTCATCGCCAACGCCGAGGCCAACGGCATGCTGGCCGGGGGCGTCGACCTCAGCGGCACCGTGTTCGAGAAGTGGGACGAAGCGCAGTGGCTCCAGCTCGGCATCGAGTCGCAGAACTGGATGCTCAGCCAGTTCATGCACGGGGAGCAGGGCGCCCTGGTGTGCACCGCCAAGATCGTCGAGACCGTCCCGTGGATCGACGCCAAGTACTACGCCTCCACGCAGGTGATGGACGAGGCCCGCCACGTCGAGGTGTTCGCCAAGTACCTCGACGAGAAGCTGTCGGGCCACTACCCGATCAACGCCCACCTCAAGATGCTCCTGGACGACATCATCGAGGACAGCCGGTGGGACATGACCTACCTCGGCATGCAGATCATGGTGGAGGGGCTGGCACTCGCGGCCTTCGGCTTCATCCACGCCATGACCCAGGAGCCCCTCCTCAAGCAGCTGCTGCGCTACGTGATGAGCGACGAGGCCCGTCACGTCGCGTTCGGGGTGCTCTCCCTGAAGGAGTACTACGAGGGTCTCGGCATCGAGGAGATCCGCGAGCGCCAGGAGTTCGCCTTCGAGGCGGCGGTGCGCATGCGCGACCGGCTGCTGCAGCAGGAGGTGTGGGAGCGCATGGGCATCGACTCGAAGGAGGCGGTGCAGGCGGTGATGCTCTCACCCGAGCGCCAGATGTTCCAGCAGATGCTCTTCTCCAAGATCGTGCCGAACTGCAAGAAGCTCGGCCTGCTCGACGCTGGCGACGGCTGGCTGCGCCAGAAGTTCGGCGAGATCGGGGTCATCCAGTTCGAGGACTGGACCGACACCGGCGACGAGTACGAGAACTTCGCTCTCTCCGACGACGAGTTGCAGGCGGCCTCCTAGATCTCGTCCCCTGCCCCGGCGTCGCAACCTCGCGGATGTGGACGCAGCGTCGGGGCAGGCGGCGGTTACGATCGCCGTGATGCCCGAGGCCGCCCCGCAACGCTCACGGCCCGCACCGCATCCGTCCGAGCCGCCGACGCTGCTGTTGCACGGGCTGCGGTTGAAGCCATTCCCCGACACCGAGGTGCTGGCCGCGGCGGTGGCCCTGCCCGTCCACGAAGTGGCCGACGCCTTGGCGGCCTTCGCGGACGAGGGCCTGGTCCGACGCCTGGACGGCCACGTCTCCGGATGGACCCTCACCCCTGCGGGGCGGGAGGAGGGGGCGCGCCGCCTGGCCGCCGAGCTCGACGCGTCGGGGGCCCGTGACGTGGTGACCGACGCCTACCAGCGCTTCGTCGGCCTCAACGACGAGTTGCTGTCGGTGTGCACCGCCTGGCAGCTGCGGGACGAGGTGGTGAACGACCACGCCGATGCGGCCTACGACCAGCAGGTGATCCTCCGCCTCGTGGCGCTCCACGACCGGGTGCGCCCGATCGTCGCCGACCTGCGCGACCAGCTGGCCCGGTTCGGCGGCTACTCGCCCCGACTGCGCACCGCACTCGAGCGGGTCAGCGCGGGGGAGCGGGACTGGTTCACCAAGCCCACCATCGACTCGTACCACACGGTGTGGTTCGAGCTGCACGAAGACCTGCTGGCCACCCTGGGCCTCGAGCGGGCCAAGGAGACGGCATGAGCGCACGATTCGGTGAGGTGGTGGTGGCGATGGTCACCCCCTTCGACGACGACCTGGCCCTCGACCTCGATGCGGCCGCCACCCTGGCCCGCTGGCTCGTCGACCAGGGCGCCGACGGCCTCGTGCTGGCCGGCACCACCGGCGAGGCCCCCACCCTCTCCGACGACGAGACCTTGAGCCTGCTCCGTGCCGTCCGCGAGGCGGTCACCGTGCCGCTCGTCGCGGGAACCGGCAGCTTCGACACCGCCCACGCCATCGAGCTCAGCCGGGCCGCGGCCGACACCGGCGTCGACGGGTTGCTGCTGGTGTGCCCGTACTACTCCAAGCCCTCGCAGGCCGGCATCGAGGCCCACTTCCGTGCCCTCGGCGCCGCCACGGACCTGCCCTTCCTGATCTACGACATCCCCGGCCGCACCGGTCGCAAGATCCACACCGACGTGCTGGTGCGCCTCGCCCACGAGGTGCCCACGATGGTGGGCGTCAAGGACGCCAGCGGCGACCCCGGCGAGTCCGCCCGCCTCATCGCCGAGGCGCCGGACGGGTTCGACCTGTACAGCGGCGACGACGCCCTCACCCTGCCCCTGCTGGCGGTGGGCGGCGGCGGCGTCATCGGCGTGGCCGCGCACTGGAGCGCGGCCGAGCACGCCCGGATGATCAGCGCCTTCTCCAAGGGCGACGTGGACGAGGCCCGGGCGATCAACGCCCGTCTCCTCGAGTCCTACGCCTACGAGACCACCGATGAGAACCCTCAAGCGGTCTGCACCAAGGCCATGATGCGCACGCTGGGGCTGGCCGTCGGCCAGTGCCGCCTGCCCATCGGCCCCACTCCCGACGGCCTCGAAGCAACCGCGCGCGGGGTGTACGAACGACTGAAAGCTGGATGACCGATGCCTAAGCCCGTAACGATCACCTTCCTGGGGGGCCTCGGTGAGATCGGCCGCAACTGCGCCTGCATCGAGGTGAAGGGGCGCATCATGTTGCTCGACTGCGGCCTGATGTTCCCCGACGCCGACATGCTGGGCATCGACCTGGTGCTCCCCGACTTCACGTACCTGCGGGAGAACGCCGACCGCATCGAGGGCTGCATCGCCACCCACGGCCACGAGGACCACGTCGGGGCGCTGTCGTACCTGCTGCGCGAGCTGTCGTTCCCCGTGTACGGCTCGGCCCTCACCCTGGGCCTGGCCCGCAGCCGCATCGAGGAGGCGGGGCTGCTCAAGCGCACCGAGCTGATCCCTGTCGTCGACGGCGAGCGCCTGCAGGTGGGACCGTTCGACCTCGAGTTCATCCCCGTCACCCACTCGGTGCCGCACGCGTTCGCCACGGCCTTCCACACCCCGCAGGGCACGATCCTGCACTCGGGCGACTTCAAGCTCGACCTCACCCCGGTCGACGGCCGGCGCACGGACCTGGCCCGGATCGGCGCGCTCGCGAGCGGCGAGGGCATCCGCCTGCTGCTCTCCGACTCGACCAACGCCGACAGCCCGGGGCACTCGCGCAGCGAGACCGAGATCGGCGCCGTGCTCTACGACCTGTTCCACCGCCACGAGGGCCGGCGCATCATCACCGCCTGCTTCGCCAGCCACATCCACCGCATCCAACAGATCGCCGACGCCGCCGTCGCCTTCGGCCGCACGGTGGCCACCCTCGGCATGTCCATGAAGAAGAACGTGAAGCTGGCGCGCGACATGGGCCTGCTGCACATCCCCGATCACGCGCTGCGCGACATCGAGGAGGTCACCGACCTCGACCCGGGCAAGGTCTGCATCATCTCCACGGGGTCGCAGGGCGAGCCCATGTCGGCGCTCGCGCTCATGGCGTCGAGCGACAGCCGGTGGCTGAAGATCACCGAGGACGACACGGTCATCCTCAGCTCGCACCCGATCCCCGGCAACGAGTTCAACGTGAACAAGGTGGTCGAGGGCCTGGTGCGCCTGGGTGCCGAGGTCGTCCACTCGGGCATCAGCGACGTCCACGCGACGGGCCATGCGAAGCAGGAGGAGCTGAAGACCTACCTCTCGATCACCCGTCCCGAGTGGTTCGTGCCGGTCCACGGCGAGTTCCTGCACCTCACCGCCCACGCCAAGCTCGGCCGCCTGATGGGGATCCCCGACAACCGGGTGATCCAGTGCGAGGACGGCGACCAGCTCACCCTGTCCGACGACGGCCTCGAGCTGACGGGCAGCGTCCCCGCCGGCTACCTGTACGTCGACGGCATCGTCGGCGACGTGGGCGACGGGGTGCTGCGCGACCGGCGGGTGCTGGCCGAGGAGGGTGTGGTGGTCGTCGTGGTCACCGTCGACTCGTCGAGCGGCGAGGTGATCACGGGCCCCGACGTGATCACTCGGGGCTGGGTCTACGCCCCCGAGGCCGACGGCCTGCTCGACGAGGCATCCGAGGCGGTGGCCGATGCCATCCACAACGCCTTCGCCGAGGAGAACACCCACGACATCGAGTCGCTGCAGCGGGTCGTGCGCCGGGCGGCGGGCAAGTTCGTCAGTGCCCGCACCAAGCGCCGCCCGATGATCGTGCCGGTCGTCCTCGAGGCGTAGCGGCAGCGGCGGCGGCGCGGAGCGCAACCGGCGCCGGGCCCCGCCGTTGGGGAACGGGGCCCGACGCCAGATCAGGGCCGGCGGTGCCTCAGGCGTCGCAGAGGTCGGCGGCGCGGTCGGTGAGGTGCTCGATGCGCTCGGTCAGGTGCTCGATGCGGTCGCTGACCCGCTCGATGCGCCGGTCGAGGCGCTCGACCAGCTCGTCGTCCCCGTCGGCCACGGCGTCGGCGCGCCGCTCCTGCAGCCGGGCCAGCAGGGCGTTGGCGTGCTCGAGCGCGTCCTGGGCCCGCTCGAGTGCTCGGGTCACGCGGGCGCAGGCGCCCGCCGGCGGCTCGCCGCCGGGCACGGTCGGCGGCTCGGGCGGAGGGCCGGGGTGCTCGGCCGCGGCTGCGGTGCCGCCGAGGCCGACGGCCAGGGTGAGGGCCAGGGCCGTGACGGCCAGGAGGGTGCGGAGTCTCATGAGGGTCCCTTTCGAGGTCGGGGTTGCTGACGTGGTGGTCAGCGCCGCCGGCGGCGGAAAGGGAACGGGTCAGGTCAGGCCAGCACAGGTCAGGCCAGCTCAGGTCGTGTCGTCGTCGGCGCCGTCGTCGAGGTGCTGCTGGGCCTCGCCGTTCAGCTCGGCCCCGAGGAGCACCACGAACGCGGTCAGGTAGAGCCAGAGCATCAGCACGATGACCGCCCCGATGCTGCCGTAGGTGTCGTTGTAGTTGCCGAAGTTGTTGACGTAGACGGCGAACAACAACGAGCCCGCCACCCACAGCACCGCGGCCGTGAGGGATCCAGGGCTGACCCAGTCCCATCGTGGGTGCTCCCGGCTGGGGGCGAACCGGTAGATCGTGGACAGCCCGAGCAGCATCACCGCGGCGAGTATCGGCCACCGCAGGATCGTCGCGGTCACCCGACCCACCGGGCCCATGTGCTCGCCGAAGCCGGGGAGCACCGTGATGGCGGCGACCGTCATCACCACCAGCAGCACGCCGCCGACGGTGAAGCCGTAGGCGAGGAGGCGCAGCTTCACGAAGCCCCGCGTCTCGTGCTCCCCGTAGGCGACGTTGATCGCGTCGATGAGCGCCTTCATGCCCTTCGATGCGGCCCAGACCGCGGCCAGCACACTCACCACGAGACCGACGCTGAGGCTGCGCCCCGACGACGAGGACACCGCCCGCAACTGGTCGACCACCAGCGCCCGCACCTCGTCGGGCACGCCCACCGACAACTCGTCCACCTGCCGGGTCACGTCGGCCGGGTCGGACACCAGCCCATAGACCGACAGCAGGGCGACCATCGCCGGGAAGAGGGCCAGGACGCTGTAGAACGCCACACCACCGGCCAGCACCGAGACCGCGTCCGACGTCACCTGCTCCTTCGTGCGACGCGCGATCGCCTTCCACCCGGGCGTGGGGACGCCGGTGGGGTAGGCGCCGTCGGCGCCGGGTCCGAGGCCGGCCGGATCGGCGACGTCGGGCGCGGGCGGCACGGGTGGCGGTCCGGCCGTCAGCGTGGCGGGCGCCGGCGTCCCCGCCTCGGATGTGTCCACGGTGGGTGTGCCCGTGGGTGTGCCCGTGGCGGGTGGGCCGGAGGGCGGTGCACCGGGGACTGGTGAGCCGCTGATGGGTGCGTCGGTCGTACGTGCCACCGAAGTCCCCTACCCACTACCGTCGGGTCGATGTCACGGGAACTCATCGCCGCGGCCGGCGCCGCCCTCCTCGACGAGCGGCGCCAGCTGAAGCCGGACGAGCTGGCCGCACTGGCCGCGCTGCCCGACACGGCGGTGCCGTCCCTGGCGGCGCTCGCCCATGAGGTGCGCCTGGCCTGGTGCGGGCCCGAGGTCGAGGTGGAGGGGATCCTGTCGGCCAAGACCGGCGGCTGCCCCGAGGACTGCCACTTCTGCAGCCAGTCGTCGCAGTTCCCGAACCAGGTGCAGGCCACCCCGTTCCTCGACACCGACGAGGTGCTGCGGGCCGCCGAGGAGACCGCCCGGCTCGGCGCCTCCGAGTTCTGCATCGTGCTGGCCGTCAAGGGCCCCGACGAGCGCACGATGTCGCGCATCCTCGAGCTCGTGCCGCTGGTGCGCGAGCGGGTCGGCCTCAACGTGGCCGTCAGCGCCGGCATCCTCACCGACGAGCAGGCCCGCCGCTTCGCCGAGGGTGGTGTGCACCGGTACAACCACAACCTGGAGACGGCCCGGTCGCACTTCCCGAGCATCGTCACCACCCACAGCTGGGAGGAGCGCTTCGACACCTGCCGGTTGGTGCGCGAGCACGGGATGGAGCTGTGCTGCGGCGTGCTGCTGGGCATGGGCGAGAGCGTCGAGCAGCGCCTCGAGCTGATCGCCGAGCTGCGCGAGGTCGAGCCCGCCGAGGTGCCGATCAACTTCCTGAACCCCCGCCCGGGCACACCCCTCGCCGACCTCCCGCTGGTCGAGCCGCTCGAGGCCATCCGGTGGATCGCGATGTTCCGCCTCGGCCTCCCGTCGGTGATCCTGCGCTACGCCGGCGGCCGAGAGGTCACGCTCCGAGAGCTGCAGACCCTCGGCATGACATCGGGCATCAACGCCCTCATCGTTGGCAACTACCTCACCACCCTGGGTCGCTCGCCCGACGAGGACCTGCAGATGCTCACCGATCTGCGCATGCCCATCGGCGTGCTGTCCAAGGTGATCTGATCCTCCACCTGGTGGACGACGCGCCCACCCACTGCGTCGGCTGCGGGCGCCCCGTGGGGGAGTGCGCGGGCGGGTGCACCGGCGTGGGCGAGTTCGAGGCGCCCCGCCACTGCCCGTACTGCGGCCGGCGCCTGTCCGTCCAGGTCACCCCGACGGGCGTCACCGCCCGCTGCCGCGACCACGGCCCTCTCGCCACCTGAGCCGTCGGCTCGTTCTGGTGGCTCGGATGCGGCGCTGACGACAGGATCCAGCCACCAGAAGTGAGGGGTGGTCGTTCTGGTGGCTCGGATGCGGCGCTGACGACAGGATCCAGCCACCAGAACGGTGTGCCGACGGGTTGGGGGCGCTCAGGGGGTCCAGGTGAAGTGCGGGGGGCGGCGCTCGAGGAAGGCGGCCAGGCCCTCGCCGGCGTCCGCGGCCTCGGCCGACACCGCCGCCCAGCGGGCCTCGACCTCGGGATCGACCGCCCCGGTGGTGCCGATCGAGGCGATCATCTCCTTGGTGGCCTGCTGGGTGAGCAGCGAGCGCTCGTCCGCCAGCAGGCGGGCCAGGTGGTCCACCCGCTCGACGGCCAGGCCCGGGTCGAGGACCTCGTGCACCAGGCCGATGTGATGGGCCCGCTCGGCGCCGATGAGCTCGGCCGAGTAGAGCAGGTGCTTGGCCGCGGCCGGCCCGATGACGGCCACGGCCCGTTCGAGCGCGAACGGCGGGTAGACGATGCCGAGTCGGGCCGGGGTGATGCCGAACCGGGCCGACGACTCCGCGATGCGCAGGTCGCACGAGATGGCGATCTCGGCGCCGCCGCCCACGCACGACCCCTGGATGAACGCGATGGTGGGCCGCGGAAAGGCGGCCAGCGCGTCGTCGGCCGCCCGGTTCACCTCGTTGTAGGCGCTCCGGTCGGCCAGCGCGCTCAGCTCGGCGATGTCGGCGCCGGCGCAGAAGTGCTCGCCGGTCCCTCGCACCACCAGCACCCGCACCACGGGATCGTCGGCGAGCTCGGCGGTGACCACGGTGATGCCCGCCCACATGGCCTCGGTGACCGCGTTGCGCTTGGCCGGTCGGTTGAGCCACAGCGTGGCCACCGAGCCGTCGCGGGTGACCGCCAGCGGCTCGTCGGACGGGGGTCGGTCGAGGGGTGTCACCGTCGAATCATGGCCCACGTGGCCCCGCGCGGGGCGCGCTCGTCGCCCCGGTGACATCGCCTGTTGCCCCTGTTGCTGGTGTTAGCGTTGTGGCCACTGTGGCCAAGCACTCCAGTCGTTCCTCGGGGGCCGCCAAGACCGCCCCGAAGCGCCGCCCGGGCGCCCCCCGGTCCGGGGCCGGTCGCACCAAGGCGCCCCCGCCGCCGCCGACGATCCCGCAGCGCACCGCCGAATTCGCCGGCAAGGCACTCGGCGGCCACGGGCCCGACATCGGCGGGCTGGTGCTCATCGCGCTGGGCGTGATCGCGGGCCTGGGCATCTACGGCGACCTCGTGGGCCCGGCCGGCACGGCGCTGGCCGACGGCACGGGCGCGCTCATCGGCCTGTGCCGCTGGCTGGCCCCGCCGGTGCTGATCGTGCTCGGCATCGTCCTCATCCGTTCGGTGCCGCGGGCCGACGCCGATCCCGACGACGCCCGGCCCCCCGACCACACCGCCCGCCTGGTGGTGGGCTGCGCCCTGTTGCTCGTCGCGGTCACCGGCCTGCTCCACCTGGTGGCGGGCGCCCCCGAGTGGGGCGACCCGGTGGCCGACTTCGGCGATGCGGGCGGGTACCTGGGCTTCGCCTCGGGCGCGCCCCTGCAGGCCGTGCTGGCCGTGTGGGGCGCGGCGCTGGTCCTGCTCACCGTGGCCGCGGTCGCCCTCGTGGTGCTCAGCCGGGTGCCCGTGCGGGTGGCCGCCGATCGCACCGCGGCGGGTGTCCGTCCTGCGGGCTCGGCGATGCGCCAGGCGTTCCAGTGGCTCTTCCGGGTGAGCGGCGACCGCCACGACGGCTTGGCGCCCCGCGAGGGCGCGGCCACGCTCTTCGACCAGGACGAGGGTGTCGAGCTCGACGCACCCCCGGCCAAGCCTGCGCTGCGAGCACCGAAGAAGCGGGCCATCGAGCCCGCGCTCGAGCCCATCCCCGCCACCGCTCGCGAGATCGGTCCACCCCGGCCGGTCAAGGGATCGCCGTGGAAGCTGCCGCCGGCCAACCTGCTCGAGCGCGCCGGTGAGCAGGCCGTCGACACGCGCCAGGTGGAGGCCACGGGCCGCGAGCTCGAGCGGGCGCTGGCCGAGCACGGCGTCGAGACCCGCCTGGTGGGCATGGTGGTGGGCCCCACCGTCACCCGCTTCGAGCTCGAGCTCGGGCCAGGGGTGAAGGTGGCCCGGGTCACCAGCCTCCACAAGGACATCGCCTACGCCATGGCGTCGCCCGACGTGCGCATCCTGGCGCCCATCCCCGGCCGTCAGGCCATCGGTGTCGAGGTGCCCAACGTCCGCCGCCAGCTGGTGGCGCTGGGCGACATCCTCGCCTCGCCCGAGGCCAAGAAGGCGGTGCACCCGCTCGAGGTCGCGGTGGGCCGCGACATCGCCGGCAAGGCCGTGATGGCCAACCTGGCCACGATGCCCCACATCCTCATCGCCGGCGCCACCGGCGCCGGCAAGTCGTCGTGCATCAACTCGATCATCACGTCGATCCTCATGCGGTCCACCCCGGACCAGGTGCGCATGATCCTCGTCGACCCGAAGCAGGTCGAGCTGGGCCAGTACGAGCGGTTGCCGCACCTGCTCACCCAGGTGGTCACCGACCCGAAGAAGGCGGCCAACGCGCTGGCCTGGGCGTGCAAGGAGATGGATCGCCGCTACGACCTGCTGTCCGAGGCGGGCGTGCGCGACATCACGGGCTACAACGCCAAGTTCGACCGGGGCGAGCTGCGCCAGGGGCCACCGCCCGGCGAGGGCGCCGACGGCGACGAGCTGCCGGCCGAGGAGCGCATGCCGTTCATCCTGGTGGTGGTCGACGAGTTGAACGACCTGATGATGGTGGCGGCGCGCGACGTCGAGGCGTCGATCACCCGCATCGCCCAGAAGGCCCGCGCCGTGGGCATCCACCTGGTGGTGGCCACGCAGCGGCCGTCGGTCAACGTCATCACCGGCGTGATCAAGGCCAACATCCCGGCTCGGCTCGCGTTCGCCGTGGCCAGCCTCCAGGACAGCCGGGTGATCCTCGACCAGCCCGGCGCCGAGCGGCTCGTGGGCCAGGGCGACATGTTGCTGCTGGGTGCCACGTCGAGCGTGCCCCACCGCATCCAGGGCTCGTGGGTCACCGAGGACGAGGTGCGCCACGTGGCCAGCGCCTGGCGCGACCAGGCGCCCGACGTGGCCTACGTGAAGGGCGTCGACGGGGCCGACGGCGCCGACGAGCTCACCGCGGGCACTCCCGGCACTGGCGGCGACGGCGACGACGACGAGCTGTTGCGTCAGGCCATGGACCTCGTGGTGCGCAGCCAGCTGGGATCGACCTCGATGCTGCAGCGCAAGCTCCGGGTCGGGTTCGCCCGCGCCGGGCGGCTGATGGACCTGCTCGAGCAGCAGGGCGTGGTCGGCCCGTCCGAGGGATCGAAGTCCCGCGCCGTGCTCATGACCGTCGAGGAGCTCGACGGCATCACCTGACCGCACGGCATCCGGCGGGGTGCCCCCGTGTCCGGTCGTCGGCGCCACGGAGTCGGAGCGTCGCAGGCCTGCCATGATCCCCGAGCGGCTGATCGGGGATGCGCAGCAGGCCGCCGCCACGGCGTCGGACGTACGCCAGGTCTGCCCGGTGGGCGAGGGACGAGCGAGCAATGACGGTGGTGATGAGGCGCCAGCCGAAGAACCAAAGACAGGTACCCTGGGCGGGTGAACCCGAGGCGATTCTGGGTGGAGACCCTCGGCTGTCCGAAGAACGAGGTCGACTCCGACAAGCTGGTGGGGACGCTCCTGGCCGACGGCTTGGTCCGTGCCGACACCGCCGACGACGCCGACCTGGTGGTGGTCAACACCTGCGCGTTCGTGGAAGAGGCCCGCCAGGAGTCGATCGACACGGTGCTGGCGCTGGGGGAGCAGCGTCGCCCGGGTGCCGAGCTGGTGGTGACCGGCTGCATGGCCGAGCGCTACGGCACCGAGTTGGCCCAGGCCCTGCCCGAGGCCGACGCCGTGGTGGGCTTCGGTGTGCCCGTGACCATCGGCGCCAAGCCCTCGGCGCCCGCGTTCGACCTGCTGAACCTGCCCCGGCCGCGTTCATCGGTGCCGTGGGCCTACGTGAAGGTCGCCGAGGGCTGCGACCGGGCCTGCGGCTTCTGCGCCATCCCGAGCTTCCGGGGCCCGCAGCGGTCACGCACGGTCGATTCGATCCTGGACGAGGTGGATGCCCTCGGGGTCCGCGAGGTGGTGCTGGTGGCGCAGGACCTGGCCTCGTTCGGTCGCGACCAGGGCCACGGCGAGCGCGCCATCGTGCCCCTCGTCGAGGCGGTGGCGGCGCGGGTCGACCGGGTGCGACTGCTCTACCTCTACCCCTCTGATCTCACCGACGGGCTCGTGGAGGCCATCTGCGCCACGGGGGTGCCCTACTTCGACCTCTCGCTGCAGCACGTGTCGCGACCGCTCCTGCGCCGCATGCGCCGCTGGGGCGACGGCGAGCGCTTCCTCGAGCGCATGGCCGCGATCCGGCGACGTGCGCCCGACGCCGCCTTCCGGTCGAACTTCATCGTGGGCTACCCCGGCGAGACCGAGGACGACCACGATCGCCTGCTCGACTTCGTGGACCGGGCCCAGCTCGACTGGTGCGGCTTCTTCCGGTACTCCGAGGAGACCGGCACCTACGCCGCCGACCTGGACGGCCTCGTGGACGAGGGACTGGTGGCCGAGCGCCTCGCCGAACTGGGCGAGCGTCAGGACGCCATCACCGCAGCACGCCGGGTCGACCTGATCGGGCGCGAGGTGGAGGTGCTGGTCGACACACCGGGCGTGGCTCGGTCGCACCGGGAGGCCCCTGAGATCGACGGGGTGATCACCGTGCCCGATCACCTCGAGGCCGGCACGTTCCACACGGTCGTCGTCACGGACGCGATCGGGCCCGACCTGCTCGCCGCGCCCCGCGTGATGAGCGGGGTGCCCGGGTGACCGCCGGCCCGCGCCCGGAGGTGGCGGCGCGGGGCGGGTTCGGCCCGTCGGCGATCGCCACCCCGGCCAACGCGCTCACCATCACCCGGTTGTTCGTGTCGCCGGTGCTGTTCGCCATGCTGGCCCGCGACTACGTGTCGTGGCCGGCCACGGCGCTGTGGGCCGTGCTCGCCCTCACCGACGGCTTGGACGGCTGGGTCGCCCGGCGCCACGGTGCCACCCGCTCCGGCGCCTTCCTCGACCCGCTGGCCGACAAGGTGCTGGTGTTGGGTGCCATGGCCGTGTTGGTGGGCACCGGGGCGTTCGGTTGGCTGCCCGTGGTGCTGATCGGCGCCCGTGAGCTGGGCATCAGCCTCTACCGCACGTACTGGGGTCGCCACGGCCTGGCGATCCCCGCCCGGCGCAGCGCCAAGGCCAAGACGGTGGTGCAGGAGCTGGCGGTCACCGCGGTGATCTGCCCGCCGGTCGCCGCGCACCTGCCCTGGCTGGGCGAGACGCTGCTCTGGGTCGCCGTGGTGCTCACCGTCGTGAGCGGCGCCCAGTACCTGCTCGACGGTCGTCGTGCCGTCACCACCATGGGCGCCGACATCGGCCCCGACACAGGGAGCTGATCGTGCGCTGTGAGGTCATCGCCGTGGGTACCGAGCTGTTGCTCGGTCAGATCGTGGACACCAACTCGTCGTGGATCGGCGAGCAGCTGACGCTGTCGGGCATCGACTCGCACTTCCAGACCAAGGTGGGCGACAACGCCGAGCGGATCGCGTCGGCGCTGCGCATCGCCCTCGACCGAAGCGATGCGGTGATCATGTGCGGCGGCCTGGGGCCGACCCAGGACGACATCACCCGCGACGTGATCGCCGATGTGCTCGGGGTCCGACTGGTGCGCCGCGCCGACCTCGAGGAGCGGATCCGTGCCATGTTCGGCTCCCGCGGCCGGGAGATGCCGGGGAACAACCTGCGCCAGGCCGACGTGCCCGAGGGGGCCGACGTGCTGGCCGAGATGCCGGGCACCGCCCCGGGTCTGCGCTGCCCGGTGGGCGAGTCGCAGGTGATCTACGCCGTGCCGGGCGTGCCGTACGAGATGAAGGAGATGGTCGGCGGCAGCGTGCTCGCCGACCTGCGCCGGCGCGCCGGGGTGTCCGCGGTCATCCGCAGTCGCACCCTGCGCACCTGGGGACACTCCGAGTCGGGGCTGGCGGAGATGCTGGCCGATCGCATCGTCGAGCTCGACGAGATCGGCAACCCCACCCTCGCCTTCCTCGCCAGCGGCATCGAGGGCCTCAAGGTCCGCATCACCGCCAAGGCGGCCGACGACGCCGCCGCCGAGGCGATCCTCGACGACGAGGAGGCCCGGCTCCGCACGATCATCGGGCACCTGGTGTTCGGCACCGACGGCCAGACCATGGAGTCGGTGGTGATCGACCTGCTCCGTGAGCGGGGCCTCACGCTCGCGGTGGCCGAGTCGCTCACCGGTGGCCTGATCACCAGCCGCCTCACCGAGGTGCCCGGCTCGAGCGACGTGCTGCTCGGTGGCGTCGTCAGCTACGCGTCCGAGGTGAAGTTCGACCTGCTCGACGTGCCCGAGGGGCCGGTGGTGTCGGAGCAGGCGGCCCGCGCGATGGCCGAGGGGGTGCGGCGCCGGCTCGGTGCCGACGTGGGCATCAGCGTCACCGGTGTGGCCGGCCCCGCGGAGCAGGAGGGCCAACCCGTGGGCACGGTGTTCCTGGGCGTGGCGCTCGGCGACACCGGCCATGCCGTGGGCACGCGCCTCCCAGGCGATCGCCAGCGCATCCGCGAATTCTCGACCATCAGCGTGCTGAACCTGCTGCGTGAGCGCCTGACCGCACGATCCGGCTGAGGGCCGGTACTCTCCGCCCTCTCGCCCGTCCACGCCGCCTGTTCACGTTCGCTCGCCGCCCGTCACGCCGGAGACCACCGCATTGGCCGCCCACGATCGCCATCCCACCCGCCGGCGGGCGCCGGTCATCGCGGTCCTGGCGCTCGGGCTCGCCACGGCGGCCGTCGCCGGAGGCTGCGGCGGAGGGGTGGATAGGGCCGACGGCACCACCGAGGCGCCGCCGTCCACCGCGGTGGCCGCCACGACCACGGTCGGCGCACCGTCCACCACGAGCACCACCGCGGCCGATCCCGAGACCACCGACACCCTGTCCGCGACCACGGTCGCGGGAGGTGACGTCCCTCCCGCCGACCCGCCGGGCGACCTCGGGGACGACCCCCAACTCGACGCCCTCGCCGACGACTGCTTCAGCGGCCGGTTCGCGGCCTGCGACCAGCTGTTCTTCGACAGCGACGAAGGATCGCGCTACGAGGCCTACGGCGACTCGTGTGGAGGTAGGAACGAGCCTGCCGGTCTCTGCGTGACCATCTACGGCCAGGGCTGATCCAGCCAACGACTAGTTTTCGCACGACCCCCAAGGAGCACTCATGACCCGCCGACTCGTCCTCATGGCAGCCGCCCTCCTCCTCGTCCTCGCCGCGTGTGGCAGCGGGGTCGACGAGAACGGGTCCGACATCACGGTCAACGACACCAAGCCCGACTCCACCGAGACCACGCAGACGACCGACACCACCGCCCCGGACAACGGCGACATACCGCCGGGCCAGGACCCGCGGAACATCCTGGGCGACGACGAGGACCTGAACGACCTGGCCAACGAGTGCTTCGACGGCGACATGGCGTCGTGCGACCAGCTCTTCGCCGACACGCCGTCCGACTCCGACCTCGAGGCCTACAGCCAGACGTGCGGCGGTCGCATCGACGAGCAGTCCGGCGCGCCAGGCTGCCAGGCGCGGTTCGACCCGGGTGAGCCACAGGCCCCGGGCAACCTCTCCGACGACCCCACGCTCGCCGACTCGAGCGCGACGGAGATCTCGAGCTTCGAGGACCAGGCCCAGGAGTGCTTCGGCGGCGACCTCGCGGCGTGTGACGCGCTCTTCTTCGACACGCCGGTCGGCTCGGACTTCGAGACGTACGGCAGCACGTGTGGTGGCATCGTCGAGATCGGGGTGCGCGGCAGTTGTGAGGATCTGGTGGGCAGCGGCGCCGGGTCGTCCAGCGGCAACTAGCGCGACCCCCGATCCGGGTGCTCACCGAGGCGCGTGCCCACGTGACCCGGCGCGCCCTCGCGCCCGTGCTGGTGCTCGTCGCGGGGCTGACGCTCGTCGTGGCCTGCGGCAGTGGGGTGCGCCAGGCGGACGCGCCGGCCAGCACCACCGTGGTGGGAACGGGGGGCGACACGGTCCTGGTGCCGCCCACCGCCGGCCCCAGGACCGTGCCGGCGGGGGAGGACCCGTCGGGGGTGCTGGGTGACGACCCCGAGCTGAACGAGTTGGCCCAGGCCTGCTTCGGGGGCGACCTGTTCGCCTGCGACACGCTGTTCACCCGCACGGAGGTGGACAGCGACCTCGAGGCCTACAGCCAGACCTGCGGCGGCCGCATCGAGGCGCAACCGGGTGCCCCGGGCTGCGCCGACCGCTTCGATGCGCCGCCCCCGGATCCCGAGCCGCCCGGTGCGCTGGGCGACGACGCCGCCCTCGACGCGTTGGCCGACGACTGTTTCGGCGGCGACCTCGGCGCCTGCGACGACCTCTACCTGCAGGCGGACGTGGGCTCCGACTACGAGTCCTACGGCTCCACCTGCGGCGGCCGGCTCACGCTCGGCAGCGACGGCGGCTGCGAGTCGCAGTTCGGCGGGGGCACGTCCGCGGGGTCGGGTTAGCCGACGCGTCGCCGGGGCGCCTCACCGCGTGCCGGCGTCGGGCTCGCCGGGGGCGTCGTCGGCGTCGGCGACCGGATCGTCGGCGGACTGCGGGTCGAGCCGCAGCGAGGCCGAGTTCATGCAGAAGCGCTGCCCGGTGGGCGCGGGCCCGTCGGGGAACACGTGGCCCAGGTGGGCCCCGCAGTTGGCGCACAGGGCCTCGGTGCGGACCATGCCGAACGAGCGGTCCGACTCGGTGACCACCGCGTCGCTGTCGAGGGCCTGGAAGAAGCTCGGCCAGCCGGTGCCCGAGTCGAACTTGGTGTCGGACGAGAACAGCGCGGCGTCACAGCAGATGCAGCGGTAGGTGCCGTCGTCCTTGGTGTCCCAGTAGGCGCCGGTGAACGCCCGCTCGGTGCCCTTCTCCCGGGTCACGTGGTACTGCTCGGGGGTGAGGCGGGCTCGGTACTCGTCGTCGGTGGCGGGTGGGCGTGGGCTCATGATGGGCTCGGCTCCTCGGGTTTCTCGTCGGGGTACTTGATCGAACGAACGTTCGAAACTACGATGGCGTCATTCCGGTTCACCAGCACTTCCGGCTCACCATCATCGCCACCTCGGATGCTCCAACGGCGGGGCATCGGCAGGTACCCCGCTCAACCCCGGCGCCGGCCCAGGAGTTCCCGATCCGGCGTCATCCGGGGGATTCCTGTCAGACCCCCTTCGTACGGTGACCACCGTAGACACCCAGCACCCCTGACCACCCGACACCGAAAGGCACACCGTGGAGCGAGACAAGGCACTCGAGATGGCGCTCGGCCAGATCACCAAGGCGCACGGCGAAGGGTCCATCATGAAGATGGGCGAGAAGACCTCGATGGGCATCGAGTCCATCCCCACCGGGGCCATGTCGCTCGACATCGCCCTCGGCGTCGGCGGCCTGCCCCGGGGACGCGTCACCGAGATCTACGGCCCCGAGTCCTCGGGCAAGTCCACCCTCGCCATGCACGTGGTGGCCGAGGCCCAGCGCAACGGGGGCATCTGCGCCTACATCGACGCCGAGCACGCCATGGACCCGGTGTACGCGGCGGCCATCGGGGTCGACATCGACGAGCTGCTCATCTCCCAGCCCGACACGGGGGAGCAGGCACTCGAGATCACCGACACCCTCATCCGCTCCGGCGCCCTCGACGTGGTCGTGATCGACTCGGTGGCCGCCCTCACGCCCCGGGCCGAGATCGAGGGCGAGATGGGCGACTCGCACGTGGGCCTGCAGGCCCGGCTCATGTCCCAGGCGCTGCGCAAGCTCACCGCCAACCTCAACAAGTCCGACACCATCTGCATCTTCATCAACCAGCTGCGGGAGAAGATCGGTGTCATGTTCGGGTCGCCGGAGACCACGCCGGGAGGCCGGGCGCTCAAGTTCTACTCGTCGGTCCGCCTCGACATCCGCCGCATCGAGGCCATCAAGGACGGCGTCGAGGTGGTGGGCAACCGCACCCGGGTCAAGGTCGTGAAGAACAAGGTCAGCCCGCCGTTCAAGCAGGCCGAGTTCGACATCATGTACGGCAAGGGCATCAGCCGTGAGGGCTCGCTGCTGGATCTGGGCGTCGACTTCGGCCTCGTGAAGAAGTCGGGTGCCTGGTACACCTACGAAGGCGAGCAACTGGGCCAGGGCCGCGAGAACGCCAAGGAGTTCCTCCGCGAGACGCCCGAGATCATGGTGGAGCTCTCCGAGCGCATCCGCCAGCACGTCGGCATCGGCGACGACGTGCCCGAGGCGGCAGCGTCCGACGCCGCGGACGACACGTTCACCGAGAAGGACGACGAGCCCATCTCGCTCGACGACTGACTGCGTCGTCCCCGCTCTGCGGGGTGCGCTCGGCGACTCCTACCGCCGGGCGCCCCCCGCAGCCATCCGCCCGCCACGGGTGCGCAACGATCGCCGCCGGTCCCCCCTGGCGGCGATCGTTCGCGTGTCTGGGGCTACCCCCGCGAGTCAGGGGGATCGTGCTGATCGCATCGGAGCCGGGTGGGACGTTGAACTCGAGGCAATAACCCCCGGGTTCCGGGGGTGCATGCCTCCAGTTCGGGTGTCGAGGTGATCGGGCCTCGACGTCGAGGCACTGGCGCTCGCGGCGGGCGCGCCAGTGCCTCGGGTTCGGGCTGGCACACTCGACCGATGCTCCGCCGCCTCGTCGTCCCAGCCACCTTGGCGCTCGTGGTCGCCGGGTGCGGGTCGGGGGTGCAGGTCCGCCCGGAGGTGGCGGGGGACGGGCGGGGGGCCGTGTTCGACTCGGCCGGCGTCTGCGATGCGCTGGCGCGGGTGGCGGCGGCGGACCGTACCGCTGGGCAGCGCGCCGAGGGGGTGGAGGGCTGGGACGAGCTGCAGCCGCTGATCGTGGCGTCGTCGCGCGAGTCGGCCGACCTCTACGACGAGGCCCGGACGGTGGCGCCGGCGGATCTCGCGGCGACGCTCGAGCTGGTCGCCGGCGTCACCCGGGACCTCGCCGACGTGGCCGACGACGCCCCGACCCAGGCCGCGTTCCAGCGGCGGGGCCAGCGCCTGCCCGACTTCGCCGAGGCCCAGGTGGCCATCAGCGAACTGAACGCCTACACCCGGCGGAACTGCGGCTTCACCCTCGCCGACAACTGACCGACGCCGCCGGCGTCCGGGGTGTCGTGGTCGACCATGGAGACGCGGACCCGCCGGGCTCGGCCTGCTCGAGCTCGCCGAGCAAGGCCGCCGCTCGCTGGGCTCAGATCCTGTGCGCAGACGGGCGCGCGCGACTCCGCCCCAACCACATCGTGGCGCGGTCCGGCTGGCTCGTAGGCTTGGCTGCGTTATGGCGACCGCCGACACCTCTGCACGGACGTACGCGATCCGGACGTTCGGGTGCCAGATGAACGAGCACGACTCCGAGCGGATCGCCGGCCTGCTGGAGGCGGACGGGCTGGTGCCTGCCGCCAGCGACGACGACGCCGACGTGATGGTCCTGAACACGTGCTGCATCCGTGAGAACGCCGACAACAAGCTCTACGGGCACCTCGGCCACCTCAAGTCGATGAAGGAGCGCCGCCCCGACCTGCAGATCGCGGTGGCGGGGTGCCTGGCCCAGAAGGATCGCGAGACGATCCGGGAGCGGGCGCCGCACGTCGACGTGGTGTTCGGCACCCACAACGTGCACCGGGCGGCCGAGTTGCTCCGCCAGGCCGGCGCCGAGGGGCCGGTCACCGAGATCCTCGACGCGACCGTGCTCGAGGACCGCGACGCGTTCCCGTCCGCGTTGCCCGTGCGCCGCAACGCCGGCTACGCCGCCTGGGTCACCATCCAGATCGGCTGCGACAACTCGTGCGCCTTCTGCATCGTGCCGGCGGTGCGGGGACCGGAGATCAGCCGCCCCGTGGTCGACGTGGTGGCCGAGGTCGAGGCGCTGGCCGCCGAGGGCGTCACCGAGGTGACCCTGCTGGGACAGAACGTGAACTCCTACGGGCGCGACGGCGCCGGCCAGCCCCGGCCGCTTTTCGCCCCGCTGCTGCGGGCCGTCGGGGCGGTGGCGGGCATCCGCCGGGTGCGTTACACCAGTCCCCACCCCAAGGACTTCCGCGCCGACACGATCGCGGCGATGGCCGAGACGCCCGAGGTGTGTGAGCACCTGCACCTGCCGCTGCAGTCGGGGAGCGCCCGGGTGCTGTCGGCCATGCACCGCGGCTACACGGGCCAGCGCTACCTCGACAAGGTGGCCGCCGCCCGCGACGACATCGACGATCTCGCCGTCACCACCGACATCATCGTGGGCTTCCCCGGCGAGACCGACGACGACTTCGCCGACACCCTGGCGGTGGCCGCCGAGGCCCGGTTCGACGGCGCCTACACGTTCATCTACTCGCCGCGACCCGGCACCGAGGCCGCGGAGCGGGCCGACGAGTTCGTCGACCGCTCGGTGGTGGCGGAGCGGTTCGAACGCCTCCGAGTGGTGATCGATCGCTCGACCCGGGCCGCCCACGAGGCCAGGGTCGGTCGCGTCGAGGAGGTGGTGGTGGAGGGGCCGAGCCGCACCGACGCCGATCTCACCACTGGTCGAACCCGCCAGAACAAGCTGGTGCACTTCGCGGCGGCACCGCTGCGGCCGGGCACGCTGGCCACCGTCGAGGTCATCCGGGCGGGAGGGCACTCGTTGCGGGGCGAATTGCGCGAGGTGCTCGAGGGTCCACGCCATCGCACCCGAATCCCGGTGGTGACGGGCTGACCCGGTCGGCCGCCTCGGGCTCGTCGAACCCGTCGAGCCCAGCGAGCGCGCCACCGACCTCGAGCCCGTCGAGCGCGCCGACCTCGAGGCCCGCGAGTACGGCGCCGTCGGTGGACCGGCCGCTGGGGGGTCGCCGGCACCTGGCACTGGTGGGTGCCACCGCGTCGGGCAAGTCCGCGCTGGCCATGGCGTTGGCCCGCGAGCACGGCGACATCGAGATCGTGTCGGTCGACTCGATGCAGGTGTATCGCGGCATGGACATCGGCACCGCCAAGCCCACCGCCGACGACCGCCGGGCCGTGCCGCACCACCTGCTCGACCTCGCCGACCCCAGCGACGACTACACCGTCACCCGCTTCCAGGAGTCCTTCACCGTGGCGCTCGCGGGCATCGAAGCGCGCGGCCACCGGGCGCTCCTGGTCGGGGGCACCGGCCTCTACCTGAACGCAGTGGTCGACGGGCTCGAGATCCCCGGTCAGTACCCCGAGGTGCGCGCCGACCTCGAGCACGACCCCGACACCGCGGGGTTGCACCGGCTGTTGGCCGAGCTCGACCCCGTGGCGGCGGCGCGGATGGAGCCCACCAACCGGCGGCGGGTCATCCGGGCCCTCGAGGTCACGCGAGGCAGCGGCCGTCCGTTCTCGTCGTTCGGCCCGGGCCTGGACGCGTACCCGCCCACCCGATTCGCGCTCGCCGGGCTGCGGTTGGAGCCGGCCCTCACCGCGCAACGCATCTCGAACCGCTTCGCGCAGCAGCTCGCCGACGGGTTCCTCGACGAGGTCCGCCGCCTGCGAGCGGCGCCGCAGGGGATGTCACGCACGGCCCGACAGGCCCTCGGCTACCGCGAGCTGCTCGGCCACCTCGACGACGGCGTGCCGCTCGCCGATGCGGTCGAACGGGCCGTCACCCACACCCGCCAGTTCGCACGCCGGCAGCGGTCGTGGTTCCGCCGCGACCCTCGCATCACGTGGTTCGACCACGCCGGCGATCCACGTGGGGTTCTCGGGATCCTGCTGCGAGACTGGTACGAATGCGCCTGACCAAGCACCAAGGCCTCGGCAACGACTTCCTCGTGCTCATGGATCTCACGGGGGCGCACGCGATCTCCCGAGACCTGGCCCGTGCCGTGTGCGATCGCCACCGCGGCATCGGGGCCGACGGCCTGCTGCACGTCACGGCCGGCGTGGGCGCCGCCGATGTCACCATGGCGCTCTACAACGCCGACGGGTCACGCGCCGAGATGAGCGGGAACGGCGTGCGCTGCCTCGGCCAGGCCGTCCTCCAGGCGGAGGTGCGGCCCGGGCCCCGCGTGCGGGTGGCCACCGACGCCGGCCTGCGCACCCTCGAGATCCTGCCCACCGACGAGCCCCACACCCATGTGGTGACGGTCGACATGGGGCCGGTCGACGACCAGGGCGACGCCATCGACTGGGTGGGCCACGGTGTCGTCGCCGCCGCCTGGGCCAGCATGGGCAACCCCCACCTGGTGCTCTACGCGCCCGACCCCGATCAGGCCCCCGACGTGGTCGAGGTGGGCCGCATCGTCAACGACAAGACGCCCGGCGGCGCCAACGTCGAGGTCATCGCCGTGGGCCCCGAGAACGACGAGATCATCCTCGAGGTCTACGAACGCGGGGTCGGGCCGACGCTGGCCTGCGGGACGGGTGCGTGTGCCGCGGCCGCGGTCGCGCACCGCTGGGGCCTCGTCGGCGGCGACGTCAGGGTGCGCATGCCCGGCGGCACCGCGCACGTCACCCTCACCGACGACACGATCCTGCTCGGCGGTCCCACCACGTCGATCGGCCTGATCGAGTACCCCTGGCCCGTCCCCGAACGGGTTGCATGAGCGAATTCCCATCGCACCAGGCCGCACGACCCGATAGGCAGGTGGGGCCATGTCACTGATCGATCGGTCGTTCCGCGAGAAGATCGTGCTCGTCGGCGTCCAGTTGCCGGCCGACACGGAAGCGTCCGTCGAGTCGTCGCTCGACGAGCTCGCCCTGCTCGTCGACACCGCCGGCGCCGACGTCGTGGCCCGTACCACCCAGCGCCGGGAGTCGCCCGACCCGGCCACCTACGTGGGGAAGGGCAAGGTGGACGAGCTGCGCGACATCTCCCTGGAGGTCGACTCCGACACCGTCGTGTTCGACGACGAGCTCACGCCCGCGCAGCAGTTCAACCTCGAGAAGATCCTCGGTCGCACCGCCATCGACCGCACCGCCGTGATCCTCGACATCTTCGCCCAGAACGCCCACAGCCAGGAGGGCAAGGCCCAGGTCGAGCTGGCCCAGCTGCGCTACCGCCTGCCCCGCCTCCGGGGCCGGGGCGCGAACCTCAGCCAGCAGGGTGGCGGCCTGCTCGGCAACCGCGGCCCCGGCGAGACCCAGCTCGAGGTCGACCGGCGCCGGCTGGTGCGGCGCATCCACAAGCTCGAGGCCGAGCTCCGCCAGATCGCCCGCCACCGGGCCAACCAGCGCAAGGCCCGCAAGCGCTCCCAGACCCCCACCGTCGCGGTCGTCGGCTACACCAACGCGGGCAAGTCCACGCTGCTCAATCGCCTCACCGACGCCGGGGTGCTCGTCGAAGACCGCCTCTTCGCCACCCTCGACGCCACCACTCGTCGCCTGGTGCTGCCGGGCGGGCGCAGCGTGCTGGTCACCGACACCGTCGGCTTCGTCCAGAAGCTGCCCCACCAGCTGGTCGAGGCGTTCAAGTCCACGCTCGAAGTCGTCACCGAGGCCGACCTGCTCGTGCACGTGGTCGACGCCTCGGCCGACGACCCCGACGCCCAGATCGCCGCCGTGCGCTCGGTGCTGGTCGAGATCGGCGCCGGCGACGTGCCGGAGCTGGTGGTCTGGAACAAGGCCGATCGCACGCCCGAGGCCGAGCGCCGGGCCGCGAGCAACCCGGGATCCGTGGCGGTCTCCGCCCTCAGCGGCAAGGGCATCGATCGGCTGGTGCTCACGCTCGGCGACCGCCTGCAGCGGGCCACCACCACGGTCGACCTGCTCGTGCCGTTCGACCGGGGCGACGTGCTGGCTCGGGTGCACCGCGAGGGCGACGTGGTCGAGGAGCGGGCCACCGAGGGCGGCATGGCCGTGCGGGCCCGCCTCGATGAGGCGGGCCTGGCCCACCTCACGCCCTACCTTGTCGATTCGTGACCTCCGCCGCCGGCTTCCGTCCTCCGCCGTACCCCTACGACCGCTTGGACGAGCTGGCTGCGGTGGCGGCCGAGCACGAGGGTGGAGTGGTCGACCTGTCGATCGGCACACCGTGCGACCCGCCGCCGGCCGCCGCGATCGCGGCGCTGGGGTCCTCCGGCACCGAGCGCGGCTATCCGGCCTCGGTGGGCACGCCCGCGTTCCGTGAGGCCGCGGCGGGCTGGCTCGAGCGGCGCCTGGGCGTGTCGACCGACCCGGCGTCGATCGGCGCCTGCGTGGGCAGCAAGGAGCTGGTGGCCGGCCTGCCCCAGTGGCTCCATCTGCGCGACCCGGGCCGCGACACCGTCCTCTACCCGGCCGTCAGCTACCCGTCGTACGCCATGGGCGCCACCCTGGCCGGGTGCCGTTCGGTGGCGGTGCCGGTCGACGATCGCTGGTGCGTCGACCTCGACGCGATCGAGTCGGCCGACGCCGAGCGGGCGCTGTGCCTGTGGGTGAACACCCCGGGCAACCCGGCGGGAGGCCTCGACGACCTGGGGGCGGCCGCGGCGTGGGGCCGTGCCCACGGCGTGCCCGTGTTCAGTGACGAGTGCTACGCCGAGTTCACCTGGGACGGACCACCCCGCACGATCCTGCGCGACGGCCCCGACGGGGTGGTGGCGGTGCACTCGCTGTCCAAGCGGTCCAACTTCGCCGGCGCCCGGGTGGGCTTCTACGCGGGCGACCCCGCCCTCGTGCACTACCTGCGCGAGGTGCGCAAGCACGCCGGCTTCATGGTGCCGGGGCCCGTGCAGGCCGCCGCGGCGGTGGCCTACGCTGACGACGCGCACGTCGATGCTCAGCGGGAGCGCTACCTCGGCCGCCTCGAGCGGGTGGCCGAGATCCTGCGGGCCATCGGCCTCGACGTGGCGCTGCCCGGCGGCGCGTTCTACTTGTGGGTCGCCGCGCCCGACGGCGACGCCTGGGGGCTCGCCGCCCGGCTGGCCCGCGATGCGGGTGCGCTGGTGAGCCCCGGCGAGTTCTACGGTGACGCGGGCGCCGGCCACGTGCGCCTCGCCATGGTGCAGCCGGACGACCGGCTCGAGGTCATGGCCCGACGACTGGGGGTGCGATGACCGCCACGACGACCGCGGAGATCCGACCGAAGGCCCTCTGGTACTGGGTGGGCGGCGGTCTGATGGTGCTCGGCGTGGTTGCCGCGGTGGTGGTCTTCATCGCCGCGTTCCAGAAGCCCCTCGACCGTTACCGCGAGATCAGCGACAAGATCGACTCGTTCCAGAGCTTCCGGGTGCCGGGACGCGCCCGCGTCACCCTCGAGTCGGCCGGTGACTACGTCATCTACGTCGAAGGGGCCGATGACTCCCTGGACTCCACGGTCGACCTCGACCCGTCCTCGGTGACGGTCGAGTCCACCGAGCCCGACTCCACGCCGCTGGAGGTCCGCTCGGTGCCCTTCACCGAGACGCTCAACTTCTCCGGGCCGTCCGAGCAGACCAGCCTCGAGTTCACCGTCGACGAGCCCGGTCAGTACCTGATCACGGTGTCCGACGTGCCGCCCGGGGTGACCACGATCGCTGTCGGACCGCCTCTCGACGTGGCCGGCGCGCTCAAGGCGACTGCCGTCGCGATCCTCGTGCCGATGGGCATCGGGGGGCTCCTCGTGGCGGGCGGGGCCGTGGTGCTCATCGTCACGGGCGTCCGCCGGTCGGGGGCCGCACGGCGGCTGCGCATGGCCGCGGGGCCACCACCGGGTGCCTGGCCCCAGCCGCCCCCCGCGGCGTGGCCACCTGGCACCGGGGTGGGCGGGACCGCACCCGGGGGGTGGGGCGGGCCGCAGCCGCCCCCACCCGCATGGCCGCCCCAGGCGGGGCCCGAGACACCGTCGACGTGGCCGCCCCAAGGTGGCCCTGTCCCGGTGCCGACCGAGTCGCAACCGGCGGGACCCGGCTGGGCGCCGTCCGACGCGGTGACGGCGACGGATGCGCCGGCGTCGACGCCGCTGTCGCCGACCGACCCCTCGTCCGACGAGCCGGGCCCGCCTCAGTAGCCTGCGACGATGGCTGAACTGAAGGACCAGATCGAAGCGCTGTTCGCCCGCCGCGGCGAGCTCGACCCCGCCGACGCCGAGGCCCGGGGGATCGTCGACCAGGCCATCGGGTTGCTCGACCGCGGTGAGGCCCGGGTGGCCGAGTACGACGCCGCCGGCGAGGTGGTGGTGCACCAGTGGCTCAAGCAGGCCATCTTGTTGCTCTTCACGCTCACCCGGATGGAGACCATCGAGCTCGGCCCCTTCGAGTACGCCGACAAGATCGCCCTGAAGACGGACTACCAGGCCCGGGGCGTGCGGGTGGTGCCCGGCGCGTCGGCCCGCGTCGGCTCGTTCCTCGACCGGGGCGTGGTGATGATGCCGAGCTACGTCAACATCGGTGCCCGCGTGGGGGCCAACACCATGGTCGACACCTGGGCCACCGTGGGCTCGTGCGCCCAGATCGGGGCCAACGTGCACCTGTCGGGCGGCGTGGGCATCGGCGGGGTGCTCGAGCCGCCGCAGGCCTCGCCGGTGATGGTCGGCGACGACTGCCTGATCGGCAGCCGCTGCATCGTGGCCGACGGGGCCCGGGTGGGCGACGGCACGGTGCTCGGTGCCGGCTGCATCCTCACCAGCTCGATCCCGGTGATCGACGCCCAGACCGGCGAGGAGCTGAGCCGGGGAGTGGTGCCCTCGTGGTGCGTCGCGGTGAGCGCCACCCGCCCCCGGTCGTTCCCCGGGGGCGACTTCGGCCTGCCGTGCGTGCTGGTCATCAAGCGCCTCGACGAGGGCGAGCGCCACGACAAGGGCAAGCTCAACGAGGTGCTGCGCTCGCACGGCGCCGCGACGTGAGGCCGACGGAGGAGGGCGGGGCCCGAGCGGCCCGTGAGCGGAGCGAACAGGAGCGGGGAACGTGAGCCCGAGGTACGAGGGCGGGGCCCGAGCGGCCCGTGAGCGGAGCGAACAGGAGCGGGGGACGTGAGCCCGACGGAGGAGGGCGGGGCCCGAGCGGCCCGTGAGCGGAGCGAACAGGAGCGGGGGACGTGAGCCCGCGGACGCCGACCCCGCCGCACGACCTGCTGGCGCTCACCGCCGAGCTGGTCGACATCGGCTCGGTCAGCCGCGACGAGGGGCCGATCACCGCGCACCTGCAGCGTGCCCTGGAGGCTGCCCGTGGGCTCTCGGTCACCCGGGTGGGTGACAACCTGGTGGCCCGCACGGAGCTGGGCCGGCCCTACCGGCTGATCCTGGCCGGCCACACCGACACGGTGCCCGCCGCCGGCAACGCCGAGTCTCGCATCGAGGGCGACACCCTCTGGGGGCTCGGGGCGTCCGACATGAAGGGCGGCCTTGCCGTGATGCTCGAGCTGGCCCGCACGACGCCGGAGCCGGCTGTCGACGTCACCTACGTCTTCTACGCCCGCGAGGAGGTCGAGGCCGCCTCCAGCGGCCTGGGTGAGCTGTTCGCGGCGCGGCCCGACCTGTTGGTGGGCGATGCCGCCGTGCTGGGCGAGCCCACCGCGGCGGCGCTCGAGGCCGGGTGCCAGGGCACGATGCGCATCGAGGTCGAGCTGGCCGGCCAGCGAGCCCATTCGGCCCGACCGTGGATGGGGCGCAACGCCGTGCACCGCCTCGGCCGGCTCCTGGCCCTCGTCGAGTCGATGCCCGAGCGCCGCCCGGTGCTCCAGGGTTGCGAGTACCGGGAGGCACTGCAGGCGGTCCGGGTCGAGGGTGGCGTGGCCGGCAACGTGGTGCCCGACCGGGCCGCGGTCACCCTCAACCACCGCTTCGCGCCTGATCGCACACCCGACGAGGCCGAGGCCGCGGTGCGCACCCTGCTGGCGCCGGTGCTGGAGGACGGTGACCGCTTCGAGCGTGTCGAGGTGGCCGACGGCGCGCCGCCCGGGCTCAACCACCCGCTGCTCGCCGCCCTGGCGGGCCAGCACGACCTCGAGATCCGGGCCAAGCTCGGCTGGACCGACGTGGCCCGCTTCGCCGCCGCCGGCGTGCCCGCGGTGAACTTCGGCCCCGGCGACTCGACCTACGCCCACCGTGCCGACGAGCACGTCGAGCGCGACTACCTCGACGCCACCTGGTTCGTGCTGGCCGACCTGTTGCGTCGCGGCGTGTGAGACGCCCGTCGCCTGGGGCACCATGGCGGCGGGAGGGGAGGGGACGGACGGTCCTGGCTCCTACACTGCCCTGCCTGTCCGACGCCCGTTTCGATCCGATTGCTGAGGAGACCTCACCGCAATGGCACTAGCCCCCGGCCAGCCGGCCCCCGACTTCGAACTGCCCGACCAGAACGGCGACAAGGTGCGCCTGGCCGACTTCCGCGGCACCCAGGCCGTGGCTCTGGTGTTCTACCCGTTCACGTTCACCGGCGTCTGCGAGGGTGAGCTGTGCGCCCTGCGCGACGACCACTCCGAGTTCACCGACGCCGGCGTGGCCGTGCTGGCGGTGTCGTGCGACAGCAAGAACTCCCAGAAGGTGTGGGCCGAACAGCAGGGGTTCACCTTCCCGGTGCTCTCCGACTTCTGGCCCCACGGCGCGGTGGCGCAGGCCTACGGCGTGTTCAACGAGGCCCTCGGGTGTGCCAACCGGGCCACCTTCCTGATCGACCGCGACGGCACTGTGGTGGACGCGTTCGAGACGGAGAACCTGGGCGTGGCCCGTGAGGCCAGCCGTTACCAGGAGGCGCTGGCCAAGCTCTGAGTCCACCGGCACGACCGGCGGGCCGCCGTGAGCCGTTCGGCTCGCGGCGGCCCGGCTCGCGTCGGGCCGGGCTCGTGCGGGGCCCGGGTCAGACCTTGCGCATGACGGTGACGACCTTGCCGTAGATCGACACCTCGTCGGCCGGGAACTCCATCGGCGCGTACGCCGCGTTGGCCGGCAACAGCACCACCGTGTCGCCCTGGCGGGTGTAGGTCTTCACCGTGGCCTCGCCGCCGGGGATGCCGGCCACGATCAACTCGCCCTTGTTGGCCTCGGGCTGGGCCCGGGCCACCACGTAGTCCCCGTCGAGGATGCCCACCTCGATCATCGAGTCGCCCCGCACCCGCAACATGAACAGGTCGCCCTCGCCGGCCAGGTCGGCGGGCACCGGGATGGTCTCCTCCACGTTCTGCTGCGCCAGCACGTCGGTGCCCGCGGCGACGTCGCCCACGAGGGGCACGTGGCGCACGGGACGGCGCTCCACCGCGGCGCCCGACGTCGGGTCGTAGCGCACCTCGAGCGCCCGCGGCTTGGTGGGGTCGCGGTGCAGGAACCCGTAGCGCTGGAGGGTGGCCAGGTGGGAGTGGACGGTGGAGGGCGACGTGAGCCCGACCGCCTCGCCGATCTCGCGGACCGACGGCGGATAGCCGCGCTCACGCATCTGGGCCTCGATGAAGTCGAGGATCTGACGCTGGCGCTCGGTGAGGGTGACGTCGTCGTCGCGCACGGGGTTCTCCGACATGGTTGGTCTCACTTCCGGGCTGACTCACGGGGACGGGTCGAACAGGCGTTTGCACGCTACCACGACCGACGCACCCTGGCAAACATCTGTTCGCCCGGCGCTTGACATCGAACGGGCGTTCGTGATTGGGTGACCCCCGAACGGGCGTTCGAGCCCGTTCGGGCACCGGCCGGAAGCCTCCGGGCGGCATTCCTGTCACACCCCCTCGGGAGAATGGTCCCATGGTCGCCATCCAGCCACTCGCCGCACCGCAGCCTCGGCCCGTCCCGTCGCCCGCGCCCCGTCCCCAGCTCCGCCTGCTGCAGGGCGGGCTCAGCACCCAGGGGGGTGTCGGGTCGTCCGACCGTCTCCCGTCCTCGATCTACCGGCGCCGCCGTGTGGCCGCCGCCGTCCTGGTCGTCGCGCTTGTGGTGGGCGCGGCCATCGGGGCGCTGGCGGGTCTTCAGGTGCTGGCCGGCAGCCCCGGGGGTGGTTCCCTCACCGCCCCTGCGGCTGCCAATTCCCCGGGGGCCGCACCGTCGGTGCTGCCCTCCTCGGTGTCGCCCGGTGCCACGTCGGTGGTGGTGGGCCCGGGAGACACCCTGTGGAGCATCGCCCGCCAGGTCACCCCCGTCGGTGGCGACGTGGCCGCCACGGTCGACCGCCTCGTGGCCCGCAACGGCGGGGTGTCCTCGCTGCAGCCGGGCATGCGCCTGGCGATCGACTGAGCCGGCGGTGCTGCCCACCCTGTCCGGTGTGGGGCCAGCACCCTTGTAGCACCGATCTCCCGTTCTTACTGTCGTCCTGGTGGCCCCGGCGACGGCCCGACCCCGGGAGGGACTGTGCAACGACGATCGATCTCGAGACGGGTACGAGACACGGCTGCGGCGTCGGTCGCCGTGGTGCTGCTGGTCGTGGTCGCGGGTTGCGCGAGCGATCGCGGCGACCCCGGTGCCGATGCTGTTGCCTCCTCGTCCGTCACGACAGTTCCCGTGACGACGACCGAAGTGCCGCCCGTGTCGGTGCCCGCACCCACCGAGGTGCCCACGGTGCCGCTGACCGACCGGGCCCAGGCCACTCTCGAGATGCCCAGCCCGTCATGGCTCGCCGCCGACGACACGGCGGTGTACATCCGTCGTGACGACGGGGTCGTCTCACGGGTCGACCCCGTCACCGACGAGGTCACGGATCTCGCGACGATCCCCGGCGACCTGTGCCAGGGCATCGGCGTGGGGTTCGACGCGGTGTGGACCTGTTCGGACTCGGACGTAGTGGCCGTGGACATCAACAGCGGCGATGTGGGGGAGCCCATCCCGGTCGCCAAGGCTGCGGCCCAGGGCCATCTCGGCATCGGCCACGGCCGGGTGTGGGTGCTCGTCGGCGACGGCAGTGAGCTGGTCGGCATCGATCCCGAGACGAGCGAGCTCGACCCGCCTGTCGCGCTCGGCGTGCGGGGAACGGACGTGGCCGTCGACGACACGGGCGTGTGGGTGGCCAGCGCGGTCGACGACGCCGTCGTGCGCATGGACCCGGATGCCGGTGAGGTCGACCTGATCGTGCGTGGTCTGGCCGGGGCCTCGGCCATCGCCTTCGCCGACGGCACGGCGTGGGTCGCGGGCAGCAGCGGTACCTTCCCGATCGACATCGGCTCGGGCGAGCTCGGATCCGTCGTCGGCGGCGGTGCCGGCGCGGACGGCGCCATCGCCGCCGACCGTACTTCGGTCTGGATCCGGAACGCCGATGCCTTCCTGCGGGAGATCGACACCGGCAGCGGCGACGCGGTGGCCGAGATCGTCGCCGATGTCCCCAGCGGCGGTGACGTGATCGTCGCCTTCGACTCGCTGTGGGTGACGGCCTACGACGACGCCGTCACCTACCGGCTGCGCCGGGACTGAGCGACCGGCGCCGACCGCGTGGGAACGGCCTGATCGAGTGGCGGGGCACTGCGCTAGCGTCACCGCGATGCGATGCCCGGCGTGCGGAGGTGTGGACGACAAGGTCGTCGACTCGCGCACCGCCGACGACGACGCGGCCATCCGCCGCCGTCGCCAGTGCCTCACCTGCGGTACCCGCTTCACCACCTACGAGCGGCTCGAGGAGCTCCCCCTGGTGGTGGTGAAGCGGTCGGGCGACCACATGGCGTTCGACCGTGGCCGCATCATGAGCGGGGTCGAGGCGTCGGCCAAGGGCCGCCCCATCAGCACCGAGCAGCTCGAGGCGCTCGCCCTCGCGGTGGAGGACGAGGCCCGGCTGCAGGGCGGCGAGGTGTCGACCGAGCAGATCGGCCTCGCGGTGCTGGAGCGCCTGCGTGAGCTCGACGTGGTGGCCTACGTCCGGTTCGCCAGCGTGTACAAGGGCTTCGACGACCCAGGCGACTTCGAGCGCGAGATCGGCCTGTTGAAGGCCACCGCCCCCAAGGCCCATTGAGCGGTCGCGCCGAGCGGCGCGCCTCGAGATCGTGCTGGATCGTTTCCGGCTCCCGATGCACCGACCCTGACCACCGCGCCGCGAGCCGCGTCCCGTTCGAGCGGGGCGGGCCCGTCAGCGTGGGCCGGCGGGGGTCAGCCCCGGTCGCGGAGGTAGCGCAACAGGAGCACGCCGTCCTGTTCGAGCACGCGGTCGAGGCGCAGCGGGGCCAGGCCTCCGGGCACGGCGTCGCCGTGGACGATCCGGGCCGACTCCCCGGCCACCAGGGCGGGGGAGAGGGTGAGGCACACCTCGTCGATCAGGTCGGCGGCCGCGAGTTGGCCGAGCAGGCTGGGGCCGCCCTCGGCCAGCACCACCGAGGCGCCGAGCCCCCGCAGGTGTCGGAGGCACCCGTCCAGGTCGACACCGCCGTGGCCGGCCTCGACCACGTCGGCCACCCGACGGACGGCCGCCACGCGGTCGGCGGGTGCGTCGTCGGGAACCACCACCAGGCATCGGCTGGTGGGGTCGGTGAACAGGTCGCTGCCGACGTCCAGGTCGACCGAGCGGGTGACCAGGGCGATGCGGGGCTTGGCCCACTGGCCCCGGGCCCGACGGGCCTGCTGGAGCGCGTCGGGGGTCTTGGGCGGGCCGTAGCCCTCGGCCCGGGCGGTGCCCGCGGCCACCAGGATCACGTCGGCCACCCCTCGGATGGCGGTGAACGCGGCCCGATCGGCGGGGCCGCCGAGGGCTCCGGAGCGCCCATCCACCGCGGTGGCCCCGTCAACGCTCGCCACCATGTTCACCAGCAGCCAGGGCCGGTGGCCGGGAGCGGGTCGCGCGTCGGCGGCGTAGACGTCGAGCGCGTCGAGACGGGGGAGCCGACCGGCGTGGGGGAGCAGCTGGCGCACCGTCGGGACCGTAGCGCGAGGGGGCTTTCCCCAGCGTTGGGGGAAAGTTTCCCGGAAATCCACAGGTCGTCCCCTTCACTCACACAGGCAGGTGTCCGTAGGGTGAACCCCGTCACAAGGCTGCGGCGTGGGCACTCCGGAATGGTGGTGTTGCGTCTCTCTCCGTGGCGGGTTGGACGTCTCCTGGGGGTCCCTCGCCCACCTGGCTCGCGGAAGCGTGTTGGGCGGGCATCCCCCTGACCTGGGGCCGCCCGCGCCGCAGCCCACCCCCATCCGACACGACCGCGCGTGACGCGCCGAAGGGGCCCTGGAGCGAACTACACTGGTGTCAGTTGACCCAGCGCCGAGGCGCCCCGTCGCCGACCTCGGTGGCCGGAGGCGCCCCGCGCCGGCACGGGGCCAAATCTGGAAAGGGGATTGACGCCCCCAAATCACAGTGATGTAATACCGGAACATCTTGTGGCCCGGAAGCGCCGGGGGGCGTCGTAGGCACAACATGTTGTGACGGCAGCGTGCCGAACCAACCTGGTGTTCCGGTTTCCGGGCAACTCCTTCCCCCACTCCCACACGAACCCACGCCGAACCGGCACGGAGGACAACATTCATGGCTATGGCGCCCGAGCACACCGGGATCGGCATCCGTCGGCACTTCACCACCGAGGGCGTCCACCCCTACGACGAGGTCGAGTGGGAGCGTCGCGACGCCCGCATCACCAACTTCCGTGACGGCTCGGTGGCCTTCGAGCAGACCGACGTGGAGTTCCCCACCGACTGGTCGCTGAACGCCACCAACATCGTCGCCCAGAAGTACTTCCGGGGCTCCCTCGGCACCCCCGAGCGCGAGTGGTCGCTGCGCCAGGTGATCGACCGGGTGGCCGACACCATCACCGAGTGGGGCCGCCGCGACGGCTACTTCGTCGACGAGCGCGAGGCCGAGGCCTTCCGCAACGAGCTCAAGCACCTGGTGGTCACCCAGAAGGCGGCGTTCAACTCGCCGGTGTGGTTCAACATCGGCGTGCGGGGTGTGCCCCAGCAGGCCAGCGCGTGCTTCATCCTCCACGTGGAGGACACCATGGACTCCATCCTCAACTGGTACGTCGAGGAGGGCACGATCTTCAAGGGCGGCTCGGGCTCGGGCATCAACCTGTCGGGCATCCGATCGTCGGTCGAGCTGCTCAAGGGCGGCGGCACCGCGTCGGGCCCGGTGAGCTTCATGCGGGGAGCCGACGCGTCGGCCGGCACCATCAAGTCGGGCGGCAAGACCCGCCGCGCCGCCAAGATGGTGATCCTCGACATCGACCACCCCGACGTCGAGGAGTTCATCTGGTGCAAGTCCCGTGAGGAGAAGAAGGCCCGGGTGCTCGCCGCGGCCGGCTTCGACATGGACCTCGACGGGGCCGACAGCCACTCCACCCAGTACCAGAACGCCAACAACTCGGTGCGGGTCACCGACGAGTTCATGCAGGCCGTGCTCGACGACGCCGACTGGGACCTGCGGGCCGTGCTCGGCGGCGAGGTGGTCAAGACCGTCCGCGCCCGCGACCTGATGCGCCAGATCTCCCAGGCCACCTGGGAGTGCGCCGATCCGGGCATGCAGTTCGACACCACCATCAACCGTTGGCACACCGCAGCCAACACGGGTCGCATCAACGCCTCGAACCCCTGCTCGGAGTACATGCACCTCGACAACTCGGCGTGCAACCTGGCCAGCCTCAACCTGTTGAAGTTCCTCGACGACGACGACCACTTCGACGTCGAGGGCTTCGCCGCGGCCGTCGAGGTGCTGTTCACCGCCCAGGAGATCCTGGTGGGCAACGCCGACTACCCGACCGGGCCCATCGGCGACAACGCCCGCCGGTTCCGCCAGCTGGGCATCGGCTACGCCAACCTGGGCGCCCTGCTGATGGCCCTGGGGCTGCCCTACGACTCCGACGAGGGTCGGGCCTGGGCCGGCGCGGTCACCGCGCTCATGACCGGCCACGCCTACGCCACGTCGGCCCGCACGGCCACCCGCATGGGCCCGTTCGCGGGCTACGCCGAGAACGCCGAGCACATGTTGCGGGTGCTCGACATGCACCGCCAGGAGGCGGCCAAGATCGACGAGGAGCTGGTGCCCACCGACCTGCTCGGCGCCGCCCAGCAGTCGTGGGACACCGCCTGCGAGATCGCCCAGACCTCCGGCGTGCGCAACAGCCAGGCCAGCGTGTTGGCGCCCACCGGCACCATCGGGCTGATGATGGACTGCGACACCACCGGCATCGAGCCCGACCTGGGCCTGTGCAAGATGAAGAAGCTGGTCGGTGGCGGCACCATGACCATCGTCAACCAGACGGTGCCCCGCGCGCTGCGGCGCCTGGGCTACACGCCCGAGCAGATCACCGAGATCGTGGCCTACATCGACGAGCACAAGTCGATCCTGGGGGCGCCGCACCTGGCCGCCGAGCACGTCCCGGTGTTCGCCTGCTCGATGGGCGACAACGCCATCCACTACAGCGGTCACGTCCGCATGATGGGCGCGGTGCAGCCGTTCATCTCGGGGGCCATCTCGAAGACGGTCAACATGCCCGAGGACGTGAGCGTGGAAGACGTCGAGCAGCTCCACATCGACGCCTGGAAGCTGGGCATCAAGGCGGTCGCGATCTACCGCGACAACTGCAAGGTGGCCCAGCCGCTCGCCATGGCCAAGAAGGGCGCGGTCGAGGGCGACGGCGGCGACGACGACGCCGCGGTCACCCGGGCGGCCTCCGGCACCCAGATCGGGGCCGAGGCGGCGCCCGAGATCGTCGAGCGCATCGTCGAGAAGATCGTCTACGAGCCCATCCGCAACAAGCTGCCCCGCACCCGCACGTCACGCACCTTCGAGTTCCGGGTGGCCGACTGCAAGGGCTTCGTGACCGTCGGCGAGTACGAGGACGGCCGCCCCGGTGAGATCTTCGTGCGGGTGTCCAAGCAGGGGTCCACCCTCGCCGGCATCATGGACGCCTTCGCCATCTCGATCAGCCACGGCCTCCAGTACGGCGTGCCGCTGCGGAGCTTCATCGAGGCCTTCACCGGCATGCGCTTCGAGCCCGCCGGCATGACCGACGACCCCGACATCCGCTTCGCCTCGAGCCTCATGGACTACCTGTTCCGACGCCTGGCGGTGCTGTACCTCAGCCCCGAGGAGCGGGCCGAGATCGGCATCCTCACCGTGGGCGAGCGCACCCAGCCCACGCTGCCCGGCGTCGAGGAGACCGTCACCGAGACCAGCCAGGGCATGGACATGGCGTCGGACCCGCCGTCGATCGAGTCGGCCTCCACGCTGGCCGTGCAGATGTCGCTGGCGCCGGCGGGCACCCCCGCCTCCGACGCTCCCATGTGCATGCAGTGCGGCGTCCAGATGCAGCGGGCCGGCTCGTGCCACGCCTGCCCCAGCTGCGGCAGCACCAGCGGCTGCAGCTGACCTGATCGCCGTACCCGTCCCGAACTGGCTCCCGATTCGACCGCTCCGGCGGTCGAATCGAGAGCCCGGCACCGAGTCAGCTCTCGTCCCACAGCTCCAGGAGCAGCCACTCGGTGGGTGAGCATCGCGCTGCCTCTCGACGGTCGATGGTCGTCCGGCCCAGCCAGCCGGTACCGAGCGAGTCGACGGGTTCCGGGACGAACCGGTCGTTCGGTCCGGCGACCCAGGGGTCGTGCGCGCCCGGTGGGCCCGCGAGGATCGTCGGCACGACGGCGTCGGCCCGGCCGGTCATGCGGCGGGGATAGCCGTCGCCGTGGAGGTCGATCACCGCTCCGCCGGGGATCAGCGCCTCGAGCCAATCGATGGCGTCGAGACCGCCTTGCCATGCGGCGATGCGCGGGCCCGGGGAGGAGCTGCCCGTCGCTGGTCGCTCTCGCCTGGCGGCCTGGCGGTGGACGGAGATGAACCAGCCGAGCATGGGGTCTCCTTCGAGCGTCGACGATCAGGGTCGGGTCACGCCGAGGTGCCCCCGCCCGGTGGCACCCAGCCCGGGGGTTGGCTGACGACCTGGATCCAGCGGAACTTGTGGCACTGCGAGCACTTGGCCAGCGTGCGCTTGCCCTTCGAGCGGGCGCCGACGCGGTGGACGCCGTGGTCGACGGCCCGCGCCCAGCGGTCGCAGTGCGGGCAGTGCAGCCACCAGTCCTCGGGGGCGATCGACATGGCCCGCCATCGTACGGAACCGGACCCACCAGGGTGGCGAACGGCGCGTTTCGTGGCATCCTGGGAAGCCCCGAATTGCTGTTGCCGGGTCCCTGCGCGGGACGTTCTCGGCGGACCCCAGGAGTGCAATCTTGTTCGAAGTCGGCGACCGCGTCGTGTATCCGCATCATGGCGCTGCAGTGATCGAGCGCAAGGAGCAGCGGGAGGAGTTCGGCGAGAAGAAGGAGTACCTGGTGCTCCGGATGGCGCACGGCGACCTGATGCTGTCGGTCCCCGCCACCAATGCCGAGGCGGTCGGCATGCGCCGGCCCATCGCCCGCGAGGACGTGGACGACCTGTTCCAGTTGCTGGCCAAGCGGGACGTCCGCGAGCCCTCCAACTGGAGCCGCCGCTTCAAGAACCACCAGGAGAAGCTGAAGTCCGGCGACGTGTACCAGGTGGCCGAGGTGGTGCGGAACCTGGCCCTGCGTGACGCCGACCGAGGCCTGTCCGCCGGCGAGAAGTCCATGCTGGTGAAGGCCCGGGGCGTGCTGGTGTCCGAGCTCAGCTTCGCCCTCGACGTGTCCGAGGACGAAGCCCTCGAGCAGGTCACCAAGCAGCTCTCCTAGTTCCTGGGCGACCCGGACGCCCGGCATTCGGGGGGACTCGTCAGATCCGCCGGGCCGGACCCGCCGCCCCGGCCCATCGTCGCGGGCCGAGCGATGGGGCTCCGGCGCGGCCGGTACCCGGCGTGAGGGTCCTTCCCGGCGCGGCCGGTACCCGGCGTGAGGTCCTACCCGGCGCGGCCGGTACCCGGCGTGAGGGTCCTTCCCGGCGCGGCCGGTACCCGGCGTGAGGGTCCTTCCCGCCGCGACAGGCTCCGGGCGCGGCTCTGGCCGCGAGATCCTCCTCGGGGGCGACGAGGGGATCCGCGGCCAGAGCGGGCCTGCGGTGCGGTTGTGGGGGTGTCGTGCCGATCGAGCTCCGCTCGTGGACTCAGCTGCCGCCCGTGCTGGTGACGGGCGCCGGGGCGGGGGCCGGAGCCGGGGCGGGGGCCGGCGCCGGAGCCGGAGCGGGCGCCGAGTACGTCGAGCCGCCCGACGAGCCGCTCGATCCCGAGTAGCCCGACGAACCCGACGAGCCGGACGAACCGCCGGACGAGCTGCCCGACGAACCGCCGGAGCTGGACGGCACGGGCACGTAACGGGGCCGCACGATGATGATCTGGCGGGGCTCGGGGGCCGGCGCTGTCGTCGTCGTGGTGGGCACCACCGTGGGCGCCGGGGTGTCGGCGGCGGCGTCCTCGGGTGGGTTGGCCAGGCCCATCGCCGCCACCATGCCGAACGCTGCGGTCGTCGCCGCCCCAGCGGTGAGGATGCGGGTGGCGGCCGCGGCGTGGGGGCGCTTCTTGCGCTTGGGCGGCAGCCCGCCCGCTTCCGGCACGCTGTGGGGGGTGCGGTCAGTCATCGTCGTCGGGCTCTTCGACGTCGTCGGCGTGGTCGTCAGCGTGGTCGTCGCCGCCGCCGTCGTCGCCGTCATCGCTGTAGGTCGGTGTCGGCGCCGGTGCCGGTGCCGGCGCCACCGCGGGGGTGGGGGCCGGCGCCGCGGCGGGGGCCGGGGCCGAGTACCCGCCGCCGGACGATCCGCCGCTGCTACCGCTTTCGCCGCTGCCGCTGCTCCCGGAGGTGCCGCCGCCTGCGGGCACCGGGACGTCCTGGTAGACGATCGTGACCTCCGGGGGTGGCTCGGTGGTGGTCGTGGTGGCGCGGGGGGCCAGCGAGGCCGCGCTCTTCACGTCCAGGTTGCCGACGGGGCTGGCTTGGGCGCCGAGCAATCCGAAGTTGACGGCCATGGCCGCCCCGGCGGCGGCCAGCGTTCCGGCGATCGTTCCTGCGACTGCGAGTGCCTTGCGTCGTTCCATGGGGGGTTCCTCCCGGTTGCGATCCGACCACCGGACCGTACGGGTGGCATCGACAACCAGCGGGCAGCCGAGAGTAAAGGCTTGGCAAAGTTCGCCTTGGTCGTGCCCAACGGGCCCGATTCGTGCGACGGTGGAGCCGTGCGGCTGCTGCTGGTGGAAGACGACGACGCCATCGCCGGGCCCTTGGCCAAGGGGCTCGGGCGTGAGGGCTTCGAGGTGACCCGCGTGGCCACGGGCGCCGATGCGCTGGCCGCCGAGCCCGCCGACCTGGTGCTGCTCGACCTCGGCCTGCCCGACCTCGACGGCTACGAGGTGTGCCGGCGGATGCGGGCCGAGTCGGAGGTCCCCATCATCGTGATCACCGCTCGGGGCGACGAGGTCGACCGCGTGGTGGGCCTCGAGCTCGGGGCGGACGACTACGTGGTCAAGCCCTTCGGCTTCCGCGAGTTGGTCGCGCGCATCCGCGCGGTCACTCGCCGCGCCGCGTCGCGGCAGGGGAGCGACGACGACGCCGAGCCCGATCCGGTGCTGCACGCCGGGCGGGTCGAGGTCGACACCCGCACCCGCCGGGCCACCGTGGACGGCCGTGAGGTCACCCTCACCCGCAAGGAGTTCGACCTGTTGGCTCTGCTGGCCGGTGACCCGGGCGCCACCCGCACGAGGGACGAGATCCTCGAGGAGGTCTGGGACGCGCACTGGTACGGGCCCACCAAGACCCTCGACGTCCACGTGGCCTCGCTACGCAAGAAGCTGGGCGACCCCACCCTCATCGAGACCGTCCGTGGCGTGGGGTTCCGTCTCGGCTCGGGCACGTGACCCGCCGGCTCCTCCTCGGCTACCTCACCCTCACGGTCTTCGTACTGCTGATCCTCGAGGTGCCGCTCGGCATCTCGTATGCCCACCGTCAGCTCGACGAGCTCACCTTCGACGTCGAGCGCGACGCGGTGGCCCTGGCCTCACTGGCCGAGGACAGCCTCGAGGGCACGCAGGACATCGAGCTGCAGCCCGTCGCCGAGGCGTATCAGGAGCGGACGGGTGGCCGGGTGGTGATCGTCGACGCCGACGGCATCGCAGTGGCCGACTCGGACCCGCTCCGGCCCGGAGATCGTTCGTTCGCGAGCCGGCCGGAGATCCAGATCGCCCTGAGCGGCCGGGTGGCCACCGGCACCCGCCACTCCGATTCCCTCGACGAGAACCTGCTCTACGTCGCCGTGCCCGTCGCGTCGGGTGGCGAGGTGCACGGTGCGGTACGCATCACCTATCCCACCTCGACCGTCGATGATCGGGTGGTGCGCAACTGGCTGCGCCTCGCCACCGTCGGGTTCGTCACGCTCGCGGCCGCCACCGTGGTGGGCATCGTCTTCGCCCGGTCGGTGGTGCGCCCGCTGCAGCGGCTCCAGGAGACGGCCACACGACTCGGGCACGGCGACCTGGAGGCGCGCACCCGGGTGGACGACGGGCCCCCGGAGGTGCGGTCGCTGTCGGTCGCGTTCAACGACACGGCCGCGCGCCTCGAGGAGTTGGTGACGGCCCAGGAGGCGTTCGTCGCCGATGCCTCCCACCAACTGCGCACCCCACTCACCGCCCTCCGGTTGCAGCTGGAGAACATCCGGGAGGAGGTCGATCCCGTCGAGCAGGACGAGGTCGACGCCGCGTTGCGCGAGGTGGGCCGGCTGTCACGGCTGGTCGACGGGCTGCTGGCGCTGGCCCGGGCCGAGCGCACGTCGACGACCGTCACCGCGGAGCCGCTCGACCTGGTCGCCCTGCTGGCGGAGCGGCGGGAGGTGTGGGCGCCGGTGGCCGCCGAGCAGGGGGTGGACCTGGTGGCCGACGACGCCACCGCGTCGGTCCTCGCGCTGGGCACCCCGGATCACGTGGCCGGCGTGATCGACAACCTGCTGGCCAACGCTCTCGACGTGTCCGCGGCGGGCAGCCAGGTCACGCTCTCGTGCCGGGCGGACGGCGACCTCGTCGAGGCCCATGTCGTCGACCAGGGGCCCGGCATGAGCGCCGAGGAGCGGGGGCGGGCCTTCGACCGCTTCTGGAGCGTGGCGGCGCCGGGACCCCGCCTCGGCGGGAGTGGGCTCGGCCTTCCGATCGCCCGTCGGCTGGCCCGCATCGACGGCGGCGACCTCGAGCTGCGCGAAGCGCCCGGCGGCGGCATCGACGCGGTGCTGCGGTTGCCGCCCGTGCACGCGCGCTGAGCCCGGGCGCTCCTCGCCCGTACACTCGGCGGGTGCAGTTCGCGAGAACCCGCCGATGACGGTTCGCCCCACCCCGTTCGCCGCCACCCGCGGTCTGCTCGCGGTCGTCGTCGCCTGCGGCCTCGCGTTCGTAGCTACCGGCTGTGCAGCAGGCGCCGGCGCCGCCGACCCCGACGCGGCAGCCGGTGGGACGACGACGACCGAGTCGTCCGCCGTCGGCGGCGAGCCGGCACGGGCCGGCGAGCCGGGCGCGGGCGCCCCCAGGCCGTCTGCCGGATGCGCCGGGGGTGGTGCGCCCACGCCCGGCATGTCCCACGAGGAGATGCGGTCCGACGGTGTCGCCCGGCAGTACCGGCGGTTCGTGCCCAGGTCCTACCGCGCCGGCACCCCGGCCCCGCTCGTGGTCGACATCCACGGTCTGACCATGAACGACGACCTCGAGGCCGCGGTCACCGGCATGGAGGACCTCGCCCGGACCGAGGGGTTCCTCGTGGTCACCCCGCAGGGCCTCGGCCAGATCCCGCACTGGAACTACATCTCCAGCGGTCTGGCGTCGGACGATGTGTCGTTCATCGAGCACCTGGTGGCCCGCGTGGGCGACGATCTGTGCGTCGACACGTCGCGTGTCTACGCCACGGGCATCTCCAACGGCGGGCTGATGTCGTCGGCGCTCGCCTGCCGCCTGCCCGACGTGTTCGCCGCGGTCGCGCCGGTGGCCGGCCTCTCCATGCTCGACGGTTGCGACGCGGGCCCTCCGGTGCCCATCCAGGTCACCTACGGCACCGCCGACAACGTGTTGCCCTTCCGCGGCGGCCTGGGCGAGATGCTGCGGGTGTTCCTCGGCTCGAACCGCCTGGACGCCGCCTCGGCCACCCCCGCCGAGCAGGGCGCCGAGGTGGATCGGATCCCCTTCCCGCCCGTCGAGGACTCCATGGCGGCGTGGGCGGCGCGTGACGGCTGTGCGCCGGAGCCGACCGAGGAGCGGGTGTCGGACGAGGTCGTCCGGCGCTCGTGGCCGGACTGCGACGGCGGCACCGAGGTGGTCCTCTACCTGGTCGAGGGCGGTGGCCACAGCTGGCCCGGCACCCCGCTGGGACGCGGGCGCGACGCCGGGCAGACCGCCGACCCCGCCGCGGGCGGCCTGGCGTCGCTGGCGGGTCACACCACCCAGGACATCAGCGCCACCGAACTGGCCTGGGAGTTCTTCCAGCGTCACCAACTGCAGGACTGAGTCGACCGGTCTCCACGCTCGCCACGGCGCACGTGGCCCGCCGCGGCGACGCCGGCCGATGCGGTCGTCTCGGGACGCACCGGCGAACCGTCCCGTGGACACCGGTTGATGGTCAGGGGATGGCTGAGGTCGGAGCCGTGGGGGAAGGGGGTGCGGTGGCGGCGGTGCCGGGGCCCTGCGCCGAGCGACCGGTCCGCAACGCCCGCTCCGCCGCCACCAGGGCCAGCACCACGTCGACGAGCACCAGCAGCCGCACGACGATGATGGTCCGGTAGGCCGCACCGTGCAGCAGGGCATCCATCTCCTCGGGGCGGAGCGCGAAGACCGCGGCGTTGGCCAGCGCCACGCCGGCCGCGAGCACGAGGAGGGCGAGGAGCCCGGGTTGGCGAACCCGGGCGGAGGGGTCCCGTCCCAGCGTGGCGACCGCCGCGACGAGGGCCACGCCGAGCCACCCCAGCGGCCCCAGTTGGCCGGCGAAGTCGCCCAGTGCGGTGGTCATCCGCTCCCAGCCGGCGCTCCCCGGCTGGACCAACTCGGGGAGGCGGCTCAGGTCGCCGGTGTCGTAGCGCGAGGGGGTGATCACGACGCGCCACATCGTCGCGGCGCCGACGACGGCGCCGACCACGATGGCGGTTCGGGGCCAGGCCGAGCGCAACCGCACCGTCGTGAGGGCGGCCAGGAGCAGGGCGCCCACCTGGCCCTCCGACTTGGTGAGCATCGCGGCGGCCACGAAGAGGGCGCCGGTCGCGATCGTCCGCCGGCCCGCGTCGCCCGCCAGCCAGAGCACGGCGCCGGCGGCGAGCAGGAGCGCCCAGGTGAGGTCGAGCAGGCCGTCGAGGCCCACCGAGACCTTGGCCGACCAGGCCAACCACGTCACGCCCGCAGCGACGAGCGCGCCGCCGGCCCCGGCGAGGCGCAGCACCCGGGCGGTGACGAAGCCCAGCGCGGCGGCGGCACAGGCCGTGAGCAGTTGGCTCACCCGTAGCGCCACCTCGCGGTCGTAGGCGCCGTCGAGGTGCCACACCGCAGCGATGACGCTGGGGACGAGGGGCGGGTGCGCCGGCAGGGAGCCCCCGTAGGCCGGGTCGTGCATGGCATCGGCGGCCAGCGGCCCCCCGGCACGGAACCAGGCGGCGTGGAGCCACCAGATCGAACGGGCATCGGAGACCGTGGCGGGCAGGTCGACCAGCACGACGGGTACGAGGGCCACGGCTCCCGCGGCGAGGAGCACCCAGGCCTCGCCGGCGGCGCCCTCGTCCGCGAGAGAGCCGCGCCGACGGGCCACCCCGAGGGCGATGCCACCCGCGACGGTGAGTGCGACCAGCCAGGGCACCATCGAGGTGCGGGTGAGCACGCACAACGAGGCGGCCGCCGCACAGACGAGCGCGCCGGCGACGGGGGTGAGCGCGACGGCCCACGGGCGCGAGCGGGCGACGATGCGGGCGGGCGCGAGCCCGACCGCGGTCAACAGCCCGAAGGTGACCACCGCCACCTCGAAGGGGGGGTTCAGGTGTCCCGCTCCTGCTCGCTTCGCTCGGTCGCCGTTCGGCCACGGAGGCGGCGGGCCGCTCGGGCCACGCCCGGTGTCCGTTCGGCCACGGAGGCGGCGTGTCTCGGGCTCATGCCGGGGTGACGATCGCGGCGTAGCCGGCGCACGGCTCGCGACCCCCCTCGCCCACGAGCACGATCTTCACCTGGAAGTCCGCGTCCTCGGGATCGGTGGCCACCCGCAGCCGAGGGAAGGCCAGCTCGGTCAGCCGAACCAGCCAGAACTGGTCACGCACCTCGGGCGGGTCGGGCTGGGGGTAGATCGACGCCCCGTCGGGGATCTCGTCCAACCAGCCCGGTATGCAGTCGATCATGGCCTCCACCTGGTGGTCGGTCGTGGTCCGTACCTCCCACAGCTCGTGCGCCCCGGCGACCGACGTGGCGAGGAGCGCGATCGCGCCGACCACGACGACGAGGCGGAGGCCCAGGCGTCGCGGCGACACCGGCGGTGGGGGCATGAGCTCGGCCACTTCGCGCATCGCCTGGTCGGGTCCCTCCGGGGTGACAGGCGGGCGGCGCCGGCGCACGGTGGAGGCGAGGGTGAACGCCGCGGCGAGCGCGAGGCCGACCACGATCCCCGCCACGGCGGGCAGCAGGAACGGCGGCGAGGTGGGCTCGGTCGGCAACGACGCCGCCTCGGACACCGTCGCCCCGGGCGCCGACGCTGCGCCGGGCAGGCTCGGACGCTGTGACACGAAGCCACCACTGGCGGTCGCGGCGGCGGCCACGGCCTCCTGGGCCGACGACGCGGTGGCCGTGAAGCGCAGCGTGGCCGCCGCGTCGTCGCCTTCGACGGTGTAGTCGTAGGAGAAGTCCAGGACCGGGTCGAGCAGCGCCCGGAGCTCCGGGCCCTCGGCCACCGCCTGTTCGGCCCGGACCACCGACGCGCGTTCCCCCGGGGGAAGCGTCGACTCGGCCGGTTGCGCTCCCGGCGACAGCGTGACCACCCCGCTGGCCCGATACGTGGGCTCCTGCGCGAAGAGCACGAGGAGGACCAGGCCGACCGGCACGCAGGCGATCAGCATGAGCCGAGCCGGTCTGCTCACAGCCCCGCACCGTAGCGGCATCACCACCCGTCGGTCGGCTCCGACGGTGCGGCGTCAGGCCCGGCGGGGCCGCGCCGGGCACCCGTCGCCGCACCCTTCGAGGGCGCCATCCGTGTCCACCCGGGCGAGGGGGCGCGCGTAGGCGGTTGCGGGCCGCGCCCGGTCGAACGATGCGATGGGTCTGCACGGCGTGGGCCACCAAACGGTCCGCCGCCTCATCCGTCCTGGCCCAGGCGTCGCAGCAGGCTGCGGGGGACACTGGTGTCGCCCTGGGACAGCAGGGCGGCCCGCTCCACGTTCACCTCGTCCCAGTCACGGCCGGGCCAGCGGTCCCACGGGCCCGGCGGAATGGCCGACGGGTCGCCTTCGGCCTCCACGCAGGCCCACAGGTAGGCCTGCTGGGCCAGCAGCTCGTCGGGGCCACCCACAGGCCCGTGGCCCGGCACGATCACCGACGCCAGGTCGCCCACCGCCGCCAGCGTGTCGGCCCATGCCGCCGGGTCGCCCTGGAACGCCAGGGGGGTCACCCCGAAGCTGCACAGTGCGCCGGCGAAGACCACATCGGCACCGGGCACGACCGCCACCAGGTTCTCGTCCATCTGGCCCCGGAGCGGCACGGCCATGACCGCGCCGCTCACGTAGGTGGCCTCGGTCACCACGTGGCTGACGGGCCGGGTGGTGAGCTCGTCGTCGAGCTCGCCGGCCAGTGCGGGGAACAGCCGGCGGAGCACCGCCGGGTCGGCCGGCTGGTCGAGGTGGGCGCTGGCCTGCGCGGTGCCGTACACGGCCGCGCGCCAGAAGCGGCTGGTGCCGCCCACGTAGGGGATGTGGCTGCCCGTCAGCACCACCCGGCGGATGGGTGGCCCGAGGGCCTCGACCGCGGCGGCGAACGGCTCCCATTGGGAGGGCACGCACAAGGTGTCGACGAGGGTGATGCCGTCCTCGTCGACCACCACGCCGGCGTTGGGGTGGCCCAGGTCGGGCTCGGGGTCGAGCCAGGCGTGCACACCCGGCGCCAACGCGGTCAGCTCGGTCATCTCAGAGGTCGATGAGCAGGTGGTGGCTGAGATCGCCGAAGAGCTCGGGCATCATGCGACGCTCCTCGAACCACCACACACCGTCGATGCGGGTGAACGTGTCGTGGTAGCGACCGCTGATGATCGGCTGCAGCGGGAAGTCGGCCAGGCCCTGGAACACCGTGAAGTACGAGCGGGCCGTGGCGCGGACCGATCCCCGGTCGGCGTCGATGATCGCGTTGGTCGTGACGTGCTTGGTGTGGGGCGTGCCGTCGTCGTCGTAGCGGCGGGTGGTGGCCCGGTAGAGGGCCTCGACCGCCACGGCGCCCTCGGCCACCACGGTGCCGTCGTCGGTGGCGATGCGACCATGACCGAACAGCTCGCCGACCCCGGCGAAGTCGCCGGCGTCGATGCGCTCGGCGTAGGTGTGCAGCAGGCGCTCAATGGCCCGCTCGGCATCGAGATCGCCGATCATCGGCTGACGCCCTCGGCGATGGGGTCGCCGCCGTCGCGCTCCTGCACCGCCTGCTTGAAGCCCACCTCCTCGGCCCGCTCCTTGAACCACATGCCCTCGGGGGTGTGGCGGGCGATGCCGTCGAAGAGCGTGGCCAGGCGTTGCGTGGCGGGCATCCCCATGGCCTCCATGGCCTGGTTAACCATCATCTTCTGCATCATCAGCTGGTTCCGCGGCACCCCCGCCACGCGCCGCGCCAGCGTGTCGACACGGGCGTCGAGGTCGGCTTCGGGCACCGCCTCGAGCACCAGGCCCATGGCCGCCGCCTCCCGCCCGTCCACCAGGTCGCCGGTGAAGAGCATGCGCTTGGCCTGCTCGGCGCCCAGGCGGTACACCCACATCGCCGTTGTCGGGCAGCCCCACACCCGGGCCGGCGGGTACCCGATCTTGGCGTCCTCGGCCATCACGACCAGATCGCAGCAGAGGGCGATGTCGCTCCCACCGGCCACCGCGAAGCCCCGGACCTTGGCGATCGTGGGGGTGCTCGCCCGCCACAGCGACAGGAAGTCCTCGGTGTTGCGAGACATCATCGCGAAGTCGACCATCGGGTCCCACGGCATGTCCTGCACGCCCGCGTTGGTGCCGGGCCGCTCGGCGTAGTCCTGCAGGTCGTAGCCGGAGCAGAACGCCCGGCCGGCGCCGGTGAGCACGATCACGTGCACTGCGGGATCCGCGTCGGCCTGCTCGACCGCTTGGCGCAGTTCTCGCGGCATTCCCGCGCCGATGGCGTTGAGCCGGTCGGGCCGGTGCAACGTGATCGTGGCCACGCGGTCGGCCACCTGGTAGAGGATGGTGCGGAACGTCGGCGACTCGCTCATGATGAGACCGTAGGCACGCGGGGCGGTCCCGACCGACCGATGGTCCCCGTGAGGGCACTGCGCAACGCTCTGGCGCGACCGGTGACCTTCGCCTCTGGCGCGACGAGCAGAAGGCGCGACCGTGAGGTTATGACGAGCGTGCCGCGTGCCGTCGCAGTCGTGACCCTCCTGGCGTTGAGCATCGTGACGCTGGGGAGCGCCGCTCCGGCAGCCGCTGCGGAGCCGGCGCCCTCGTTCCTCACCATGTGGGGCGGCGTGCGGGGCGACGACCCCGGCGAGTTCGACTGGCTCGAGTGGGTCGCGGTCGGCGCGGAGGGTGACGTCTACACCACGGAGTTCTGGGGGCAGCGGGTCCAGCGGTTCGCCCCCGACGGCACCTTCCTCGACATGTGGGGCACCTACGGGGAGGGCCCCGGTGAGTTCACGGCTCCCGAGGGCATCGCCATCGACGGCGACGGCTTCGTCTACGTGGTGGACAGCAACCGGATCGAGAAGTTCACCGCCGGAGGGGAGTTCGTGACCGAGTGGGGCGAGTGGGGCCAGGGGACCGGTGGGAAGTTCCAGTTCCCGACAGGCATCGCCGTCGACGGCGACGGCTTCGTCTACGTGGTCGATGCCGGCAACGGGCGGATCCAGAAGTTCACCTCGGACGGCACCTTCGTCACCATGTGGGGGTCGCGCGGGTCCGGCAACGGCCAGTTCGACACCCCCGAGGGGATCGCCGTGCACGGCGGCACCGTGTACGTCGCCGACTCGTTCAACCACCGGGTGCAGCGCTTCAGCACGACCGGCACGTTCCTGGGCAGCTGGGGTACGGAGGGCGCGGCGCCTGGGCAGCTCCAGGGTCCGAAGGGCGTGGCCGTCGATGCTGCGGGCAACGTGTACGTGGTGGACCTGGGCAACGACCGGGTGCAGAAGTTCTCCGCCACCGGCACCTTCGTGAGCGCGTGGGGCAGCAGGGGCACCGGACCTGGTCAGTTCAGAGATGCCTGGGGGGTGGCGGTCGACCAGACCAGCGGTGATCTCTACGTCGCCGAGCTCAACAACATCCGGGTACAGGCCTTCGGGTACCGCGGTCGTCCCGACGCCCAGATCAAGAAGGGGGCCACCGGCGTCGTGGTGGGCAAGGACGTCTACAACACCACCGGCGCGGGCCAGACCCGCACGGGCTCGGCGCCCCGCGGCGGCTCGGTCACCTACAACGTGATGGTCCAGAACGACGCCGCCTTCGCCGAGCAGTTCCGCCTCAGGGGCACGACGTCGACCGCGGCGTTCCGGGTCCGCTACTACGACGCCGCCGGCGCCGACATCACGGGCGCGGTCACGCAGGGGACCTACACCACGCCGGCCGCGATCGCGCCGGGCGCCAAGGCCAAGGTCAAGGTCGTCGTCACCGTGCTGAACGCGGCACCAGCGGGTGCCGGCCTGACGGGCAGCCTCACCGCCACATCGACGACCCACCCGACCGTGAAGGACAAGGTGAAGTTCGTCACCAGCCGGGCCTGACAGTCTCCCCGGGCCCGAGGCGCCGCTCGGCGCGCACGGTCCCGGTCGTCGCTGCCCGTGTGCATGGGCATCGACGGAGCGCGACCGTCGGCGCCAGGTGCCGGGTGGGACAGACTGACCGTCCCCATGGCGATCCTCCTGGCGTTCTTCGGCGCGGTGTCGTACGGGGCCGGTGACTTCTGCGGCAGCCTCGCGGCGCGCCGGGCCCCGGCCATCCGGGTCACCTTGCTCTCACAACTGGTGGGCGGCCTCATGCTGATCGGCCTGGTGCCGCTCGTGGGCGGCTCGCCGAACACGCGCGACCTGGTCGTCGGAGCGCTGGCCGGCGTGGTGGGTGCAGGCGCCATCACCGCGTTCTATCAGGCGATGGCGGCCGGAGCGATGAGCGTGGTCGCACCGATCTCCGCGTTGACGGCGGCCGCGCTGCCCGTGTTCGTCGGCCTACTCGGCGGCGAGCGCCCGTCGGTGCTGTCGCTGGTGGGGGTGGCGATCGCCATGGCCGCGATCCTGCTGGTCAGCCAGCACGGTCCCGCCGCCGCCGACGACACCGAGCTCGACCGGCCGGCCCCGGGCGCCACCCGCCGCTCGATGGTGCTCACCGGCATCGGGTCGGGCGTGCTCTTCGGGCTGCTGTTCATCACGCTCGACTCGGTGTCCGACGACGCCGGGCTCTGGCCGCTGGTCACCGACCGGCTCGTCGCCGTGCCGTTCCTGCTGGTCGTCGCGCTGGTGCTGCGCACCGATGTCCGCCCCGAGCGGGGCTCGCTGGGGCTCATCGTCGCCTGTGGCGTGCTCGACATGGGCGCCAACACGCTGTTGCTGTTGGCGTTCAGCGAGGGCCTGCTGGTGCTCGTGGCGGTGATCATCTCGCTCTACCCGGCCAGCACGCTGGTCCTGGCCCGGGTGGTGCTGCACGAGCGCGTCAGCGCGGTGCAGCGCATCGGCCTGATCATCGCCGGCCTCGCGGTGGTGCTGATCGCCGTCAGCTGAGCCCCGAGGTGGGGAGTGGGTGGCGGCGGGTGGGTGCGCTCAGGAGACCACGCCGAGGTCGCCGGTGTGCGTGTAGCCGGGGAAGACCTGGTCGACGTGGGGGTTGCCCAGGCGCTTGGTGAGCACCTCGGCCATCACGGCACGGAAGTCGTTGGCCACGACCAGGTCGTCCTCGGGGCCATCGGTCAGTGGCCCGGCCGGGTAGTCGCCGTGGATCCCGGGTGAGGCGTTGCCGCTCACCACGAGCACCGCGGTGCCCCGGCCGTGGTCGGTGCCCCCACTGCCGTTGCAGGCGATGGTTCGGCCGAACTCGGTCATGGTCACCACCGTCACCTCGTCCATGAGCGGCCCGAGGTCCTGGTGGAACGCCCAGAGCGAGTCCGAGAGCGCCTGGGTCAACAGGCGCTGGGTGCCCCCGGCGCTGCTCACCGGGCCCATGTCATCGTGCAGGTCCCAGCCGGGCAGGTCGAGGCAGGCCACCCGCAGGCCGATGCCCGCACGGATCAACTGGGCGACCTCACGCAGACCCTGGGCGAGCTCGCGGGCGGGCCGCGTGGTGGGGTAGAGGGCGGCGTTGTCGTCGTACTGCGCCGGGTCGGCGGCCACGACCTGGTCCACCGCCGCCAGGGTGTCGTGCCCCTGCTGAGTGAGGGTGTCGCCGGTGGCGTCGGGGTACAGCGCGGCCAGCGCGGCCTGCGATCGCTCGGAGTCGCTGAAGCCCTCGACGTGGAACCCCTCGATGGACGACATCCCCATGGCCCGGGGCTCTCCCCGGAGGCTCATGGGAACGCCGCCGGTGTCGTAGCCGATCCCCGGGACCCCGCTCGAGGGCCCCGACGTGGCCAGGTGGCGGCCCAACCACCCGGTCTCCACGCCCACATCGGCGCTGGCCCGCTCCCAGTAGGTCTCGGCGTCGAAGTGGCTGCGGGTGTCGCTCTCGGCGGCGGGCAGGCCGGCGGCGTGCACGATGGCGAGGTGGCCGGCGTCCCAGATCGACTTCAGCCCCGTCGCGGCCGGGTGGAGGCCGAAGTGGTGGCCCGACTTCACCACCCCCAGGTCGATGGCGCTGTTGGCCGCGTCCGCCGGGTTCGGCGGCGGCACGGCGACGTCATTGGCCGTGCCCGCCCCCCGCAGCGCCTGGTAGCCGGTCGTGTCGCTGAACGGCGGGACGAGCGACAGCCCGTCGGCGCCGCCGCGGAGGAAGATCGCCACCAGGGTGTCGCCCGACGCCGGGTCCTCGGGCGTGGCGAAGGCCAGGCGGGGCGCCAGCGCCGGTAGCGCCACCGCCCCGGCCGCGGTCGCCCCGCCCCCCACCAGGAAGCGGCGCCGGCTGAGCCGTCGGTCGGGTGCGTGGCGCCGGGCGCCTGAGGTCGGAGCGCTCATGGTCGGGCCCTCATCGGTGCTGGAAGTGGGGGGTGGCGAGCAGGAGGGCGACGGTGTCGGGCACCTTCCACTCCAGGAACCAGTCGTAGGTCACCTGGTCCTCGTCGCCCTCGAGGAAGGTGACGAACGCGGCCCGCTCGGCGCTGGTGAGTGCGGACAGGGGCGTGTGATGACGGCGGTACAGCATCGTGACCACCTGCGAGCGGGTCACCTCCCGATCCGGCCGGAACGTGTTGCCCGGGTACGGCGTCACCAGGCCCTGGGCCGCGGCCCAGTCCAGCCCCCGCCCGTACCAGGCGGTGGGGCCGACGTCGGAGAACCCGTGGGCGGGTGCGCCCGTCGGGGCACCCGCGGCGTGCCACAGCATCATCACCACCTGCGCCCGGGTCACCTTGTTCCTCGGGCGGAACGTGCCGTCGGGGTAGGCGCCGACCACCCCGTGGGCCCGCGCCCAGTTCAGCGCCGGCCCGTAGGACGCTCCCGGGGGCACGTCGGTGAACCCGTGGGCCGGCGACCCGCCGGGGTCGCCCTCGGCGTGCCACAGCATCGTGACGATCTGCGAGCGCTTCACGGGCTTCTTGGGCCGGAACGTGCCGTCGGCGTAGGCGGAGACCACTCCCTCGGCCCGCGCCCAGTCGAGCGCGGGGCCGTAGCGGGCGGAGGCGGGCACGTCGGTGAAGCCGTGCGGTGGCGGCGTGCCGACGGCGCCGAGCACCCGTGCCGCGAGCGCGTCGAGCAGCGTCCCGGCGGTGGGCGGCGGCGGGTCGGGCACGAGGGACAGGGGATCGGCGACCACGTCGGGCTCGTACCAGTTCTGGGCGATGGCCCCGCAGATCTCCCAGCGCCGGAGGAGGCCGTCGGCGCTCAGCCAGTCGGCGCCGTCGTCGCTGAAGCCATCGGGGTTGCGGTGGCCGAACAGCGGCTGGCCCAGACGGAACAACGCGCCCCACCCCTCGCCGTGGATGCCTTCGGCGGCGTCCCCCAGCGGGTCCGGGTCGACCTGTGCGCCCAGCACCCGGCAGGTCGCGGCGAGGACCTCGAAGCCCCGCCGCAGCTTGAGGCCACTGCTGGCGGCGAACTCGGGGCTGTGGAACAGGTGGCGCAGCACCGGGGCGATGGCCGTGTCGTTGGCCAGGTACACCGCCTGGGCGCCGGCCACCAACGCGGGCGACGGGTCGTCGGACACGAACCGCTTCGCCAGCTTCCAGCAGACGTAGCGGGCGGTGCTCTCGTGGTGGGCGAGGAACGAGAGCAGGCTCTCGCCGTACTGCTGGCCGTCGGTGGCCGCATGCGCAGGGCACGCCCACGCACCGTCCAGCAGCGAGATGGGCCCGGTGTGGTGCCACGTCGAGCGGAACCGGAAGATGTCGAGGTCGTTGGTGATGTTCACCGACCACCCCGACATCACCTTGGCCACGCCGACCACGTCGTCCTCGTCGTACACGTGCTCGCCGTCGATGATCCCGAGGGTGTGCAGCTCGAGCAGTTCGCGGCCCCAGTTCTCGTTCACGCCGTCGGCGGAGTTGGCGTTGCTGCGGGCGTTGTCGAGGTACACGAGCATCGCGGGGCTGTGGGCGCTGGCCGCCAGCAGGTCGCTGAACCGGCCGAGCGCGTTGGCGCGGGCCACCGTGCGGTTGTCCACGGTCATCAGGTGCTCGTAGCCCGAGTCGTAGAGGAACACGTTGAAGTGGTTCGACCAGAAGTCGACCATCACCTCGTACAGCTGGCGGTTGCTGTGCAGGGCCCGGAGGAACGTCGAATGGGACAGCTCCCGGCGCAGCAGCCGCAGGCCGTCCTCCTCGGTGTCCGCGATCACGTGGTTGGCCTGGTTGGTGTTGGCCAGCGTCCGGTACCCGGCCAGCACCGCGTCGACGGCCCCGTCGTCGATCGACGCCGGATCCAACTGCTCGTCCAGCCAGTCCTGCCAGCCCGCGGACCGCACCTGGGTCTCGAGGGCGGGGGTCCAGCCGAACGTGGCGCGGGCGATCAGGTGCTGCTCGAACGACCGGGAGGGCTCGCCGACCTCGCTCACAGGGCCCAGTTGCAGCGGCGCAGGGGCCGCGGCCGGGCGCCGCCGCCGGCCGCGGCCGGTCGCCACCATCGCCGCCGCGCTCGCCGCCGAGGGCGTCGCCAGGTCGAGCGTGCCGGCCGCGGCCAGTGCCGCGCCGCCCGCGAGCGCGGCCCGCCGGGTCAGCAGTGGCGAACGGTCGGTGTCCATCTGCTCCTATCGGCGGCGGGGCGTCCGGCGGTTTAGGCCTTTCGGCCCATGTGACCTCACCCGCGGCCGGCCCCGTCGGCCGCGACCGAGTGCATCCCGACGCTGATGGCGGGCCTGCCCGCCTTTGGGGCGGCGCGGAGCGGGGTTTAGCCTCGGATCGTGGCTGACTACTCCGCACCGCTCCGCGACATCGAGTTCACCCTCGAGCACGTCGCCGACCTGGCCGCCCTCGCCCGTTTCGAGGCCTTCGAGCACGCCGAGCCCGCGCTGGTGCGAGGCGTCCTCGACGAGGCCGGGCGGTTCATGGCCGACGTCATCGGGCCGCTCAACCGGGTCGGCGATGTCGAGGGCAGCACGTGGGAGGACGGCGAGGTCATCACCCCCACCGGCTTCAAGGTCGCCTACGACAAGTACGTCGAGGCGGGCTGGGGAGGCGTGCCCTTCGACCCGGACTACGGCGGCGGCGGGTTCCCCTGGCTGGTGGCGACCGCCCTGCAGGAGATGCTCACCGCGGCCTGCATGTCGTTCTCCATGGCCCCGCTGCTCACCCAGGGCGCCATCGACATGCTGGCCCACCACGCCGACGAGACCCAGCGGGAGATCTTCCTGCCGAAGATGGTCACCGGCGAGTGGACCGGCTCGATGAACCTCACCGAGCCCGAGGCCGGGTCCGATGTCGGTGCGCTCCGCACGAAGGCGGTCCCCGCCGGCGACGGCACCTGGCGCATCACCGGCACGAAGATCTTCATCACCTTCGGCGAGCACGACCTGGCCGAGAACATCATCCACCTGGTGCTGGCCCGCACACCCGATGCGCCGCCCGGCACCAAGGGCATCTCCTGTTTCATCGTCCCGAAGTTCCTGGTGAACGACGACGGCACGCTCGGTGCGCGCAACGACGTGGTCTGCGCCTCGGTCGAGCACAAGATGGGCATCAAGGCCAGCCCCACCTGCGTGCTCAACTACGGCGAGCAGGGCGACGGCGCGGTCGGCTACCTGATCGGCGAAGAGAACCAGGGCATGCGGTACATGTTCACGATGATGAACAACGCCCGCCTGTCGGTGGGGCTGCAGGGCCTGGCGCTCGCCGAGCGCTCCTACCAGGACGCCTTGGCCTACGCCCAGGAGCGGCGGCAGGGTCGGGCGGTCGGTGCGCCCCCCGGCGAGAGCTCGTTCATCATCGAGCACCCCGACGTGCGCCGAATGCTGTTGACGATGAAGGCGTCGATCGAGGCCATGAGGGGCCTGATCTACGTCACCGCCGAGGCGATGGACCGCGCCGCCCACGATCCCGACGAGGACGACCGTGAGTCCGCCCGCGAGCTCGCCGACCTGCTGATCCCGATCGCCAAGGGCTGGTCCACCGACCTGGGTGTCGAGGTCACGTCGCTGGCCATCCAGGTGCACGGTGGCATGGGCTACATCGAGGAGACGGGGGTGGCCCAGCACTTCCGCGACGCCCGGATCCCGCCCATCTACGAGGGCACCAACGGCATCCAGGGCATGGACCTGGTGGGCCGCAAGCTGCCCATGCGCGGTGGCGGGGTGATGGCCGACTTCATCGCCGACGTGCGGGCCCACGGCGACCAGTTGGCCGTGGCCGGCGAGGCCCTGGCCGCGATCCGCACCAACCTGCACGAGGCGACCGACGCGCTCGAGGTGGCCACGCAGTGGCTGCTCACCCATGGCGCCGAGGACCCCAATCACGCCCTCGCCGGCGCCACGCCCTACCTGCGCCTGTTCGGGCTGGTGGCCGGCGGCTGGGTGATGGCCCGTCAGGCCCTCGCCGCGCAGGCGCGACTCGACTCGGGGGAGGGCGACCCCGAGTTCCTGCGGGCCAAGGTGGCCACCGCCACGTTCTACGCCGAGCAGCTGCTGCCCGAGGCCCTCGGCCTGGTGGCACCGGTCACCGCCGGCTCGGCCGGGCTCTTCGCCATCGAGCCGAAGTACCTGTAGGTGCACGCGCTCCTGGGATCGATCCCCAGCCCCTCGTCGAACGAGATCGTCCTCGGCCCGCTGCACCTGCGGGCCTACGGGCTGATGATCGCCTTCGGCGTGATCGCCGCGGTCGAGCTGGCCCGCCGGCGGTGGGCGGCGCGGGGGCACGACCCGGACGAGATCTCGGGGATGGCGCTGTGGGCCGTCCCCGCGGGCTTGGTGGGCGCGCGTCTGTACCACGTGATCACCGACTACCAGCGATTCGAGGGCCACTGGGTCGACGCGGTGAAGGTGTGGCAGGGCGGCCTCGGCATCCCCGGCGGCATCATCGCCGGCTCCCTGGTCGGCCTCCTCTACGCCAGGCGCAAGCAGATGCCCCTCGGCGAGTTCGCCGACGCCTGCGTGCCCGGCCTACCCCTGGCCCAGGCCATCGGCCGGTTGGGGAACTGGTTCAACCAGGAGCTGTTCGGCGGCCCCACCAAGCTCCCCTGGGGCCTCGAGATCGACATCGCCCACCGGCCCGACCGGTACCTCGCGGCCACCACGTTCCATCCGACCTTCCTGTACGAGGCGCTCTGGAACCTGGCCCTGGTGGCGGTGCTGTTGCTGATCGACCGGCGGCGGGTGTTGCGCTCGGGCAGCCTGTTCTGGGTCTACCTCGGCGGCTACTTCACCGGTCGTCTGTGGGTCGAGGCCATGCGCATCGACCCCGCCAGCCTCATCCTGGGCATCCGGGTGAACATCTGGATGAGCATCTTCGCCATGACGCTGTCGGTGGTGATGCTCGTGGTCCGCGGCAAGCGACGCCCCGAGGACGAACCCGAGGTCGAGGCCGAGGCGGCGGCCGCCGACGGGGCCACGGCCTCGGACGGCGGCGGCGACGACGGCGGCGTTGAGCGCGTCGGCGGGGAGGAGCACGGTCGCGAGGAGGATCGCGATCGCGAGGAGGACGCGGAGCAGGACCTGCCGTCCTGACCGGTCCGTTGGTGCATCCGGCTCGGGCAGGCAGGGTCCTGGCGCCGACCGCGCGGGGCGAGGCGCGGTCTCCTGCGAAGCACGGCCCGGAGCCGCTGCGGTGGGTCAGGCAGGTACTGAAGCGCCCTGCGCCAGGAGGTCCAGGTAGCTCTGGCCGCCGAGGGTGCGCCGCAGGCGGTTGTACGGGTGGTGCTCGGAGAGCTGTTCGGCACTGACGGGCGGCGGGAACAACAGCAGCTCACGGACGTCGTAGGCGATGCTGAACAGTCGCATCCGGTCGAACTGCCGCGGCATCGAGAACAGCTCGGGGTAGTAGTCGGCGAAGATGAACGGCACATCGACGTAGTCGGCGGCGCGGGCCTGGTTGCGGTAGTGCTCGGCCACGTGCAGGAACGGGAAGGCGCAGTAGCGCAGGAACACGTCCAGCTCGAGGTCGGCCGGGCACGGCCGGGCCCACTTGAAGTCGAGCAGGGCGGTGATGCGGCGGCCGTCCCACAGCACGTTGTCGAAGTGCAGGTCGCCGTGGACCATCGTGGGAGCGCTGAAGGGCTCCAGCGACGGGGCGGTGCTGAGCACCAGGTTGCGGGTTTCGATCATGACGCCGGGATCGACGTGGGCGAGGTGCTGGGCCTCCTCGAGCGCGCCGAGCAGTGCACCGGCGGGCTGGCCCGCCGGGGTCGAGCTGAGCAGCGGGGGGTTCTCGATGGGCGGCAGCTCGACGGGGCAGACGAAGCCATGCAGCGCCCGCAGCATGGCGGTCAGCTGCTTGATGGCCTCGTGGCGGTCGGCGGCCGACATCTGGGGCCAGCACTGGCTGAGCACGCGCCCGGGCACACGGGTGACGATCAGGTGGTCGGCGCCGATGTCGCCCCCGTAGTGGACGATGGGCGGGTAGCCCAGCTCGGCGGGAAGGTAGGGCGCCATCAGCGCCTCGCGTTCGAGACGGTGGTCCTGCCGCCGGTTCAGGCGGACGATGTGCTCACCCGCGACCCACACCTCGTTCGTCACGCTCCGCAACGGCACCAGGGTGACATCCGAGTTCAGGCCGGCGTCGGCGAGGGCGTGGCGCGCCCGGGCCTCGGCGAGGGCGCTCATGGCAGGACCGGTGGCGTCGTCATCGCTATCCAGTCGGCCCGTACCCCTACCGACTTGAGGGAGGGAGGGTCGGGTCGACGGCGGCGATGACGGCGTCGGACAGCACCGGCCACGCGGTCATCGCCCACGGGCCGAATTCCCGGCCGGACAGCCCGACGCAGGCCACCTGCCGGGTCGGGTCGACCCAGAGGAACGAGCCCGCGGCCCCGAAGTGCCCGAACGTGGCCGGCGCAGTGGCGGCACCGCTCCAGTGGGGCCGCTTCCGGCCCTTCACCTCGACGCCCAGGCCCCAGTCGAGCGGATCGAACGCCCCGATGCCGGGCAACACGCCGGCCAGGCCGGGGAAGGCCACCCGGGTCGCCCCGGCCAGCGTGGCCGGCGCCACCAGCGTGGGTCGCAGCAGCTCCCTCGCCACCGTGGCCAGGTCGTCGGCGGTGGTGAGCAGGTCCTTGGCGGGGGAGCCGTCGAGGGCCGTGTCGCCCAGGCCCAACGGCTCGACGACGGCCTCGTGGAGGTAGCGGTCGAAGGCCATCCCCGTGCGGTCCGCGACCAGCCGGCCCAGCAGGTCGAAGCCCACGTTCGAGTAGATGCGCCGGGTGGCGGGTGGCGCCAGCACCTCGTCGCGGTCGAACGCCAGGCCCGAGGCGTGGGCGAGCAGGTGGCGCACGGTGGACCCCGGCGGCCCGGCCGGCTCGTCCAACGCGATGGCCTCCTCCTCAACGGCCACCCAGAGCGCCAGCGCCGCGACCGGCTTGGTGACCGAGGCGACGCGCTGTCGCCGGCCGACCGATCCTCGACGAGCCAGCACCGCGTCGGGACCGACGACGACCACCGCCGGGTGCGGTACCGCCCACCCGTCCATCAGGGCCAGCGCGCCGGCCAGCCCGGTGATCGACGGCTCAGGTCCCATCCCACACCATCGTGTGCCCGGGATCGTCGTCGCCGCCGGCGAGCAGCTCGACGGGGTCGTGCTTGTCGATGTGGCCGATCAGGCCGTGGTACACCCCGTAGCCCACCAGGCGCTGCAGCCGGTGATCGAAGGTGCGTGCCAGCTCGCGTGACAGGCCGAGCTGCTGGTTCTCCTGCTGGCGGAGGTAGCCCGCGCAGTAGTTCATGGCGATGCCCACCCGCCGCTCGGTGGTGGTGTTGGCGCCACCGCCGTGCCACAGGCTGCCGTGCCACACGAGCACGCTGCCGCGGGGCATCTCGGCCGCGACCGAGTCGTAGTGCTCGCCGTAGGCGGGGGAGTGGTCGGCCAGGTGCGAGCCGGGGATCACCCGGGTGGCACCGTTCGCCTCGGTGAAGTCGGTGACGGCCCACATCGTGTTGCACACCGTGGCCGGGTGCGGTTTGGGCAGCGGGATGAGCTGGTCGTCGGCGTGGATGGGCTGTGCGGTCTCGCCCGGGTCGATGGCGATCGACGACAGCGACGACACCAGGCAGCCCGGGTCGAGCACCGACTCGACGAGCGGGAGGACCTCGGGATGCACCGGGATGGCCTGGAAGCGGGGGCCGTGGGCCAGCAGGTTGTAGAGGCGCAGGGTGTGGGCGCCCTCGAAGCTGTTGCCCGCCGGTACGGCGCCCAACTCGTCCTCCAGCCGGCGGAGGTCGGCGCCGAGGCCGGCTGCGGCGTCGGCGTCGAACACGTCGTGGAGCACCGTGTACCCCTGCTCGGTGATCTCCCCGCGGTGCCGGGACAGCGTCGCCTCGTCCACGGGTCGAGCCTACGCTCGGCGCCGATGGCAGCGGCCGAGCAGGGGTTCGTCGAGGCGGTGGAGGCCGTGGTGCGGGGCCTCGGGCCCGGCGAGATCGCGACCTACGGCGAGGTGGCCGAGGAAGCCGGCTACCCGGGCGCGGCGCGTGGCGTGGGGCGGGTGATGGCGGCCTCCGAGGGTCTGCCGTGGTGGCGGGTGGTGGCCGCCAACGGCCGGCTGGTGCCCGGCCTCGAGGACGAGCACGAGCGTCGCCTCGCCGACGAGGGCGTGGCGGTGCGGAACGGCCGGGTGCGACGGGCCAGGTGATCGGCGCGTGCGACGGGCCGGGTGATCGGGCGGGCGGGTGGAGGCGTGATACTGGCCGCCATGACCTCCCTCACGGAAGCACCGATCAACACCCTCGACGGCACCCCGTCGAGCATCGCCGACCAGGCCGCCGGCAAGGTGGCCCTGGTGGTCAACGTGGCCAGCAAGTGCGGCCTGACCCCGCAGTACGAGGGGCTCGAGCGTCTGCACGAGACCTACGCCGACAAGGGCTTCACGGTGCTGGGGGTTCCCTGCAACCAGTTCCTCGAGCAGGAGCCGGGCACCGCGGACGAGATCGCCACGTTCTGCAGCACCACCTACGGCGTCACCTTCCCACTGTTCGAGAAGGTCGAGGTCAACGGCGAGGGACGTCACGCGATCTACGACGAGCTCACCCGGGTGGCCGATGCCGACGGTGTCGACGGTGACATCCGCTGGAACTTCGAGAAGTTCCTGCTCTCCCCCGATGGCGAGGTGGTGGCCCGCTTCGCGCCCACGGTCGAGCCCGAGGCCGACGAGATCGTGGCGGCGATCGAGGCCAACCTGCCCTGACCGCTCGGGGTGAACGGAGCAGCCGCTCGCCCTCCCGGTAGGCTGGGGGGGCGAGCTGGACGGCCCCGACGGTTGCGGTACGTGGCTCGCGGGTCGACCTCAACGCTTCCGTTCCTGCTCTGTGATTGACGGGCCGGGGAAGGCCCCCCTCGAAATCACAGACAACAGAACCGGAGCATCACTCATGGCCACCTTCGACGCGCTGGGCGTGTCCGAGGATCTCGTGTCGGCCCTTGCCGACCGCGGGATCACCGAAGCCTTCCCCATCCAGGCCCTCACCATCCCCGACGCCCTCGCCGGCCGCGACGTGTGCGGCAAGGCCAAGACGGGATCGGGCAAGACCCTCGCCTTCGGCCTGCCCGTCCTCGACCGCCAGAAGAAGGCCGAGCCCCGTCGCCCCACCGCCATCGCGCTCGTCCCCACGCGTGAGCTGGCCCTGCAGGTGCGCGAGGAGCTCGCACCCTTGGCCGAGCGGCGCGGTCTGACGGTGGGCGCCGTGTACGGCGGTGCCGACATGGATCGCCAGATCAAGGCGTTCAAGGAGGGTGTCGACTTCGTGGTGGCCACCCCGGGCCGCATGATCGACCTGCTCGAGCGCAACGAGGTGTCGGTGGCGGCGCTCGACCACGTGATCGTCGACGAGGCCGACCGCATGGCCGACATGGGGTTCCTGCCGCAGGTGGAGTGGATCCTGCGCAACGTCGAGGGCACCCACCAGACCCTGCTCTTCTCGGCCACGCTCGACGGCGTGGTCGACACCCTCGTCAAGCGGTACCAGCACGACCCGGTGTTCCACGAGGTCGAGTCGGTCAACGTCACCGTCGACGAGATGGAGCACCGCTTCTTGTCCGTGCACCAGATGGACAAGCCCAAGGTGGCCGCCGCCATCTCCCGCGGTGGCGAGCGCACGCTGATCTTCGTACGCACCAAGCGCGGCGCCGACCGCCTGGCGGAGCAGTTGGAGAAGGAGGGCGTGAAGGCCGCCGCCATCCACGGCGACCTGCCGCAGCGCTCGCGCGAGCGGGCACTGGCCGACTTCTCCGCCGGCAAGCTGCCGGTGCTGGTGGCCACCGATGTGGCCGCCCGCGGCATCCACGTGGACGACATCGACATCGTCGTGCACTACGACCCGCCCGAGGACCACAAGTCGTACCTCCACCGCTCGGGCCGCACCGCTCGCGCCGGCGAGTCCGGTGTGGTGGCCACGTTGGTGCTGTGGGACCAGGAGCTGGCCGTGAAGCGCCTGCAGACCCGCATCGGCGTCTCCCAGCCGCTGGTGGAGGTGTTCTCGAACGACAAGCGCCTCGCCGACCTGCACGCCTGGAACCCGGCCGAGGACCTCGCCCCCGCCTGAGGCGTCAGCCGAAGAGCGGTGAGAACGCGAACCAGTAGCTCAGGGCGGTCAACGACAGCCCGTCGGTGATCTGGCCGTCGAGGATCAGCGCCCGAACCTCGTCGGGGGACAGCCAGCGGAGCTCCTGGGCCTCGGTGATGTCGGTGGGCTCACCGACGTGGGTGGCGCCGTCGGCCACGAAGATGTGGAACCACTGGTCGCTGCTGCCGCCGCTGGGACGGAAGTGCACCAAGGGCTCGAGCGGGCCCGGCCGCCAGCCGGTCTCCTCGAGCGCTTCTCGCGCCGCGGCCTCGATGGGCGTCTCACCCAGCTCGATGCGGCCCGCCGGTATCTCCCAGCCCCACACGTCGGTGATGAAGCGGTGTCGCCAGAGCAGGAGCACCCCTCGGTCAGGGTCGGTGACGATCGTGCCGGCGGCCTGCTGCGGGAAGCGGATCACGTGGTGCTCGAGGCGCTGGCCGTCGGGCAGCTCGACGTCGGCGAGGTGCACGCCCAGCCAGGGGCTCTCGTAGACCGCCCGCTCGCCGTGGATCGTCCATCGCATCGTCCGATCCTACGATCGATGGGGTGACGCCGGGTCCGGAGGGTTGGCTGGCTCCGCTGCGCGGCGCCGGTGCCGGGCACGAGCCGGTGGCGGTGCTCGGCACCCTCGCCCGTCACCTGTCGGCCGCGAGCGGCTCGCGGGCCGTGCAGGAGGCGGTCGACCGCGCCTGGCCGATGGGACCGGACCTGCCCGCGGCGGCCCTGCCCACGCCGGCGGGGGTGGTGCCGGACGCGCTGGGTTGGGCCTACGAGGCGCTGGCCGATCGCGCTCAGCGCCGGCGAGGCCTCCATTACACGCCTCGGGCAGTGGCCGACCGGCTCGTCGCCGTCGCTCTGGACGGCGTGGCGGTCGACGATCCGGCGCCCGGCGACCATCGGTCGGTCCCCCCCGCAGCCGTCACGGTGTGCGACCCGGCCTGCGGCGGAGGGGCCTTCCTGCTCGCGGCGGCCCGGTGGCTGGCCCGCGCCGGAGTGGACCGCCGGGCGATCGTGGATCGGTGTGTCGTCGGCGTGGACGTCGATCCGGTGGCCGTCGCGGTCGCCAGGACGACGTTGCTGCTCTGGGCCGCCGGTGACCCCGAACCCGATCCGGAGACGTCCGTCGATCCCGACCGTCGACGCGCCGCCGGCCGCGACCCGCACCCCGGCCGCGACCCGCACCCCGGCCGCGACCCGCACCCCGGCCGCGACCCGCACCCTGATCGCGACCCGCACCCCGATCGTGCCCGTGAGCCTCACCCCGGCGTCGCCGTCCCGCTCGTCGCCGAGGCGGACGCGCTGGCCGGCGCCGCCTGGCCGTACCGGCCCGCGGGCGGCTTCGACGTGGTCGTGGGCAACCCGCCGTTCCAGAGCCAGTTGGGGTCGGCGACGGCGCGGGTGGGGGACGAGGTCGCGCGCCTGCGGGCCACCCTCGGCGAGGGCGCCTCGGGCTACGTCGACACCGCAGCCCTGTTCCTTCTGGCGGCGGTGAGCCAGGTGCGCACGGGCGGGCGCATCCTGTTGATCCAGCCGCAGTCGGTGCTGGGGGCACGCGATGCCGCGCCGCTGCGCCGCCGCCTCGATCGTCTCGCTCCCCTCGAAGGCCTCTGGGTGTGCGACGAGCCGGTGTTCGCGGCCGCGACCCGCGTCTGCGCACCGGTGCTGCGAGTCGAGGCGGAGCCGGACCGGGCCAACGGGGCGACCGCATCGGGAGCCCCGTCCGGAGCGGTGCCCGAGGCGACGGTTCGACGATGGCGCGGACCCGAGGTGGAGGGCGCCGCCCCTGCAGATCGGCCGGTCGCCGGGATGTGGGCCGAGCTGGCCGCCGACCTCCGCGGCATCCCCGCCGTGGCGCTGGGCGGCGCGACCCTGCCCGACGCAGGACCGGCGACGGCAGGGTTCCGCGACGAGTACTACGGCCTGGTGGCGCACGTGCACGAGGTCACCGGCGCGGCCGACGAGCGCCCCCTGGTCACCAGCGGCCTGATCGAGCCGGCCGAGTGCGCGTGGGGCCGGCGGGCGGCCCGCTTCGCCAAGGCCCGGTGGCGGGCGCCGGTGGTGAGCCTGGGCACCCTCGCCGAGGAGAACCCCAGCGTGGCCCGCTGGGTGGCGGAGCGGCTCGTGCCCAAGGTGGTCGTGGCGGCCCAGACGCGGGTGATCGAGGTGGCCGTCGACGTCGAGGGTCGTTGGGTGCCGTCCACGCCCGTGATCGCGGTGCCGGTCGCCGCCGAGCGGCTGTGGCACGTCGCCGCCGCGCTGAGCGCGCCACCGGTGACGGCCTGGGCGCTCCGACTCAGCGCGGGGACCGCCTTGTTGCCGGACGCGCTGAAGCTGTCGGCGGCCCAGGTGCGCCTGGTGCCGGCGCCGGCGGACGGTCGGGCGTGGGACGACGGGGCCGAGCGGATGCAGGCCGCCCACCAGGCCACCGACGCGACCGAGCGCGCCGAGGCGCTGCTGGCCATGGGCGAGGCGATGGTGGCGGCCTACGCGGTGGTCGACGGGGAACGGCTACTGGCGTGGTGGGCCGACCGGCTCGGACGTCGCGGTGTCCCGGGCCGATCCGACATCGGGGAGGTCGGTCGGTAGCCTCGCAGTCGTGAACGGTGACGATCTCCGCGCCCGCCTGGCCACGGGTGAGCCCGTGCTGATGCCGGGCGTGTGGGACGCGGTGTCCGCCCGACTCAGCGAGCAGGCGGGGTTCGACACCGTGTTCCTGTCCGGGTACTGCGTGTCGGGGACGCTGCTCGGCGTGCCGGACTTCGGCTACCTCACCCAGGGCGAGATGGCCGAGGTGGCCCGCCGGGTGTGCGCCGCGGTCCCCGACACGATGGTTGTGGTCGACGCCGACACGGGCTACGGCAACCCGCTCAACACCATCCGCACCGTCGAGCTCTGGGAGCAGGCCGGCGCCACCGGGATGTTCATCGAGGACCAGGTCTGGCCCAAGAAGTGCGGTCACATGACGGGCAAGGCCGTGGTTCCCCGTGACGAGTGGCTGGCCAAGCTGCGCGCCGCGGTCGAGTGCCGCGAGTCGATCTTCGTCACGGCCCGCACCGACGCTCGGGCTGCGGTGGGCCTCGACGAGGCGTGCGAGCGGGCCCGGCTGGCCGCCGACCTCGGTGTCGATGCCGTGTTCGTCGAGGCGCCGGAGAGCATCGGTGAGCTCGAGGCCATCGCCGAGGCCCTGCCCGGCTGCATCCGCGTGGCGAACATGATCGAGGCCGGCAAGACACCCTTGCTCACGCCGTCGCAGCTCCACGACCTCGGCTTCGACCTCATCGTCTCGCCGCTGACCAGCCTCTTCTCGTTCACCCGGGCGGTGGCCGACACGCTCGCCATCTTGCGCGACGAGGGGTCGTTGCGGGACCACCTCGACCGGTTGGTCACCTTCGACGAGTTCAACGAACTGGTCGACCTGGACGGCCATTACCGGCGAGAGGCCCGGTTCAACGACACATGAGCCGCGCCGTGCGGCGACTCCCGGGCGCGTCCGCCCCCCGCTCGTGAGCCAGCAGGGCGGCACGGCACCCCGGGGGTCGACCGCATCCGAGCTGCGGGGTGACCTGCTGGTGATCCTCGCCCTCACCGGGCTCGCGGTGGCCCAGCCGCTGCTCGACCTGTTCGGGAAGAACCCCGAGTTCTTCGTGGCCAAGGACGCTTCCGCGCGCGATGTGGTGATCTTCGGGGTCGCGGTCACCTTCGCCCTTCCTGCCGTGCTCATGGCGATCGAGGCCGTCGCGTTCCTCGCGTCGCGCCGGGTCGGCCGGGTCGTCCACAGCGCGTTCGTGGGCCTCCTCGGCGCTGCGCTCGGCCTCACGGTGGTGCGTCAGTTCGGCCTCGACGCCACCGTGGTCGTGCTGGGCCTGGGTGCGGCCGCCGGTGTCGGCGTGGCCGTCGGCGAGCGGCGCTGGCGGGGCCTGCGCATGGCGTTGCACCTGCTCGCCGTCGCACCGCTGCTGTTCCTCGCCTTCTACCTCCTGTTCTCCTCGTCCTCCCGGCTGATCTGGGAGCCCGAGGCCGAGGTCGCCACCAACGTCGAGGTGGGCCGCGCCGCACCCGTGGTGGAGATCGTGTTCGACGAGTTCCCGCTGGCGTCGATCCTGTCCGCCGACGGCACGATCAACGCGGCGCGGTACCCGAACTTCGCACGGCTCGCGGCCGAGTCCAGCTGGTTCCGCAACGCCAGCTCGTACTCGTGGCAGACCGAGCACAGCGTGCCCAGCATCCTCACCGGCGACGAGCCGCGGGCCAACGAGATCGCCACGTCGATCGACCACCCCCGCAACCTGTTCACCCTGCTCGGCGGCAGCTACGAGATGAACGTGCACGAGCAGATCACCAGCCTGTGCCCGTCGAGCGTGTGCCACTCGGCGGCGTCGGCGCGTGCCACGCCCTCACCGAGCCTGCGCCGGTCGCTGCTCGACGCCGCCGTTGTCTTCGGCCACGCCACGCTGCCGTCCACGTTGCGGAGCCACCTGCCCTCCATCGCCCACTCGTGGGGCGACTTCGTCGAGCCGGCGGACGGGGCCGAGCCGACCGCGCGGGTCGACTCGGCGGCCGCACCGCGGGCGGGCGGGGGCGGGGGCCGCGCCGCCGACGAGTTCGCCAACTTCGCCCGGTGGGCCGAGCTCGGCGTGGCGGGCCAGTCGCCGCCGGCGCAGGGCGCGATCATCGAGGACCTCATCGACAGCGCCGCTCGGCCCGGGGACGGCCGGCTGTCGTTCGCCCACGTCGTCCTGCCGCACTACCCGTGGCAGATGACGCCGAGCGGGCACCGCTACACCTCGCGGTCCGACCTGGCCAGCTACACCGAGCGGGGCACCTGGACCACCGACGAGTGGGCCGTGCGCCAGGCCCAGCAGCAGCACCTTTTGCAGGTGGGCTACGCCGACTCGCTCGTGGGTGAGTTGATCGACCGGATGAAGGCGGCGGGCACCTGGCAGGACGCCCTGGTGGTGGTGGTCGCCGACCACGGGGTGAGCTTCCGGCCCGGTGGCCCGCAACGTCAACCCACCGACGAGAACATCGACGAGATCTACCGGGTGCCGTTGTTCGTGAAGGCACCCGGGCGCCACGAGGGCGAGATCAACGATGACAACGCCCGGCTGATCGACGTCCTGCCCACGATGGTCGACGCCCTCGACCTGCAGACCGACTGGCGCTTCGACGGCCGCTCCCTGTTCGACGACCGCCCCGCGCCCGACGACAAGGAGGTGTTCGGCGACGACGACCGTACGACGATCCCGGTCGGCCAGCGTGGCCTGCGGGCGGTGGTGGCCCGCAACGACCGGCGCTTCGGCCGTGACGCGGGGTGGCGCGGGGTGTTCGCGGTCGGGCCGCACGGCGCCGCAGTCGGCGCCGCGGTGGACGACCTGCCGACGGGCGCCTCGACGGGGCTTCGGTGGTCGATCGACCAGGAGGACGCGTTGGCGGCGGTCGACCCGGCGACCGGCTTCGTGCCCCTCCTCGTGTCGGGCCGGCTCGAGGTGCCCGAGGGCGCGAACGTGCCCGGCACGGTGCTGATCGCGGTCAACGGCACGGTGGCCGGGGTGGGTGGGGGCTTCGGCGGCTCGGGAGGCGATCGGACGTTCTCGGCGCTGCTGGCCGAGTCGGCCATCCGGCCGGGGGAGAACACCCTGCAGGTGCTCGTCCCCGCCGACGATCACGGTGACACCACCTACGCCGTGGCCGAGCACATCGACCAGCCCACGTACACCCTGCGGCACGGCCGGCTGGTGTCCGACGGCGACCGGCCCGCCATCCCCGTCGGCGATCCGTCCGACGAGTTGCGCCTCGAGGTCGAGTCGGCGTTCGAGGACGATCAGACGCTGGCCTTGAAGGGTTGGTCGGCCGACGTGGCCGACGACCGGTTGCCCGACGCCGTCCTGGTGTTCGTCGACGGGGCCCAGGTGGGCGTGGCCAGCCCCCGTGAGCGGCCGGACCTGGTGCCGATGCTCGGCGACTCCCTGTCGGGAGCGGGGTTCGAGAAGGTCGTCGGCGCCGACGAGGCACCCCGCCACGCCGACGTGGAGGTGGTGGCCGTGTTCGGCGACGAGGCGGTGCGGGCCAGGGTGCGGCCCGACCGCTGAGGTCGGCGTCGCGGGGCGGCGTTTCGCGGTTGACGTCACGGGAGGTCGCGTGCTTCGCTCGTGGGTGCATCAGGAGTGGCCCGACACGTCGGGTCCGGCAACCTGGGGGGACACCCAAGGTGCCAGCCCGCCGCCCGGCGGGGGATGTGGCCTCGTGGGGGCAACCAAATGTCCAATCCTTCGAACAACCAGACTCCGACCGCCGGCCGACGCTTGAGCGTGCCTGCGGGCCCGTTGCCGGTGACCGGCGCGTGGCAACTCGGCGACCCGCCGGGCAACCGCCAGTTCCTGGTCGAGGCGGCCGACCATCCCTTCGCCCTCGAGGGCGGGGGCGCGCTCAGCCACTTCACCGTCGCCTACGAGACGTGGGGCCAGCTGGATGCCGCCGGGGCGAACGCGGTGCTGGTCTGCCACGCACTCACCGGCGACTCGCACGCCGCCGGTCCGTCCGGGCCCGGCCATCCCACCGACGGCTGGTGGGACCCGCTGATCGGCCCCGGGCGGCCCCTCGACACCGATCGGCTCTTCGTGGTCTGTGCCAACGTGCTGGGCGGCTGCCAGGGCACGACCGGTCCCGCCTCACCCGACCCCGCGACCGGCCGCCCGTACGGGTCGACCTTCCCGGTGATCACCATCCGCGACATCGTTCGATCGCAGGCCCGGTTGGCCGATCACCTCGGGGTCGACCGATGGCTCGCCGTGGTCGGAGGCTCCATGGGTGGCATGCAGGTGCTGGAGTGGGGCGTCATGTTCCCGACCCGGGTCCGCTCGCTGGTGCCGTTGGCGACCACTGCCGCGGCGGGCGCCTGGCAGATCGCGTTCAGTGCCGCCGGTCGGCGGGCGGTGGCCCTCGATCCTCGCTGGCGGGGTGGCGACTACTACGACGCGGTGCCGGGCGACGGTCCCCACGAGGGCCTCTGCGTGGCGCGGGCCCTCGCCCAGACCACCTACCGCAGCGACGAGGTGTTCCAGCGGCGCTTCGGGCGCGAGCTCTCGCAGCCCCTCGGCAGCTTCGCCCTGTGGGAGGACTTCGAGGTCGAGCGCTACCTGCGCTACCACGGCGAGAAGCTGGCCCGGCGCTTCGACGCCAACAGCTACCTGGTGCTCAACAAGGCGATGGACCTGCACGACCTGGGTCGCGGGCGGGGCGGCATCCCGTCGGCGCTGGCCCGCATCGACGTGCCGGTGCTGACGATGAGCATCAGCTCCGACACGCTGTACCCCCCGCACCAGCAGGTCGAGCTGCGCGACGGCCTGCGGGCGGCGGGTCGCGAGTGCGAGCATGTGACGGTCGACAGCCCGCAGGGCCATGACGGCTTCCTGCTCGAGACCGACGAGATCGGCGCCGCGCTCGCCGAGTTCCTCACCGCCGTGGAGAAGCGAGATGCCTGACGAACCCCGAGCCGCCGGTGGCTGGCTGCCCCAGACGCGGGCGATCCGCGCCGGCCGACGAGACGACGACACCGCGCTGGCGCCCACGCTCTGGCCGACCACCACCTTCGTCACGCCCACCGTCGACGAGGGCCGCCAGATGGCCACCATGGTGGGCGCGGAGCGGTTCTACAGCCGCTACGGGAACCCGACCGTCCGGGCCTTCGAGGAGGCGATCGCCGAGCTCGAGGGCGCCGAGACGGCTCGCGCCTTCGCCAGCGGGATGGGCGCGGTCACCGCGGTGGTCCTCGGGCTCTGTTCGGCCGGCGACCACATCGTCGCCCAACGCCAGCTCTACGCGGGCACGCAGCTGCTCCTGCAGATGGCGTGCCCGCGCTTCGGCATCGACGTCACCTTCGTCGACGGCACCGAGCCCGGCGCCTTCGCCGCCGCGGTCGTGCCGGGCAAGACGGTCCTCGTGCTGGCCGAGACGCCGGCCAACCCCAAGCTCGACCTGGTCGACCTGGCCGAGGTCGGCGCCATCCGGGGCCCGATGACCGTCGTCGATTCCACGTTCGCCACGCCGTTGGGCCAACGCCCGCTCGACCACGGCGTCGATCTGGTGCTGCACTCGGCCACGAAGGCCATCGCCGGCCACAACGACGCCAGCCTCGGGGTGGTGGCCGGCTCGGAGGAGCTGCTCGCCTGGATCTGGGGGTTCGCGGTGCTGCAGGGCGCCAACGCCTCCCCGTTCGACGCGATGAACGGCCTCCGGGGGTTGCGCACCCTGCCCTTGCGCCTGCGGCAGCAGAGCGAGACCGCGCAGCGCCTCGCCGAGGTGCTCGAGCGCCACCCTGCGGTGGGTCTCGTGCGGTACCCGGGGCTGGAGTCGCACCCCCAGCACGACCTGGCCAAGCGCCAGATGGACGCGTACGGGGGCCTGGTGGCCTTCGACCTCACCGGCGGTCTGGACGCCGGCCGCGCCTTCGTCGAGTCGGTGCGGTTGTGCCAGTTGGCGACCTCGCTCGGCGGGCCGGAGACCCTCGTCACCCACCCGGCGTCGACCACCCATGTGAACCTGACGCCGGAGGAGCGAGCCGCGTCGGGCATCGAGCTGGGCTCGATACGCGTCTCGTGCGGCCTCGAGCACCCTGACGACGTGATCGCCGACGTGCTGGCCGCGCTCTCCCACAGCGAGGACTGATCGCGCCGCCGTGCCCGAGATGCTCGAGGCCGAGATGTACCGGCAGACCGCGCTGCGGGCGCTCGACCGCGAGATCGTCGGGGTGCACGCACCCGACGCCTGGTACCTCAAGCGGGGCCTGACCGCGCCGGTGGTGGTGGCGGCGCTCACCGGTCGCCGTCTCGTCGGCGCCCGCCGGATCGGCAAGGAGGTGCTGCTCGACACAAGCGACGAGGGCCCCGTGCTCGGCCTGCACTTCGGCATGTCCGGCAGGTTGCTGGTCGACGGCCACGCGGCCATCGACAAGCTCGAGTACGTCTCCGGCAACGAGCGCCCGGCATGGGACCGGTTCGGGCTGCGATTCGCCGACGGCGGCGACCTGGTGATGCGCGACGCCCGTCGCCTCGGCGCGGTGGAGCTGGATCCCGACGAGGGGCGATGGGGTGTCGATGCCGGCTCGGTGCGCCCGGCGCAGCTACGGGACGTGCTCGCGGGCAGCGCCGCCCCGTTGAAGGCACGGCTCATGGACCAGTCGCGCCTCGCGGGCATCGGCAACCTGCTCGTCGACGAGACGTTGTGGCGGGCCGGACTCGACCCCGCCCGGGAGGCCGGGTCGCTCGATGCCGCCGAGTTGCGGCGCCTGCACCGGCACCTGCGGTCGACGCTCGACGAGCTGATGGCCCGAGGGGGCTCGCACACCGGCGACCTGCACCACGCTCGCGAGCGGGGCTCGGTCTGCCCACGGGACGGGGCGCCGCTGCTGCGGCGCACGGTCGGTGGTCGCACCACCTATTCCTGCCCGCAGCACCAGCGGTGACGACGAGTCGCCCCGGGGGCGCTTGGAGACCATGGGGGAACACCCGGTACGATCCCCGGTCGGCGGACCGCCACCGCGCGCTGAAGGCAACGGGAGTTCGTTGGTTTGCGATGCACACATCCCTGAGGACCGTCGCGGTCGCGCTAACGCTCGTGGTCGGCTGCGCCCTCGCCGCCATCCTCACCGCCGGGACGGCGCTGGCCGCGGGCGCCCAGTTCCCGACCGAGACGACGGTCGCCCCCGGGTTCCCCACGGCCACCACGGTCGCGCCAGGGTTCCCCACGGCCACCACGGCCCCGGTGGCCACCACGCTCCCGGTCACGCCCACCACGACCGCCGGTAGCGCCCCGACCCCCACCCAGGTCGACCAGACGCCGGCCAGCGACACCACGGGCGATCCCGACGCCAGCCGCACGGTGTGGATGGCCATCGCCGGCCTGGGCGTGGTCGCCTTCCTGATCATGGTGCTGACCATCATCTACGCGCGCCACACCCGTCCCGACCGCTGGCACGGCGGGCAGGACGACTGGGTGGTGCCCGACTCGCCCGACGAGGTGTTCGCGCCGACCGCGGCCCGGTCCGTGTTCGAGCACCAGGAGGACGAGCAGGGGTTCTGGTGGGCCGAGGACTGATCGGAGCACCGTCCGCCACTACCGTGTAGGCATGGCTGAGGGGCTCGACGTCGAAGCGATGCTGCAGCGGTTCCGAGAGCGCGCGGCCGCGGTCAAGAAACGCAACCTGCCGCCGGTCGCGGGCGAGGAGCGGGCCAAGTTCATCGCCGCGGCACAGAACGACTTCCAGGACTTCGGCATCATCGGGGATGCCCAGGCCACGCTCGAGGACGGGATCCTCGTCCTGCGTGTCGACCTGCGCCCGCCGGATCAACGCGAGCCCTGACCCCGGACGCCCGGTGGACCGACTGCGGCACGCGCAGGCCGTCGCCGCGATCGACGCGGCCAACGCCGACGACCCGAACACGCTGGTCTGGGCCGGTCGGGAGCGGCCGAAGGAGCTGCTGCACGCCGAGCTCATGACCTGGTGGGTGCAGCGCCTGGACGACCACGCCACCGAGGCGCAGTTGCTGGCGGCCCGAGCGCACCACCTGCGCCGGTGGGCCCTGCCACGCGACGCCTACCCCGACGGCCGAGCCGGGTACCTGCGGTGGCGCAAGGACCTCAACGCCCGCCACGTCGCCGAGACCGGCACCATCATGGCCGACCTCGGCTACGACCCGACCGAGATCGCCCGGGTGCAGGAGCTCATCGCCAAGGCCGGGCGCGCGTCCGACCCGCAGGTGCAGACCCACGAGGACGCGCTCTGCCTGGTGTTCCTCCAGACCCAATTCGCGTCGCTGGCCGAGCGGTTGGGCGACGACAAGACCGTCGAGGTCGTGAAGCGCACGCTGTCCAAGATGAGCCCGCGGGGCCGGAGCGAGGCCCTCGAGCTGGCGCTGCCGCCCCACGAGCGGGCGCTGGTCGAGCGCGCCCTGAGCTGACGACGACGCGTCCCCTCGCGGCCCCGCCGCCGTGCGTGCCCTACGCTGCGTGCGATTACCGGTCGCTCAGGGAGAATGCAGCCAATGGTCTGTGGCAACTGCGGGGCATCGAACGTGGAGGGCGCGAAGTTCTGCACCACCTGCGGGTCGTCGGTGGGTGCGGCGCCGGCGCCGGGCGGCGCGCCGTTCGCCCCTCCCGGGGCGCCCCCGCCGCCTCCGCCTGCCCCCATGGCACCGCCGCCACCACCGCCGGTGGCACCGCCGCCCCCCACCTCGCCCCAGCCGGTGATCCCCCACACGCCCGCCCCCGCGCCGCCGCCACCGGTGGCACCCGCGCCGCCTCCTCCGGCACCCATGGCACCGCCGCCCGTCCCCACCCCGCCGCCGCCGATGGCGCCTCCGGCTCCCCAGGTGCCGCCCCCGCCCCCGGGCATGCCACCACCCCCGCCCGGTATGCCGCCGCCGCCCGGCGCGCCGCCGGTCCCGGGCGTTCCCGCGGCGGTCGCGCCTCCCGTCGTCGGTCCCGACGACCCGCATCAACTGGGCTTGGCCGTGGGCCGTCTCGGCTCGGCGGCTCGGCGCCACGGCAAGGTCGCGTTCACGGTGGCGTCGGCGTTGCTCACGCCGGGTGAGGTGGTCGAAGCCGTGGTGCAGGGCCGGTTCCAGGGCGAGATCGGTGCGGCCGTGCTCACCGGCAACCGGGTGCTGCTGGTCAACGAGGCCCAGTGGCACGCCGCGTCCGAGACCGTCGCCATCGAGCCGTCGCTCACCGTGCAGGGATGGCAAGACGACTCGGTCGCGTCGCTGATCTTCCAGTCGGGTGACCGCACCGCCACCATCGAGGCCATCGGCGACCGGCAACTGGCCCAGGAGATGGCCGGCCGCGTTCGGGCCAAGGTGGCCGAGGCCGGGTGAGCCAACCGGCTCGCCGCTGACCGCGGTCGCCCGGTACACTCGGTGCTCACACGCGGACGTGGCTCAGTGGTAGAGCATCACCTTGCCAAGGTGAGGGTCGCGGGTTCGAATCCCGTCGTCCGCTCCAGACAGCAGTAGGCGAGACGGCCGATCCCCCCGGGGGTCGGCCGTTCTGCTGGCGGCCACCAGCCCGGTGCCGGTGGCACCGGGCGTGGCCTTCGGCGCTGCGGGCGACACCTGGTCGCCGCCGCCAGGGAACCCTGGGCCGGGGTCGGGGGGTCAGCCGCTACAGTGGCCCGCTCACGGCGGCGTGGCCGAGTGGTTCAGGCAGGGGCCTGCAAAGCCCCGTACGCGGGTTCGATTCCCGCCGCCGCCTCCAGAGACGAATGGCCTTCGGTGCTGCTGGTCGTCCGCGTTCGTGGTCGTCACTTCCTGGCAGTGACCCGCCCTTCGTTGACGCAGTAACGTCCCAGGCGCGGGCGCGGACAAGAGGAGAGGTCTGCGAGGAGGGTGAGACTGTTCTTGGCGGTGACACTGTTCTGCCCCTTGCTGGGGGTGGCGCGGGAGACGGCGCCGAGGTTCACGGGATGAACCACCGAACCCGGGCGGTCATCGCGACGCTGTGCCTTTGTGCCGCCAGCGCGTCCTCCGGCGTCGTCGCCGCAGCGCAGGAGGCCGCGCCCGAAGGCATGCCGACGGTGACGGTCACCCCGACCACGGACCTGGTCGACCACCAGGTCGTCGTCGCGACCGGGTCGGGCTTCGCCCCGAACGCGATCGTCCGCATTCTGCAGTGCGAAGCCGGTGGCACCGGCTTCGACGACGGCTGCATGTTCCCGCCGGCCACCGTCGCCTTCACCAACGGCCGCGGCCTGTTCAGCGAGACCTTCGGCGTCGCCGCGCTCATGCCGGTGTTCGAACAGCCACGCTTCGATTGCCGGGCGGCACCGGGGGCGTGCGAACTTCGTGCCGTCGCCGACGCGGCCGACCCCGTGGTCGTCAGCCTGAGCTTCGACCCCACGGCGCCGGCGGCCCCGCCACCGTCGCTCACGGTGACTCCGAACACCGGACTGGTGGACGGCCAGACCCTGCAGGTCGCGATGTCGGGGGTGCGGCCTCGGTCCGCCGTTTGGGTCTTCGCGTGTCGGGAGGAGATCCCCTCGGCTCGCCAGTGCCCGAACTTCCTGCTCACGGGCCTCTACGCCGATCTGGACGGCACGCTGAGCGTGCAGTGGCGGGCCCGCGCCATCATTGTCGTGGGGGACGACAACGAGGTCGACTGCCGGGTCGAGCACTGCTTCGTGGCCGCCTCCAAGGCGCCGTGGGAGGAGGACGTCCCCATGGTGCCGCTCGAGTTCGATCCCGACGCGCCGCTCAGGCCCGACGCGACGATCTCGGTGGAACCGAGCAGTGGGCTCCAGGACGGCCAATCGGTGCTGGTGGAGGGGACGGGCGGGTTCGCCGGGGGCGATGTCCTCTTGCAGCAGTGCCTCGCGGACGGCACCCTCGACGGGTGCGACCATGACATCCTGTCGACGTCTTACTGGCTCGGTCGCGACGGTGGGTTCTCGGTGCACCAGACGGTCAAAGCGCACTTCTTCACCGTCGATGGCCGGAGCGTGGACTGCCGGGTCGACCAGTGCGAGATGCTGGCGGAGTTCGGCGATCGCCTCGGCGGTATCTATCAACCGGCCCGCGCGGAGCTGTCGTTCGCGCCCGCGTCCACGCCGCCGTCGACCTCACCGTCAGCCACGCCGACCGCGGTCGAACCCCGCTTCACGGGCTGACCGGGACGCGTCGGCATGTTCGCCCAGTGGTGCGACAACTCCCGGCCCACCATCTCGACCGGGTCCACCGGTTCCACGAGGACTGGTTAGGCGACGCCAGCCTCCTCCTCCGACAAGGCGACCCGAAAGCCCCGGTCGAGTAGCCGAACACAACCGGCTCCACTCGGTACATCCCGGCCCTACCGAGAACGGATCGACCGCCAACACCAAGCCGTCACCCAGCGAGACCAGCACCACCAGCAGCGCCTCAACGGCGCGGGCCATCAACATCGAGATCCAACACCGCACCGGCCGCACGCATGGCCGAGCAGTCGATCTCGCGGTCTCGCAAGCGCAGCGCGGGAGGCTCGGTGTCTTCGTTCCTCGTCCTCGACAGCGAGGCCCTGAGCGCGCTCGCCGGCGCGGACGAGCGCGGCGTCGCCGTTCGTCGTGCACAAGCGGTCCTGGCAGAAGCGGCACGGCGGAACGCGCTGGTGCGTGTGCCATCGGCGGTCCTTGCCGAGGTCTACCGGGGCACTCGTCGCGATGCAGCGGTCGACCGTGTCGTTGGTCGGGCGAATCGAGTCGTGCCGCTCGACCATCGGATTGCCCGTACCGCTGGTGGCCTTCTCGGACGAGATGGCCTCGACTCGTGCCATGCCGTGGATGCATCGGTCGTTGCGACGGCAGTCCGCCTCGGTGGCGCCGTTGTGCTGACCGGCGATCCCGACGACCTCCGCTCGCTGGCGCGGGAACATCACAACCTGGCCATTGTCCCGATTCCCTGAGGACAGGCGACAGGCGGGCGCTCCGCACCAAGATCTCGCGTGAGTGAAGGCGTGATTGCCGACCCGGCGATTCCGGGGAAGGCCGGGTCCGACCGCCCCGAGGACTGCGACTCGGGTCGTCTGCGGCTATCGCCGATGTTTCTTCCGATAACATGGTTCTCACGGACATTTCTTCCGAATAAACGATGCCTCGACGACCTTCCACGCCTTGGCCGACCACTCCAGGATCGGTGTTCTACGGCGACGCTGCCAGCGGCGCCACGTTGTCTCGCGCCGTGAAGGACGGCCGAATCCGTCGATTGGTCAGGGGTCTCTACAGCGCCGACCTGCGGGCTGAGCCGGCTGAGCTCGTCGCTCGGAACCGCTGGTCTGTCCTGGCTCGACTCGTGCCTGACGCACTCATCGCGGATCGCTCTGCGGCCGAGGGGGGCATGCCGAGTCAGGGAGTGCTCACGGTGGTGTCCTCACAGCGCGCGGCGAACCTGGACCTGCCTGGCCTGGTCGTCGCTCCTCGTCCCGGTCCGGGACCGCTCGCCGATGACCTGCCCTGGGCATCGGGCCTGCGCCTGACGTCGGACGCCCGGACTCTCGTAGACAACGTCGCAATCTCCAGAGGTCGCGGCGGGAAGATCGCCCGCACCCTGTCACGTGCCGAGCTCGAGGACTGGCTCGTGCGGAAGTCGCAGACGCGCCCGGACGGCTGGTTCGCTGATCTGCGCGACCGGGCCTCGGAGATCTGCGACGAACTCGGGGTGTCCGAGCGCCGGGCGCTCGTCGAGGATGTCATTGGGGCTGCGGCGGGCACCCGGAGCGTCCGGTCCGGAGTGGGCCCGCTCCTTGCCGCTCGGGCGGCCGGACAGGAATACGACCCTGATCGAATCGTCCGGCTCGACCAGTTGGCCGACTTCCTGGTCGCGATCCCCGCAGGGCTCGATGTCCCGTCGGAGATGCCAGCAGGGCCAGACGACCACACGACCTCACTACCCTTCTTCGAGGCCTACTTCTCGAACTTCATCGAAGGAACTGAGTTCTCGGTGGACGAGGCCGAAGCCATCGTCGAAACCGGCGACATACCGCAGGGCCGACCCGCCGACGCTCACGACGTCCTCGGCACGTACGAAGCCGTACGAGATCCCGGGCTCCGTGGTGAGGTTCCATCGACCGTCGACGAGTTCTTCGCCCTCCTCGAGCGAAGACACCGTCTCATCATGAGCGGACGGTCCGACAAGCGTCCCGGCCTGTTCAAAGTGGACCCGAACCAGGCGGGTTCGTACGTCTTCGTCGCGCCGTCGTTGGTCGAAGGGACATTGCGAGAGGGATTTCGACGCTTGGCCGACCTGCCTCCTGGCTTCCCACGAGCCTTGTTCGAGCTCTTCCTCATCACCGAGGTGCACCCCTACGACGACGGCAATGGGCGAGTCGCTCGTGCCGCGATGGGCGCCCAGCTCACTGCCGCGGGCCAGACACGGATCGTGGTGCCGATCGTGTTTCGCAACGAGTACCAGACGGCGCTGAGGAGCGTGTCCCGCGATGGCCGAGCCGAGCTCTACGCGCGCACGCTCGCGTACGTCTGGCGCTGGACAGCCGCCATGCCATGGCACGACCGCGGCGCGGTCGACGGCTACCTGGCGGCGACCAACGCCCTCATCGACTCGACTGATGCTGAACGCACCGCTGTTCAGTTGGAGCTGCCCTGACGCCGCGACGCACGCCCTGGGGCGCCGACTGTCGCGTCGTCCCACGTCCACGATCCTCAAGGTCGGCCGCCATAGTTCCGATGGCCTAGTACCGAGGTACCGGGCGATGAGGAAGTGACAGGGCGCACATGCGGCACACCTACCGACGACGTACCCGCTTGAAAGGCGAACGAGGGTACGTCCTCATCATGGCTGCGCTCCTGCTGCTCCCCCTGCTGGCGTTCACGGGCTTCGCCGTCGACGTCGGCGCTTGGTACACGTACGCCAACCGCATGCAGCGGGCCGTGGACGCGGCGGCGCTCGCCGGTGTGGTGTGGATGCCCAACGACGAGAAGGCCGAGCAGATCGCGCTCGAGACCGCCAAGGCCAACGGCTTCGACGACGCCGCCACCAACGTGGTGGTGACGGTCACCCCGGTCGGCAATCGGCGGCTGCGGGTGTACATCCACGACACCAACGTCAAGCGCTACTTCTCGTCGCTGTTCGTCAGCAACATGGACATCGAGCGCCAGGCCCTGGCGGAGTACGTGCAGAGCGTGCCGATGGGGAGCCCCGACAACAGTCTGGGCAACGACCCCGAGAAGTGGTCGACCAGCGGCTACAACAAGCCCTACTACTGGCTGAACGTGGCGTCGCCCCTGTCCACCAAGGTGAACGGCGACCAGTACACCGCCGGTGACTGCACCGGTTCGTTCACGGGGTGCTCAGGCGCGACGAACCTGAACTACAGCGAGGACGGCTACTTCTACCGCCTGACCGTCGACACCAAACCGGCCAGCGGCAACCTGCGGATACAGGCGTTCGACCCCGCGTTCCTCCAGGTGGGCAACACGTGCACCGACTCCAACCTGCCGACCGCGGGCTCGACCTGGAACACCCAGGCAGCCACCCTCGTGTCGCAAGGTGCGCCCGCGGACGCCGTCACCCGCTACGCCCAGGGCAACAACCAGTGGTGTGTGGCCGACACGAACTTCGGCGGCAACACCATCAAGACCACCTACATCGTGCGGGGCCCCGACAACACCCCGTTCGACAACGGCGACAACCCGGTGCTGTGCGCCAAGACCTTCGGCGCCTACGACGAGTCGGTCTACCCGTTGTTGAACCAGAGCGACGGCTACAAGGACGGCAACATCGGCCCCGAGAACATGCCGTTCGTGTCGCACTTCCGCCGCTGGGTCGACCTCTGCCAGGTCAACTGGAGCGAGGTGGTGGTGGGGGACTACCTGCTGCAGATCACCTCGACCGCGGACCTGTCCAACCCGCCGTCCAGCCTGATCAACTTCGACCCCTCGGTGAGCACAGGGGGCTACAACAAGTACTCCCTGCGGGCTGGGTTCGGCGACCCCGCCTCGGCCACGTTCCCGACGGGCATCAACTTCTTCGCCGACGGCCGTCTGCCCATCTACGTGAACCAGTCGGGGTCGGGCACGGTCACCAACTTCTACCTGGCCCGCATCGTGCCCGAGTACGCCGGGCAGATCCTCGAGCTGGAGCTGTTCGACGTGGCCGACGGCGCCAACGCCAGCCTCACCATCGTCCCGCCGGCTGACCAGACCGGGACGCCGCTGGGCGGGTGCACGTTCATCCGAGACGCCTCGCCGCCCACGGTCACCACCAGCTCCACGTGCACCCAGGGTGGCCTGACCAACGCCCTGTACAACGGCAGGAGTCTCACCGCCCAGATACCGCTGCCCGAGAACTACGGCTGCAACGCCGGCAGCGACCTCGGGTGCTGGTTCCGCATCAACCTCGACTTCGGGAGCGGCGCGCCCACCGACCAGACCACCTGGTCGGCCCGTGTCCGCGGCGACCCGGTCCGGTTGGTGGAGTAGCGATGCGAGCCCGCACCCGCCGTTGCCGCGGCAGCCGTGGCGCCGCTCTCGTCGAGGCGGCGTTCATGACGCCGGTCTTCGCCCTGCTCATCTTCGGGATCCTGGAGTTCGGCCTGGCCTTCCGCGACTACCTCACGGTGGCCAACGCGTCCCGTGACGGTGCCCGAGCCGCCAGCGCGTTCGGCGACGACCAGTACGCGGACTACAACGTGATCCAGGTCGTGCGCCAGGCCACCAAGGGCTTCAAGCCCAACGAGATCCAGCGGCTCATCATCTTCGACGCGGGCGGCGTGGGCGGGTCGGTGCTGAACCCGTCGCACCCGGCCCACGCCTGCCTCACCGCGAGCGTCGGCATCGCCAACGTGTGCAACGTCTACGACGCGGAGGACCTGAGACGTCCCAAGTCCGCGTTCGGGTGCTTGTCCACCGAGTCGCTCGACCGGTACTGGTGCCCCGCTGCGCTCAACGGCCAGAACGGCCGTGAGGTACGAGCCTCCGGGCCGCCCGACTACGTGGGCGTGTACGTGCAGTCCAGGCACAACTTCGCCACCGGGCTGTTCGGCCCGGGCATGGACCTGACTGATGAGCTGGTCATGCGCATCGAGCCGCAGGACTTCTGATGCAGGCGATGATGCGACGACGGCGGCTCCGCCGGGCCCGCGGTGAGCGGGGTGCGGCCCTCGTCGAGTTCGTGCTGCTCGCGCCCGTGCTGGTGCTCGTGGTGGCCGGTGTCCTCGAGTTCGGCATGGCCTGGCGCGACTCGATGACGGTCTCGAACGCCCTGCGCTCCGGTGCCCGGGTGGGGAGCAACGCCGGTCGCGACCGGTTGGCCGACTACGACATCTTGAAGTCGATCGAGTCGGCCATGAAGGAGATACCGGACACGGCGAGGGTGCAGCGCATCGTCATCTACAAGGCCGACACCACCAATTCGGCACCCTCGGCCGCGTGCATGGCCGGCACGCCGGTCACGGGGTTGTGCAACGTGTACACCGGCGCGGACATGGCCCGGCCTCAGAGCGACTACTCGGGGACCACCAGTTGCGGCGGGTCTGCGCCCGACCGATTCTGGTGCCCGACGAGCCGCCAGAACCAGCAGGCGCTGGGCGCGGACTACCTCGGGGTGTGGATGCAGGTGAAGTACAACTGGGTGACCCACGTGTTCCCCGGTACCGGCCTCACCATCAAGGACCGGGCCATCATGCGCCTCGAACCGAGGCTCGACTGATGCGCCGTCGGGTCAAGACGCGCCGAGCGCAGGCCGATGCAACCTCCGTGGCGAGTGGGCCGAGAACGCGGTTGCAGGGGAGCCGGGGCGCCACCCTCGTGGAGTACGCCCTGATCGTCGCGCTGGTGGTGGTGCCGTCCATCGGGGCCATCTCCCGGCTCGACGATGCGTCGGGCGACTACTACTCGAACGCCAGCGACGACATCGGCGACCTTCCCCAGTCGGGCATCGACACCAGCACCAACAGCTCAACGCCGTCGGGGTCGACCACCACGACCACGCTGCCCCCCACGACGACGTCGACGTCCACCACACTGCCGCCGACGACCACGACCACCACGGCGCCCACCACCACGACCACGGCGCCGACGACCACCACGACGGCGCTGCGCAGCACCATCAACCAGCTCACCGACGTCTCGACGAACAGCGGCTCGAGCTACAACGCCACTGCCCGGGTGAAGATCGTGCGGAATTCCACCGGAGCGGCCGTGTCGGGCGCTGGGGTCACGATCCGCATGGTCGACAACCAGGGCTCGTCCACGACCCGGACCTGCAACACCGACTCGACCGGGCGCTGCTCGGTCACCTGGAGTCGCTCCGACTCCCGGTCGCCCGTCACCGCGACCGTCACGGCGGTGACCGCCAGCCCCACCTGGGACGGGTCGGTGCAGTCGGTCCAGCTCTACGCCATCTGAGCCGCCCTCGCCGCCACGCGGCGCCATGACCCACGAACCCTGGCGGGCCCCCGGGAAGGGTCGATGGCCCGGCGGCGCGCCGCCGCCGACCTGCGTCGCGTCGGGTGGTGCTGTTAGCGTTGCCGCAGGCGTGGGTTGGGGTGGCACCCTCGGGGGAGCCGGGCGCCGCAGGTCCTGGTGGCGACTTCGGAAGGCGGAGAGACATGCGGTCACGTTCCTCGAGCAGGGCGACGGCCCGGCGCAGCGTCATCGGTGCGGCGGCGGTGGTGGCGCTCGCCGCCGCCGGCGTCAGCGCCCTTGCGGTGTCGCCGGCGGGCGCGCAGCGCCCACCCAAGCCCGAGACCGCCACTGCGGCTGCTGCGCAGCAGCTGACGGCCGCGGCCGGGGCGGGCGCCCACGTTGCCTCGCGGCCCGACGGTGGCCCGGTGACCTTCGTGGGCGTGCCCCACGGCCGGGCGATCGCGGTGAGCGGCGGTGGCACCGACCCAGAGACGTCGGCCGACGCCTTCGTGGCGCAGTACGGCGCCGCGTTCGGTGAGCCGTCGCCCGGGCGCGACCTGCGCCAGGACGACACGTCGCCGATGGCGGCCGGCGGGGAGAGCGTGGGCTACCAGCAGCTCGAGGGCGGTGTTCCGGTGTTCGCCGGCGAGTTGCGGGTGCAGGTGAGCGCTGACGGCAAGGTGCGCTCGGCAACCGGTGAGATGAGCACCGGCGAGGCGGTCGACACCACCCCCGACGTGGCCGCCGCGGCCGCGAGCGACACCGCCACCAACGCGGTGGCCGAGGACGCCGGCGTCGACGCGGGCGACCTGACCGCCTCGGAGCCGGAGTTGTGGGTGTACGACCCGACGCTGATCGGCGAGCCCTCCGGGCCGCGCCTGCTGGTGTGGCGCCTCGAGGTGTCGAGCGAGCCGGCGGCGCTGCGCAAGCTGGTGCTGGTCGACGCCCACTCGGGCGACGTGGCGCTGCAGATCGAGCAGATCCAGCAGGCGCTGAACCGCCAGGTCTGCGACAACCAGAACGTGGCCAACGCCAACTACAACTGCCCTGCGGCCGGCGTGGTGCGGTCGGAGGGTCAAGGCCCCACGGGCATCAGCGAGGTCGACAAGGCCTACGACCTGAGCGGAAACACCTACACCTACTACTTCAACAGCTTCGGGCGTAACAGCATCGACAACGCCGGGATGACCCTGCGCTCCACGGCGCGGGCGTGCCCGGCGGGCTACGGCTGCCCGATGCAGAACGCGTTCTGGGACGGCACCCAGATGGTCTACGGCGACACCTTCGCCGGTGCCGACGACGTGGTGGGCCACGAGCTCACCCACGGCGTGACCGAGCACGAGTCGGGCCTGGTGTACGCCAACCAGTCGGGTGCCATCAACGAGTCGCTGTCCGACGTGTTCGGGGAGTTCGTCGATCTCAGCTTCGACACCAGCTTCGACAACGACACCCCGGCTGCCCGCTGGGACATGGGCGAGGACCTCCCCGCGTCGATCGGCGTGATCCGCGACATGGACAACCCACCCCGCTTCAACGACCCCGACCGCATGGGCTCACCCCTGTACTACACGGGCACCGCCGATGGCGGCGGCGTCCACACGAACAGCGGCGTGAACAACAAGGCCGCCTCGTTCATGACCGACGGCGGGACCTTCAACGGCCAGACCATCTCGGGTGGCCTCGGGATCACCAAGGTGGGCCGCATCTACTACGAGGCCCAGGTGAACCTGCTCACCTCCGGCAGCGACTACTCCGCACTGGGCAACGCCCTGAACCAGGCCTGCACGAACACCATCGGCGTGGACGGCATCACCGCCGCCGACTGCGTGAAGGTGGGCCAAGCGGTCACCGCCACCGAGATGATCGTGCCCGCCCCGGCGAACGACAACTTCGCCAACGCCCAGACCATCAGCGGCACGACGGGCACCGCCACGGGCAGCACGCTCGGCGCGACCCGCCAGACCGGCGAGCCCAACCACGGCGGCGGCACCGGCAGCCTCGCCGGCACCGCGTCGATCTGGTACAAGTTCACCGCGGCCGCCAACGGGACGGCCACCATCACCACCTGCAACAGCGGGTTCGACACGCTGCTCGGCGTCTACACCGGGTCGGCCGTGAACGCCCTCACCATCGTGGGCCAGAACGACGACAACGGCGTGTCGGCCTGCGCCAGTTCCCTCCACAGCCGGGTGCAGTTCCAGGCGGTGCAGGGCACGACCTATCGGATCGCGGTCGACGGCTACGGCACCGCCAAGGGCGCCACCGCCCTCAACTGGACCATTCCGGCCGCGCCGGCGCCCACGGGCATCTCCGGCACGGTGACGCAGACCGGCGGGGCCACCCCGGTGCCCGGCGCCTTCGTGGCCGTGTTGAAGACGTCGGACTTCTCGATCGCGAGCGGGGCGGTGGCCGACGCCAGCGGGAACTACAGCGTCCAGGTGCCGGTCGGCACCTACTACCTGTACCTGATCGACCCGGCCGCCACCCGGGTCACGGGCTTCCACGGCGCCCCGGCGACGGTCACCGTCACCTCTGGCGTGATGACCGACGTCGACCCGTCGATGGCCCCGACGAACGGGACCATCGCGGGCACCGTCAGCCAGGACAGCCCGGCGGGCACCGTGGCCGGCACCTACGCCCTGGCGCTGAACTCGTCCACCGGGATCAGTGAGACGGGCGTCGTGGCCAACGGCAGCGGCCAGTACTCGTCGCCGAACCTGCGGGCCGGCAACCACTGGATGGTGTTCCTCGACCCGACCGGCGCGCACGCCTCGGAGTTCTTCCCGAACTCGCCCGACGCCGGCGGTGCCTCTGCGATCGGCGTGACCGGCGGCGGTACGGCGTCGGCCAACGTGTCGCTGGCCACCCAGACGGCGGTGGGCACCGGTGCGACCCTGTCCGGCACCATCACCGAGACCGGGACCGCCGCGAACCTCGCGAACGTGTTCGTGGTCGCGCTGCGATCGTCGGACTTCCGCCTGGCCCGCGCCACCACCACCAACGCGTCGGGCCAGTACAGCCTGAACGTGGAGGCGGGGTCGTACAAGCTCGCTTTCATCGATGCCGCGGGCCTGCACGCCATGGAGTGGCACAACAACCAGCCGTACACGGGTCTCGCCACGGCCACATCGGTGACCGCACCTGCGGTCACCAACGCGGTGCTGGACCGTCGCAACGGCTCGATCACGGGCACCATCGGCGACGACGTGTCCCACGCGGCGCTGGCCGGCGCGTGGGTGATCGCCATCGGGCCGTCCGGTGTGGCCGGCGGTGCGGTCACGGCCGCCAACGGCACCTACACCATCTCCGGCCTGCCCGCCGGCACCTACCGGGCCACCTTCGTCGACCCGGTGGGTGGCCACACCCAGGAGTACTTCAACAACAGCCCGGACTTCGCCGGGGCGACGCCGTTCAGCGTCACCGGCGGCGGTACGACCACCGTCAACGCCGAGCTCCACCACCCGTAATCCAGCGTCGTTCACCCACCGGGCGCCGGTAGCGTCCGGTGGGTGGTGACGCCATCGACCTCGTCGGCCGAGGCCGCGGCGGCCGAGGCGTCGGCGAGCCACGACGCCGCGGAGCGGCGCACCGGCACGTTGGCCGGCGTCGCCGCGTACTCGCTGTGGGGACTGTTCCCCCTGGTGTTCCACCAACTGCAGTCGGTGGGTGCGGGCGAGATCCTGCTCCACCGCATCGTGTGGTCGTTCGTGGTGGTGCTGGCGCTGCTGGCGGTGCGCCACGACCGTCACTGGTTCCGCTGGGTGCGCGAGCGGCCGGGCTCGCTACCGCGCCTGGTGGCGGCCGGTGGCCTCGTGGCCGTCAACTGGCTCGTGTACATCTGGGCGGTGAACCACGACCACGTGGTCGAGGCGGCGCTCGGCTACTACGTGAACCCGCTCATCACCGTCGCACTGGGCATCGTCGTGCTCGGCGAGCACCTGCGGCGCCTCCAGATGGTGGCGCTGGGGTTCGGTGTGGCCGCGGTGACGGTGCTGACGGTGGCCTACGGTCGCCTGCCCTGGATCGCCCTGGTGCTGGCCTGCTCGTTCGCCGGGTACGGGTTCCTGAAGAAGTCGGTGTCGGCGCCGGCGACCACGGCACTGGCGGTGGAGACGGGTGCGCTGCTGCCGTTCGCCCTGGTGGCGATGGTGGTGTTGGAGTGCACCGGCGACGCCGCCTTCCTCCACACCAGCGTGCGCGAGAACGTCCTGCTCGTGAGCCTCGGCGTGGTCACGGCGGTGCCCCTCCTGCTCTTCGGCACGGCTGCGAGCCGCATCCCGCTGTCGATGCTGGGCCTGCTGCAGTACCTCACCCCCACGCTGCAGCTGCTGTGCGGCGTGGTGGTGCTGGGCGAGCCCTTGCCGCCGGAGCGGCTGGCCGGCTTCGTGCTGGTGTGGATCGCGCTGATCCTGCTGGGTGTCGACGCCGTGCGCTCGGCGCGTGCCCGAGTGCCCGAGGCGTCTCCACGCACTGGCCCGCCGGCCCGGGTCGAGCCGATGCCGGTGGCCGAGCCGACCTGAGCGGTCGTGGTCGAGCCGCGCCCGGCCGCGGTCGGGTGCGACAATGGCCGGCGTGCGCGCCCTCGGAGTTCATCATGTGTCCCTCAACGTCACCGACGTGGCGGCCGCGGTCGACTTCTACGTCGGCACGCTGGGCCTCGGCGAGCGGGGCGACCGGCCCGACTTCGGCTTCGGGGGTGCGTGGCTCGATGTCGGCGGGCAGCAGATCCACCTGCTCGAGGCCGCGCCCGCGAGTGATCTGGGCCAGCACGTGGCGCTGCAGGTCGACGACCTCGCCGCCTGCATCGCCGAGCTGCGGGCCGGCGGCGTGCAGGTGAGCGACGCCTCGCCGGTGGGCACCGGCCTGCAGGCGTTCCTGCACGATCCCGCGGGCAACCTGGTGGAGCTGCACCAGCCGGCATAGGGAGCGATGGCCGGGGGTTGGCGGCGGCGGTTCACGGCGGCGTCCCGTCGCTGGTGTCGGTTCGGGCCATCCCACCGCGAGGAGGTGCCGAGGTAGCGTTCCGGGGGATGGACGACGTGGTGCGGGCGCTGGCCGATCAGCAGGAAGAGTTGGCCGACCTGGTCTCCGGCCGGACCGAGGCCGAGCTGGCCCAGCCGACCCGTTGCGCCGGATGGACGGCCAGCGACGTGCTGTTGCACCTGGCCCAGACCAACGAGGCGGCGGTGGCCAGCGTCGAGGGCCGCTTGGAGGGCTTCGACCTCGGCGGCGCCGGCGCCACGCGCGACGACGGTGACGTCGACCAGCTGGCCGGCGCGGCGGTGAACGCCGAGCGTGAGCTGCCGCCCGCAGCCATCCGTGAACGATGGGCGACGAGCGCGGCCGCGCAGGTGGCGGCGTTCCAGGCCGCCGACCCGCACACCCGGGTGCAGTGGGTCGCCGGCACGATGGCGGCGCGCACCCTGGCCTCCACCCGGCTGTCGGAGTCGTGGATCCACACGGTCGACGTGGCCTCCGCCTTCGGTGTGGTGCCGGCACCCACCGATCGGCTGTGGCACGTGGCCCGGCTGGCCTGGCGCACGGTGCCCTATGGCTTCGCCCGCGCCGGGCGTGAGCTCCACGGCCCCGTGTCGTTCCACCTGGTGGCGCCCGACGGTGGCCAGTGGCGGTTCGACCCGACCGCCGGGGCACCGGCCCGCACCGTCGTGCGCGGCACCGCCGCGGACCTCTGCGAGGTGGCGGGGCAGCGGGCCGATGCGGGCGCGACGAGCCTGACGGCCGAGGGACCGGACGCGGCCGATGTCCTCGCCCTCGTGCGCACCTTCGCTTGATCGGGAGCGGCGACGTGCGCCGGCGCCCGACCGCGGGCCCGGGTGGGCGCCAGGTGCCGGGTGGCGCCCGTGGCGGGCGGGGGAGCGAGTGTGCCGCGAGGCCCGACGAGCCGCGGTCACCCCGGCCCTGCGGTGACCGCCGGCGACGGGAGGTGAGGTGTCAGTCCTGCGTGAGGTGCTCGGCGGCGACGGCGCCGCCGGCGGCGGCGGCGGCCGCGAGCAGCAGGACGGCGAAGCGGCCCCGGGGCGCGAGCGCGCGGTAGCCCAGAAGGGTGGCCGCGGCATCGACACCGTCGGCCGCGGCGCCGTAGCGGGCCCACGGCACCGGATCCTCACCGCGCCCCAGTGCCCGCAGCGTGCCCAGCCCGAGCGCGAGATCGCGGATGCCGAGCGCCCGCAGGAACACCTTGGTGGCGGGCCGCGCCGCCTCGGGCCCCGCCCAACTGCGGGCGGCCAGGGCGGGTGCGACGAGCAGAGCGGTCCCCACGGCGACCCGGCCGGCAGCCAGGCTCCGTACCAGCTGGCGATAGTCCATCGCCGCAGTCTGGCAGGTGGCTCGTTGCACACGGTCACGTGGGCGGTGCGAGACTCGCGTCGTCCCCATCCGACGTGACGAGGAGGCCGCCCGTGGCCGAGGCGTGCAGCAACTGCGGCATCGAGTTGCCCGACGGGGCGGGGTTCTGCGCCGAGTGCGGCGCTGCCGCGCCCGCCTCGGTGGCGCCGGTGCCACCGCCGCAACCGTGGCCGTCGTCACCCCCCGACCAGCCGCCCACGCCCTCGGAGATGCCGCCCCTCGCGCCCGTGGCAGCCGCGGCCGATCAGCCGCCTCTCCCGCCGGCGCCGGCGCCGGCGCCGCTGATGGATGCTCGGTTCCCGCCGAAGCCGGCCGCTGGGCCCGACGCGTTCCCGCTCACCGTGTCGGGGGAATCCCACGGGCCTCCCTCGAAGCCGTCGGCCGATCCGGGGTGGTATCCCGGCGCACAGCCGGAGGAGTCGGGGGCCGGGTCGTGGCCGGGGACGGCTCCCGTGGGCCCGCCGCCCGTCCCGCAGTGGGCCACGCTGCCTTCGCCTCCGGGCGCCGCGGGCGCCTACGCCGGGGTCGAGGGCGCTGGTGCGGTGGTCCCGACCCCGCCGTCGGCCACGGCCGGCGCGCCGCGCAACACGGTGGCCGGCGCGCTGGGCGTGTTGGGGGCGCTCCTGCTCGGGGTCTCGTCGTTCCTCGCGTGGGCCGAGGTCACGCTGTCGGTCGTCACCGAACGCACCCAGACGGTCACCGGCTGGGACTGGTTCGACAACGGCATCGACACGGGCCCCGTGTTCGCGCTGCTGGCCCTGGCGGCGGCGGGGTTGGCCGGCCTGGTGCTGGCCCAGGTCACCCCGCTCGCCATCCGCATCATCGTGGTGGCCGTCGGCGGCCTCAGCCTGGGCCTCGCCGCCTTCGCCATCAGCGACATCCTGGGCCGCAAGAGCGACCTGCGAGCAGTGGGCCAGGTCGACGTCACCCTGCAGTACGGCATCTGGTTGCTGGTGATCGGCGCCCTGCTGATCCTCGTGTCGGGCCTGGTGGCCGAGACCAGACACGGGCCCGCGCCGGCGTAAGGGTGTGTCGCCGGCGGCGCCCTCGGCTAGAGTCGCCGGTTCCGGGGCCGTTGGCGCAGTCTGGTAGCGCACCTGCATGACGCGCAGGGGGTCACAGGTTCAAGTCCTGTACGGCCCACCCGAGAAACCCCAGGTCAGGGGCGTATTCCCGCTACCGGCCTTGGGGTTTCGCCGCGCTCGGGGGGCGGTGACCGCCAGGATGTGTGTGCGGGTTCGGCGCACGCCGCGGCTCCCGTTCCCCTCCGCGGTGACGCTACTCGTTGCTCAGGTGGTGGTGAGGGCGGCGTTGGTGGTGGTGGTGGTGCCGGCGGTGATGGTAATGGGGTCGGAGGTGGGGTAGTCGGTCTTGTTGTCCCAGTATTCCTGGGTGTGGCCGTGGTTGGGGTCGACGAAGGTGATGCGGTAGCTGGCGGGGGAGAGGCCGTTGATGGTGTAGGTGCCGTCGGGTGCGGTGGCGGCGCCGCCGACGATGTGACCGGTGGTGGTGATGGCTATTACCCACACGCCGGCGATGGGATCGCCGGAGGGGTCGTCGGTGACGGTGCCGGCGATGGTGCCGGTGGTGGGGGTGAGGTCGGCGTCGACCACGGAGGGGGCGGTGGCGGTGTCGGCGGTGGCGATGGCGGTGTAGGGGTGGTCGTGGTGCCATTCCATGGCGTGGCGGCCGGTGGGGTCGACGAACTCGAGCTTGTGGGTGCCCGGGTCGAGCGCGATGTCGTAGGTGCCGTCGCTGAGAGTCCTGGCGGCGCGGGCGAAGCTGTAGTCGGCGGCGCGCAGGGCGACGGCCCACACGCCCGCGAGGGGTTGGCCGGAAACGGCGTCGGTGACGGCGCCGGTGAGCGAAGCGCCTGTCCCGGGCGGGGTGACGGGGGTGAGGTCGGCGTCGCCTTCGGCGACGGTGCCGGCGGCGATGTTGTGGGCGGTGGCGGTGTTGGTGCCCGCCGCGTCGTCGAAGAACTCGGGGGCATGGGCGCCGGTGGGGTCGAACAGCACCTGGTAGTGCGCTCCGGGTGAGAGGCCGCCGAGGGTGTAGGTGCCGTCGGTGCCGGTGGTCGTGCCTCGTTCGGGGGCGGAGGTGGCGCCGGACAGCGAGAAGGTGGCGATGCCCTGGAGGGGGGTGCCGGTGCCGGCCTGGGTGACGGTCCCCGCGATGGTGCCCGCGGTGGGGACCATGGACGGCGCGACGACGGTGAGTTCGTCGTCGTTGACCGTGACCGTGGAGGGCAGGGGGGTGCCGTGGAACCCCGAGGTGTGGTTCCCGTCGGATGAGACCAGGAACAGCAGGTAGTCACCGGGGGGCACGACCGCGAGGAACCCGCCCGACGGGTTGGCCACCACCCCCGCCACGGTGGAGTAGTCGGCGAGGGACACCACCGCGACGGCCGCGTTCGCCACCCCGAGGCCCGACCCGGCCTCGCGTACCACCCCGGTGATCCCGGACGGGCCCGACCCCAGATCCACCGGCGGCAGGTTGTCGCCCATCTCGAACGGCTCGTCACCGCGGCTCTCGGTGTCACCCTGACCCAGTTGGCCAAAGGCGTTGTGACCCCAGCACTTGACCGTCGAGTCGTCGAGCAGCGCACAGGTGGCGTTGCTCCCCGTGGCGATGTCAGTCGCGGTGCGTCCGGTGCCGAGGTCGACGATGGGCAGGGCGTCGCCCATCTCGCCGGGGCCGTCGCCTCGGTTCTGGGTGGCGCCGAGCCCGGTCTCCCCGGACGCGTTTCGTCCCCAGCACTTGACGGTGTCGTCGTCGAGCAGTGCGCAGGAGTGTTGGGCTCCGGCCGCGAGGGCGGTGGCGGTGCGTCCGGTGCCGAGGTCGACGGTGGGGAGGTCGTCGCCCATCTCGCCGGGGCCGTCGCCTCGGCTCTGGGTGTCGCCGAGGCCGAGCTGCCCGACGTCGTTGTGGCCCCAGCACTTCACTGTGGCGTCGTCGAGGAGGGCACAGGTGCGGCGCCAGTCGACCGCGAGGTTGGTGGCGGTGCGGCCGGTGCCGAGGTCGACGGTGGGGAGGTCGTCGCCCATCTCGCCGGGCTGGTCGCCCCGGTCGGCGGTGTTGCCGAGGCCGAGCTGCCCGTACTCGTTCTCGCCCCAGCACTTGACTGCGCCGTCGTCGAGGATGGCGCAGGTGTGCCGCTCACCGGCGACCACTTGCGTGGCGGTGCGGCCGGTGCCGAGGTCGACGGTGGGGAGGTCGTCGCCCATCTCGCCGGGCTGGTTGCCCCGGTCGGCGGTGTCGGCGAGCCCGAGTTGCCCCTCACTGTTGCGTCCCCAGCACTTGACCGTGCCGTTGTCGAGCAGGGCGCAGCTGTGGTTCTCACCGGAGGTGACCTGGGTGGCGCTGCGACCGGTCCCGAGATCGACCGCAAGCAGGTTGTCGCCCATCGCGCCGGGGGCCAGGCCTCGCGAGTCGGTGTCGCCCTGGCCCAGCTGACCGTTGTGGTTGCGTCCCCAGCACTTGACGGTGGCGTCGTCCAACACCGCACAGGTGTGCCACTCACCGGCGGCCACCTGGGTGGCGGTGCGACCGGACCCGAGGTCGACGAAAGCGAGAGCGTCACCCATCTCGCCGGGCCCGTCTCCCCGGGATTCGCCGTCCTCGAGGCCGAGCGCACCGAACAGGTTGTCGCCCCAGCACTTCACGTGGCCGCCCTGGAGAATCGCGCACAGGTGCGTCCACCCGGTCGACATCTCGATGGCCGGTGGTTCGACCTGGCGGGCCCGCACGGTCACCGCAGCTCCGTTGGACGCCACGGGCACGGTCTGATCGTGGTCGGCGGTGGCGACGATCGTGAGCTCGCCCACGTCGGCGCTGGTGGTGAACCGGGTGCAGGGATAGGTGACCGAGCCCCCCGGGGCGACCGCGGTCAGTGTCCGGGCGCAGTCAGGCGCGACCGGGTCGGTCACCACGACATCGGCGGAAGCGTCGCCCAGGTTGGTGACCCGGAGACGCAGCGGGATCGGGTCGCCAGCGGCGACCGACGCCGGCGGCGTCTGCCAGACGGCCAGCGACCCGTCAGGATGGACCGCCACCACGGGGAGGTGGTCGCCCATCTCGCCGGGGTGGTCGCCTCGGTTCTGGGTGTCGCCGAGGCCGAGTTGCCCGCGGAAGTTGTAGCCCCAGCACCTGACGGTGGCGTTGTCGAGGATGGCGCAGGTGTGCCGGTAGCCGGCGGCGAGGTGGGTGGCGGTGCGGCCGGCGCCGAGATCGACCGTGGGCAGGTCGTCGCCCATCTCGCCGGGGTGGCTGCCTCGGGATCCGGTGTCGCCGAGGCCGAGTTGGCCGGAGGTGTTCGCACCCCAACACTTCACGCTGGCGTTGTTCAGGACGGCGCACGTGTGCTCACCAGCCGCCGTGATCGCGGTGGCGGTGCGGCCGCTGCCGAGGTTGACGGCGGGCAGGTTGTCGCCCATGTCAGCAGCGTGGCTGCCGCGACCGATGCTGTCGCCGAGCCCGAGTCGACCGGCCGCGCCGGAGCCCCAACACTTCACGCTGGCGTTGTCCAGGACGGCGCACGTGTGCTCACCAGCCGCCGTGATCGCGGTGGCGGTGCGGCCGCTGCCGAGGTCGACGGCGGGCAGGTTGTCGCCCATGTCAGCAGCGTGGCTGCCGCGAGCGGTGGTGTCGCCGAGGCCGAGTTGGCCGGAGAAGTTGTTGCCCCAGCACTTGACGGTGCCGTTGTCGAGGATGGCGCAGGTGTGCCGATGGCCGGCGGCGAGGTGGGTGGCGGTGCGTCCGGTGCCGAGGTCGATGCCGGGGAGGTCGTCGCCCACCTCATGCGGCTCGTCGCCGCGGCTCTCGGCGTCTCCCAGGCCGAGCTGGCCGTCCTGATTCCATCCCCAGCACTTGACGGTGCCGTTGTCGAGGATGGCGCAGGTGTGGCGTTCGCCGGCGGCGAGGTTGGTGGCGGTGCGGCCGGTGCCGAGGTCGACGGTGGGGAGGTCGTCGCCCATCTCGTTGGGTTCGTCGCCGCGGTCTCGGGTGTTCCCGAGACCGAGCTGCCCCGCGGAGTTGTCGCCCCAGCACCGGATCGTGCCGACCGCCGTCAGGGCGCATGTGTGCGCCTCGCCCGCGGCAAGGGCGATCGCGCTGCCGTCGGTGCCGAGGTCGACCAGCGCCAGGTCGGCAGCCATCTCGTTCGGGCCGTCACCCCGGTTGGCGGTGTGACCCAGCCCGAGCTGGCCCGACTCCCCGTAGCCCCAGCACTTCACTCCGCCGTTGCCGACGATCGCGCACGTGTGCCAGAAGCCGGCGACCACCTGGCTCGCCTCGTAGGTGGCCGGCTCGAGGCTGAACGCGGGCTCGGTGGCCGCAGGGCTGGTCGGCGCGACGGCGAGCACGCCCACCACGAGGGCGGTTGCCGCCAGGATGTGTGTGCGGGTTCGGCGCACGCCATGGCTCCCTTCCCCTCCGCGGTGACGCTACTCGTTGCCTCAGGTGGTGGTGAGGGCGACGCCGACGGTGACAGGTCTCCGGTCCGCCCGGCCCCGCTCGGGGCCGTGACGGCGGCCTGGTTCAGCCGGCGAGGGTGGGGGAGGAGGGCAGCGCCGGCGCCGGACGGGTCACGGCGACCGGCGATCCGACGATCCGACGATCCGACGATCTGGAGCAATCGTGCGGTGCTCGACGGTGGGATCAGTTCGCTGCCGGGTCCCGGCGGGGGGGGGGCGGGGCAACTCATTTGCCCCCGCGGCGCGCCGGCGAGCACGGTGCGGGGATGGCGAACCCGTTCCTCGACGGCACGAGGGTCGAGCGCGAGGGTGAGGGGCGGTACCGGGGGGCGATCTCCGACGACTGGGTGCTGCGGCCCCTGCCCCAGGGCGGCATCGTCACTGCGATCGCGGTTCGGGCCATGCAGGCCGAGCTCGACCACCCCGAGCAGCGCCTGCGCACCCTGCACACCAGCTTCGTGGGGCAGGTGGCGGCGGGGGCGGTCGAGGTCGAGGTGGAGGTGCTGCGGCGAGGCCGGTCGATGTCGCATGCCCGGGCCGAGGTCCGCAACGCCGGCGCCGAGCGCGGTCACCTCACCACGGCGATCTTCGGAGCGGAGCGCCGCGGCTTCCACTTCACCGACCTCGAGGCGCCGGCGGACCGCCCGGCGCCGGCCGAGTGCCGCTCGTTCCGGGAACCACCGCCCCCCGGCGTCGAGCCCTTCCCGCCGATGGCCTTCTGGGACCACCTGGTGGAGGGCCGGGCCATCGTCGGCCATGCGCCCTGGGAGGAGTACGTCCCCGATCGGGCCGAGCACGTGAAGTGGGTGCGCTTCGACGATCCGCCCCACCTCGACGACGGCTCCCTCGACCCGCTGGGGCTGCCCGTCCTCGTCGACACCATGCCCGGGGCCGTGGCCGAGAAGCTGGGCCCGGGGGTGCGGGAGTGGTTCGCGCCGAGCGTCGACCTGACCCTGCACGTGCTGGAGGAGTGGCGCTCGCCGTGGCTGCTGGCCCACAACCGGGCGCGCCATGCCGGCGAGGGCTATGCCTCGGCCGACATGGCGCTCTGGGACTGCGGTGAGGACGGCACCGACGAGCCTCGCCTCGTCGCCTACGGCACCCAGGTGTTCCTCTTCAGCTTCCCGCCCGGCTGACGCCGGACGGCGACGGCGCCGGCCCGCCTACCCGACCGAGGGCAGGGTGACCAGGCCGGCGGCGAGACGGTCCTCGGTGACGTCCTCGTCGACCATGCGGCCCCCGAGGTAGTCGTCGTAGGCCGCCAGGTCGAAGTGGCCGTGGCCGCACAGCGCGGTGAGGATCACGGTCTCCTCACCGGTCTCCTTGGCCCTCTGGGCCTCCCGGATGGCGGCGGCGATGGCGTGGGTCGGCTCGGGCGCCGGGACGATGCCCTCGGTGCGGGCGAACTGCACGCCCGCCGCGAAGCACTCCGTCTGGGCGATGGCCGTGGCGTCGATGAGGCCGAGCTCGTAGATGTGGCTCAGCAGCGGCGACATGCCGTGGTAGCGGAGGCCGCCGGCGTGGATCGGGTCGGGAACGAAGTCGTGGCCGAGGGTGTGCATCTTCATGAGCGGGGTGAGCCCGGCGCTGTCGCCGAAGTCGTACTCGTACACGCCACGGGTGAGCGAGGGGCACGAGGCGGGTTCGACGGCACGGATCGTCGGCGCCATGTTCCCCGCCAGCTTCTCGCGCAGGAACGGGAAGGCCAGGCCCCCGAAGTTCGAGCCGCCGCCGGTGCAACCCACGATCACGTCGGGGCCGGACTCGCCCGCCTTGGCCATCTGGAGGAGGGCCTCCTCGCCGATGACGGTCTGGTGCAGCAGCACGTGGTTGAGCACGCTGCCCAGCGAGTAGCGGATCTCCTCGTCCTGTGCGGCGACCTCGACCGCCTCGGAGATGGCGATGCCGAGCGAGCCGGGGTGGTGCGGGTCCTCGGCGAGGTAGCGGCGGCCGGCGTCGGTGAGCGACGACGGCGAGCGGTGCACCTGGGCGCCGAAGGCCTCGATCATGAGGCGGCGGTACGGCTTCTGGTCGTAGCTGGCCCCGACCTGCCAGACCTCGCACTCCATGTCGAACAGGGCGCAGGCGAAGGCAAGGGCCGTGCCCCACTGGCCAGCGCCGGTCTCGGTGGTCAGCTTCCGGATGCCCGCTTTGGCGTTGTAGTACGCCTGCGGCACCGCGGTGTTCGGCTTGTGGCTGCCGGCGGGGCTGACGCCCTCGTACTTGTAGTAGATGCGCGCCGGCGTCCCGAGGGCCTGCTCCAGGCGGTGGGCCCGGAAGAGCGGACTGGGCCGCCACAGGCGGTAGACGTCCTGCACCGCCCCCGGGATCTCGATGAACCGCTCGGTCGAGACCTCCTGGAGGATGAGGTCCATCGGGAACAGCGGGGCGAAGTCGTCGGGACCCGCGGGCTCGAGCGTGCCCGGGTGCAGCGCCGGCGGCGGCGGGCTGGGCAGATCGGGGACGATGTTGTACCAGGCGGTCGGCATCTCCGACTCGTCCAGGACGAACTTGTGCTGGCGAACGGTCTCGTCCACGGCGGTGGCTCCTTGCGTTGCGTTGTCAGCGCCGGTCGGCCCGGCGGCGCAACAACGGTAGCCACCCGCTAGGGCGCGCCCGTCCGGCCGAGGGCCTCGTCGACGTCCGGCGTTCGACCGATCGGAGGGCCCGGCGACTCGCTCGGTCAGACCCTGACGAACTTCAGGCCGTTCCAGCGGAAGCGGAGGTTGGTGGTGACCGAGGGGCAGCAGTGGGCGTCGCCGTTCCGCCACGAGAAGACCTTCACCCGAATCACGCCGTCGACGATGTTGGCCTTCGGGTAGTTGGGCGGCCAGATGTAGGACGAGACGTAGCGCTCCACCGGGAGCCGGCCGATGCGGTGGCCGTCGGAGCGGTAGACGAACACGTCGTTCTCGATGGCGTTGCCCCCGTAGGTGCAGATGGTGACCAGCAGGCCGTCGGCCACGCCGTTGCCGGTCACGTCGCCGATCTTGGCCTGCAACGGGAAGGATGGCGAGAGGGGTCCGGCGCCGACCACCTCGGCCAGCTCGCCGAACTGGCCCGGCGAGTCGGGGTGGATGCCGTCGACGTAGCGCGCCGCGGGGAACGCACACACGCCCGGGATGGGTCGTGCCATCAGCCGCTCGACGGTCATGGGAGCCGACGCCGGTTCCGGTGCCGGTGCGGTGTCACTGGCACCGCTCGGGCTGAGGGGCCCGATGAGGAGGAGCGACAGCAGCACCGTCGCACCGACCACCACCCGACCGAATCCGATCGACCGCATCGCACCCACCCCTCTCCTGCGCCTCACACCTCGGAGGCGACACCGAGCGAACGTAGCAGGCATTGGGGGCGACTTGACGGTGTTCATCCCTGCCCCCAGGATGCAGTCGCACGCGACACGAGGGGGCGGTTCTCATGAAGGCACCGAGGAAGATGGCGCTGGTCGTCACGGCGGCACTGGTGATCGGATCCGCCGTGACCGTGGGCTCGGTGCCGGCCTCGGCCACCGCCGCATCGGTCACCCGTCACGTGGCCACCACGGGCGCCGACACGGGCGATTGCACCGACGCCGCCGCCCCTTGCCTCACCATCAACTACGCGGTCACCCAGGCAGCGGCGGGCGACATCGTGAGCGTCGCCGCCGGCCACTACCCCGAGCAGGTCGTCGTGGATCGGGCGCTCGTGTTCCGCGGCGCCAACGCCGGCCTGCGCTCCGGGGTGGCGTCGCAGCCACGGGGGCCCGAGACCGTGGTCAAGGGCTTCCGCAGCCCGGGCGACCCGTACCCCACGCCCGACTACGAGTTCAGCGCCACGATCGACGGGTTCACGATCAGCCCCCAGCGCGACGCGGCCATCATCGCCGGCGGCGACATCCCGAACCACCTGGTGTCGCTGTTCGGTGGACCGCGTGTGGTCGTGAAGAACAACGTGTTCCGCGGCGGCCCCTTCGTCTCCGACTGCTCCTACACCTGCACGACCATGGCCGACTTCGCCCTCTTCGTGCAGTCGGGCACGTTCACGATCAAGAACAACACGTTTCTCAACTTCCGCCGCCCGGTGGACATCTCACAGAACACCGCAGCCTTCCCGATCGTCGCCGGCACCATCTCGGGCAACCTGTTCCGCCACATCACCTCGCGGGGCATCTGGCTCCGAGAGGGCGACTGCTTCGGCCCCGACGCCTGTGGTGGCGACCCGGTCGACACCACCGCCGGCATCCACGTGACCGGCAACACCTTCGACGGGACCGGTTCGGTCAGCCCCGTCACGGGAGGCCCCGCCGCGCTCGTCATCACGACGGCGGGCAACATCGTCGACGGCAACACCTTCCGGGGCAACGACCCGGGTGTGTTCGACCAGGTCTGCGACCCCAGCAACCACCCCACCGCCGCCCCCAACAAGTTCCGGCGCAACACCTTCGAGGGCAACGTCGACGGCATCATGTACTTCGCGGTCGACACCGGGCAGTGCCCCGAGGCGGTGCACGCCCGCATCGCCCGCAACAGCTTCGTCGGCAACACGGGCTTCGGCGTCCGCTGGTACCCGGTCGACACCGCGCCGAACGACCTCGACGCCCGCTGCAACTGGTGGGGCGCCGCGGGCGGTCCGGGCACGACCGGTGCCGACCGCGTGACCTCAGGGGTGCTCGTCACCCCCTGGAAGGTGGATCCCGGCTACGTCACCGGGGTGTGCAGCGGCCACTGACGGCCGGCCGCCTGCGTCAGGGCAGGCGCTCGAGGGCGACGACCGGGATCACCCGGTCGGTCTGCTCCTGGTACTCGGCGAAGCCCGGGTAGAGCTGGGCCTGGCGGGCGTAGAGCCGGTCGCGCTCGTCGCCGGTGACCACCTCGGCGCGGGCCTCGTACGACTCGGTGCCCACCTCGACCGACACCCGGGGCTCGGCCAGGATGTTGTGGTACCAGTCGGGGTTGTCGGCCGCGCCGGCCTTGGAGGCGAACACCAGCACCCGCCCGCCGTCCTGGAGGTACATCACGGGAGCGATCCGCTCCTTGCCCGACTTGGCGCCGGTGGTGTGCAGCAGGAGCAGGGGTGCGCCCTCGAACCCCCCGCCCACCTTCCCGCCGTTGGCCCGGAACTCGCGGATGATGCCCTCGTTGAAGTCGTTCATGCCGGCGAACCTACCCAGCCGGCCGCCGCCTCCCTCGCCCCTGGGAGGGGTCAGGCCAGCGACGACGCCAACCAGTGGAACGGCTCCCACGGCAGAAGGCGCAGCCCCCAGAACGCGGTGGTGACCACCACCAGCGCGGGTATCCAGCCCCGGGTGATCCGTACCGGCGGCAACGTGGCGCCGACGGACCGCAGCGCCCACACTGCGTACATCACGAGGGCCAGAGGCAGGAGGGCCACGAAGAGCAGGTTGTGGTCGGCGGCGGTGGCCAGGTGCCCGTGCATCAGCGCGTTGGCGGCGCGGGTGGCGCCACAACCGGGGCAGTCGAGACCGGTGATCATCTTGAACGGGCAGATGGGCGGGTTGCTCTCCTGCACCGGGTTCAGGAGGAACACACCCACGCAGCCGGCCAGCGCGGAGGCGCCGACGATCGCCGGGCCGAACCAGGGGGGACGGGCCCGGTGCTCGTCGCCGCCGGGGGAACCGCCGGCGGCGGCATCGGCATCGAGGCCGAGGCCGGCATCGTCCGGGACCGTCGGTCCGGCGGCCGGCAGGGTGTCCATCGCCACATCGTACGGCGGGATCACGGCACCGTCGCCGCAGCCCGGTCGATCACCTCGACGGTGGCGGATCGCCGGTCGCGTGCCTCGTCCAGCAGGCCGCGTCGCTCCGTCACGCTGCGCCAACTGCGATAGTCGCGGATCAGGCGGGCGACCGCCTCGAAGGCGAACACCGCCAACAGGCCGTCGACCGCGGTGAGCACGGTGGCCAGGAGCACCCGGTCCCAGCCGTCGGCCACGATCATGGCGAACACCCACCAGGTGAGCGGGAACGCGACCAACGACACCAGCAGGCGCACGGTGCCCTTGGTGACCGGGGCAGTGACCCGCCGGCTCGCGGTGCGGACGAGCGCGAACGGGATGAGGTTGACCAGGGCGCCGACCAGCGACACCGTGACGATCACGGTGACGAGCAGCGCGGTCCGCACCAGATGGCGGGCCAGCCGCGTCGGTCGGTAGCCGGCCACCAGCTCAGCGTCACGCACGCCCACGCCGGTGAGGTCGAGGTTGTAGTCGGCCACCGCCCGAAGCACCCGCGCTCGGTCGGTGTCGGATGCCCGGGCCAGGCGCTGGGCGAGCACCTCGCGCTCGCCGAGGGGCACGGTCGTCTCCCATCCCGTGTCCTGGCGACGGAGTGCGATCTCGGCGGCGAAGCGCAGCGCCTGCTGCTCGCGCAGGTCGTCGTAGTGCGGTGACACCGCCTGCAGCCGGTCGGCGATGGCGACGGTCAGCCGGTCGACCGCGGCGTGGTTCTCCTCGTCCACCTCCTCGCCGTCGGCGACGTATCGGCCGATCGAGCCGTCGATGTCGATGGGCTCGCCGACCTGGGCCAGCGCCCGCGAGCGCAGGGCGATCTTGTCGTCGAACGTGAGGCCGATCGGCAGGATCACCACGCCCTCGACGCCCGCGGCCTTGGCGCCGAGCGCGATGCGGGCCGCGCCGGTGCGCACCTCGCTCAGCTGGGGGCGGTCGTGGGTGGTGCCCTCGGGGAAGATGGCCACCACACCGCGCTTCTGGAGCACCTCGTGGCAGGCGCTGAAGGTCGAGGCGTTCTGGGCCGTGCCCGTGCCCACGTCGGCCTTGCGGTAGACGGGGATCACCCCGGCGAGCGCGAGGAAGGGCCGCGCCGCCACCACGTCCCACAGGGTCGACTTGGCCAGGAATCGGGGGACACGACCGAGCACGCGCACCAGCATCACCGGGTCGACGAAGCCGTTGAAGTGGTTCGAGACCACCAGTACGGGGCGACGGCCCAGCTCCGGCCGCCGGGGATGGACCTCGACCCGCCGGTAGAAGCCCAGCAGCAGCACCCGGGCCAGCCACGCCAGCGCTCGGTCGGTCGATCGGCGGGCGATCGACGGCTTGGCGCGGCTCACGGGTGCCGAAGCTACTGCCCGTCCGCCCCGGGTAGCGTCGGCGGTCATGCTCCCAGGACAACCACTCACGCCCGACCAACTCGTCGAGGTGGAGGCGATCTGTCGACTCAAGTACGCCTACGCCCGCTCGGTCGACCAGAAGCGCTGGGACGAGCTTTCCGGCCTGCTCACCGAGGACTGCGTGGCGGACTACAGCGGCGGCAAGTACCACCACGAGGGTCGTGACGACATCGTCGCCTGGATCAGCAACGGCATGGGGGCCGAGACCTTCCTGTCCAGCCACAAGATGCACCATCCCGAGATCGAGCTCACGGGTCCCGACACGGCCACGGGGACGTGGGCGCTCGAGGACGTGGTGATCGAGAGCCAGTGGCAGATCATCATCCGGGGCGCGGCCTTCTACACCGACGAGTACGTGAAGCGCGACGGTCGCTGGCTGATCAGCCGGACGGCGTACCGGCGCGTCTACGAGACGATGGAGCCCTGGACGGCCACACCCGGCCTGCAGCTCACCGCCAGCTGGTGGGGGACCGACGGACAGAGCACGATCGACGCCTGACCGCCTCGACCTGCGCCCGCGCCCGAGCGACAACTCGAACCCGAGCCGAAGGTCGACCCGTCGGCGAAGGCGGCGGGCGAGCGGTCGACCCCTGGGCCCTCCGACGACGTCGGTCGGGCCCGGTCAGACCGTGAGGACGTCGATCGATCGTTGGAGGTGCGCGGCGAGCAGCGCCTGGGCCCCATCGGCGTCTGCGGCGATGACTGCGTCGCGCAGCTCGCGGTGCTCGTCGAGGACGGGCGCCGACCCACCGCGCCCCGCCGCGGAGGCCGTGGCGTAGCGCTGCGCGTGCTCGGCCAGCAGGGCGGTGATGCGGAGCAGCCAGCGCGAGTCGCAGCGGGAGAGCAGCGCGGCGTGGAAACCCTGGTGGGCCTCGATGCCCGACGCCACGTCGGAGATCGAGGTGAGGCGATCGTACGCACTGCGCACCAGGGCACGGTGATCCTCGTCGGTGCGCTCGACCGAGCGGCGCAGCGCACGCGGCTCGAGCAACAGCCGGAGCTCGTAGACCTCGCGGGCGTCGTCGAGCGACAGGGGGGCCACACGGGCCGAGCCGTGCGGCGTCAGCTCCACGAGACCGTCGGCGGCCAGCCGCTTGAGGCTCTCGCGCAGGGGAGTGGGCGACACCTGCCAGCGCTCGGCCAGCGCGGTGGTGACCAGCTTGTCGCCGGGCCCCAGATCGTTGCTGAGGATCGCGGCGCGCAGTTGCCGGTCGATCCACTCCGTCCGGGTGAGGGGCTGGGTCGCAGGTGCGGCGGGGGTGGGGCGGGTGGACGTCATCTTCAATATTCTATAGAATCCCGCCATGCGATTGGCGAGGTTCCTCCACGACGGGCGCGAACGGGGTGGGGTGGTGGTCGGCGACGAGGTCGTCGACCTCACCGTCGCGGCCCCCGACCTACCTGACGATCCGGTGGCGTTGCTGGCTGCCGGTCCCGACGCGCTGGCTGCGGCCCAGGTGGCCGTCGACGGGGCCGACCGCCTGGCCCTCGACCAGGTCACGCTCCGCAACCCGGTTCCCCGACCCCACAATTTCCTGGCCATCGGGTTGAACTACGCCGACCACATCGCCGAGTCGGGCATGCCCACGCCGGAGCACCCCGTGTTCTTCAACAAGGAGGTCAGCTGTGTCACCGGCCCCTTCGACCCCATCCACCTGCCCCGCGCCAGCACGATGGTCGACTACGAGGGCGAGCTGGGGTTCATCATCGGGCGCCGCTGTCGGCACGTGCCGGCCGACCGCGCCCACGAGGTGATCGCGGGCTACTTCGTCGTCGACGACGTGACCGCCCGCGACTGGCAGTTCCGCACGCCGCAGTGGAACCTGGGCAAGTCGTTCGACACCCATGGCCCGCTCGGCCCCTGGATCGTCACGGCCGACGAGGTGGGCGACCCGCACGACCTCGAGTTGAAGACGTGGGTGAACGGTGAGCTGCGCCAGTCGTCGAACACCAAGAACCTGGTGTTCGACTGCTTCGCGCAGGTGGCCACCCTCTCGACCGTGTGCACGCTCGAGCCCGGCGACCTGGTGGCCTCGGGCACGCCCGACGGCGTGGGCATGGCCATGTCGCCGCCCGCCTTCCTGGCGGCGGGCGACGTGGTCACCATCGAGATCGAGGGCATCGGCACCATCGCCAACCCGGTGATCGACGAGCCCGCCGACACGGCCCTGATCTGACCCCAGAGCTGACCCTGATCTGACCGCTGATCCCGACCGGAGCCATCGTGGACCTCACCGACGCCATCCGCAGCTTCCTCGACGACCAGCCGGTGGGTGTGCTCGCCACGGCTCGTCCCGACGGCTCGGCCCGCCAATCGCTCGTGTACCACGTGCGCGACGGTGACCGGCTGCTGATCTCCACCGAGTCGAAGCGGGCCAAGGCCCGTGACGTCGAGCGCACCGGCAGGGCGTCGTACTGCGTGATGGCCCACGAGCGGCCGTTCCCGTCGGTCACCGTCGAGGGGCGGGCCAGGGTCGTCACCGAGGCCATCGGCGAACCCACCGCCCGCTTGTTCGGCCTGATCTTCGGTCAGCCGCCGGGCGACCCGCTCTCCGACGACGCCCTCGCGGCGGTCGACCGGGTGATCCTCGAGCTCACCGTCGACCACGTCTACGGCGTGTCCCACTTCGAGCCCTGAGGACCACCATGACCATGCACCGCCTCACGACCGTCACCATCGGGGTGCCCGATGTCGACGCCACCGCCGGCTTCTACCGCGACTTCGGCCTCACCGAGGTGGGACCGGGCCGCTTCGCCACGCTCGACGGCGGGGAGCAGTTGCGCCTCGTCACCGCTCCCACGCGCCGACCCGTGGAGCTGGGGCTGGGGGTCGACGACCCGGACGACCTCGATCGCCTGGCTGCGGCGGCAACAGCGTTCGGCGCCAACGCGGCCCGCGACGGCGACACCCTGCGCCTCGCCGAGCCGGTGAGCGGCTTGCCGGTGGTGGTCACCGTCGCCCCCCGCATCCAGCAGGTGGCGGCGGACGAGCCCGAGTGCAACCGGCCCGGGCGCACCACCCGCACCGACCGGCGGGCCGACGCGGTGACTCGCCGCGACCACGTGCAGCCCCGCAAGCTCGGCCACGTGGTCCTCGGGAGCACCGACCAGGCGACCACCCAGCGCTTCTTCACCGATGCCCTCGGCTTCAAGATCAGCGACGAGATCGAAGGCATCGCCGGGTTCCTGCGCTGCTCGACCGACCATCACAACCTGTTGATCCAGGCCGCACCGGTGCAGTTCGTGCACCACACCTCATGGCAGGTCGACGACGTGGACGAGATCGGCCGGGGCGCGAAGGCCATGCTCGACGGCGACCCCGAGCGTCACGTGTGGGGCCTGGGCCGGCACTATCTGGGCTCGAACTTCTTCTGGTACCTGCGCGACCCCGCCGGCAACTTCGCCGAGTACTACAGCGACCTCGACGTGATCGTCGACGACGAGCTGTGGGACCCCTCGGTGCTGGCCGACGAGCGGGCGCTGTACGCCTGGGGCCCGCCGCCCCCGATGTCGTTCATCGCCCCGGACGACCTGGCCGAGCTTATGGCCGGCGCCTGAGCGATGTCCGGGCAGGGCGACGGGCCGGAGGACGGCATCCACGACGTCGCAATCGTCGGCTTCGGTCCGGTGGGCGCCACCCTGGCCGCGCTGCTGGCCCCCTGGCTCGAGTCGGTGGCCGTCTTCGAGCGGTCGACCACGGTGTACCCGCTGCCGCGTGCCGCGCATCTCGACCACGAGGTCATGCGGGTGTTCGACGACGCCGGCGTGGCCGAGGGCGTGTTGCCTGCCACCACACCGGTGAAGGGCATGCACTTCCTCGAGCGGCTGGGTGGGCACAAGCTGTTCGGCTTCGATGCACCCGAGGGCCCCACCCGGTACGGCTGGCCCGCGGGGCTGATGTTCTACCAACCCGAGCTGGAGGCCGCGCTGCGCCGCCCGTCGGCCCAGTGCCCGTGGGTCGAGGTGCACCTCGGCCACGACGTCGAGGCGGTCGTCGACCAAGGCGACCACGTCGAGCTCACCGTGCGCCACCTCGGCTCCGGGGATCTGTCGACACAGCGGGCCCGCTACGTCGTGGGGTGTGACGGGGCCCGCAGCACGGTCCGCAAGTCCGCCGGCATCACCTTCGACGATCTCGGGTTCGACGAGCCGTGGCTGGTGCTCGACGTCGAGTTGCTGCGGGACGACCTCGACCTGCCCGATGTGGTGCAACAGGTCTGCGACCCCGCCCGGCCGGCCACCTTCGTGCCCATGCCGGGGAACCGCCGGCGTTGGGAGTTCATGCTCCTGCCCGGCGAGGACCCTGCCCGCATGGAGCAGCCGGAGGTGTTCCGCCGACTCCTGGCCGACTGGGTGGATCCCGACGCGGTCGAGGTGATCCGCTCGGCGGTGTACCGCTTCCACGCGCTCATCGCGTCACCCTGGCGGGTCGGACGGCTGCTGCTGGCCGGCGACGCCGCCCACCAGATGCCCCCGTTCCTGGGCCAGGGCATGTGCGCCGGCGTGCGCGACGCCGCCAACCTGGCCTGGCGGCTTCACTGGGTGCTCGACGGCCTGGCCGGTGACCAACTGCTCGACACCTACGAGACCGAGCGCTCACCCCACGTGCGGTCGATCATCGACCTGGCGGTCACCATGGGCTCGATCATCTGCACCCTCGATCCCGAGGTCGCCGCCGCCCGCAACCAGCAGTTCCGCGAGCACCCCGAACTGGCACCCACCGGCGAGCCCGGGGAGCTGCTGCCGGCGCTCGGGCCCGGCGTGTTCCAGCGGGATGCTGCGGGCGCGGTGGTGCCGCCGGCGGGCACCTGCTTCATCAACCCGCGCCTGGACGACGTGTTCTCGTCGCCGCTCGACGAGTACGTCCGGTCCCACTTCTCGATCCTCACCCGATGCGGGACGCCCACGTGGAGACTCGACTGGGGCGGCGGCGCCGGAGGCGCGGGTGGCCGGCCCACCCTCCGCTCGGGCCCACCCGTGTCCGAGGAACACCAATTCCCCGAGGTGGACGCCTGGTTGGACGAGCACGGCGCCGCGGCCGTCATCGTGCGTCCCGACCACTACGTGTGGGGCGTCGCCAGGTCGCTCGAAGACCTGCCGGCGCTGATCGACCAGTTGGGCGAGCAGCTCCGCCCCTGATCTGAGTCGGCCGAGCAGGCGGAGCGGCGGAGCGGTCGCGGGGATCTGATCGCCGGCGCACCGGGCGGAGCCAGCGCCCGTGGGGCGAAGCGGGTGCCGGTGCTCAGGGGGTCGGGGCGGGTCGGAGCAGGGCCCGCAACGACCGCTGCAACACGGCCCGGGCCCGGTCGCGAGTGAGGCTCTGGGTGGTGCGCAGGCGCTCCCAGGCTTCCCAACTGGTCACCAGGTCGAGGGCGTCGAGCAGTGTGCAACGCCCTGCCCGTCCCGACTCCTCGTCGAGCTCGGGGGCGAAGGTGGCCGACACCTGGTCGCGCAGCACACGGGTGAGGACGACGAGGTTCTCGTCGATGGTCGGCGACCGGTGGCGCAGGAGCAGTGCCGCCCGCCGCACCGGTGACACGACCTCGAACAGCTCGCAGCGGCGTTCCACCAGGTCGCCGATGCGGTCGTCCAGCGAGCCCGTGGTGACCGGGGGCACGAGCAGCGGCTCGATCTGCGTGCGCTGACGGCTGACCGCTTCGAGCGCGAGGCTCTCGACATCGGCGAAGTGGAAGTACACCGACCGCAGGGAGACGCCGGCCTGATCGGCGATCTGCAGCGCGGTCGGGTCGGGGACGCCCCGGTGGTAGAGGCCGAGCATCGCGTCGACGATGGCCTCGCGAGAGCGTTCGTCGCGGAACACCAGGCTGTCGCGAGTGCTGGTCGCGTCCGCTTCCCCCACCCCGCGATCCTCTCACATCCCGCGGTGGCGGCCCAGAGCGGTCACACGGCATCCGTGGCCGACGAGGGCCGGCTGCTCGAATCGCGAACCGTCACCCGTCCGGTCGCGTCCACCTCTAGGTTGGCGCCATGGCGGATGCCGCGAGCTACCCGGGCCAGTGGGCGTCCGACGTGGTGCTGGCCGACGGCTCCACCGCCCACGTCCGGCCGATCCGACCCGACGATCGCGAGCGGCTGACCGCGTTCCACGCCCGCCAGTCTCCCGAGAGCATCTACCTCCGCTACTTCACGCCCCGCCCCACACTCAGCGAGTCCGACCTCGATCGCTTCACCAACGTCGACTACCGCGACCGGATGGCCTTCGTCGCGCTCCTGGGTGACGACCTCGTTGCCGTCGCCCGCTACGACCGCTGGTCCGGCCGCGACGACGCCGAGGTCGCGTTCATGGTCGATGACGAGCACCAGGGGCTGGGCATCGCCACCGTGTTGCTCGAGTTCCTCGCCGAGGCGGCCCGCCAAGAGGGGTTTCGCCGCTTCAGCGCCCAGGTGCTGCCATCGAACCGGAAGATGCTCTCCGTGTTCCGGCAGGCGGGCTTCGAGGTCACCAGCCAGTTCGGCGACGGCGTGATCGAGGTGATGTTGGACATCGAACCGTCACCCGAGGCCATGGCGGCCATCGAGGAGCGGGGCCACCTGGCCGAGGCCCGGTCGGTGGGCCGCCTGCTGGCCCCGCACTCGGTCGCGGTGATCGGCGCGGGACGCTCGGCCGGTGGGCTCGGCCACCAGGTGGTGCTCAACCTGGTCGCGGCCGGGTTCGCCGGTCCGGTGTACCCGGTGAACCCCGCCGCCGATCAGGTGGCCGGCGTGCCGGCCTACGCCAGCGTGCTCGACATCCACGCGCCGGTGGACCAGGCGGTGATCGCGGTGCCGGCCCCCGCGGTCTCGGCGGCGGTGCTCGACTGCGCCCGCGCCCGGGTGCAGAGCCTGGTGATCGTGTCCTCGGGGTTCAGCGACGCGGGCCCCGACGGCGCCGCCGCCGAGCGCGACCTGGTGCGCCTGGCCCGCCGGTACGGCATGCGGGTGGTGGGCCCGAACTGCCTTGGCGTTATCAACACCGACCCGGAGGTCCGCCTGCACGCCTCCCACACCCCGGCCATGCCGTCGCCCGGTGGCATCGGCCTGCTGTCGCAGTCGGGCTCGTTGGGCACCGCCATCCTCGACCACGCCGAGGCCCTGGGCCTCGGCATCTCCACCTTCGTGGAGGCCGGCAACAAGGCCGACGTCAGCGCCAACGACCTCCTGCAGTACTGGGAGGACGACGAGCGCACGTCGCTGGTGCTGCTGCACCTCGAGTCGTTCGGCAACGCGCGGCGCTTCAGCCGCATCGCCCGCCGGGTGGCGCGCCACAAGCCGGTCATCGCGGTCAAGAGCGGCGCGGTCATCCCGGCGTGGGCCGAGCACTCGTGGCTCCAGGGCGCGACCCTCGATGCGCTGCTCGGGCAGATGGGGGTCATCCGGGTCGACGGTATCGAAGCCATGTTCGACGTGGCCCGCCTGCTCGTGCGCCAACCGGTGCCGGCCGGCAATCGGGTGGCCATCATCACGAACGCCGGCGGTCCGGCCCGTCTGGCTGCGGATGCGTGTGAGGGCGCCGGCCTCACCCTCGCCCGCCTCACGCCGACGGCGGACGCGGTGGGCCATCCCATCGACCTCGTCCACCACGCCGGCCCGTCGGACTACGCCGCGGCCCTGGAACGGGTGCTGGCCGACGACCAGGTCGACTCGGCGCTGGTGATCTACGCACCCCCGCTGGCCGACCGCACCGACGAGGTGATCACCGCGATCGCCACCCACGCCTCGTCCGCGACCAAGCCGGTGGTCGCCACCGTGCTGGGCGTGGGCGCCGCCGACCTCAGCCTGCCGACCGACGGTGCAGTGCCCGGCTTCACGTTCCCCGAACGGGCGGCGCGTGCGCTCGGGACCGCTTCGGCGTACGGCGCGTGGCTCGGTGAGGAGGCGGGGGAGATCCCGCCGGTCGAAGGTGTCGACGACGAGTCGGCCGAGGCGTTGGTGAGCGGTCTGCTCGTCCGGCACCCGGACGGCGTGGTCCTGGGACCGGCCGACGCCGACGCGCTGCTCGCCGCGTACGGGCTGCAGGTCGCGTCCCGGCGCCTCGCGGCGACCGCCGGCGAGGCGGTCAAGGCGGCGCGCGCCGTGGGGTACCCCGTGGCCCTGAAGGCCACGGGTCTCGAGCACCTGGGCAAGACCGAGGCCGCCGGCGTGGCGCTCGACCTCCATCGCTCCGACGATGTCCGCCGGGCGTTCCGGCGGATGCACGACGCGCTGGGCGGTGCCATGGTGCCGGCACTGGTGCAGCGCATGGTCACGCCTGGGGTCGACCTGGCCGTGGGGGTCTACCAGCACCCGTCGGTGGGTGGAGTGATCGCCCTTGGTCCCGGTGGCGCGGCCGCCGCCAGCACCGGTGCCGCGGTGCTCCGTGTGCTGCCGTTGACCGACCTCGACATCGCCCGCCTCCTCGGGCGGCGGCCCGTCGCGGCCTGGTTGGACGGTGCCGAGTCGACGGTCGATCTGGGCGCGCTCACCGACGTCCTGGCCCGGCTGGCCCGGCTCGCCGACGACCTGCCCGAGGTCGCCGAGTTGCGGGCCAACCCGGTCATCGCGTCGGCCGACGGTGCCGTCCTCGCCGACGTGACCGTGCGGCTCGAGCCGTGGCGGCGGCTCGACCCGATCGCACTGCGTCGACTCTGAACCGGCCGCGAGCGGTGCACCATCGACCCATGACCCGTGAACCTTGTCGGCGCTCGAGTGGTGCACCACACTGAGTCGATGGGGACCGATGGCTTCCCTCCAGGTCCGGCGCGATCAGCCGGTCCGAGCCCGGAGACTCCCCAACTCATCGCTCCGGCATCCGAGATCGGGCGGTACGACGAGGTCCGGCTGTCGCGCGAGCGGGGCCGGCAGCAGTGGTTCGAGGCGGAGGACCGGTGGGAAGGCGAGGTCGTCAGCGTCGTGGCCGTCGACGTGGGCGAGCCCCGGCGGTCGCAGATCGGAGACCTGCAGGCCGCCACCAGGGTCGATCACGCCGCGGTCGTTCGACCTCGTCAACTGACACGTGGCGCGACGGGCTGGCTCCTCGTCACCGACCGCGTCCAGGGTGAGACGCTGGACGAGTTGGTGGCTCGGCACGGGCCCGTGCGAGGCGATCGGCTGATCGTGCTCGCCGCCGATCTCTTCGCCGGCCTCGCCGCTGTCCATCGCGCCGGGATCGCGCATGGCAACGTCGACGGATCCCATGTCGTGGTCGGCCCGCGGGGACAGATCCAGATCATCGGGCTCGGTCTGGCTGCGATCGACCCGACCGCGCGCCCGTCCCCGCAGGCGGACCTGAGCGACGTCGTCCGCCTGCTCCACCACGTCGCCGGCGACCGTCCGCCTCCGGCGCCGCTGGCGCGGGTGCTCGAGCGCGTCACCGCCGGCGAGTTGGATGCGCCGGCCGCCCGCGACGAGTTGCTGCCGCCCGTCGGCGCCGCCGCTGCCCCCCCGGACCACGTCGACACCCGCGCCGCCGGCCCGCTCGCGCCCCGGCCCTGGTGGGTGCGGGCACTGGCCGCGGTGCTCGTGGCCACGGCGCTGGGAGGACTGGTCCTCGTGGCCACGAGCCTGTTGACCGGTGGGGACGAGGTCGGACCACCGACCGCGGTGCCCGACGTCGTCGGCTCGCCGCTGACGTCGGCCCAGCAGGCCATGGACAGAGCGGGATTCACCATCGACGTCCAGCTCCAGGCCGCGCCCGACTCCTCCGCCGGCGAGGTGGTGTCACAGGAGCCTCGGGGGGGTGTCGACGCGCCTCGAGGCTCCCGGGTCGTGGTCGTGGTCGCCACCAGCGGCGGCGCGCCACCGTAACCAGCGCGAAACCGAACTGAGATCACACCGCCGGACGGTGGAGCGGACGACATGGGCGCTCGGTTCGGTCAGGAGGTGGGTCCGGGAGTGACAAGACGTACCCACGCCCACGGCGTGCTCGGGTTGGCGGTCGTGGTCGCCGGATTCCTGGCCACGGTTGGGGGCGTGGTGGCGACGGCGACCGACGCGGCATCCTCGGGCCCGGCCGCCGTCGAGTCCGCGGAGGTCCCGTCGACCCCCACCGGAAGCATCGGGGACCAGGTGTTCGAGGATCGCGACGACGACGCTCGGCGAGATCCCGCCGAGCCCGGCGTCGGCGGGGTGACCGTCAACCTCTTGGACCGGGCCGGGCAGCGAGCGCTCACCAGCACGGGCGCGCCGGTACCACCCCAGGTCACCGACGCGGCGGGACGCTACGAGTTCACGGGCCTGGAGCCAGGGACCTACCGGGTGGGCTTCGCCGACCTGCCCGCCGGCGCCCGCCTCACCGGTCCCGGCGGTGACGCCGACGTCGACGATGATTCCGATCCCGATCCGGCCACCGGGACGACCCCGCCACTCGACCTCTCCGTGGGCGAGCGCGACCTCACGGTCGACGCCGGCGTGTTCGTGCCGGCTCCCGGCGTGGCGATCGAGACGCGCGTCCAAGGACTCGATGCCGACGTCGCACCGGGCCCGTCCGTCGCCGAGGGGGCTGAGGTCGGGTTCGACTACCTGGTCACCAACACCGGGAACGAGCGGCTCGTGGACCTCGTCGTGGCCGACGACCAGGGCATCACGGTCGACTGCGCGCAGACGACGGTGGCCATCGGGCAGACGATCGCCTGCTCGGGCGCCTCGACGGCGACCGCCGGCGTGCACCGCAACCTCGGCACCGTGGTCGCGACCGGCGCCGACTCCGCGCTGGAGGTCTCCGCCGAGGATCCCGCCCACCACACCGGTGCCGCGGCGGGCCTCGTGGTCGACAAGCAGGTCGAGGGTGCCGACGCCGATGTCGCAGCCGACGCGCTCCGGGTACCGGCCGGATCGCCGGTCACCTACACCTTCACCGTCACCAACGTCGCCGCGGAGACCGCCGTCGACGTCTGGCTCGAAGACGTCGGTGCCGGGGCGGTGCCGTGCCCTGCCGACGAGGTGGCCCCGGGCGAGGCGATGGTCTGCGAGCCGCGAACCCTCCCGGCGCCGGTCGGCCTGGGCACCAACGTGGTCGTCGCCCGCGGTCGGTCTGGGGATTCGTCGACACCGTTGGTGGCGACCGACACAGCCAACGTCTTCGGCCTCGACCCCGGCCTCGTGCTGTTCAAAGAGGCGTACGACCCGGCTCGGAGGACCTACCTCGATGCCGACGCGGACGCAGGCTCACCAGGGAGCAACGACGGGGCGGCCGCTGTGCTCGAGCCCGGGGCCGCCGCCCGCTACCGGCTCCAGCTCACCAACACCGGCAACGTCGATCTCCCGGGTGCCTCGGTGGTCGATCAGGGATGCGACGCCGCGCCGGAGGTGGTGCTCGGTGATCACGGATCGTCGGGCACGCTCGAGGTGGGTGAGGCCTGGACCCTGCGGTGCGAACGCGCGGGCGTCACCGAGCCCTACACGAACAGCGCCGAGGCGACGGCGAACGGCGTGACCGCCGGCGAGCGCGCCCGTGTGACCGTGTCGGCGGCCGAGGTGGCCGACCTGGCGTTGGCCAAGACCCTGCTTCCGCGCTCCGGCGATGCGGTGGAGTGGGCGCTGACCGTGCTGAACCTCGGCCCCGGCCCCGCCGACGGCCCGGTGAGCGTGGTCGACGACCTGCCGGCGGGGCTGGCCTTCACGGGTGCGGCCGGAGCGGGCTGGACCTGCACGGCGACCGGCCAGGTGGTCCGCTGCGACGGGCCCGGGCTCGCCGAGGGTGCCTCGTCCCGCGTCGTGCTCACCACCCGACTCGCCCCCGGGACGACCGGGACCCTGCGCAACGCGGCCCGCCTGGACGGCGCCGACGGCAACGGGGCCAACGATGCCAGCAGCGCGGTGTTGAGCGTCACCACGACGACGTCGACGTCCGCGCCACCGACGACCGCGCCACCGACCTCCGCGCCAACGACGACCGCGCCACCGACCACCCTGCTGCCTCCGGGCCCACCGGGTGCCGGGCCCCGGAACGACGCGAACGGGGGGCACGGAGGGCCGAGCACCCCAGGTGGCCACATCCCGAGCACCGGCGCCGACGTCCTGGGGCTGTGGATCACGGGACTGTCCCTGGTGGCCCTCGGCCTGCTCCTCGTCTGGTCGGGCCGCCGCCGTCGCAAGGTCGACACGACCGCCGAGGCCGGCAGGCCGTAGCCCACCCGTCAGAAACCTCGATGAACTCCTCGATCGCGTTCGAAAGGACCACCATGTCTCACCGCAGGATCCTGTCGGCCGTGCTCCCGATCGCCTGCCTCCTGGCTGCGACCGGTGTGTTCGCGGCCACCACCGACGCCGTTTCCACCGGCGCGCTGGACATCTTCTCCGCCGAGATCGGCGGTGGGCCCGCGCCGTCGGGGCAGGTCGACCTCCGAGTCTCGAACACGACGAGCGCATCGGGGTCGAGCCGGGACTGCCAGACGGCCACCGACTACGTCGACGACACGACGACGCCGTTCATCACCCTCGAAGGCGCGTTGCGCGGGGCAACCATGACCCGTGCCATCTGTGTCATGAACGCGGGCGACGCCGCGGCCATCGTCAGCGCGGACCTGGTCGACGCAGTCGATGTCGAGGTGGGTCCGTGCCTCCCGAGCGAGGCCGCGGCAGGCGATGGCTCGTGCGCCGACGGCGAGGCCGGCGAGCTGGCTGATCACGCGCGGGTGGCGGTGCGGGTGCGGGCCGGGCAGGACCCCGATCAGCCCTACGGCGACCGGTGCGACGGGAACGCGTCCCAACCGGCCGTGGAGAACGCTGCGAGGGCCACGGCGTCGCCGTTCACGCTCACGGGGTTCGGTGACCCGGTGTTCTTCTACCAGAGCGATGTCCTGGCGGCCGGCGACGCGGCCTGCGTCGAGGTGACGGTGCGCTACGACGCCGGCACCGCTCCGCTCGACGAGGCCCGGGCGCAGACCGACCGGGTGGCGGTGCGCCTGCGCTTCAACGGCGAGCCGTACCTCAGCGGCGGCGAGGCGCCGAGCTACAGCTCGCGGTCGCTCTACGAGAGCCCGAACCGGGACGCGATCACCCGCGGATGGTGGGCGCCGGGGCTGAACACCGACGGCTTCGTGCCGCAGGGGCTGGCGCGCGCCGCCGCTGCCGTCAGCCCGTACGGGGTCGACACCCTCCTCGTGAGCGGCTACTACGACGACCACAGCCCGAACACCTGTGCCATCTACGCGGTCGAGGAGGCAACGGGGATCGAGATCGACCGTTACGACGCGCTCCCGTCGAGCTGCACCCACGGGGACGGCATCGCCGTCGAGCCCGGCACCGGGTCGCTCTGGATGGTCGCCGGGCCCAACCACCTCTACCGCGTCGCCCTCGACGCTGGTTTCGTGGCGAACGACCCCGCCGCAGTGGCCAAGACGCTCGAGTTCACCACCGTCGGCGGTGACGCCGAGGAGCGCAACAGCAACTACGTCACGTTCCAACCGTCGGGGGTGTACCCCCGCGAAGGGGGTGGCTCGATCGACTGCCCCTGCCTGCTGACCGGCGACTACCAGACCCACCTCGACGGGCCGGGCTTCTTCCGTCGCTACGAGCTCTCCTATCTCCACGGCCTGCCGTCCGGCTCGGTCACCGGTGCGACCGAGCGCTCGACCCGGGTGGCCACCCCGTACTACGTCCAGGGTGCCGCCGTCGACGCCTCCGGCACCGTGTGGCTCTCGCAGAGCGTGTCGTTCACCGGGCTGTCTCAGCGCGGCGCGGTGACCCGGATGGTGGACGAGGCCGCGGGGGAGTGGGACACCCACGACTTCGTCCGCGGGGGCGAGGGCATCGTCGTCTCCGGATCCCAGTTCTGGGGGGTGTCGGAACGGGGCGCGAAGAAGTTCGACGACAGCACGTTCTTCCCCGTCCTCTATCGCTTCGACCCTGCTCTGCTCACGTGAAACCAGATCGAATCCGCTTCGAAGACCCTCGGTCGCACGGTGATCCCCAGGATGGGGGGATCCACCGCTCGTCACCACGATCCGACCCGATGGGGCGGAGAGGAGAGAAGGATGACGGAGAAGCGCAAGGGGGCGACCCTGCTCGTGACGGGGGTCCTGCTGGCCACCGTGACACTCGCCGGGGTGTTCGCCGCGGTGGTCGACACCGCGTCGAGCGGCGAGCTGTCGATCGAGACGGCCGAGGTCCCCGTCAAGAACATCAACCTGAAGATCGACCCGACGGCCCGCGCCCAGGGCTCGACCACCAACTGCCAGAACGTGACCCCGGCGACCTACGTGGACAACGCCACGACGCCGTACATCACCATCACCAACGCCGCGCCCGGCGCCCAGACCATCAAGGACTTCTGCCTCTACAACTTCGGCACCGACGACGCCCTCGTCACGATGGATCTGGTCAACGCCCTGGACGTCGAGATCGCGGCCTGCAGCACCACTGAGACGGCTGCCGGCGACACCACCTGCACGGCTGGCGATGCCGGTGAGCTCGCCGACCTGATCGAGGTCGGGGTCAAGGTCCACGGCGCGACCAGCGGCACCGGTGCGGGCGACACGTGCGACGGGGGCTTCAACCATCCCGAGATCGTGCTCCCGGCCCGCGCCACGACCACGCCGTCGACCACGAGCGGCCTGACCTCCACCGCCGGTCTCGCCACGAACACCCTGGCCGCCGACGACGCCGCCTGCCTCCAGGTCCGCCTCACCTACAAGGCGACGACCACCGATGCGCAGCGCCTGCTGGCCCAGACCGACAGGGTCTCGGTCCGGCTTCGGTTCAACGGAGAGTGACCTCTTCGTGAGCGTCGGTTAGTCCGGCCCCGCCGACCGCACGTCGGCCCTCGCTCCAGGAGGGCCGGCGTGCGGCGCTGGGGCTCGGCCCGACCATGGCTCGAAGGGCCTTCTACGGGGGAGCAGCCGATGGGAACGAGGCAGCAGTGAGGGGCGAGGCAGGGAGCGGTCGGCTCTCGACCGCGTTCGTCGTGTTGACGACCGTGGTCGTGGTGCCCCTGGTGGTGCTCATCGCGAGCGTGTGGCTGCTCGGCTGGCACTTCGCGGTGGTCGAGACCAACAGCATGGCGCCGGGCATGGCGGCCGGGTCGCTGATCGTCGCGAGCCCGATCGCGGCTGACGACGTCACCACCGGCACGGTGATCGAGTTCGTGGACCGACGGCACGGCAACCGGCACGTCACCCACCGGGTCGTCGAGGTCCATCGCAGTGAGACCGGTGAGCTCTGGTTCGTGACCCAGGGCGACAACAACGACGCAGCGGACACCGAGCCGGTCCAACCTCGCGACGTCCGGGCCGAGGTGCGCTGGTCCAGGGCCCGGGTGGGCCTCGTGGTGGGCCTTCTCCGCCCGCCGCTGTCGTACGTGATCGCCGTCGTGCCGTTCCTGCTCTGGCTGGTGGGGCGCCTGCTGGGGGCCGGCATCGGCGCCGTGCGAGGCAGGGAGGTGCCGACCACGACGCAGGGACCTCCGGTGGTCCGGCTCAGCTGCGTCGACTGTCCTGCGCCCGTGGACCGTGAGGACCGCTATTGTCGCCGGTGCGGCGCTCGCCAGCGCCCGACGGTCGACGCCCGCGAGCTCGTCGGCGCGGGCTTGGTCCGCGGTCCCACCGTGAGCGACCGCGGCGAGCGACGTGAAGGCTGATCGGGGTCGGAGATGGCGGGTGCAACCGAGCATCGGTTGACCATCGACCTGCTCGGGCCGCTGCGGCTCTGCCGGGACGGCGAGGAGCTGGCGATGCCCACGCCGAAGGAGCGCCTGATCCTTGCGCTCCTGGCCGTCCATGCCCCCCACCCGGTCCCCTTCGCCACACTCGCCGACGCGCTCTGGCCTGAGGGCACCAACGAGAACTGGCGCAAGGCGGTTCAGCTCAACGTGTTCCGTCTCCGCGAACGGCTCGCGCCCGACCGCGCCGGCACGGATCACGACACGATCGTGACGGTGGGCGACGGCTACGCGCTGGCGCTCGATCCGCAGGCGATCGACCTCCACCGCTTCGAGGACCACATCGCATCGGGACGGAGGTACCTGGCCGCGGGTCGCGCGGTCGACGGCGAACAGGCGCTGGACGAGGCGTTGAGGCTGTGGCGGTCGGATCCGCTGATCGACCTCGCCGGCACACCGACCGGTGAGGCCCACATCGCCCGGCTGTCCGAGCTGCGCCTCGCCGCCCTCGAGGAGCGCCACGAGGCAGAGTTGGCGTTGGGGCGCCACGAAGCGCTCGTGCCCCGGCTCGAGGCCGACGTGATCGAGCACCCCCTCCGCGAGCGGCTCTGGCGGCAGCTGATGGTGGCCCTGTACCGGTCGGGCCGCCAGTCCGACGCCCTGCGCGCCTACCAGCGGGCCCGGACGCGGCTCGTGGAGGAGCTCGGCCTCGAGCCCGGTCGTGATCTGAGGCGGATCGAGGCCGCCATCGTGGCCCAGGACCCCGATCTCGACTGGGTCGCGCCCCCCGTGGCGAAGACTGCTCGCGGCACCGCTGCGACCGGCGACGATGCGGTGCCACGCTGGGCGAGTCGACTGCGGACCGTGCCCTTTCGAGGGCGCACCCACGAGCTGAACGTCCTGCGCTCGTCGTGGCGACGCGTGAAGGCCGACGGGATCCAGATCGTGTCCGTCACGGGACCCGTGGGCATCGGCAAGACCCGCCTGCTCGCCGAGGTCGCCGCCGAATGTGCGGAGGAGGGTGTTGCCGTCGACACCTGCTGGTGCCGGCGTGAGTCGGAAGCGCCCTATGAGCCACTGCAGGGGCTCACCACGGACGGTGAGCCAGGGTCGGCCCCGCGCTCGCCGGCCGAGTTGGTGGCGTGGGTGCGGCATCGATCATCGCCCGGGCCGCACGCCGTGCTCGTCGACGAGATCGGCTGGGCCGATCCCGGCACCGTGCGAGCATTTCATGCCGTGGTGAGCGCGGGCGACGACCTGCCGCTCCTGCTCGTCGTCACCCAGCGCCTCCCGGACGAGGTGCCGGAACACGTCGAGGAGTTCCTCGTGGACGCCTCCCGTCATCCCGGTCACCGCCGTGTCGACCTCGTCGGCCTCGGCATCGACGAGGGGGTGTCGCTCCTGTCGACCCAGTTGGGACGTTCGGACGACGGGATCCCGCTGGATCTGGCCACGGTGTACCACGAGGCGGCCGGGAACCCCCGGTACCTGCTGGAGTTGGCGAACCACGCCATCGAACAGGCGAGCCTCCACGCCGACGGCCAGATCACCGTCGACTCCGTGATGGGGAACCTGGGTCTGCCGGAGTCGCTGCGATCGCTGATCCGGCGGCGCTGTGCCCTGCTCGACGACGACGCGCGGACGGTGCTCGGCGCCGCCGCCATCCTGGGCTCGACCTTCGACTTCCGGATGGTCGCCCAGGTCGCGGACCGACCCGAGGAGGCCACCGTGGAGGCGCTCGAGCGCGCTGCCGCGTTGGGCCTCGTCCGCGACTGCGCCGATGCCGGTGAGGTCGAGTTCGCGAGCACCGTGGTGCGCGCCGGCATCTACCGGGACCTGACCTCACCCCGCCGGGCGCTCCTGCACCAGCGAGCGGGCGTGCTGCTGGCGTCCGTCGACGGGGCGCCGGTGGCGACGCGGCTCCCGGCCATGGTCGATCACTTCGTTCGGGGGCAATCCGGCCTACCGGCCGACGCGGCCAGTGAGCGCACCGACCAGTACGGCGAGGAACGCCTGCGGCCGGCCTACGAGACGGCCTTGAGCTGCTTCGAGACGTCACTCGTCGAGACCGCAGAGCCCGCGGAGGACCAGCACTGTGGGCTGCTGCTCGGCCTGGCCACCGGACGATGGAGGTCCGGTGACCTGAGCGCCGCCCAAGAGCTGTTCCAGCGGGCGGCCGACGAGGCCCGAAGCCTCCAGCGCCCGGACCTCCTGGCTGTGGCGGCCTGCGGTCTGGCCCAGGTGGTGCTCGAGGTGGGCGTCACCCACCCGCCCGTGATGTCCCTGCTCGAGGACGCCCAGCGCCTGCTCGACGACGACCACCCCTTGCAGGAGCAGATCCGCGCCGCCATCGTCCCCGAACTGGTCTGGGCGGGCCGCTGGAAGGAAGCCGTCCAGGTCGCGCACGCCATGGGTGCCGAGCACGTGGATCGTTGACCGTTGCTGCGGATCCCGCGGGCGGCGGCGGGGCCGTCCCGCGCCGAGCCGTCAGCCTGCGAGCAGGTCGTGCGCCAGATCCCTCCAGAGCTGCGCGGTGAGACCCAGGGACTCCTCGTCGATGCGCTCGTCGTCGCCCCGGAGCCGCTCGAACCACTCGGCGGCGGTCAACTGCAGGCTGGATATGGAGAAGCCCAGGGCCTCGGCCCCGGCGTGTCGGTATGGTCCGGCGCCGCTCAGGCGAGGGCTCATGATGGGCGCGACCGAGGCCCCGGGATAGGCCCGCTGGGCGGCCCTGACCAGCGCGTCCCCGAGCGGCGACGACAGCGTCGATTGACCTGGCTCATGCGAGTCGACGAGCTCGACATCGTGGAGCAGGCCGGCGCCCGCCTCTGCGACGGCGCGCTTCGCGTCATCGACACTCTGGTCGGGCAGCGTCGTGACCAACAGCTCGAGCTCCACCTCAGGCACGCCGCCTGGGCCCGACACCGCTCGGTAGCGGACGACGTCGACCTCCAGGTGGAGGGCCGCCGCGAGCGCCACCCCGAGGTCCCCCTCGACCTCCGCCACCGTCTCGGCGAGTGACTCGCCTTGCAGAACGGCGCCCAGCCCGACCGCGGTGGCGAACTCGGCAGCGATCACGTTGGCGCCGGTCGGGCCCTGCCACCGCGAGATGTGATCGACGGCCCGCGCCGCTCGGGGGTGGGCCCCGTCTCGGCGAGTGAAGGGAGGGCGATCTGCGGTCGCCCGCACGCGCCCGATGAATCGGTGATGCCCCTTCTCGGTCACGGCGGCGGACAGCACGAGCCCGCGGGTGCCAGGCGAGACGTGGCCGCCCGCCCCGGCCAGCACGAAGTCAGCCGCCACCGCATCGGCGTGGTGACGGTGCAGCCACTCGACACCGAGCTCGCCGCCGGTCTCGTGATCAGCAGCACCGACGAACACCAGGGTGCCCGCCGGGGTGAACCCGGCATCGGCCATCCGGCGGAACGCGACTGCCGCCGTGGCTGCATGGTTGAGCCGATTCAACGCGCCGCGCCCCCACACCTCGCCATCGACACGCTCGCCGCCGAACGGGTCGCGCTGCCACCGTCGCGGGTCGGCCGGAGCGACGTCGAGATGGGTGTGGATCAGCAGCGTCGGCGCAGTCGGGTCGGAACCCTCGATCCGGGCGACGAGGTTGTCCCGTCCCGGCGCAGCCGCGTGGCGCTCGATGTCGATGCCAGGGCCTTCGAGCACCGAGACGAGCGAGTCGACGTTTCGTGCCTCCTCCACCGCGTCGCCGCAACCGGAGTTGACGCAGCGGTTCGAGATGAGCGTGGACAGGAGCTCAGCCGATTCGCCCGCCATGGCGATGCTCGAGGTCACGCGCACTGTCTTACCACCGGTCCCAGCGGCGGAGACGGAACGAACCCAGCCGAACGAGTGCCTCGCCGGCGACCGCGGCGACGGCCCCGCCTCAGCGCCGCGGCTCGCGCGGGAGGCCGAGCACCCGCTCCCCGAGGATGTTGCGCAGGATCTGGGTGGTGCCACCCATGATCGTGTAGCCGGGCGCGTAGCAGAGGTTGCGGGCCACCCGGCCGCCCAGGCCCGGCTCGGCCAGTTGCGCGGCCGGACCCAGGCTGCGGGCGCAGAAGGCCGCCACCCGCTGCTCGAATTCGGTGCAGAAGGTCTTGGTGGCGGCCGAGAAGCTCGGCGGCGCCTGGCCGAGCACCTCGCGCAGCACGAGCAGCCGGCCGATGCGGTACCCCGACTCCAGCGCCGCCACCTCCTGGCGCACGAGCGGGTCGTGCCGGTCGGCCAGCGGCAGGCAGTCCCGGTAGAGCGTGCGGTTGCTGACCAGCCGGTCGATGCCGCCACGCTCGTGCTCCATCTGGGCCATCAACTGGCGGAAGCTGCCGTTCGGCGCCCCCACCAGCAGGTCGGCGGGCACCACCACGTCGTGGAACGTGACCTCGCAGAAGTGGCGGCTGCCGGTCATGTCCTCGATGGGCCGCACCTCGACGCCCGGGCTGTGGAGGTCGACGATCAACTCGGAGAGGCCCTTGTGGGGCGGCGCGTCGGGGTCGGTACGGGCGATGAGGTAGCACCAGTCGCCGGTGGCGGCGCCACTGGTCCACACCTTGGTGCCGTTGACGACCCAGTCGCCGCCGGGGGTGCGCTCGGCCCGAGTGCGCAGCGAGGCCACGTCCGAGCCGGCGTCCGGCTCGCTCATCCCGATGCACCACTGCGAGGTGCCGGCGACGATCTCGGGAAGGAACCGGGCGCGCTGCTCGTCGGAGCCGTACCGCAGGAGGGTGGGTCCGATCTGGCGGTCGGCGAACCACGAGAACGCTACGGGCGCGCCGCCCGCGATGAGGGCCTCGAACACCACGAAGCGCTCGATGGCCGGACGCCCGCCACCGCCATCGGCCTCGGGCCAGGTCATGCCCAGCCACCCTCGGCGCGCCAACTCGAGGGAGAACGCGCGTGAGTGCCCGATCAGCCACGCGTCCTCGGGCACGTCGCTGCGCCAGTCCTCGGCCACGGCGGCGGCCTCGTCGGCGAGTGCGACCAGGCGGCCGTCGAGGGCGAAGTCCACGGGGAGCATGGTGGCAGCCGGGTCGCCGGGCGGCGAACATGGCGGCATGAACGCCGTCGTGCTCGAGACCTACGGGGGCCCTGAGGCCCTGACCCTCCGGGAGGTGCCCGACCCGGTGGCCGGCCCCGACGAGGTGCTGGTGCACGTGGCGGCCACGGCGCTCAACCGGGCCGACCTGCTCCAGCGCATGGGTCTGTACCCCGATCCCGCGCCGACGAGCGACCTGGAGATCCCCGGCATGGAGTTCGCGGGACGGGTGGTGGGTGTCGGCGCTCGGGTGCGGTCGGCGGCGGTCGGCGACGAGGTGATGGGCATCGTCTCGGGCGGCGCCTACGCGGAATTGCTCGTCACCCACGAGCGCCAGGTGCTGCCCGTGCCCCGATCGGTGGGCGTCGCCGACGCCGCGGCCATCCCCGAGGTCTGGATCACCGCCTGGGACGCGATGGTGCGCCAGGGAGGCCTTCGCCCGGGGGGAACCGCGCTGGTGCACGCCGGCGCGTCGGGCGTCGGCACCGCCGCGATCCAGATCGCCAAGGCGCTCGGAGCCGACGTGGCGGTCACCACCTCCACCGCCAAGGTCTCGGCGTGTGCCGACCTGGGCGCCGACCTCGTGGTCGACTACACGGCCGACGACTTCGTCGAGGCGGTGCGCGCGCTCACCGGCGGTCGGGGCGTCGACGTGGTGGTGGACGTGATCGGTGGCGACTACCTCGACCGCAACGTCGACGCGGCGGCGGTCGGCGGCCGCATCGTGCAGGTGGGGGTCATGGGCGCCGGCGTGGCCACGTTCTCGCTCGGGAAGCTGCTGCCCAAGCGCATCAGCCTCATGGGCACCGTGCTGCGGCCCCGCCCCGTCGAGGAGAAGATCGCGGTCACCCAGCAGTTCGGCCGCGAGGTGCTGCCGTGGTTCGACCGCGGTCAGGTGCGGCCGGTTATCGACAGCCGCTTCCCCCTCGCCGACATCGCCTCGGCCCATGAGCGCATGGGGGCGAACGCCAACGTGGGCAAGATCGTCATCGACATCTGAGCCCCGCCACCGGTGGCGGGCGGCGGCTACCGGGCGTGCATGGGCACGTAGTCGCGGACGGGCACCCCGGTGTAGATCTGGCGCGGGCGCACGATGCGCTGGTCCTGCTCGAGCAGTTCGCCCCAGTGCGCCAGCCAGCCCGACGTGCGCGGGATGGCGAACAGCACCGGGAACATGTCGATCGGGAAGCCGATCGCCTGGTAGATGAGCCCCGAGTAGAAGTCGACGTTGGGATAGAGCTTCCGGCTCGTGAAGTACTCGTCGGCCAGGGCCACCTCCTCGAGCTTCAGGGCGATGTCGAGCAGCGGGTTCTTGCCCGTCACGTCGAAGACCTCGTCGGCCACCCGCTTGATGATGCGGGCGCGGGGGTCGTAGTTCTTGTACACCCGGTGCCCGAAGCCCTGCAGGCGGCCCTTGCCCGCCTTCACGTCCTCGATGAAGGGCTCGACGTTGTCGAAGCTGCCGATCTCGGTGAGCATGCGGATGACGGCCTCGTTGGCGCCCCCGTGCCGGGGGCCGTAGAGGGCGGCGGCGGCCGCGGCGGTGGCCACGTAGGGGTCGGCGTGGGCGCTGCCCACCACGCGCATGGCGGTGGTGGAGCAGTTCTGCTCGTGGTCGGCGTGGAGGATGAACAGCACGTCGATGGCCCGGGCCAGGATGGGGTTGGCCGCGTACTCGGGCTCGGCGACCTTCCACATCATCGAGAGGAAGTTGGCCGAGAAGTCGAGGGTGTTGTCGGGATAGATGAACGGCTGGCCCACGCTGAACCGGTGGGCGCAGGCGGCCAGCGTCGGCATCTTCGCGATCAGGCGGATGATCTGGCGGTTGCGCACCTCGCGGTCGTGGATGTCCTTGGCGTCGAGGTAGAACGTGGACAGCGCCGCGACGGCCGACACCAGCATCCCCATCGGGTGGGCGTCGTAGTGGAAGCCCTCCATGAAGCGCTTGCGCACGTTCTCGTGGATGAACGTGTGGTACGTGATCTCGTGCTTCCACGCCGTGAACTGGGCGTCGTCGGGCAGTTCGCCGTGGATGAGCAGGTAGGCCACCTCGAGGTAGGTCGACTGCTCGGCCAGCTGCTCGATGGGGTACCCCTTGTAGCGCAGGATGCCCGCCTCACCGTCGAGCTCGGTGATGCCGCTCGACGTCGACGCCGTGGTGGTCAGCGCCGGGTCGTAGAACCAGATGCCCGGCATCAGCTTGCGCCACTGCTCGGAGTCGACACCCCCGTCGACGATGGGGATCTCGACGGATTCGCCGGTGCGGTTGTCGGTGATCGTCACGGTCTCTGGCACGGGCGCCAGGATACCTGTGCGGGTGTCGGCGTCTCGTGGCCGACCGTGCGGGCGCCCGCGGTCAGGGTGGCGGGACAGCGGGATGGATGCCTTGCTGGTCGGGTGAGTGGGCGGCGACCACGTCGAGCAGCGCGGCCCGGGTGGCCCGTGCCGGCGCGGAGGGCAGGCCGCGGCGACGGCGGGCCAGGCCCACCGAGCGGTGGGGGATGCCGTCGAGCGCCACCTGCTTCCAGGCGCCGCTCCGCGACGTGGGCAGTGCGGTCGTGGGGAGCACGGCCGCGCCGAAGCCGGTGATCGCCAGCGAGGCCAGCAGGCGCATGCCGTCCACCTCGGCCTGGGCCTGCAGCACGAGCCCGGCCCGTGAGGCCTCGGCATCGAGCATGTCGCGAAAGCCGGTGCCGACGGGCTCGAGCAGCAACGGGTGCGCGGCCAGCTCGGCGAGGCCCACCCGCTCGACATCGGCCAACGGGTGGCCGGCCGGGGCGATGAGGATGCGGTCCTCGTCGAACAGCGGCTCGACGCTGAGCTCGGCCTCGTCGACCGGCAGGTTGATCACCGCCAGGTCGATGGCGCCACCCGCCACCTGGGGGACGAGTGAGGTGGTGGTGGCATCGATGGCCACCACGTGGATGCGGGGGTGCTGGACGGCCATGGCCTCGAGCAGTGGTGGGAGGAGCCAGCGCCCGGTGGTGCCGATGATGCCCACCCGCACGCTGCCGCGCACCTCGTCGGCCAGTGAGGACACGTCGGCCTCCAGCGCCTCGAGCTCGGCGCTGACCCGCCGCGCCCTCGCCACCACGGCGTCGCCCTGCTCGGTGGGCCGGCCCGTGGACCGGTCGATGAGCGTGACGCCCAGCTCGGCCTCCAGTCGGGCCACGTGCGTGGAGACGTTCGACTGCACGGTGTGCAGGGCGCGGGCGGCGGCGGAGAAGCTGCCGTGCTCGGCGACGGCGGCCACGGCGTTGAGCTGGCGGAGGTCCATCGGTATCGATGATAGTAGCTATCGCAAATACCTACTGGACAGATCATGTGCACGGGTTCACAATGATCTTCAGATAGCCGAGGAAAAAGTTCAGTCCCCCCCTGAACACCCTCGAGCCGGCCTCGGAGAGACGTCCCCCCCGATTCTCTCCTGGCCCCAATGGAAGGGACCGATCTCCCCAGATCGGTCCCTTCCGACGTTTTCGATCGCTCTTCGGCTGACGCCTCATCGCATCGTCATGGCTCGCTCGTCCCCTCGCTCCCCGCGCCCCCTAACCTCAAGCTGCGCTCGCTGGGCCACCCCGCTACGGTCGACCCATGACCAGTGACGCTGCGCAGCGGAGCGGAGCAGCCGCACGGACGCAAGTCGAATCCCGAAGGGGCGCCGACGGAGGAGGCGCAAGGCGACGGTGACGGGTGCCGCGTTCTTCGACCTCGACCGCACGCTGCTCCTGGGCGCGAGTGGCCCGACCATCTCCGACGAGTTGCGCCGCGAAGGCCTCATCCCCGAGCGTCACGTGCCGGGCGAGGGCCTGTTGTTCGACGTGTTCAACCTGGTGGGCGAGACCCTGCCGGGCATGCTGCTCACCCGCCAGGCCGCCCGGGCCGCGGCCGGGTGGCCGCGGTCGGCGGTGCAGCGGGCCGGCGAGGCCATCGTCGATCAACTGCTCGACGCCGTGGCTCCCTTCGCCCGCCTCCTGATCGCCGAGCACCAAGAGGCCGGCCGACCGGTGGTGATGGCCACCACGACCCCCTACGACGTGGTCAAGCCCTTCGCCGACGCCCTCGGGCTCGACGACGTCGTGGCCACCCGGTACGGCGAGACCGACGACGGCGTGTACGACGGCACGATCGACGGCGAGTTCGTGTGGGGTCGCGGCAAGCTCAACGCGGTGCGATCGTGGGGCCGAGCCCATGGCATCGAGGTGCGCGACAGCTGGGCGTACTCGGACAGCTTCTACGACCTGCCGTTGCTCAGCACGGTGGGTCACGCCACCGCGGTCAACCCCGACGTGCGCCTGGCCATCGTGGCCGCGGCCCGGCGTTGGCCGGTGCTGCACCTCGACGTGCCGCCCGGTGTGCCCAAGCTGGCCGGCGTCGAGCCGCAGCAGGTGCTCCTGCCCCTGGTGCGCAGCGAGTTGATCCCCTACGCCCGCTTCGACGTCGAGGGGGTGGAGAACATCCCCGAGCAAGGCCCCGCCATCATCTGCGGCAACCACCGGAGCTACTTCGACCCCATGGCCGTGGCGCTCACCATCGCCAAGCGGGGCCGGCCGGTGCGGTTCCTCGGCAAGAAAGAGGTGTTCGACGCTCCGTTGGTGGGCCAGGTGGCCCGCGCCATGGGCGGGATCCGGGTCGACCGGGCCACGGGCTCCGACGAGCCGCTCAAGGCCGCGGCGCAGGCGCTCGACGCCGGTGAGATGGTGGCGCTCATGCCCCAGGGCACCATCCCTCGCGGCAAGGCGTTCTTCGACCCCAAGCTCACCGGACGATGGGGTGCCGCGAGGCTGGCGGCCATGACCGGTGCGCCGGTGATCCCCGTCGGCCTGTGGGGCACCGAGAAGGTGTGGCCCCGTTCGTCCCGCCTGCCCAACGTGTTGAACCTGACCGACCCGCCCGTGATCCGCATCCGGGTGGGCGGGCCCGTCGACCTCGGCCGCCAGGATCCCGACGCCGACACCGCGGCCATCATGGCCGCCATCGTGAAGCTGCTCCCGCCCGAGGCCCGGAAGCGCCGCAAGCCCAGCGACGAGGAGCTCCTGCTCACCTTCCCGCCCGGCTACTCCGGTGACCCCAACGCCGAGGACACCCGCCGCCCCGGCACCGACTGACGACCCACCTCCCACGACCCGGGATTTCTTGGTGGTTGACCACTCTCCGTGTGGCGTTCCACCAAGAAATCCGTTGGGTGCGGGGTCAGCCGGCGGCGTCGATCTCGGCTTGGCGCTGGCGGATGATGTTGAGCGCGCTGCCGGCTCGGAACCAGCCGATCTGCTCGGGGGAGAAGGTGTGGGTGGCCTCGAACTCGACGACGGAGCCGTCGGCCTTGTCGATCCGACAGCGGACCGGGGTGTCGGGGGCAAGGTCGGCCAGGCCCAGGATCGAGATGCGGTCGTCCTCGTCGATCTGGTCGTAGGTGGCCGGGTCGGCGAACCAGAGGGGCAGTACGCCCTGCTTCTTCAGGTTGGTCTCGGCGATGCGGGCGAACGAGCGGCAGATGACCGCGGCGCAGCCGCGGAAGCGGGGCTCCATGGCCGCGTGCTCGCGTGACGAGCCCTCGCCGTAGTTCTCGTCGCCGATGGCCACCCAGGCCTGGCCGGCCTCGTGGTAGTGCCTGGCGATCTCGGGGTAGGGCTTGCGCTCGCCGTCGAGCTGATCCTTGCCCACGCCGGCCTCACCGCTGAAGGCGTTGATGGCGCCGAGGAAGAGGTTGCCCGAGATGTTCTCGAGGTGGCCGCGGAAGCGCAGCCACGGGCCCGCGGCGGAGATGTGGTCGGTGGTGCACTTGCCCTTGGCCTTCACGAGCACGGGAAGCTCGACGAAGTCGTTGCCGTCCCAGGGGGCGAAGGGCTCGAGCAACTGCAGGCGGTCGCTGGCGGGGTCGACCACCACCGACACCTGTGAGCGGTCGGCAGGCGGGGCGATGAAGCCGCTGTCACCGGGGTCGAAGCCCAGGGCGGGCAACTCCTCGCCGACGGGCACGGCCAGCTTGATCTGCTCGCCGGCGTCGTTGGTGAGCGTGTCGGTGATCGGGTTGAAGTCGAGGGTGCCGGCGAGGGCCAGCGCCACCACCGTCTCGGGCGAGGTGACGAACGCCAGCGTGGTGCTGAAGCCGTCGTTGCGCTTGGGGAAGTTGCGGTTGTACGAGGTGACGATGGTGTTGGTGTCGCCCTCCGCGACGTCGCTGCGGGCCCACTGGCCGATGCAGGGGCCGCAGGCGTTGGCCAGCACGGTGGCGCCGATGCGCTCGAAGTCGGCCAGCAGGCCGTCGCGCTCGATGGTGGCCCGCACCTGCTCGGAGCCGGGCGTGATCATCAGGTCGGTCTTGCAGGTGAGGCCCGCGGCGGCGGCCTGGCGGGCGATCGACGCCGCCCGGGTGATGTCCTCGTACGACGAGTTGGTGCACGATCCGACCAGCGCGTAGCTGATCTCCTTGGGCCAGCCGTTGGCGTCGGCGTCGGCGCCGGCCCGCGAGACCGGCCGGGCCAGGTCGGGGGTGTGGGGGCCGTTGATCAGCGGCTCGAGGGTGTCGAGGTCGATCTCGATGACCTCGTCGAAGAACCGTTCCGGGTCGGCCAGCACCTCGTCGTCGGCCCGCAGGTCGTGGGCCACCGCGTTGGCCAGGTCGGCGATCTCCTCCCGGCCGGTGGACTTCAGGTAGCGGGCCATGGCGTCGTCGTAGGCGAACAGGGAGGTGGTGGCGCCGATCTCGGCCCCCATGTTGCAGATGGTGCCCTTGCCGGTGCACGAGATGTTGTTGGCGCCGGGCCCGAAGTACTCGACGATGGCGCCGGTGCCGCCCTTGACGGTGAGGATCTCGGCCACCTTCAAGATGACGTCCTTGGCCGAGGTCCAACCGTTGAGCGAGCCGGTGAGGTGGACGCCGATGAGCTTGGGCCAGCGCACGTTGAACGGATGACCGGTCATCACGTCGACCGCGTCGGCGCCGCCGACCCCGATGGCGACCATGCCCAGGCCGCCGGCGTTGGGCGTGTGGCTGTCGGTGCCGATCATCATCCCGCCGGGGAAGGCGTACTGCTCGAGCACGACCTGGTGGATGATGCCCGAGCCGGGCTTCCAGAACCCGATGCCGTACTTGGCCGACACGGACTCGAGGAAGTCGTAGACCTCGGAGTTGTTGTCGAGCGCGGCCAGCAGGTCGACCTTGCCGTCCTCTCGGGCCTGGATGAGGTGGTCGCAGTGGACCGTGGAGGGCACCGCGACCTGGGGCAGGCCGGCGGTCATGAACTGGAGCAGGGCCATCTGGGCGGTGGCGTCCTGCATGGCCACCCGGTCGGGGTGCAGGTCGGCGTACGAGCGGCCGCGCTCGAGCTCCTGGCCCTCGGGGTCGCCCAAGTGGTTGATCAGGATCTTCTCGGCCAAGGTCAGCGGCCGACCGAGCCGGCGGCGGCCGATGGCGACGCGGTCCTCCAGGGTGGCGTACACGCCTCGGACCAGCTCGACCGGGGTGGTGGGGGTGACGGTGGTGCTCTCGTCTGGCGCCATGGTGAGGTCCTCTCTGTGCCTTCGCTCTCCGGACATGATACAAGTAGCAGACAAGTGCGCGCACATCGATACCAACAGATCGCCGACGAACTGCGCCGGCGGGTGGAGGCGGGGGAGTTCGCGGCCGGTCGGCTCCTACCCAGCGAGTCCGATCTGTCCGGACAGTACAGCGCCAGCCGGGTGACCATCCGGCGTGCGCTCGAGTCGCTGCGGTCCGACGGCCTGGTCGAGTCGCGCCAGGGGTTCGGTTGGTTCGCGGCTGCCGATCCGCTCCGTCAGACGCTCGGCCGGCTCGGCACCATCGAGGGCCAACTGGCCGCGTCGGGCGTCCTGTCCGAGCGCCGCATCCTCGACTTCGGGTTCGTCCGGGCACCGACTCGCGTGCGGGCCGTCCTCGGCGTCGACATGGTCTTGCGGGTACGCCGGGTCAACCTCGCCGACGGGGAGCCCTTCGCCCGGGTCACGGTCTGGTGCCCCGAGGCGCTCGGGTCGAGGCTGTCGCGAAACCAGGTCGCGGCGCACTCGTTCTACGACCTCCTGGGCCTGTCGCTGGGCGGTGCCACGCAGACCATCGGGGCCGACGCGGCCTCCGACGACGACGCCGTCGTGCTGGAGATCCCGGCGGGCTCGCCGGTCCTGGTGTGCGAGCGCATCACCGAGGACGCCGACGGTCAGCCGGTCCTGATGTCCGAGCACGTCTTCCCGGCGCACCGCACCGAATTCGTCGTCGATCTGCCCCACGCCGAGCCCTCGATCAGCCCGAGCGGTCTGCGCCTGGTCGATTAGAGCGGCGATGGGACTGCGGCGAGTCGGTGTTCCCAGCGGAGGGAAGCGCGTACGGGGGCCGTGGTTCAGTCGGCGGTGGTAGTGGCGCCGCTACCACTCGTCCCAGTGGATGAGGTCGTCGGCGGGGATGCGGGGCGCGGGTTTGAAGTCGGTGCCCTTGGTGTAGGCGACGGGGAAGAGGCCGGCCTGGGTCCAGTGGTCGGCCGGGATACCGAGGACGTCGGCGGCTTCACGCTCGTGGTAGAGGTGCATGGTCGTCCACGCGCTGCCGAGCCCGCGTGCGCGCAGCGCCAACATGAAGTTCCACACCGCAGGCAGGATCGATCCCCAGAACGCGGCGGCGCTGGCGCCGTCGAGTCCGTCGGCACGGCCCTTGTGCAGGGGGATGACCAGCGCGGGCACCTCGTGGAGGTGCTCGCGTAGGTACGTCGCGGAGGAGCGCACGGCTTCTTGACGAGACCCCTTCGGGTCACCGGGTTCGAACGGCTCGATCCCGAGCGGTGCGTAGAACTGGTCGAAGATGTCGGCGTACAGGTCGGCGATGGCCCGCTTGCGGTCGGCGTCGGTGACCACCATCCACTGCCAGTCCTGCGTGTTCGACGCGCTCGGCGCCTGCAGGGCGATCTCGATGCACTCGGCGATGACCTCACGCTCGACCGGTCGTTCGAGGTCGAGGCGCTTGCGCACCGTGCGGGTGGTGGTCAACAGTTCGTCGGGGGTGAGGTCGAGGGTCACCCGGCCAACCTATGCACCTACCAGGTGTCCCAGTGGAGGATGCGATCCATGGGCAGGCGCGACGCGGGCTTGAAGTCGGTGCCCTTGGTGTAGGCCACCGGGAACAACCCGGCTTGGGTGTAGGTGTCGTAGGGGATGCCGAGCAGCTCCGCCGCCTCCCGCTCCTTCGGCAGGTGCAGGGTCGTCCACGCGCTGCCGAGGCCTCGCTCGCGCAGGGCGAGCATGAAGCTCCACACCGCGGGGAGGATCGATCCCCAGTAGCTGGCCGTGGCGAAGTTGTCGGCGCCTTCGACCCTGCCCTTCTGACAAGGGATCACCATGGCCGGCACCTCGTGCAGGTGCTCGGCCAAGTAGTCGGACGACGACTTCACCGAGCTCATTCGCAGCCCTCTCGGGTCGGTGCCGATGTAGGGCTGGTCGGACGCTCCGCCGTACGCCGCCTCGTAACCGGGACGGTAGAGCTCGGCCAGCGCCAGCTTCGTCTCGTCCTCGGTCACGATCAGCCAGTGCCACCCTTGGCTGTTCGAGCCCGTCGGCGCCTGTACCGCGATCTCGATGCACTCGGCGATCACCTCGCGCTCGACCGGTCGGGTGAGGTCGAGGCGCTTGCGTACCGCCCGGGTGGTCGTGAGGAGCTCGTCGGCGGAGAGGTTCAGGTGCATACGGCCAACCTACGAGACCGGCGAGCGGCCAACGCCTCCAAAGCACTGTCAGGAGGGTGAGGGGGAGCTGAGCGGGGCTACAGGGCGGAGACCTGGCGGGCGGCGCCGCTCTCGATGCGGCGCACGCGCTCGCGGGGCAGGATGTGCCAGAGCTGCTCGGTGGCCTGGTCCCACACCTTCAACAGCTCGGCGCCGCGCAGCGACTCGGTGCGCTCGACGTGGCGCTCGACGAGCCAGCGCAGCTCGACCAGGGCGTCGGGCTCGGGGCGGATGGCCTCGACCAGGTCGGTGTTGATGCGCGACATCAGCCGCTCGGCCTCGGGGTCCCACACGAACGCCTGGCCCCCGGTCATGCCGGCGCCGAGGTTGGAGCCGACGCGGCCCAGCACCACGACGGTGCCGCCGGTCATGTACTCGCAGCAGTGGTCGCCGGCGCCCTCCACGATGGCGAGGGCACCCGAGTTGCGCACGGCGAAGCGCTCGCCGACGGAGCCGGCGATGAAGAGCTCGCCCCCGGTGGCGCCGTAGAGGCAGGTGTTGCCGGCCAGCACGGGCGAGCCGGCCGCCGAGCCCATGACCACCGAGGCGTCGTTGGCGGGGGCCCGCACCACGATCGTGCCGCCGCCCATGCCCTTGCCCACGTAGTCGTTGGCCTCGCCGACGAGCTCGAGCTCGACCCCGTGGGTGATGAACGCGCCGAAGCTCTGGCCCGCCGATCCCTCGAAGCGCAACCGGGCGGTGCCGAGCGGCGGCATCACCCCGTACTCGAGGGCGATCGCGCCGGAGAGGGCGGCCCCGATGGCCCGGTCGCGGTTGCGGATGGTGTAGTGCAGGTCGATCTCGTCGCCGTCCCACACCCGCTGGAACGCGTCGGCCAGCACCTCGTCGCCGAGCTCGGAACGGGGGTCGAGCAGTGCCACCCGCTCCACGAAGTGGCGGGGCTCCTCGAGGTGCTCGGGCGGGGCGATCAGGGGGGTGAGGTCGAGCGAATCGGCCCGCTCGTCACCGGTGACCCGCTGGCGCAGCAGCTCGACCCGACCCACGGCCTCGTCCATCGTGCGCAGGCCCAACTGGGCCAGGTAGCCGCGCACCTCCTCGGCGAGGAAGAGGAAGTAGGCGGCCACGCCCTCGGGGGTACCCGTGAAGTTGGCCCGGAGGTGCGGCCGCTGCGTGGCCACACCCGGCTTGCAGGTGTCGCGGTGGCAGGCCCGCAACATGATGCAGCCCTCGGCGATCATCGCCGCGGTACCGAACGAATACTCGTCGGCGCCGAGCAGTGCCGCCATGATCACCTGGCGGCCGTTGAGGAAGCCGCCGTCCACCCGCAGGCGCACGCGACCCCGGAGGCCGTTGTCCACCAGCGAGCGCTGGCAGTCGGAGAGGCCCAGCTCCCACGGGAGGCCGGCGTGCTTGATGGAGGAGAGGGGGCTGGCGCCCGTGCCACCGTTGGCGCCGCTGAGGTGCACCACGTCGGCCAGCGCCTTGACGCAGCCGGCGGCGATGGTGCCCACGCCGTCCTCTGCCACCAGCTTCACCGACACCTCGGCCGCGTTGACCTGCTTGAGGTCGAAGATGAGCTGGGCCAGATCCTCGATGGAGTAGATGTCGTGGTGCGGCGGCGGTGAGATGAGGCCGATCCCGGGCTGGGTGTGGCGCAGCCGGGCGATCTCCTCCGACACCTTGTGGCCCGGGAGCTGGCCGCCCTCGCCGGGCTTGGAACCCTGGGCCATCTTGATCTGCAGCTCGTCGGCGTGGGCCAGGTACTGCGGGGTGACCCCGAAGCGGCCCGAGGCGATCTGCTTGATCTTCGAGTTCTTGTCGTCCCGGCCCTGGCCGCGGGTGAAGAACCGGTACGGGTCCTCGCCGCCCTCACCGCAGTTCGAGCGCCCGCCGATGAGGTTCATGGCCTGGGCCAGGTTCTCGTGGGCCTCGCGCGACAGCGAGCCGTGCGACATCGCGCCGGTGGAGAAGCGCGTGACGATCTCGGATGCGGGCTCGACCTCGTCGAGGGGGATCGGCTCGCCGACGGGGACGAGCTCGAGCAGGTCGTGCAACTCCGTGGCGGGGCGCTCGTTGACCAACTGGGCGAAGCGGTCGTACACGTCGGACGACTCGCTGCGCAGGGCACGCTGCAGCAGGTGGGCGAGGGCCACGTCGGCCTCGGCCCGCTCGGTGGCCCCGTCGCCGGTGGCGCCGGGCGGTGGCGTCTCCTTCACCAGGGTGAGGCTGTTGAGGGTGGCCACGACCTCCTTGTCGTGGGTGTGGTACTCGCCGCCCTTGCGGTCGCGGTAGAAGCCGGGCGACGCCAGCTCGCCGCTGGCGTGGTTGGCCAGCACGTCGGCGCCGAGCGCCTCCCAGCCGATCCCACCCACCACCGAGGCGGTGCCCCGGAAGCACAGGTCGACCACCTCGGGCCCGAGGCCGATCGCCTCGAAGATCTGTGCCCCCCGGTACGAGTCCACCGTGCTGATGCCCATCTTGGACAGCACCTTCAGCACCCCGGCCTCGATGGCCGCCTCGAAGCGGCTCTGGGCCTCGGGGCTGATCGCGGCCTCGTCGTCGCTGGCGTCGGCCTCGGCGCCCACGGTCTGCAGGGCCAGGCGCGGGCAGATGGCATCGGCGCCGTAGCCCAGGAGGGCGGCGACGTGGTGCACGTCGCGGGCGTCGTCGGCGACGGCCACCAGGCTGGTGAGCGAGCGCAGCGACCGGTCGACCAGACGATGGTGCACCGCGCCGATGGCGAGCAGCGACGGCACGGGCGCGCGGTCGGGCGACACCGCGACGTCGTCGAGCACGCAGATGTCGGCGCCGCCGCGCACCGCCGACTCGGCCTGCTCGGCGAGCCGCTCGACCGCCGCCCGCAGGCCCGCGGGCCCGTCGGCCACCGGGAACGTGGCGTCGAGGGTGACGACCGGGAAGTCGGCCAGTTCGTCGCGCTCGAGTTGCTCGATGGCGTCGGGGTACAAGAAGAACGACTCGAGTCGCACCAGGCGGGCGGCGTCGGCGGTCTCGGAGAGCAGGTCGGCGCGGGGGCCCAGCACCGTGTCGAGGCTCATCACCCGGCGCTCGCGGAGCGGGTCGATGGGCGGGTTGGTGACCTGGGCGAAGCGCTGGCGCAGGAAGTGGTGGACCGGCCGGGGACGTCCGGCCAGCGGGGGCAGCGGTGAGTCGTCGCCCATCGAGAACGTCGGCTCGTAGGCATCGGAGGCCATGGGCCGCAGCACCATGGCCAGCTCTTCCTTCGTGTAGCCGTGCACGGCCTGGCGGAACTCGAGGTCGGCCGGCGGCTCCTGGACGGGCTCGCCGACGGGCAGGTCGTACAGGCCGTCGAAGGCCCAGTGGGCGTAGGGCGCGGCCGCCGCGAGCCGCTCTTTCAGCTCGCGGTTCTTCTGCACGCCACGGCTGGGGTCGACGAACAGCATCTGACCGGGACCGAGGCGGCCGCGCTCCACGGTGCCGTGGCCGTTGACGTCGACGGCTCCCACCTCGGAGGCGCACACCACGAACCCGTCCTCGCAGATGGCGTAGCGCAGGGGGCGCAGGCCGTTGCGGTCGAGGGTGGCGCCCACGCCCGTGCCGTCGGTGAACACGATGCCGGCGGGGCCGTCCCACGGCTCCATGAGGGTGGCGTGGTACCGGTAGAAGCCCCGCACCTCCGGGTCGAGGTCGGTGGCGTTCTCCCACGCCTCCGGTACCAGCATGGCCATGGCGTGACGGACGTCGCGTCCGCCCCTGGTGAGCAACTCGACCGCCTCGTCGAGCTTGCCCGAGTCGGAGTCGTCGGGGTCGAGCACCGGGCGGAACAGGTCTTCAGGGCCGAGGCCGGCGGCCTCGGTGCCAAGCCGGGCCCGGGCGAGCATGCGGTTCTCGTTGCCCTGGATGGCGTTGATCTCGCCGTTGTGGCACAGCATCCGGAACGGCTGGGCCCGCTCCCAGGTGGACAGCGTGTTGGTCGAGAAGCGCTGGTGGAAGATGGTGAACGGCGCGGTGAAGCGCTCGTCGGTGAGATCGACGTAGAAGTCGGCCAACTGGTCGGCGGCGGCGAGGCCCTTGAAGACGATGGTGCGGAACGAGCAGGAGGCCACGTAGACGCCGGGGGTCTTCCCGATGGTGCGACGCACCCGGTAGGCGCGGATCTCGTCGGCGGACGACTGGGGCGGGGCACCGGACGCGTCGCGGAAGACCACGTGCACGATGGACGGGCAGCTGGAGCGGGCCAGGTCGCCCAGGTGCGACTCGTCGGTGGGTGGGATGCGCCAGTCGACGAGCTCGAGGCCTTCGCCGGCCAGCGCCGCCTCGACCCCCACCCGGGGGTCGGCCGTACGGTCGAACTCGCTGCTGATGAAGAGCGTGGCGACGCCGTTGCCCTCGCCGAAGATGGCCGCCGGGATGGGCAACAGCACGCCGCAGCCGTCGGAGGTGAGGGCGTCGGCCGCGACCGCACCGCGGTGCTTGACGTTGGCCAACCCGGTGAGGGCCGCGGTCACGATCTCGCGGGACGATCGTCCCCGTGCATCCGCCACGAAACCGATGCCACACGCGTCGAACTCGCGCATCACGTCCTCCTCTGACCAGCAGTGTCCAGCACGAATCGGGGCCCGTCGACCGGAGCGCTACGTCTCGTCGCTGAGGACGTTCAAGCGGCGTCGTTGCCCAGATGCCCCGGTCAGGAGGCGATTGCGAATCCTACAGCGAGTTGTCCCCGAAGTGCCGCATCATTGCGACCGGGCATCGGCGGTGACGGGGAGGATCCCCGGTGCATCGTCAGAAAAGGACCGTCGACGGGCGTGCCGGCGCCGCCGTCCACGCCTCCTCGAGGGACGCCAGCCGGTACAGGAGTCGGACGACCTGCGAGCGGGTGAGCATGCGGGTGGGGACGAAGCGGTCGCCGGGAGCGAGATCGTCGAGGAGTGCGGCGCCCCGAGCCCAGCGCAGCGCTGCGGCATAACGGGCCCCTTGGGGGACGTCGGTGTACCCGTGGCCCGGGTACCCCGCGGGGGAGCCCACCACCCGCCAGAGGGCCCGGACGAGCTCGGCTCGGGTGACGCCGGCCCGGGGGTCGAACGCACCGTCGGGCCGCAAGCGTTGCAGGCGCTGTTCGACAGTCCAGCTCAGGGCGGCCCGGTAGGGAGCGTTCGCCGGGACGTCTGGTGGGCGGAGGGAAGGCGAGCCCGCTGGATGATCCATCAGCATGAACAGGGCGGTCGCGAGCTGGGCCCGGGTGATGGCCTTGCGGGGTTGGAAGTCGCCGCTCGCCGTCGCGCCCATGATGTCGTGGAACACGGCCCAGTCGACGGCTTCGGCCGCGGGTGACGTGGGGGCGACGTCATCGAACCCGGCCGCTGGGAACGCCACGGTCACGTCGATCGGATCGGACGTCACCGGCGCGACGTGGTCGGCCGACACCGTCACCGTGGCGGGAAGCGTGCCCAGGTCGTCGTTGCCGACCACGAGATCGCAATCGGCGGTCGCGGTGTCGCCCGCGCCGAGGACCCCGAGGTCGTCGGTGCAGTCGGCCGACGCAGCGTGCCGCACGTCGATGCCGGTGAGCGGGACGTCGCCCGTGTTCGTGATCTGGGCGTGGTAATGGACGGTGTCGCGGGGCGCGACGTCCGACTCGTCGGCCGAGAGCCCGATGGCCAGCCCTCGGCGGGAGCCGACCTGGACAACGACGGTGTTCGACAGCACCGGATCGGTCTCTGCGGTGTCCACGGTGGCGCGATTGAGGTAGGTGCCGCGATCGGCCTCCGTGGTGGGGTGACTGCAGTTCACCACGACCGACGCGCCGACCGCGATGTCTGCGAGCGGTCCGGCGCAGTCGGGGCCGTCGACGTCGTCGACCACGACATCGACGAGCGGGACATCGCCGGTGTTGCTGATCGTGAGGTGCATCGAGATGGCTTCACCAGCGATGACGCCGGCGTCATCGGCAGACTTGACGATCGAGACCGCCGGGTGGGCGACCACGTTGGTGCTGACCTGGTTCGAACTGACCGGGCCGGTTTCCGCGGTGTCGACGGTGGCGGTGTTCGTGAAGGCGTCGCGGTAGCTGGTGGGAGTGGTCACCGAGCAGTCGAGGGTGTGCTCCTCCCCAGGCGCGAGATCGGGGACCGCCTGGACGCAGCCCGGCGCGTTCGCGTCGGACGTCCCGATGTCGGTCAGCGGCGTGGTGCCGGTGTTCGTGACCGTCAGGTGGTAGTGGATCGTCTGCCCGGCGACGACCGACGACTCGTCGCGGACCTTCGAGATCGAGATGCTGGAGGCACTGGCGTCGATACGCCCGATCCGGTCGTTGCCCGCGCTCGTGAACCAGACGTTCCCGTCGGGTCCGGTGACGAGCCCAGCGGGGGAGTCCACGTTCGTCGCTGGGTCCGTGAACGTCTGGACGGAGGTCGGCGAGGAGATGCGGTGCAATTCGTCGGTGCCGGCGTCGGTCGCCCACACGCTCAGGTCGGGGCCGGCGCCGAGCCGGAGCCCACGCTGGGGGCCGTAGGCATCCGCAGTGACGGTCGCCTCGTCGCCATCTCGGCGCACACGCCACAAGGTGTACTCCGCCGGTTCCCCGGGCCCCTCCGACGGCCGGAGCCCCTGCACCTCCACGTCGCCGTTGCGCAGGGGGGCCAGGTCGACGAGGCTCGGGTAGAGGCCATAGATGGGGAAGCCGTAGAACCGCATCTCGCGGGTGGTGGGATCGAGCTCGCCGAGGACCGGTTGGCCGTGGAGGTTCCTGCGGGCGAGGAACCACACGACCCCGTCGACGCCGCGCTCGATCCGGCCGACCGCCAGGTACGGGAACTCGCCGACCAGGAAGCTTTCGATGGTGCCCCCGAAGGTGATGTGGCCGATGCGGGTCCCGCTGGTGAACCACGCGCCGCCGGCACCATCGGACGTGATGTTTCGGGGCGCGGCCACATCCTCATCCGTGTAGACGTTGATGACGCTCGAGTCCGGGTCGAGCCGGCCGATGAAGCCGCCCGTCACGTTGGTGAACCACACAGGTCCCGTCGGACCTGCGGCGATGTCGCCCGGGCCGTCGATGTGCGATTGCTCGGAGTGATAGGTGGTGATGTCGCCGGTGGCGGGATCGATGCGACCGATGCGGTCGTTGCCCGGGCTCGTGAACCAGAGGTCGCCGCCCGGCCCGTTCGTGATCTCTCCGGGAGCGTCGATCTCGCCTTCGTCGCCGGCGAACGTGGCGATGTCGCCGGTCGTGGCCGCAGCCGGCGCCGCCGGCACGAGGGCGAGCCCGCCCGCGACGAGCGCGACGCTCAGTGCCACCACCGGTCCTCGTCGCCGCATTCCTCCCCTTCCAGCCCAGCGCCGAGGCTAGGCCATTGGTGGCAGGTCGGCGGTGGCGCCGGCGGTCGGTCGGGTCAGGCGAAGGTGCCGGTGCACCAGACGTCACCGTCGGCATCGAGCACGGACACCGCAGCGATGTCGTCGCCGGCGAGTCGTGTCGACTCGGCCCACGAACTGGTGCCGGCGGCGAGCTCGAAGTCTCCCTGATCCACGGTGGTGCCGTCCTCGAGCTCGAGGCGCAGGCTGAACCGACCGGTCGACCCCCCACCGGTGGCCGGGTCGGACCACTCGGGGACCGAGATGAAGACGGCTGTTTCTGCGCCGGCGGAGTGCCACACCTCGCCGACCGCGTCGCCGTCCGGGGTGATCATCGCCGCGCTGACCAGGTCGGCCCCGTCACCGTCGGCGACGCCGGCCTGGCTCACCGCCACGCCGATGCCGACCCCGAGGAGCAGGAACACGGCTGCGGCCACGGCGAGCCGAACGACGCTGCGCCGCTGGCGCAGGCTCGGGTCGTCTCGCTCCTGTTCGTGGGCGACCCGCCCCAGCACGGCCGCTTCGAACCCGGGCGGCGGCTCGGCCTCGGGTGCGAGCGCCACCAGCTGGTCGACCGCGGCAGACAACTCGTGGACATGAGCTCGACAGGACGCGCACCGATCGAGGTGAGCCAGCGCCGCGCCCCGGTCGGTTCCCTCCAAGGTGCCGAGCGCGAGCTCGGGGGCCAGCTCCCGGACGGCAGCACAGGTGAGCCGGTGGTCAGTCACCGCCCACCTCGCTCACCGCAAGGGTGTCCCTGACCCGGATCAAGGCCGTCCGTATCCGGGTCTTGGCTGTGCCCAGCGGGATCTCGTCGATCTCGCTGACCTCCTGGGCGGTGCGGCCTCCCAGCGCGGCCAGCACCAACGCTCGGCGCTGTTCCTCCGGCAGATCGCGCAGCGCCTCCACCGCCTGGTCGACCTCGTCGGCGTGGACGGCGAGGTCGCCGGGGCCCAGGTCGCCCGACAGGATCGTCATGGTGGTGGGGTCGACGTGGTCGAGCGGCCGCACCCGCCGCGCCCGCCGGTGGTCGAGGGCCAGGTTCCGTGTGATCGTCAGCAGCCACGTCGTCACCGAGCCCTTGCGGGCGTCGTAGGCGCCCGCGTGGCGCCAGGCCCGGACGAAGGCCTCCTGGGCCACCTCACTGGCATCGCCCTCGTCGGCCACGATGCTGAGCGCCAGTCCGTACAACCGTCGCTGGAACCGCCTCACGAAAACGGCTCCAGCGCTCGGATCGCCGGTGGCGAAGCCGGCGAGCAGAGCTTCATCGGACGCGTCCCACATCGGCCGCGACCCTAGGCTCCGACTCACCGGCCTCGCCGCCAGCGTCCTGCTCAGGCCGCCTCGATGGCGTTGCCGTCGGCGTCGACCGCGTGCCAGTTGGGGATCTCCGCACCGTTGGCGTCGCCGGGGGCGGCGTCGCCCGAGAACCGGTACAGCAGGTGGTCGTTGTAGACCAGCTGGTCGGGCGCGGCGGCGTCGGCGGTCGACACCAGGGCGGCGTCGATGCCGTCACCGGCGACGGGCTCACCGTCGGCCACGGCCGCCGGCCAGGTGTCGAGGCAGGCATCGACACAGGCGCTGGTGGTGCCCTCGTCGTTGGTGAACAGGTAGAGGGTGAAGCCCTCGGAATCGACGAGGGCCTCGCCCAGGTCGCCGACCTCGGCCACGGCCAGGGTGTCGCCACCAGCGGCGACGGGGGCGCTGTCGGTGCTGGCGGCCTCGGTCGTCTCGGAGCTGCCGCCGTAGGCGTCCGACCCGGAGTCCGAATCAGAGGAGCAGCTGGCGAGGATGAGTCCGGCCACCGCCACGGCGGCCAGCAGGGTGATGCGCTTCATGGATGTTCCTTTCGGGGGTTGTCGGAAGGAACTACGCACGGAGCCGACGGAGGGATTGCGCGAACGCGAGAATTCTTTCGGATCAGCAGAGGCTGGCCCTCAGCGGTCGAACAGCACCGCGACGTCGAGCTCGAACCCCGGAATGGTCGGGGTGGTGAGGATGTCGCCGGCGCCGACGAGGATCGCGACGTCGAAGGTCCGGGACGCGGGACGGGACCGGCGGTGCACCCGCACGGTGTTCGCCTCCGTGTCGACCAGCCAGAGCTCGGGTAGCCCGGCGGCCTCGTAGTGGGCCTTCTTCGGGCCGAGGTCGTAGCGCCAGGTGTTCGGCGACCGGACTTCGACGACCAGGTCGGGCACACCGTCGGCCCGCTTGGCGTCGCGAGCGAGGATGTGCTCCGGCCGGGTCCACCAGACGTCGGGGCCGAAGACGTTGTACTCGTCGATCGGCGTGTCGACCGGGAGGCCGGGCTCGCCCGCCCCCGGGTTCTCCTCGACGAACGCCATGAGGCGGTGGTAGATCCAGCCGACGATCCGTTGGTGTCGGGGCAGTGGCTCGTTCACCACGATCTCCCCATCGATGAGCTCGGTGTACCGCAGTTCGCCAGGGAGGGCGAAGAACTCGTCAGCCGTGAGCAGGTGAGCGGCTTTCACTGCCATGTGCCCAGCGTACGAGGCGACACTGACAGCCTCCAGACATTCCTACCGTCGAGGCCCAGAAGAGCGCAGTCAACCCGGCGCGGCGCAGCGAGGGAGGAGCGGAGCCTTGATGATGCGATGAGGCGTCAGCCGAAGAGCGATCAGACAGGCGCCAGCCGAAGAGCGATCAAACGGAGGGCCAGCGCCGCTTCGTCTTGCGGCTGCGCCGGTTCGTGTCGCCCATGGCCCAGGCCCTGCGCCAGTTGCTGATGTCGGGGCCGCTCAGGCTGGGGTTGGCCCGTTGATGGGCGCGGCGGCGGGCTTGGTACCAGTCGGTCGTGGTCTCGTCGGCCAGGGCCGCCACGGCGTCCTCGATGCGGGCCGCGAACCGGCGGGAGTCCTCGCCGGGCTCGGGGCGCAGCGGGTCGCCGAAGGTGACGACGGTGGACGAGGGCGTGGGCAGCTTCTTGCCCTTGCGCAGGATGCGGCCCGTGCCCCGCAGGTGCACCGGCACCACGGGCACGTCGCAGCGCAGGGCCAGATAGGCGGCGCCGCCTCGGAAGGGCTGGCCCCACCCGTCGGGGCTGCGACCACCCTCGGGGAAGATGAGCATGCTCCAGCCGTCGTCGATGAGGGCGGCGGCCTGGTCGGCGGAGCGGCGGGTGATCTTCTTGCGCTCGATGGGGATGGCGCCGATGGCGAGCGCCGACAGCGCGCCCGTGACCCGGTTGGTGAAGAAGTAGTCGGCACCGGCGCCGACGAACAGCTTGTGGCGCCACGGCTCGGGGATCGACGTGAGCATCAGGGGGGTGTCGAGGTGGCTGTGGTGGTTCGGGGCGAAGATGACGGGCCCCTCGATGTCGCGCAGGCGGTCGCCACCCCGCCGGTCGGGTGAGGCCAGCACGGCCGCAGTGGGCCGCATCACGCCCTCGATGAGCGCCACCCGGGCCATGCGGGCGGGGGTGCGGCGGGCCCAGCGGGTCTCGTAGTCGGCGCCCGTGGCGCCCGGCCGCTCGAGGGGCTCGACGCCGCCCGGAGTGGTGGGCGCCCGGAAGGGAAACTGCACCGTGCGCAGCAAACTCGAGGCAATGGCCCCCGGATTCCGTGGGCCATTGCCTCGAGAATCGGCGACCAGGCGACGGCGGGCCATCAGGACACGTCGGCCATGAGGATCGGGGGGTTGTGGAAGTGGGTGATGGTGCCGGCGGGGCCCACCACGTCGGAGGCCATCTCCAGCGCGTCCTGCAGCGTCGACGCCGCCTTGAAGCCGAGGCGGCGCACGGCCCGCACGTCGCCGCCCACGATGATGGTGGCGCCGAGGTGCTTCAGCGCGTGCGATCCCCAGTACCACATGTAGAAGGGGTGGACGCCGTGGTAGGCGTAGGACGTCCGGTACAGGTGCCGGTACCACTCGTCCTCGGCGAAGCTCTTCTCGTAGGTCTTCTCGATCTCGATCGGGTCGGTGGTCTCGGCCAGGACCTGCTCGAAGAAGTCGATGTAGCTGGGGTGGTGCACCGGGTTGAACTCCCACGGGGTGGGGTGGCTCATGATCAGCACGCCGCCCTCGCGCACGAGGGGCCGGCCCTTGTACATGTTGAAGAAGTACCCGAGGCCCAGGCACATCACCAGGATCGGGTTCATCACCGAGTTCACGTTGTAGGGGCAGATGTAGGGCAGGCCCATCGTGAGGATGTCGGTCTGGCCCTCGACGGGCACCAACTGCTGGCGGTACACCTCGGCGGTGGTGAGCTTGTGCACCGCCTCGATCTCGCCGGCGTGCACGCCGGTCATGCCCATGGGGGCCCGCCATCCGTGGAACACCGCCCGCTTGGCCTTGGTGGGCATGCGCTTCAGCCCGGCCGACATCCCGATGAAGGTGGCGCGGTCCTTGGCGTTCCACTCCCACTCGCGCTTCTGCAGCACGCCCATGGGCAGGTCGTCGCCGAACACGTTGTTGTTCACCGTGGTCTCGATCTGGAAGACCTTCACCCCGGCGTCGCGGATGACCTTGCCCATGCGCCAGTTGGCCGAGTGCAGCGCCGAGTGCTCCTGGTCCATGAACGACGTGGAGTGCTGCATGGTGTGGACGTTGTGGTGGTGGCGCAGGGAGCGGTAGCTGGCCAGGCCCGTGGCCGTGCTCTTGTGGCCGCCGTCCATCGACACCAGGTTGATGTTGACGTAGACCACCAGGTCGCTCTCGGCCGCCCGCTTCGAGATCTCGACCTCCTCGCCTTTCTCGGTCTCACCCAGGAAGGTCAGGTTGTCGCGGTCCTCGGCGTCGAAGTTGTAGAGCAGGCCGTCCGGGGCGAACGCGTCGTACACCCGGTCGCCCACCGCGTGGCGCAACTCGGCCTCGGTCATGCGGCGGTGCAGCGCCAGGGCGGCGATGAGGTGGACGTCGTCCACGCCGGCCGCGGCGGCCAGGTCGAGCACCGCCTCGATCACCCGCTGGCGGATGTCGGGCCGGCGCATCTGGGGGAGGGGCAGCGAGATGTCGTCGAAGGCGATCGTCAGCTTCATGCCGGCGAACAGCAGGGCGCTGAGCGGCTCGGAGTCGACCGGGTTCTCCAGGGCGTCGCGGATGGCGCCGTCGGGGTCGCGCAGCGCGCTCAGCGGCTCGGGCGCGTAGATGACCCGCGAGCGGCCCGCGGGCAGACGCTCCATCCGGAAGCCCTCGCCGTGGTGGAACAGGATCGGCGGCGTCGACCGGTCGACCTCGAGCACGAAGCCCGGACGGGGGTTGCTCATGCGAAGACCTCGTCGATCGCTGGAGCGTGACGGTCGATCATGGGTTGCGTTCCTTTTCGTCTCGCAGGTCGAAGGCCACCTTGACGGCGCCCCGGCTGCCCGCCGACGCCGCGTGCTCGATGGCATCGCGGTACCGGCGGAGGGGATAGGTGGCCGACACCAGCCGGCCGAGGTCGGCCTCGGCGGCCAGCTCGAAGGCCAGGTCGAACGTGCGGCGCCTGGTGCCGTCGGGCAGCTGCTCGGTGCCGTACGTGTAGGCGCCCACCATCTCGATCTCGCGGTGCCACAGGCCGGTGAGGTCGAGCGACACCTGGCCGGGCATGCCGGCGACGACCACCCGACCCCGGGGTCGGACGATGGCGAGAGCGTCGGTGAGGCTGTCGGCGCTGCCGACGCAGTCGATCACCACGTCGGCGCCGCCGGTGAGACGTTCGACGTCGCCGTCGTCGGCGCCGGCGCTGACGGCCATCGAGCCGGTGAGGCGGCGGACCGACCGGCGGACCTCGCCCGGGGCGACGACCAGGTCGGCGCCCAGCGACCTGACCAGGGCCTTCTGGTCGGGGTGCTTGGCCGTGGCCAGGAGCGTGGCCGGGGGAGCGAACCGCCGCAGCGCGGCGACGGTGAGCAGGCCCAGCGTGCCGGCCCCGAGCACCACCACACTCGTGTCGGGGCCCGCCCGACCGGCTAGCGCGGCGTGGATGGCGCACGCCGCCGGCTCGACCATCACTGCCGCCTCGTCGCCGAGATCGGCGGGCACCTCGTGCAGCTGGCTGCGATGGGCGACCATGAACGTGGACCAGCCACCCCCGGTGTCGCAGCAGAAGCCCGTCTGCAGCCCGGGCTCGAGCGCGCCGAAGGCGATGCGCTCGCAGTTGCCCAGGTCGCCCCGCGCGCAGGCGTCGCAGACGGGGTCGATGCCGCGGGTGACGCAGCCGAGCACCGGCTCGAGCACCACGCGGGTGCCGTCGTCGAGCTCGCCCACGACCTCGTGGCCGGGCACGAACGGGAACGACACGATGGGCTCGAAGTAGCGGGACGAGGCGCCGTCGATGGTGGCCAGATCGCTGCCGCAGATACCGGCCAGGCGGGGCCGCACCAGCACCCAGTCGGGCCCGGGCAGCTCGGGCGGGTCGATGTCGTCGAGCTGCAGGGGCCCCACGCGAACGCCGCGCCCGCTGACCAGGCTGCCGGCCACCTTGGCCGCGGCGAACCGGGGCAGGTCACGTTCGAACACGAGCGCTTTCATCGGCTCGCCCCCGTCGCCCTCATCGCCGGCTCCTGGCGCCCGGGCGCGGGGCGCCGGTGCCCGACGCGTGCGGGCCGGGGTCGAGCAGGGCCTCGAGCAGCGACGGCCCGGTGGCGCCCCGGCGCCGGGCCAGGGGCAGCAACGGACGCTGCCCGCCGGGCGCCTTGGCCCAGTGCTCGACCAGCCATCCCCGCTTGCGGGCGAGGGCCGACAGGCGGGTCTCGGGGTTGACCGCCACGGGGAAGCCCACGGCCTCGAGCATGGGCAGGTCGCTGGCGGAGTCTGCGTAGGCCACCGACTCCTTCAGCGACAGGCCCTCCGCCTCGGCGTAGAGGGCCATGGCCTGCGCCCTGGTCTCGCCCGTGGGGGGCACGTCGGTCAGCTCGCCGGTGTAGCGGCCGTCCTTCACCGACATCTCCGCACAGACGATGTCGTCGAACAGCGGTCGCAGGGGCTCGATCACGAAGTCGAGGGCGCCGGTGATGAGCACGGTGCGGTGGCCGAGCTCGCGGTGCTTGCGCACCCGGCGGATGGCGGCGGGGAACGATTTGGCCAGGATCAGCGCGCTGAACATCTCGGCGCCGTCTTCGGCCAGCTGCTCGACCGGGGCATCCTCGTAGCGGCGGTAGAAGTAGCGGAGGAAGTCGCTGCGGTCGCGGCGGTCGAGCGACAGCAGCTTCGGTGCCTCGGCGACGGTGCGGGCCACGAAGCGCACCCGGTCGGCCCGGCTGAGGCGGCGGCTGGCGATCCAGGCGTAGGACGCGACCACGTTCGACGCGATGAGCGTGTTCTCGAGGTCGAACGCGGCCAGGTGGCGGTCGGGGGAGAGCACCTGGCCCCGGAGGCGGACCTCACGCGTCGGCCCCTGCTTCTTGCCCGGGTTGCTCTTCACCCGGGCCTGGTCGACGACGGACGGCAGATGGACGTTGGGGACGAAGTGGTCCCAGTCGATGACGCGGGGGTCGAAGGCGAACTCGGCGCGGTCCTCGTCGTCGAGCGACTCCCACAGGGCCAGCAGGCGCTCGACGCCGTAGAGGGCCTCGCACTCGGCGTAGGCGCCGTAGAGCTCGACGTAGCTGAGCGCCCGCTCGGCCTCCTCGCGCTTGGTCTCGATATTGGCGCTGAACTCGGCCTGCTTGCCGCGGAGGGGGAGTGCCGACAGCACCGTCTCGGTGCGCTCGAGCACCTTCTTGGCCCGCTTCAGCTCGCCCTCGACCTTGCCCCGGCCGGGGAACTTCCACTCGGGCACGGCGATGGGCTGACCGTCGTTCTCGTAGAGCGGGTGCTCGATGAACCACGCCTCGACCAGGTTCACGAGCTGGCGGTAGCGCAGCGGGTTGGCGGTGCCGGAGGCCACCTGGATCACGTGGGGCGTGTCGGGCGGGGGCTGCGCCGCGGCGGCGCAGATGGCGCCGACCACGAGGTCGACCGGGATGACGTCGATGATGCCCTCGGGCACGCCGGGGAACTCGGTGAGCAGGCCCCGGGCGTAGGAGATGATGACCGGCTCGGCCATCCGGAAGCCGCGGATCCAGCCGGGCTTCGGCTCGGCCAGCGCCGACTCGATGATCGACGGCCGCACGATGCTGACGGGCACGTCGCCGCGGGACTCGACCAGCGCCCGCTCGCCGAGGGCCTTCGTGTAGGCGTAGGCATCGGGCCAGCCGAGCGAGCCGGCGCGGGCGATGCCCGCCTCGGCCATGCGATCGGCCACCCAGCGGGTGCGCTGGTGCTCGGTCTTCTCGGAGAGCAGCGGCGTGCCCGCGGCGCCGAGCTCGCGGCGGGCCTCCTTGGCGAAGCGGGCCAGCATCTCGGGCGTGCGGCTCTGCGCCTCGGCGTCGGTGCGGGTGCGGCGGGCGGCGTCGACCTCGGCCCGCCACGGCACGTCGGTGAAGAACGGGCTCTCGTCGACCAGCACCTCGGGAGCCGAGCCTCGTCGTGAGCCGGCGACGTAGCAGGTGGAGACCGCCACCAGATGGGGGTTGACGCCCAGGTCGTGGAGCGTCTCGACGATGCGGACGGGGCCGAGCAGGTTCACCTCGACGGCGCCGTCGAGGGGGGAGTCGAACGAGACGGTGGCGGCCGAGTGGATGACGATGTCGCAGCTCGCCAGCGCGGCGCGGCCGGCGTCGTCGAGGCCGAGGCCGTCGCTGCTGACGTCGCCCTGTACCACCTGGACCCGCCGCTCGAGCAGGTCGGCGAAGCCGTCCTTGCCGTGCTCCTCACGCAGGCGGTCGAAGGCGTCGTTCTTGAACAGCTCGCGCGCGGCGCGGCGCTCCACGGTCGAGCTGCGGCCCGCCCGGATCAACAGCACGAGTTCGCAGTCGGGCACCGCCCGCAGCAGTCGCTCGACGAGCGCGGTGCCCAGGAAGCCGGTGGAACCGGTGATGGCGATGCGCTTGTGGCTCAGCGTCGCTCGGATCACAGCGCCACGTCAGTCACTGGGTCTCCCGGATCACGCTCCCATTCTCTACCATTTGGTAAGTGGCCCGCACGAACGACACCCGCGAGCGGGTCCTGGAGGCGGCGCTGGTGTCGTTCGGGGGCCCGGGCTACGAAGCGACCTCGCTCGACGACATCGCCGCCGACCTCGGCGTGTCGAAGCAGGCCATCCTCTACTACTTCCCCTCCAAGTCGCTCCTCATGGACGCGGTGATCGACCAGAGCGCCGTCGAGTTGGCCGACGTCCTCGAGGGCGCGATCGCCTCGGCCGGGCCCGGCTTCGACCGCATCGAGTCGGTGGTGCGCTCGGTGTTCCGCCTGGCCCTACGGCGACCCGAGCTGCTCGGCCTGGTCCGCGAGGTCAGCCGCCTCGGACCACCGGTGTCGACGCGCCTGGTCGACGCGCTCGACCCCCTGGTGCATCGAGCCCGTGAGTTCCTCGAGGCCGAGATGGCCGCCGGTCACATGCGTCAGACCGACTCGCGGCTCCTGCTCATGTCGGCCTACTCGACGGTGATCGGCGTGGCCACCGAGGTCGAGGTGCTGCGGGCAGTGGGCATCGAGCCCGGCATGAAGGCAATGGTGCGGCGGCGGTCCGAGCTGATCGACTTCCTACGCTCGGCCCTCCTGGCGCCGGCGCCGGAGGCGGTGGCGACGGTGGCGACGGAGCGTTGACGACTCGAATCCGGCGAACTGGCGCCCGATTCCGTAGCCCCCGGCACCCAATCGGGCGCCAGTTCGAGGGTCACCCGGTCAGCGGGTCACGGTTCAGCGGGTCACGGTTCAGTGATCTGTGCGGTGGCGGCGCCGGCCGTGGCGCTCGAGGGCCAGGCGCACCAGCTCGTCGATGAGCTCGGCGTAGCCGAGGCCCGACGCCTGCCAGAGCTTGGGGTACATCGAGATGGGGGTGAACCCCGGGATGGTGTTGATCTCGTTCAGCAGGAACCCCCGGCCACCCTCCTCGTAGAAGAAGTCGACTCGGGCCATGCCCTCGGCCCGCAGCACCTGGAACGCCCGGACCGCCAGTGCCTGCACCTCGGCGGTCCTCGCCGCGTCGAGCGCGGCGGGGATCAGCGCGTCGGCGCCGTCCAGCATGGCCAGCACCTTGTCGCGATCCTGCGGCGACTTGAGATCGACTGCCACCGAGCGCCGGCCGCGGTGCAGCACGCTGCGCCGGCCGCTGGCCAGGAACGCCGGGTCGCCGCGGTCCCTGCCCTTGTCGGCCTTGCGGTCGAGGCGGATCACGTCGGCCCCCATGTCGGCCAGCAGCATGCCGCAGAAGGGGCCGGCGGCCACGTTGCAGACCTCGATCACGCGTACGCCGTCCAGTGGCAGGGGCTTGGTCATTTGAAG
>JBGAOY010000050.1:0-10844 GCA_044221555.1 Acidimicrobiales bacterium
AGGAAGGTCGCCACCGCGCCGATGCCGATGATGCCGATCCCCTGGAATGAGCCAGGCACACTCGCGGCTTGTTCGAGGGCCTCAGCGATGGTATCCAGCCCGAGGAAGACGAGCAAGCCTGCGGTGACCGCCATCAGGAAGGTCATCCATTGCCTACCAAGCGTTCTGAGGGCAGGGAACCAAAAGATGCCAAGGAAGACAGGGATGACGCCCACGTAAAGACCGATCAACGCGAAGGACCAGAAGGACGCGCTGTTTGGTTCAGGGGTCCCGAAGGCGACTGGGATTTCGAGATTGAAGGGAATGGCGTTGGAGGTAAAAAGCGTGATCGCATACGCCTCGCCATAATTCCAGGGATAGTTGATTCGGACGACTGCGCGTCCCAGCCGCGGGATGGTCGCATCGGGTGTGACTTCAATCGGCCATACTGCCGAATTGATGATGGTCTGGGCAAGTGTGATATCCTGCAGGCTGGTGTTTTGCACGTAGATTTCGATGAGTTCGTCTTTGAGGATGTATCGTTCAATCGTCAGCGCTTCAACCGGGACGGGAGATTCGAGATCCAGCCCTCCGCCTGTGGAGAGGAAGAGCGCGATTACTCCAGCGAGGAGAATGACTGGGACGAGGAGCAGGATGAGGGTCCGAAAGGTGAAGCGATTGGTTTCTGTCGTTTGTTGAGTCATGATGTGCCTCTATTCTGTCACTTCGAACATGCCATTCCAGCCGAGTTCCGCAAACTCTGTTACATGCGCATGAAACATATACATGCCAGGATATTTGTACGTAAATTCTAGAATGCCGCGCTGGGCCTGACCTTGAATGATCGTATCTGTGAATTCGGCAGGTGTAAGATTTGTGCCTGTAGGGTAGTAGTTGAAGAAGTTGGCGTGCAGGTGAAACGAGTTGAGCAGGTCGAATTCCAAAATATTCACGAGATAGATGCGAACGCTTTCGCCTACTTTGATTTTGATGGGATGATTTTGGTAATAAAACGGGATTGCGTTGACTGCGTAAAAATCGTTTGCGTCGTCGAAGTCCACATCGAAGCCGCTCATGACCATGATCATTTCATGATCCACGCGCGGACGACCGTCCTTTGGGTCAACGATAAACGCCCCATAGAGTCCTTTTGCGATGTGACGTGCAAGCGGGAAAACATGACAATGATAGAGGTGGAGATTCCGTACAATCCCCTGATCGACGTTCTCGTGCTCTGCTCCGGCAACATCTGTCGTTCGCCCATGGCCGAGGCCTTCCTGGCCTACCAGATGGCGACGCGCAACATCCCCGGGCGGGTGTCGTCGGCGGGCCTGTTCAAGGACGGGCAGCCGGCGTCGGCGCACGGGGTCACCGTGGCCGGCCGCAAGGGCCACGACCTGTCCCGCCACCGGAGCCGGGTGATGAGCGCCGAGATGCTGCGTGAGGCCGACCTCATCCTCGGCATGGAGCGCATGCACGTGCGCGAGGCGGTGGTGCTGGCCAACGACGTCGCACCTCGGGCGTTCACGCTGAAGGAGCTGGTACGGCGGGGCCAGGCGGTCGGCCCGCGCCGCCGGGACGAGCCCATCGAGGACTGGATCGCGCGTGCCGCCGAGGGCCGCCGCGCCACCGACCACCTCGGTGCGTCCGCGGCCGACGACGTGGCCGACCCCATCGGTCGCTCGATCGAGCACTACGAGCGCACCGCGGCCGAGCTCGACGGGTTGGTGCACCAGCTCAGTGATCTGTTGTGGCCGGTGCCGGCCACGGTGCCGGGGTGACCCGGTGACCACCCCCAGGGACGGAGCGGCATGAGGGTCGCCATCGGCTCCGACCACGCCGGGTACCGGCTCAAGTGCCATCTGGTCGCCGTGCTGGCCGACCTGGGTCACGACGTGGCCGATCACGGCACCGACAGCGAGGCGTCGGTCGACTACCCGCCGATCTGCGCGGCGGTCGGTCGGGCGGTCGCCGCGGGCGATGCCGACCGGGGCATCGTGCTCGGCGGCAGCGGCCAGGGCGAGCAGATCGCGGCCAACAAGGTCGACGGTGTCCGCGCCGCGCTGTGCAACGATCTGTACACCGCCCGGCTGTCGCGTGAGCACAACGACGCCAACGTGTTGTCGATGGGGGGCCGGATCGTCGCCGACGGCCTGGCCACCGAGATCCTCACGCTGTGGCTGGGCACCGAGTTCCAGGGTGGCCGCCACGAGCGCCGCCTCGCGCAGATCACCGACATCGAACGCAGCTGACCCCCCGCCCCGCCCCCGAAAGGCCGGTCCCGATGACCTTCAGCACCGACCGCGACGACGAGCTGTTCGCGATGATCGACCGGGAGGTCGATCGCCAGACCACCACCATCCAGCTGATCGCCAGCGAGAACTTCACCTCGCCGGCGGTGATGGAGGCCACCGGCTCGGTCCTCACCAACAAGTACAGCGAGGGGTACCCCGGCAAGCGGTACTACGGCGGCAACCAGTTCGTGGACGAGGTGGAGGACCTGGCCCGTGAGCGGGTCAAGGCGCTCTTCGGCGCCGAGCACGCCAACGTCCAGCCCCACTCGGGGGCCAACGCCAACATCGCGGCCTACCTCGCGCTCATCGAGCCGGGCGACACCGTGATGGGCATGTCGCTCGACCACGGCGGCCACCTCACCCACGGCTCGCCGGTGAACCTCAGCGGGCAGCTCTACCACTTCGTGCCGTACGGCCTGACCCCGAGCGACGAGCGCCTCGACTACGACGCCATCCTGGAGAAGGCGCTCGAGTGCCGGCCGAAGCTGATCGTCGCCGGCGCCACCGCGTACTCCCGGATCATCGACCCCGAGGCGTTCCGCCGCATCGCCGACGAGGTGGGTGCGCTGTTCCTCTTCGACGCCGCCCACATCGCCGGGCTCATCGCCGGCGGCGCCCACCCCAATCCCGTGCCCCACGCCGACGTGGTCACCTTCACCACGCACAAGACGCTGCGGGGGCCGCGGGGCGGGTGCATCCTCAGCCGGGCCGAGCTCGGCCCCGCCATCGACAAGGCGATCTTCCCAGGCCTGCAGGGTGGGCCGCTCGAGCACGTCATCGCGGCCAAGGCCGTGGCGTTCCGAGAGGCGGCCGAGCCCGCGTTCGCCGACTACGCCCGCCGCATCGTCGACAACGCCGCCGCGCTGGCCGAGGCCCTCGGCCGTGAGGGGTTCCGCCTGGTGTCGGGTGGCACCGACAACCACCTGATGCTGGTCGACCTGCGCCCGTTCGACGAGGACCTCACCGGCAAGGAGGCCCAGACGGTCCTCGACCGGGCGGGGATCACGCTCAACAAGAACACGGTGCCGGACGACCCGCGGTCGCCGTTCGTCACCAGCGGTGTCCGCATCGGCACCCCGTCGGTGACCACCCAGGGGATGGGCGAGCCCGAGATGTCGATCATCGCCGCGTTGATCGCCCGGGCCCTGCGCCACCGCGACGACGACGCCGAGTTGGCCGCCGTGCACGACGAGGTGGGCACGCTCTGCTCGAAGTTCCCGCCCTACTGACCGGCCCCCGTCGGCCGACCATGGAGGGGTGAACCGCCTCTCCCCGCGCGCCCGGCGGGCACTCGTGGTCGTGGCCCTGGGGGCGGTGGCGTACCTGGTGTTCTGTGGCGTGTGGTTGGCCATGGCCCGCCGCGAGGCGCGGGCCGGCACCGAGCAGCTCCGCCAGATCAGGGAGGACCCCGACCCGAGGGAGTTGCTCGACGGCACGGCCCTGCCCGTCATCGAGTCGGCGCAGCGCGACTTCGAGTCGGCCCGGGACCGGGCCCGCTCGCCCCTGCTGGCGCCGCTGCGCACGATGCCCCTCGTCGGCCGCCAGATCGACTCGTTCGGGTCGATCTCCGCGGCAGCCGGGAAGATCGCGGGGATCTCGCTGGAGGGTGCCCAGGCGGCCCGGCGTGAGCTCGGTGGTGACATCCCGCCTGGGGCCGAGCGGGTGCAGACGCTGCGCGACCTGGCCGACATCGCCGAGCTCACCTCGGCCCGGGTGGCCACCATCCCGCTGGGACCGTCCTCCGGCCTCATCGGCCCCGTGGCCAACGCCCGTTCGGACTTCGCGGCCGAGAAGGACAGCGTCGAGCTGGCCCTGCTCTACACCCGTGATGCGGCGCGCGCTCTCGCGGACGTGATGGACGGCCCGTCCTCGTACCTGCTCGTCGCCGGCAACAACGCCGAGATGCGGGCCAGCTCGGGCATGTTCCTGTCGGTCGGTCTCCTGGAGTTCGAGGACGGGCGGCTCCAGCTGTCGGGACTGGAGAGCTCGGCCGACCTCCACCTCGACACCGGTGTGCCGTACCGCGACCGCGACATGGAGGCGCTGTGGGGCTTCGCCCACCCGAACCGCGAATGGCGCAACCTCGTGCTGTCGCCCCGGTTCCCGGCCAGCGCCGAGATGGCCACCCGCATGTGGCGGGCGGCGGGGCGCCCGGCGGTCGACGGCGTGCTCGCGGTGGACGTGATCGCCCTGCGGGCGCTGCTCGAGGCCACCGGGCCCGTGCAGGTGGGCGACGAGAGGGTGGACGCGGAAGGCGTGCAGCAGTTGCTGTTGCACGACCAGTACCTGGACGACCCCGATCAGCAGGCCCGTCGAGATCGCCTGTCCGAGGTCGCCCGCTCGGTGCTCGAGGCGTTCGACGGAAGCTCGCCCGACCTACCGGCGCTCGCCGACGGCCTGCGGGACGCGGTGGCCGCCCGTCACCTGATGCTGTGGTCGCGCGACGACCGCTCGCAGTTGGCGTGGGAGCAGGCGGGAATCAGCGGGTCGGTCGGCCGTCACGACGTGCTCCTGGGGCTCTTGAACCGCGGCGGCAACAAGCTCGACCAGTACCAGTCCGTCCGGTCGAGCGTGCGCACCCGCGAGGTGGTGGAGGGCACGGTGGTGTCGCTCCACGTGATCGTCACCAACGAGGTGCCCGACGGCGAGCCCACCTACATCGCCGGTGAAGGCGAGTACGGCCGCTACGACGGCTATCTGGCGCTGACCATGCCGCACCGCTCGGCGCTGGTCGACACCTCCCAGAGCATCGCCGTCACCGCGGGAGCCGATGGCGAGAGCCGCGTCCTGGCCATCCCCGCGGTGATCTCACAGGGTGACACCATCGAGTGGAACGTGTCGTTCGTGGTCCCCCGGGGCGTCGACAGCATCACCATCGGGCCCTCGGCCCGTGTCCCTCACATCGAGTGGTGGGGGCCGGACGGGCTGCGGTGGAACGACCGGGACACCCCGCGCCAAGAGGTTCCCCTCGAATCGCCCTGATCGGTCCGGCGTGGGGGTTCTTGAGCACCCCGAGTGGGAGAACGGAGAATTTTTCCCACTCAGGGTGGCGGAGCGAGCCATGCCGGTGTACGGTGACTCACAGAGAACAGACCACGACCTGCAAAAGGATCGTCACCATGGCTGCGCAACTTGAGCGAATTCCTTCGATCAGCCCCCTCCGGGCGATCCTGGCGGCCGGCGGGCTCGCTCTGCTCCTCCTGCTCGGAGTGGCAGGCCCCGCTGCGGCCCAGACCGACTACCCACCGCAGAACACGAGCACGTCGGTGCTGAACAACGAGGTGAACAACCTGCCCCGCACCGGCAGCGACAGCACCGAGGTGCTGGTGCTCGTGGGCGCAGGCGTCCTGGTCGCCGGCACGGGCCTCGTGCTCGTCGCCAAGCGCCAGCACGCCAAGCACGCCGCCTGACCCACCCACGGGGGGTGCGGCGAACACCCCCCCCGAACGGTCTATGCACCCTGGAACTGAACAGGGCGCCCCTCACGGGGCGCCCTGTTCACGTTCTGCGGTCACTGCGACGACGTGGTGCGGGTGGCCCGCCCCGCTCGGGACGGGCCACCCCCACCGTGGCGCTCAGGTCGGAGCCGGGTCGTAGTAGAAGATGTGGCCCAGCACCCGCACCGCCAGCCGGGCCGGGCCCAGCACCGCCTGCTGGTTGGGCGGCGACGTCGTGGGTGTCGTGGTCGGCGGCGTGGTGGTGGGGGGAGCGGTCGTCGGCGGCGCGGTGGTCGACGTGGTCACCGTCCGTGGCTCGAGCAGGTGGGTCAAGGTCGTCCACACCGGCTTGAACGTCCCGTTCTGGCGACGCACCCCGAAGTACGCCTCGCGGTTGGTGGTGTCACCGTTGTCCCGGTCGTAGCTGTAGAGGTAGAACCGCTTCACGTAGGACCACTCGTCGAAGGCCCGGGTGATCGCCTGCCGGGTGTAGCTGGCCTGGGTCGTCTCCGACACCGTGTACTGGGCGTTGGGGGCGGTGCTCCACCCCACCTCGGTGATCCACACCGGCTTCGGCATGTCGTGGGCCACGGTGATCTGGCGGATGATCTCGATGCGCCTGAAGTCCCAGCGCCCGTCGGCGTTGTCGGTCATCGGGCTACCAGCCGGGTACGGGTGGACGCTGTAGACGTCGAAGTAGGCGCCCAGCCCCGGATCGGCCCGCAGCACCTCGTCGATCCAGTTGCGGATCGGGCCACCGCCACCGGTCTGCAGCAACTCCGCGGCGATCACCACGTCGACGTTGCGGTCGAGGCCGTGCACCGACGACCCGGTGGCCCGCACGAGCCGGGCGTAGCCGGCCGGATCGGGCAGCGGGCCCCAGTAGGTGTCGCTCCACGGCTCGTTCCAGATCTGGATCGACGTGAGCGGCATCGGCGTGAGGTCGGGGCGCACCGAGGTCCAGAAGGTGCCGCCGGCGTGGTAGCGGGCGACGACGGCTCGGGCGAAGGCCACGTAGTCGGCGTTGTTGGCCGGCGGGAAGCGGTCGCTGCGATCGGGGTGGTTCGAGGCCCATGCGGGCGGCGACCCGAGGATCGGGAGGACATCGACGCGGGCACGGGCGGCGGCAGCCATGAGCTGGTCGGTGCGGCTCCAGTCGAAGCGGCCCCGCTGCGGCTCGATCACCCGCCACTCGAACCCTTCACGGGTCCGGGTGACGCCGATGGCGGCCATCCGTGAGAACTCGGTGTACGTACCGTCCTCGGCGCCCCAGATCTCGTGGGTGTTCATGCCGATCCGGTTGGCGTACGGCGACGGCACCGTGGCTGCTGCAGCGGCGTCGGCAGCATCCGACGCTCCGCCCACCGACAGCAACCCGATCCCGAGGAGCAAGCAGAGTCCGATGAGCGCTATCCGGACTGACCAGCGGGGGTCTTGATGACTCGTCATCTCGGTCCTTCCCTCGTGTGTCGCCGGGTCCCAGATGCCCGGCGACCTCCGAGTCATCGGTGCGCCACGAGTGGGCCTGAAGGACTATTTCGCCCCGAGCAACCGCTTGATAGCGTCGATGGACCGTCTGCTCGCATCGCCGTCGCCGTAGGGCGACGCCACCGCGGCGAGCCGGGCGTGGACGCCCGCCGGGTCGTCCAGCCAGCGGCCGGCGGCGAGGCCGATCCCGGGCCCGACCGAGGTCAGCTCCGAGAACGTGCCGAGCACCTCGGGGCGCTCGGTGGACCGCCGCACGACGACCACAGGGCGCTTCACCACGCTGGCCTCCTCCTGCACACCACCCGAGTCCGACACCGCGCCGGCCGCGTCGGCGAAGAGGCCCAGGAAGTCCCGTGAGCCCAGCGGCGGCACCGTCCGCAGCGACGGGAGGCGGTCCGAGAGGCCGAAGGCCTCGATGCGGGCGGCGAGGCGGGGGTGCACGGGAAGGACGACCGGCACCGGCAGCGCCACGAGCTCGTCGAGGATGGTGCGGAGCGTCTCGGGGTCGTCCACGTTCTCGGGCCGGTGGAAGGTGGACAGCACGTAGTGCTCGCGGGTCACGCCGTGGTCCTCGAGCAGGGCCGAGCGCTCCTCGGGGGTCGGCAGCAGCTCGAGCACCGCCTCCACCACGGTGTTGCCGGTGATCTCGATCCGCGCGTCGGGGATGGCGGCGGCCAGCAGGTTCTGTCGACTCGTCTCGGTCGGCGCGAGGCACAGATCGCTGAGGTGGTCGACGACGACCCGGTTGTGCTCCTCGGGCATGGCCCGGTCGTGGCTGCGCAGCCCGGCCTCGACGTGCACCAGCGGGATCTCGCGGGCGTTGGCGGCCAGAGCCCCCGCCAGCGCGCTGTTCGTGTCGCCCTGCACCACGACCGCGGCGGGCCGCTCGGCTGCGAAGGCGTCGTCCAACCTGCTGGTCGCGTCGCCGATCTGGGCGCCCCGCGACCGCCCACCCACGTCGAGCGCCTCGATCGGCACGTCGAGGCCGAACTGGGCGAAGAAGACGTCGGACAGCTCGGCGTCGTAGTGCTGGCCGGTGTGGATCACCCGGGCACGGTCGCCCAGGCCCCGGATGATGCCCGCGAGCTTCACGATCTCGGGCCGGGTGCCGAGCACCACGGCGATGCGCTGCTCTGTGTCGTTCGCGTGACCGCTCATCACGGTCATCATGGCGCGTGCGTCCCGATCGCCCGCACTGCGCTCGGGGAGGACGGACCTCTTTTGGGTCGGTGTTCTAAGCGACCGGGGAGGTGCGGCCGACGAGGACGGGGTGACTTCACCACGCATCGAATTGCCATCGGATCAGGTCGCGTCGGGGCGAACGCTCGGCCACGAGGAGCTCGACCTGCTGGCAGAGGTGATCGCCTCCGGCACGTTGACGGCCACGAAGGGGGTGCAGACGCCTCGGCTCGAGGAGGAGCTGCAGGCCACCTTCGGGGTGGCCCACGCCGTCGCGTGCTCGTCGGGCACCGCGGCGGTGCACACGGCCGTGGCCGCGATCGACCCCGAGCCCGGCGACGAGATCGTCACCACGTCGATCACCGACATGGGGGCCATCACCCCGATCCTGTACCAGGCCGCCATCCCGGTGTTCGCCGACGTCGACCCCGTCACCGGGAACGTCACCGCCGACACCATCGCGGCCTGCCTCAGCGACCGCACCAAGGCGATCATCGTCACGCACCTGTTCGGCAACCCGTGCGACATGGCGCCGATCATGGCCCTGGCCGACGCCCGAGGGATCCCCGTGATCGAGGACTGCGCCCAGGCCTACCTGGCCGCGGCGGGCGACGACCTCGTGGGGACGATCGGCGCGATCGGCTGCTTCAGCCTCCAGCAGGGCAAGCACATCACCACGGGGGAGGGCGGCTTCGTCATCACCGACGACGCCGACCTGGCCCGGCGCATGCGGGTCTTCGTGAACAAGGCCTGGCCCTACGGCGAGGCGGGCCCCGACCACGAGTTCCTCGCGCTCAACTACCGCACGACCGAGTTGGCCAGTGCGGTGGGCCGGGCCCAGCTGGCCAAGCTGGCCGACGGTGTGGAGCGGCGCATCGCGGCTGCCGACCGCCTGACCAAGCAGCTCTCGGGCCTCGACGCGATCGTCACCCCGAGCGTCGGCCCGGCGGACACGGCGGTGTACTGGCGCTACGCCCTGCACGTCGATCGCGACCAGTTGCCCGGCGGTCCCGACGCGGTGGCGGCCGCGCTGCGCGAGGTCGACGTGGCGTCGGCGCCGCGCTACATCCAGAAGCCCGCCTTCCGATGCGCGGTCATCGCCGAGCAGCGCACGTTCGGTGACAGCCGTTTCCCGTTCACCCTGGCCCGCCCCGCGGCGGTGGACTACGCCGCCGAGCGGTTCCCCGGCACGTTCGACTACCTGGCGTCGGTCCTGGTCCTGCCGTGGAACGAGCGCTTCACGGACGACCACGTGGACCATCTGGCGGGCGCGCTCGGCGCCGCCGTGGCCGAGTTGGCCGACTGACCGACTGACCGTCCGACCGATCGATCGAGCGACGTACGAGGAGCCCCCTGATGACGGATCGTGCCCAACCCAAGCCGCTGGATCTCGCCCTCGTCGGCGCCGGCCGCATCGCGCAGGCCTACGTGGACGTGGCGGCGGCGTCGTCCTGCGTGAACGTCGTGGCCGTCGCCGACGTCGACGAGTCTGCCGCGGCGCGGCTGGCCCGCAAGTTCGGCGACGCTCGCTCCTTCGGATCCCACGACGCGCTCTTGTCGTCGCTGGAGCCCGATGGCGTGATCATCGCGTCGCCCCCCTCGACCCACGGGCCGATCGCCCTGGAGTTCCTCGGGCGGGGCATCCCGGTGTTCTGCGAGAAGCCCCTGGCGGTCGACGCCGAGACCGCCGCCGGCATGATCAGGGCTGCGGAGAAGGCGGGCGTGGTGTTGACCATGGCGGCCAAGTTCCGCTTCGCCGAGGACGTGACCAAGGCCCGCCACATCGTGGAGTCGGGGATCCTGGGTGAGCTGATGCTGTTCGAGAACGCCTTCACCTCCCGGGTCGACATGGCGGGTCGGTGGAACGCAGACCCCCGGGTGAGCGGCGGCGGGGTGCTGATCGACAACGGCACGCACTCGGTGGACATCGCCCGGTTCTTCCTGGGGCCCATCGGCCAGGTGATGGCCGTCGAGGGCAAGCGCACCCAGAAGCTGGCCGTCGAGGACACGGTTCGGGTGTTCCTGCGCTCCGTGAACGACGTGATCGGGAGCATCGACCTGTCCTGGAGCATGGACAAGAGCCTCGACAACTACGTGTCCATCTTCGGCACGGAGGGCGAGATCCGGGTGGGGTGGCGCTGCTCGAGCTTCCGTCAGGTGTCGAGCCCCGAGTGGGTGTCGTTCGGCAGCGGGTACGACAAGGTCGGCTCGATGGGTGGGGCGGTCGAGAACTTCTGCCACGCCGTCCGGGGCGAGGAGCCCCTCCTGATCACCGCCGAGGACGCGCTCGCGTCGGTCGCCGTGATCGAGCAGGCGTACGCCTCGCTGGCGGCCGACCACTGGGTGCCCGTTCCCTCGTCGATCGCCAAGATCCCGGTCCGTCGCGCCCGGGGTGGCAGCGCGGCGTGAGCCCGAGCAACGCCGCCTATTTGGCCGAAAGGAATTCAGGCGGGGCCCGAGCGAAGGT
>JBGAOY010000051.1:0-9336 GCA_044221555.1 Acidimicrobiales bacterium
CAGCCCAGGGCCGCGGGGTGGGACCCGGCCATCACCGATCGCCTCCCCGATCAGGTCACCGACCTGACCCACATCTTCGACGGCCAGCAGTGCTTCTACGACGTGGTGCACACCGACGAGGCCTGCGCCCACGAGATGGCCCAGGCCATGTGGGACCGGGTGGGCCCCGAGCTGGTGGCCCAGCGTGCGGCCGGCGCCGGCTGATCGCGTCAGAGGGCCGACAGCTACTGGATATACCCGGGAATCCCTGGTAATTTCCGCCCATGTCATCGACGAGCGTCACGCTCGGTCGGGCTACTGGGCGGGCGACCACGAAGGTGGCGCTAGTACGACCGAACACCATTGTTTTTCCGAAGAGCTTCTCGTGGTACGGGCCCGTACCACCGATCGGCTTGGCGTACATCGCCGCCGTGCTCAAAGGTGCGGGCCACACGGTGGATGTCATCGACTCGGCGGGTGAGGGCATCGATCGCATCGTGGACGTCGACAGCCCCATCGGCCGGCTCCGCCAATGCGGGCTTCCCGTCGACGAGATCGTGGAGCGGATTCACCCCGACACCAAGATGGTCGGGATCACCCACATGTTCCTGCACGAGTGGCCCCACGTGCGCGAGATCGCCGAGGCGATCCGGGCTCGGTTCCCCGACGTGTTCATCGTGTGCGGCGGTGAGAACGCCACCGGTTACTGGAAGTGGATGTTCGAGCAGACCGATGCCATCGACGCCTGCGTCCTCGGAGAAGGTGAGCTGACCGTGGTCGAGCTCGCCGACCGGGTGGCCCGGGGGGCGCCGATGGAGGGCTTCGAGGGTGTCGTGTTCCGCAACGGCGGTGAGGCCTGCGACGGCGGCCTGACCACCCGGATCACCACCAAGAAGCTGCCCGAGGTGCCTCGGCCGGCGTGGGAGCTGTTCCCGCTGGACGAGTACTTCCGCTTCGCCGACTCCTTCGGGGTCAATCGGGGCCGGTCGATGCCGGTGCTGGCCACGCGGGGCTGCCCGTACAAGTGCTCGTTCTGCTCGTCGCCGCAGATGTGGACCACTCGATACGTGGTGCGCGAGCCGGAGGAGGTGGCCGACGAGATCGCCGACTACGTCGAACGCTACGGGGTCCGCAACGTCAACTTCTGTGACCTCACCGCCATCACCAAGCGCCAGTGGACGCTGCGCTTCTGCGACGCCTTGGAGCGGCGGGCGCCGGGCCTGATCTGGCAGCTGCCCGTGGGTACCCGGGCCGAAGCCCTCGATCGCGAGGTGCTGCAGCGGTTGTGGGACACCGGCTGTCGGAACATCACCTACGCGCCCGAAGCCGGCGGCGAGCGCATGCTCGAGATCTATGACAAGCGGGTGAGCCTGGACATGATCCTCACCTCGTTGCGTGAGGCGAAGCAGATCGGCCTGGTCACCAAGATCAACATCATCGTCGGTCACCCCGAGGAGCGTTGGTCGGACCTGTTCAAGTCGTTCCGGTTCATGCTCCGCGCCGCCCGAGCGGGCGCCAATGACGCCGCGGTGATGATCTTCGGTCCGTACCCCGGTAGTGCCGACTTCAAGAAGCTCGTCGATGCCGGCATCCTCGAGGTGACCGAGGAGTATCCCTACACGGCCCTCTCGTGGTCATCGGGGAAGCACCAGAGCTACAACCCCCGGATGAGCACGCGAAAGCTCCGCGCGGCACAACTGTTCATGCTGTGCGCCTTCTACGGCGTGGCCAACGTGCTGCGACCCAAGCGCCTGCTCGGCTATGCCCGCACCTGGTTCGGCAAGGACGAGGAGGCCACCCAACTCGACGCCCTGCTCCGCCAGCGGCGACGCGGCCTCGGCGCCGGCGCCCCCGAGCGCCAGCGGGAACCAGAGCCTTCGGCCGCCTGAGCGGTCGGGCGTCGAGCGACGCCTACGGACCCGAGTAGTCTCACGGGCCGTGGTCAAGCTCAACCATGCGGCGATCCTCGAGAAGCTCGCCGAGCACGGCATGCGCTCTCGGTCCGTCCAGTTGGACACCGAGGGCGAGTACCTGCCGACGGACGTCGACTGGAACAACAAGGACGTGGTGCACCGCAACCACGTGCACAGCCTGATCGAGGACGTGGTCTGCGTCATCGAGCGGGACCTGCAGGCGTCGATCAGCTTCCAGAAGGTGCTGGGCGTCCCGTTCCCGCTGATCCTGGTGCACTACGACACCGAGCCCAACCACCAGACCCACTTCGTCACGGTGCTGGCCTGGACCATGGTCACCGAGCACGAGTTCATCGCGCTCTCGCCCACCCGCACCCGGGCGGTCACCACCTACACGGTGGCGGCGCGGCCGTTCTGGATGCTGTTCTGGCCGCTGATCCGGGCACTCCTGCGCATCAACCACCGCAAGCTCATGTCGGAGGACAGCGTGCTGCGTGAGCGGCGCGGCAAGCTGCGGTCGTGGGGCTACACCTACAAGGGCGACGGCGCACCACGTGACATCCGCGACACCATCCACATCGGCGCCAACAACGTGGTGCTGCCCGACCCGCCGCCCGACACGCCGGTGTTCCCCTCGGTGGCGTTGCCCGAGATCGTCGAAGGCTCCTGGACCTACGTCGGCCGCAACGACCACCTGGGCCTCAAGCTCACCCGTGAGGGTCGCCGCGTGCTCGCCTTCGTGCGCATGTGCCCCCACGAGGGCGCCGACCTCGACCCCGTGCTGCTCACGTCGGGCTGCCAGACCTGCCCGTGGCACGGTCGCAAGCTGCTTCCCGCCGCGGTGGTCGACCTCGACGACCCGGCACCGGCCGCCGACACCGAGTGGCACCACCTCGAGGTGCAGGACGGGCGACTCCACGTCACCGTCACCAGCGTCACCGGATCACGCTCGGCTCGGCGGGCACCCGCCGGGGCGGTCGCGGCCGACTCCGACGACTGACCCCGCGGGCCGCCCCCTCGGGCGGACCAACGCCGGCGCATCCGTCAGGGGCGTGGCCGGAGCGTCGCCGGCCGAGCGGCCTGGCAAGATGGGCACATGCCGATGCGTGAGGACTGCAAGTACTTCGAGAGCCGGTCGTATGCGAACGGCGAGACGGTCCGCAAGTGCGATCTCGACCTCGCCCCGGAGGCGCCCTGGCGGTGCCCGGCCGACTGCCCCAAGTACACCCGCCGCCTCGCCGACGTCGGCTGGACCCACGGCACCATGGTGACCCCTCCCTCACCCGACGAGCCCTCGAGCCTCTCCGAGGACGACGGCAGCGTGGCCGCGCTGCTCGACGAGGCCGAGGACATCATCAACTCCGCGGGCCCCAAGGTGCTGGCCGAGCTCGAGGCCGAGCGCGGCCGCAAAGGCCGGTTCCGGCGGAAGCGGAAGAAGAAGAAGTAACGACGAGGAAGTACCAGGGAGGGTCGGCCGGCGCGGCGCCGAGTTCGGCGGGACCCGTCCGGCGCGGCGCACCCCCGGTAGGATGACCGCCGTGGGGGCCCGCCGCGGGCCCCTCGGCGCGAAACCACCCAGCTCGAACGAGGCACCGACCCGCATGTCCCCCCTCGACACCCTCACGGCGATCCCCGGCCCCGAATGGCTGAAGGCCCGCCGCGCCCTGGCGGCGGATCGATTCGCCGGCGCGGCCGTGCCCACCACCGACGAGGAGGTGTGGCGCTACAGCCGCATCGGCGACTTCGACGCCGACGCCTACCCCCTGGCCGGGGTGCCCGCCGTCTCCGACGGGCTGATCGCCGCCATCAGCGCGCAGGTGGCCACGGTGGTCGGCACCCATGCCGGCCTGTTGGTGCTCGTCGACGGGCACATCGCCCATGCCCACCTCACGCCCGACGTGGCGGAGCGGGGCGTGTCGCTGTCGACCGCCGACCAGGCGCCGGCGGGCGAGGTGGTGCTCGGGAGCGTGCTCGGCGAGCCCCTCGACTACTTCGGTGCGCTCAACGACGGGTTCGCCCCGGGCCCCGTGGTGCTCGACGTGCCCCGCGGCGTCGTGGTCGACGAGCCCATCGTGGTGGTCCAGCACGTCGAGACCGCCGACGTGCTGTCGCTGCCCCGGCTGTCGGTGCGGGCCGGTGAGAACAGCTCGTTCACCCTGGTCGACCTGCAGCGCTCGGCCGACGTGCGTGCGCTCGCGGTGCCGGTGGTCGAGCTCGACGTCGGCGCCTCCGCCCGGGTCACCTACCTGTCGGTGCAGGACCTGGGTCGCCAGGTGTGGCAGATCGGCACCCAGGTGTCGAACGTGGGCCCACAGGGGCACCTGGTGTCGGCCACCGCGGCCTTGGGCGGTGACTACGCCCGGCTGCGGACCGATTGCGCCCTGACCGGCCGGGGGGCGTCGGGTGACCTGCTGGCGGTGTACTTCGGCGACGGCACCCAGACGCTCGACTTCCGCACCTTCCAGGATCACGTCGCGCCCGACACCACCAGCAACCTGTTGTTCAAGGGCACGGTCGGCGGCCACTCGCGCTCGGTCTACACCGGCCTCATCCGGGTGCGTCCCGATGCTCGGGGCACCAATGCCTTCCAGACCAACCGGAACATCAAGCTGTCCGACCACGCCTGGGCCGAGTCGGTGCCCAACCTCGAGATCGAGAACAACGACGTGCACTGCAGCCACGCCTCGGCGGTCGGCCCGATCGACGAGCAGCAGCGCTTCTACCTGGAGAGCCGGGGGGTGCCCCCGCAGGTCGCCGAGCGCCTGGTCGTCGCCGGCTTCTTCACCGAGGTGCTGAACCAGATCCCCGTCGCCTCCCTCGTGGAGCAACTGCGCCGCCGGATCACCGACAAGCTCGAGAGCCCGGTGGACTGATGGCCGACCGTGAGCACCTCTGCCGCCTGGACGAGCTCGAGCCGGGCTCGGCCCGGGCCATCGACGTGGCCGGGCGACGGCTGGCCGTGGTCCGCATCGACGACGACGTCTACGCCATCGGCGACCGCTGCACCCACCAGGACATCTCCCTGTCCGAGGGTGAGGTGCTCGTCGAGGAACGCCAGATCGAGTGCTGGAAGCACGGCAGCGCCTTCTCGTTGGAGACGGGCGCCCCGTCGTCCCTGCCGGCCACCAAGGCCACGCCGGTCTACGACGTCGACGTGGTCGACGGCGACGTCTGGGTGGTGCTCCGATGAGGTCGCCCGGCCACCAGGAGGGTGAGCGATGAGTGAGCACGTGCTGGTGATCGAAGGCCTGCGGGCGTCGGTCGAGGGCCGGGAGATCCTCCAGGGCGTCGACCTCACCGTGCGCAGCGGCGAGGTGCACGCGGTCATGGGCCCCAACGGCTCGGGCAAGTCCACGCTGTCGCACGTCATCACCGGCCGACCGGGCTACGAGGTGACCGGCGGCTCGGTGACCCTCGACGGCGTCGACCTCCTGGCCCTGGCGCCGTGGGAGCGGGCCCAGGCGGGGCTGTTCCTGGCCATGCAGTACCCCACCGAGGTGCCGGGGGTGTCGCTCGAGGACCTCTTCACCGAGTCGTTCCGAGCCAGCGGCCGCGACTTCGCCGACCTGCGCGCGCGCATGGTCACCGAGGCCGAGCGCATCGGCTTCGACGAGCGCTTCCTCGCCCGTGAGCTCAACGTGGACCTGTCCGGCGGCGAGCAGAAGCGCAACGAGACCCTTCAACTCGGTGTGCTGCAGCCGGCGATCGCCATCCTCGACGAGCTCGACTCGGGCCTCGACGTGGACGCGCTGCGGATGGTCAGCCGCAGGGTCGAGGAAGCCACCACGCAGTGGGGTCTCGGCGTCCTGGCCATCACCCACTACAGCCGCCTCCTCCACGAGCTCAAGAGCGACCAGGTGCACATCCTGGTCGGGGGCCGCATCCGGGAATCCGGCGGCCCCGAGTTGGCCGAGGCGCTCGAGGTCGACGGGTATGCGCGCTTCGGCGTCGACGAGGCCGTGACCGCCGAGCCGGTCGCGGCCGGTGCGGTCGACCCGTTCGCGGATCCGTTCGCCGACCCTCTGGCCTGACCGTTTCCGGCCGCCCGGCCCGGATGCTGGCTCAGCCCGCCCGCAGGGCGTAGACGGTGAGGGGCAGGTCGTCCCACGCCGCTCCGGCGGCCTCGAGGAGTGCGGCAGGAGGCTCCTCGCCGTCGATGACGGGGAACTGGGTGTCCTCACCGAACTGGACGAGGTAGACCAGCGCCACCGCCGCCGGCGGCAGGGCCGCCACCGGGTTGTCGGACGCCAGGATCTCGTCGGCCTCCGGGCAGGTGCCACCCTGGAACCCCTGGGCGGCGAGCTCGGGGCACATGATGCGGGGGACCGTCTGGGTGAACGCGTCGAGGGGACGCGGGTTGGTCTCCCGGGCGAAGTCCACCAGCGCGTCGGCGGCGCGTTGGGCCTCGGCCGCCGACCGGCCGGGCGGGTCATAGGTGGCGACGACCTCCCAGTCGTCGGTGGGCGCCGGGAGCTCGGAGGCGGTGAAGAGCAGGTTCCCGGCCGACGGCTTCGGGTCGCGCCCGTCCACCTGGCCGAGTCCCGGGGCGCCCGCGTCGACGCCGGTGTCGATGCCGTGGGCCTCGAGGCCGGCCTTGAAGCCGACGAAGATGGTGGGCGTCGTGCGGCCTCCGACCACCCACGTGCCCCAGCGTCCGGAGGTCTGCAGCCTCGGCGCGGCCTGGTCGACGAGGGTGCGGGTGGCCCGGAAGGCGAAGGGGTACTGCTCGGTCGACGCGTCGATGGGCCCGGGGACGGCGACGACGACGGTGGCGACGACGACCGCGGCCACCGCGCCGCCGACGAGGGCCGACCGGTGCCCCACGAGACGGGGCCCGAGCAGGGGGCCGATCACCAGGCCGGCGGTGAACACGGCGAAGGTGGCCACGGGTGAGGCGGCCAGCGTGCGGTAGATGCCGAAGCCTTCGTCGGAGGGCGTGGTGGCCAGCGAGACCACCATGAAGACGAGGCCGGACGCGGCGACCACGATGTAGCCCCAGCCCGCCCGACCCAGTTCGCGGCGGCGGTGCACGGCCGCCGCGGCGACGGCCACGACGAGCAGCACGCCCACGATCACGTAGCCGACCGACGGGGCGTGGGCGGCGGCCGCCGACTGCACCGGGTTGAAAAGGAGGGCCTTGGCCTGCTCGCCGATGGCCAGCACGGGCCCGTCCACCTGCTCGGCGGCGCTGCGTGAGGCCCGGTAGAGCTCCACGACGTTGCCGCCGCGATTGGTGAGGGCGTCGTAGACCGGGGCCCACCACGACAGCGCGAGCAGGGCCGCGGCGATGACCACGGATCGGCGCTCGGACCGGTCGAGGCGCAGCACGCGCCGGGCCCTGGCGATCGGCGCGTCCGGGGGGTCGACCGCGGCACGCCGCCACCGCAGGACGACGACGACGAGGAGGGTGACCGCGGCCGTGGCCGCGACCGGCAGGGCGTAGCGCATGGTCGCCGCGGCCGGGAACGAGGTGGCCAGCACCCAGAGCGGGAGCAGGGTGCTCTGACCGCTGATGAGCGCAGCGCAGAGGTAGAGGAACAAGGCGATGACCAGCAGCGAGAGCGTGGTCTTGAACGGTGGGTACAAGAACGCGGTGCCGCCGAGCGACCAGCACATGACCAGCGTGGTGAACCAGGCCCACAGGGCCGCCGCGGGCCCCGCCGTGCGCAGGGCGGTGTAGCCGATCAGCACGATGGTGGTGGCCGAGACGAAGGCGGCCCCGAGCAGCATGCCCGCGGTGCCGCCGAAGACCGTGACGAACGGGGCGAGCACGTAGTACACCATCGGCCCGGGATGGAAGGGGTGGGCACCGTAGCGGGTGCCCGACGCGACCTCACCGGACAAGGGCGTGTGGGTCGTGAACACCTGGCGGGTGACGGTGAGCATGGTGCCGTTGTCGCCGATCGGGTACCAGTGGTCGGCGAGGGCCTGGAACGCGGCGATCACGAACGGGGCGGCGACCACGACCGCGAGCCCCACACCCACCCGCCGTTGGCGCGTCGTCAGGTCCCGCAGGCGCCGACCTGCCGATGACCGGGGCGTCGATGATCGGGGCGCCGAGGATGGGGGCGACGAGGCGTCGCCGTCCGTGCCCCGCGCTCGCTCCATCCCTCGCTCCTGCCTTCGTGCATCGTCACCGGGCACCGAGTCGACGATCGTATCCGAACCGTGCGCGGCCACTCAGGCGCCCCCCGGCGAACCTCGGCCGGGTCGGCGTCGGGTGTGACACGACTGATACGGTGCCGTTCCCGTGGCCAGCACGCCGTTCAGCATCGTCATCGCCGCGCGCAACGAGGAAGCCACGATCGAGCAGGTGCTGGAGGCCACCCGGCCGCTCACCGACGACCTGGTGGTCGTCGACGGGCGCTCCACCGACCGCACCGTGGCGCTGGCGGAGGGGTTCGGGGCGAGGGTGGTCACCGACAACGGTCTCGGCAAGGGCGACGCCATCCGCGTGGGCCTGGACCACGTCGCCCACCCCATCACCGTGTTCATGGACGCCGACGGGTCCCACGACCCCGCCGACATCGAGCGCCTGGTGGCCCCCATCGCGGACGGCGAGGCCGACCTCGTCATGGGCTCGCGCATGCTGGGGGGCAGCGAGGAGCTGTTCGGGTCGCTGTACGAGGTTCTGCGCCTGATCGGCAGCCTCATCATCAGCCTGACCATCAACTACCGCTTCGGCACCCGTTTCACGGACTACCAGAACGGCTTCCGGGCGATCCGCACGGACGTGGGCCGCCGCATCGGCACGACCAGCGACATCACCACGATCGAGCAGGAGATGGCGATGAAGTGCCTGCAGTACGGCTTCCGGGTCACCGAGGTGCCGACCCACGAGGCCCGGCGCCAGGGCGGTGAATCGAAGATCACCGTGATGCACGTGGCCCACAAGTACGTGTGGAGCCTCCTGCGGGGTGTGCTGGTGCGCCGGAAGCCCGCTCCGGCGATCCCGGCCGGCGTCCAACGCTGATCGGCGGCAACCACCCGCCGAGCGACCGACCGGCGGCGAGCGCCGGCCCGTTCCCGACTATCCCGACGCTTCCTCGATGCCCTGGGCGAGGGTGTTCCAGGACAGGGTGGCGCACTTGATGCGCACCGGGAACTTCACCACGCCCCGCAGCGCCTCGAGGTCGCCGAGGCGCACCTCGTCGGGAGCGCCGGTGGTGTCGGCGCCGTCGCCGTCGGCCTCGGCGTCGTCGCCCTCGAGCTCCTGCTCGTGGATCGACATCATGGCCTTGAAGGCGCGGGTGAGGTCGCGGATCTCCTTGACGCTCTTGCCCTTGACCGCCGCGGACATCATCGATGCCGAGGACTGGCTGATCGAACAGCCCTGGCCGCCGATCTTGAGATCGGTCACCGTGTCGCCGTCGAGCACCAGGTAGACCACGATCTCGTCACCGCAGAGGGGGTTGAAGCCCTCGACGCGGTGCGCGGGTGGGCT
>JBGAOY010000052.1:0-7978 GCA_044221555.1 Acidimicrobiales bacterium
CAGGTCGTCGCCGGGCAGAAAGCCCTTCGCTCCGTCGTTCAGCCAATCGGCGTCAACGTCGTCGTGACGGCTGGCCACTCGAACGGCTGCCTCTCGGACCTCCCTCGACGGATGCCAGATGCCATCGACGTCGCGGGTCGAGGGACGGGCGTCGTAGGCCACCGCCATCGCCGCTCCCCCGACGATGAACACATCGCCACGGGTGCCGGAGACGCCGAGTTCGACGTCGAGCTCTGCGAACAGGTCGAGGATTCGCTCACGGGTCAGCACGCACTCTGCTCCTCATCGGTTGATCAGCGACTCCCGGTGGAGATACACGCCACGGCGCTGGAGTGACACAGGCGACCCGGCGTACTCCCACGCCCGCAGGGAAGCCATGGGCGTCACCCACCATCCTCGCCCCAGGAATCGATCAGGAGCCGCCGACCAGGCCGGAGCTTCGAGGCCTTCCAACGTCGCCAGCCACTCGGCGAGCCCACCGAGGAGGGCGTCCCACTCGATCTGACCCGTGGACGGGGGCTCGGCGGCCAGCATCATGCGCTGGTCGGCGGAGCCGGAGGATCGGAAGCGGTGCACGAGCTCGGCAGCCTTGCGCACGATGCCGGACGGATCCCCGGCAGTCAGATCGGCATGGATCGACAGGCCGAGCCCGAGCACGCTCGACGAGTAGTCCGACGGAACATCGACGATCAGGCGCCGGCCCGCAGCCCGGACGATCCGCTCGAGGGTGTCGACGGTTGGGTGGAGATCGCCCTGCTCGATCCGATGAACCGTGCTCACGGCGAGGTCGGCTCGCATGGCCAACTCCCGCAGCGACAACGCGGCATCACCCCTCACTTGGCGCACGAGCTCAGCTGTCCTCATAGCTGTAAGCGTATCCGCTTACAGCAAGGGATACTTGTCAGCAGCCTCGAGCGGACGAGGGCTCGATGCCAAGCCCGGCCACGGCACGATCAGCGCTACCTTTGCCTCCGCGCCAAATGGAGGGGAACAACGTGGATTCGTTGGAGAGCGGCGGCACCGGACGGTCATGAGCAACTCACCGCGCCTGCTGCGCGACTTGATCCACATCCCTACCGACATCCACAAGGGCGACCTGGTCTTCCAGTTGGCCGACGCCACCGCCGACGCCGACGCCACCGTCCGGAACTACGTGGTCACCGATCAGCTGCGGTCGGCGTTCATGGACGCGGTGAAGCTGCTGCGGTCGGCGGTGACCGACGGCGCCTCGAAGGCCGCCTACCTGCACGGCAGCTTCGGGTCGGGCAAGTCCAACTTCATGGGCGTGCTGCAGTTGCTGCTGGACGGCAACACGTCGGCCCGCGCCGTGCCCGAGCTGGCCGAGGTGGTGAGCGAGCTCGACCAGTGGAAGGGCGACCGCCGCTTCCTCACCGTTCCCTTCCACCTGATCGGCGAGAGCGACCTCGAGTCGGCGGTGTTCGGTCAGTACGTGCGCCACCTGGCCCAGGTGCACCCCGAGGCGCCGCCGCCGGCGGTGTTCGCCGACGAGCCCATCCTCGCCAACGCCGACGAGCTGCGCACCACGGTGGGCGACACCGAGTTCTTCGCCAAGCTGTCCTCCGGCAGCGCCGGCGAGGGCGACGGCTGGGGCGATCTGGGCGCTTCGTGGGATGCGGCCTCCTACGAGGCCGCCCGCAACAGCGCCCACGGCTCGCCCGACCGCATCCGCCTCGTGCAGGCGGTGCTCACCAACTGGCTGACCAGCTTCGCCGACGCCGCCCACGCCAACCGGGGCGGCTACGTGGCCTTCGAGGACGGGCTGTCGGCCATCAGCCACCACGCCCAGTCCCTCGGGTATGGCGGCGTCATCTTGTTCCTCGACGAGCTGATCCTGTGGTTCCTGTCGCGGCTGGGCGACCAGGCGTGGGTCAGCGAGGAGGCGTCGAAGCTGTCGAAGCTGGTCGAGGCGGCCACCGCATCGCGGCCGGTGCCCATCGTGTCGATCATCGCCCGGCAGCGCGACCTGCGCGAGCTGGTGGGCGACAGCGTGCCCGGCGCCGAGAAGATGAGCTTCGCCGACCAGCTGGACTACCAGGCCGGTCGGTTCGACACCATCACCCTCGACGACTCGAACCTGCCGGTGGTCGCCCACCGTCGCCTCCTTCGCCCCATCGACGACGACGCCGCCGCCGAGCTGCAGGACGCCTTCCGCTCGCTGTCCCTTCCACCTCGGGCCCGCGACGTGCTGTTGGCCGAGACCGGCGACGACACCAGCTTCGCCCTCACCTATCCCTTCTCCCCAGCGTTCATGACGGTGCTGGTCGACGTGGCCGGTGCCCTGCAGCGCACCCGCACCGGCCTGCGGGTGCTGCTCGAGCTGCTGGTGGCCCGCCGTGACGTCTTGCAGGTGGGCCAGTTGGTGCCGGTGGGCGATCTCTACGACGTGATCGACGCCGACGACTTCGCCATCTCGGAGACCATGCGAACTGCCTTCGATCAGGCCCGACGCATCTACGACCAGCGGCTACACCCTGCGCTGCGGGTGCAGCACGACCTCGGCCCCGACGACGCTCCCACGCCGGCGTTCACCACCGACGATCGCCTGGTGAAGACGCTGCTGCTGGCCGCGCTGGTGCCGCAGTCGATCCCGTTCAAGGACCTCACCGTCGAGCGCCTGGTGGCGTTGAACCACGGCACCATCTCGTCGCCCATCCCGGGGCAGGAGACCGGTATCGCCACCAACAAGCTGCGTCACCTGCAAATGCACGCCGGCGAGCTGCAGTTGGGCACCGACGCCAACAACCCCACCGTGAGCGTGGTCCTGTCCGACGTCGACACCGACTCGATCCTGGCCTCCGCCAGCAGCGTGGACAACACCGCCAGCCGTCGCACGCTGGTCCGCGAGCTCGTGATGGAGGGCCTCGGCCTGCCGCCCGGACAGATGCACAGCATCTACACGCTGGTGTGGAACGGCCTGCGCCGCGACGTGACCGTGCTGTTCGGCAATCTGCGCGATGCAGCCGACCTGCCCGAGGCCTCCTTCGTCAACGACGGTTCGAACTGGAAGCTGATCATCGACTTCCCGTTCGACGAGCCGGGCCATTCGCCGCTCGAAGACCTCGAGCGACTCGACGGCTTCCGGCGCAGCGGGGCCTCGTGGTCGACCGTGTGCTGGCTGCCGGCGTTCTTCTCGTCGTCCACGCTCGACGTGCTGGGTCGTCTGGTGAAGCTGAACCACATCCTGGCGAACGAGCAGCGCTTCAACGAGGCCACCGCGTCGCTGAACAAGGTCACCCGGGCATCGGCTAGACCCCGACTCGAAGCCATGCAGCACGCCACGCGCAGCCAACTCGATGCCGCCCTTCTCGGCGCCTACGGCGTGATCACCGCCGACGAGAAGGTGGTCGACCGCAGCCACCCGCTGTCCGACCACTTCCCGAGCCTGAAGGCCGGCCTCACGATCGCCCCACCCACCAAGGCCAACCTGCGCGAGGCCCTCGACCAGGTGCTCGACCAGGCGCTGCGTCACACCTACCCGGGGGCGCCCGACCTGGGCAGCGAGGTGCGGCCCGCCGAGGTGCGCAAGGTGGCCGACCTGTGCGCCCAGGCGGTGGTCGAGGCCGACGGCCGCCTGGTGGTGGGCGACGTGGCCGACCGGCGCCTGCTGGCCCGCATCGCCAACCCGTTGCAGCTGGGCGTGCAGAGCGAGCAGGCGTTCAAGCTGGCCGCCGAGGCCGACCGCTGGGACAACGCCTTCACCAAGGCCAGCCACCAGCTGCGCCAGAACGGTGCCAGCTCCATCACCGTGGGCGACCTGCGCCGGGCCGTCAACGAGCCCCAGGCGATGGGGCTGACGACCCAGCTCGAGAACCTGATCATCCTCGTGTGGGCCCACGCCACCAGCCACCGCTTCCACGAGCACGGCGGCCCCGCCGAGGCCAGTGTCGACCGCTTGGACGACGGATGGGAGGTGATTGCCCAGCCGCTGCCCTCGGCCGAGGACTGGACCACCGCCCATGGTCTGCTGTCGTCGGTGTTCGGCACCACGCTGGCCAGCCGCCACGTGTCGGGATTCGCCGTCGAGCGGGCCGGCATCGAGCTGGCCCGGATGGTCGAACTGCACCAGGCGGCCGTGGACGCCCTGGTGGTGCAGCTCGACCGACGCGGTGCCGAGCTCGGCCTGGCCGACGAGGGCTTCACCCGCATGCTGACCGCGGTTGCGGCGCAAACGCTGCTGGCCGACCTGGCCGCAGCCGGCGACGACCTCGGCCGGGTGCACGCGCTGGTCGCCGCCCCCATTCCCATGGCGCCGCTGACGCTGGCCAAGTCGATCGCCACCGCCCGCGATGTGGCGGACGAACTGGAGGCGGCGCAGTTCGGCATCATCACCGCGGCCATGAGTCGATCCGGTCCCGACGCCGAGGCGCTCCGCATCGACCTGGAGGCGGCGCTGACCGCCGACGAGCTCGTCACCCCCGTGGTCCCGGTGCTGCACGACGTCCAGGCTCGGGCTGTCGACCTGTTGAAGGACTCTGCTGGGTCGGGCGCGGGACCGGGTCCCGGCGGTGGTCCCGGTCCTGCTCCGGGGCCGGGCCCTGGCCCTGGCCCTGGACCGACGCAGCCACCACCGCCCGGCCTGGCAGCCAAGGAGTGGACGGGAGGCGCCGGCGAGGTCCGAGCGCAGTTGGACCACCTCGACGCCAAGGTGGCCGCCGGCACCGTCGACCCTGCCACGGTGCAGGTGCACATCGCCTGGGCCGAGCGCGAGCCGGCCGCCGAGCCGCCCGGCGGCGACGGGTGACACGCCCACTCCCCGAGTTGCCGCAGACGCTTCGGGCGCGATCGCCAAGGCACTCGAACTGGCGCCCGATTCGGTCGTGGGGACGCTCGAATCGGGTGCCAGAACGGCTGAGGTCGGCCATCGAACCGGCCGATCCAGTGCGGCCCGCCAGGGACTCCCTCGACGACAACGAGACATGGGTCGGGGCCGGCGCGCCGGACGAGGGTCGTCGGTGAACCTGCGACGGGCGACACCCCAACTGGTCGCTCAGCGGGTGCGCAAGGCGCTGGAGGACAACCGTCCGATCGAAGTGCTGGCCATGCGGGCCGAGCCGGCGTGGACGGCCGGTCCGCTCACCGTCGACACCCGGCGGGTCGACGTCCGCCCGTGCGTGTCGCCGCTGGCCGTGCGGGCCACCTTGTCCGAGTGGCAGGTGGGCCGCGAGACGACCGGTCCTACCGACGACATCCTGGTGCTGCTGTGCGACCTGTCCGACCGCGAGTTGGGCGACGACGTGCTGGCCCGGCTGTCGCGCGCCCAGGTGCTGTCGCTCGACCCCTGGGACGCGGCCCGCGCCCGGTTCGGCGTGCAGCGCGTCGACGCCGCCTTCACGAAGGACGACCGGTGGATCGCTGAGGCACTCCTGAACGTGCCCGACGACGTGGTGCGTGAGCTCGGCGGCGGCACGACGCTGACCGTGGAGCTGGCGCTGACCGCACTGGCCCGACACCTGCTGGGGGCGGACGACATCGGGGTCGATGCGATCCTCAAGGCTGCGACGGCGGCTGATCCGTTCCCAGGTCTCGACGAGTTGGACACCGAGGTGCGCGACGGCCTGCTGGACAAGGTTGCGGCGGTGAACGGCCCGCTGGGCGCGCTGGTGGCCTCGGTGCTGCGGGCCGGCCACGGCGACGATCTGCTGGCCGTAGGGCTGGCCGCCCGGACGGTCTACGGCGACGGTTCCGAGGACGGCGGCCGGGCTGCCGGACGCCTCGAGGCCCGGTGCGGCGCGGATGCCATCGACCCGCCCGTCGGCGCGGCGCTGGCCGAGCGGTGTGAGGAGCGGATGGCGGGCCTGCTCGACGTCGACAACGACCGGGCCAACGCGGTGCTCGCCGCGGCGTCGGCGTTGGCCGCCGAGGTGGATGCCGGTTCGGCCGAGGCCAGCTCGCTGCTCCCCGAGGGGTTCGACCGGCGGCTGCGCCTGGCCGTCGACCGGCTGGCGGCGATCCTCGACGCACTGGGTTCGAGGGCTGGGTCCAGTCGATCCGGGTCGACCGGTCTGGCGCCGTCCTTCGCCGAGCTGCGTGACGCTATCGATCTGGTGGCCGACCACCGCAGCAGCAACGGGGTGTCGGGGCGTCGTCGGTTCGCCCATCTCGAGATGGCTGGTCGCCTGGCCGCGTGGTTGGCCGTCGCTCCGGCCTCGTCGGTTGACACCGCTGCTCCACCCGCGGCGGCCGCCTCGTTCGGCGATCTGGCCGCGGCCTACGCCGCCGACGGTGCCTGGGTCGACCGCGCCCGCCGGCGGCTCTGGCGGGGCGACGACGACGGCGACGTGGGCGACGTGTACCGGCGCCTCATCGATCTGGTGGTGGCCCGCCGCCGCGAGCAGAACCGGCGGTTCGCCGAGGCGCTGGCGGCGTGGACGTCGATCCCCTCCGAGGCTGAAGCGATCGCTCCGAAGGGTCTCGTGCCGGTCGAGGCGGTGGTCGAGACGGTGTTGGCCCGGTTCACCGACCTGCCGGTGCTGTTCGTGGTGCTCGACGGGTGCGGGCTGGCGTCGTTCGGCGAACTGGCACCGCAGTTCAGCGGGCTGGGGTTCCGCGAGATCGCCCGCGGGGGTGAGTCGGGTTCGACGCCTCGACGGCTGAGCGCCGTCGCGGCGTTGCCGACCGTCACCGAGGTCAGCCGGGCCAGTCTGATCGCGGGCCGGATCGACAAGGGGAACCAGGAGCACGAGCGCCGCCAGTTCGAGGCCAACGCGGCAATCAAGAAGAAGGGTGCGGCGGCCGCCTTGTTCCACCAGAACCGGCTGGCCGGCCCGGCGGGTACGTCGTTGTCGGTCGAGGTGGGCAAGGCACTGGGGCCCGAGGGCCCGTCCGTGGTCGGCGTGGTGATCAACACGATCGACGACAACCTCAAGCGAGGCACGTTCACCGAGGACCTGGAACTGAAGGACCTGCACTCGCTGGTGTCGCTGCTCGACGCCGCCCGGACCCACGGGCGGGTGGTGGTGATCAGCGCCGACCACGGCCACGTCCTGGCCCAGCCCGACGACGGCGGCGCCGGCACGTTCCAGGGCGGTGGAGCGGGGGGCGAGCGGTGGCGTGAGGCCGACCGGGCACCGGCCGACACCGAGGTGCTGCTGCGGGGCCCCCGGGTGAAGCTGGGCCATGACGCCGGCGTCCTGGCCCCGTGGGAGGACGACTATCGGTATGGCGCCAAGGCGGGCGGGTACCACGGCGGGGCGACGCCCGAAGAAGTGCTGGTGCCTCTGGCCGCCTACCTGCCGGCGGGCATGGACCCGCCCAAAGGATGGGACATCTACGTCGACGTGCCCCCCCTGTGGTGGGACCTGGTGGTCGACGGCTCGCCCGCCGGTGCGACGGTCGTCGCCGCGGTCGCCAAGCCCCGCCGCAAGCCACCAAAGGGCGTCGACGAGTCGCAGCCGGCGATGTTCGACCTGCCCTCGGAGCAGGAGGCGGCGCAGGCAACGACGGTGCCCGTTGCGGAGCCGCCGTGGGTCGCGGCCCTGCTGGCCAGCGAGGTGTGGCAGGTGCAGAAGAAGATGGTAGCCGGCCGGACCTCGATGCCCGACGAGCGGGTGCGCGCGGTGCTCACCGCCGCCAGCCGCCGCGGCGGCGTGGCGTCGTACGCCGAACTTTCGGCGGCGACGTCGCTGGCCCCCGCCCGTCTGAGCGGCTTCCTGGCGGTGCTGGGTCGGGTGCTGAACGTCGACGGCTACTCGGTACTCGAGGTCGACGCCAGCATCCAAGAGGTGCGGCTGTCACTCGTGACCCTCGGCCAGCAGTTCGACATCGACGTGAGCGCAGCGTGAGCTCACCGAGAGTGACTGCGGTCAGACGTCGGCCCATTCTCGAGGCAATGGGGCCCGGAACCCGACCGCTATTGCCTCGAGAATGCACATGCCGGCGGTGGATGAACGCCGAGCGTGGCGACGACGATGCCGGCGGCTCGAGGGGGAGGGCTGCCGCCACGCTCCACGGTCGCGCC
>JBGAOY010000053.1:0-7359 GCA_044221555.1 Acidimicrobiales bacterium
CTCAGCCATGGGTCTTCTCTGCTCTACGTTTCACTCGGTACGGGGGGGGAATCAGATCTGGGCTCGGCTCGCGGTTCGGGCCGGGCATGGGAACGACCGGGCCAGAGGCCCGGTCGTTTGGAGGCACACCGGGGGGCGCACCCCCGCGTGCGGGGCTACGAACGGCTCAAGGAGGCGGTACGACGCGCCTTGGGAAGATCGCGAACCATGACTACCAACGATAGTGGGCGAAGGCCTTGTTGCTCTCGGCCATCTTGTGCAGATCCTCTTTGCGCTTCATCGAGGCGCCCAGGCCGTTGGAGGCGTCGAGCAGCTCGTTGGCCAGGCGCTCGGCCATCGTGTTCTCGCGACGCTGGCGGCTGTAGCCGACCAGCCAGCGGATGGCGAGGGTGTTGGCCCGGCGGGGGCGCACCTCGACCGGCACCTGGTAGGTGGCGCCACCGACCCGGCGGCTGCGCACCTCGAGGGCGGGCTTGACGTTCTCGACGGCACGCTTGAGCGCGGCGATCGGCTCGGCACCCGTCTTCTGCTCGACGATGGTGAGCGCGTCGTACACGATGCGCTCGGCGGTGGAGCGCTTGCCGCGCTGCAGCACCTTGTTGACCAGCTGGGTGACCACGACCGACCGGTAGATCGGGTCGGGGTTGAGCTCACGGCGCGGGGCCGGACCCTTACGAGGCATTGAGAGCATCCTTGTCTACTGCTCGGTCGGGCGAGCTGGCCTGGGGGCAGGTGCAAGAGTGGATGGCGAGGGCTCGCCCGAGTCGGAAGACAAGCACGCTCTCAGCCCTCCTTCTTCGCGCCGTAGCGGCTGCGGGCCTGGTTGCGGTCACGGACGCCCGAGGCGTCGAGGGTGCCGCGGATGATCTTGTAGCGCACGCCCGGCAGGTCCTTCACACGGCCGCCACGCACGAGCACGATGGAGTGCTCCTGCAGGTTGTGGCCCTCGCCCGGGATGTAGGCGGTGATCTCCATGCCGCTCGACAGGCGGACACGGGCCACCTTGCGCAGCGCCGAGTTCGGCTTCTTGGGGGTGGCGGTGTAGACGCGGGTGCAGACCCCCCGACGCTGGGGAGCGCCCTTGAGGGCCGGGGTGGCGCCCTTCTTGGGCTTCGACTTACGGCCCTTGCGGACCAGTTGCTGCACGGTGGGCACGCGTTTACCTCAGAAGCTGTTGCTCGGGGATGACCGGCGCAGGGCGCGCACGGCCGACGGGCCATGCTACGGGCGCGCGGGTCGCTGGAACAACTCGCGGTCCAAACACGGCGAAGCCGCCCATCCAGTACCCGGACCGGGAACCCGATGCGCTCGCTGGCGAAACGATACCGCACGACTCGGGTGATCCCGGGGACGGCGGCGCGACGAAGGGCGGTCATGACCCCTTCCGCGAACCTGTCCCTCAACCGCGCCGCCTTCGACCGGGCCATCGCCCACTGGAACACCGGCGACCTCGACGCCTACCTCGAGCTCTACGACGACTCGATCCGACTCCACGGCTACTCGGACCAGCCGATGACCAAGCCCGAGGTCGCCGGCATGTACCGGGGGCTGCACGACGCACTGGAAGGCATCCACATCGAGGTGCACGACGTGATCGAGGAGGGCGACCGGCTCTCGGCCCGGGCCACCATGTCGGGCATCCACCGGGGTGAGCTGTTCGGCGTGCCCGGCACCGGCGTGCCCGTCGTCCAGCCCGTCATCACCCACCTGCGCTTCGTCGACGGGCGCTGCGTGGAGCGCTGGTCGGTGGCCGACACCCTCGCCGTCCTGCTCCAGATCGGCGCCGTCACGCTGCCCGGGTGAGAACTACCGTGGGGTGATGCGCCGACTCGGGTTGGGCGTGGCCGCCGCCGTGCTGGTGGGATCGACGCTGTCGGGCATCGCCCCGGCATCGGCGTCGTGCGCCGCCCCGAACATCAGGATCAACCCCACCGAAGGTGCGTCCGGGTCGGTCGTCACCGTCACCGGTGACGCCTTCGGGGACAACTGCTTCGACACCGGGCCACCGCCGCCCGGGCAGGGCGCCCTCGGGCACCCGCTGACGGGCATCGAGATCGACTTCACCCAAGGGGGCGTGACCACCACGCTGGCCACGGTGGACGCCAGCGACGAGTACTCCTTCGCCGTCGCCATCACCGTGCCCCCGGATGCGGCGCTCGGGCCCGCAGCCATCTCCACGTCGAACCCCGTCAGCTACCCCGAGCAGGTCGAATTCACCGTCACCGCCGCGGCCGCGGCGCCGATCGACGCTGCACCCTCGTTCACCGGCTGATTCCGGCCCGGCTTCCAGCGCCTCTCTGCATCGACGATCTGACGTCACGTCACGGTTGCCAACGCGCGGACCAGGCAGGTCAGGGCGCGGCACCCGCTTCCGATGCCCGTACCGCGATTCGGGCTCAGATCGCCTCGACGGCGACGTCCGGCAGGTCGGCGGTCAGCGCTCGAAGGTCAGCGGGATCGCCGGTGACCACGAGGGCCGGTGCCTGTAGCGCAGCGGTGGCGGCCAGGAAGGCGTCGACCGCGTTCGTGGAGTCCATGCCGGCGGCGGTGAGCAGGTGACCCGCGCGGGTTGCCACCGCGTCGTCGACGACGCGGCGGTCGACGTCGTGGCGGCGCAGTGCTGACCACACGCCGGCGTCCCGCGTCCCGTCGAGAAGCTCCGCGAGCACCGCGGACGAGGTCACGAGGTCGATCTCGACGCCGAGGGTCATGGCCTTCAACAAGCTCAGCATCTCCAGTTGCCGGGCTCGCCGCCCGCCCGAGAGCCGGCTCAAGGCCTCGCTGTCGAGCACTAAACACCGAGTTGACGCCACACCTTGTCCCAACGCTCGACCATCTCGTCCGGGATCGGACCGTTCTCTTGTTCCCACTCGCGCACGATCTCTTCGATGACCAAGCGCTTGCGGATCCGCCTGAGCTTCTCGGCCACGGCATCGGTGACCGCGGCCGACAGGCTCGACGAGCCGGTCAGCTCGGCCAGCGCCTCGATGGCGTCGGCGTCGAGGGTCAGGGACACCTTGGTCTTGGCCATGTCGCCTATCGTACCGCAAGGCGACGGGGGACTACCTCGCGATTCGTGGTCCTCGGCTCCGGGCGTGGGCCGCCGAGCCACCACCCCGATGTGAGGGCGCCGGCCTTCGGCCGGCGCCAGATGCGGCAGACTCGGCGCATGACCGAACGCAAGGACGCCACCGTCGCCACCCGACAGGCCAACGCCGCCGTCGCGGCGGCGCTGCCGCTCGACGACCCAGCCGACTTCGACCGGGCCCGGCGGGGCCTCCTGGCCGAGGCGCCGGTGCAGGTGCTGCACGCGGGCGGCTTCCCTGTCTGGGACCGCGACAACTTCGCCTTCCTCGCCGACGAGACCCCGCCCGACACGGTGAACCCCAGCCTCTGGCGCCAGGCCCGGCTGAACGCCATCGCCGGCCTGTTCGAGATCGCGCCCGGCTTCTACCAGGTGCGGGGCCTCGATCTCTCGAACATCACCTTCGTGCAGGGCGAGACGGGCTGGGTGGTGATCGACCCGCTCACGTCGGCCGAGACCGCTGCCGCCGCACTGGCCCTCGTCCACGAGCACTTCGGCGAGCGACCTGTCACCGCGATCATCTACACGCACAGCCACATCGACCACTTCGCCGGCGTCCGCGGCGTGGTGGACGAGGACGACGTGCGCTCGGGGGCGGTGCCCATCGTCGCCCCCGAGGGCTTCCTCGAGGCCGCGATCAGCGAGAACGTGATCGCCGGCAACGTGATGCTGCGCCGCGGCTCGTACATGTACGGGCCGCTCCTGCCCACCGACCCCCAGGGCCACGTCGACGCCGGCCTCGGCAAGGGCGTCCCCCTGTTCGGCACGAACGGCCTCATCGCGCCCACCGTCACCATCACCGAGACCGGGGAGGAGCACCGCCTCGACGGGGTGCGGGTGGTCTTCCAGGTCACGCCCGGCACCGAGGCGCCGGCCGAGATGAACTTCTTCTTCCCCGACCACCGGGTGCTCTGCATGGCCGAGAACTGCACGGCCACCCAGCACAACCTCTACACGCTGCGAGGCGCCCAGGTGCGCGACTCACTGGCCTGGAGCACCTACATCCACGAGGCCATCGAGTTGTTCGGCGTGGCCGCCGACGTGGTGTTCGCCAGCCACCACTGGCCCCGCTGGGGCACCGACGACGGGCTCGACTACCTGCGGGCCCAGCGCGACGCCTACCGCTACCTCCACGACCAGACCATGCGGCTGGCCAACCACGGCCTCACCCCCCTCGAGATCGCCGAGGAGCTGGAGATGCCCGAGTCGCTGGCCGCCGAGTTCCACACGCGCGGCTACTACGGCACCGTCAACCACAACGCCAAGGCGGTCTACCAGTACTACCTGGGCTGGTTCGACGGGAACCCGGCCCACCTGCACGGCCACCCCCCGGTGGAGGCGGCGCGCCGCTACGTCGAGTTCATGGGCGGCGCCGACGAGGTGCTGGCCAAGGCCCGCGCCAGCTTCGATGCCGGCGACTTCCGCTGGGTGGCCGAGGTGGTCAACCACGTGGTGTTCGCCGACCCCGCCAACGCCGAGGCCAAGGCCCTGCAGGCCGACGCCCTCGAACAGCTCGGCTACCAGGCCGAGTCGGGCCCCTGGCGGGACTTCTACCTGACCGGCGCCCAGGAGCTGCGCCAGGGCCACCCCGAAGGTGGGCCCGCGGCGGGAGCCAGCCCGGACGTCCTCCGGGCCATGACCACCGAGATGCTGTTGCAGCTCGTCGGCGTGCGCCTGAACGGTCCCGCCGCGGCCACCCGTGACGTGGCGCTGCGCATGGTCGTCACCGACCGGGGCGAGCACTGGGACGTCGGGGTCGAGCACGGTGCCCTGCACCACTCGCTGGCCGGCGCGCTGGACCGTGCCCCCGAGGCCACCCTGTCGCTCCCCTACCTGGCCTTCGCCGCCCTCGCCGGCGGCAACCAGACCCTCGACGAGCTCATCGCCGCCGGCGAGGCCGACGTCGACGGCGACCGCGCCGCCCTCGACCACCTGGTGGCCAACCTCGACCAGTTCAGCTTCGGCTTCCCCATCGTGACCCCCTGACTCGAGGGGGCTACCCCCGCTTCGAGGGGGCCACCCCCGCGACTCGGCGGGTCCTGACCCCGATCCGGTATCCGAAAATCGGCGCGAAAACCATGCGCCGATCTTTCGGACCCTCCGGATCGGCGCCACCCGCCGAGTCGCTACCCCGTTCTGCTGTGGGGAGTCTGCGCCGCGCATGCGCGCGGTCCCGTTCACGCCTCGCGTGCTCACTTTTCCACAGAAGTAGGCTCGGTCCCGACTCTCATCGGGGAAGTGTGGTCAGCATGCAGCCGTCGAATCGCACACGGGCGCTCCGGGTGGCGGCGGTGATCGGGATGGTGGCGGTCGCACTTCTCGCGGGCGCCCCCCGGCCGGCCGGAGCCGACGGGAACGAGGCACCGTGGTCACCGCTGGCCTCGCGGGCCATCAGCGCCGGGGATGATTTCACGTGTGCGATCCTCGCCGACGGCTCGGTGCGGTGCTGGGGCACGAATTCCTACGGGCAGCTCGGCCTCGGGGACATGAGATCGCGGGGCGATGCCGACGACGAGATGGGCGCCGCCCTCCCGTCGGTCGATCTCGGGACCGGGCACACGGCGACCGCCATCTCCGCCGGCACGCAACACGCCTGCGCGGTGCTCGACGACGGCGCCGTCAAGTGCTGGGGACGAAACCTCTCGGCACGCCTCGGGATCCCCGGTGACTCGCGGGGCGACCGACCGGGGGAGATGGGCGACCAGCTGCCGGCGGTGGATCTTCCTCAGCCGGCGGTTGCGGTGTCGGCCGGCACGGGACACACCTGCGCGATCCTCTCCGACGGCTCGGTGCGCTGCTGGGGGCAGAACGACTACGGCCAACTGGGCCTTGGGGACACCGACACACGCGGCGACGACCCGGACGAGATGGGTGCGTCGCTCGAGCCCGTGCAGCTCGGATCCGGCCGGACGGCGACCGCGGTCGCCGCCGGCTTCGCGCACACCTGTGCCGTCCTCGACTCCGGCGGGGTCAAGTGCTGGGGTCGGAACTCCACGGGACAGTTGGGGCTCCAGGACATCGTCCACCGGGGGACCAGTCCCACGCAGATGGGCGATGCGCTCCCCACCGTCGATCTCGGCACGGGCAGGACCGCCACGGCGATCGCAGCCGGTCCAACCATGACCTGTGCGGTCCTCGAGGACGGCGACGCGAAGTGCTGGGGGTTCGGCCAACCGAGCGGCGCGCTCGGCCAGCCGGGCAGGCAGGCGGCGGGCACCACGCTCGGCTCGATGGGCGAGGCGCTGCCCCCGATCGACCTGGGCGCCGACCGGACCGCGCTCGGCATCTCCATCTCGGATCACGACTACAGCTCGAGCTCACCGCCCCACGTGTGCGCCCTCCTCGATGACGCGACCGTCAAGTGCTGGGGACGGAACGACCAAGGGGAGCTCGGGCTGGGCGACACGGTGTCGAGGGGTTACGCGGAGAATTCGATGGGTGTCGCTTTGCCGACGGTCGATCTGACCGGCGGCGGCGGGGTGGTCGCCGTGACGGTCGGCGCGCTGCACACGTGTGCCCTGCACACCGATGCCACCCTCAAGTGTTGGGGCGTGAACGACGCGGGAGCGCTCGGCCTCGGCGACACGGCCACCCGGGGCGACGCCGCCAGCGAGATGGGCGCCAGCCTGCCGACCCTGGATCTTCCCCCGGTGGGCTTCCTGCCACAGCCGGCGGTGAACCTGGTGCTCAGCGCCGTCCAGCAGTCGACCCGCACGAGCGAGCCGATCGACTACCACGTCACCGTCCACAACACCGGCAACGCCACGCTCACCGGCGTGACCCTCGCCGACCTCGCCGTCCCGGACTGCGCCGGGCCCCTCCCCGACCTCGAGGTCGGCGTCCGACACACCGTCGCGTGCGCCCACACGCCCGGCGTCGCCGACGTCGGCACCTTCTCGAACACCGCCACCGTCGACACCGACCAGACCGACCCCGTCGTGTCCAACCAGGTCGACGTAGCCGTGACCGTCCGCTACCAGCCCGACCTCGCCATCAAACGGGCCGGAAGCACCTTCGCCGGCGACGGCACCTACAACAACACCGGCGACGGGCAGGGAGCCCGAGCCGGCCGCACCCGCCTCGGCCACGTCGACTTCGTGGTCCGGGTCGGCAACGACGGCGACCAACCCGACATCCTCGACCTCCGCCGCGTCGGCCCCGCCGACCCCGGCCTCACCGTCCGCTACATCAACGCGGCCAACGGCAAGGACCTCACCGCACGAATCCGCGCCGGCACCTACCACACCCGCGAACTCGCCCCCGGCGAGTCGGTC
>JBGAOY010000054.1:0-6835 GCA_044221555.1 Acidimicrobiales bacterium
GTTCGATCAGCGCCATCACCGCCGCCCGATCATCCTCCGTGGCCACTTCACGGGCGGTGGCCGCCACCTCGGGCATGCGCAGCACCACGCCGACGATCTGGTGGGCGCCGTCGAAGGGGACGAGCCGGGCCAGGATGGTGTCACCCGCACCGACCCGGGTGAGGGGTGTGATCGGCGTGGTCTCGACCTGGGTACCGGACACGGGGTCGTGCAGCGTCAGGGCGCCGCCACACCCGCTGCTCGTTGAGCTCGTCAGACGTGAGGCGGTGGGTGAGCACCATGCCGTCGGTGAGCAGGTCGGTCAGGGCCAGGCGCTCCTCCCTCGCGTCCACCCAGATCTCGTCCGTGACCACCACCTCGTCGATCAGCGCTCGCCCCAGGTGCTCCTCGCTCACGCCGTCGTCGCGCCATTCGTCGAGGAGCCCCTGGGCGTCGAGATCGGCCACGATGTCGGCGACGGGCAGCGGACCGTACGCCAGCAGCTCGACGACCCGGTCGCGCACCTCACTCGCCGGCGGCTCGATCATCATCGGACGGACTGTAGAGGCGTCACCTGCGGCACCCTGTCCGTCACCGGCGCGCCGCGGGCCCCGGGTGGGGGCACCCCGCCGATCGCAGGCTTCTCCGGCAGTGTCAGCGGCGTGACAGACCCCGGCCCGTTTCGGCAGGACAGTACGGAGGTCAGCCCAACCCGAAAGGACCACCATGACCATCACCCGCACCGCCACCAAGATCCGGGCCCTCGCCGCCGCCGTCGTCGTGCTCACCGTCCTCGGCATCGGCGCCCAGGCCGCCTCCGCCTACACCACCACCGCCAGCGGCGCCTCTCCCGGCACCGCCAGCACGCCGTACGTGGATGCCGCCTACGCCTCGTACGCCAGTGGCGTGATCAGCACCAACGCCCGCACCGTCTACGAGAGCCCCGGCTACCGCAACTACGACCAGTACGTGTGCCTCACCGCCCGCCTCTGGAAGCTCAACGCCCCCCGGCCCCAGTCGTGGTCGAGGGTCACCGAGCGCCGTGAGTGCGCCTGGATCCGCGCCGCCGCCTCCAGCGCAACCATCCGCAACACCGACTTCACCAACCTCACGCCCTACTTCGGCTACAGCGTGGACTTCGACATCACCTGGCAGCTCTCCAACGGCGCCCTCGTCGGCCGCCGCAACTACGACTACAACGCCGTCGGCGACTACCGCTGCCTCAACGCCAAGTGCTCCAAGGGCACCTCCACCGTCGGCGCCTTCATCATGTTCGACTTCTGAACCACGACCGTCCCGCACCACCGAACCCCCCCCCAACCCGAGGGCCCGCCGGACCATCCGGCGGGCCCTCGCCGCGCCCGGCCACCATCCCCGGAAGGCGAACGCGGCTGAGATCTACTCCTCCGACGCGAGGTTGCCGTAGGTGGGCACGCCGGCGGCCTCGTAGCTGAGATGCAGCGTGCCGCTCGGGTAGGTGACCGACTCGGTGAGGCGCAGCGCCGTGGGCACGGTGCCGTCGGCGAACACTCGCTTGCCGGTGCCCAGCAGCAGTGGGTACAGCCACAGGTTCAACCGGTCGACGAGGCCGAAGCGCAGCAGTGACTGCAACAGGTCGAGGCTGCCGATCACGTGGACTTCGTCGTGACGCTCCTTGAGTGCGGTGACGCGCTCGGCGAGGTCGTCGGCGACCAGCGTCGACCCCTGCCAGGCGAGGGGGGCCGCGAGCGTGCGGCTGGCGACGTACTTGGGGACGCCGTTGAGCAGACCGGTGAACGGGATCTCCTGCGGGGCGCTCGGCCAGTAGGCGGCGAAGATCTCGTAGGTCCTTCGCCCGAGGAGCAGGGCGTGCATGGCCTTCGCCTGCTCGAACATGACCTGGCCCGACTCCTCGTCCGCCAGTGGCCCCTGCCACCCGCCGTGCTCGAAGCCGCCCGCGCGGTCCTCGTCGGGCCCTCCCGGCGCCTGCGCCACGCCGTCGAGCGTCACGAACTCGGTCACGATCAGCTTGCCCATGGTCGGACTCCTCACCCGGTCGCGATGCGTACCTGAGAGAGACGCCGCAGATGTGCCGGACTCATCGCCGCTGGGGGTCAACGGCACCTGCTCCCCGGCCCACCAGCCGTGTCGAGGACCGCACCTCCCCCGCCCACCACACGCGCTCGGCCACCACCACCACCACCCGACGTCCGAGGCGAGCGCCCAACGTGACGACGGGTGGCCGACCCGCCGCCTGCGTCGGGGCGGCCACCGCGAACGGCTCGTCGATGCGAGGACCACCGTGGCAACGACTCCGCGCGGAGTCACGGGCCCCGACGGCCCCGGTCACCCGGGCGACATGACCGCGTCGCGACCGCGCCGCCCGACGTCGCCGCCGGCGGGTGTCACAACGGGTGGGCCGAGCGCCGGCCCGGCGGTCACCGCAGGGCGAAGAAGACCGGGTTCTCCTCGAAGCTGAAGCTGGGCTCGACGATCATCACCAGCGAGTCGATGTCGGCGGTCTCGACCGACCAGCAGACGGTGCCGGTGACCGAGCCGCCCTGGAACAGGTCGTTGGCGTCGGTGAGGCCGTTGGGGGTCACCCCGCACGAGTCGTCGAACGACCCGCCGTACTCCACGTTGCCGTCGCCGACCGCGGTGATGCCGAGCTCGAAGGTGTTGGCCTGCGCCTCGGTGCCGTCGTAGGTGACCTCGAGGGTGGGCATCACGAACTGGCGCCCCGCCGCCGGCGGTTCGTTGAACTGGTTCTCGGCGGCGATCGCCGCCGCCGCGTCGAAGTTCACGTCCACCACCGTGACGGTCCACCCGTCGCCCGTGTCGGCGGCCTCGCCGAGCGGGATCGGATCGTCCCGGGTGCCCGCGCCCGAGTCGGACGCCGGCGCCTCGGTGGTCTCGGGTGAGGTCTCGTCGACCACCACGTCGCCCGAGTCGTCGGTCTCGCCGGAGCCCTCCGGCACGGTGAACGGCGCGCTGGTCGCCGACGGCGAGGCGGCCGGCTCCTCGTCGTCGCCACCCATGGTCGACCCGATGCCCACGCCGGCCACCAGGGCGACCAACGCCGCCACGGCCGCGACGGCCACCACCTGCCCCGACGACCAGGTGCGCTTGGCCTTCGGCGCCGCCGGCACGGCTGCGCCCGGCGGCCCGTACGGGGCGGCCGGCTGCGGCTGGGGCGGCGAGCCATAGGCGGGGGCCGGTTGAGGCTGCGTCTGGGGCTGCGGCGGGTACCAGTTGCCGTCGGACGCCTGCCACCAGCCCGGCGCGGCGTGGCCGGACGGTCCCGCGACGCCCGCGTCGCCCGCCGCGGCTCCCCCACCCGCACCCGCGTCCGCCACCGCCGGTGACGCTCCCTCAGCCGGTGGCTCACCGGCCGGGGGCGCCGGCGTCGCCTCGGACCGATCATCGACTCCCGGGCTCGACCCCGCCGCGGGGTCGTCGCCCACCGCATCGCCGTCCGGACCGTTCCCGATGTCGTCCATGTCCCGCCCTCTGCCGTGGCCGCGCCCTGTCGAAGTGACCCGAAGCCGGATCGGCGTCGCGTCGCCGAGCAGTATCGCAGATGCCGCGATCACCCCGGACCGCGATCGCCGGGCACGGCGAGACGGAGGACGAGACGGAGGAGCGGAGTGCCGCATCCTCGACCCTGCTGAATCGGGCCAGCAGGGCGGTGCGTCGACCCACCCCCCAGCCAACAGACACGGGAGCGTGGGAGGGCCGGAGCACCGCGGGAGCCGCCGAGACGGTGACGGGCAGGGCGTTCTGGCACCGGATTTCGGTGCGATGGCACCGAAATCCGGTGCCAGTTCGCTCGGTGTGCAGCCTCATGCGCACCTATCCGCTAGGCCCCTTGGACGCTTGGGGCCCTCACCTCGATCCGATCCACCGGACGGCGGGCTCCGGTCGGGCGTGCCGCGCCCCCGACGCCCGGCGGTGGCGGACTGTGCGGGCCAGGGCGCGAGATCAGGCCTGAACGTCGACAACCGGAGTCGACGTCAGCCGGTGCTCACCAGAGGGCGTTCCAGTCGTGGTCGGTGAGGCGCCCCAGCGGCGGGTCGGCCTGGGCGCGGTCGACCCGCCTGCTGCCGGCCTCGACCCAGCTGGGCTTGTCCAGGCCGGCGGCCCGCCAGTCACGCAGCTCGTACGACGTCCAGTCCCGCGAGCGCACGCCGCCCTCGGAGTAGCCGGGGCGCACCAGCAGCTGGCCCGGCGACACCCCGATGACCACGCACGGGCGCCGCTTCGCGCCGGGCTCGTGCTCGTGCTCGGGATCGTCTGGTTCGAACACGATCTCGGCGACCACCACCGAGCCCACGAGCGGGTCGTCGCCGTTGAACCGTCCGACCTCGTCACCCGTCAGCGACGGGCGGCGACGGCCGGGCGACAGCGTCGGCGCGGCAGGCTCGTCGCCATCCTCCGTGCCGTCGGCGGCCGGAGCGGACCCGCGGCGGCGATCGGCCTTGCGCCGTTCGGCCGCGGCGGCGGCCTGCTCCTGGCGGACCCGTCGCCGCTCGGCCTCCTCGGCTCGTCGGGCCCGGCGCGCCGCCCGCTTCTCCTCGCTCGCCGCCGACGGTGCCCGCGCGCCGACGGTGGGAGCCGGCGCCGGCTCCACCTCCTCGGGCAGCTCGAACCGGGGATCGTCATCGAGCAGGGCGTCGCAGGTGTCGGCGGCCTCCGCCAGCCCCGCGGCCACCATGGCCAGCGTCAGGCGCACCGTCGATGCCGGGAACTCGTGATCGATCACCGCGTCGACCGCGGCCAGCACCGACTCGGGGCGGGGGTCGTCGGCCTCGTCACCCAGCCGCTCACGGATGGCGCCCAGGCATTCGTCCGACACCAGACCGGCCAGGAGGTCGAGCAACACGGGGTCGTCGACCCGCCGCAGCGACTTGGTGGAGCCGGCCCGGAGCACCGGCACCCGCACGCGGGCCGCCTTGGCCAGCGCCTCGACCGACGGCTGGGGCAGGGCGAGCACCGCCCGCTTCAGGTCCGCCGGCTCGACGGCCAGCAGCGATCGCCGCAACCGATCGATGCGCCGCGCCTGGTCGGCGGCGTCCCGGGGCGCGGGCTCCTCCGCCCCGCCGGCGTCGGCGCCCGCATCGTTGTCATCGCCAGGATCGACCGCCCCGTCGGCGGCGTCATCACCGTTGTCATCGGCAGCGTCGCTGGCGACCATCGCCGCACCTCCCGACGCGGTGCCAGGATCCCCGTCGATGTCGTCCGTGCCCGTCGTGATCCGGTCGTCGCTCATCCGCGCGCCACCTCCTGTGCTGCACCCTATGGGCGTGAGCGGACGGACCGGGAACTGGCGATGGACCCATCGGGCCAGGCGTAGCGGGCCGTTCCGCGATGACGGGCGTGTCCCGTCGACGATGCCAGGGCCCATCTCGACCATCGCCGTCGCGCCCCGGCGTCTCGGCCAATGCCCGAGCGGAGCGTGGCCGGGAGGACCGGCGCGCTGACGGGGCTGACGGCGACCAGAACCTCACGCTCGGTTCCCGCCGAGTCCACCGTCACCGAACCGGCGCGTCGTGCGGCTCTCCTGTCCGATCTGTGGGTCGGGGGCCGTCGGCTGGGGAGGTCGCCCGCCGTTCGGAGCTCGGTTCGGTTGGGCGAAAGGACGCGAGGGAGGGACGCGTCGCCGGTCGGCGGTGACGCCAGCCGCGGGCCACGCATGGGGTCGTCGCCGATTCCGACGAGCGACGATGCGCTCCAGCTGGTTCGCCACCCAGGGTGGTGCTCGGGGGGGGCAGACCGGTCGGCCGACCGCTCTTCGGCACCGTTGAGCCGCCCAGGCCGATCAACGGTGTCGTGAAGGGCCGGGCTGGGTCGGTGCCGGCACCCTGCGTGACCGTGAGCCTGTTCGGGTCGCGGACGACCCCGCCGGCAGCTTCAAGACCGGCGTGCTGTCCAGCCGCCCCATCGGTCCCTCGGCGACACCCGCCCTCGGCTCCATCGCGGCGCGCCCCGCGATGGGCGCAACTCGAACCCACGCATCAAGCAGGAGTGCCGCAATGACCCCGGACTCCGCGCTGCTGTTGCCTCGAGTGCGACACCCGCCGGCGATCCGAACACGCAGGGCGGCACACCTGGCTCCGGATGGCGAGCCCCGCGATCGCCACGACCGGTATCCCTCTGGTCACGGCACCGGCGGCAGGGGCGGGATCGGGGCGGGCAACGGCCAACGTGGTGACGACCTGGTCGGTGGTGTCAACCACGTGAGCGAGACCGTGGCCGGCGTGGTGCAGCAGCACGTAGAGGAGCTGACCATCGACTGGCTCCGGGTCGCCGACGACTCGAGTCGTTGTGCCCCTTCGCCGCCGCCAGAGCGGAGGTCACCTAACAACGCTCGTCACGACGGCATGCAAGGGGCCGTCTTCGCTTCGACGGGGTGGACGTCAATGCGAACGCGACCGTCCGGGTCTGCTCGTGCAGCCCGGACAGGCCGGCGTCGAGGCTCCTGCGATCGACCCCTCAGCTGCGGAGGGCACGGTGTCCGTCGGTGGGCGTGATGCCGGGGCGGTCAGAGTCCAGCGCCGACGGGACTGACGGCGACCCGGCAGTCCTCTCCTACCATTGGGCCGTGGGGACAGAGGCTGCGGCGCCGCTGTACGACGCCATCGGGGTGGGGTACTCCGATCTGCGCCGGCCCGATCCGCGGATCGCCCGGCGCCTGCACGCCCCGCTCGGCACCGCCCACACGGTGCTCAACGTGGGCGCCGGCGCCGGTTCGTACGAGCCCACGGACCGTGCGGTGGTGGCCGTCGAGCCGTCGTCCGAGGTGGCCACGCAGATGTTCAGGTTGCGCGTCGAACGGAGCCGACAACAGCGGATCTCACGCTCGGTGCCCGTCGGGCCC
>JBGAOY010000055.1:0-5349 GCA_044221555.1 Acidimicrobiales bacterium
CCACACCGCGGGACGATGCCACGCGCCCCAACACCCCCGAAACTGGCTCTTGACTTCGCCGTCATAGGTTGCTCAGCTCACGCCGGCCGTGCAGGCCCCAGGCCAGCAGGGCGCCGCCGCCGATGGCCGTGAACACGCCGGCGATGGCCAGGATCACCCCGTCGCCGGCCTCGGGGGGCGTGCCCGGGGACACGAGGAACACCCGCGAGTCGGCCCGGCCGCGGTCGAGGCGGCGGACCGGGGATCGCCAGCCGCAGGTGACGGTGGTCTCGCCCGGCGTGGCCGAGAACCCGCCGACCGACATCAGGCCGCCGATGTCCGATGCGGTGCCCTGGCGGCGGCCGAGGATCTCCTTCTCGGTGCCGTCGGAGCGGCGCACGACGCACTCCGTCGACTGGACCTCGCGCTCGAGGTGCACGCTGTTCCCGAGGTCGGGGGTGTCGAGGAAGATGGTGAAGTCGTCGCCGGTGGCGTCGTCCGTCACGAAGATCACGGGATCGGTGGGCCCGACGCCCTCGAGCACGCCGCGCCCCACGGCGTGGTCGAAGGCGTCGGAGCGGAAGCCGACCGAGTCGACGATGCCCACGACGGCGCCGGCGACGCCGCCGACGAGGAGCACGGTGCCGACCAGGATGCGCACGTAGCCCAGGCGGTGACGGCTGACGGGCTTGCCGGTCCGGTCGCGTGCCACACCGACCGGGGTGACGTCGGGGTTCGTCCAGGTCATGACGGCCCGTCAGGCCACGACCGGCCAGCAGTACCGATAGGGCGGCGGAGGCTCCCACTCGCCAAAGGTCGAGACCCTCTCGGCCAGGTCGAGGAGCTTGGCCCCGGCCCGCAGCACCGGGTTGTCGGGCAGGTCGTCCGGCTGCACCGGCGGGCGCAGGTGGTTGCCCCGCTCGAGGTGGGCGAGCAGCACCTCCGTCTGGTACCGGTTCCATCGCTCGCGCCCCGCGGCGTACTCGGGCCGGTCGCGGTAGGCGACGACCACCCGTCGGGCCCCCTGCAGCCGCCGGCGCTCCTTGCCGTCGGCGCACGGCTGGGCCGAGCCGAAGTTGGAGGTGCCCATGAGGATGCGGCCGACCAACGGGAAGGGTCGGTCGATCGTCACCTGGGCCGACGTGCAGTCGAACGAGCGCACGCCGACCACCTCGAGGTAGGAGCGCAGCAGCTCCTGGGGTGTCGAGGGCAGGTAGGGGAACGGTGACGGTGTGGGCGGCGGGTGCTGGATCCGCGGGTGGACGGCGTTGCCGATCGCGGTCCAGTTGAGGACCTCGGTGTGGGTGCCGGCCAGGGTCTCGGGCCCGAGCGGGTGGGGTCCCTCGGCCAGCATCCCGGCGACCGTGGTGGCGGCCTCGGGACCCGGGTGGAACACCAGCGCCCCCTCGACGATCGGGACGATGGGGTAGCTGTCGCCGCCCTCGCTGCTCCCGCCGGAGTCGATGGCGTACCACTTGTCCTTCGGTTCCGCGAACGTGCAGAGGCGGGCGATGCCCATGCACGCCTCCGGCAGGACACCGGCCCGGGCCAGGTACGCGTGGCCGAGGTCCTCGTCGAGCACCGACGGCTCACCCGACCGGCGGGCCACCCAGTGCCGGCCGCCTGGGAACCAGGCCGCGGTGACGGGCGCGTCGGCCGGCGCCGGGGGCAGCCCGCTGTGCACGATGTCCCACTCGACCACCCTCCCGGCCTCCGACCGCGGCGTGACGGCGGGGCTGATGCGATCGGGCACCCGGTACACCCCGTACACGAGGTCGGGTCGCGCCCCCAGCCCGCTCGTGCGGAGGAAGGCGAGCACCTCGTCGACCTGCGTGCTGCCGCGGGTGGCGATCCGGCTGATCGACACCGGCCAGCGATCCGGGGCCAGGTACGGGGCGCGGGCCGCGTCGCGCTGGGCCCGTTCGCTCCCGCCGATGTGGCCGGCCCGCTCGCGGTCCTTCTCGTGCTTCGGTGGGCTGCTGTACGCCCCCTTCAGCTCCTTGCCGAACTGCTGGGCGCTCATCTTCAGCGCTCCGCCGATCCCGCCGGTCTGGAACGCGGCCATCTGGTCGGCCGCCGAGGGCCCGTACAGGAAGTCGCCCGCCGGCCCGTCGAGGACCCGGTGCGCCTCCGACTGCGCCATCGCCTGCTGCTGGGCGGCGTTGGCCAGGGCGATGTTGGCCTCGAGCTCGGCCCGCTTCTCCGGCGGCAGCGCGTCCAGTGTGGCCTGCAGCTCCTCGGCCGTCGGCGGCGTCGTGGATGCCGCCAGCCCCTGCTTGATGTTCTTGGGGCTCATGGCCTGCTTGGCCAAGCGGAGCGTGTCACGGATACCCATGGCGTAACAGTGAACCATCCCGGTCCGGACGGCGCGCCGGCGACCCGCAGCGGCTGCAGCCCAGCGGGCGTGGCCGGGTGGGGTGGCCAGTCAGTCGGGGACGAGGATCGCGGCGAGCTCGGCGGCGCGGCGGTCGAACGACGCCTCGCGGTCGGTGGGGGCCACGAGGATGCCCTCGATGAGCCAGCCGATCACCTGGCCCCGCAGCACGCGGGCCATGGCGGCGAGATCGCCGGTGAGCTCTGGCACCAACTCGGAGAGCCACGCTTCGAAACCGGCGTCCATGGCGTCGATCAACAAGGCCACGATCTCGAGTGCGGCCGGCTCGGCCCGCAGGCTCTCACCGAGGATCAGGCGCACCAGCGCCTCCTCCTCCAGCGTGGATCGCCACAACCAGGCGAGGATCGATTCGATCCGTTGGCGCGGGGGGAGGGCACGGTCGACCGGCGGCAGGTCCTCGGCCAGACGGTCGAGGTAGCGGCGGTCCTCGATGACGGCGTGGACCAGGGCGTCCTTCGACGGGAAGTAGTGGTAGAGGGTGGCCACGTTGAGGCCGCAGGCATCGGCCAGGTTCCGCATCGACGTGTCGGGCGCGCCTCGCTCGCTCATCAGGGCCAGCGCGGTGGTCAGGATGTGCCCCCGCTGATCCGCGACCGTGGTGGGGCTCACTGGGAGCTCACGTCGGCGTGAAGATGGCCGGGAGGCTCTGGATCGCCAGCACCAGGGCGGAGTCGCCGCGTGCCGGGATGGTGCCCTCGGGCACGTGGATGTCGGGGAGGCGGGCGAACAGCTCCTCGAACACCACCCGGATCTCGGCCTTGGCCAGGTTGGCCCCCATGCAGAAGTGCGTGCCGATCCCGAAGCCCAGGTGGGGGTTGGGGTTGCGATCGATGCGGAAGGTGTCGGGATCGTCGAACACCCGCTCGTCGCGGTTGGCCGACTGGTACAGCATCAGCACCTTCTGGCCCGCGCGGATCGTCTCGCCGTGCAGCACGTGGTCCTCGGTGGCGGTGCGACAGAAGCTCATCACCGGGCTGACGTAGCGGACGATCTCGTCGACCGCTGTCTCCATCAGCGACGGGTCGGCGATGAGGCGGTCGCGCTCGCCGGGGAAGCGGCTGAACGCCAGCAGGCCGCCCGACAGGGCGTTGCGGGTGGTCTCGTTGCCGGCGACGATCAACAGCACGAGGAACATCAACAGCTCGAAGTCGTCGAGCGAGAGCTCGTCCGGGTCGACCTGCACCGTGGCCGCCGAGGCGTCGAGCTTGAGCAGGTCGCCGGCATCGAGGGCGCCGGTGAGCGTGCTGATCAGGTCGTCCTTGGGCACCAGGCGGCGCTCGTCGATCAGCGTCTGGCACATGGTGGTGTACTCGCCGAACGCCTCGGCCGCCGCCAGCAGCGCGGGGTCGTCGGGCTCGGTGCGGCCGTCGCCGTCCATCATCGCGTCGGACCAGGCGTAGAGGCGCTCCCGCATCTCCGGGTCGAGGCCCATCATCTCCGCGATGACGATCAGGGGCACGTGCATGGCGAACTCGGGCACGAAGTCCACCTCGCCGCGGCTCGCGATCTGGCCCACGATCTCGCGGCTCACCTCGCGGATGTGGTCGGCCAGGTCGGCCACCTTCCGGGGGGTGAACCCCTTCGACACGATGCGGCGCTGGACGGTGTGCTCGGGGTCGTCCATGGAGATGATCGACATGGGCGCGGCCACCGCCGGCCGCACGCCGCCGGCGGCCGAGTAGCGGCTGGCGTTGCGCGACACGAGCGACACGTCCTCGTGGCGGCTCACCACCCAGAGCTCGTTGGCCGCGTCCCAGTGCACCCGACTGTGGTCCCGGAGCCACCGGTACGCGTCCCACGGGTCGTCGTAGAACCGGGGGTCGTTGACGTCGATCTGCACGGGCGCGTCCACAGCGGTCATCGGCCCAGTATCAATCAAACGTTCGTTTGGGCGCAAGGGGCCGAAGGGCCCAAACCGGTCGAGCATCGGGGCGACCGACCGGTCAGCCTCCGTCGGGGTCGATCTGGGTGGCGGTGCCGGGGTCGAAGTTGGTGACCCACACGTCGGTGGTGGTGGCGGAGACGCCGTTGGGGGCGTCGCCGGCCTCGACCGTGGCGGTGACCTGGTTGGTGGACGGGTCGATCCGCGAGACGGTGCCGTCGGCCTGGTTGGTGACCCACACGGCGTCGTCGCTGATGGCCACCGCGGTGGCCTCGTTGCCCACCTCCACGGTGGCCACCACCTCGTTGGTGTCGGGGTCGATCCGGGTGGCGGTGTCGTTCCCGAAGCCCGTGACCCACACGGCGTCGTCGCTGGCGGCGAGGCCCGACGGGCGGGTGCCGGCATCGAGGTCGATGGTGGCCACCACCCGATCGGTGTCGGGGTCGATGCGGCTGACGGTGTTGTCACCGCTGTTCGCGACCCACACCGCACCGGCGGAGGTGTCGATGCCGTTGGGCCCCCTGCCGATGCTGATGATGCCCACGACGGTGCCGGTGCGGGCGTCGATGTGGGACACCGTGCCGTCGTCGAAGCCGCAGACCCACACGTCGCGATCGTCGGCCGCCACCGCGCCCGGCACGGAGCGCACACGGACGGTGGTGTCCACCTCGTTGGTGGCCGGATCGATGCGAGTCACGGTGGCGGCGTTGGCGTTCGTCACCCACACCTCGTCGCCGATGGCCGACACGCCGAACGGGCTGGCACCCGTGTCGATGGTGGCGACCACCTCGCTGGTGTCGGGGTCGATGCGGCTGACGGTGCCGTCGCCGCTGTTGGCCACCCACACCGCGTCGTCGGTGATCGCGACCTGCTCGGGCGCGGCGCCGACCTCGACCGTGGCCGTGACGCGGGGGGACGAACCGGCGACCGTGGTGGTGCTGGTCGCCGCGTCGGATCCGGCGCCGTCGCTGCTGTCCCCGCCCCTGGTCGCCAGCCACAGGCCGAGGCCCCCCACCAGCGCGATGCCGATCACCACCAGCGCGGTCACGCCGGCCAGCATCGGGCCGCTGAGCCGAGGGGAGGAGGTCGGCCG
>JBGAOY010000056.1:0-5316 GCA_044221555.1 Acidimicrobiales bacterium
ATCGTGCTCGACGACGCCGACCTCGACCTCGCCACCGACGGCGCCCTCTTCGGCGCCTTCGGCAGCTCGGGCCAGCGGTGCACCTCCACCTCGCGCCTCGTCGTGCAGCGCGGCGTGGCCGCCGAGCTGACCGAGCGGGTCGTGGCCCGCGCCGCCGAGCTGAAGCTGGGTGACCCCGTCGACCCCACCACCGACGTAGGGCCCGTGATCACCCGCCAGAGCGCCGAGCGCGTGGCCGGCATGCTCGACGCCGCCGTGGCCGAGGGCGCGTCGATCGCCGGCGCCAGCGGCATCACCGAGGTGGAGGGCTGCGAGGGCGGCGCCTTCTTCCGTCCCACCGTCCTCGCCGGCGTCGAGCCCGACCACCGCATCGCCCGCGAGGAGGCCTTCGGGCCCCTCCTGTCGGTCATCGAGGTGGACTCGCTCGACGCCGCCGTCGCCATCGTCAACCAGGTGGAGTACGGCCTGTCCGCGGCGGTCTACACCCAGGACATCAACCGGGCCCTCCAGGCCGTCGACGGCATCGACACCGGCATCTGCTATGTCAACGCACCCACCATCGGCGCCGAGATCCCCCTGCCCTTCGGGGGCACCAAACACACCGGCAACGGCTTCCGCGAGGCCGGCGCCCGCGGCATCGAGCAGTTCAGCCAGGTGAAGACCGTCTACGTCGACTACTCCGGCCGCCTCCAGCGGGCCCAGATCGACACGTAACACTGGCTCCTCCTTCGTCGGAGCGGCTCCGCCATCCGGTTCACCCACGACGCTGCCCACCTCCGGCGGTCAACCCCACCCGACCCGACACCGGCACCTCCTTCGTCGGAGCGGCTTCGCCATCCGGTTCACACACGGCGCCGCCCACCTCCGGCGCCCCGTCGGCGCGGCTCCGCCACCGCCCGCCGTCGTAGCATCGGGCCCCATGGCGGACCACGGCGACCTGCTCTTCGACGGTGTGCTCGCCTGCGCCGACGCGCTGTCGACCGGCGCAGTCTCGGCCGTCGAGTTGGTCGACGCCGCGCTGGCGCGCCTCGACGAGTGGGAGCCCCACCTGAACGCCTTCCTGGCCGTGTGGCCCGACCGGGCGCGCGAGGCGGCCAGGGCGGCCGACGCGGCGCGCGCCGCGGGCGACGACCGCCCGCTGCTCGGCGTACCCACCGCCATCAAGGACGAGATCCACATCGCCGGCGAGGTGACCCGCTACGGCAGTCGGTCGCTCACCGACCCGGCGCCGACCGACGCCGAAGTCGTGCGTCGCCTGCGTGACGAGGCGGGGATGATCCTGCTCGGCAAGACCAACATGCCCGAGTTCGGCCAGTGGGCCTTCACCCAGAGCGACCTCCACGGCGTCACCCGCAACCCGTGGGACCTCGACCGCACCCCGGGTGGCTCGAGTGGTGGGTCGGCGGCGGCCGTGGCCGCCGGCATCGTGCCCATGGCCATGGGAGCCGACGGCGGCGGCTCGATCCGGATCCCCGCCGCCTGCTGCGGCCTGTTCGGCATCAAGGTGAGCCGCGGTCGGATCAGCCCCGCACCCGACATCGACTCGTACGCGGGCCTGTCCGTCGTGGGCCCGCTCACCCGAACCGTCGCCGACTCGGCCCGGATCGTCGACCTGCTGCGGGGCAACCTCCCCGCCGATCGCCACCGCTGCCCCGACCCGGCCGTGTCCTTCACCGAGGCCGCCGCCACCCCACCCCGGTCGCTGCGCATCGCCGTGTCCACGAAGGGCGCCGTGCCGGGCTTCCCGCTCGCGCCGATGGTCGTGACCGCGGTCGAGTCGGTGGCCGACACCCTCGCCGCGCTGGGCCATCGGGTCGAGCGTGACGACCGGCGGCCCCCCGACCCGCTCGTGGCCTGGGTCAGCGCCGGCGGCCCGGGGATCCGCGAGCACCTGGCCCACGCCTCGCACCCGGACCGCATCGAGCCGGCCACCCGCATCCACGTCGGTCGGCTGCAGACGCCACCGATGGTGGAGCGGTGGGCCCTGCGGCGGGTCGACCACATCGGCGCCGCCGCCAACCGGATGTTCGAGGGCCACGACGTCCTGCTCACACCGGTCGTGGGCCTGCTGCCGCCACCGGCCGACGGACTGGGCCGCGGCGGCGCCATCCCGACGGCGGTGCGCAACCTGTGGGCCGTCCCCTTCACCACGCTCTGGAACGTCGCCGGCAACCCCGCGGCCACCGTCCCCGCCGGCTTCAGCCCGGGTGGCGTCCCGCTCGCCGTGCAACTCGTCGCCCCGTACGGCGACGAGGCCACGCTCTACTCCCTGGCAGCCCAACTCGAGGCCGAGCGACCCTGGGCCGACGCCCGACCGATGCCACCGGCGCCGAGAGCGGGTTGAACCCGCTAAGGGCCCGAGCGGATAGGTGACGACCGACCCCGCCAACGCTTCTGGCCGCGCCAGCGTGTTGTGGAGAACACGGGGCCGCGGCCAGAACGAGATCCGTGCTTTGAGCCCGACGGCCCGCTGTGGCGACAACCGGGCGCGCTCGATCACCTCGTCGGTCCGGTCGCGCCACCGGCTGCGGCGCGCCCACTGGACGCCGCCCGTCCGCGCGTCAACCGGCCGCTTGTCGGGTGCCGCCGCGTAGGCGGTAGCTTTCCCCGCCGTGGGTACCGAGAAGCGGGAACGCCAGAAGCAGGCACGTCAAGCCCGGATCGAGGCCGCTCGCGAGGCCCAACGCAAGAAGCAGCAGCGCCGGCGCTACCTCACCTTCGGCGGGATCGCAGTGGTCGTCCTCGGCGCGATGTTCCTCTACTCCACCTTCGCCGGCGACGACGGCGACGACTCGGCGTCCGACGCCACCACCACGACCCTGGAGAACCTGCCGCCCGACGCCCCGTTCGTCTACGGCGCCGGCGAGTGCGCCCCCGAGACCCCGCCCGCGGAGCCGGTCATCGACTACGCCGAGGCGTTCGGTGACTGCCTCGCGCCCGGCGCCACGTACACCGCGGTCTTCGACACCAGCCAGGGCGAGATCCGGGTCGACCTCGACACCGAGAACACCCCCGGCACGGTCAACAACTTCGTCAACCTGTCCCGCAACGGCTACTACGACGGCACCGAGATCTTCCGCACCGACACCTCGATCGGCGTCATCCAGGGCGGGTCACCCCACACCAACGACGCCAGCGACCCCGGGCCCGGCTACAACATCCCCGACGAGGGCGACGGCTACACCTACGAGCCGGGACAGTTGGTGATGGCACGAGGCAGTGGGCCGGACAGCGGGTCGGCCCAGTTCTTCTTCGTGGGCACCGACGCCGCCTCGACCCTCGACGCCCAGGGCACCTACGTGGTCTTCGGCACCACCGACGACGCCGGCATCGACGTCGTCAACGCGGTGTTGGCCCTCAACGAGGACGATCCCGCGAGCGGCCTCGGCGGCGCCCCCAGCGAGACCGTCACCGTCAACTCGGTGACCATCGAGCAGACGGGCGGGTCGACCACCACGACCGCCGGCGACTCGACTACGACGACCGCCGCCGGCTGACCGTCCCGGTCGCGCCGGGCGGCGCCGGGCGGCGCCGGGCCCGTCCCCCACACCTCCCGTTCTGTGTACAGGACTCGCGCCACTTCGAGCCCAGATCTGTACACAGAACGAGGCGGTCGAGGCGGTCGAGGCAGTCCGGGAAGTGTGGTCAGGGAAGGGCGGTCAGGGGTTGGGGCTGGCCGTCCACCCAGATGGCCACCTCGCCGGCGCCGGCCGAGTGCCAGGTGCCGTCGGGGTCACGGATCAGCGCCGTGCGGTCGTCGATGCCGGCGATGGGCAGGCCCTTGGGTGCGAGCTGGATGGTGCGGTGGGCCTTGTCCCGGGACCAGTGGTCGTGGTGCGGAATGACCGCGAGGCCGGGGATGAGCCCGAGGCCGACGGCGAAGGCACCGCCGCGGGGGTCGACCATCGGATCGCACAGCACACGGGCGGCGCCGCTCGAGGCGGCCAGCACGGCGCCGCCCTGCCACGCGGCGACGAGAGCGTCCCACAACGGCGAGTCCTTCAGCACCGAACGCAGGTGCATCGACGAGCCGCCGCACAGGTAGACGAACCGGGCACCGGCGACGGCGTCGACGTGCTCGTCCACGAGCGCGTCGCGACGGCCCAGCACCGCGACGCCGCGCACCGAGCCGCCGAGAGCCTCGAACCACGTCGTGGCCGCGGCAACCTCACGGTCGGGGTGCTCGTAGGCGGCGGCCGTGGGCAGCACCACCACCTCGGTGCCCCCGCTGGCGGCGAGCAACTCGGCGTCGAAGGTGCAGCCGTCGGTGAAAGCGGCGCCACCGACGAGGGCGAGCGGCCCGGTCACCGCTGCTCCTCGGCGGCGGTGTCCGTGGGATCCACGGCGGCCTCGGCGCCGGCGGCGGCATCCGAATCGGCGCCCCTCACGTCGTCAGGTCGGCGCGTGGCGGCACCCAGGACGAAGGTGCGGATGGGCCAGACGACCGGCGGCATGTTGATCCTCTCGATGTCGACGATGGTGAGGTGGTTCGAGCGGATGGCGAGGGGGAGATCGCGGTCGATCTCCCACCCCGACACCAGGCGCACCATCGGGCTGGCCGCCGAGCGGAGCCGGTGACCGAACCCGGGCTGGCGAGCGGGCTCGAGGAACAGTAGACGGCCCTCCGCCGTGAGCAGGCGCCGGATGGCCGCCAGCTCGACCGGGAGGTCGTCGACCGCGGTGAGGTGCAGGACCGACACGATCGCGTCGAAGGAGGCCCCCGCGGCGTGTTCGGTCCCCGGCTCGTCCCCGAGCGCGACCGCCGCCGCCGAACGGGCCCGCACCACCTCGTCGGCCCGGCGCAAGAGGTCGGGCTCGGTGCCCTCGCCGAGGTCGAGCACCCGCCCGGTCGCCCGCTGCAACAGGCGCCGGCGCTGCTCGCGGAGCACGGCGCGGGCCACCGGCGGCAGGGCCCGGAGGACTCCCGTCGGGAACGCGGGCAGGGGGTCCACGGCCCGACACTACCGGCGAGCGTCGGGGGTGCCGGCGGCCGACGGCGGCGCCGCCCCGCCGCTCAGCCGCGCCGACATGGCGGCCATCGGTCCCGGAAGCGACCCCGCGTCGGCCCGGAAGCGACCCTCGCGTCGGGCTGGCGCGGGGCTGGAGTCGGCCGCGAGCGGCCAGGGTCGGCAAGGAGTCGGCTTGGAGTCGGCTTGGAGTCGGCCGCGGCCCGATCGGTAACGTGCCCGCCATGACGATCAAGAAGGTTGGGATCATCGGCTCGGGCATCATGGGCGCCGGCATCGCCGAGGTGGCGGCCAAGACCGGCCACGAGGTCGTGCTGCGCTCACGCCAGCAGGACACCGCCGACGCCAT
>JBGAOY010000057.1:0-1846 GCA_044221555.1 Acidimicrobiales bacterium
ACCACCTACGCGGCCGGCGACCCGTTCACGGTGACCGCCGGCGCGGCCACGACGGTCGACGCCGGCGTGCCGTGAGCGGCCCCGTCGCCATCCTGGGGGACCGACATGGCCAGCCACCCGGCGGGCGACCGGCGCGGGGCTCCCGCCCGGGTCGACGCCGGGGCCTGCTGCTCGCCGCCGCGATGCTCGCCCTCGTCCCGGTCTGGGGTGTCGAGTCCGGTGCCGCACAACCGCTCACCGTCGGCCCTTCCGCTCCCCCCGAGCTCCCGCCGCGACCGCGCGGCGCCGGCAACGGGATCCTGCGGGTGCGGGTCGATGATGGCGACCATCTCGGCGCGTTCAGCGTCACCACGGGCCCCGACCACCCGAAGGGCGCCGGCCTCCCGTTGCTGTCGCGTAGCCGGCGGCCCGGCTCGTCGTTCCTCACGCTGCACTCCTACGCCAGCGACACCGACTACAGCCCGAGCGGGGCGGGGGGCGCGGTCAGCCTGGCTCCAAGCGGCACCGTCAGCTCCCTCGGCACCACCGGCTTCCGCACCACCTACGAGATCACCGGCGCCGACCGACTGCGCGTGACCGAGGACGTCGTGGTGGTGGGCACCAGCGTGGACGACTCGTCGGTGGTCGTGACCACGCGGGTCACCAACACCGGCTTCGGCACCGCCCGGGTCGGTCTGCGCCACCTCTGGGACCTGCAGCTGATGGCGGGAGGCGCACCCCGGACGTCGTTGCTGGCCGGCGCCACCGAGACGGTGCTCACCCACGAGCAGTCGCTCCCCGACCCGGCGGCAGACCTCTGGCAGGTCGCCGACTCCACGGTGCCGGTCGGCCTGGTGGGATCGCTCGGCCCCGGCGCCTCGGCGGCGGTGCCGGGGGCGCCCCTGTCGTCGGCCCCCGACCTTGCGCAGTACGTGTCGTGGGGGGAGGCGCGACGGGCACCGTTCCGCTACGACGTACCGGACCCCGGTGGCGAGCCGGGGACCGACACCGCCCTGCTCACCTACTGGGGCGGCACCGTCGACGACGCGCTGATCCTCCCGCAGAGCGGGAGCCGATCGGTGTCCGCGTTCCTACACCTGCGGGGCGTGCCCTGCTCGACGTGCGGGCGGAACCCCCCTCGTCCTCCACCGTTCCGCTTCCACCGGAGCGGCCACCACATCGACGGGGCTGATGGTTCGAACGGTGCGGGACCGGGGGGCGCCGCGCCCCTGATCGTCGAGGACACCGCCCGCGACACCATCTACGGAGGCGGCGACCTGGTCGACTGGAGCGCCGAGGCGGTCGTCGACAACCACAACCGTCCGATCATCCGCCTCACCGCGCACCTGCGGGAGGCGTTCGGACCGGACACCCATCCCTGGCAGTACGGCACCACCACCCTGCAGTGGCACCTCGACGTCGACGGCGCCGGCGACGACCCGGACTTCGTGGTGCGCGTCATGGTGCGCCACGGCCTGTGGGGCCTCAAGTACCGCGCCGGTGACACCACGCCGTCCTCGTCCACGCTGAGCACCTTCCACGACGCCCACACCTACGGCATCGAGGTTCTGCTGTCTTCGCTCGGCAACCCGACCACGGTGCGGGCGTGGGCGGGCATGGCCTTCCAGCGGTACCCGTTCCTCGAGGACCCGCCCGTCGGCATCGACGTGGCCCCTGAGACCGGCTGGTCGCCCTGGCTGGTGGTCGACGACGGGCCCTGAGCCCGAGGAACGAGGGCGGGGCCCGAGCGGCCCGTGAGCGCAACGAACAAGAGCGGGAGGCCTGAACCCCGCGGGGGCGGCGCCCCATCGATGTCGTAGCCTGGAGAGAGTGCAGGAGCGTGCGCTGGGGAGGACCGTTCCCCGCT
>JBGAOY010000058.1:0-1638 GCA_044221555.1 Acidimicrobiales bacterium
TGATGGCTGGGTCGGTGGTCGGGTGTCGTTCGCGGTTGGCGGGTGTTGGCGGGTGCCGGGGCCCACTCTCGGTGCTCGACCTAGCGAACAACCGGGTTCTTCCCAACAGCCCTCATTCGAGCTCGTGTCGAGAGTGGGCGGGGCGCCCCTGCTCAGCTACGGGTTCTTCCCAAGGGCAAGCCGGGTTCGCCCCGCCCGCCGCCAGTGTCGCGTCATGCAGCCAGGGGCGTCACCTCTCGGCCGGCGGCGATGGCGGGGTCCCAGGCGACGCGGCGGGTGACCACGACGAAGAGTTGGCGCAACAGGGCGGCGGCGATCGCGGCGCGGGCTTGGCCGTCGCGTAGCGGGTTGTCGGTGCGGGTGCGCAGGTGGGTGTAGCGGGCGGCGTAGACGGGGTTGTGGTGCAGGGCGCCCCACACGGCCCGCCAGGCCGCGGTGCGCAGCCCGGGCCGTCCGCGCCGGGAGGTCTTGGTCTGGCCGGCGAAGGTGCCGGACTCGTTGGCTCGCGGGCACAGCCCGGCGTGTTTGACCCAGGTGCGGGCACTGTCGAAGCGGGCGGGGTCGCCGGCCTCGGCCAAGATCGCGGCGGCGCCGACCGCGGAGAGCCCGTCGATGGTGGTGACGAGGTCGGTGAGCTCGAGCGCGTCGAGGACCTCGATCATGCGGGCCTCGACGTCGGCGAGCTCGTCGAGGGCTCGTCGCCAGTCCCGGATGGCGTCACGGGCCCGTTCGACCGCGGCGGGTCGTTCCCGCTCGACGCCGCCCGGTTCGGCCGCCGCGGCCCAGATCGCCCGCAGGATCCGCAGGTTGCGGCGCTGGCCGCCCCACCGGTCGAGCTCGGCGGTCACCGAGGCGGCGAACGTGTCGAAGCCCATGTCGGCGATCTCGGCGGGGTCGCACGACACCGCCATCGCGGCGCGCCAGGTCAGGGCCTCGAGGGGCTTGGACGCAGTGTGCAGGACCGCGGGCCACACGCACTCGAGCAGGTCCCGGAGCTGTTGGCGGGCCGCGGTGGCCTCGACGAGCTGGTCGTTGCGGCGCGCGCCCAGGTGACGGAGCCGGCACCAGTGCCCTTCGAGCGCGTAGGGGATGAAGCAGTGCCGGTCGGTGACCCGCCGGGCGATGATCGTCGAGTCCTTGAAGTCCGACCGGTCACGGGTGAAGTCCTCTTCCTCGCGGCCGCGATGGACCAGCATCGGGTTCACGCACACCACCTCGACACCCCGGACCCGGCAGCGGTCCAAGATCGCCTTCCAGCGGTGCCCGGTCGGCTCGCACCCCACCACCACACCCGTGAACCCGGCATCGACCGCGATCGGCAACGCCCAGTCCACGATCTCGTCGATCACCCACGGGTCGCCGTCGAACATGCGGCGACCCAACACGATCGAATCATGATCGGTGACCACCGCCGCCTGCTTCGCCGACGCCAGATCGATCCCGACAACAGCCAGATCAGGCCGCACGATCGCCCGCAAACGGGCCAGCTTGTCGTTGCGGCGACGGTCACCGCGCGTGAGCGTTCTACGGTTGGACACAGCATCCTCCTCGGTGTGGGTTGGTCAGCAACCAGAACCCTCGCGAGGGGGATGCTGCGCGTCGAACGCCTCGACTCAACCTCTACCGGGACTTACTAGG
>JBGAOY010000059.1:0-1555 GCA_044221555.1 Acidimicrobiales bacterium
CGGTGACGTGGTAGTCGATCGGCTCGCTCGTGCGGGTCGACTGCTGGACGGCGCTGAGCACCAGGTTCACCGCCGGCCCGGGGAGGAAGGCGACGTCGCGGAGGTCGACCGCGGCCAGCGCGCTCCCCATCTCGCCGGGGCCGTCGCCCCGGGTGACCGTGTCGCCCAGCCCGAGCTCACCCGCCTGGTTCGCGCCCCAGCACCGCAGCGTCGCGTCCGCGAGAAGGGCGCACGTGTGGACGGCGCCCGCGGTGACGGCGCGCACCACGGCTCCGGGGCCGAGGTCGACCTCAGGCAGGGCGTCGCCCATCTGCCCGACCCCGCCACCCCGGCTCAGCTGGTCCCCCAGGCCGAGGGCGCCGAACTGACCATGCCCCCAGCACTTCACGCTGCCGGTGTCGAGCACCGCACAGGTGTGTCCCGACTGGTTCGAGTCGTTGTAGAGGTCCGCAGCCGTCACCGCCGTGGCGGTGCGACCGGCGCCCAGGTCGACCGGAGCCAGCGCGTCGCCCATCTCCCCCGGCTGATCGCCCAGGTTGGCGCTGGGACCCTGCCCCAGCACCCCCAGCGCGGACGAACCCCAGCACTTCACCTGGCCGCCGTCGAGTAGGGCGCAACTCCAGAACATGCCGGCGGTGACGGCCACCGCCGTGCGACCCGATCCGAGATCGACCGGTGCGAGGGCATCACCGAGGAGGCCCGGGTCGCGGCCGCGCGAGACGGTGTCTCCCTGGCCGAGCTCGCCAGAGGAATTCGTGCCTCCCCAACACTTGACCGATCCGTCGTCGAGCACCGCACAGGTGTGGTCGTGGCCGGAGGAGATCGCGGTCGCCGTGCGACCGGTGCCCAGCAGGACCGGTTGCAGCGCCTCGCCCATCTCGCCCGGCTCGTCACCGCGGTCGTCGTCCTCCCCGATGCCGAGTTGGCCGAGGTCGTTCTCGCCCCAGCATCGAACCGTCCCGTCCACGAGCAGCGCACAGGAGGTGCTGCCACCCGTGGTCACTGCGGTGGCCGCCGCCGGGAGGTCGACGGCAGGGAGGTCGTCGCCCATCTCGCCCGGGTTGTTGCCGAGCGGGTGGTCGTGGCCCTGACCCAGTTGCCCGTCCTCGTTCGCGCCCCAGCACTTGACCGACCGGTCGTCGAGCAGGGCGCAGCTGTGGCGGAAGGTGGAGGCGATCGCGATCGCGGTGTGGCCGGTCCCGAGATCGACGGCGGGGAGCGCGTCGCCCATCTCGTCGGGGCCGTCGCCGCGCGCCACCGTGTCACCCAGCCCCAGTTGACCGCTGGAGTTCATGCCCCAGCAGCGCACCGACCCGTCGGCCAGGATGGCGCAGGTGTAACGGTCGCCGGCGCTGATCGCCCGCGCCGCGAGCGGCGCGCCCGGTGCCTCGTTCCCGTCGGCGCCCACGGGCTGAGCGTCCACCGCGAGCAAGCCGATCGCAATCAGCCCGCTCAGCGCCGCTACCCGAACCCATCGTGCACCAGTGGACGGCTGCACCTGACCACGCTCCCCGGCGGTGACTGTCGGGATCGAGGCTAGTTGAGAGCCAGTGCC